>NZ_JBEPKK010000005.1:0-397336 GCF_040544675.1 Variovorax boronicumulans
GCGAAGCGAGTTCTGCGAGACCCCGCGAACCGCGAGCACCGCAGGTTGCCCGTAGCGCAGCGGAGGGACACACACAGCAGGGTCGCCTTTCTTTTGCCTACGTTTCTTTGGCGAAGCAAAGAAAAGTAGGTCGCCTGTCGGGGCGAGACCCGACCTCGGGAAACAAAAGAAACCCAGACCTTCATTCCCCACCCCCGAGAAACAAAGCCTCGAACTGCAAGTCGCGAGGCAGCCCGGTAGAAACCATCCGAACCCCACCTTCAACGGCAGGATCCCCCATCCAAAAAGAAGCACCAGCCCCCGGCAGGGCAAGCGACTGAACACCGGACACCCCCGCGCCTGCGGCGGCAACAACAAAAAGCCTCCCCAACACAGCATCGAACCTCAAGGCATCCAGATCGCCATCCAGCCCTTCCAGCGCAGCCTGCGTCGCCAACGCCCACCAGTGCAGCGCCGCAACCAGCGCCTCGCCCTGAAGCGACTCCCCTGCACCTTCATCGAGCTCCACGGCCAGCGTGAACGGAAAGTACCGCCCCACCCCATCCACCGAAGGCATCAACACCCCGATCCACGCCCGCTCCCCCGCCACCTGAGGCCCGAGCGCAAAACACCAGATCGGCGCTTCGAGGTAATAGGACGTCCAGTCCGCATGCCGATCCCGCAGCCGCGCAAGACCCCGCTGCAACCACTGGTCCCACACCGAGCGAAACGACTCCGGCAGCCGCCGATGCGCAAAGTCCCCCATCCCCGGCAACTTGCCGAACCATCCTGGCAATTCGGCCGAGGCGAAGATGGAAGAAGAAGAAGCAGAAGAAGAGGCCAAGCTCACAACCCCTCCGGACAAGAAAACTCCCGCAGCTCGCGCAAGCGGATCGGATGCTGCACGCTGTTGGTCGTCACTTCGAAGCGCGTCTTGCGCGCCCCGACCTGGAAGGTGATAAAAAATTTCTCGGGCGCATCGCCGGCTTCGAGCTGGCCGTCGTCGAGCGCGCGGAACAGCGCCCACGGCCCATCGACCGCGGAGCCCGAACTGCCGGTGGTCGACGGCGGGCTCACCTGGATGCGCACCTGGTTGCTGCCCTTGGGGCCGGGCCATTGCACCGCCATCGGCACCACCGGGCCGTGCGCGTACTTCACGAGCTGCCCATCGACGTCCAGGATGAACTGGGTGATGCCCGCATCCATCTCCACCGGCTTGAAGTCCAGCCGCATCGACGGGCCCCGGCCGCCGGCGCGGAAGAAGATGTCCTTGATGCGTGCGGCGCGCTCGAACTGCGCCAGCGCCTGCGTGGTGATGGCGCCGCGCTCGGCCACGGGCTTGTAGCGCCACGGGCGCGTGCTGGTGTCCACCAGCGCGGCCAGCCGCTTCTGGAAGAAGTCGTCCATCAGGCCGCCGGCACCGAACATCTGGCCGAAGTCCTCGGGCAGCACGTCGCGCTTGCTGGTGGGCGAGAACGGATAGCGGCCGGCGATGGCGCGCGCACAGAACTCGGCCACGGGGCGCAGGTCCTGGCTCAGGTTGCCGCGCTCGGCCGCCTGGGCCTGGGTGGCGCCGGTCTGACTCAGGTTCTCGACCATCGAGCGCACCGGTTCGGGCAGGCGGCCGGCGTCGGCCTTGAGCTTGCCGGCCACGTCGCCGGGCGGCGGCGAGGTGCGGCCCTTGACGGCCGTGTCCACCGCGTTGAGGTACACGTACACCTCGTTGAAGAGCTTGAGCGCATCGTCCAGCGGCGCGGGCTGGCCGGGCGCGGCGGGCGTGACCAGGCGGCGCAGCGGCTCGAAGCGGTCGTCCACGATGCTCTCGATGCGCTTGCCGCTGGCCACCGGCTTGTTGGGGTCGCCGCCGAACAGGTCTTCCAGGCCCTTGCGCGTGTTCGCGACGGTGGCGGTGGCCTTGCTCACCACGTCCTTGGGCTGGTCGGCGGGGATCAGCGTGGTCTCTTTCACCACGGCGCGCAGGAAGTTGGCCAGCGGCGAACTCACGCCCGAGAGGATGCGCGCGGACTCGATGTTCTTGTCCAGGCCGTTGGCGCGGATCAGGCGCACGTCGGCGAGCAGCGCTTCCCACTGCTTGACGTACTCGGCCAGGTAGAGGCGGCGCACGCGGTCGGTCAGCGCGCCCAGCGCGGCCACGTCGCGCAGGCGGTCGGCGGCGCCCTTGTCCTGGCCGAGCACCCACGGGTCTTCGGCGGCCAGGAGGCCGGTGAGCACGGTGACTTCGTTCTGGAAACGCTTGTGATAGCCGTCATAGGTGAACATGCCCGGCACGCCTTCGGTCAGCGGCTTGCCGCTGATGCGCTCGAACACCAGGGGCGCCGAGGGGCCGGCCGCGGTGGCCACGCTGAAGCCGGGAATGTCCTTGGTCGCGCGCTGGCGCTTCAGGCGGCTGAACACGCGCTGCTCCAGCGGATAGCTCGCGAGCACGGCGCGCACGCTGCGCACCAGGTTCTCGTCCATCTTGAGCGGCGAGCGCGGCGGCCCCTGGGCGATGAGCACGTCCAGCTGCGCTTCGAGCGCCTGGCGCTGGTCTTCGGGAATGCCGCGGTCCAGGCTGCGCGCCCAGTCGAGCGTGATCCAGGCCTTCAGCGCCTCGGGATCGAAGTGCTCGGGCTGGTAGAGCATCAAGTAGCTCTTGAGCGCCTCGTAGGTGTACTCCAGGTTGTCCCTCTGCGCGGTGCGCAGCTGGTCTTCGATGCGCTTGGCGATCTGCGGCAGGAACACGTCGTTGAGCGCGCGCTGGTGCGTGAGCATGGCGGCGGCGTCGAGCTTGTCGCCCTGGTAGAGGCCCAGCGTCATGCTGAGCGGCTCGTCGCCCTGGCGGTTCTCGGGGGTCTTCCAGATGTCGCGCAGGCCCTGCATCACGGGCGCGACTTCGACCAGGTTCTGCATCTGCACCGGCAGGGTCGCCAGCATCTTCTGCGCGGGCTCGGCACGGGCCTCGACCGACTTCAGGTAGTTCAGGTTGCGCCAGGTGCTGTAGCCCCAGCCGGCCAGCAGACCGACGGTGACCAGCGTCATCGCGGCCACGCCCGCCATGCGCAGCGTGTGGCGGCGGCGCTCCAGCTTCACGTCGGCGCCGGCCAGGCGCTGCTCGGGGAACACCACGTCGCGCAGCAGCGAGGTCAGGAAGTAGCTGCGGCCGCTGCTCTTCTGCGGCGCGAGCATCGCGCGCTCGATGCCGAAGCTGCGTGCAAGGCTGCCCATCACGCGGTCGATGGGGCTGCCCTCCTGCGTGCCGCTGGTGAAGTACACGCCGCGCACCCACGGCGGCTGCGCAAAGCGCGAGCCGGTGAACACCTGGTCGAGCAGGTCCGACAGCAGCGAGCCGATGGAGCCGAACTGCGCCGGGAACCCGAAGATCGCCGCGCGGCGCGCGCCGTCGGTCTCGCGCTGCATGCGCGGAATCAGGCCGTCGTTCACGCGGTTGTGCAGCAGCGCGAACTCGCGGTGGAAGGCGGTGGAGAGGCCCTTTTCTTCCAGCTGCACGTTCTCGTCGGCCGGCAGCGTGAAGCCGAAGACCTGCGCGCGCTGTTCCTTGCCCAGGTCGTCGAAGTAGTCGGTGAAGCCGTAGAGCAGGTCGCTCTTGGTGACGAGCACGTACACCGGCAGGCGCGTGGTGAGCTTGCTGTCGAGTTCGAGCAGGCGCGCGCGGATCGACGCGGCCAGCTGCGTGCGCTGCTCGGGGCCCTGGCTCAGCAGGTCGGCCACGCTCACCGTGAGGAACACGCCGTTCAGCGGACGGCGCGGGCGCGCCTTCTTGAGCAGGCCGAGGAAGCCTTCCCACGCGTTCTTGTCCTCGGTCTGGTGGCTGTCCTGCGTGGTGTAGCGGCCGGCGGTGTCGATGAGCACGGCCTCGTCGGTGAACCACCAGTCGCAGTTGCGCGTGCCGCCCACGCCGCGGATCGCGCCGGGGCCGAACTTCTCGGCCAGGGGAAAGCTCAGGCCCGAGTTCACGAGTGCGGTGGTCTTGCCGGCGCCCGGTGCGCCGATGAACACGTACCACGGCAGGTCGTACAGATAGCTGCCGCCCGAGATCGACATCCAGTCGCGCCAGCCCGGCTTCTTGCCGGCGGCGTGCAGGCGCATCTGCTTCAGGGTGGCGACGGCTTCGCTGAAGCGCGTGTCGAGGATTTTCTGTTCGCCGTTGACCGGTGCATCGGTCTTGACCGAAGGCGCCTTCATGAGGCCGTCGGTCAGGTGCTGGCTCGCACGGCGCGCGCGCCAGCGGCGGTACAGCACGCGCAGCACCACGAGGAGCACGATCACGCCGATGACGATGGCGCGCACCATTTCGCTTTCGAGCGGCGCGAGCGCGCCGATCTTCACCAGCGGGCCGATCCACCAGATCAGCAGCGCGACGACGACGAGTGCGAGCAGCGTCAGCAGCAGCGGGCTGAACAGGAAGCCGAAGATTTTCTTGATCATTTCGTCGCTCCTGGAGCCGGCGCGGCCGGGGCCGTGGCGGCAGGTGCTGCGGAAGCGATGCGCTCGGGCTCGGTCAGCAGCACGATGTCGACGCGGCGGTTGCGCGCGCGGTTGGCCGGCGTGTCGTTGGCCGCCACCGGCTCGGCGTCGGCCTTGCCGTCCGAGCGCATGCGCGCCGGCTCGACCAGCGTGGTGAGGGCGCCCTTCACCGCATCGGCACGCGCGGCCGAAAGATGCCAGTTGGAGGGATAGCGCAGCGAGCGGATCGGCTGGTTGTCCGAGTGGCCGGTGATCAGCACCTCGCCCTTCACCTCGGCCAGCGCCTGGCCGATGCGGCGCAGCACCGGCAGCGACTGCGCCATGGGCTCGGCGCTGCCGGAGCCGAAGAAGGAATCGCCGCGCAGGCGCACCACGCTGCGGTCGGCTTCGTCGGTCACGGTGACCAGGCCCTGCTTGACCTCGGGTTCAAGAAAGCGCGCGAGCCGCGGCGACTTGGCCGGCGGCGCGGGCGGCGCGATCTGGATGTTGGGCACGCGCAGGCCCGAGACGGCCGCGTAGGTGGTGTCGGAGCGGTTGTTCAGCATGAGCCGCATGCCCACCCACGCGAGCGCGAGCAGGAAGGCGAAGCCCGCCGCGAACACCCACAGCGGCAGCGATTCGCGCAGCCGCACCGTGCCCGCGCCCTGCCCGCGCCAGTGCGGCGAGAGCTCGGGCTCCAGCTGCGGTCGGTCCTTGGCGATCAGGTCGGCCAGGCGCTGGCGCACCGAGTCGAGCTGCGCGCGGCCGTTGTCGACCACGCGGTAGCGGCCTTCGAAGCCGAGCGCGAGCACGCTGTAGATCAGCTCCAGCAACTGGCGGTGCGTGGGCACATCCTGCGCGAGCTTGGCCAGCAGCTGGAACACCTTTTCGCCGCCCCAGGTCTCGTTGTGGAACTGCACCAGCAGGCTCTGCTTGTTCCAGCCGGCCTGCACGCCCCAGGGCGTGTTGGCCACGGCTTCGTCGAGCGCGGTGCACAGCACGTAGCGTGCGGCCAGCACCTGTTCGTTGCTCACGCCCGCGCGGCGCGCGGCGGCGTCGAACTGGTTCACCGCCTCGGCGGTGGAGGCGCGCAGCGCCGGCACATTGGGCGGCTGCGCCAGGGTACGCAGCTTGGCGATGAGGACCAGAAGCTTGCCCGCGGCCGACACCAGCGGATTGATCAGCCCGATCTCGCCGACATCGGCCGGCGGCGTGGGATCGGCGCCGCCGAAGAAAGGCGCGGGCGCCGCAGCCGGCGGCGTGCCGGCCGGCGTGCGCGGCTTGGGCTTGATGACCGTGCGCTCCGACTCGAAGGCGGCAAAGGGATCGGGGGGTGTGCTCATGATGGTGTTCCGTTTCCGTCAGCCAATGCGGCTAGGAACGAATGGCCCAGAAGGCGAGGTCCAGGCCGGGGAAGTCGCCCGCGATATGCATCGCGATGCCGCCCGATTGCTCGAGCTGGCGCCACAGGTCGCTGTTGCGCGTTTCGAGTTCGAAGTAGTTCGCGCCCGTGTGAAACGGAATCTGCCGCGGCGCCACCGGCATCGGCGTGAGCGTGACGCCCGGCAGCGCCAGGTTGACCAGGTCGCGGATGCGCTCGACCGGGCCGATCTTGACCTGCGTGGGAAAGCGCGCGCGCAACGCCTCGCTCGGCATGTTGGCGTTCACCGCGAGCACGAAGGTGGCCTTGCGCTGCAGCTCCACGTCGGTCACCACCGCCACGCGCACGCCGTGCTTGCGGTCGTGCAGCTCGATGCGGATGGCCGACTGCTCGAACACCATCGACAGGCTGCGGCGCAGGTCGTCCATCACCGGCCTGAAGCTCAGGGCCAGGTCGTCATGGATGTAGGGGCCGAAGCGCGCCACGCGGCGCGAATCGCGAAAGCTCGACAGGTCGCCCGCCAGCCCCAGCGCATGTTCGAAGAAGTGCTGCGGGTGCAGCATGGCGCTTTTCGCCAGGTGCGCAAAGATGGCCTCGTTGCGGTTCACCGCCTGCAGCAGCATGAAGTCGGCGATCTCGGCCACGCCGCCGGTGCCGCCCTGGGTCATGCGTCCGGCCAGTGCCTCGCCGCGCTGGCGCAGGAGGCCCAGCAGTTCGTCGAGCCAGGCGCGGATCACCGCATGGCCGGCCACGTCGAGCAGGGGCGGCAGCATGCCGCGCTCCAGCTGCACCTGGTTGTCGACGCGGCGCTCCACCACGCGGGCCACGCCCAGCGTGGTCCAGGCGTCGGTGGCTTCGCTGGCACGCATCAGGCGCGTGTGCAGCTGGCCCAACTGCAGCATGGCGGTGCGCTCGCCGGCGGTGTTGGAATCGGGCACTTCCGATTCGAGCACCCGGTGGCGCACCAGCTCTTCATAGTCTTCGGCATCGGCCTCGCGGGCGCCCGCGCGGCGCAGGGGCAGCGCGAGCACCACCGCTTCGTCGCGCATGGCCGGCGGAATGTCGATGGGCTCGGGCAGCGGATCGACCGCCGGCATGTCGAACACCGTGCCGTCGCCGAACATGCCGACCGCGCGCACCAGCGCCAGCTTGCCCAGCGTGAGCGCGGCCTGGTCGATTTCGAGCTCGGCAAAACCCCAGGCGTAGGGGGTCGTCGAACGCACGAGCACATGCCTCGCGTGGTCGGCATGACGCTCGCTCTGCTGCAGGTGCTGAGGCTGCAACAGCATCCCCTCGCTCCAGACCACTTTTGTTCGCCAACTCATCCGCACTCCGTCAACGGCAAGGGTTGCCAAAAGAAACACGAAGTTTCCGGCGCGGCGGGCGGCGGGCAAATCCGCCTAATGGCCTAGATGGCGCGGATTGGAGCTACGGCGAAGGGAGTAGATGCGGGCGGGTGCGCATCAGTGCCACGCGGAGCGGGCGGGCTTGGTCGGGTGATGGGCTTGTTCAGCGCCCGCCGGCCCGCAGCACCCGCGCCTGCTCGGCGTACAGCTTGTCGATGCGCTGCAGGCGCTGCGTGCGCGCCGCCTCGTTCACCCACGAGGCGGCCATGGCGCGCTGCTTGCCCAGTTCGTACTCCAGCCGCGCCGCGGGCAGCAGCGCGCTGTCGTCGGCCGCGACGTAGCCGTAGGTGGCGCGCAGGTTCCTGAGCACTTCGCGCTCGGCCTCGGCGCGCGGGCCCGTGCCTTGCCCGTAGCTGGTCAGAAAGGTCTGCAGCCTGGCCTGGAACTCGGGCGGCCAGTTGCGCCGCACCACCATCGGCGCGCCGGGCGGCGGCGTGGATTCCCAGACAACCTTCAGCCGTTCGGCCTCGACCGGGAACTGCTGGCGAAAGCGCTCCAGGTCGGTGGTGTTGTTGGTGGCCACGTCGGCGTCGCCATTCGCCACGGCCAGGGCGGTGGCCTGGTGGGTGCCGACGAGCTCGCTGCGAAAGCGCGTCTCCATGTCGATGTTGTTCGGCAGGAAGAGCTGGCTCTGCGGCACGGCAAAGCCGGTGACCGAGCGCCTGTCGCCGCGCGCGAGGCGCCAGCGTTCGGGCTCGGCGAGCACGCCGTCCAGCGTGTTCAGCGGGCCGGTCTTGCGGGTCAGCAGGATGGCGCGGTGTTCGGGCATGTCCGGGCGGCGCGCGATCTGCGCCACCACCTTCATGCGCCGCTGCATCACGGCGTCCAGCGCCATCTTGGCCGACAGAAAAGCCATGTCGATCTCGTCGCGGCCGATGGCGCGGTCCAGCTCTTCATAAGAGGGCACCGAATACGCGGTGACCGGCATGCCCAGCGAGCGGCTCATGTCGGCCATGAGCGGCGTCCACAGCGCCCGCGACTCGACAGTGCCGCCCAGCGGCAGCACGCCGAAGCGGATGGACTGGATGGGTTTGTCCTGCGCAGCCTGCGCCAGCGCCGGCGATGGCAGGGCCAGCAAGCTTGCAACAGCGATGAACCCGCCGAAGACCCGCGATGCCGCCGTCAGCCGCGAGCGCCATGGCCCATGCACCCGCCACGGCCAATGCCAGGAACACCGCGGAACCGGCTCCGCCGGGCCGCAGGTGTTGCCCCCGGCGAGGGGGGGGGAGAAGCGACACGAAGTGCGCGAAGCCTGGGGGAGTGCCATTTTCAGGGCGTCAGGTCCTTGAGCACGCCGGCCTGCTCGGCGTAGACGCTCTCGATGCGCTGCAGCCGCGCCTGCCGCGCGGCGTCGTTCACCCACTGCGCGGTGACCGCGTTCTGCTTAGCAAGTTGGTAGGCCAGCTTGGCCGCAGGCTGCAGCGAGCTGTTGTCGGCCGCCACGAAGCCGGCCAGGTCGTGCAGCGACTTGAGCACCACCCGCTCGGCATCGCCGCGCGGCCCCTTGGCGCGGCCGTAGGCGACCAGGAACGCCTGCACCCGGGTGCGCAATTCGGCCGGGTACTCGCGCCGCACCACGATCTGCGCATGCGGAATGAGCTCCGATTCCCACAGCACCTGCAGCCGCTCGGCCTCGGCCGGAAAGCGCTGCCTGAAGCGCTCGAAGTCGGCCGAGTTGTTGGTGGCCACGTCGGCCTCGTTGTTGGCCACGGCCAGCGCATTGGTCTGGTGGGTGCCCACGATCTCGCTCTGAAAGCGGGTTTCCATCGCGATGTGGTTCGGCAAAAAAAACTGCAGCTGCGGCACGATGAAGCCCGACACCGACTGCTTCTCGCCGCGCGCCAGGCGCCAGCGCTCCGGCTGGTCCAGCAGGTGCTTGAGCGAGTGCATCGGCGGCGTCTTGCGGGACAGCAGCAGCGCGCGGTAGCCGGGCAGGCCGTCGTGGCGAACGACCTGGGCGACCACTTTCATGCGGCGCTGGGTCACGGCGTCCAGCGCCATCTTTCCCGAGAGAAAAGCCATGTCGACCTCGTTGCGCTGGATCGCCTGCTCCAGCGCTTCGTACGAGTTGACGGACAGCACGCTCACCGGCCGGCCGATGGCGCGGCTCAGTTCGGCCAGCAGCGGATCCCAGTCGCTGCGCGACTCGAAGGCGCCGCCCAGCGGCAGGATGCCGAAGCGCACCGGCGCATCCGCCGCGGGCGCCTGGGCCGTCGCCGCCAGCGGCAAAGCCAGCAGCAGCATCAGCCCGAGCGCGGCCGGGCCGAATGCGGCGCGCATACCGGCCTCGAAGCCGGCCAGAAACTCGGCAAGGACATCGGCAAAACGCCGCATGAATATCTGCATGTTGGACCCGGACACAGGTGATTCCGACAGGCCGCCAGCAGCTGGCAGCGTCAGGACGCTTGCGATTAGATAACAAATGCAAACATTTCAGCCGATGTTTTTGAGGTGACGTTTTCATGGCTTCCCTGTATAGGAGAACCCACCTAAGCTCGGCCCCCATGCGTTCACTGCCCCCATGAACTGGAACTTTCGCGTCCTGCGCGGCCTGGCCCGCCTCACCTTCGCCCAGCAGCTGATCCTGCTGGCGCTGGTGCCGGCGACCGCCGCCACGCTCACCGCCATTGCCGTCCTGACGCGCCAGCACCTGGGCAATCTCACCGAGCTGATGCGCGCCAATGCGCAGACGGTGGCGCTGCAGGTGGCCACGGCGGCGCAGGCCCCGCTCGGCCGCATGGACCGCCGCGCGCTGCAGCGCACCGCGCAGACCGGCACCTACCAGCCCCATGTGCAGCAGGTGCAGATCTGGACCGAGGACGGCGAGATCGTCGCCAATTCCGAAACCGTGGACCGCGCGCGCGCCGAGGGCCTCCAGGTGCTGGCGCCCATCGTGGCCGACGACGGCCGGCCGACCGGCAAGGTGATGGTGGAGATCAGCCTCGATGCCGTTCAGAGCGCCCGTCGCTCGGTGTGGCTGAACGTGGCGCTGGTGCTGGCGATCAGCCTCGTGGGCGTGGGGCTGGCCGGCTGGTGGGCGGCACGGCGCATCAGCGAGCCGATCCGCGCGCTGGGCAAGGCCGTCGACCGGCTGGGCGCGGGCGAGGATGCGAGTGTGTCCGTCGAAGGCTCCTCGGAGGTGCGGCATCTGCAGCACGGCTTCAACCAGGCGGCGCGCGCGCTCGCCGAAAGCCGCCGCCTGCTGCAAAGCCGCATCAGCGCGGCCACGGCCGAGCTGGCCCGCAAGAACGCGCAGCTGGAAGTGGCAAGCCAGGCCAAGACCCGCCTCCTGGCCGCCGCCAGCCACGACCTGCGCCAGCCGCTGCATGCGCTCACGCTTTTTTCGGACGGCCTGGCCAACGGCGAGACCGACCCGGTGCGGCTGCAGCGCATCGGCCACATCCGCGAATGCGTGGAATCGCTGGACCGGCTGTTCTCGGAGCTGCTCAACCTCTCGCAGCTCGATGCCGGCGTGCTGCAGCCGCAATGGACCGACTTTCCGCTGGACCGGCTGTTCGACGAAATCAGCCGCAACTTCCGCTCGGTGGCCGAGCAGCAGGGCCTGCGCCTGGTGGCGCGCAAGACCGACCTGTGGGTGCGCTGCGACTACGTGATGCTCTCGCGCATCCTGAACAACCTGGTCTCCAACTCGCTGCGCCACACCATCGAGGGCGGCGTGCTCATCGGCGCGCGGCGGCGTGGCAAGGGTGTGCGCATCGATGTGCTGGACACCGGCGTGGGCATCGCGCCGCAGCACCAGACCCGCGTGTTCGAAGAGTTCTACCAGGTGGAGCCCACGGGCAAGCAGGCGGCGCGCGGCGCGCGCGGCATGGGCCTGGGACTGGCCACGGTGCAGCGGCTGGCGGAGCTGCTGAACACCCGCGTCGAGCTGAGTTCGCGCCTGCACAAGGGCACCTGCGTGCGGGTGCTGGTGCGCTCGGCCCCGGCCGCCCTGCCCGCGCCGGCCGCGGCGCCGCTGCCGGCGGACATCGAGGACGACGTGAGCCTGGAGAAGCTTCGCATCCTGGTGATCGACGACGAGCGCACCATCCTCGAAGGCCTGTCGGTGGTGCTCTCCAACTGGGGCGCCGAGGTGCTGGCCGCGCAGACCCGCGCCGAGGCGCTGGCGCTGGCCGACATCTGGGAGCAGCCGCCCGACGTGGTGGTGAGCGACCTGCTGCTGCAGGGCGGCGACAACGGCCTGGACGTGCTCGCCGCGCTGGAGCGCCATCCGCGCGGCATCGGCCCCGGCACGGCGCGCCTGCTGGTGACCGGCGAGACCAAGCCCGACCGCCTGCGCGAGGTGGCGAGCGCGGGCATCGCGGTGCTCTACAAGCCGGTGTCGCCGCGCGTGCTGCGGCAGGCCATACAGGCGCAGCGCGCGGCTGCCTTGCGCCTCATCGAGGCCTAGTTCTTCGGGCATAGACCGCTCGGCTGCCGCACTGTGCAGTTCGTCACGTTGGCAAGGCCTCCCCGGCGCTGACATAGCCCCTCCGCCTTATCGCGCGAAGCAAGGCCCGTCCTTACATTGGGTCATGCACCCACGCTGCAGAAGCAGTCTCATGTCCGCCGTCGCCACAACATCGTTCATCACCTTCCCGCGAAGGCTGCCCGGTGCTGCGCGGTCCGCCTTCGCCCTCATGGCGCTCGCCGCATTCGCCGCGCTGACCCCGCTGGGCGCCGGCAGCGCCCGCGCCGCCTCCGTCCCCAGCCTCACGGTGCTGATGGGCGACGACAGCGCCGCGCATTCGGAATTCGTGCAGCAGCTGCGCGCCAACCAGGAGCCGGGCGGCAGGTTCGACGTGGTCCGGCTCTCGCCCGGCGGCGAGGCGCCGCAGAACACTGGCACCACCGTGGCCGCAGCCGCCGAAGCCGAGCGCGATCGCGATCGAATCAATGCCGGCGTGCGCACCCGCGGCCTGCGCACCACGGCCGATGCCGGCCTCACCGTGGCGGTCGGCCTGGCGGCCTCGCGCGCCGCCGTCGAGCGCCCGGGCCAAGAGACGCTGCTGCTCGCGATGCTCAGCCGGCTCGACTACGAAACCCTCAAGGCCGCGAGCCCGGCCCTGCGGCGCGGCGACCGGCGCGTGGCGGTGCTGCTGCGCGACCCGGCGATGTCCGACCAGCTCGCGCTCATCGGCGCGGTGCTGCCGCAGAAGCATCGCATCGGCGTGGTGGCCACGCCCGAATCGGAGCCGCTGGTGCGCGAGCTGCAGCGCGCCGCGCAGGGCGCCAGCCCGGCCTGGGATGTGCGCGTGGAGTACGCGCCCGACGCCAGGTCGCTCGCCGCCGCGCTGCGCAACGTGGTGCCGCAGAGCGATGCGCTCATGGTGCTTCCCGACCTCATCGGCGACAACCAGGCGGCCACGCTGTCGGTGCTGCGCGCGGGCGCGGGCGCGGGGCTGCCGGTGTTCGGCGCCAGCGAAGGCCTGGTGCGCTCGGGCGGGCTGGCCGCGGCGGTGTCCACGCCCTCGCAGCTCGCGCAGCAGGCCCGCCTGCTCGGCCAGAAGGTGGCGAACGCGGGCAACGCCGGCAACAACAACCAACCGCTGGTGGAGGCGGCGACGCCGGCCACCGTGCGCATCAACGCCACCGTGGCACGCGGACTCGGCCTGCGCCTGCCGGAGGAACGGGAACTGACCGACCGGCTCGCGGCCCCGCGATGAGCGCCGCCCGCCCCGCCGAAGGTCCGGCAGCAGCAGCCGGCGCGCAGCCGCACCGCACCGGTTCCGTGTCGGAGCTGGTGGTGCGCGGCAACCTGCAGCGCGACCTGTTCCGCCTGGGCGTGGTGCCCTGCGCAGCGGTGGCGCTCGCGCTCACCGGCTGGTTCACGCACAACCGGCTGCAGACGCTGGAAGCCGCCTTCGACGCCGAAGGCCAGGCCGTGGCGCGCCAGGTGGCGGCCATGTCGGACCTGAGCCTCTACGCGGGCGACGTGCCGGCGTTGCAGAACGTGGCCAACGCGGCGCTGCGCGGCGGGCAGGTGATGCGGGTGGAAATCAGCAACAGCGCGGGCGTGTACGTCACGGCCGGGCCCAAGACCGAATCGCTCGCGCAGCTGCGCATGTTCACCTCGCCGGTCACGCTGCGCGAAGCCTCGCGCGCCAGCGCCTTCGCACCCGAAGGCTCCACCGCCGCCGGCGATGCACCCATCGGCCTGGTGCAGACCTTCCGCGACACCACCGCCTATGCGCGCGAGCGCAGCCGCTCGCTGTTCGCGGGCATCGGCATCGCGCTGGTCGCATTGCTGGCCGCATGGGCCTCGGTGCGACACATGGCGCGCACGGTGGCGCGGCCGCTGCGGCGCGTGTCGCGCACCGTGGCGGCGCTGGAGGCGGGCCACTTCGACATGCGCTGCGAGGTGGTGGAAGGCGGCACGCGCGGCACGCACGAGCTGGCCGTGCTCGCGCACGACATCGACCGCCTGGCCGAGCGGCTCCAGCGCAACCGCCAGGTGAGCGAGGAGCGGGTGCGCGAGGCCACCGCCGTCGCGCTGCAGCGCATGGCCGAGGCCGAGCAGGCGGCGCTCTCGCGGGCGCGCTTCCTGGCGGCCGCGAGCCACGACCTGCGTCAGCCGCTGCATGCGATGGGCCTGTTCATCGATGGACTGCTGCCCACCGCCACCCCGGCGCAGCGCCCCTCGGTGCTGCGGCTGCAGGAGAGCACCGAGTTCATGGGCGTGCTGCTGGACGACCTGCTGGAGATCTCGCGGCTCGACGCGCAGGTGCTCACGCCGGCGATCACCCGCGTGTCGCTGGCCGCGCTGTTCGACCAGCTCGAGGCGCTGCACGCGGCCGCCGCCGCCGAGTCGCGCATCCGCCTGCGCTGGAGCGACCGCGGCCTGGCGGTGCGCACCGACGCGGCGATGCTGCAGCGCATCGTGGGCAACCTGGTGACCAATGCGCTACGCCACGCGCCCGCGGGCGGCACGGTGCTGGTGGCCGCGCGGCGCTCGGCGGCCGGCGTGCGCATCGAGGTGCGCGACAACGGCGTGGGCATCGCGCCCATCCACCAGGGCCGCATCTTCGAGGAGTTCTATCAGGTGGCGAACACCGAGCGCGACCGGCGCCGCGGCTTCGGCCTGGGGCTGGCGATCTGCGCGCGCATCGCGGCGCTGCTGGGCACCCGCATCACCGTGCGCTCGGCTCTGCAGGCGGGCAGCACCTTCGCCTTCACGCTGCCCGCCGCCCGCGCCGCCGACGCGGTGCCGCCCGAACCCGCGCCGCTGGCCGCGGCACCGGCGCCGCTGGCGGGCCTGCGCTGCCTGGTGGTGGACGACGACCCCGCCATCCTGGACGGCAGCCGCGCGCTGCTCGCGCAATGGGGCTGCGAGGTGGAGTGCGTGACCACCAGCGTCGAGGCCATCGCACGGCTGGGCACCGGCGACATCCACTTCGATGCGGTGCTGTGCGACCTGCAGCTGGCCGGCGACGGCGACGGTGTGGACGTGATCGAAGCCGCCAGGCGGCTGCAGCCCGACGCGCTGGCGGTGCTGGTGTCGGGCGCTACAGGGCCCGAGGTGCTGCAGCGGCTGCGCCACGGCGGCGTGATGCTGCTGACCAAGCCGGTCGCGCCGGCCAAGCTGCGCGCGCTGCTGACCACGCGGCGGCATGCGCGCGTGGTCTGAGCTTGTCTTTGGCACCGTTCGCCCTGGGCTTGTCTTTCGCACCCGTTCGCCCTGAGCTTGTCGAAGGGCTGCTCCCACCGCAAGCAAGGCTTCGACAGGCTCAGCCCGAACGGGTGAGTTGCTTCGACAAGCTCAGCCCGTACGGGCGCGGCCGGCTTTCTCAGTTCAGAAGTCAGCGCAGCCGTTGCGCTTCTCGGTGTCCACGCAGCTGGAAAGATTGGGCCGCGAGCGCACGCGCGACCATTCGCGCGCCAGCACGTCGCCGCCCTGCGCGGCGCGGTCGCCGTCCACCGCGCCGGTGGCAAAGCAGATCGGCGGCGCGCCGATGTTGCGGTCGTAGAGCCAGGTCGACGGAATGTCGCGCAGCACGTCCACCCTCGGAAAGTCGAAGGCCGGCGTGACCGTGAGGTTCCCCGGCACCACGTTCACCGCATAGCCCTCGGCCGAGGTGAAGCTGCCGTTGATCGGATAGCCGCCCGGCAGGCTCGCCCGCGTGGCGGTGGTGCCCAGCACCCCGCTGAAGCCCGCGCCCGAGTCGCCCAGGATCAGGCCGGCCAGCGTGTAGCCGAACGCCGGATTCGCAAAGCCGAAGGGACGGCTCGCATTGCCGATGACCACCGTGGCCGTGGGCTGCTGCGCATAGATGAAGTGGTTGTCGCCCGGCGACACGATCACCGAGCACAGGCCCGAGTACGCGCAGTGGTAGAGGTTGGGCAGCGGCCCCGAGCCGCGCAGGCCGCCGCGTGTCTCGCCGATCCAGGTGTCGGCCCACACGCGCCACGGTGCGCCGGTGATCGCGTAGGCGCCCAGGTTCTGCAGCCGCGCGGCCGCCACCAGGTCGGTGCCGCTGGTGCTGCTCACGTCGGTGCCCAGGAGCAGGTCGCCGGACAAGGTGCGCACGAACACCGTGTCGGCCGCCATCGAGGTGGCCGACACGAGCTGCGGCGCATTGCCGCCGGCGTCGTAGCCGGTGACCGAGACCGAGCCCAGCTGCACCGTGTCCACATCGACATAGCGAAACGCCCCCGCCGCGCCGCCGCCTACCGTGGCCGCGCTCACGTTGTTCGGCGCCGCATCCAGCAGCACGCTGCCGCCGGTGGAGCGGGCCATCAGCGTGCCGGCGGTGATCGGCGCGTCGGCCGTCTGCGTGATGTTGCCGCGCGAGAGCAGCCCCAGCCTCGGCGCGTCGATGGCGCCGCCCAGGTTGATGTTGCCGCCCCCCTCGTTCTGCAGCGTGAGCGCCGAGGACAGCGCCAGCGGCCCCACGACGTTGATGTCGCCCGCGTGCGCGTTGCTGCCGGCCACGATGGTGGGCGCGTCCAGCCGCGTGAACTCCGCCGCCGACACCGCAAAGCCGTTGGCCGCCGTGCCGCCCAGCGTGATCGGGTTGGCCGTACGCTCGACCGCATTGCCCGCCGCATCCACGCCGCCGGGGCGCAGGTTGAGCAGGCTGCCCGCGCGCACCGTGCCGTTGATCGCCACGGCGTCCACACCGCCGTTGTTGGCGGCGCGCAGCACCACCGCGCTGTTGCCGTCCACGCGGGCGCCGGTGGCGATGTTCAGGCCCGTGCCGTTGATCTGCGCCTCGCCCGCGATGTCGATGTTGCCCACGCCCAGCGTGGTGACCAGCGCGTTGTTGGCCAGCAGCACGCCGCCCGAGCCGGTGCCCAGCGCGCCCGGCGACACCAGGCCGCGGATGCCGATGTTGCCGTCCACGCTGCGCACCAGCGTGTTGTTGACATCCACGCTGTAGACGCTGGTGGAGCCGAAGCTGCTCGTGAGGCCCGTGCCGACGCCCGCGATGTCGATGTCGCCGCTGGTGGTGAGGATCTGGCTCGTCACGACGTTGCCCGTGGCGATGCGCACGCCCGCGCCCTGCGTGCCGATGCCCGAGATCGACACGTCGCCCGTGCTGGTCTGGATGTCGATGCCGTTCAGATCGACGGTGGCGCCGAAGCTGGAGAACGGCGGCGTCGCCCGCGTGCCCGCGATCTGCACGAAGCCGCCGGGGCCCGCGTCGCCCGACGCGGTCGTGCGCGTGTCGATGGTGGTGTTGTTCAGCTGTATGGCGGGGCTGCCGGTGATGCCGGCGTCGGCGTTCATCGCGACATAGCCGCCGTTGGTGCGGATCGCCCCGCCGAAGATCACCGAGCCGCCGTCCGTGCCCACGCCCGCGTTGAACACCACGTTCAGGATGCCGTCGTTCGACTGGATCTGGTTGTCGTTGAAGGCAATGATGTCGCGGCCCGCATCCAGCCGGAAGGTCACCGGCGCGCCGCCCACCGAGCGCGTGATGGTCGCGCCCTTGTCGAAGGTGATGTTGCCGTCGAAGGCGTTGCCGCCGGTGCCGGTGGTGATCGTGACGCTGGAGCCCTTGTCCAGCGCGGCGTTGATGTCGCCGTCCTGGATGATGGAGTTGGTCAGCGGATCGAAGGGGTTGCCGGTGAGGCTGCCGCTGGCGGTGCCGCTCGCGATGTTGACGTTGTAGGGATCGATGAGCCAGGTGCCCGCGCTGCCCATCGGCGAGGAGGCATCGACCCGCACGCCGGTCAGGTCGAAGTGCGCTGCCGAGGTGTCCACGAAGCCGCCGTTGCCGCCCGCCGCGCCGCCGCGCGCGGAAATGCTTCCGTAGCCGCGCAGCGTGTCGCCGCCGATCACCTTCACGCTGCCGCCGTTGCCGCTGCCCGTGGCGTTGGCTTCCAGGCTGGTGTTCTTGCCCACGGCCAGCACGTTGGCCGCCTGGATGTCGATGCTGCCGCCGCCGGTGGCGCCGCTGGCGTCGATACGGCCGATTTCCGGACCGTCGCCGAAGCCGTCGGTACCGTCGATCACGATGTTGCGCCCGCGCACCGAGATGTTGCCGCCCTTGCCGGTTTCGCTCATGACCGACAGCAGCGCCGGCTCTGGTACAGCCGCGAGCGCGCCCGCCTGCGGCACCGCGGCGAGCGCGAAGGCGCCGGAGCCGAAGGTCTCCATGCGCAGCGAGATGTCGGTGCCCAGGCCGTCGATGGCGATGGTGCCGCCGGAGGTGCGCAGCGGGTTGGGGTTGTTGGAATTGGCGGACACGTCCACGCCGAAGGCGCTGCCCGCCGGAAAGATGTCGCCGTCGCTGCCGCCGGAAGCGAAGAAGCCGTCGCTGCCCGCGCGCCCGTTCACGTCGATGCGCTGCCCCGCGCCGGCGCTGACGCTGCCGTAGATCGCCACGCCCGTGCCGATGCCGGCGCTGCCGTTGATCGACAGGAACTCGCCGCTGGTGCGAAGCGCGTCGAGGTCGGTGCCGGTGCCGTCGATGCGCACGTTGCGCTCGCTGGCGACGGTGCCCGAGCCGACGGACACGCCGGCGCTGGAGTTCACGCTGGCCACCGTCATGCCTTCCTGCCACACGCCGCCGGTGCCGGCAAGGGTCACGTCGCCCGTGGCTCGGACGCTGGAGCCGCCGAAGATGCTCACGCCGTTGCCGCCCAGCGCCCCGGCGCCGTCGATGCGCACGCCGCCCAGGCCCGCCTGCACCGTGCTGCCGGCGTCCACGGTAACGCCGCCGCTCGCCACATAGCGAGGCGGCGAGCCGTCGGGCGTGAAGATCCAGTTGCGGCCCTGGCCGCGCATCGAGATCTGGCCGTCGCCGTGGGTGGTCACGGTGCTGCCGGTCAAGTAGACGCCGTCGCGCCATGTGTCGCTCGGGTCTTCGGTGTGGGAGGCCGAGCCGCCGATGGCGCGCCCACTCTTCTCCAAGCTCTGGCCGAAGAAGCGCACCGAACCGCCGTTGGCGTTGACGGTGGCGTTGTCCAGGCGGATGGCGCCCGCGTAGTCGAGTTCGGTGACGGTGCCTCCGCCGCTGTTGATGGTCGCGGCGTTCGCGGCGACGAGGCCGGTCGAGTCGGCGTTGAAGTCCACGTTGAGCGCGCCCACCTTGGCGTCGATGGACGAGCCCGGGTCCATGACGATGCTGCCGGCCGAATCGACCCGCAGCGTGGCGGCGCCGCCTTCGGCCTTGACGACCTTGGCATCCGTGCCGAAGCGCACCCCGGCGTTGTCGCCGATGGCGGTGCTCGCGAGCGTCACGTTGGTGCCGCGGCCCAGCGCGGCGCCCACCGCCTCGGCGTTCACTTCGGCGAACGAGAGCGGCGGGTAGGCCGGGTCGTAGGCGGGAATGTCCGCGGCCGTAACCACGGCCAGGTTGGACGAGGTGGCCACGCGCCAGTTGCCGTTGGCGCCGCCCTGCGCGCCGCCGCCTGCGTCCACCCGCGTCGGATCGATGCGCAGGAAATCGGCGGAGGTATCGATCTCGCCGCCCTTGCCGCTGCCGGCGCCGCGCGCCGAGATTTCGCCGAAGGCCTGCACGCGCGAGTCGCGCGTCGGCTGTGCATTGCCGTCGCCCGGCAGGCTGTAGCCCATGGCCGTGCCGACCTCCACGGTGCCGCCTGTGCCCGCATTCGTGGCATCGGCGCGCAGCACCGATCCGGACCCGAGCGCCACGTCGTAGCCTCGCACCGACACCGTGCCACCGCCAGCCTGGCCGCTGGCGTCGGCCATCACCGGGCCCTGGCCCGCGCCCTCCAGCTTCACCTGGCCCGCCGCGATGCGGATGGTGCCGCCGCTCTGTCCGGCCGCTGTGCCCGTGGCGTCCAGGATGCCGCCGGTCATCTCGACGCGGTTGTCGGCGCCGCCGCCCAGAAAGATCTCGCCATTGACCGTGCCCAGCGTGCGCGCGCGCACCGTGCCGGTCTGCCTGACCACCAGTTCGCCCACCGTGGCCGAGCTGCCCATGAGCGCCACGCGCCCGCCGTCGGCCTGCAGCGTGCCGCTGTTGTCGACCGAGGCGTTGGCGGCCATCGAGTCGGGCGAGATGACGATGTTGGTGAGCCCGTCGCCCACGAGGTCCAGCGTGATCCTGCCACCCGACGCCAGCCCGACCGTGCCGCCGTTGGCGGTGATGGTGCCGGTGCTGCCGTTTTCCACCGCGGCGCCCATCAGCACCACGGGGCCGCCGTTGGCGGTGATGCTGCCGAAGTTGCGCACGGATTTGCCGGCCGCGCCTTCCTGCTCGAACACGAGGTTGGTGGCGCCGTCCATGAAGGCCTGGTCGGACGTCTTCAGCGACAGCGTGGACGCGATGAGCCCGCCCACGTTGACCGTCGCGCCCTGGCTGAACATCACGCCGCTCGGGTTGACCAGGATGACCCGGCCGTTGGCGTTGATGCTGCCCGCGATGGTCGACATCTGGCCGCCCGTCACGCGGTTGAGCAGCACGCTGCTCGCATTCGGCTGCGTGATGTTGACCGTGCCGCCCACGCCGATCGAAAACGACTGCCAGTTGGCGATGCCGCGCTGGAACTGCTGAGTGATATTCATCAGCGCGCCGTCCTGCATCATCGCGACGCCGCTGCCTGCCGGCGTGGTGAAGCCCGAGGGCATCACCTGCGCCATGGCCGGCGCGAGGCCCGCGCACATCAGCGAGAACGCCAGCGGACGCAGCATCGGCCCGCGATGGTTGCGGGGCCGCTGGCGGGAGAGGTTGCGTTGCTTCATGGTCAGAACGCCTTGGTGAGCTGCACGTACAGCCGTGGGTTGCGGCCGCCGCCGTCGGTCTGCGCCGGCCGGGTGCCGTCGCGCCAGGCGAGCGTGGCGTTGATCGAGAAATTGCCCGGCCGCGACCAACTCAGGCCCACGCCGTAGCCGCGCAGGCTGTGGTTGTTGGGTCCGTCGAAGGGCGTGGGGTCGCGCACGATCTTTCCGCGCGCGGCGTCGTAGAAGAGGTAGGGAGTGAGCTCTTCGTTGTACGACCAGCGCCACTCGGCGGTGCCGATCACGCCCTGGTCGACCAGCAGTTCGCCCGAGGGGTAGGCACGCACCGCGCGCGCGCCGCCGAGCGCGAGTTTTTCCGAAGCATCCAGGTTCTTGCTGGCCAGCTGTCCGCCGACCGACAGGTACAGCGAATGGCGCGGCACGATGGACTGCAGCCGCGAGAGCTGGAAGCTCAGCTTGGTGAAGCTGCCTTCGGTGCGGTGGCCGGAACTGCTCTCGTCGAACTCGCGGCTGAGCGCATCGCGTATCGACAGGTTGCCGTGGTACAGCGTGCCGGTGCTGGCCCAGTAGCCGCCGCCCAGCAGCTCGTCGCGCCGCTCCCAGGTCCAGCCCGCGCTCAGGCCGTGAATGCGCTTCTTCGCGGTGAAGTCGGCCGCGCGCATTTCGTCGGTCAGGTCCTTGATGTCGGCGCCCAGGCGCAGGAACAAGTTCTGCTGGCGCTGGCGGATCAGCGGGTAGTTGATCGAGAAGTCCAGCACGTTGGCGCGGCCCTGCGCTTCCAGGTCGGCGAACTGGCCGCCGAGCTCGTAGCTCACGCGCGACAGGCCCACGCCGGCGCGCAGGCCGCTGGTGCCGATGGGCGCCTCGTAGGCGATGCGGCCGAACTGCAGCGCATTGCTGTCGGACACCATCAGCCGCATGTCCAGGTTGTCGCCGATGCCGAAGGGGCTCAGCAGCCGCGCGGTGCCGCCCACGCGGAAGCGCCCCGATTCCTTGGTGCCGTGGTTGTCGGCTTCGGCCGTGAAGGCCCAGCGCGGCGCGGCCGACACCTCGACCGACAGATCGGTGGTGCCCGGCAGCGTGCCTTCCTGCAGGCCCGAGGACACCTTCACGCCCGGCTGGTCGGACAGCAGCAGCATCGCGCGTTCGTAGCCCTGCGCGCTGACTGCCTCGCCCGGCTGCAGCGGCGCAAGAAAGCCGCGCACCCGCGATTCGGCCAGCGGCGCATCGGGCGCGACCACCACATCGACCTTGCCCAGGCGCCCTTCGATGACGCTGATTTCCACGATGCCGTCGCGCACGGTCTGCACCGGCACCACGGCCTGCGCGAGAAAGTAGCCGCGCTCCTTGTAGCGCGCGGTGATCGCCTTGGCGAGCTCTTCCAGCTCGACCAGCGTGACGTCGCGGCCGATGTAGGGCGTGGTGATGCCTTGCAGCTCTTCGTTGCTCAGCGCCTTCACGCCGTTCAGGCGCAGGTCGTTGAGCCTGAACGAGGTGCCGGCGGGGCGCGGCGCGGCCGGCAGGCTCTGGGGCGCGACGGTGCCTGTGGCCTGCGCGAGCGGACGGTCGCAGCTGCCGCAGGGGTCTTGCGTGGGCAGCAGTTCGGTGGTGTCTGCCGCGTGCGTGCGCGGGGCGGCGACCAGCAGCGTTGCGCCCACGAGGGCGGTGACCGCGAGGACGATCTGGGTGGGGCGTTGGCGAACGAAATGCATGTCAACTTCCCACGGTGAGGCGCCAGTTGCCGATCAGGTTGAACGGCGCCCAGAAGAAGGGGTGGGACATCTTGGGATCCTTCAACACGGCCAGTTGTCCGGCCTGCATGGCGCGCTGGATGTCGCGGCCCTTGGCGAGCTCGCCGTACAGCGTGCCCATGAGCACGGCGGTGGCGTCGTCGGACACCGGCCACAGCGAGGCGATCAGGCTGGAGCTGCCGGCCGAAAGGAACGAGCGCGTGAAGCCCAGCACCTCGTCGCCCTGCGCGATGCGACCCAGGCCCGATTCGCAGGCCGAGAGCGTGACCAGCGCGGTGCCCTCCATCGACAGGCCAAGAATCTCGTGCGCTTCCAGAAAGTTCTGCTTGCCGCCTTCGTTGGCCAGCAGGATGCGGGAGTACAGCGGATCGACCGCATCGGCCTCGGCGTGCGCGGCCACGTGCATCAGCGGCGAGCGCGCGGCCACGTCGCGGAACTGCGTCTTGGTGGCGGCGGCGCCCATGTACACCGTGTTGCGCGGAAACAGTTGGGCGAGCCGCTTGACCTCGGTCTCGGCGCCCGGCAGGTCGTACTTGTCTTCGATGCGCGGATTGCCGAAGGCGGTGAGCGAGGCGTTCACGCGCGGCGTGCGCTGCGCCAGCTGCACCGCGATGCTGATCGAAGGCGCCACCGAGACCGGATGCGTCTCGATGAGGTAGCGGCCGTCCAGCCGCAGCGCCTGGAACGGCAGGTAGTGCAGCGGGCCGTGCGGCACCACCACCAGGCGCTGGCCCGCGACCAGGCCGAGCGGGCCCAGCAGCGCCGCGCCCAGCTTGTCGGCGTTGGTGATGGCCGCGCGGCGGCCGCGAACGATGGAGTTGCGGAAGGTCTCGACCAGCTCGTTGAGCTCTTCGCGCTTGACCGCGATCGTCTTCTCCTGGATGGCCGTGGGGCTCACCACCCAGACCACGAGGCGATCGGGCAGCGAATGGAACTGCACCACGCGCTCGTCGGCCGCCAGTGTGCGCTGCAGCGTGGCCAGGTCCACCGTGGTGGCGGACTGGTCGCCGATCTTGGCGCGGCCGCGCACCGCATCGAGCAGCGCGCGCGAGCGGCTGTGCTCGCTGACCTCGAAGGCGGCCCGCGCATCGCCCGCGTCGCTGTAGACGGCCACGCCGCGCTCGAACACCGACTGCAGGTCCGAGAACAGGCCCATCTTGAATTCTTCGCTGCGGAACTTGGCGCGCACCTTGTCCACGCCGCCCAGCGCCTGGCCCACGGCCTCGGCCGCGGCCTGCTTCTGGCCCAGCGCCATCTCGCTGCGCGCCACGCCGTCCCAGGCCCAGAGGCGGTAGTACTCGGTGTCGACGCCGACCTGGCGCGCGGTGAGCGCGCGGTACATGTCGCGCGCCTCGGCCGGCTTGTTCTCGGCGAGCAACAGGCGTGCGCGGGTGCGGTCCAGCTGCGCGGTGAGGGGGGCGTCCTTGGGCGGGGCCATGGTGCCGAGCACCTGGCGCGCCCGCGCGGCGTCGCCCGATTCGATCAGCGCGTTGACCAGCGATGCCTGCACCAGCGGCGCATAGCGCGGCGAGCTGTTGGCCAGCGCTTCGTCGTAGCTGATGACAGCGCCCGAAAAATCGCCGCGGCGCGTGCGCACATCGCCCAGCACCTTTTGCACGGGGCCGACCACCAGGCGGGGGTCGCGCGCCGGATGCTTGAGCGCTTCGCGGGCGAACTCCTCGGCTTTTTCCAACTGGCCCGAGTAGCTGTAGACGATCGCGAGGTCGCGGTTGGCCATGGCCATCAGGTTCGGATCGCGGGTGGCGTTGGCCAGGTGCAGCGCCTTGCTGGCGGCGCGGATGCTCTGGCGGAACTCGCCCGCTTCCGCGAGCGCGACCGCCTGGCTGCAGTACTGGTAGCCCGAGAGCTTGACCGCGTCCTGCCCGTAGAGCACGGCGCCTTCGCTGGTCAGGGCCAGCAAGGTGTCGGTGTCGGCCAGCCGCGCCTGCTCCATCTTGCTGGCGGCGGCTTCGGCGTCGGGCGCTTGCTGCTGCTGCGCCGATGCCGAAGGACCGAAGCCCAGGAGAAGAATGCCGGCCAGACCGATCGCACCTGCGAATCCCGCACGACGACGTGCAGGGCGCTCCCATCCCCATCTTGAAAACCAAGCCATTGGACCCCCGCACGCGGCCGTTGCGTCTGCTGTTGGTGCTGCAGATGCTCGACGCCGCGGAAGTGCGCGCCGTTCAGGCCTCGTGGGGAAAGTCTAGGAGGGGGCTACCTTCGGGGCTATTCGCAATACGGTCTAGCGCTAAAGGACTAGCGAGCGATTGCGCCCGGACTCAGGCAGGCACCGCGTCGGTATTCGCACGATCCCAATGGCGGTGCTTCGCGATGGCCGCCACGAAGTCCTGCGCAATCTGCGTCGCCGCGGTGGTGTCGCCCAGGTTGGTGACCGGGGTGGCGGCCACGACCACGCCCGCAGGCGCTTCGCCGTCCGCGGTGATGCCCAGCGTGGCCAGGAGCTTCACGCCCTCGCCCACCGTGCAGATGGCCTTGCAGTGCTTGTAGGCCTCCAGCACGAAGTGCACCGCATCGCCCATGCCCGACATCGAGGCGGCGCTGTCGGCGCCGGCGGGCACCAGCACCGCATCGAACATCACCGAGGGCGTGTTCGAGAAGGTCGCGTCCACGTCGATCTGCCGCTTCGATGCGCTGGCCACGGTGCCCAGGCGCGGCCCGACCACCTTGCATTGCGCGCCGGCCTGCTCCAGCGCCTCGCGGATCGGCTTGAGCGATGCCGAGTCGACACCGTCGGCCACGAGGATCGCGATCTTGCGCGTGCGGATGGTGCCGTCGCCGGTGTCGGCCATGCGCAGCGCCGGCGACTCGTCGATGGGCAAGGCGATGCGGTGGTCGCGAAAGCCCGCGCGGCCCGCAGCCGCCTTGGCGTCAGGCTCGCCGATGCCCAGCGGCTCGGCCACGCGGCGCGCGAGCTTCTCGTCCACATGCGCGAGGTTGTCGACCATGCGCTGGCGGATGGCCGGCACTTCCAGCTTGGAAAGCTCGAAGCGGAAGGCCGCGATGATGTGCTCCCGCTCGGGCGCGGTCTGGCTGTTGAAGAACAGGCGCGCCTGCGTGAAGTGGTCGTCGAAAGACGCACTGCGACGGCGCACCTTGGGTGCGTCGATCTCCTCGGGGAACGACTGGAAGCCGTTGCTGCCGCCGTCGACGCGAAACTCGGTGCCGCTGCCCAGCGTGTTGGGCTCGTAGGCCACCTGGCCGCGCGCGATGGTCTGGCGGTGCATGCCGTCGCGCTGGAAGTTGTGGAACGGGCACAAGGCCTTGTTGATCGGCAGCTCGTGAAAGTTGGCGCCGCCCAGCCGCGAGATCTGCGTGTCGGTGTACGAGAACAGCCGCCCCTGCAGCAGCGGGTCGTTGCTGAAGTCGATGCCCGGCACCACATGGCCGGGGTGGAAGGCCACCTGCTCGGTCTCGGCGAAGAAGTTGTCGGGGTTGCGGTTGAGCACCAGCTTGCCGATCTTCTGGACGGGCACCATTTCCTCGGGGATCAGCTTGGTGGGGTCCAGCAGGTCGAAGCCCAGCGAGTGCTCCTTGTCGGCGGGGACGATCTGCACGCCCAGCTCCCATTCGGGAAAATCGCCGTTCTCGATGGCTTCCCAGAGGTCGCGGCGATGAAAGTCGGCGTCCTTGCCGGCGATCTTCTGCGCCTCGTCCCACGCCAGGCCGTGGATGCCCAGCTTGGGCTTCCAGTGGAACTTGACGAAGTGGCTCTCGCCGCGGCTGTTGATGAAGCGGAAGGTGTGAACGCCGAAGCCTTCCATCATCCGGTAACTGCGCGGGATGGCGCGGTCGCTCATCGCCCACATCAGCATGTGGGTGGTTTCGGGCATGAGCGAGGCAAAGTCCCAGAAGGTGTCGTGCGCGCTCGCGGCCTGCGGCATCGCATGGTGCGGCTCGGGCTTGACGGCGTGCACGAGGTCGGGGAACTTCATCGCGTCCTGGATGAAGAACACCGGGATGTTGTTGCCCACCAGGTCGTAGTTGCCTTCGCGGGTGTAGAACTTGACGGCAAAGCCGCGCACGTCGCGCACCGTATCGGCGGATCCGCGTTCGCCGGCCACGGTTGAAAAGCGCACGAAAACGGGCGTCTTCACATCCGGGTCCTGCAGGAAGTCGGCCGAAGTGAACTGCGACATCGACTTGTAGACCTGAAAGTAGCCATGCGCCGCGGAACCGCGCGCATGCACCGCGCGCTCGGGAATGCGCTCGTGGTCGAAATGCGTGATCTTCTCGCGCAGGAGGAAGTCTTCCAGCAGCGTGGGTCCGCGCGCACCCGCCTTGAGCGAGTTGTGGTTGTCCGGAATCTGCAGGCCCTGGTTGGTCGTCAGGTGCGCGGGATGCTCGGTGACAAAGCCGTCCAGCTGCTGCTGCTTGGCGTTGCGGCCGTCACCTGGCTTGGTGGATCCGGCGCGGCGACCTGCAGCGGCTTTGTTCTGTGGCGTCATCGAGGACCTGGAATCTTTCATGGGAGCAGTAAAGGGGCAGATGGAAAAAGGCGTTCAGCCCATTTCGTTGTTGTTGTCCAGGAGCATGTCGAGCACGTTGACCACGGCGACAAGGCAGATGGAACCCGCGACCGCGGCAACGGTCCAGATGAGGATTTCGTCGGCCAACGAACCGTTGAGCGCGCCGAACAGCGATGAAAGATCCATGATTTCCCTCCAAGGAAAGACGCCCCGGGCATTGAGTGCCTGAGGTTAGTTTTTGCAGCGACTGTTACCCGTAGTGGCGCCCCCTCCTCCTATGTGGGAGGGCGCGCGCGTCGGCGGTAGGAGTACGACTACAGCGCTTCGCGGCGGCCTACGGCACGTTGCGCGTTGTGGCGGCGTGGTTTTTTGCGCCGCGTGGCATAGCATGGGCCGGACACAAATTTCAAGACGGCATTGATCGTGCTTGTCTTCCTGCTTTCAGCCCCATCCCGTGTTTTTGCGCACCGGCGCTCCTCCGGCTCCTCCAGGGAAGAACTCCAATGCAGATCAGGATCGGCTACGACATCGAACTGGGCGTGACCGCCCCCACCGCGCTGATCTACATGCTGCAGGTGCATCTCTCGCGCGCCGCGGACATCCAGGGCAGCGAGCAGATCACCATCAGCCCGCCGCTGGTCACCGACCATTACCGCGACAGCTTCGACAACCACTGCGCGCGGGTGCATGTGCCCCTCGGCGTGAGCAGCGTGCGTTTGCGCAACGAAGCGACCGTGTACGACAGCGGCCTGCCCGATGTGGTCGACTACGGCGCCATCGAGCATGCGGCGGCCGACCTGCCGGTGTCGGTGCTGCCCTTCGTGCTGCCCAGCCGCTATTGCGAGGTCGACAGCGAGCTGCTGCAGTTCGCCTGGGCCAACTTCCTCAACATCACGCCCGGCTGGAGCCGGGTGCAGGCGATCTGCGATTTCGTGCACGGGCACCTGCGCTTCAATTACCAGAACGCGCGCGCCACGCGCACCGCGCTGGAGGGTTTTCGCGAGGGCACGGGCGTGTGCCGCGACTTCGCGCACCTGGCGATCACGCTGTGCCGCTGCATGAACATTCCCGCGCGCTACGCGACCGGCTACCTGGGCGACATCGGCATTCCGCCGGTGCCCTATCCGATGGACTTCAGCGCATGGTTCGAGGTGTACCTGGGCAACCGCTGGTACACCTTCGACGCCCGCCACAACACGCCGCGCATCGGACGGGTGGTGATGGCCTACGGGCGCGATGCGGCAGACGTGCCGATCACGATGGTGTTCGGGGCGAACACCTTGCAGCGCTTCGAGGTCACGACGCGGGAAGTGTTTCAGTAGGCATCTGGGGCCCGCAACTCACTTGTAGCCCAGCATCTTCATCGCCGCAGCGAGCCCCTTGCGGCTGCGCTCCATAGCGGCCCACGGCTTGTTGCCGATTGCAAAGCGCTCCGCCACGTTGGCGACGTTCCACTGCGCGGCACCCGTCAGCGCGGGCAGTTCGTCCCATGCCACGGGCACCGACACCCCCAGCCCCGGACGCGAGCGCGCGGACCACGCGCTCACCGTCGTCGCACCGAAGCCATTGCGCAGGTAATCGACGAACACCTTCCCCACCCGGTTGCGCGGCCCGCTCTTGGCGACGAAGCGGTCCGGAATGGTCTGCGCCAGGTGCACCACCACGGCCTGCGAGAAGCCCTTGACCTCGTCCCAGCCGTACTGCCGGCGGATCGGCACCACCACATGCAGCCCCTTGCCGCCGCTGGTCTTCAGGAACGACGGCAGGCCCAGTTCGTCGAGCAGCGTGCGCACCAGCATCGTGGCTTCCTGGATCTGCGGCCACGTCACGCCTTCGCCCGGGTCCAGGTCGAAGGTCATGCGATCGGGCCGGTCGATGGCGCGCGAGGTGGCGTTCCAGGTGTGCAGTTCGATGACGTTCATCTGCGCGGCGCCCAGAAGCCCGGTCTTCACGTCGATCTGCAGCAGCGGCTCGTGGCCGGGGTCCAGCGCGGGATCGAGCAGCTTCACGCCGGGGATCTCGCGGTTCTGCAGGTGCTTCTGAAAGAACAGCTCGCCGCCCACGCCCTCGGGCGCGCGCACCAGCGACACGGGGCGGCCGCGCAGGTGCGGCAGCATGAGCGTGGCCACGCTGTCGTAGTAGGCCGCGAGCTCGCCCTTGGTGACACCGCTCTGGGCGTCGATCACGCGGTCGGCGTGGGAGATCTTCAGCGCCATCGGCGTCTTTCCTTTCTTCTGCTTCGCGGCCGGTGAATCGGGCGGGGCATCGGGCGGCGCATCGGGCGGCCCCGGCCGTTCGCGCACGATGCCGTGCGCGGGCTTGTCGGCGCGCAGCCCCTGGAACACCGAATGGCGCACGCGGTCTTCGCGCGTCCATTCGCCGAACGAGACCTCGGCCACCAGCCTGGGCTTGACCCACTGCGCCTTCACGCCTTGCGGCCGGGTCGCAAAGGGGCAGTCGTCGGTGGCCAGCGTGTCCAGGCGGGCCTTGATGTCGGCCAGGCGGTCGGCATTGAAACCGGTGCCCACATTGCCGCAATACCGCAGCCGCCCGCCGGCCTCGTCGTACACACCGAGCAGCAGCGCGCCGAAGCCGGTGCGCGCCCCCTTGGGCGCGGTGTAGCCGCCGATCACGAACTCCTGCCGCTGCTGGTTCTTGAGCTTGATCCAGTCGGGCGAACGGCGCGACACATAGGGCGATCCCTTGCGCTTGCCGACAACGCCCTCGAAGCCGATGCGCGCCGACGATGCGAGCAGGTCGCGCGGGTCCGCGTCGAAGGCCTCGCTCAGCCGCAGCGATGCCGGCGGCTTCTTGCCCAGCAGGCGCGCGAGCCGGGCGCGGCGCTCTTCGACCGGCGTGTCGCGCAGGTCCTGCCCGTCGAGAAAGGGCGCGTCGAACAGCCAGTAGACGATGGACGAGGTGGCACCGCTGTCGAAGGCGTTCTGCAGCGCCTGGAAATCAGGCGCGCCCTTGTCGCCTTCGACAGTGATCTCGCCGTCGAGCCAGGCCGCGTCGGTCGCGAGTTTCGCGAGGGCCTTGGCGAGCCCGGGCAGCTTGTCGGTCCAGTCGTGGCCGTTGCGGGTGAAGCAGCGCACCTTGCCCTTGTCGATGCGGGTGAGCAGGCGGTAGCCGTCGAACTTAAGTTCGTAGAGCCAGTCGTCGGGTGAAGACGGGGGCGCTGCGGCGAGGGTGGCGAGTTGGGGCTGCAGGGAGGCGGGCAGCGCGATCTTTTTGGTGACCTTCCTGGCGACCTCTTTGGCGGCGGTCTTCTTCGCGGGCGTCTTTGCCGCTGCTTTCTTCGCGGGTGCCTTGATCGCCATTTTTTTCGGCGGGCTGTCCACCTCGTCCACGCCACGCCCGGTCAGCACGCTCACGGGCTGCGCCTCAAGCACGTCGTAGCCGGCCAGATCGCGCGCCTGGTCGTCGCGCTCCTTGATGAGCAACCAGGGCTCGTGCTTCTCGTCGCCCTTGCCGTGCATGCGCACCAGCGTCCAGTGACCGCGCAATTTTTCGCCGCGCAGTTCGAACTTGAGCTTGCCGGCCGCGAGCGCCTTGCGCGCATCGCCTTCGCTGCCCCCCTCCGGCAGCCAGTCGCCGCGATCCCAGACGATCACGCTGCCGGCGCCGTACTGCTTCGGCGGAATGGTGCCTTCGAAGCCGCCGTACGAAATCGGATGGTCTTCCACATGCACCGCCATGCGCTTGACCGCGGGGTCCAGGCACGGCCCCTTGGGCACGGCCCAGCTTTTGAGCGTGCCGTCGAGTTCGAGCCGGAAGTCGTAGTGCAGATGGCTCGCGTGGTGCTTCTGCACGACGAAGGAGAGCACGCCCTTGCCCGCCCGGCCGCCCTCCTTGGGCTCCGGTGTGCGCGAGAAATCGCGCTTGCCGTGGTACTTGGCGAGCGCCTTGCGCGCGGCCGATGCGGTGGTGCCCATGGCGAAGGTGCCTCAGGCCGCGCGGCGCGTGCGTGCGGTCGCCTTGGATGCTGTCTTGGACGTGGTCTTGGAGCTGGTCTTCGAAGTGGACTTGGCCGTGGGCCTGGTCTTTTTCGCCGCAGGCTTGGCGCGCGGTGCCGGCTCTTCCTCTTCTTCTTCTTCCGCGTCGTCTTCCTCATCGGCAGAGGCCTTCGCCTTGCCGCCGCCCTTGTTGCGCAGGCTGCGCTGCAACAGCTCGGTCAGGTCGATGATCTTGGCGCCCTGGCGCTCGGTGGACTGGCCCTCTTCCGCCTCGGGCTGCGTCACCGTCTCGGTCTGGCCCGCCTTCACCTTGCGGTCGACGAGCCGCAGGATCTCGTCCTTGAACTCGTCCTTGAACTCGCTGGGGTCCCAGTCGGCGCTCATGTCCTCGACCAGCTGCTTGGCCATCTTGAGCTCGCGCTCGGTCAGGCCCGCTTTCTTCACGTCTTCCGAAGGCAGCGGTAGGTCGGCCCAGGGCCGGATGTCGGCGCCCCAGCGCAACAGGTTCAGCACCAGGCCTGGGCCCACGGGCACCAGCACCGCCAGGTGCTGCTTGGTCTGGATAACAACGCGGGCCACGCCCACGCGCCCGCTGCGCTGCAGGGTCTCGCGCAGCAGCGCGTAGACCTTGGCGCCGCGATTGATGGGCGCCACGTAGTACGGCCGCTCCAGGTACACGAACGGGATGCCGTTGGCCGGCACGAAGGTCTCGATCTCGATGGTCTGCGTGGTCTTGGGGTAGGCGGCGGCGATTTCCTTGTCGCTGAGCACCACGTACTCGCCGTCCTCGTATTCCACGCCCTTGACGATGTTCTCGCGCGCAATCTCCTTGCCGGTCTTCTTGTTGATGCGCTTGTAGCCCACCGGGTCCATGCTGCGCTTGTCGAGCCAGTCGAAGTCGATGCCGTGGTCGGTGGTGGCCGAGTAGAGCGCCACCGGAATGTGGACCAGGCCGAAGCTGATCGCGCCCTTCCACAGGACGCGCGGCGCGGGCGATTTTTTCGAGACGGGCATGGGCACACTCCTTCAGCTTTGGAATGTGTGCCCCTCCACTGGACGGGCGGTGTAGGAACGCGGCGTCAGGCGCTGCCAGCGACCGGCCCGAGCACGCGTTCGCTCGGATGCGCGAAGTAGAACCACTCGGCGCCGGGCTGCGCGAGCGCATTGGGAAACACGATGAAGCCGTCGCCGGGCGCGTTCAGCATGGTGCCGTCGTGCCGCATGCCGATGGGCTCGCCGCGCCGCACTTCGTCGAAGGTGGCCCAGTCGCGCACGAAGCTGTCGTCCTCGTGCAGGCGGTCGGTCACGCTGGCCAGGCGCAAGAGCTTCGGTTGCGCCGAAACGGCCGGCAGGCCCGGCGGCAAAGGAGCCATGCCCAGCAGCGCCAGCGTGCGGCGGATGGCGCGCCACGCCACCTCGGGCGCCTCGGGGTCCTGGTGCTGGCCGCATTCGAGCGTGACGCCGTAGCCGCCGCAGCTGCGGATGTATTCGTTGGTGCCGCGGCCGAAATCGAGCGCAGCCTCGTCGGCCGGCGCGCCGCCCGCGCGCTGGGCAAGGCCGGCGGCGTAGATGTCGAGCCAGCCTTCCACCACGATGGGCGTGCCGATGTGCAGCGCGAGCTGGCCTTCTTCGTACGAACGGGCAAAGGGCTCCAGCGTGCCTGTGTTGTCGCGCGGCCCGATCATCGCGAAGGCCTCGCCCGCGCTCTGGAAGGAATGCAGGTCCAGCAGCACCTCGTGGCGCGCAATGACGGGCGCTAGGCGGTTGGTGATGCGGGCTTCGTAGTCGGCAGGGTCTTGGGTGGGGCGGAACAGGCGGTTGAGGTTGCGTTCGCCCTCGCGCTGCAGGCGGCGCCTCGCGAGCGGGTTGGCCACGGGCACCAGCGTCAGCTCGCCGCGCTGCAGTTGCAGCGTGCCGGCGTCCAGCTCGGCCAGGATGCGCTCGATGCCCGTGGTGCCACAGGTCTCGTCGCCATGAACCCCGCCGATCACGAGGAAACGGGGGCCGGGATTGAGCGAGGCGAAGGTGTGGATGCGCAGGCTGTCGGTCGCCGCGCCGGCAAAAGGATCGGAGGACATGCGGGGCATTATTGCGGAGGGTCTGCGCGGGCGCGAAGCGGGGCGCTGTTTAGGAGCCTGCCTGACCGGGAGCTGGTCTGGCAGAGTTGAACGAATCACTGGCGAACGGTTGCATATGCCACTGGACGTCGAACAAACAATAAAAGAATGAAGGGAAACAGGCGATGGATGCAAGATACATGGAGTCGTTGCGTGCCGGTCTGGCGCATGTAGGGGGGCACGCCAGGCAATTCGATGAGTGGGAAGAAAATGACCGCCCGGAGGTGATGATTGCGACGGGACGGGGAAGCCGTGATGGTTGCATCCAGGCCCTTGAGAGTCTTCACCGAGCTCGCGCCATCGTGGCGTGGTTTGGCAATGGCCGCCTTGACGCCTTCAAACAGGAGTCCTACGTTGCCAGCAAGCTGATGTACATCCGGCAGAAGGAAGGCAATGAGCTAGGAGTGATGCGAGAGCAAGAGTATTTTCATTGCTTGATGAGTGACTGCCTTCCTTTGATCGATCGCTTCATGAGCCTGGAGCCACTGAGCGACTACACGTGGAAGCGTGTTCGGAATCCCCAGGAACATGTCTTTCGTCACTACCAGATGACCTTGGCTCTGCGAGGCGACTGGACCGAACTGGCTCGCCGCGCGCAAGAGCAACTCGACGCCGAACCCAAGGGCCTTAAGCGCTTCATGGTGGATCAGCGCTTCTATCTGGCGCTGGCCCGCGGCGACAAGCCCGGCATGGAGACCGCCCTGGCCGAACTGACCTCGTCCAAAGTCGCCAAGGTACGCAACGACCAACTCGAGTTCGGCTTCACCCATTTCTTCATCGGCACTCACGCAACGATGTACGCCAAGATTGCCTGGCGAGCAGGTTACGAGGTGAATGTGGAGACGCCGCTCATCCCGAAGGAGTGGTTGCCGGTCGAGCCACCTTCACGGTATGAAGACCCGTACCCATTCATGCAGGCCTATGATTTTTGACCGTACGTTATCTTTCCGGTCATTGGAAAAACGCCTTATTTTCCAGTCGGCGCGCTCGCGCAGAACGGATGAAATGGTTATTTAAATCCATGGCTAAAGCGCCAGGTTCAATAATCCTGATGGTCTAAAAGCACCGGCAACCCAACCAGAGGTGGAAGATGAATCCGTCACGAAGACCAGGCCTGAGAATGTTCGGAACTCTGTTTGTGAGCTGCCTCTTCATGTTTGGCGTCGGCTTTTCCCTGGCTGCTTTGCTCGCCGCGCCTTTGATTCGCTGGGCAATTCAGGGTGTACTTTATTTCTCCGTCAGCGCATCCGAATTGCGCAGCTTGCTGTTTGTCGTCCTCGGTATGACGGTTGTTGCGACGGCCGTGATGTGGTTGGCCGGAAAGCACAAAGGGCATTGGTGAAATCATGCAGATTCCGAGGAAGAAATTTCTGGAACCTTCTGCTGTCGCGATGCGCAGAGTGCGATGCGGGCCATCAGACTAGCCGTCACCTACAGGACCTGCCTTGCACGTCCTACCGCAGCCCCCGGCCTCCGCGCGGCATGATTTCGGCAAAGACCGAAGGAGCCTTCGCATGAGCAGATCGACGAACCCGACCCCCAAGACCGACCCCAGCGACCCCCTGAAGGACGCCGGCGGCGGCAAGACCAAGGTGCAGCAAGGCGGCGATGCGGCGCCGCGCCTGCCGCACGAGCGCGACCAGTCGTCCGACAGCCAAGAAACGCAGGACGGGCAGCCGTCCGAGGTGGCCCGCCAGGCCCACGAAGACGTCGAACGCGGCATGGTCGATACCGACCGGGGGCCGGTGACCGACCGCGTCTACAACGACAAGGTCAAGCGCTGACGCCGGCCAGCTGCTTGCGCATGTCGGCGATCACTGCGCCGTAATCCTTGGCATTGAAGATCGCGCTGCCCGCCACGAAAGTGTCTGCGCCAGCCGAGGCCACGCGCGCAATGTTGTCGGCCTTGATGCCGCCGTCCACTTCCAGGCGGATGTCGCGCCCGCTCTGCTCGATGCGCTTGCGCGCGAGTTCGATCTTGCGCAGCGCCGAGTCGATGAAGCTCTGGCCGCCGAAGCCGGGGTTCACGCTCATGATGAGGATCAGGTCGATGTCGTCGATGGCCCAGTCCAGGGCTTCGAGCCCCAGCCCTGGATTGAACACCAGTCCGGCCTTGCAGCCCGCGCCCTTGATGGCCTGGATGCTGCGGTGCACATGGGGCGAGGCGTCGGGGTGGAAGCTGATGTAGTCGGCGCCCGCTTGCGCAAAGGAGGCGGCCAGGGCGTCGACCGGCTGGATCATGAGGTGCACATCGACCGGCACCGGCGTGCCGTCGGCCTTCTTGGCGTAGGGCTTGAGCGCCTGGCAGATCATCGGGCCGAAGGTGAGGTTCGGCACGTAATGGTTGTCCATCACGTCGAAATGGATCCAGTCGGCGCCGGCGGCGATCACGTCGGTGAGTTCTTGGCCGAGGTGCGCGAAGTCGGCGGACAGGATGGAGGGCGCGATGCGGAACGGGGTGCTCATGGGCCGCGATTCTCGCAGCCGGGGGAAGTCCGAGGAAAGTCGCGGGGAAGGCGGGAGGGAAGGCCTCCGTTACCATCCGCCCCATGTCAAACAGCCCCTTCAGTGTCCAGGTCGAGCCGCGCTACCTGGCCGACCAGTCCTCCCCGAAGGACAAGATCTACACCTTTTCGTACACGATCACCGTCACCAACGTGGGCACGGTGGGCGCGCAACTGATCGCGCGCCACTGGCTCATCAACGACGCGTCGGGGCATCCGCAGGAAGTCAAGGGCCTGGGCGTGATCGGCCAGCAGCCGCTGCTGGCCCCCGGTGAGTCCTTTCGCTACACCAGCGGTTGCCGGCTGCAGGCCGCGAGCGGCACCATGCACGGCAGCTTCTTCGTGGTGACCGAGGAAGGCGAGCGTTTCGATGTGCCGGTGCCGATGTTCGTACTGGAAGCCGACATCGGCGGAGCACCCGTTTCACGGGTGCTTCACTAGGTACTCCCCCAGGCTTCGCGCACTTCGTGTCGCTTCTCCTCCCCCCTCGCCGGGGGCAACACCTGCGGCCCGGCTAAGCCGGTTCCGCGGTGTTCCCCGCACTGATCCTTTACAAATCTCATGGCTGCCGCATCGCGCGACTTGCAGGGGCTGCTTGCCGGCCTCGACCCCACGGCCGATGTGGCGCAGCGCCACATCTGGCTCATCAATCTCTTCGACTGGCTGCGCGGCGATCGCGCCTCGCCGCAGGCGGCCATGGGCCGCGTGTCGCTGCTGCTGGACGCCGTGGAGGCGCGCCCCGAGCTGCGCGAGCGCCTGCGCGCCTGGTGGCGCGTGTTCACGCAGACCGTGGACCTGACCACGCTCTTGGCCGACTACGGCTTCGCGCCGCGCACCGCCTTCGCCAGCGAATTCAGCGAGCGCCTGCGCCGCAAGATCTTGCCGGGCACGCCCGAGACCACCGACGCGTCGGACCTGTTCCGCATGGTGCTGCCCGGCGTTTTCGATGCGGGCTGGATCGCATTGCTCGACGAGACGCAGCTCGCCCGCATCGGCGCCCTGTTGGCGGACGCCACGGTCGACGCCGACGGCGCGCCGCGCTGGCGCCACACGCTGATGGACGCGGTCACCTACTGCGGCAGCCAGGTGGTGGCCGCGGGCTTCTCGCCCGAACTGCGCCTGCGCATCAGCGCCGAGCACCACCAGAGCCGGCCCTTTCACGGGCTGATGGCCGACCTGGACGAATTGCGCGAGCAGATGTTCGAGCAGCCGCCCGGCCAGGGCCCCGAGCAGCGCGAAGCGGCGCTGCAGGCCGCCTTCGTGGCCTTTCGCGACCGGCTGGACGCCTGCCGCGCGAGCGCGTCCTCGGTCTACACGCACCTGGAAGACAACGGCATTTCGGTGGGGCTGGTGTTCCGGCTGCGCCAGTTGCGCGAGCGCGTTCTGCGCATCCGCGAGCTGCTCGACTGCCTGATGTCGCCCGTGCCCGGCCCCAGCGTGGCGCGGCTGATCGGCAAGCTGGTGCTGGCCGGCGGCGAGCGCAACAGCATCCGCGCACTGATCGCTTCCAATTCGTCGATGCTCGCGGCCAAGGTGACCGAGCGCAGCGCCGAGACCGGCGAGCACTACATCACCCGCGACCGCAGGAGCTACCTGCAGATGGTGAAGAAGGCCGCGGGCGGCGGTGCGCTCACCGCGGTGACGGTGCTGCTCAAGTTCGGCATCTATGCGCTGGCGCTGTCGGCCTTCTGGACCGGCCTGGCCTCGGGCCTCATGTATGCGGCGAGCTTTGTCGCGATCCAGCTGCTGCACCTGACGCTGGCCACCAAGCAGCCCGCAATGACCGCGCCGGCGCTGGCGGCGCGGCTGCGCGACATCAAGGCCGATGCCGCGGTGGACGATTTCGTGGACGAAGTGGCCAACCTCGTGCGCTCGCAGGTGGCCGCCGTGCTGGGCAATGTGGGGGTGGTGGTGCCGGCGATGGTGGGGCTGGCATTTCTGGTGCAGCAGGCGCTCGGCAGGCCGCTGCTGGACGCGGCGCATGCCGCGGCCACGCTCGATTCGCTCTCCTTGCTGGGCCCGACCGTTCTTTTTGCGGCATTCACCGGCATCCTGCTGTTTTCTGCGAGCATCATCGCCGGATGGACAGAAAACGCCTTTGTCCTGCATCGGCTTGACTCCGCGATGCGTTACAACCCCCGCATCGGCGCCGTTCTGGGCGCCGCCAGGGCTCGCCGCTGGGCCACCTTCATGCGCACACACATCTCGGGCTTCGCCTCCAACATCTCGCTGGGACTCATGCTGGGCCTGTTGCCTGCGTTCGCGGGTTTCTTCGGGCTCGGGCTGGATGTGCGGCACGTGACACTCTCGGCCGGGCAGATTGCCGCGGCCGCGGCGTCCACGGGCATGGCGGTGTTGCACCAACCCGCGTTATGGTGGGCGGTGGCGGCCATCCCGCTGATCGGCGCGCTCAACGTGAGCGTGAGTTTCTATTTCGCATTCCGCCTCGCGCTGCGCGCGCACAGCGTGAGCCTCGGTGACCGCGCCCGCATCCGCAGCGCGATCTGGGCCCGCTGGCGCAGCCGGCCCGTGAGCTTTTTCCTGCCCGCATGAATTTGACGAACTTCATCAACGATCTCCTGGGCTTCTGGTCCGAATGGGTGCGCCCTTCGGCGGGCCTGCCCACCGTGCTCTGGTCGCTGCTGCTGGCGGCCGCCGCCGTCTCCGGCCACCTGGTACGCCGCTACCTGGGGCTGCCCAAGGTGATCGGCTACTCGCTGGTGGGCGCGGTGGTCGGTTTTGCCGGCTTCGAGGGCGCCATCTGGCCGCTGCGCGGCATCAGCCTGTTCCTGCTGGAACTGGGCGTGGCCGTGGTGCTGTTCGAGGCCGGGGGCCGGCTGCCGCTGCGCTGGTTCCGCCACAACCCGATGGTGCTGGTGCAGAGCCTGCTCGAATCCACCCTCACCTATTTCGGCGTGTACTGGGTGCTCACGCTGCTGGGCCTGCCGGAGCCGGTGGCCGTGCCGATCGCGCTGATGGCCATCGTCGCCTCGCCGGCCGTGCTCAGCCGCGTGATCATCGACACCCGCGCCGCCGGGCCGGTCACCGAACGCGCGATGACGCTGTCCACGCTCAACACCTTCTATGCGCTGGCGTTCGGCTATGCGCAGGCCGGGCTGATCGAACGCGCGCCGCACACGCTGCTGCAAAAGCTCTACCCGGTGGCGGTGGTGCTGGGCCTGTCGTTCGTGGTCGGCGCGGTGATGGCGCTGGCGCTGCGCTCGGCGCTGCGGGTGATGAGCCCGACCAGCGAGAACACCTCGATCCTGCTGCTCGCGCTCATTGCGGCCGGTGCGGCGCTCACCGCGCACATCGGCGGCTCGGCGCCGCTGGCGGCGCTGATCGGCGGCGTGCTTCTGAAAACCCTCAATCCCAAGCCCTGGGCCTGGCAACGGCAACTGGGCACGGCGGCGTCGCTGCTGACCATGCTGATGTTCGTGCTGGTGTCCATCGTGGCGGCGCAGGCCGACTGGACGCTGCCGGTGGCCAGCGTGGTGCTGGCCGTGATCGGCGTGCGCATGGTCGCCAAGATCTCCGGCGTGGCCATTGCCAACCCCGGCAGCGGCGCAAGCTGGAAGCAGGCCTTCTGGGTCGGCTGCGCGATGTCGCCGCTGTCGTCGATCGCGCTTCTGATCGCGTCGAACTTCGCCACGGCCTCGCCGCTCCTGGGCACCATGATCACGCAGGTCGCCCTGCCTTCGATTCTCTTGATGGAGGTGGTGGGCGCCGTGCTCGCCACCGTGGCCATCCATGCGGTGGGCGAGAGCTCGGTGCCATGGGCGCCCCAGGCCTTCAGCACCACCGAGGACACCCAGCGATGAGTACCGCCCTCCCCACCATCGATCCGCAAGCCGACAAGGACAGCGACGACGTGCGCTCGGCGCCGCTGGCGGCCGACCCCGCGAGCCGCGCGGTCAAGCTCGAGCCGTTCAACAAGTCCGAAGCGCTGTCGCTGGGCGTGGAGCTGGAACTGCAGCTCGTGAACACGCACGACTACGACCTTGCGCCCTATGCCGAGGACATGCTGCGCCTGATGGCGCAAACCCCGCTGCCCGGCAGCGTGGTGCCCGAGATGACCTCGAGCATGATCGAGATCTCCACCGACATCTGCCATTCGGCGCAGGACGTGATCACGCAGCTCTCGCCCATTCGCGAGGCGCTGATCCGGAACGCCGACAAGCTCAACATCGCGGTGGTCGGCGGCGGCACGCATGCCTTCCAGCAGTGGCACGAGCGGCGCATCTACGACAAGCCGCGCTTCCGTGAGCTGTCGGAGTTGTACGGCTACCTCAGCAAGCAGTTCACCATCTTCGGCCAGCATGTGCACATCGGCTGCCCCGATGCCGATGCGGCGCTCTTGATGCTGCACCGCATGTCGCGCTACATCCCGCACTTCATTGCGCTGTCGGCCTCCTCGCCGTTCGTGCAGGGGCAGGACACGCAGTTCGACTCGGCGCGGCTGAACTCGGTGTTCGCGTTCCCGCTGTCGGGCCGCGCGCCCTTCACGCTGAGCTGGAAGGAGTTCGAGGCCTACTTCGAGCGCATGACCCGCACCGGCGTCGTGCGCAGCATGAAAGACTTCTACTGGGACATCCGCCCCAAGCCCGAGTTCGGCACCATCGAGATCCGCGTGTTCGACACGCCCCTCACTGTGGAACGCGCCGCCGCGCTCGCGGGCTATGTGCAGTCGCTGGCCGCATGGTTCCTGCAGGAGCAGCCCTTCGAGCCGACGGAAGACGACTACCTGGTCTACACCTACAACCGCTTCCAGGCCTGCCGCTTCGGGCTCGATGCGGTGTACGTGGACCCGGCCAGCGGCCAGCACATGCCGCTGCGCGACCACATCCTCATGACGATGACGCAGCTCGAATGGCACAGCGAGGCGCTCAACGCCACGCAGGCACTGGGCGAACTGCGCACCAGCGTGGAAGCCAACCGCAACGATGCGCGATGGCTGCGGGAAAAGCAGGGCAAGGAACGTCTGCTGGCGGAGGTGGTTCGCCAGGCGGCGCTCCGGTTCCGCGGCGCGGCGGCCTGATCGTCTTCAGGCCGTCTTCTTCAGGCGGCCTTCTTCAACGCGGGATATAGCCCTTGTCCAGGATGCGGCCGTCCGCCGCGTCGATCACGAAGCGTGCACGCGCGCCGAAGGCCATGGCATTGCTCTGGATTTCCCAGCGCCCCGCGCCCTTGCCGAACCAGGGCTTGCGCAGCCGGGTCTGCACCGGATCGACGAAGGCCCATCCGGCCGCTGCTGCGGCGGCGCGCGCCAGCGCGATGGCGGCTTGCTCGTCGATCATCGCGACCCCGGTGGCGGCAGGGGCGGCAGGGCAGGCGCCGCGCCCCGCGGAATCGGCCCGTCGCTCACGCTGACCCAGAAGGTGGTGCCGCCCAGAATGATGGTGCCGATCGCCATGCCTTCGACCTGCATCTGCGAGACCGTGACATAGCCCCACTGCAGCGGAAAGCGATAGGCGCCGAGCGCCTGCGACAACCCGTGCACCCGCAGCTGGCCGTAGCCCTCGGCCATGGCTTCCTCGAGGTAGCGCAGCAGCGCCGACTTGGAATACATGTTCCATCGCAGCTGCGCGCGCAGTTGCCGCAGCGGACCGGTGCGCGGCGAGAAATAGCGATGCACGAGCTCGTGGAACAGCGTGATGCGCTGTTCGGTCAGGCTCTGGTTGCGCGCCACGGTGACTGCACCGTACATGTCGGTGCCGCCGAGCGCGCCGCCGGGAATGGAGCGAGGACGGCTGATCAGCAGGCCGGGGCCGCCGGCCGGCGGCGGCAGGCCGACCTCGGGCAGCGGCTCGATCTTGGGCATGCCTCGGGCGGCCACCGGCTTGACCGCACCGCGCAGCAAGAGGGCCTGGATGGCCGAGATGCCCAGCAGCATCACCGCCTTGGAGAAATGCGCCGCGGCCTCGTCCAGGTCGGCGCCGGTGCGGGCGTTGACCGATTTGTCGGCAAAGGCGTAGAGCTCGCTCGCGCCCGAAAAGACCGCCGTGCCCAGCGCGGCGAAACCGACCACCAGCAGGATCACGTCCACCACTTCGCCGACACCGAAGAAGTGCGAGCCGGCCCAGACCACCAGCGTGCCGGCCACGATGGCCAGCGCCGCGGGCTCCAGCATGGCCTCGACGGTCTTGCGCGCATCGCCGGACAACAGGGGCAAGGACCTGCGCATGGCCTCGCCGACGCGGTCGGTCGCAGAGAGGTTGCCAACGGACATGGAGAGGGTTTCGGCCATCGTCGCGAACTTTCTTTGTACAGCGCACTTGTGCAGTGGCAGGAGGGCGTCGCGGTGAATCTAACCCAAGCCTTCCGCCGCGGCTGTAGGCCTGCGCCACGGCCACCGCTTATGCTCGCCGCATGGGTGAATTCGACCTGATCACACGCTACTTCAAGCGCCCCGCCAAGCGCTCGCCGCTGGGCGTGGGCGACGACTGCGCACTGCTTGCGCCCGCGCCGGGCATGCAGCTGGCGGTGTCCTGCGACATGCTGGTCGAGGGCCGGCACTTTCTCTCGACGGTCGATCCGGCGCGGCTGGGCCACAAGGCGCTGGCAGTCAACCTCAGCGACCTCGCGGCCTGCGGCGCCAAGCCCTTGGCCTTCACGCTCGCGCTCGCGTTGCCGGGTGTGGACGAGCATTGGCTCGAAGGCTTCTCGCGCGGCCTCTTCGCATTGGCCGACGAACACGGCTGCGAGCTGGTGGGCGGCGACACCACGCGCGGCCCGCTCAACATCTGCATCACGGTGTTCGGCGAGGTGCCGGCCGGCGCGGCGCTGCTGCGCTCGGGTGCGCGCGCCGGCGACGACATCTGGGTGAGCGGCTCGCTGGGCGACGCGCGCCTGGCGCTCGAAGTGTTCCGCGGCACGCTCGCGCTGCCGGCCGATGTGTTCACGCAGGCCCGCGCGCGCATGGAACAGCCCGCGCCGCGCGTGGCGCTGGGCCAGGCGCTGCGCGGCATTGCCTCGTCGGCGGTGGATGTGAGCGACGGCCTGGTCGGCGACCTGGGTCACATCCTCGGCTCAAGCAACTTGGGCGCCACGCTCGATGTCGATGCGGCCACCGGCACGGTGGCGGCCGCGGGCACGCCGGGCCTGAGCGCCGACATGCTGCGCACCTGCGCGCTGTCGGGCGGGGACGACTACGAACTGGCGTTCACCGCGCCGCCCTCGGCGCGCGCAGCCGTCGAGCAAGCCGGCAAGGACAGCGCCACGCGCGTGACGCGCATCGGCCGCATCGAGGCCGAACCAGGCCTGCGCATCGTGGACGCAAGCGGCGCGCCGGTGGTGCAGCGCTTCGGCTCGTTCGACCACTTCGTCTGATCGGCGGCCTAACGGCGCCCGATCGGCCTGCGATCAGGACCCCCTGACCATCGCCTGCATCTTGCGCTGCGCGGCGTTGATGGCCGCCGACTGGCTGTTGAGGTCCTGCAGCATCTTGTTGAGTTCGGCCTGCACGGCCGGATCGGTCACGGTGACCGAGGAGCCCGAGATCTGGATCTTCGACTTGTTCTTCTGCAGGTAGTCGCCCACGGCCAGCGCGCCGTCGAAGGTGGTGGCGAGCGCGGGGAACACTTCCTTGAAGGTGGCGGCCGGGGCCGAGACGGTCTTCTCGTAGGCCTTGTCGTAGACCTGCTTCAGGTCCTCGGGCTGCTTGAGCTGCGCGCGCGCGGCATCGGCCTTGGACAGCTGCTGGTCGAGCGCGGTGCGCAGGCCCGCCAGCCCTTCTTTCGCCGCCTTGAGGTCGTCGCGGCGCGTGGCCAGGTCGCCGATGGATCGCAACGCGCCCTTGGCGACGACTTCGCCCATCGGCTGGCTCACCGACTTGTTCATGCCTTCGTTGAAATCGGCGATCACCGCGTAGTGCGCGGCGTAGTCGCCGAACGAGGCCTTCTCTTCCTCGGTCGGCTTGGGCACGCGCAGGCCGGGCTTGTCGAGCACGCGCGTCTGCAGGAAGGCGATGAAGGCCGTGCGTTGCTCGGCCTCCTTGTTGCCGCAGGCCGCGAGCATGAGGCTGAAAGCCAGGCAAAGGCCCAGGGCGCTGAAACGAAGCATGTTCTTCATGAGGGGAGTGTTTTCTCTTGCGGAATGGCGGTCAAGCTGACGTCCGGCATAGGCCGTCGGACCGTCGGCGAACGCCGCGCCCTTGCGTCTTCTGTCACCACCGGCGCGGCGCCGCGGCAATGACGCGGTAGGCCAGCAGCGCCGCCAGCGCGGGCGCGAGTGCGAAGCTCGCAAACAGCCAGACCGCCGCCGACTGCGCGCCCTCGACGCCGCCCGGCACCGTGAGGCCCGCGGCATTGGCCACCAGCCCCGCCACCGCGGCGCCCACGGCCATGCCGTAGAGCTGGATGGTCGTGATCGAGGCCGAGGCCAGCCCGCCCTCGCCCTGCGGTGCCAGCGACATCACGCGCGTGACCAGGTGCGGCCAGCCGATGCCCACGCCCAGCCCCACGACCGCGAGCGCCGCAGCCACCAGCGAGGTTTCGAAGCCCTGGCCCAGGCGCCCCGGAAACGGCAGCAGCAGCGCGAGCGCGGCCAGCCCCAGCGTGCAGGCCACCGGCCCGGCGCGCAGCATGCGGTTGGCGCCGGCGCCGCTGCGCCCCGACGACAACAGCGAGCCCGCGCTCCAGCCACCGGCCATCGCAGCCGTCAGGTACCCCGCCGCCAGCGGCGAATGCCCATGCAGCGTCTGCAGGAAGTACGGCACGAAGATTTCGGTGGTGACGCCGACGAGCAGCAGCGCCACGCTCGCGTAGATGGCGCCCAGCGGCGCGCTCAGCGCATAGGCGCCGGTGGGCAGCAGCCGCACCGCCGCGCGGCGGTCGATGCGCGTGGCGGCCACGCCGATGGCAAGGCCCGCCACCACGCCGGACGCCTGCCAGGCCAGGCGGGGCAGCAGCCCGCTCGCCGCGATCGCCAGCACCGATGCGGCGAGCAAGCCGATCTGCAGCAAAGGAATGCCCGGCATCGCGGCCGGCCGCACATGCCGCACGCCGGCGCCGGGCCGCAACTGCACCGCGACCAGCAGCGCCTGCGCCGCCGCCACGGGCAGCAGGAACCAGAAGGCCCAGCGCCAGTGCCCCGCCTGTGCAAACAGCCCGCCCACGGCCGGCCCGCACAGCGTGGCGACGCCCCACATGCCCGACACCAGCGCCACCGCGCGCGGCCACAGGCGCTGTGCGAACACCAGCTGGATCAGCCCGTAGCTCAGGGCCCCGAGCAGGCCGCCGCCCAACCCCTGCACTGTGCGGCCGGCCAGCAGCCATGGCATGGCCGGCGCGAGCGCACAGCCCACCGAGCCGGCGGTGAACACGGCCAGCGCCGCCAGGCACGCGCCGCGCGGCCCCAGCACCGCGAGCAGCCGCACCGACAGCGTGGCGCCGAGGATGGAGCCCACCACGAACAGCGTGGTGCTCCATGCGTACCAGTCGAGCCCGCGGATCTCGCGCACCACCGACGGCAGCACCGTGGTCACGATGTGGACGTTGACCGCATGCAGCGCCACGCCGCCGGTGAGGGCCAGGGCACGCCAGCCATTGCGGCCGGTGAAGAGCTCGGCCCATGACGCGGTCGGCGGCATCTCGGAGGGATCGGCGGAGGAAGCGGTGACGGACGGCATGGCGGAACGGATGACGTGACAGGAGCCCGGATACTAGGCGCCGCCAGTCAATTAAACAAGTCATTGCTTTGATAAATAAACCAGGGCGCCGAATCGCCCCGCGCCCAGATGCGCGACACTTCCGCCCTGATGCAAGCCGCTTCTTCTTCCCCTTCTTCCTCCTCCAGCGCTTCCGGCACCATGCCGCAACCCTCGATCCGCCGCCCCAGCCTGCGCTTTCTGTTCGGGCATCCGGCGCATGCCATCGCACTGGGCTTCGGCTCGGGGCTGCCGCGCTGGGCGCCCGGCACCGTGGGCACGCTCTGGGCCTGGGTGGCCTTCGTGGTGATGCAGCTGTGGTTCACGCCGGCCACCATCGGCTGGATCATCCTGGTGTCGCTGCCCGTCGGCTGGTGGGCCTGCACGGTCACCGCGCGCGACATGAACCTGGCCGACCCCGGCGCCATCGTGTGGGACGAGGTGGTCGCGTTCTGGATCGTGCTGTGGCTGGTCACGCCGGCCGGGCTCCTTGCGCAGGTCATCGCCTTTGCGCTGTTCCGTTTCTTCGATGCCGCCAAGCCCGGCCCGGTGGCCTGGGCCGATGCGCTCTTCAAGCAGCGCGATGCCACCCAGGTGAACTGGCGGCGTGCGGGCTTCGGCATCATCCTGGACGACCTGGTGGCGGCCTTCTGCACGCTGCTGGTCATTGCACTCTGGCGCGCGTGGTGAACCCCATGGATTCTTCTTTTCCTTCGGCCCTGTTGCCGCTCCCCGAACAGGACACGCCCGCGCTGGTGGCGGCCGTGGCCGGGCGCCTGCTTGAAAAAGGCTGGCTGCTGTCCACCGCAGAGAGCTGCACCGGCGGCCTGATCGCGGCGGCCTGCACCGAGCTGGCAGGCTCCAGCGCATGGTTCGAGCGCGGCTTCATCACCTATTCGAACGCGGCCAAGACCGAGGTGCTGGGCGTGGATGCGGCCCTGGTCGCGGCCCACGGCGCGGTCAGCGAGCCGGTGGCGCGCGCCATGGCGGCAGGCGCCATCGCGCGTTCGGCACCCTCGCGCGCGGCCATCGCGGTGACGGGCATCGCCGGCCCCACCGGCGGCACGGACCAGAAGCCGGTGGGCACGGTGTGGTTCGGCTGGTCGGTCGACGGACAGATCCGCACCGAACGCCGGCGCTTCGACGGCGACCGCGCCACGGTGCGCGCGGCCACCGTGCACTACGCCTTGCAGACGCTGCTGGAACTGCTGGGCGACTGAGCCCGCACGCAAGATCCCGGCGCCAACTCTGATTTCCATCACTCCAGGAGGCCTCATGACAGCAACCGCCAACGCCCAGACCATCGAGCGCTTCTACAGCGCCTTCGCCCGGCTCGACGCCGCCGCCATGGAGGCCTGCTACGCCCCCGATGCGGTGTTCGACGACGAGGTCTTCTCGCTGCGCGGCCGGCGCGAGGTTGCCGGCATGTGGCGCATGCTGGCCACGGCCACGCAGGCCAAGGGCGCGGACGTGTGGCGCCTGACGTGGCGCGACGTGAAGGCCGACGAGGCCACGGGCAGCGCCCACTGGGACGCGCACTACCGCTTCAGCACCACCGGCCGGATCGTCGACAACAGCGTGGACGCCCGCTTCACCTTCACGCCCGAGGGCCTCATCGCCACGCACCGCGACAGTTTTTCCTTCCCGGCCTGGGCGCGCCAGGCGCTGGGCATGCCGGGCCTCCTGCTCGGCTGGACGCCGATGCTGCGCAACAAGATCCGCGCGACGGCCGGCGCCAATCTCGACAAGTTCCTTGCCGCGAACCAACCCTGAACCACCATGAGCGACATCACCTACACCACCAACGAAGCAGCCCACCGCTACGAGGCCTCCATCGGCGGCCAGCTTGCGGGCTACGCCGAGTTCAACCTCCTGACCGACGCGATCATGTTCACGCACACCGAGGTGCTGCCCGAACACGAAGGCAAGGGCGTGGGCTCGGGACTTGCGAAGCACGTGCTCAACGAAGCGCGCGACAAGGCGCTGCATGTGATTCCGGTGTGCCAGTTCATTGCGGGCTACATCCGCAAGCACCGCGAATACGCGGACCTGGTGCGGCCCGACGTCCAGCGCGCCTTCAAGATCTGAGGGCGGCAGCCTTCGGCGCGGGCAGCCACGCGAAGGCCGCGATGCCCATCACCAGCAGCGCGGCGATGGTGGCGAGCACAGCGGTGAGCGGATCGCCGCCGTGCGCCGCGGCAATTGAGGCCGCCACGCCCGTGCCCCATTGCATGAGCGCGACGCCCAGGAACATCGCCATCGTGAAGACAGCCATCGCGCGCCCGGTGAGCGCGGCCGGATAGGCCACCCGCACGTCCGCGTACTGCCACACGATGAAGCCCGAGAGCACACCGATCAGCACCATGCCGAAGACGTCGAGCCAGGCCGAGTGCAGCACGGCGATGAGGGCGAAGAGCGCGGCGTAGACCAGCGCGCAGATCACGATCCAGCGGCGGCGCCCGGCGCCGTCGCGGTCGAGCCGGCCGAACAGCGGCGCGCCCACCAGCGAGATCACCGACACCGCAAGCGCGACGTTGCCGCTCTGCACCAGCGAGTAGCCGTGGCGCTCCATCATCAGCGGGCCGAGCCAGAGGCCGCGCAGCGAAATGAAGGCGGCATAGGTGACCGCGCCGAGCACCATGATGCCCAGCGTGTGCGGCATCGCGAACAGCGCGCCGAACTGGCGGATCGCTTCGGGCACGGATTCTTTCTTCTGCGGCATGGCCGACGCGGGCTCATGCACCCAGCGCCAGATCGCCAGCCACGCCAGCGCCGCGGCCACCGCCAGCACCAGGAAGCCCGCGCGCCATGAATAAGCCTGCACCAGCCACGCGAGCGGCGTGCCCGTGACCAGCATGCCGATGCCGCCGATGGCCAGCACCATGCCCGAGACGGTGGCAAAGCGCGCCGCCGGAAAGTGCCGCGCGATGAACACGGTGCACACCAGGAAGGCCGGTGCGCAGCCCACGCCGATCAGCGCCTGCCCCGCCACCAGCACCAGGTAGCTGGACGACACCGCCGAGAGCAGCGCGCCCGCGATGGCGATCGGGAAGGCCACCAGCACCGTGCGGCGCACGCCGTGCAGGTCGATGCCGATGCCCATGAAGAGCTGCATCGCACCGAAGGCGAAATGAAAAGCCCCCGAGAAGATCCCGAGGGCCTGGGCGGAGAGCTTGAAATCGGTCTGCAGCGGGCTCGCCATGATGGCGCCGACCGTGCGGAAAGCCTGGCTGAGCGCGACCCCGGCGCACAGGGCCAGGACCATGACCCAGGCGGCGCGCGGCGTCAGGGGTTCCTTGAGCAAGACACGCCCCGCACGCGCCAGTTATTCACCGTGGCACTTCTTGTACTTCTTGCCGCTGCCGCAGGGGCACGGATCGTTGCGTCCCGGCGTGGGTTCCTTGCGGATCGTCTCGACCTTGGGCCCCAGGCTCTTCCAGAGCTGGCGCAGGTCGTACACCGCCCAGATGGCGGCGCCGAAGTCGTCCAGGCGCTGCTGGCTCACGCTGGGCGGGCCGTCGTCGCTGTACATGGACACCGTGGGCACGGCCTTGTCGTCCTCGGTCAGCGCGACGATGTTGTCCAGCGCGTCGTCCAGCATCTGCGCGGCTTCCTTGTCGCGCGGCGCGGTCCATTCTTCGGGCCAGTTCTCGACCGCGTACATGAAGCCCAGCGCCCAGACCTGGGCGAAGGACGGGATCTCCTCGCCCTCGACTTCGGCGCGCTCTTCCTCGGGCAGCGAGGCGATGGCGCCGCGGGTGTCCAGCACCTCGGGCTGCCAGCTGCGCTCGTCGTCCAGCGTCTCGACCGGGGCATCGAGACCTTCCTCGATTTCGCGCCAGCGGCGCTTCCAGTTCCAGATGAACTCCATGTGCTGCGCGGGCACGAAGTCGTCGCCCAGCAGCACGGGCCAGTATTCGGTGGGTTCGATGGCCCGGCGGGTGCAGATCAGCGCGGCCATGAAGCCTTCGCAGAACTCCCACTGGGGAATCTCTTCGTCATGCTCGCGCATGGCGTCCAGGGCCTGGTCGAGGGCGTCGAAATCGTCGGGACCGAGGGGTTCCTGGGCGGGTGTGGGGGGTGTTGGGGTATCGGGGGATGTCGTCATGGCGGGTTCCGGGCAGCCCTCTATGATGCAGCAGGCTCCCGGAGTCATCCAATTTCTATGCCCTCGATTATTCCGTTTCCGACGCGCTACACCGCCTTTGCCCTGTGTGCGGTCGGCCTGGTCGCCTGCCTGGCCTTTGTTCTGGTGGCGCCGCATCTGTGGCTGGCCTGGATCGGCGTGGCGGTTTTCGCGGTGCTCACGGGCACCGGCATCCACGACCTGCGGCAGACGCGCCATGCCATCCTGCGCAACTACCCGGTGATCGGCCATCTGCGCTTTCTGCTGGAGTTCATCCGGCCCGAGATGCGGCAGTACTTCATTGAAAGCGACTCCGAAGCGGCGCCGTTCTCGCGCGCGCAGCGCTCGCTGGTCTACCAGCGCGCCAAGGGCGAGCCCGACAACCGGCCGTTCGGCACGCAACTGAACGTGACCATTGCAGGCTACGAATGGATCAACCATTCGATGCAGCCGACCAAGCTCGCGAACCACGACTTCCGAATCGTGATCGGCGGCACGCCGCAGCCGGGCGATGCGAACCCGGCGCAATCGGCCGCCGCCGGGCCGCCCCAAGGCGGTCGAGCCTCCCCCTCGGGGGGTGGCGAAGCACACGAAGTGGCAAGCCGGGGGGCCAACCATCCCTGCACGCAGCCTTACAGCGCGAGTGTCTTCAATATCTCCGCGATGAGCTTCGGCGCGCTGTCGGCCAACGCGATCCTGGCGCTCAACCAGGGCGCCAAGATGGGAGGCTTTGCGCACGACACCGGCGAGGGCTCGATCTCGCAGCACCACCGGGTGCACGGCGGCGACCTCATCTGGGAAATAGGCTCCGGCTACTTCGGCTGCCGCAACGACGACGGCACGTTCAACGCCGAGCGCTTTGCCGCCAACGCGCGCGATCCGCAGGTCAAGATGATCGAGATCAAGCTGAGCCAGGGCGCCAAGCCCGGCCACGGCGGCGTGCTGCCCGCGCCCAAGGTCACGCCCGAGATCGCGGCGGCGCGCGGCGTGCCGGTGGGGGTGGACTGCATCTCGCCCTCGTCGCACAGCGCGTTCTCCACGCCGACGGAGATGATGCATTTCATCGCGAAGCTGCGCGAGCTCTCGGGCGGCAAGCCGACCGGGTTCAAGTTCTGCCTGGGCCATCCGTGGGAATGGTTCGGCATCGTCAAGGCGATGCAGGCCACCGGCATCACGCCCGATTTCATCGTGGTGGACGGCGCCGAGGGCGGCACCGGCGCGGCGCCGGTGGAGTTCAGCGACCACGTGGGCGCGCCGCTGCAAGAGGGCCTCTTGCTGGTGCACAACACGCTGATCGGCGTGAACCTGCGCCATCGCATCAAGATCGGCTGCGCGGCCAAGGTGATCACCGCCTTCGACGTGGCCCGCATGATGGCGCTGGGCGCCGACTGGTGCAACGCGGGACGCGGTTTCATGATGGCGCTGGGCTGCATCCAGGCGCAGAGCTGCCACACCGGCCACTGCCCCACCGGCGTGACCACGCAGGACCCGCTGCGCCAGCAGGCACTGGTGGTGCCCACCAAGGCCGACCGGGTGCGCAACTTCCACCGCAGCACGCTGCATGCGCTGCAGGAGCTGGTGCAGGCCGCGGGCCTCGATCATCCGCAGCAGATCACGGCGCACCACATCGTGCGGCGCATCTCCGACACCGAGGTGCGCCTGTTGAGCAACCTGGTGATGCAGGTGCAGCCGGGCGCGCTGCTCGGCCCGCTCGATGCGCAGCACAATGTTTTTCGTACCTACTGGCCGCTGGCCAGTGCGGAGAGTTTCCAGCCCGTGACGCAGGGGCCGTACGGCCTGGTGCCCGGTTTTGCCATGGCCGCATGAGCGCAGCGCCGAGCCGCCCCCCAAAGGCTCGCACCGCCGCACGAAATGCGGAAGTAACGACCCGATGAATCCTTTGAGACGAGGCGCCCTGGCGCGCCTGCAATCGCGCAAGGGTGCCGCTTCGGCGCCCGCGCCCCTGGACGCGCTCGCGCGCACGCCCGGCCCTGGCGACTACGCCGAGTTCCTGCGCGTCACCCTGCCCCGGCAGCAGAAGAACGTGGCCAGCCACCGCCTGGGCGGCGAGCGCGTGTGGCTCAAGAAGGCCGGCCCGCGCCACGGCAAATGGGGCTACCGCGTGATGGCGGCGGTCGCGCGCATGGTGCGGCTGGACATCATCAAGCCGGTGCCCAACCCCGGCGGCGAAGCCGCCATCGCCACCGAGGCGCGGCGCCTGAAGCAACTCGCCGCCGCGGGCCTGCGCGTGCCCCGGGTGCTGGCGCAGCAACCCGACGGCCTGCTGATTTCCGACCTCGGCGAAAGCGGCCGCACCACCGTCGCGCTGCAGGAGCGCCTGGACCAGGCCGCCGCGGCCGGCCCCGCCGCGCTGCTCGCCGTGTGGCGCGAAGGGCTCGCCGCCATCGCCGCCGTGCACCTGCGCGGCCAGCACCTGAGCCAGGCCTTCGACCGCAACCTGGTGCAGTGCCCCGACGGCGTGATCGGCTACATCGACTTCGAGGACGACCCCGCCGAGGTCATGACGCTGGCCGAATGCCAGGCCCGCGACTGGCTCAGCTACCTGCACTCCACGGCCATGATGCTGGAGGCCGCCGCGCCGCAGGCCGCGGGCCAGCATTGGCATGCGGCGCTGGCCTCGGTGAACGGCGAGGTGCGCGAGCGCATCGCCAACGCGGCGCGGCGCATGCGCTGGGCCCAGAAGCTGCCGGCCAGCCGCCGCTGGGGCCGCGACACGCAGCGCGTGCGCGCGGTGGCGCGGCTGCTGGGGCGCTGGCACGACACCGCGCCCGCCTGATCACGGCCTGCCGCTTCGCCGTCTCAGGGCTTGGCCCTCCATCGAAGTGCGGCCAGCAGGTTGCTGTGGTCGTCGGTCCAGACCGCCACGCCGCCCGCATCGATGGCCTCGCCGCGCTCGCGGATCACCGGGTCCTGCAGGAAGCGCGCGTCGCGCGTCAGCAGCACGTATTCCGACGCATGTTCGAGCGTGGCATTGCCCGGCGCCGGCGTGAACTCGACGCGCACCGCCTGCATGCCCGCATCCTCGGCCAGGCGCTTGACCACCGGCGCGAGCTTGAGATGCCGGTTGCTGATGTGGAAGGCGATCACGCCCGTGGGCGCAAGGTGCCGGCTGTAGAGCGCGAGCGCCTCGCGCGTCATCAGGTGCATGGGAATCGCATCGCCCGAGAAGGCGTCGACCATGATCACGTCGAAGCGCTGCGACCCGTGCGCGTCCAGCTCCTGCTGCATCAACAGCCGCGCATCGCCCTGCGCGACTTCGACCGTCGCGGCCGAATCGGCCAGGTAGGTGAAATGCGAGCGCGCCGCCTCGGTCACGCGCGGGTTGATCTCGTAGAAGCGGTGCGTGTCGCCGGCGCGCCCATAGGCCGCGAGCGTGCCCACGCCCAGGCCGATCACGCCCACGCGCTGCGCCGCATGGCGGTGGGTGAGCAGCGCGAGGCCGCCGCCCGAGGCCGGCCCGTAGTAGGTGCTGGGCAGGCGCCGCTGCACCGCACCCTGCAATTGCTCGCCGTGCGAGATCACGCCGTGCATCAGCCGGCGCGACGAGGTCAGCCCACCCGGAATGCCGAACTGCTCCACCCGCAGCGCGCCGTAGAAGTTGCGCACGCGCAGCATCGTGCGGTTGTCGGTTTCGAGCACATAGGAAATCGAGAGCCAGGCCACCGCCACCGATGCCAGCGCACCGAAGAGCCCGGCGCCCGCCGCCCATGAACGTGCGCGCCACGCGGTATAGGCCGTCGCAAAGCAGGCCAGCGCGGTCACCGATGCATAGAACACGTTGACCGACACCGCGACCGCGTCCATCTTCAGGAATGCGCCGAACCCCACCACCACGGCGAATGCGAACACGAGCCACACCCACTGCTGGCGCGCCCGCGTGAGCCACAGCATGAGCAGCCCCGGCACCGCCAGGCTCGCCGGCAGCTCCCAGTAGCCGTTGAAGAAGTGCGGCGCGAACACGCCCGCGAACAGGCCGCCCACCGCGCCGCCCAGCGCCAGCAGCAGGTAGAAGCGCGTGAGGCGCTCGGGCCCCGGCCGCGCCCGCGCGAGCTCGCCGTTGGCGAACATGCAGATCGCAAAGAGCCCTGCGCAGTAGAGGCCGATGGCAGCGGCAATCGGCAGCGAACGCTGCGGCGTGTTCAGGTACCAGCCCATCACCGGCGTGAGCAGCAGCACCGCGGGCCAGAAGAGCCAGCGCCGGTACCAGCGGTCGCTGTCGAAGCACAGCACAAAGCTCAGCAGGTACAGCGCGAGCGGCACGATCCACAGCATGGGCACCGAGGCGATGTCCTGCGTGATGAAGGCCGACACGGACAGCAGCGCGACCGTGCCGAGCGCGGCCAGCACCAGCCAGAGCAGCTGGTCGGACCACGGCAGCGGGGCCGCGGGTGCGGCCGATGCAACGCTCGATGCTGCGGTCGCCTCGGCGCTCGCCCGCACCGGCCGCGCCTTGCCCACGGCCACCACCGACACGATGGCCAGCATGGCGAACAGCCCGAAGCCCACCGACCATGCCATGGCCTGCGCGCGCAGCGCGAACACAGGCTCGAGCACGAAGGGGTACACCACCAGCGCCGCCAGCGCCGCGAGGTTCGACAGCGCGAACAACCGGTAGACCTTGGCCTGCCGGGGCGCATCGCCCGCATGCAGCCGCGTCACCCAGCTCTGCACCAGCGGCCCGGTGGTGCACACCGCGAGGTACGGCAGCCCGATGGTGGCGGCCAGTACCAGGAGCACGCCCGCCGAGGGATCGCCCTGCCCGGTCGGCTTCCACGCCGCATCGGGAATCACCGGCAGCATCGCGCAAGCCGCGAACAGCAGGAGCGCATGCACGATGGCCTGCAGGCGCAGCGGCCGGCGCGAGAGCCAGTCGGCATAGAAATAACCGAGCAGCAGCACCACCTGGAAGAACACCAGGCAGAGCGTCCACACCGCAGCCGAGCCGCCGAACCACGGCAATATCTGCCGGGCGATCAGCGGCTGCACCAGGAACAGCAGGAAGGCCGAGACGAAGATCGTCGATGCGCAAAGCACCAGCGCGCCCGCGCCATTCGAAGCCTTGCGCATCAGGGCGGGCTGCCGGGGTTGGGCACCTTGTCCAGTTGCCCTTTCACGGAGGCGTCCCAGATGGCGGGGCAGAAGGAGTTGCCGTCGCCCACCTTGTCGGCCAGCGCGTCGATGCCGCGGGCCGTCAGCTGCGAAGCCCACTCGGTGCTGTTGTTGCGCACGAAGGCGAAGATGTTGGTCATGGCGTCCTGCGGCTTCTCCAGCACGTTGATGCCGATGTTGTTGCTCCACGCCGGGTCCCACTGCAGGTCGATGCTGCGGTCGCTCTTGGGCCCGAAGGAATAGAAAGGATGCCAGAACATCGGCGACTCCATGCCCGCCACGCCGTCGGCGGCCAGCGGGATCTTGCCGTTGGCGATGTAGTAGGCGTCCAGCTGGTTCAGCCGGAAGTCGGTGCCCGGCGCGGTGGCACCGTCCACCGACAGCAGCTTGAACCACGCCTCGCCCGCGAACTGGTAGCCCTTGAGCGCGGTCAGGATGATCTTGTTGGCCACCGGAATGCCCAGCCGGTAGCCATAGTGCACCCGCAGGTGCAGCACGCTGGCTTCGCCCAGCGTCTTGTTGGACACATTGCCGCGCAGTTCCGCATCGGGCGGCGTCGGGTCGTTGATGCCCGCGGTGGTGCTCATGGCCTTGGCCTTGAAGTCGTAGGGCAGCGGCTTGCGGTAGCGCATGGTGTCGTTGGGGATCTGCACGATCCAGCGGTTCTCGCCGAAGTTCTCGATGAAGGCCCAGTCGACGAAGGAGGTCTGCGTGGGGTTCAGGTACTCGATGCAGGCCGACTCGATCATGTCGGTGTTGGTGTCGATCCAGCCCCTGAACATGCCGCCCACGCTGGCGTCCCGCACGTTCAGCGGCATCATGCCTTTCACCAGGCCCTGCCACACGCTGCCGCGCGTGAGCGCGTTGGTGGTGAGCTCCAGCGCGGCGCTGTTGAGCGTGCTCAGCCCCGGCGTGGTCGAGTTGCCGATGCGAAAGATGAAGGGCAGCGGCATGCCGTTGTTCAGCGAGCCCGCGCGCGCGGCCTCGTGCGCGGCGTACTCCAGCGTGAGGCGCGCGCGGTAGATGAGGCCGAACTGCACCACGCACATCACGAAAAGAATCAGCACCGGCAGCGCGATCATCGTCTCGGTCATGGAGGCGCCGCCCTGCGCCCGCTGCCCGCGCCGCGCACGCGGCACTTTCGCGGGGCGGCGTTGCGGGTTCCGTTCAAGCGTGGAATGCATGGCCTTGTTCTCCTGAGTGTGTTTACCAGCCCGACAACCTCGACCCCGGGCGCAGCGCCAGCCGCTTCGCCTGGCCCGCGGCCAGTTCGAGCGCATGGGCCGCGCCCAGGCACATGGCCATGCGCATCGGCCGCAGGCTCTCGACCACGCGCGCGATGCCGCCGTGCCGGTCGAGGAAGACCACGTCGATCGGATAGCGCATGCCCACCGTGTGCACCGAGCGGCAACGCATGATCAGAAGCCCCTCGCTCGCCGCCAGCCGCGGCCGGCCGAGCAGCCCGCGCGTGCGGTCCCAGCCGCGCTCGGCCACGCGCACGGGACCGAAGGGCTGGGCATGGAGGGACCGTAGAGAGACGATGCGCATGAGGCGGGTTCAGTGGTTCTGGGTTTCGAGGAACTGCATCACCAGCGGGAAGAAGATGATGATGAAGGTCACCGGAAAGATGAAGATCACCAACGGCCCGATCATCTTCACGGGCGCTTCCATGGCGAGCTTCTCGGCCATCTGGAAGCGCTCGGTGCGGCGCTGGTCCGAAATGGCCGAGAGCGTGTCGGCCAGGCTCGCGCCCAGCGACTCGGCCTGCGTCAGGTTGGACACCAGGCTCTTGATGTGCTTGTTGTCCAGGCGGTCGGCCAGCGCGTTGAGCGCGTCCATGCGGCTCGCGCCGGTGCGCATCTCGCGCATCATGCGGTCGAACTCCTGGCCCAGCGCGCCCCCAGGGCCCTTCTGCACCGCCTGCGCGATCGCGCCCGTGAGGCTCAGGCCCGCCTGGCAGCACAGCGTGATCATGTCCAGGTAGCCCGGCAGCGTGCGAAGGATGTCCTTCTCGCGCTTCTTGCGCCGGTCGCGCATCCACATGACCGGGTAGTACCACCCCACCACGCAGGACGCGAGCGTGACCCACACCTTGGTGGCGGCCATCGCATCGAGGAGGCCCGCAGTCCAAAGGCCCAGCGCGGCCACGATGAGCATGGACACGCACTGCACCGCAATGAACTCTTCGGCCTTGAGCACGAACTCCAGGCCCGCCAGCTGCAGCTGGCGCTTGCGCTTGACCAGCATCGACGTGGGCGCGATCTCCGACACATGGAACTGCAGGATGTTCACCACCGGCCAGATGAGCCGCAGCGTGGGTGGCAGCGGGTCCATGTGGGTGCGCTCCGAAGGCCTGGCCTTGCGGATCAGCGAGATGATGTACAGCAGCAGGATCACGCCCGTGGTTGCGCACAGGAAGATGATGGCCAGGAGGATCAGCGAGCGCATGGCGGCCTCAGATGTCGATAGCCACGATCTTGCGGATCATGGCGTAGCCCAGCAGCAGCATGATGGCGATCACGCTCAGCACGATCCAGCCGATGGTGGTGGAGAACAGCAGGCCCATGGTGGGTTGCATCAGGTAGAGCACGCCCATCAGCAGCAGCGGAAAGAGCGTCATCACAAGCCCCTGGATGCGGCCCTGCGCCGTCAGCGCCTTGATGCGGCCTTCGAGGATGGCCTTGCGCCGCAGCGTCTCGGCCAGCACCTGCAGCGGCTCCGACAGGTTGCCACCCACTTCCTTGGACACTCGGAGCGCCACCACCACCAGCACGAAGTCGGGAATGCCCAGGCGCTGCGACATCTTCTGGATGGCGTCGTCGAAGCTCACGCCCAGGCGCTGCTCCTTGAGCACCAGGCCGAACTCCTGGCCCAGCGGACCCACCTGGTCGCGCACCAGCACCTGGATGGCCACCGACAGCGCACTGCCCGCGCGCAACGCGCTCGCAATGAAGAGCAGCGCATCGGGCAGCTCCGATTCGATCTGCTGCCTGCGCTTCTTGCGCTGCCATGCAAACCAGCGCGCGGGCAACAGGTACAGCACCACCGCCGCCACCACGCCGCCGATCAGGTTGCCCGAGATGAGCCAGCCGATGGCGCCGCACAGCGCCACCAGGAAGGCATGGCCCGAAGCGAAGGCCACCGCGTGCTGCGCCTGGAACTCCGACAGGTTGAGCGTGCGGCGGCCGCTTGCCTGCAGCTTGCTCATCATCTTGCCGACCAGCTCGGGCGAGCGCTGCAACAGCAGGTAGCCGCACAGCGTGATGAAGCCCATGCCGCACAGCACGGAGGCCAGCAAGATCATTCCCTTCATGGCACGGTCTCCCCGAAGAGGTATTCCAGGTCGAGCTTCAGGCCGTGCTCCTGCAGGCGCGTGAAGAACTCGGGCACGGTGCCCGCGGCTGTGAAGTGGCCCACGGTCTTGAAGCTGTCGTCCACGCCGGTCTTGCGGAAGGCGTACACGTCCTGCATCTGGATCATGCCGTCGGCAAAGCCGGTGATCTCGGTGATCTGCGTGACCTTGCGGCTGCCGCACGGAAAGCGGGTGAGCTGCACGATCAGGTCCACCGCCGAGGCAATCTGCTCGCGGATCGCGGCCACCGGAATGTTCATGCCGGCCATGGTCACCAGCACTTCCAGCCGCGACATCGCATCGCGCGGAGAGTTGCTGTGCAGCGTGGTCAGCGAGCCGTCGTGGCCGGTGTTCATGGCTTGCAGCATGTCCAGCGCCTCGCCGCCGCGGCACTCGCCCACCACGATGCGGTCGGGCCGCATCCGCAGCGAGTTGCGCACCAGGTCGCGAATCGCGATGGCGCCCTTGCCTTCGATGTTGGCGGGGCGGGATTCCAGCGACACCAGGTTGGGCTGGCCCAGCGAGAGTTCGGCCGCGTCCTCGATGGTCACGATGCGCTCGTTGGGCGGAATGAAGTTCGACACCATGTTCAGCAAGGTCGTCTTGCCGGTGCCGGTGCCGCCCGAGACGATGATGTTGAGCTTTTCCTCGACCGCGATGCGCATGAACTCCACCATCGGCGCGGTGATGGAACCGGTGCGGATCATCCCCTCGTGGCCCATGCGGTTCTTCGGAAACTTCCGGATCGTGACGCTGGGACCGCGCAGCGCGAGCGGCGGAATGATCGCGTTCACGCGCGAGCCGTCTTTCAGGCGCGCATCCACCATCGGCGAGCTCTCGTCGATGCGCCGGCCCAGCGGCGTCACGATGCGCTCGATGGCACCCAGCACCGCGATGTTGCTGGTGAAGGCGACGTTGGTGCGCTCCAGCCGGCCCGCGCGCTCGATCCAGATCTCGTCGAAGCGGTTGACCATCACTTCGGTCACGCTCTCGTCTTTCAACAGCACCTCGAGCGGCCCGAGGCCGATGGCTTCGTCGAGCAGCTGCTGGCTCAGCAGGGCGCGGTCCAGCTCGGGCGGCAGTTCGCGCGTGTCGCGGATGATCTCGGCGATCAACGCGCGGATGTTGGAGCGCAGCTCCTCATCCTTCATCTGCGCGGTGTCGATGCGGCGGTTGTCCAGCTGCTGCAGCAGCGTGCGGTGCAGCGAGCGGCGCCATTGCAGGAGCGGGTCTTCGATGGCCAGCGATGTCTCGGCCATCTGCGCGGCATCGGCTGCGTCCTGCGGGTCCGTGCCCGCGGGCTTGAGCGCGGTGTCCAGCGACACCACCAGCGTGTGGCCGCCGATGATGATTTCTTCGCCGCCCTTCATCGGGCCGAAGCGCGTGACGCGGTTGCCGTCCACCCAGGTGCCGAAGAGGCTGCCCAGGTCCTGCACGAACACCTCTTCGTCGTGCAGCACGAACTGGGCGTGCACCTTGGCCACGTTCCAGCCCGAGAGCACGATGTGGCTGGTGCTGTCCTTGCCGACCTGCAGTTCCGCGACGTCGATGGGGACCTCGCGCACGCCCTGCTGCGGAGAATTGACGAAGACCTTGTGCATGGCGGCGATCAGGGAGCGACGGGCTGGCCGGGCGTGCCGGCCGGGATGCCGCCGATGTCGGCGGCGGCGGGCGGCCGGCGCGTGCCGCCCGGGTCGGACTTGTCCTCGGTCAGCGTGCCGAAGTTGCGGCCCACGTCTTCCTCCAGCTGGCGCGCGCGCTCGATGCGCGGCTGGCTCCAGGCCGGGTCGACCACGCGCGGCGTGATGAACACCACCACTTCCTGTTCCTTGTCGGTGTCGTTGTCGGCGCGGAAGGCGCGGCCGATCACCGGCGCCTTGCGCAGGCCCGGCACGCCGTCGCTGGAGCGCGTGGACTCGCGGCTCAGCAGGCCCGACAGCACGATGGTTTCGCCGGCCTTCACATTGAACTCGGTGTCGGTGCGACGGATCAGCAGGCCCGGAATGCCCTGCACCGCCACGCTGCGGTCGATGCTGCTCACCTCGGTGAGGATGCTGCCCGACACGTTGCCCTCGCCGTCGGCGATGGGCTTGATGTTCAGCCGCACGCCGTAGGGCTTGAACTCCACCGAGCCCGCGCCCTGCGTGCTGAGCGCAGGCAGCGGAATCTCGCCGCCGGCCAGGAACTTGGCCTCGCCGCCGCTGCGCGTGGAGAGGTTGGGCGAAGCGAGCAGGAAGGCGTTGCCGCGCTGCACCAGCAGGTTGATGCGCGAGGTCAGGCTCAGGCCGATGCCGAAGTAGGCCTCGGGCGTGCGGCGGTTCTGGCTCAGCAGGTTGGCGGTGTTGGAGCCGTTGAACGCCGAGCCGTCGGGCAGGATGCGGTAGCTGCCGCTGGAGGCGATGTCCGAGAACAGCCCGAAGTTGAAGCCGTCGCCGCCGGTCTGCCAGCGCACGCCCAGGTCGTCCAGCGCCGTCTTGCTGAACTCCACGATGCGCACCTGGATGTCGACCATGCGGTCCACGCGGATGCGGTCGGCCGTGGCCAGCGACACCACCGCGGGCGCATAGAGCTGGGCCACGGTGTTCAGGCGCTCGACCGCGGCCGGGTCCAGGCTGTTGCCGTCCATGATGATGCGTTCGCCGATGCGGCGGATGTTCACGCCCGAGATGCCGTGCGTGATCTCGCGCAGCTCGTCGGCAATGCGGTCCAGGTCGATCACGTTCACGCGCACCTTGAGCTTGCGCACGGTGCCCTTGTTGTCCCAGACATGCAGCGTGCTGTCGCCGGCATCCTGCGCGGTGATGAGCATGTTGGCGCCGTCGAGCACGCGGGCCTCCAGCACCTTGCCGCTGCCCACCGCCACGCGGGTCACGCCCGGCATCCTGACCAGCACCATCTGCCCGACATAGAGCGTGAGCGTGTCCGGCAGCCGCTGCAGCACGGTGGCGCGCGCGGCGATGCGCTGCAATTCGCCCTCGGTGATGGAGGCCTGCGGCGGCGGCGGCGCGGGCCGGCGGATGCCCGGCGAGCGTTCGCCGCCGCCGCCGGAGCCCGATGCGCCTGCGGCGGGCAGCGCCGAGGGCGCGGGCGCCACCGTGCCAAGGGGCAGCGGAGGCATCGCGGGCATGGTGGGCAATGCCGGCGCGCCGGGATAGGGCCCCTGCGCCTGCGCATGGAAAACAAGACACAGCGCCGTCGCTGCCAAGGTGCATCGCTGGAGGTTCATCGAACTTTTCTGGAGATCAGTAAAACGGGTGCGCCCTTCGAGGCGGCGGTCGGGGACAGTCGGGGCGATGAAACTCTTCAGCGCGGCAATGCGTCGCCGGGCGGCAGCGCGGCGCCCAGGCCGGCAAGGCCCATGCTGCTGCGGTTGCCGCTGCCGCCGACGATGTATTCCACGCCGGGCCGCGAGGGCCCGCTGGCCACCGACATCGGCCGCGCGCGCTGCGGCCTGAAGCCGGCCACGATGGCGTCCAGGTCGACCGCATCGACGCCGCTGGTCATGGTGGCGCGGTCGTCGGGGTTGCGCAGCGTGGCAATGATCTTGCCCAGGCGCTGCGCCAGGATGAGCTTCTGCGCATCCTGCGGCTGGATCGCCACGGTCACGGTGGAATAGCGCTGCTGCGCGTAGGGGTCGGTGTCGGCCGAGACATCGGCGCGCTTGCGCATCGAGGCGAACTGCTCCGAGGTGATCTGCCCGGTGGCGCGCACCTCCACGTCCTGCAGCAGCGGGATCACCACCGAGGGATCGTTGGCCGCGGTCTTCTCCACCACGTACATGAAGTCGATGCGGTCGCCGGCGCGCAGCATGCCCGAGATGGAGCTGATTTCGTCCACCGGAATGGTGATGGCGCGCACGCCCTGCTCGATCTCCTGCGCAAACACCTTGCGCGGCGTGGAGAAGAACGAGGCCAGCAGCGGCTTGCCCGCGGCCACCGGCACGGTGAGCTGGCGGCCCGCGAACTGCGCGAAGGTTTCGGGCGTGAGCGCATCGTTGTGCACGTACTCGTTGGGCACCGAGCGCTTGGCCACCATGCCGGGCAGCACCGTGGTGCCGTCGCCCAGCGCCTGGCGCGCCACGACCACGTCGCGGCGCTGGCTGTCGGCGTCCTTCTCCAGGCTGGCGGCGATTTCGCGCTCGCTGGCCCTGAGGTAATACCAGCCCAGGCCTGCGGCCAGCAGGCCCAGCATGAGGGCGCCGATCAGCGGCGACAGCCGCTTGACGCTTTGCTTGAACTTCAGAAGTCCCGGAGATGATTTCATGCCTGGCTACAAAGGATAGGAAAGGGTGTACGAATAGGTCGACCAGGCGTCGCGGAAAGCCTTGATGAGCAGATCGACCACGGAGCGGTCGGCGCCCGGAAAGGTGGCGAAGAGCATCACGGCGAGGATGCCGGCGACGATCACGTATTCGGTGATGACCTGCCCGCGCTGGGCGCGGGGAGAAGAACGAAGGCGGCGGTGGCGGGGACGCATGGGAAGTGGCCGCTACTCCGGAGAGGTCTGGCTGGCGACGATGAAGTAGCCGTCGTCGCGCCGGGTGATGGTCACCACCATCTCTTCGCTGTTGCGGCGGAACACCAGCGCCGAGCGCAGGCCGCCCTCGACGGTGCGGTCCTGCAGCAGCGTCCAGCCCAGGCGGATCATCTGTTCGCGCAGGTAGAGCGCATTGGTCTCCACGCTCACGCCGTTGGTGACGACGATGGTGCGGTTGCGCTGGCCATCGTCGAAGGAGAGCGTGTCCGAGATCACCTGCGAGCCGGCCGGCCGCGGAAAGCCCTTGCCGATGCGCTGCATGCGTTCTTCATTGCGCTGCTCGCTGCCGGCTTCGTCGTAGATCACCGCGGCCACCAGGCGCCCCACGGTGCCGCCGGCCTGCGCGCGCAGTTGCACCGTGACCTGGTACACGCCCATCCGCGCGCCGAGCACGCGCATCGGGCCGACGGTGCTCACGCCGTAGCCGACCTTGTCGGCCAGCCACTTCTCGTAGTAACGGGAGACCGCCTCCACCGACTCGTCGGACTCGATGCCGCGGATCTGCATGGGGATGGTGTTCTGCTCGATGTATTGCGCGATCCAGAAGGTCTTGGCGCCCGACGGCCAGGGAATCGCGGGCCAGTCGCGCTGCGGCGCGCCGGCGGCCAGCGCGGCCTGGCACAGGGCCAGCCACACCGCGGCAAGCATGCAGCGCAGGAAGGGCATGGACACGGCGGTCATCAGGGCAGCGTGTTGACCACGGGCGTCGGCGGAAAGGCCCGGTAGTAGCGGAAATGGTCCTTGACGCTGCCGCCGTTGGCGGCGCCGTCGCCCCCGGTCTCGCCGGTCGCGCCGGGCGGAATGCGCTCGAAGCGGTCCAGCGGCGTCTTCTCCAGCGCATCGCCGGGCGTGAAGCCCATGGTGAGGTTGTTCATGTCGAAGGCCGGATAGATCTGCTTGATCTGGTAGGCCGTCTGGTGCATGCCGCCGCGCAGCTGCTGGTAGAAAACGCTGTCCAGGAGCTTCAGCGGCACCAGGCCCTGGATCTTGGTTTCTTCGCGGTTCGTGCCGCCGGCGTTCCAGGCTTCGGTGAGCATGGTGACCTGCTCGCTCATGTCCAGCGCGGGCACCAGCGCGAACTTGGTGTTGGTCTGGCTCACCTTCACCTCGTGGCGCAGGTAGCCGCTGCTCACGAACTGGAACTTGCCCAGCGCCCCCGTGACCGCGTTGCCCCCCAGCGCGGCCTGCGCCACCCGGATGCCGTCGAACACCACGTCGCTGGCATTGAGCAGCGACGGCATGGGCGCGGCCGTGCTCGATGCGGTGACGGCCGTGGTGCGGTAATCGATGGCCGGCACCATCGGCTCGAACTCGGCGATGTCCGCCGCGTGGATGGAGATGCCGGGTGCCGTGCGGTCGCGAAAGATGTGGCGGCGAAGGTCGCGCGTGACCTCGGCATCGGTCTTCTTGACCGCGCCCAGCGCGCCCTTGGCTTCCTCGGCGGTGATGCCGTGCGCCTCGGGCATCCACACGGTGCGTTGCCATGCCACCAGCTTGGCGGCGGCCACGGTCTGCATGCGCTTGGTGCCGTACTCGGCAATGGCCGGAATCGCGGCCAGCGTGACGGCCGCGAAGCTGATGATGAGCAGGGTCTCGACCATGGCGTGGCCCCGGGGTCGGCGGTGCGCAAGCGTCATCGTCAGTTTCCGTTGTCTTCGTCGGCCGAGCCGCCGACGGCCGCACCGCCCATGGCAATCGCGCGCGCCCACAGCGAGGGCTCCACGTTGTGCACATGCCAGTAGGGGCTGAACAGGCTGCGGTGCTCGATGTAGCCGCCCGCAAAACCCACGTTGTACTTGCCGACCGTCGAAGGGTCGGACACCGCGTTGTCGCGGCGCGCCCAGCGGTCCTGCGGCCGGCGGAAGTAGATCTGCGAGGTCGACACCGCCTTGATCTCGCGGCCCTGGAAGTTGTCGCGAAGGCCCGCCTTGCCGTCGGCCGCCGAGTTGCCGAAGCCCGCGACCTCGCCCGTGCGCACCTTGTCGCCGCCCTTTTGAACGACGAGCGTGAAGGCCGGGCCCTTGTCGGTGTTCTTGCCCCACTTGAGCGGGTTGGCGCCCTTGAAGCCGTTTTCCGCGAGCCAGTTGTCCGACTCGTTGGCCACCATCGGCGGATGGTCCTTGATGTCGACGAAGCGCGGCATCGCCCAGTTCTTGGTGAGGTTGGTGCCGATGTCGGTGCGCGGGCTGTAGTGCAGCTTGGCGTTGAACACCAGCACCGGCCAGGTCCCCAGCAGGAGGCCGCCGTCGCGGTCGCGGGATGCGTTGTCGAAGGAGCCGCGCTCCATGTAGGCGGTGTCGCCCACCTCGCGGTTCAGGCCGCCGTAGGTGCGGCCTTCGCGGCTGTAGGTGCGCAGGGTCAGGCGCTGGCCCTCCCAGCTGCTTCGGTAGTTGGGACCGCCGGCGGCGGCGGCGCCGGCGCCCAGGCCGAAGCGGCCGCGAAAGGTGTCGCCGAGCCCGAAGATGTCGGTGTAGAGCACACCCAGGGGCAGCTTGATCTCGATCGAGTCGGCCGACTGCCAGCGGATGCGGCCGGTCTCGTCGCCGATGAGGCCTTCGGTGGCGACGATCTCCGTGCCGCCCTTCCACTCGAGCAGCCCGCCCATCATGTCGCCGGTGACGTCGCCGAAGCCCGGCGGCGCGTTCGGGCTGCCGGAAATCATGCCCTGCATGGCACCCGACAGGCCCGTGGCGATCCAGTTGCCGATGTCGGGCAGGAAGCGGCGGTTCTTGGTCCAGTCGTCGCGCGTGGCCTGCGCGGCATGCGCGAAGCGCAGCACCTCGTTGAACTCTTCGTCGTTGAAAGCGACGCTGCCCGACTGGTGATAGCTCTTGAGATAGAGCCCCACGTCGGCCACGAACTTGGTCACGAAGATCGCGGTTTCCCCCGGCGGCACCGAGGCGTCGGGGTCGTTGGCATTGAGCACGTCCTTCACCAGCTGCGGCAGCTGCGCCGTGGTGCCCAGGAGCATCGCGACCTGGCTGGCGGAAATGCCCTGGTTGAGCACGCGCAGCATATCGACCCCGATCTGCAGCGGCTTGGCCGAGGGTTCGACGAAGCTCGCGATGCGGTCGGCGGTGCGTTGCAGGCGCTGTGCACGCAGGACGTTGTTGAACCAGGCGAGCAGGAAGAACGGCCCCACGACCGGCAGGCGGGCCTTCTCCAGGTTGCGCGCGCCCTTCAGGCCCTCGGCGACTACCAGGCCTTCCTGGATGTTGGCCGCGCTCGTGATGAGCATGGCCATCGAGGTCTGCACGCTCGCCAGCGTGGCGATGCTCGCCTCGTTGGCGGCCATCGCGCGGTTGGTGTAGGCCAGGTAGTTCAGGCTGCGTGCCGTGAGCACGCTGGCGCTGTAGGTGGCGGCATCGGCCGTGTTCTGCAGCTTCATCTTCTCGCGCGTGGCGGTGGCCGTGTTGTAGACCACCAGCACGCTCAGGAAGATGATCGGCAGCATCGCCACCAGGTACACGATCGCCTGGCCCGACTGGCGCCGGCGCGCGGACGTGCCGGTGGCTGCCGGCGGGAGCGAAGCGGCTGCCGGAGGCATCGGGCGATGCAGTTCAGGCCCTGACGATGTCCGCGCGGCTTACTTCGCGCCGTCCGCGCCGCCCTTGGTGTAGGTGCTCATGTTCATGTTGACCTGCGCGTTGGTGGAGGCCTTGCCCGCGGCGGTCTGCGCGTTGGTGACTTCGGCGCTGCCGGTCTTGCCGCCCACTTCCTGCGCCATGCCGGCAACCTGGTTGCGCATGGTCTGGCCGAAGAAGCTGAACACGGCGATCGCTGCAATGGCGATCAGGCCGAGGATCACGAGGTACTCGGTCATGCCCTGGCCGCGGATCTTGAGGGTCGCGGCAATACGTTGGCTCAGCTGGGTCAGACGATGTGTTTGCATGGGAAAGGTTCCTGAAAGGTGGCTGAAAGGACAGCCGGATCGTAGGGACGCTTGCGCCGCCTGTTCGATACACTTTTTGCGAATCCCGATACAAATTAACTTTCCAAAAACATTCCCGAACCGCGCGAGTTCTTTAGTTCTCCATGCTGCCGGAGCCTTCGAAGCGCAACTGGCTCTGCCGGCGGAATTCGGTCGGCGTCACGCCCTTGATCTCCAGGAACTGGCGGTTGAAGTTGGAGACGTTGTTGAAGCCGACCTCGTAGCAGATCGAGGTGACGTAGCGCTCGCTCTGCATCAGCAACAGGCAGGCCTTGTTCACCCGCACCTGGTTCACATAGCTCAAGAAGCTGTGGCCGGTGGCACGCTTGAACAGGCGGCTGAAGCGGCCCGCGTTCATGCCGAGCTCGGCCGCGATGTCGGCCGCGCTCACATCCTTGGCGGGGTCGTTGGCGATGCGCGTCACCACGTCGTTGATGGCCTCGATGCCATGGTCGCCGTCGGTCTGCATGCCCGAGAGCAGGCGGTAGTCGGTGCACAGCGCGAGGTCGGCAAGGAAGTCGCAAAAGAGGCTGAAGCGCTTGAGCCCGCGCGCCTCTTTCACACGGCGCCAATGCGCCTCCGCGCCGGCCGCCATGCCGAAGAACTCGATGCCGTAGCGCGCACGCTCGAGCATGCGCACCGCTTCCTGCAGCTCCGGAATGCGCTGGGCGGCCTCGAAGATCGGGTCGTGCAGGAACTGGATCACCAGGTCGCGCTCGGGCACGCCCTCGGGCGGCAGGTCCGTCGATATCCAGTTGTGCGGCAGCTTGGGGCCGCACAGCACCAGGTGCCCCGGCTCGAACGAGCCGATCCAGTCGCCCACGAAGGCATGGCCCGAGGTCGCCACGATCAGGTGCAGCTCGTACTCCTCGTGGCAATGCCAGCGCGCGAGCGGTGTCGGAAAACCATGTCCCAGGCAGCGCACCAGACCCACGTCGGTCGAGGGTTCATAGCCCAGTTCGGCCGAGCGGCTGCGTTCGACCTCGAGTTCGGGCAACAGTTGGCGCGGCGATCTGAACATGGGACTCGGCATGGCTCTTCGTGTGGATGGCAGGGAACGCACGCCGGGGGCAGGGCATGCGCACGACGTGGCAATCAAGCGGCGGGCTTCGGGCTGGAACAGGCCCTGTGGCACACGGTCTGGCGACGGTGCAGGGGCCGGGGTTCGCGACGCGGAAGATATTGGCTGGCGCATGCAATTGCCAGACCCTATGCGGTCGATGACCGACCGTATGCGCTCACGGCAACCGCAAGAAACAGCCGCACAGACAAGTGCCAGCGTTGTCTAGACAGCCGGCTTTCACCCCGCTTCCTATGAAGAATGCAGTCGCATTAGATGCGACGGGTGCGCTTGTCTAGAAGGCGCAATGACGCCTTCGCAAAGTAAGCATTTTTCGTACGTCGGTGTCTGCTCAAGCGGCGGTGAGCGCAGCGCGCACCGTCACGCCTTGCAATGCCAAACGTTTGCGCATTGCCAGCACCGCGTTGTCTTTGCTCAACAGCAGCGCACGATGCTGCACCGCGAGATCGATGAAGACCTGGTCGTCGGGGTCGCTGCAAACGCAGGGCGCGCGCGGCGGTGTGCCTGGCACCATCCGCACCCGCGCATCGAAGTCGGCGAGCACTTCGCAGACCGTCAGTTGCCGCTGGACCATGCGCCTGGCGATGAGCGGATAGCCCAGCACGCGCGCGAGTTCGACGCGCATTGCATCGGTCGCCAGCCAACGCAACTCGCCCGCGGCAAGCATCGCGCGCAGCGGCACCCAGGCCGGGTCTTCGAAGACCAGGAGGTCGAGCGCGATGTTGGTGTCGATGACGACGAGTCCGGATTCAGGAAGGGTCATGGCCGCGGCATGAAGAGGACCGCCGATGGTGCACCATGCCGCGGCGTGCACCCGGAACTCGCGCCGCAGGGCAGCGCGGCAGCGTGAAGTGCGAAGGACCTTATTTGCGCGCGGAGCCCGCGACCATGTCGAAGCGGAACAGGCGGCACTCGATGGGCCCGTTCCACATCGGCACGCGGCGCGATTCCTTCAGGCGCATCTGCTTGGGCAGCTTCAGGTCGGGCGTGAGCACCCAGGCTGTCCAGCCGGCGTAGTTCTTCTTCCAGTGGGTGGCCAGCTGCGGAAAGAACTCGCCGCCGTCGCCCTGGTCGCCGCCTTCCGCGCCGCCGGAGGTCTGCGCGGCCTCGCGAGCGCCGGAGCGCGCGACACCGCCGACCTCGATCCGTTCGCCATAGGGCGGATTGAGCATGATCACCCCACCTTCGGCCGGCGGCATGCGCTGCAATGCATCGCCGCCGCGGAACTCGATGGCATCGGCCACGCCCGCGCGTTCGGCGTTGCGCTCGGAGAAGTCGACCATGCGGTGCGAGACGTCCGACCCGAAGATCGCGACCGCGCCCGCTTCTTTCACGGCGGATGCCGATTCCTTCTTGATCGCGTCCCACACATGCGCCTGGTACGGCAGCAGCTTCTCGAAGCCGAAGCGCCTGAGCGACCCCGCCGCGATGCCCCGCGCAATCTGCGCCGCCTCGATGGCGATGGTGCCGCTGCCGCAGCAGGGGTCGTAGAGCGGCTGCTCCGACACGGTGCCGGTCTCGGGGTTCCACCAGCCGCTGGCGGCCAGCATGGCGGCGGCCAGGGTTTCCTTCAGGGGCGCATCGCCCTTGTCCTGGCGCCAGCCGCGCTTGAACAGCGGCTCGCCCGAGGTGTCGATGTAGAGCGTGCAGCTGTCGGTGGTGAGGTGGGCGAACACGCGGGTGTCGGGCCACTGGGTCTCGATGCTGGGGCGCACGCCGTTGGCCTTGGCGCGGAAGCGGTCGGCAATGGCGTCCTTGATGCGCAGGGTGGCGAAGTTCAGGCTCTGCAGCGGGCTGTGCTGGGCGGTGGTCTCGATCTTGAAGGTCTGCTTGGGCGTGAACCAGATCTCCCAGGCCACGCCGCTCGCGATGGTGTAGAGGTCGTTCTCGCTGCGGTAGGGCGCATGGGCCAGCTCGACCAGTACCCGCTGCGCGAGCCGGCTGTGCAGGTTGAGCTTGAGGGCGTCGCGCCAGTCGGCGCGCACCCGCACGCCGCCGCGCAGCGTGAGCAGGTCTTGTCCGGCGCGGCCTGTGAGGGCATGCACCTCTTGGGCGAGGAATTCCTCGACGCCGGCGGCGCAAGGCAGGAAAAAGGAGAGATCGTTCACGGAAAGTTGACCATCGGGAAGCCCGATCCAGGGGCCTCCATTGTCGCCGCGTCACAGCGCTTCCTCTATATAGTCGATTCGCCGATGACTCCCACCCCTCCTCCCCAGGCTTCCCGGCTCGCCCAGGCCGCCGCGGACGCCCCACCCGCATCCGGCAGCGACCGCTTCGCCATTCAATGCGAGGTGCTTCGGCTGTCGATCCGGCCCATCGGCCCGGTGCTGCTGGTGCAGTACCTGCTCAATTGCGGCGTCGCGGCCCTGTTCGCCTGGCAGTTCTCGCTGACGCGCGCGCTGGTGTGGATCGCGCTCATCACCGGCGTGACCGTGATGCGCGGGTTTTTTCCGCAGCGCGTGCCCGAGCCCTTCACGCCCGACAGCCTGCGCCGCACGCAGCGCATCCACACACTGCGCACCGGCGTCTGGGAGCTGGCGCACGGCCTGGCCGGCGTGTTGCTGTTCAATCCCGCGCAGCCCGACCAGCAACTGCTGCTCGGGCTGATGCTGATGGGCATGACGCTGTCGTCGGCGTTCTCGGTGTCGTTCTACACGCCGGCCACGCAGCTGGCGATCACGCTCTTGCTGGCGCCGGTGATCGTGACCGGCCTGGTGCTGGGCGCGCCAGTGATGATGGCGGTGTCGGTGATCGGCATCGGGCTGACCGCGATGATGTGGAAGCTGGTGGCCGAGCGCTCGCGCCAGCTCGAAGAGAACATCGGCCTGCGCCTGAACGAGCGCACGCTGCGCGAGCAGGCGCTCGCCGGCCTGCGCGCGCTGGAGCAGGCGCAGGCGGAGCGGCTGCGCTTTTTCTCGGCCGCCAACCACGACCTGCGCCAGCCGGTGATGGCCATCGGCCTGCAGGCCGAGGTGCTGCGCCAGCAACTGGACGGCGGGGCCGACATGGCCGCCGTGCAGCACACCGTGGCCTCGCTCGCACGCGCGCAGCACGCGCTGGAGGGCCTGACCAACCAGCTGCTCGAAATCGGGCGCATCGAGGCCGCCGTCGATCCGCTGCGGCACGCGCCCCTGGCGCTGGCACCGATGCTGCACGACCTGGCACGCCAGGCCGGCAACGGCCGCGTGATGGTGCGCTGCCCGGCCGACGCCGTCGCATGCAGCGATGCGGTGTCGCTGCGCCGCGTGCTGGCCAATCTGGTGGACAACGCGGTCAAGTTCACGCCGCGCGGCCGCGTGCTGCTGGCGGTGCGCGCGCGGCGACGCGGCACCGGCGACCGGGCCTGGCGCGTCGAGGTGCGCGACAGCGGCATCGGCATCGCGGCCGAATCGCAGGAGCGCGTGTTCAACGACTTCGAGCAGATCGGCAACACCGAGCGCAACCTGCAGCACGGCCACGGGCTGGGCCTGGCGATCGTGCGGCGGCTGGCGGCGCAGCTGGGCATCCAGGTGTCGCTGCGCTCGGCGCCGGGACGGGGCTCGGTGTTCAGCTTCGAGCTGCCCGCGGCTTCAGGCGCCGCAGCGGCAACGGAGGCGCCCGTGCACGCGCCCGCTTTGCAGGGCGACCCGGACACCGCCGCCGCCCTGCACCCCGGGCTCGCGGTGCTGGTGGTGGAAGACAACGCGGTGGTCGCCGACAGCCTGTTCGCGCTGCTGCGGCAATGGGGCGTGGAGCCCCGCGTCTACGCCAGCGCCGCCGAAGCGCTCGCGCTGGCCGACCTGCGGGCGCTGGATGCCGCGCTGTGCGACATCCGGCTGCCGGGTGCGCTGGACGGCATCGCGCTGGCCGAGCGGCTGCAACGGCAGAAGCCCTCGCTGACCATCGCACTCATTTCGGCCGACATCAACGAGGCCACCCAGCGGCTCGCGGCGGAGCGCGGCTGGCACGCGCTGCGCAAGCCGGTGCAGCCGCAGGAGCTGCGCGGCGTTCTGCTGCGAGCCCGGCAGGAACAGGCCTGAGGGGCACAGGCGGGGCCGGCACGGCCTGCGGCGCCAGCCCTGCCCCCGACGGCGAAGACCCAATGCCCACAGCCCGACAGCGGGGGCGGGTCATCGGCGGCTTTCTTTCTACAGGGCTTTGCGCAGGTTCGCGGGCGCGATGCGCAGCGCCTCGCGGTACTTGGCCACCGTGCGGCGCGCGCATTCGATGCCCTGCTCTTTCAGCATCTCGGAGATCTGGCTGTCCGACAGCGGCTTCTTGATGCTCTCGGAGCCCACGAACTGCTTGATGAGCGCGCGCACCGCGGTGCTCGACGCATTGCCGCCGGTTTCGGTGCCCAGCGCCGAGCCGAAGAAGTACTTGAGCTCGACCGTGCCGAAGGGCGTGGCCATGTATTTGGCGGTGGTCACGCGCGAGATGGTCGATTCGTGCAGGCCCAGCTCGTCGGCGATCTCGCGCAGCACCAGCGGGCGCATGGCCAGCTCGCCGTGCACGAAGTAGCTCTTCTGCCGCTCGACGATGGCGTTGCTCACGCGCAGGATGGTGTCGAAGCGCTGCTGGATGTTCTTGATGAACCAGCGCGCCTCCTGCAGCCGCTGCGACAGCGCCTGGCTGCCCTCGCCCTTGTGCGCCTTGAGCGCGCCGGCGTAGATGTCGTGCACGCGCAGGCGGGGCATGACCTCGGGATTCAGCATGACGCGGAACTTGATGTTGGTGCCGCGGCCGGTCTTGGTGACGATGACGTCGGGAATCACGATGTTGCGCTCGACATCGACAAAACGCCGGCCCGGCTTGGGCTCCAGGCGCGCAATGATCTGCAGCGCCGAGCGCACCAGATCTTCGTTGGTGCGGGTGAGCGTGGCCAGGCGCTTGAAGTCGCGCCGCGCCAGCAGCTCCATCGGCTGCTTGCAGATGGCGATGGCGGTCTTGCGCACGAGCTCTTCTTCTTCGCTCTCGTCTTCGCTCGCAAGGGCGCGCAACTGGATGCCCAGGCATTCGCCCAGGTCGCGCGCGCCCACGCCCACGGGCTCCAGGCTCTGCAGCAGGCCCAGCGCCACCTGGAAGTGATGCACCAGGTCGTCGAACTGGTCGTTGTCGTCGCCGGCGAGGCCCGAGGCCAGCGCGGGCAGCGAGTCTTCGAGGTAGCCGTCGTCGTTGAGCGATTCGATCAGGAAGCGCAGCGCGGCGCTGTCGTTCTCGCTCAGGCGCAGGCTCAGGGCCTGGCGGTGCAGGAACGATTGCAGCGACTCCTGGCTGCGCGCGAGCTCGGTGGCGTCGGTGCGTTCGTCGTCGCCCAGGTTGTTCTGGCGGGCGGGCGCATCGCTGCCCCACTCGCTGTCGTCGGGCGCCATGTCGACGGTGCCGTCGCCTTCCCAGTCGGGTTCGCGCTCGGCGATCTCGGCGGCGGGGCCGTCGGACTCGGGCGTGGAGGTGGTTTCGCTGGAGGTGGTCGTCGCGCTGCTGGGCGGGGCCAAGGCGAAGTCGCCCTCGCCGGTTTCACCACCGTCGTCGCGCGGGACCGGCGTGTCGACGGCATCGAGCCCGAACTCTTCGCGCGCCGCTTCTTCGGCGGTGCGCTCCAGGAACGGGTTCTCGTCCAGCATCTGCTCGACCTCCTGGCTCAGTTCGAGCGTGGAGAGCTGCAGCAGCCGGATCGACTGCTGGAGCTGAGGCGTGAGCGCCAGATGCTGGGAAACGCGAAGGGACAGCCCTTGCTTCATGAAGACAAGCCCCTCCCTTACATGCGGAAGTGCTCGCCCAGGTACACCCTGCGTACCTCGGCGTTGTCGACGATCTCCGAGGGTGTGCCTTGTGCCAGCACATGCCCGTCGCTGATGATGAACGCGTGATCGCAGATGCCCAGCGTCTCACGCACGTTGTGGTCGGTGATGAGCACGCCGATGCCGCGCTCCTTCAGGAAGCTGATGATCCGCTGGATCTCGATCACCGCGATCGGGTCGATGCCGGCGAAGGGCTCGTCCAGCAGGATGAAGCGCGGCTGGGTGGCCAGCGCGCGTGCGATCTCGACGCGGCGGCGCTCGCCGCCCGAGAGCGCGAGCGCGGGCGAATCGCGCAGGTGATCGACGCGCAGGTCGCTCAGAAGCTCGGACAGGCGCTCTTCGATGTGCTTCTTGGAGAGCGCCGCCATCTTGCCGCGCTCGTCGGGTTCGCGCTGCAGCTCGAGCACGGCGCGCACGTTTTCCTCGACCGTGAGCTTGCGGAAGATCGAGGCTTCCTGCGGCAGGTAGCTCAGGCCCATGCGCGCGCGGCGGTGGATCGGCATGTGGGCGATGGGTTCGCCGTCGATGGTGATCTCGCCCGCGTCGGCGCGCACCAGCCCGACGATCATGTAGAACGACGTGGTCTTGCCGGCGCCGTTGGGGCCCAGCAGCCCGACCACTTCGCCCTTCTGCACGTCGAGCGAGACATCCTTGACGACCTTGCGGCTGCCGTAGCTCTTTTGCAGGCCTCGCGCGACCAGGCGGCTGCCCGGGACCTTGTTGGCTTCCTGGATTCCAGCGGTTTCTATCACTTGCGCCCTTCTCCGTCGCCACCGAGCGTGGTGGTCGGGCGCAGGCCTGCACCGGGCGCCGCCGCCGGGGGCCGTGCACCAGCCGGGGCGGAGGCGCCGGCCTTCGGCGCCGTGGCGGCCTTGGGCGTGAGGATGGTCCTGACGCGGCCCGCGGGGTTGGACGCGTTCACGGCGGTGTTCGGCGGCACGGTGGAGCCGTTGACCGTGTAGGTGTCGTTGCCCTGGTCGTACACGATCAGCGCGCCCTGGCTTTCGTCGTTCGGCGTGGCGCCGAGCAGGCGGCGCATGACGGCATTGCGGATGAACTTGACGTTGTCGGCGCGGCTGTCGTACTCGATGACTTCGGATTCGCCCTCGATCCACTCGTCGGGCGCGTTGCGCTTCTGCTTGTAATAGGCGCGCTTGCCTGGCGCCGCGGTGACCACGCCGTACTGGTAGCCCTCGGCGTCCTGGCGCACGTCCAACCGCGCGCCGCGGATGATGATCGTGCCCTTGGTGACCAGCACGTTGCCGGTGAACACGCTGGTCTGTTTCAGGTCGTCGTAACGCATCGCGTCCGACTCGATGTTCATCGGCTTGGCGCGGTCGGCGGTCTCGGCCAGGGCGCCCGAGGCGAGGCCGGCCAGCAACAGCGCGCCAACGGCCAGACGGCCGATGCGACGAAGGAAGGGGGTATGGGTAGGGTAAGAATGCAATGTCATAAGGCACGAAACTTGCTGGGCATTGTATGCGGCGGATGGCGCGTTAACCTTTCATCCACAAATGAAAAAGCCCGCAAAAAGCGAGCTTGACATTCCTCTCAAAACCCCCTGAAGGGCGGCCTTGAAGATCAGCCCTTCTTGGCTTCGCCCACGAGGTAGTTGACGACCTGCAACACGTTGGTCATGTTGCCGGCGGTTTCGCCGTCGACGTACCAGCGGCCGGCCACGGCCATTGCCGGCACGCCGGCCACCTTGTAGGCGTCGGTCATCTGCGCGGCGCGCTTGGCCTTGCTGGCCACGCCGAACGAGGTGAAGACTTCCTTGAACTTGGCGCCGTCGATGCCGTTGGCCGAAACCCAGGCAATGATGTTGGCGTCGCCGTTCACATTCTGGCGCTGCTTGTGGATCGCGTTGAAAACCTTCGGCTGGAACTCGTCGACCTTGCCCATCGCCTCGAGGGCGTAGTACAGGCGCTGCTTGGCTTCGACGTCGTTGCCCACGAACGGCACAGGGATGCGGCGCAGGGCCACTTCCTTCGGCGCCGTCTTGGCCCAGGCCTCGAGCGAGGGCTCGAAGTCGCTGCAATGCGGGCAGTTGTACGAGAAGAACTCGACCACCTCGATCTTGCCGGCCGGTGCGTCGACCGGCACGCGCTTGTCCAGCACCAGGTACTGGGAGCCGGCCTTGGGCACCTTGGCCTGGGCGTGCGCCGGGTTGGCGGCCAGCGAAAGCAGCCCGAGCGAAGTGGCGGCCAGCGAAAAGTCACGACGTTTCATTGAAAGGGTTCTCCTGTTGGGTACGGCAGACTGAGCCGGCGCGCGGCGGGGAGTTCCCGCGAGGGCCGCGCACTGGGCTTGTGGATGGTGGCGGCAAATGCCGCGCGGCGAAGCTTAAGGGCTATTGACGACAGCCGCTTGCCTGCCCGCTCAGCGCTGCACGCGGACCAGGGCCGATTCGAGGCCGCCGCCGTCCAGCCGGTCCTTCAGCCGGTCGGCGTCGTCCTTCTTGTTGAACGGACCGGCGCGCACGCGGTAGACCGTGCGGCCGGCCTGTTCGCGCTCGGTCACGCGGGCCTCGACGCCCATCAGCGACAACTTGGCGCGCTGGGCCTCGGCGTCTTCGGTGGTGCGGAAGGCGCCGGCCTGCACGAAGTACATGAACGGATCGGCACCGGAGGATGCGGCCGCGGCGCTGTTGCTGCTCGGTGCGGCGGACGCCACGGTGGTGCCGCCCGAGGCGGAACCCATGCCGGCGCGCGCCCGGGCGAGATCGCCCAGCGGATCGTTCGACGCCGGCAGCGCATTGGCTTCGGCCGGCACCGGCGAGGGACGCGCCGGCTTGGGCGCGACCACCACGGGCACCGGCGCGGTGGCCGGCGGAGGCGTGCCGGGCGCCACGGCAGTGACCGGGTCGCCGGTGACGGGGTTGACCGGGCCGGTGGCGGCCGGAGGCTTGGGAGCGCCCGCCTTGCCGGCCAGTGGCGCATTCGGGTCCCAGTCGCGGTTCTTGCGGGCCTCGGCCTCGTCCTGCTCGGCGCCGCCCCGCTGGGTCTTGGTCACGAACGGGATCGGCACCTTGGTCACGTAGACCGCGATGCCCAGCGCCACGCCCAGGCCGATCACCAGTCCGATGATCAGGCCGATGACGATGTTGCCGCGTTGTCTGGTTGTCTTCTTCATGGTGAGGTTCACATCTTGCTCGGCGCACTGACGCCGAGAATCGCGAGGCCATTGTGCAGCACCTGCGCGGTGGCGGCGACCAGCGCGAGGCGGGCCAGCTTGACCGCCTCGTCGTCCACCAGGATGCGTTCGGCGTCGTAGTAGCTGTGGTAGCTGGCGGCCAGTTCGCGCAGGTAGAAAGTGACGTCGTGCGGTGCGAAGTCCTTGGCCGCGGCCGTCAGCATCTCGGGGTACTTGGCCAGCAGCAGCATCAGCGCCTGCGCCGCCGGACTTTCCAGCGGCGACAGGTCCACGCCCGTGAGCGCGGCCCGGTCGCCACCCCAGCCGGCCAGCACCGAGCAGATGCGCGCATACGCGTACTGCACGTAATAGACGGGGTTGTCGTTGTTCTTGGCCACCGCAAGGTCGACGTCGAAGGTGTATTCGGTGTCGGGCTTGCGGCTCAACAGAAAGAAGCGCACCGCATCCGTGCTGGTCCACTCGATCAGGTCGCGCAGCGTGACGTAGCTGCCGGCGCGCTTGCTGATCTTGACTTCTTCGCCGCCCTTCATCACGCGCACCATGGTGTGCAGCACGTAGTCGGGGTAGCCCTCGGGGATGCCTTCGCCCGCCGCCTGCAGCCCGGCGCGCACCCGCGCGATGGTGCCGTGGTGGTCGGTGCCCTGGATGTTGATGACCTTGTGAAAGCCGCGCTCCCACTTGGCGATGTGATACGCGACGTCGGGCACGAAGTACGTGTACGTACCGTCCTGCTTCTTCATCACGCGGTCCTTGTCGTCGCCGTAGTCGGTCGACTTGAGCCACAGCGCGCCGTCCTGTTCGTAGGTCTTGCCAGCTGCCACGAGCTTGCCGACCGCGGCCTCGACACGGCCGCTGGTGTACAGGCTGGACTCGAGGTAGTAGTTGTCGAAGCGCACCCGGAAGGCCTGCAGGTCCAGGTCCTGCTCGCGGCGCAGGTACGCCACGGCGAACTCGCGGATGGCGTTCAGGTCTTCGATGTCGCCGCTGCCGGTGACTTCGCGGTCGTCCGACTTGACGGTCTTCTTCGCCTTGAAGTCCTCGGCGATGTCGGCGATGTAGTCGCCGTTGTAGGCCGGGGCCTTTTCGCCGCTCGGCCATTCGGCGTCGCCGGGCTTGAAGCCGCGGGCACGCAGTTGCGTGCTGTTGGCCAGCGTCTGGATCTGCACGCCGGCGTCGTTGTAATAGAACTCGCGCCAGACCGATTCGCCCTGCGAGGCGCGCAGGTTGCAGATGGCGTCGCCCAGCGCCGCCTGGCGGCCGTGGCCCACGTGCAGCGGACCGGTCGGGTTGGCCGAGACGAACTCGACCAGCACCTTCTCGCCGGTGGCGGGCTGCACACCGAAGGCGTCGCCGGCCGCCAGCACTTCGCGCACGACCTGCTGCTTTGCGGCGGTCTTCAGGCGGATGTTGAGAAAGCCGGGCCCGGCGATCTCGATGGCCTCGACCCATTGGGCGAAAGCGGGGGTGGCGAGCAGCGCGGCGCTCAGTTGCTCGGCCAGTTCGCGCGGCTTGCGCGCGAGCGGTTTGGCCAGCTGCATGGCGGCGGTGCTGGCGAAATCGCCGTGCGCCGCCACCTTGGGCGATTCGAACGCGGCCTTGGAGCCTGCGCCGGGGGAGAGGGATTCGAGCGTGTTCGCGAGCGCCGCGAGCAGCTCCTGTTTGACCAATAGCATCCGCGAATTTTACCGGGGGCAAACCCCGGAGCAGTTGACGATCGTCATCCGATCGTTGCCCTGCCCCGTTAGGATGGTCGGCCCCGGGGCGGGGCACCTGTCACAACTCACCCTGCAAGGACACATCACCATGAAGAAGCTCCTTTCCCTGGTTGCCTCCACCGTGGCGCTCGGCGCCTGCCTCTCGTTCAGCGCCTTTGCGCAGGACAAGGCCGCCGCGCCCGCCGCAGCCCCCGCCGCCATGGCCGCACCCGCCGGCAGCTGCGACGCCAAGGCCGTGGACAAGAACGGCAAGCCCCTGGCCGGTGCCGCCAAGGCCAGCTCCATCAAGAAGTGCGAAAAGGACGCCAAGGCCGCTGCTGCGCCTGCTTGCGCCGCCAAGGCCATCGACAAGAACGGCAAGGCCCTGGCCGGCGCCGCAAAGAACAGCTTCATGAAGAAGTGCGAAGCGGATGCAGCCAAGGGCTGAAATCGCGCGGCACTGAAACTGTCGCCCAGGAGGCCCGCCGCGCGCGGGCCTTTTTCATGGGGCTGACCGGTGGGCCTACTTGCCGAAGCCGCGCGCGAGGAACACCGCCACCAGGGGAATCAGCGCGATCAGGTGGGCCTGCACCATCACCAGCTTGCGCGTCTTCCTGATGTCGTCTTCGGCCGGCAGCTTGCCGGTGGCACGCAGTGTCTTGCGCCAGCGGAAGTAGGTGAGCGTCGGAAAGATCGACAGCACGCCCACGATGATGAAGAGCCCCAGCTTCACATGCAGCAGCGGGTTGGTCCAGTACCAGGCCGTGCCCTTCACGCCCCACCAGGTGCGCGCGATGCCGGTGGCGAGCACTGCGATGGCGGCGATGCCGTAGACCAGGTCGACCTTGGCCAGGCGCTCGACCACGGCCGCATTGAGCCATTGCACGCGGCACAAGGCAGCTTCACTGGAAATGAATACGACCATCGTGAGGATGGCGAGCAGATGCACGTAGGCGAGGATGGCTTCGAGGGTCATCGATGGCTTTCTTCCGGTACGGGTTTGCAAATGCAAACAGATTGTGCCGCCGCTCAGGCTTCTTCCGGCCGTCCGCCCCAGAATTCCGGCTGGCCGTACTGGGCCTTGAGGAAATCCAGCCACAACCGCACCCGCAGCGGCAGGTGCTTGGCGCCCGCGAACACCGCATAGATGCCGTTGGGCGGCGCGGCGAATTCGTCGAGCAGCGGCACCAGCAGGCCGGCGTCGATCTCGGCCTCGACCTCCCAGGTGCTGCGCCAGGCGATGCCGTGGCCGGCCAGGCACCAGTCATGCAGCACCTGGCCGTCGGAGCAATCGAGCGGCCCGCTCGGGCGCAGATGGATCAGCTCCCGCGCGCCGGCATCGCTGGTCACGCGAAAGGCCCAGCCGCGTGTCTGCGAGGCGTCGCTGGACAGCGTGAGGCAGGCGAAGCGCGACAACTCGCCCGGATGCTTCGGCGTGCCGTGGCGGCGCAGGAACTCCGGCGTGGCCACGCAGCGGCGGCGGTTGTCGGCCAGGCGCACGCTCACCAGCGAAGAATCGGGCAGGTCGCCCACGCGCACCGCGCAATCGAAGCTCTCGCCGGCGACGTCGACCACGCGGTCGCTGAGATTGAGCGAGATCGTCACCTCCGGATGCAGCGCATGAAAACGCGGCACCAGCGGCGCGACGTGGCGGCGGCCGAAGCCGGCCGGCGCCGTCACGCGCAGATGTCCGCTGGCCTTGATGCCGCCGGCGCTCACGCTGGCCTCGGCGTTCGCGAATTCGGTGAGAAGGCGCTGGCAATCTTCCAGAAAAGCCGTGCCCTCGTGCGTGAGCGTGATGCGCCGCGTGGTACGCACCAGCAGCTTGACGCCCAGCCGCTCCTCCAGCGCATCGAGCCGGCGCCCCATGATCGCGGGCGCCACGCCCTCGGCCTTGGCCGCGGCCGTGAGACCGCCGCGGGTCGCGACCGAGACGAAGGATTCGAGTTGCTTCAGGCGGTCCATGGGGCGCCGACTATATAGACAGCGCCCCCGGGATGCACATCACGGGGCGAGCGTCACACCCTGCGCGCCAAGCGCGGCGATCTGCGCATCGCTGTAACCCACTTCCCTGAGCAGCTCGTCGCTGTGCTCGCCGATGTGCGGCGGCTGCAGGCGGATGCCCGGGCGCTGGCCGTCCAGCGTGAAGGGCATCAGCGGCACCTTGGCCTGGCTGCCGTCGTTCATCCGTACGGGCGCCAGGCCGCCGGTGGCGTTGAGGTGCGGGTCGTCGAACAGGTCCTGCGGCCGGGTGATGGGCGCGAAGGGCAGCTCGTTCTGCTCGAAGACCGCGCCGAGTTCGGCCGCGCTGTGGCCCGCCAGGTGCGAGCGCAGGATCGGCATCATCCATTCGCGCGCGTTGACGCGGTCGTTGTTGGTCTTCAGGCGCGGATCGGCCAGCATGTCTTCGAGCCCGAAGGCCTTGCAGAAGATGGCCCACTGCTTGTCGCTGACGGCCGCGAGAAAGATCTGTTCGCCGTCCTTCACCGTGAACACGTCGTACACCGCCCAGGCCGAGATGCGGCTGGGCATCGGGTCGGCCGCCTTGCCGGTGGCGGCGAACTGCATCATGTGCTGCGCGACCAGGAACACGTTGTTCTCGAACAGCGCCGCCTGCACCTCGCAGCCCTTGCCCGTGAGTTCGCGCTGGCGCAGCGCGGCCATGGCACCGATGGCGCCGAACATGCCGCCCATGATGTCGTTCACGCTGGTGCCCGCGCGCAGCGGGTCGCCCGCGCGGCCGGTCATATAGGCCAGGCCGCCCATCATCTGCACCACCTCGTCGAGCGCGGTGCGGTGGTCGTAGGGGCCGGGCAGGAAGCCCTTGTGGCTCACGTAGATGAGGCGCGGGTTGAGCTTGGCTAACGTGTCGTAGTCGAGCCCCAGCTTCTTCATCGTGCCGGGCTTGAAGTTCTCGCTCACGATGTCGGCGGTGGCGACGAGGCGCAGCGCGGCCTCCACGCCTTCGGGCTTCTTCAGGTCGAGCGCGATGCTCTTCTTGTTGCGGTTGAAGGTCGGAAAGAAGCCCGAGCCCGAGCCGAGCAGCCGGCGCGTGTTGTCGCCCTCGATGGGCTCGACCTTGATGACCTCGGCGCCCAGGTCGGCCAAGAGCAGGCCGCAGGTCGGGCCCATGACCATGTGGGTGAACTCGACGACGCGGACGCCGGCATAGGGAAGCGGATTCGTTTCAGACATGTGTGGAGCTTTCCTGGGCAAAGCCCTTGGGCAGCCCGGCTTCGGGCGTCATGCCGTAGACCGGTTCGCCGGGCAGGCCGGCCATGAGCGGCGCGCGCGCCGCGATGAGTTTTTGAATGTCGATGCCGGTGCGGACGCCCATGGCCTCGAACATGAAGACCAGGTCTTCGGTCACGGCATTGCCCGAGGCGCCGGGCGCATAGGGGCAGCCGCCGAGGCCGCCGAGGGAGGCGTCGAAGGTGCGCACGCCTTCGTCCCACGCCGCCAGGCAGTTCGCGATGCCGAGGCCGCGCGTGTTGTGCATGTGAGCCGCGCCGGCGTGCTGTCCGAGTTCCGCGCGCAGGCGCCTGAAGAGACGGCGCACCTGCGCGGGGTTGGCGTAGCCGACGGTGTCGGAGAGCCCCGCCTCTTCGGCGCCGGCCTCGATGCATTGCGCGGCAAGCCGGATCACATCGTCCTCCGGCACCAACCCCTGCAGCGTGCAGCCGAAGGCGGTGGAGATGCCGGCTTCGAGCCTCACCTGCGGCGCGATCGCGCGGCGCAGCTCGGAGATGGCGCTCACCTCCTCGACCATCTCGGTCGGCGTCTTGCGCACATTGGCCAGCGAATGCGCCACGCTCGCCGAGACCGGCATCGTGAGCTTGTGCACGCCCGCCTCGAGCGCGGCCTCGGCGCCCTTGCGGTTGGGCACCAGCGCCAACACGGTAAGGCCGGGCAGCGTGATCGCATGGCGCACCACCTCGGCGGCGTCGGCCATCTGCGGCAGCAGCTTCGCAGGCACGAAAGACGCAACCTCGATCTCGCGCACACCGGCGGCGTAGAGCGCGTCAATCCAGCGCAGCTTGTCTGCCGTGGGCATGGTGGCCTTGACCGATTGCAGGCCGTCGCGCGGGCCGACCTCGCTGATGAGGACGTCGGGGGGTGTCATGGACTGGGTCTCCTTGAAGCGATGAGGCATCGATCGCTTGACAGTTCTATCTTGCAGAACTAAATTCCGTCAAGCAGAATTAGACCGCCGATCGACTTTCGCTGTCAAGTCACGCCCATGCCCCGCAAAGCCCAGACCGAATCAGTTTCCGACCTCAACGCCGCGCCCGGCGGTGCCGCCGCGGTCGATCGCGCGCTGAGCCTGCTCTCGGCGTTCCGGGCGGGCGACGAGGCGCTGTCGCTCGCGCAGTTTGCCGAGCGCACGCAGCTCTACAAGAGCACGGTGCTGCGGCTGCTGGCGTCGCTCGAACATGCGCGGCTGATCCGCCGGCAGGACGACGGGCGCTATGCGCTGGGCATGGAAATCGCGCGGCTGCACGGGCTCTATGCGGCGTCTCAGTCGCTCGACCGCATCGTGCTGCCGGTGCTGCGCGCGCTGGCCGCCGCCACCGGCGAAAGCGCCGCGTACCACGTGCGGCAGGTGCAGGGCGAGAGCTGGGTGCGCCTTTGCCAGTTCCGCATCGATTCCTCGCATGTGGTGCGCGACCACGTGCGCGCGGGCGATTTGCTGCCCAACGACCGCGGTGCGGGTGCCCGCGTGCTGATCGCCTTCGGACCCGAAGCCGAGCGGCCGCACGGTGCGAAGGAGCGCAAGCTCTACGACGCGATCCGCACGCAGGGTTACTGCGCACTGGTGGGCGACCGCACGGCCGAGCTGGCGGGTATATCGGCGCCGGTGTTCCATGCGGATGGCAGGCTTGCCGCGGCGGTCACGCTGACGATGCCGACGCACCGGTATGACGAGGGCTACATCGAGCCGGTACGCGCGGCGGCGTTGGCGCTCAGCGGGCAGGTCTGAGGCGGTTTTTTCTCGCTCCTTCCCCTCCCGGGAGAAGGCTGGGATGGGGGCAAGCGGCCTTCGATGAGCCGCTGGTCTTTGATACGCCGTCGTGCTCCCACCCCAACCCTCCCCCGGGAGGGGAGGGAGAAATACGGTCAGCGCAGCGCGGCGAGCACGGCCTTGTTCTGCTCAGGCAAACCGACACTCACACGCAGCCATTGCGGCAGCCCATACGGCCCGAGCAGCGAAACCTCGATGCCCGCAGCCAGCAGCCGCGCATGCACCGCCTGCGCATCGCCGACTTGCACCATCAGGAAATTGCCGGACGACGCCACGTACGCGAGGCCCAGTTCGGTGAAGCCGGCGGCGAGCTGCTCGCGCCCGGCGGTGTTGAGTTCGTAGGTGCGCGCGAGGAATTCCGTGTCGCCCAACGCCGCCACCGCCGCGGCCTGCGCCGGCGTCGTCACATTGAAGCGCGGGCGCTGCGCGTTCATGCGCGCCGCGAGCGCCGGCTGCGACACGCCGTAGCCGATGCGCAGCCCCGCCAGGCCGAAGGCCTTGGAGAAAGTGCGCGCCACGATCAGGTTCGGCAGGCGCCGCACCCATTCGATGCTGTCGTAGCGCTGCGCGGGCGAGAGGTATTCGGTGTAGGCCTCGTCGAGCAGCACCGTCACATGCGCGGGCACCGATTGCAGAAAAGCCAGCAGCGGCGCAGCATCGATGAAGGTGCCGGTCGGGTTGTTGGGGTTCGCCACAAAGACCAGGCGCGTGTCGTCGCCGATGGCGGCGCGCATCGCGTCCAGGTCGTGGCCGAAGTCGCGGGCGGGGACCACGGTGGCGCGCGCATGGGCGTCTTGCGCGGCTGCCGCATAGACGATGAAGCCGTACTGCGAATAGACCACGCCCTCGCCCGGCTTCAGCGTGACCTGCGCCGCCAGCGTGAGAATCTCGCTCGAACCGCTGCCGAGGGTGAGCCAGTCGGCGGGCACGTCGAGCCGCGCCGCCAACGCACGCTTGAGCGCGGTGCCGTTGCTGTCGGGGTAGTTGCCCGCGCCCGCGAGCGACGCGGCGGCGGCTTAGCGTGCCGACTCGGGCATGCCGAGCGGGTTTTCGTTGGAGGCCAGGAGGATCGTGGGGGTCATGGGAAGCGGTCCGGATTCATTTAAGAAGTTAAATATATCCCGCGCTTGAGCGTGCGCCGGTCGGTGCCTACCCTTTGAATCCCGGACGACGCGCCGTCGATTACATGCGTTTTTGTCACAGATAAATCCCGCCACCGGCTCTTACTCGCCAGCAAAGTATCGAATAAAGTTCGACCCAAGATTGCATATTTCTCAAGGAGAACCCCCATGACTGCCCGCACCACCGCCCACGGACTCCAGGTCGCGACCGAGCTCCACCGCTTCATCGAAGACAAGGTCCTGCCCGCCACCGGCGTGGCCAGCGAGGTTTTCTGGAAGGGCTTCGACGCCATCGTGAGCGAGCTCGCGCCCAAGAACATCGCGCTGCTCGCCGAACGCGACCGCCTGCAGGCCGAGCTCGATGCCTGGCACAAGCAGAACCCCGGGCCCATCGCCGACATGCCGGCCTACCGCGCCTTCCTGGAAAAGATCGGCTACCTGCTGCCGCAGCCCCAGGGCGCGAAGGCCACCACGACCAATGTCGATTCCGAACTCGCGCTGCAGGCCGGTCCGCAGCTGGTGGTGCCGATCCTGAACGCGCGCTACGCGCTCAACGCCGCCAATGCGCGCTGGGGTTCGCTGTACGACGCGCTCTACGGCACCGACGCCATCCCTGAAACCGATGGCGCTGAAAAGGGCAAGGGCTACAACCCGGTCCGCGGCGCCAAGGTCATCGAATTCGCGCGCAACGTGCTCGACCAGGCCGCGCCGCTGGCCAACGGCTCGCACAAGATGGCGACCGGCTACAGCGTGAAGGACGGCAAGCTGGTCATCGCGCTGCAGAGCAGCAGCACGGGCCTGGCCGACCCCGCGCAGTTCATCGGCTACCAGGGCGATGCCGCGGCGCCGTCGTCGGTGCTGCTCAAGCACAACGGCATCCACCTGGACATCCGCATCGACCGCAGCACCGCCATCGGCAAGACCGATGCGGCGGGCGTGAGCGACCTGGTGCTCGAAGCCGCGCTCTCGACCATCCTGGACCTCGAAGACTCGGTGGCGGTGGTCGACGCGGCCGACAAGGTGGTGGCGTATTCCAACTGGCTCGGCATCGTCGAAGGCTCGCTCACCGAGGAAGTCGCCAAGGGCGGCAAGACCTTCACGCGCGGCCTGAACGCCGACCGCGAATACACCGGCGCCGACGGCCAACCCGTGAAGCTGCACGGCCGCTCGCTGATGTTCCTGCGCAATGTGGGCCACCTCATGACCAACCCCGCCGTGCTCTACGCGGACGGCAAGGAAATCCCCGAAGGCATCCTCGATGCCGTGGTGACCACCACCATCGCCACCATCGACCTGAAGCGCAAGGGCAACTCGCGCACCGGCAGCATCTACATCGTCAAGCCCAAGATGCACGGCCCGGCCGAAGTGGCCTTCGCGAGCGAACTGTTCGGCCGCGTCGAACAGCTGCTGGGCCTGCCCGCCAACACGGTCAAGCTCGGCATCATGGACGAAGAGCGCCGCACCAGCGTGAACCTGAAGGCCTGCATCGCCGAAGCCGCCGCGCGCGTGGCTTTCATCAACACCGGCTTCCTCGACCGCACCGGCGACGAGATGCACACCGCCATGCAGGGCGGCCCGATGATCCGCAAGGGCGACATGAAGTCCAGCGCCTGGATCGGCGCCTATGAAAAGAACAACGTGCTGGTCGGCCTCTCGTGCGGCCTGCGCGGCAAGGCGCAGATCGGCAAGGGCATGTGGGCCATGCCCGATCTGATGGCCGCGATGCTCGAGCAGAAGATCGCGCACCCCAAGGCCGGCGCCAACACCGCCTGGGTGCCCTCGCCCACCGCAGCCACGCTGCACGCGCTGCACTATCACCAGGTCAGCGTGACCGCGGTGCAGCAGGAGCTCGAAAAGATCGACGCCGACGCCGAACGCGACAACATCCTCAATGCGCTGCTGCAGGTGCCGATCGCGGCCGAAGCCGCGTGGACGCCTGAAGAGCGCCAGCAGGAGATCGACAACAACGTGCAGGGCATCCTCGGCTACGTGGTGCGCTGGATCGACCAGGGCGTGGGCTGCTCCAAGGTGCCCGACATCCACAACGTGGGCCTCATGGAAGACCGCGCCACGCTGCGCATCTCCAGCCAGCACATCGCCAACTGGCTGCTGCATGGCGTGGTGACCAAGGCGCAGGTCGACGAGACCTTCCAGCGCATGGCCAAGGTGGTCGACGAGCAGAACGCGGGTGATGCGCTCTACCAGCCGATGGCCGGCAACTTCGCGACCTCGGCGGCGTACAAGGCGGCACAGGACCTGGTGTTCAAGGGCATCGAGCAACCGAGCGGCTACACCGAGCCACTGCTGCATGCATGGCGCCTGAAGGTCAAGGGCGAGGCCTGACGATCGGCGTGCGTCCGGCACGGCGCCAGGCTTGAGCGAACGAACGGCGCCTTCGGGCGCCGTTCTGCATTGAGGCGGCATGCCATTAGCATTCGTGCCGCTCTCTTCTTCTTTCAGCCTCTCCCCTCCCGATGAACACGAACGCGGCATCGCCGCCCCCGCCGCACTGGTCGACTTCGGCGGCCGCCATGCTCGTGGCCCTCGCCTCGGCTTTCGCGCTGAGCCAGGCCTTTCGCACCGTCGGCGCCATGATGGCCACGCCGCTCAGCGGCCACTTCGGCCTGTCGCCCCAGCAGCTGGGCACGTGGGCGGGCACCTTCCATCTCATGTTCGGGATCATGCAGCTCGCGATGGGCGTGTCTATCGACATGTTCGGCGTACGCCGCACGGTGCTCACCGCCTTTCCGCTCGCCATTGCAGGCGCCGCGTTGTGCACGGTGGCACAGAGCTTCGGCGCACTGCTGCTCGGACAGGCGCTGATCGGCGTCGGCTGCGCGCCGGCGTTTCTGGCTTGCACGGTGTTCATCGCGCGGCATTTCGATGCGGCACGCTTCACCGCGATGTCCGGTCTGGTGATGAGCATGGCGGGGCTGGGCATCGTGTTCACCGGCACGCCGCTGGCCTTGCTGATCGAGGCCGCTTCGTGGCGCGCCGGCTATGCGGTGCTGGCAGCGTTTGCCGTGCTCTCGTGGCTGGTCATTTTCTGGCGCGTGCGCGAACCCGTGCGTGCCGCCGATCACGCGGACCCGCGCGCCGCACCGGCTGAACGCCCGACGCTGCGCAAGGCCGTGCGCGAACTGCTGCCGCTGTTCGCAATGCCCCACACGCTGGGACTGCTGTGCTTTGCCTGCGTGTCGTATGCGGCCTTCATCACGCTGCGGGGCCTGTGGCTCGGCCCGGTGCTGCATGAGCGCCACGGGCTGTCGCTGGTCGCGAGCGGCAATGTGGCGCTGGTGATGACCCTCACCGGCATGCTCAGCCCCGCCCTCTTCGGCCGCATGGACCCCGGCGCCGTACGGCGTGCGCGCTGGATGATGGGCTGCGCCTCCGCCGGCGCACTGATGTTCGCGGCCATGGCGCTCACGCATTCGCGCGCGATCGACATCGGCCTGCCCGTCATCTACGGCCTGCTCTCCGGCTACAGCGTGCTGCAGTACGCGTACACCAAGAACGCCTATCCGGCGGCGATGACGGGACGCGCGCTGGCGCTCATGAACATGGCCATGTTCCTTGGCGTGTCGTTGATGCAATGGACCACCGGCGTCGCCGCTTCGTGGGCCGCGGCGCACGGCGTCGAGCCGTTCCGCGCGGTGTTTCTTACCGTTGCGGGGATGTTGGCGGCGGGGACGGTGGCGTTTCTCGTGCTGCCGCGGGCTTCGGAACGCTCGCGCCCGGTATCAGCCTAGCTTTGACAGGCACGAGTGGCTCCAGGAAAGGGAGGGGTGCAGCGCACCCGGAAGCCAGCCCGGCTCCCGAGCCGATTTCCGAGACGGTGTCGCGGAAATCGCCTGCGCAGGCAGCAGGCGCTCCATGAGCAATTTCCGAGGCGCCGTCTCGGAAATCAGCCGTGGGTACTCCAGATAGAACTGCCGAAACGCCTCGAGGTTGTCCACCGAGTAGCCGCGACCGAACTCTGTGTTCAAGCGTGCGGACAACTCGGCGAGCAGCTTTGCACCATACCCGGCACGCCGCTGCCCGCGCTGCTCTTCCTCGACGATTTCGCGCCCGATCAACCAGTTGGCGGCGACCTGCGTCGTGTTGACCGTCCGCGCCACCCCGGCACGCGCAGCCTCCAGAATTTCGCGTACCCGTCCCAGAAGAGCGCTCGAAGAAGATGCCGCCTTGGCACGAGCCGGCTTGGGCACGCCGAGTGGGGAGTTGTCGGAAGTTGGCAATGCAACACTCTGAAGAAGTTCGTCGGAATTATGAGGTCCAGTGCGCGCGGAACGTTCTGAGCACGCGGCTCAGGCGCCGTCGCCAAGACGTGCCCGCACTTCGCGCCGGCCGAGTTGCCGCTTGGCCATCGCGTAGACATCACTGCGACCGTACATCGCACGGGGGGTGGGCATGTCAGGCGCAGCGCGCTGGGCAGCGCCGCTGCGCGTGACGAGGCTGCGACGCAGCACGTCGTAGCGCTTTTCTTCCGGCTTCGTCGCACCCGCTCGCTCGGGAAACTTCGCGAGCTTTACCTCGAACCAGCAGCCGTCGACGCGATGCCATTGCGTGGTCTCGTCGATCACGTGATAGACCGCATAGGGCTCGTCGCCGCGCTGCCCGGACCACGTCTTGCGGGCGGCCCGTCGCGCCGCCTTGGCCTCGGCCAGTCGCCGGTTGGGCAGCAGGATCCCGGTGACCGGATGCACGAACAGCTCGACGTTGGGCGCTTCGCGCAACGGCACGCTGCGGTGCGTGCCCCAACGATGCGGCGGAACGCACACCTCGCCGTCGCGCAGCTCGGCATCGCGCGTCACGAAATCGTCGATGTGCAGGAAGATGTGCGCCTGCACCGTGCTGCGCCGGTCGATGCCGCTGCAGAGCTCCGCATACACCTTGTCCCACGGCCGGTGCACCTGCTTGTGCAGCCAGCGCTTGAGCGGCGCGAGGTTTTCGTTGAGCCCCTTCGGATGGTCATAGCCGCGCTTCATGCCCAGGTGCGAGCCGCGCTCGCGGCTGTTGCGAAAGGCGCGGCCGTCGCCCTGCACGCGCCAGCCGCGGCGCGGACGTTCGACGATGACCTTGTCCATGTCGTCACGCATCGTCGGCCCTCCCCGCAAGGCTGCGCGCGGCCTTCTGCAGCGCCACCTTCTGCGCACGCCGCTCCGCGCGGTGCGTGCGCAGGTGGCGCCCCGCGCCCTGGCTGGATTCGCGGCGCGCCATCGCGGCCACCACGGGATTGCGAGGTGCCGTCGCCGGCACCGAAAAGTAGAACCGGCCCAGACGCTTGTCGTCGTCGCGGGCCTTTCGTTGAGCACTCATGTGCGCACACTCCAAAAACAAAAAGGCCCCGGCGAATGGCTGCGCGGGGCCTTTGTCGACGAGGCCTCGGCGGATGCATGGATGCACCTCCGGCCGGGGCGGTCGGTGTGCGGGTCAGGTGTTCAGGAAACGGTTCATTGAATTGGGTTGTCGCCCGGGAGGTTGCAGGTCGCCAGGCGCGGTGAAAAGAAACTGTTGCTGAAAAACGAAGGGCGGATTCTGGCGAGCGCCTTCGCGATGCGCAAGCGCCGCATGCGCGGCTGTGGCGCAAAGCCGACGCGGTGCCATCTCGCGAATCCAGTTGCATCCGCCCGCCGTATTGGTCTCAAGCGCATCGCGCCTCCGAGCTGTTGGCGGTTTCCACAGGCATCTTCCAAGAACCATTTTTTCCAGGAGCCTTGAATGAAAAAACTCATGATTGCAGTCGGCGTTTCGGTTCTGCTCAGCGCTTGCGCGGGCGGCATGGGCATGAGCGGCGGCAGCGGTGGGAAGGGCATGTCGTCCAACCCGATGGTCGGCGGCGCGGCGATGTTCCCCACCAAGGACATCGTGGACAACGCCGTGAATTCGAAGGACCACACCACGCTGGTCGCCGCCGTCAAGGCCGCGGGCCTGGTCGATACGCTCAAGAGCCCGGGCCCGTTCACCGTCTTTGCACCGACCAACGCCGCTTTTGCCGCGCTGCCGGCGGGCACGGTCGACACGCTGCTCAAGCCCGAGAACAAGGCCACGCTGACCAAGGTGCTCACGTACCACGTGGTGCCCGGCAAGATGGACGGCCCGGCGCTCATGCGCGCGATCAACGCAGGCGGCGGCAAGGCCGTGCTGAACACCGCCAGCGGCGGCACGCTCACCGCAACGATGAGCGGCGGCAACGTGCTGGTGACCGACGCCAAGGGCGGCACGGCCACGGTGACGATCGCCAACGTGTACCAGTCGAACGGCGTGATCCACGTCGTGAACAAGGTGCTGCTGCCGGGTTGATCGTTCCGGCGCGGCGGACCTTCCTCAGGTTCGCTGCGCCGCTTCCGCTTCATCGCGCAGCCATTGCGCGAAGTCCTGCGCGTCGCGGTTGTTCGCCGCGCGCCTGGACATCTCCACGAAGTAGCCGCGATGCGAAGCGGCGCCTTCGCCCAGCGGCGCCACCAGCCGGCCGCCCTGTACCAGTTCGCGCAGCAGCGGCAGGCGCCCGATCACCACGCCCTGCCCCGCCACCGCGGCGGACACCGCATCGGCGTACTGCGTGAAGCGCAGCGTGCTCTTCATGCGCAGGTCTTGCAGCCCCATCACCTTGAGCCACGGCTCCCAGTCGGCGGTCGGGGCTTCGCTGTGGTCGGGGTACTCCACGGTGAGCAGCGTGAGCCTGGAGAAATCTGAAAGCTCACGCAGCGATGCGGCCAGTTGCGGCGAGCACAGCGGGATCACCGATTCCTCGAACAGCGCCGGCCCCACGCCGCGGCCGATGGGCGCAAAGCGCACCGCAAGGTCCAGGCGGCTCGCGTCCAGGTCCAGCAGGTCGAGCGTGGCCGACACGCGCACATCCACCTGCGGATGGGTGCCGGTGAATCGCGCGAGTTTCGGAATGAGCCAGAGCGATGCAAAACCCGGCGTGGTGGTGATCGCCACCTGCCGCGGCGCGGAACTGGCGCGCACCCGCGCCGTGGCGTCGCGCAGCCGCTCCAGGCTGTCGGTGACGGCGCGCTGCAGCACGCCGCCCGCTTCGGTGAGCGCCAGCGCGCGGTGGCGGCGCTCGAACAGCAGCACGCCCAGGCTGGCTTCGAGCTGCTGGATCTGCCGGCTCACCGCCGACTGCGTGAGGTGCAGCTCGCCGGCCGCCAGCGTGAAGCTGAGCCGGCGCGCGGCGGCCTCGAAACTGCGCAGCAGCTCCAGCGGGGGCAGATCGCCGCCCGCGGCGCCTGGGACAACCAGGGCTTTCGCATTCTGTGGAAGCATGCAACGAGTTCCGAATGACCGCGTGTCAAAGAAGGGCCGGCTCACTATATTCATTCGTATCACGAATGCAATGGAGCTTGCCATGAGCACCCGCCCGAATCCTTCCTCCCCGTCCGCCCGCTTTCACCTGAGCCTTCCGCCCCGTTCGGTCTTCGCCGTGCCCGATGGCGCCGGCGTGGGCATCGAATGCCGCAGCGGCACCGTCTGGCTCACGCTGGACCGCGATCCCCGCGACATCGTGCTGGAGGCCGGCGACCGCTTCGACGGCACCGAGCACCGGCGCATCCTGGTCTCGGCGCTGACCTCGTCGTGCATCACCGTGTCGGACGCGCAGCCGGCCGCGATGCCGCTGGCGGGGCGTGCGCAGCCTGCGGGCGCTTGGTCGCCTTGGCGACTTCTGCCCCACGGGTTGTCCCCGGCTTGACCTGAAAGCCATGGGCATCGACCCTCGATGCCACGGGCTTGCCATCACTGAACGCCGCCGCCACGACGGGCGGCTTTTTTGCGTTGGGCGGCCGGCTCCCCTCGTTTTCTTTTGGATGAGAAGGACATGACCATGGCAGAGGCATACATCGTGGCCGCCGCGCGCACGGCCGGCGGCCGGCGCGGCGGCAAGCTTGCGGGCTGGCACCCGGCCGACCTGGCGGCGCAGGTGATCGACGCGCTGGTGGCGCGCAGCGGCATCGACCCGGCGGCGGTGGAGGACGTGATCCTCGGCTGCGTGAGCCAGGTGGGCGAACAGGCGACCAACGTCGCGCGCAACGCGGTGCTGGCGTCGACGCTGCCCGAGTCGGTGCCCGGCACCTCGGTCGACCGGCAGTGCGGCTCGTCGCAGCAGGCCCTGCACTTCGCCGCGCAGGCCGTGATGTCGGGCAGCATGGACGCGGTGATCGCGGGCGGCGTGGAGAGCATGACGCGCGTGCCGATGTTCACGCCCAATGCACTGCCGGCCAAGGCGGGCCTGGGCACCTACATGAGCCCGGCGATGAAGCGGCGCTACCCCGGCGTGGAGTTCAGCCAGTTCACCGGCGCCGAGATGATCGCGCGCAACTACGGCATCGAGAAAGACGCGCTCGACCGCTACGCCTTCGAGAGCCACCGGCGCGCCATTGCCGCGAGCCGCGCGGGCGCGTTCAACGACGAGATCGTGCCCATCGAGATCCTGCTGGCGGACGGAACAGGAACAGGCACCGGCGAGCAGCACCTGGTGGACGAAGGCATCCGCTTCGACGCCACGCTGGAGGGCATCGCGGGCGTCAAGCTGATCGCCGAGGGCGGGCGCTGCACCGCCGCCACCGCGAGCCAGATCTGCGACGGCGCGAGCGGCGTGCTGGTGGTCAACGAGCGCGGCCTGAAGGCGCTGGGCGTCAAGCCGCTCGCGCGCATCCATCACATGAGCGTGATGGGGCACGACCCGGTGATCATGCTGGAGGCGCCGCTGCCCGCCACGCAGCGCGCACTGCAAAAGGCCGGCATGCGCATCCAGGACATCGACCTGTACGAAGTGAACGAGGCCTTTGCCCCCGTGCCCATTGCATGGCTGCAGGCGCTGGACGCCGACCCGGCGCGGCTGAACGTGAACGGCGGCGCGATCGCGCTGGGCCATCCGCTGGGCGCTTCGGGCACCAAGCTGATGACCACGCTGATCCACGCGCTGGGCCAGCGCGGCAAGCGCTACGGCCTGCAGACGATGTGCGAAGGCGGCGGCATGGCCAACGTGACCATCGTGGAAAGACTCTGACGATGAGCGATCCGCAATTCATCCTCTACGACCTGACCGACGGCATCGCCACACTCACGCTGAACCTGCCGGCCAAGCTGAACCCGATCGCGCGCGAGCTGCAGATCGCGCTGCGCGACACGCTGGAGCGCATTCGCGGCGACCGCGCGGTGCGCGCCGTGATCCTGACGGGCGCGGGCAAGGCCTTCTGCGTGGGCGCCGACCTGAGCGCGATGGGGCCCGGCGAGGAGGGCAAGTCGCTGGGCACGCAGACGGCCGAGTGGATGCAATCGCTGAGCAACCCGCTGATCGAGACGCTGCGCACGCTGCCGGTGCCGGTGGTGGCGGCCGTCAACGGTGCGGCTGCCGGTGCGGGCGTGGGTCTGGCGCTGGCGGCGGACGTGACCATCGCGGCACGCAGCGCGTACTTCTACCTGCCCTTCCTGCCCAAGTTGGGCATCGTGCCGGACCTGGGCTGCACCTGGGCCATTCCGCGGCGTGCCGGCAAGGCGCGCGCGATGGGCATGGCGCTGCTCGACGAGCGCCTGGACGCTGGCCGCGCGGTGCAGTGGGGCCTGATCTGGGCCTGCGCCGACGACGAGCAATTGATGGACGAAGCACGCGCCATCGCGCAGCGCCTGGCACGCCTGCCCGCACATGCGGTCATCGAAGCGCGCGAAGCCTTCGAGGCCTCCGAGCGCCACACGCTGAAAGAACAGCTGCACTATGAAAGCGAGCGCCAGCGCGAGCTGATCGACCGCCCGAGCTTCCGCGAAGGCGTGAGCGCATTCCTGCAGAAGCGCGCGCCCGAGTTCCCGAGCCGCTGAACGACAGGCCCCACCGTGCTCCTGTGAGCCCGGGGCCGTCTCAATGAGACCGCTGCGCGATCTCGTCGGCACCGATCATCTCGGCCACCATCACCGTGCCGGGGCCGTCGAGAAAGTACTCGGTCGCGGCCGGTGCGCGCAGCCGCATGAAGCGGTCCTCGCCCACCTGCATGGTGTGGCCCGGCCCCATGTCCGCGCCGCTGTCGACCAGGTAGCGCAGGACATTGCCGAACAGCTGGAAGTACGTCTCGCCCTCGTGATGGCCTTCGGCCAGCACGGCAAAGTCGGGATGGCCGAAGCGGTCGGCGCCATGGGTGCGCATCCACACGCCCTGGACGCCTTCGACCTCGTACTTGACGAAGCCGCAGTACAGAGCGGGCAACTCGAGCTCGCGCAGCAGCTCGATGCGGTCCCCCTCGACCTCGGCGTCGAACACGCCCGCCGGCATCGAGGTGCGGGCGGCCTCGTTCACCACCGCCAGCGCACCGAGGCGGGCCAGCGCGCCGGCCACGGTGGCCAGCGCCACGTACTGCTCGAGCACCGAGGCCTCGCGCCCGGCGTAGTAGAGGATCACGTGGCCGCGGTGGGCACGCACCTGCGCCTTGAGTTCCTGCGGGTAGTGCGCCGGCGCGACGCAGGGCTCGAGCGCGTCGGCCGGCATCGGCGCATCGAAGCCGACCAGCCGAACCACGTGCTTTCGCCAGCCCACCAGCGCGATGAAGGCGCCCGGGTCGGGCGAGATCTCGCAACGCGCGTCGCCGGTCGACCGGTGGTAGGCGCGCAGCGCCTGGCCGAGCGCCGCGATGTCGATCTTCTGCGAATCGGAGAACAGGACCGTTAGCGCGACGGGATCTTCCAGATCGGGGTTCGCCAGCAGCGCGTCGGCGTCGGCCGGCTCGTCCTTGCGGCCGAAGAAACGGGAAAAGATGCTCACTCGAGGACTCCTTGGATTGCTCTGCAGCACCGGTGCACGGCGCACAGGGAAAAGAACTGTAATCGCGCCCGGATCGCCGGCCCGGCAATTGGCCTGCGGACGGCGATTGCGCCAGAATGGCCCTCCCCGCGCGCGAAGGATCTCCATGCCCAACGACCTCACCAATGCCTTCTACGCCCAGTCGGGCGGTGTCACCTCGGTCATCAACGCGTCGGCCTGCGGCGTGATCGAGACGGCACGCCAACACCCGGACCGCATCGGCAAGCTCTACGCCGGACGCAACGGCATCATCGGCGCGCTGACCGAGGAGCTGATCGACACCGGCGCCGAATCGGCCGAGGCCATTGCGGCGCTGCGTTCCACGCCTTCGGGCGCGTTCGGTTCGTGCCGCTACAAGCTCAAGTCGCTCGAAAAGAACCGCCGTGAATACGAGCGGCTCATCGAAGTGTTCAAGGCGCACGGCATTGGCTATTTCTTCTACAACGGCGGCGGCGATTCGGCCGACACCTGCTTCAAGGTGAGCCAGCTGTCGCAATCGCTGGGCTATCCGCTGCAGGCCATCCATGTGCCCAAGACCATCGACAACGACCTGCCGCTGACCGACTGCTGCCCGGGCTTCGGCTCGGTTGCCAAGTATGTGGCGGTGTCCACGCTCGAGGCCTCGTTCGATGTGCGCTCGATGGCGGCGACCTCGACCAAGGTGTTCGTGCTCGAAGTGATGGGGCGCCATGCGGGCTGGATTGCCGCAGCCGGCGGACTCGCCGCGGACCATGGCATCCCGGTGGTGGTGCTGTTCCCCGAGATCGAGTTCGACAAGGCGCGCTTCATCGCGCGTGTCGACGAACTGGTGAAGCAGCACGGCTACTGCTCGGTGGTGGTGTCCGAAGGCTGCCACCATCCCGACGGCACCTTCCTCGCGGAACAGGGCTCGCGCGATGCCTTCGGGCATGCGCAGCTGGGCGGCGCTGCGCCGGTGGTGGCGCAGATGGTGAAGGACGCGCTGGGCCACAAGTTCCACTGGGCGGTGGCCGATTACCTGCAGCGCGCGGCGCGGCACATCGCCTCGGCGACCGACGTGAAGCAGGCCTACGAACTGGGACAGCGCGCGGTCGAGCTCGCGCTCGAAGGCCGCAACGCGGTGATGCCGACCATCGAGCGCATCTCCGACGTGCCCTATGCCTATCGCCTGGGCAGCGCACCGCTCGAATCGGTCGCCAATGTCGAGAAACCGATGCCGCGCGATTTCATTTCGGACGACGGCTACGGCATCACCGAGAAGTGCAGGCGCTACCTGCTGCCGCTGATCGAAGGCGAGGACTACCCCGCCTACCGCGACGGGCTGCCGGTGTACGTGAGTTTGAAGAACGTGGCGGTGGCGAAGAAGCTGCCGGCCTTCGAGCTCGCATGACCACCGCCGCCGCCGCTTCGGTCATCGACGCCGCACGCTGCCCGCTGTGCGGCGCGTCGAACCGCTGCGCGATGGAAATCGAGCGCGAGACCGGCCAGGCCCAGCCGCCCTGCTGGTGCATGCAGGCGGACTTCAGCAATGCACCGCTCACGAACCTGCCCGAGTCGCTGCGCGGCCTGGCCTGCATCTGCGCGCGCTGCGCAGCGGGAACGCCGCCGGCTCAGAACTGACCGGCGCCCTGCGATTGCGATTGCGATTGCGATTGCGATTCAGGCTGCACAGGCTCGGGTGCCGCTGCCACGGCTTCAGGCACAGCCGCCGCCACATCGCTGGCCGCCACCATCGTCGGCGCCGAGCCGCTGCGCTGCTCGCTGATCACGCGGTGGATGAACTGCAGCTTGCCCACCGCCGTGCGCGGCATCACGAAGGGGTAGTAGTCCGGTTGTCCCATGCTGCGCGACAACTCGTTGAGCACATTGGTCAGCAGCACCCAGCCATTGACGAAATCCAGGAATTTCGCGGCATCGGGATGGTCGGGCTGCCAGAGGTCGTCGGTGGTGAAGAGGTCGCTCGCGAGCTCGACGTTGGTCGCATCGACGCCGAAGCTCATCGCGGTGTCCGCGGTGTCGGCCATGTGCAGGTAGTGCGCCCAGGTTTCGGCCCAGTCTTCCCACGGGTGCGTGCTCGCGTAGCTGCTCACGAAACGGTCGGCCCAGTCGGGCGGCGGGCCTTGCTCGTAATGCCTCTGCAGCGAGGCCGCATAGTCGGCGCGCTCGTCGCCGAAGAGCGCGCGATAGTCGTCGAGCCATGGCGTGGGCTGCACCAGCAGGTCCCAGTAGTAGTGGCCGATCTCGTGGCGAAAGTGGCCCAGCAGCGTGCGATAGGGCTCGCGCATCTCGGCGCGGATGCGTTCGCGCACCGCGTCTTCCGCCTCTTCGGCGTTGAGGGTGATCACGCCGTCTTCATGGCCCGTCATCACATGCGGGCCGCCCGGCATGTTGCTGAGGAAATCGAAGGCCAGGCCGTGTACCGGGTCTGAATGCCGGCTCACCACCGGCAAGCCGAGTGCGAGCAGTTGCGAAATGAGACGGCGCTTGGCCTGTTCGAGCTTGCCCCAGAAGACGCCGTGGGCCTCGACCGAGAGATCGGGGATGGTCCGCGTGGCACTGCAGGCGAGGCAATAGCCGGGCGCCAGGCCGTGCACGTCGGCGGGCGCTTCTTCGCCCTCGCGCGCGGCCGGCACCATCCAGCTGCAGGCGGCCGGGGTCATGAGGTTCGCGCAGCGGCGGTAGGTCTTGCCGTGCGGGTCGCCGAACACGGTGAAGGTGTCGGGCAGTGCGCCCTCGCCTTCGGCAGGCGCCAGCGGCATCACGCCCAGGCGGTCGATCACGTAGCCGAGCGGCGTGTGGCAAGCCAGGCATTCGCTGTTGCGCAGGAACACGGGGCGGCCGCACTGGCAGCGGTAGGCGCGGCTCACGGTGGGCGCGGCGAGTTCGGTGGCGAGCGTGGGCGCAAGCTCCGGCGCAGCCTGGCCGGCTTGTTCGGCGATGGGGTCGGTGATCGGGGAATCCATGGGGTGGTGCTCGTGAGCGGCTTGACGCAGAAGGGACAGCCGACGCATTGTGAAGCGCCCCTGCACACGCTCCGCCAAGCAAAGACCGATATGCTTGTAGGACGACGGACCCCGTGACATTCCGCCGCCCCATGACCTCTCCCCCACAGCCTCCAGAAGCCGCGACGACGCCGGCCCCACCTTCCATCGGCAGCCTGCGCGAACGCTACGGTGAACGCTACCGCTGGTACCTGCTGCTGTCGGTGATGGTGGGCACGATGGCATCGATCATGTCCTCGACCATCGTCAACGTGGCGATCCCCGGCATGAGCCATCACTTTTCGCTCGGACAGGAGCGCGCGCAGTGGGTGAGTTCGGGCTTCATGGTGGCGATGACGGTGTCGATGCTCACCACGCCGTGGCTGCTGTCGCGCTACGGCTACCGCCGCACTTATGTGGGCACGATGCTGTTGCTGCTGGTGGGCGGCATCGTGGGCGGGCTGGCCAACAACTTCTCGCTGGTGCTGTTCGCGCGCGTGGCCGAGGGGCTGGCGGCGGGCGTGGTGCAGCCCATTCCGGCCATCATCATCCTGCGCGCCTTCGAGCCGCACGAGCAGGGGCGCGCGAGCGGCATCTTCGGCATGGGCGTGGTGCTGGCGCCGGCCATCGGGCCGAGCATCGGCGGGGTGCTGGTCGACCTGTTCGGCTGGCGCTCGATCTTCTTCATGGTGGTGCCGTTCTGCCTGGCCTCGATCTGGCTGGCCTACAAGTTCGTGCCCAGGACAGCGCCGGGCGGCGTGGCCGCGGTGCGCGGCGGCGGGCTCGATGCGCGCGGCCTCGCGCTGGGCACGGTGGGCACGCTGTGCCTGCTGAACGGGCTGGTCGAACTGCGCGGGGATTCGCCGGTGCAGGCCGCGCTGCTGCTGGCCGGCGCGCTCGCGTCCTTCGTCGCCTTCGTGTGGTGGCAGCGCCGGCTCGCGGCCTCGGGCGGCACACCGCTCATGAACCTCGCGCTGTTTCAGTACCGGCAGTTCGCCATGGGCAGCGTGGTCGCCTTCATCTACGGCACGGCGCTGTTCGGCTCGACCTACCTCTTGCCGGTGTACATGCAGGTGGGGCTGGGCCTGTCGGCCTCGCACGTGGGAACCATCCTGCTGCCGGCCGGCATCGTGCTGGCCGTGACCATCGCGGGCGTGGGCCGGCTGGCGGACCGGCATCCGACCTGGGTGCTGGTGACCGTGGGCCTGGTGCTGCTGGCGGCTTCCTTCGCGCTGATGATGGTGCTGAAGCTGGACAGCGCGCTCTGGCTGCTGGTGGCCTTCGCGATCATCGGGCGCATCGGGCTGGGCTTCATCCTGCCCTCGCTCAACCTGGGCTCGATGCGGCCGCTGGCCAAGCCGCTGATCCCGCAAGGCGCGAGCGCCATCAACTTCGTGCGCATGCTGGGCGGCGCGGCCGGCGTGAGCCTGTGCGCCATCGTGCTGGAGTGGCGACTGGCGGCGCATGGCGATTCGCTGGCCAATCCGTTGAGCAGCCCCGCACGGCTTGCTGCATTCGACGAGGTGTTCGCGATGCTGGCCGGGCTTTGCGCGCTGGCGGTCATTGCGGCCTGGCAACTGCGCGAAGGGCCCAGGAGCGCCTGACAAAGCCTGAGGGGACGGCGCGCAACAAGGGGTAAACCCCGGCGGTGCGGTCGAGCGCTTTCGCATCCAATTGTCATCAGTTGTATCTGATTGCAAATCGACTCCTCATGCATCGTAGAAATTTCATTGCCGCCTCGGCTGCGGCAGCGGCCGGACTCGGCCAGCTTTCCATTTCCGCCCACGCCGCAGAGAACGGCGTCAGCGACAGCGAAATCGTGCTGGGCCACACCGGCATCCTGAGCGGCCCGCTGGGCGTGCCGGTCAAGGTGGTGATGGCCGGGGCCGGGCTGGCCTTCGATGCGGTCAATGCACAGGGCGGGTTGTCGGGCCGCAAGATCCGCGTGGTGTCGCTGGACGACGAGTTGAAGCCCGAGAAGGCGCTGGCCAACTACGAGAAGCTGCTGGCGGAGCACCGCGTCTTCGCCTTCTTCGGCTGCGTGGGCTCGGGCACCACCGCCGCGGGCGCCAAGGTCGTCAACCAGAGCGGCGCGCCGACGGTGGGCGGCTATGCGGTGTCGGATTCGGCCCGCGAGAAGATGGGCGGCGCGGGCTACTTCGTGCGCGCCACCTTCGCGCGCGAGGCCCAGGCGCTGGTGCAGCACCTGACGACCATCGGCGTTTCGCGGATCGCGGTGGCCTATCTGGACAACCCCGGCGGCGCGGAAGTCGCCAAGCTGGTCGAGGCCGCGCTGGACACGCTCAAGCTCAAGCCCGAAGCCGCCGTGGCGGTCAAGGGCGACGGCACGGGCAACGAGGCGGCCGGCAAGGCGCTGGCCGACAGCAAGGCGCAGGCCGTGATCATGTACCTGGGCGGCGGCATCGGCGGCGAGGTCATGAAGGCCGCCTGGGCCGCGGGCGGGCGCCAGATGTACTACGGCATGTCGATCGTGCCGGGCGACGTCACCGCCAGGCTCGTGGGCGACAAGACCAGCGGGCTGGCCATCTCGCAGATCGTGCCCTACCCCTGGAGCGAGGTCGACGCCGCGGCGCGCGAGTTCCGCCAGCTGGCCGAACGCGCCAAGGTGGACATGGGTTATCTCGCCTACGAGGGCTATGTGAACGCGCTCGTGATGATCGAGGGCCTGCGCCGCACCGGCCGCGACCTGACACGCGCGAAGCTGCATGCCGCGCTGAAGGCGATGAAGCTGCGCATCGGCGGCATGGAAATCGACTTCACCGGCGCCAGCAACACGGGCTCGCGCTTCATCGAGATGGTGCGCGTGACCAAGGAGGGCAAGTTCATCCGCTAGACGCAGCCCTTGCCTTGCGGCCGGGGCAGGCCCGGCGCCGGCGCAAATCGCGGTCTAATCGCTGCCATGTGCCAATTGCTAGGGATGAACTGCAACACGCCGACCGACGTGACCTTCAGCTTCACGGGGTTCGCGCAACGCGGCGGCCGCACCGACCATCACGCGGACGGCTGGGGCATCGCGTTCTTCGAGGACCGCGGGCTGCGCCATTTCGTCGACCACCAGCCGGCCTGCGAATCGCCGGTGGCGGAGCTGATCCGGCGCTACCCCATACAGAGCCGCAACGTCATCGCGCACATCCGCAAGGCCACGCAGGGCGAGATCAACCTGCAGAACTGCCACCCGTTCGTGCGCGAACTGTGGGGGCGCTACTGGGTGTTCGCCCACAACGGCGACCTGAAAGACTTCAGGCCGCGCCTGCACGGCAACTTCCATCCGGTGGGCAACACCGACAGCGAGCACGCCTTCTGCTGGCTGATGCAGGAACTGGCGAAGTCGCATGCGGGCGTGCCCAGCATCGAGGAGCTGACGCTCACGCTGCGCGAACTGGCGCCGCAGCTCGCAAGCCACGGCACCTTCAACTTCATGCTCTCCAACGGGCAGGCGCTGTGGGCGCACGCATCGACCCACCTCTGGTACGTGGAGCGCCAGCACCCCTTCGTGACGGCGCAGCTGTCCGACGAAGACCTGGAAATCGACTTCGCCCAGCACACCACCCCCACCGACCGCGTGGCCGTGGTGGTGACCACGCCGCTCACCACCAACGAGACCTGGACACCCTTCGCACCGGGCGAGCTGCATGTGTTCGTGGACGGGCAGCGGTCAATCGGCTGAGGTTTTGCCTAAACCTTTTGGTTGACACTTTTTTGCAACAATGCAAAAAAGTATCGGTGGAGCGAGTGCGCGCGAGAATAATAACGGTTCTCATTTGCACCCTATCGGACCGTTCATGCCCGCTCGCCTCTTCCATCTCCGTCCGACCGCGGTCGCCTCGCTGCTTGCCCTCCACGCCCTGACGGCGATGGCCCAGACCCCGGCCGCCGAGCCGGCATCGAGCGGCACCCTGGCCACCGTCAACGTCGAGGCCAGCGCCGACGCATCGGCCGAAGGCCTGACCAAGCCTTATGCCGGCGGCCAGGTGGCTCGCGGCGGGCGCGTCGGGATCCTGGGCAACCAGGACATGATGAGCACGCCGTTCTCCGGCACCAGCTATACCAATGAACTGATTCAGAACCAGCAAGCGCGCAGCGTGGCCGACGTGCTGCAGAACGACCCGACGGTGCGCGTCGCGCGCGGCTTCGGCAATTTCCAGGAGTCGTATTTCATCCGCGGCTTCATCGTGAATTCCGATGACATCGCCTACAACGGCCTCTACGGCCTGCTGCCGCGCCAGTACATCTCGTCCGAACTCTTCGAGCGCGTGGAAGTGTTCCGCGGCGCAAGCGCCTTCCTCAACGGCGCCGCGCCCAGCGGTGGCGGCATCGGCGGCAACATCAACCTGCTGCCCAAGCGCGCGCCGAACGATCCGCTCACACAGGTCACGCTCGGCACGGCCAGCGGCTCGCAAGGCTACGTCGCGACCGACATCGCCCGGCGCTTCGGCCCGGACCAGAGCCTGGGCGTGCGTCTGAACGCCGCGCACCGTGACGGCGGCACGGGCGTCGATGCCGAGCAGGCCAAGCTCGACGTGGCCTCGGTCGGCTTCGACTGGCGCGGCCGCAACGCGCGCATCTCGGCGGACATCGGCCATCAGGAGCATCGGCTCTCGCGCACGCGTCCCAACGTCACGCTCGGCAGCGGCGCGACCTTCGTGCCGGCTGCACCCGACAACAAGCTGAACTATGCGCAGCCCTGGACCTACTCCAACGAGCGCGACACCTTCGGCTCGGTGCGCGGCGAGTACGACATCACCGACAACGTGACCGCATGGATCGCCGGCGGCGCGCGCAAAAGCCATGAAGGCAATGCGCTTGCCGGCATCACCGTCACCGACAACTTCGGCTCCGGCGACATGTCCCGCTTCGAGAACCAGCGGCAGGACAGCACGCGCACCGCAGAAGCCGGCGTGCGCGGCAAGTTCACGACCGGACCTGTCAACCACTCGGTGGTGGTCTCGTACTCGTACTACCAGTTGAAGGAGAAGAACGCCTACAAGTGGGATTTCTTCAACAACCTGAAGAGCAGCATCTACGCGCCCATCGGCTATCCGATTCCGGCCTACACAGCGAGCGCCTTCCGCGGCAACGACCTCGACAATCCGGCGCTCCTGACGCAAACCCGCCTGAGCAGCCTGGCCATCGGCGACACCCTCTCCTTCCTGGACGACCGCGCGCAACTCACACTTGGCGTGCGCCGCCAGAAACTCGAATCGACCGACTTCGCCTACGACACCGGCAAGCCCGCCGGCTACGACAAGAGCCGCACCAGCCCGATGGCCGGCTTCGTGTTCAAGCTGCAGCCGCAGGTCTCGCTCTACGCCAACTACATCGAAGGCCTGAGCAAGGGCGAGACCGCGCCGTCGACCTCCACCGCCGGTGCCGTGCTCAACGCAGGTGCGCAACTCACGCCCTACGTGTCGAAACAGAAGGAAATCGGCGTCAAGTACGACGGCGGCGGCATCGGCGGCGGCATTGCCTTCTTCTCGACCGACAAGCCGCGAGCGCTGGTGAACAGCGCCGGCTATTACGTATCCGAAGGCAAGGACCGCCACCAGGGTGTCGAGCTCACTGCCTTCGGCGAGATCACGAAGGGCTTGCGCGTGCTGGGCGGCATCACCTTCCTGGACGCCAAGCAGCGCTCGACGGGCGACGCAACGACCGACGGCAAGAAGGTCATCGGCATTCCCAAGACCCAGGGCAGCATCGGTCTCGACTGGGACGTGCCAGGCGTACGTGGCCTGGCGCTGGACGGCCGCATCGTTGCTACCGGCCACAGCTATGCAGATGCGGCGAACAAACTGAGCGTGCCGGGCTGGACGCGGGTGGACATCGGCGCGCGCTACCTGACCGAAGTGGCCGGCAAACTGGTGACAGTGCGCGCGCGCATCGAGAACCTGGCCAACCGCAACTACTGGGCATCGGTGGGCGGCTACCCGAACAACGGCTATCTGGTGCTTGGCGCCCCGCGCACGTTCAGCCTGTCGGCGCAGCTGGACTTTTGATCGCCCGGCTACGCTGAAGCGAGACGCGCCTCCAGCGCGTCGATGAACATCGCCGGCACATCGAAGCCGGTCTGCTCGGTGATCTCCTGAAAGCAGGTCGGGCTGGTCACGTTGATCTCGGTCACCGCATCGCCGATCACGTCCAGGCCGATCAACAGCAGCCCGCGCGGCGCCAGCACCTTGCCGATGGCCTCGGCGATCTCGCGGTTGCGCGCGGTCAGCGGCTGGGCCACGCCCTTGCCACCGGCCGCGAGGTTGCCGCGCACTTCGGTGCCCTGCGGAATGCGCGCCAGCACGAAGGGCGCCGGCTCGCCCGCGATGATCAGGATGCGCTTGTCGCCCTCGACCACCTGGGGCACGAAGCGCTGGACCATGATCGTCTCGGCGCCGTCCTTGTTGAGCGTCTCGATGATGGAGCCCAGGTTCAGCGCGTCCTGCTTCACGCGGAAGATGCCCATGCCGCCCATGCCGTCGAGGGGCTTGAGGATGATGTCGCCGTGCTCGGCGTGGAAGTCGCGCACGGCCTGCGCACTGCGGGTGACCAGCGTGGGCGTGACGAACTGCGGAAACTCCATGATCGCGAGCTTCTCGGGGTGGTCGCGCAGCGCGCGCGGCGAGTTGACCACCTGCGCGCCCTCGCGCTCGGCCTGCTGCAGCAGGTGCGTGGAATAGATGTACTCGGCGTCGAAGGGCGGGTCCTTGCGCATCAGCACCGCATCGAAGTCTTTCAGCGCCTTCGATTCGGTGATGTCGACCGTGTACCAGTCCTTCGGGTCGCCGGTGAGCGTGATCTGCTGCACCGTGGCCGTCACCAGCCCGCCCGACTTCCACTGGATGTCCTGCGGCAGGCAGGCCGCGATGCGGTGGCCGCGGCGCTGGGCCTCGCGCATCATCGAGAAGGTGGTGTCCTTGTAGATCTTGAAATGATCGAGCGGGTCGGCGACGAAGAGGATGTTTTTCATCAGGCGTTCTTTCCGGCGCCGGGTGCGGCGGCCGCGTTGGTTTCTGGCGCGATGTTGCCGGAAGCATCGATGCCCTTGTCGGTGGAGGCCTTTGCAGCCGGGCGGCGCCCCACCTGCTGCACCGCGAGCGCCACCGCCCCGGCCACCACGCCCCAGAAGGCCGAGCCGATGCCTGCCAGCGTCACGCCCGAGAGCGTAACCAGGAAGGTGATGATCGCGGCCTCGCGGTGCGATTCGTCGCGCACCGCGGCCGCGAGCCCGCCGCCGATGGTGCCCAGCAACGCCAGGCCGGCGATGGCCGCGACCAGCTCTTTGGGAAACGCCGTGAGCAGCCCCGTGACCGCCGCGCCGAAGAGCCCGATCACCACATAGATTGCGCCGCAGCTCACGGCTGCGGTGTAGCGCCGCGCCGGGTCTTCATGGGCTTCGCGGCCCATGCACATGGCGGCCGTGATCGCGCTCAGGTTGAGCGCAAAGGCGCCGAAAGGCGCGAGCACCAGCGTCGCCAGGCCGCTGATCGTGATGAGCTTGCTGATCGGCAGATCGCCATAGCCGCTCGCGCGGATCGCCGCCACGCCGGGCAGGTTCTGCGAGGCCATGGTCACCACGAAGAGCGGCAGCGCCAAGCTGACGATGGCCTGCCAGCGGAAGACCGGCATGGTGAACACCGGCCAGGTCAGCGAAAAATGCACCGCCGACCACGCCAGTTGGCCCCGCGCGGCGGCATAGACGACGGCCACCAGCAGCGTGACCGGCACCGCGTAGCGCGGCAGCATCCGCTTGGCGACGAGGTAGGTGCCCAGCATCAGCAGAACCAGCGGCAAGGCGGTCTGCGCCGCCACGAAGGCCGAGATGCCGAAGCGCGCGAGCACGCCGGCCAGGAGCGCCGAGGCGATCGCCATCGGAATTTTGTTCATCACCCGCTCGAACCAGCCGGTGGCTCCGGCCAGCACGATCAGCACCGCGCACACGATGAAGGCACCGACCGCCTCGCCCATGCCGTAGCCGATGCCCGCCACCGCCAGCACCGCGGCGCCGGGCGTGCTCCAGGCGAACATCACGGGCTTCTTCCACCACAGCGACGGCAGCACCGAGGCCAGGCCCATGCCGATGCCCAGCGCCCACATCCAGGACGCCGCGATCTCCGGCGTGGCGCCGAAGGCCTGCGCGGCCTGGAACACGATGGCCACCGAACTCGTGAAACCTACGAGCACGGCGACGAAGCCCGCAGTAAAGGCCGAAAGGCTCAGGTCCTTGAAAAATGACATCGGGCGATTGTGCCGGGCGCCTTGCACGCCCATTCGGCACAGGAATTGCGGCGGTTCCGGGTACGCTTTTCGCCAGGCACGGCCACGCACGGCTTGGCCCCCCACGATTGGAGAACCATGGACACCCCCGCCCCGCTCGATCCCGCCGCAGTCGTCGACGAATTCCTTCGGCTTGTGATGATTCCCGACCCCCAATCGGCCTCGCGCTTCACCGCGCCCGGCATCCGCATCCGCTTCACCGGCAACCGCGAAATGCATGCGCCCGGCGACACCTCGGCCTTCAATGCCAAGCGCTACGCCTGGGTCAAGAAGAAGATAGAACGCACCGAAACGGTGGCCGGCGGCACGCCCGAGGCCACGGTGGTCTACAGCCTGGGCACGCTCTACGGCGCCTGGCCCGACGGCACGCCCTTCGAAGGCAACCGCTATGTGGACCGTTACGTGGTGAGCCACGGGCTCATCGTGCAGATGGACGTGTGGAACGACAGCGCCGAATGGCTGCTGGTGCGCGCCGGGCTCGCGGTGCTGTGAGGCCGGGCGCATGACGACACGCTGGCCCGACCTGCTGCCCTCGCACGACCGCTTCGACTACCGCCCGATCACACGGCGCCCCGACTACACCTGGCCGAACGGCGCGCGGCTGGCGGTGTACCTGGGCTTCAACATCGAGCACTTCGCTTTCGGCGACGGCCTGGGCGCCTGCATCGGCCCGGCTTCGCCGCAGCCCGATGTGCTGAACCACGGCTGGCGCGAATACGGCAACCGCGTGGGCGCGTGGCGTTGCCTCGAACTTTTCGATGCGCTCGCGCTGCCGACCGGTGCGCTCATCAACACCGCGCTGTACGACCACTGCCCGGAGCTGGTTGAGACGTGCGTCGCGCGCGGCGACGAACTGATCGGCCACGGCCACAGCAACGCGGAACGCCAGGGCGCGCTCGACGAAGAACACGAACGCGCGCTGCTGATGCGCTGCCGCGAACGCATGCTGCGCGAGAGCGGACAGTCGCCCGCCGGGTGGTTGTCGCCGTGGATCTCGGAGAGCGCCGTCACGCCCGACCTGCTCGCCGAGACCGGCTACGGCTACACGCTCAACTGGTGCCACGACGACCAGCCGGTGCGAATGCGCACGCGCGGGGGCGGCGCGATCTGGTCGGTGCCTTATCCGCAGGAGCTCAACGACATTCCGATGATCGTGGGCCGGCTGATGGACGCGAAGGATTTCAGCGCGATGGTGGTCGACAACTTCGACGAGATGCTGGAGCAGTCGCGCGCGCAGCCGCTGGTGATGGGGCTGGCGCTGCATCCCTACATCGTGGGACAGCCCTACAGGCTGCGGCATCTGCGCACGGCGCTCGCGCACCTGGCGCGGGCGCGGGATCGCGGCGAGATCTGGTTCACGACGCCGGGGGCGATCGCGTCGCACATGACGCAGCTCGCGGCGGAGCGGCCCGGGGACTTCGGCTGAAGGGGCATCGCCCCCTCCGCGTCAGATCTCGATCTTCGACCCCAACTCCACCACCGCATTGTTCGGCAGCCCCAGGAACGCCGCCGCGCCGCTCGCGTTGTGGTGCATCTGCGCAAACAGCTTCTCGCGCCACGGCGCCATGCCGCTGCCCAGCGTGGGGATGACCACGTCGCGCGAGAGGAAGTAGCTGGTCGTCATCGGCTCCAGCTGGCAGCCGCGCAGGCGCGCATGCTCCAGGGCGCGCGGCAGGTCGATGTCGTTCTTGAAACCGTAGTGCACGATCACCTGCCAGCAATGGTTGCCCAGCGGCTCGATGGCGATGCGCTTGTCCATCGGAATCCACGGCACCTCGTGGTTGCGCACGGTGACGAACATGTTCTGCTCGTGCAGCACCTTGTTGTGCTTGAGGTTGTGCAGCAGCGCGTTGGGCACCGTGCCGGGCTCGGCCGTGAGGAACACCGCCGTGCCTTCGACGCGCGCCGGCGGGCTCACGAACACCGAATCGAGAAAGGCCTTGAGCTCGATGGCATCGGCGCGCTGCACCTCGCCCATCAGGCGGCGACCTTCCTTCCAGGTGATCATCAGCGTGAAGACGAAGCCGCCGATCAGAAGCGGGAACCAGCCGCCCTCGAACAGCTTGAGCAGGTTCGACGCGAAGAACAGGAAGTCGACGATGAAAAAGACCGCCGTCGCCCCGATGCACAGCGCCAGCGGCAGCTTCCACGCGTAGCGGATCACGAAGAAGGTCAGCACCGTGGTGATGAGCATGTCGGTGGTCACTGCAATGCCGTAGGCGGCGGCCAGGCTGCTCGATGTGCGGAACATCACGACCGCCAGCACGATGGCGACGAACAGGCCCCAGTTGACCAGCGGAATGTAGATCTGCCCCGCGGTGCGCACGCTGGTGTGTTCGATGCTCAGGCGCGGCAGGTAACCCAGCTGGATCACCTGGCGCGTGACGCTGAACGCGCCGGTGATGAGCGCCTGCGACGCGATCACCGTGGACAGCGTGGCCAGCAGCACCAGCGGAATCAGCGCCCACTCGGGCGCCATCATGAAGAAGGGATTCTTCACCGCCTCGGGGTTCTCCAGCAGCAGCGCGCCCTGGCCCAGGTAGTTGAGCGTGAGCGCCGGCATGACCACCGAGAACCAGGCGATGCGGATCGGCTTCTTTCCGAAGTGCCCCAGGTCGGCGTACAGCGCCTCCGCGCCGGTCACGCACAGCACCATGGCGCCCAGCAGGATGAAGCTGGTGCCTGGGTTGTCCCAGATGAATTTCAGCGCGTACCAGGGATTGAGCGCCTTCACGATTTCGGGGTGATGCAGGATCTGCCATACGCCCAGCACCGCGATGGCCACGAACCACGTCAGGGTGATCGGCCCGAAGAACTTGCCGATGCCCGCGGTACCGCGCTTCTGCACGGCAAAAAGGCAGAACAGCACGACCAGGGTGATCGGGATCACGTAGTGCTTGAAGTGCGGCGACACCACCTCCAGGCCTTCGACCGCCGACAGCACCGAGATGGCCGGCGTGATGACGCCGTCGCCGTAGAAGAGCGAGGTGCCGAAGATGCCGATCACCAGCAGCACCTGGCGCAGGCGGGGCTTGTCGGCCACCGCGCGGGACGCCAGCGCCAGCATGGCGACCAGGCCGCCCTCGCCTTCGTTGTCGGCGCGCAGCACCAGCACCACGTACTTGATGGAAACAATGACGGTGAGCGTCCAGAAGAACATCGAGAGGATGCCGTAGACGTTTTCGACGGTGAACGGCACATGGCCGTGGCCGAACACTTCCTTGACGGCATACAGGACGCTGGTGCCGATGTCGCCGTAGACGACGCCGATGGCGCCGACGATCAGGCCGGCTGAAAGAGATTTGGGGGCTGACACGAGGTCGATGGAAAAGGGCAGGCCGGTGGGGATCGACGTGTCGGACACGCGGGGGTGTCATGGCGGCCGAGCTCATGCTCCGCCGCGCCTCACCCCTCCCGCCCTCTTGTTTCCTTTGCTGTGGGGCCGCTATTTTGCCGTTGCCCGCCACTGGCGCAACGCAGCAACCCCAATCATTCGTAGATTTCGGCGTCCGGGTCGGTCGCTTCCATTTCGTAGCTGGCCGCGACCATGGCCAGGCGGCCGACCACGCCGTACATGTAGAAGCGGTTCGGCGCGCTCGCACCGGGCTTGGCACCGGGCTGGGGCAAGTGGGTGCTTTCCGAGAAGGCCAGCGGCACGTAGCTCGCGTCCGGCAGCTTGAGGTTTTCGTCGGCCGCCTGCCCGGCGTGCACGCGGTAGAAGCCGCCCACCACGTAGCGGTCCATCATGTAGACCACCGGTTCGGCCACGCCGTTGTGCACACGCTCGTTGGTGAGCACGCCTTCCTGCACGATGAGTTCGGTCGGCTCGCGCAGGTCGCGTCCGGCAGAGGTTTTGGCAGCCGAGGAGGTGCTGGTGCGCGACTTGCCGATCAGCGCCTCGACCTCCTTGGCGTCGCGCACCGTCACCACGCCGGGGCTGCCGCTGCCGCTGTGTCCGCCCTTGACGACCACGAAGGGCTTTTCGTTGATGCCGTATTCCTTGTACTTGCGGCGCACCTTGGTGAGCACCGCGTCCACATGGCTGGTCAGCACGTCGATGCCGCGGCCCTCGGCCACATCCACGCCTTCGGCGCGCGCATAGATCGGGTTGATGAGCCAGGGGTCGATGCCCAGCAGTTTGCCCAGGCGCTTGGACAGCTCTTCGTAGCTGTGCAGATGGTTGCTTTTGCGCCGCACCGACCAGCCCGCATGCAGCGGCGGCAGCAGATACTGCTCGTGAAGATCTTCGAGGATGCCCGGCGTTCCTGCAGAAAGCTCGTTGTTCAGCAAAATTGTGCAGGGATCGAAGTTCTTGAGCCCCAGCCGGCGCTTGGTGCGCACCACCGGCTCCAGCGTGACGGTCTCGCCGTTGGGCAATTCGACCTTCTTGGGCGACTTGATGGCCGGATCGACCGACCCCACCCGCACATTGAGCCCCGCCATGTGGAAGATGCGCACCAGTTGCGCGATGTTGGCGAGATAAAAGGTGTTTTTGGAGTGATTTTCCGGAATGACGAGCAGGTTGCGCGCTTCCGGACAGATCTTCTCGATGGCAGCCTGCGCGGCCTGCACCGCCAGCGGCAGCATTTCCTTGGTGAGGTTGTTCCAGCCGCCCGGAAAGAGGTTGGTGTCCACCGGCGCGAGCTTGAAACCCGCATTGCGGATGTCCACCGAGCTGTAGAACGGCGGCGTGTGCTCCATCCATTCGAGCCGGAACCAGCGCTCGATGGCGGGCATCGAGTCCAGCACGCGCTGCTCCAGTTCGTTGATCGGGCCGGTCAGGGCGGTGACTAGATGCGGAACCATGCGGCGGCCTTCTTCGATTTGTACTTAGAGGTGGAGCGGAATTGTAGGAATTGGGGGTGGCCGCCCCGATGACAAGACCGCACGAGCAGCTGCGGCTTGCATCAGGTCCGCACTTCGCCCTGGCCCAGCACCACGTACTTGAGCGAGGTCAGCCCTTCGATGCCGACCGGGCCGCGGGCATGGAACTTGTCGGTGCTGATGCCGATTTCAGCCCCCAGGCCGAACTCGAAACCGTCGGCGAAGCGTGTGCTCGCATTGACCATGACGCTGGCCGAATCTACTTCGCGCAAAAAGCGCTGCGCATTCACATGGTCGCGCGTGACGATGGCGTCGGTGTGGTGGCTCGAATAGCGGTTGATGTGCGCAATGGCCTCGTCCACGCCGGCCACAACCTTGATGCTGATGACCGCAGCCAGATATTCCTCGGACCAGTCGGATTCGACGGCATCGACCACCTTCGCATCCGCCGGGGCTGCTTCGCCCGAGCGCAGGATTTTTGCCGCCACCGGGTCGCAGCGCATTTCCACGCCCTTGGCCGCGAAGATGGCCGCGATCTTCGGCAGGAAGTCTTCCGCCACGGCGGCCGACACCAGCAGGCCTTCGGCCGCGTTGCAGGGGCTGTATTTCTGGGTCTTGGCGTTGTCGACGATGCGCAAGGCCATGTCGAACACGGCCGTGTCGTCCACATACACATGGCAATTGCCGTCCAGGTGCTTGATGACCGGCACCTTGGCATCGCGGCTGATGCGCTCGATCAGCCCCTTGCCGCCGCGCGGAATGATCACATCGACGAACTCGGGCATGGCGATGAGCTGGCCCACGGCTTCGCGGTCGGTCGTCTGCACCAGTTGCACCGCCTCGACCGGCAGGCCCGCTTCGGCCAGCGCCTCGGACACCAGCAGCGCCAGCGCCTTGTTCGACTCGATGGCTTCCGAACCGCCACGCAGGATGGCCGCGTTGCCGCTCTTGATCGCCAGGCTCGCGGCCTCGATGGTCACGTTGGGGCGGCTCTCGTAGATCATGCCGAACACGCCGATCGGCACCCGCATCTGCCCCACGCGGATGCCGCTGGGCTGCTGCTTCATGCCGATGATCTCGCCGATCACGTCGGCCATGGCGGCGAGCTGTTCGCAGCCCAGGGCCACGGTTTCGATGACCTTCGGGGTGAGCTTGAGGCGGTCGACCATCGGGGCCGCGAGGCCGGCGGCGGTGGCGCGCTCCAGGTCTTTCTGGTTGGCCACCGCCAGCACCGGACCGGCTTCGCGCAGGCGCCGGGCGAGCGCCTTCAATGCTATGTTTTTAGTAGCTGCATCCGCACGGGCCATGAGGAAAGCAGCGGTCTTTGCCTGCAGCCCGAGGGTCTGCATGTGCTCGTTGACGTTGAACGCGTTCATGCAGTGATTTTCCCACGCAGACCTGTAGCCCGGCTTACGCAAGCCTTTTGGCGGCTTCAGCCACCGAAATCAAGGAGCGGATCAGGCGCGGCGTGCGGCCGCGGCCGGTGCGCTGCTGCACGCGCGGCACAGCATCAGCGCCAGCCGCTGCAGGGCCTGCCAGCCGCTGGCGGGCCAGTCGGGCTGCTTCAGGCCCTTGCAGATGCCGTCCACCAGGTGGGCCGCGCGCAGCAGGCGCGCCAGCATGCGGTCGTCCAGCCGGGGCAGCACGCGCTCGAAGGCGCGCTCGCGCGGACCCCAGATGCGGTTTTCGCGCAGCGCCATCGGCAGCGGGCGGCCGGCGGCCATGGCGTCCTTCACGCGCTTCAGGGCGCGGATGTCTTCGGCGATGGTGTAGTGCACCAGCACCTCGGCCTCGCCTTCGGCCTGCAGGCCGTCGAGCATGCGGGCCACGCGCTGCGGGTTGCCCGCGAGCACCGCTTCGGAGAGCTTGAACACGTCGTAGCGCGCCACGTTGTTGACCGCGCCCTCGACCTGCTCCCAGCCGAGCTCGCCCGCCGGATGCAGCAGCGCGAGCTTCTGGATTTCCTGGTGCGCGGCCAGGAGGTTGCCTTCGACGCGGTCGGCAAAGAACTGCAGCGTGCGCTGGCCTTCGTCGCCGGGCATCACGCGCTGGCCCTGCAGCGCCAGGCGCTGCGCGATCCACTGGGGCAGCGCCGCGCGCTCGATCGGTTCGACCTGCAGGCTCACGCCGTTGCTCTCCAGCGCCGAAAACCAGGCGCCGGTGCGCGTGGCCTTGTCCAGCCGCGGCAGCATCACCAGCGTGAGCGTGCTGTCGTTGCCGGGCGCGGCCTCGGCCAGTTGCTGCAGCGCCGTGCTGCCGTCCTTGCCGGGCTTGCCCGAGGGAATGCGTATCTCCACGATCTGTTTGTCGGCGAACAGCGAAAGCGAGCCCCCGGCCGCCAGCACCGCGCTCCAGTCGAAGTGCGCGCCGGCCACGGTGTACGAGCTGCGCTCGGTGTAGCCCTGTGTGCGCGCGGCGGCGCGGATGGCGTCGGCCGCTTCCTGCGCGAGCAGCGGCTCGTCGCCGTGGATCGTGTAGAGCGGCTTCAGGCCCTTCTGCAGATGGACGGCGAGCTGGGCGCTGGCAAGTTGCATGGAACGAAGAAAGAAGGAAAACGCCGCGAGACGCTCAGAGCGACTTGACGGCGCCCAGGCGGCGCAGCAGTTGCTGCGCGATGTCGGCCTGCATGTCGCGGAACAGCAACTCGGCTTCGCCTTCCTTGGCGAGCGCGTTGGTTTCGTTGAAGCTCAGGTCGCGCGTCTGCGACACCTCGGAAGCCGCGAGCAGCTCCTTGCCGCCTGGTGTGACCAGGCTGAAGCGCACGCGCAGGCGCAGTTGCAGTTCGCGCAGCGCGCCGTCCGAGTTGGTCGAGATCACGAAGCGGTCGCGGTCCTCGCCCAGCACCTTCAGGATGGCGTCGGCGGTCTGGGCTTCTTCCTTGGCCACCAGCGTCACCGTGCCGGCCGCGCGCAGGTCGCGCCGCACGCGGTTGATCAGCGCCGAGTTGCCCTCCAGCGACAGCGTCTTGAACGCGAAGATCGGTGCCATGCGCAGCTCGAAGCCGCAGCCGGCCAGCCCCAGCGTGGCGCCGGTGGCCGCAAGGCCGAGGAGAAAGCCGCGGCGCGGCAGCGAGGCATTGCGAGTGTTCATGCTTCTATCGTTCAAAGGACCACGTTGACCAGACGGCCGGGAACCACGATCACGCGCTTGGGCGGCGCGCCCTCGGCGAAGGCGACGAAATCGTCGCAGGCGAGCGCGAGCTTCTCGATCTCTTCCTTGGAAGCGCCGGCCGGCACCAGCAGCTTGCCGCGCAGCTTGCCGTTGACCTGCAGCATGAGCTCGATCTCGTCCTGCGCAAGCGCGGCGACGTCGACCGTGGGCCAGGCTGCGTCGAGCAGGCCGCCGAGGTCCTTGTCGTAGCCGAGTTCGTCCCAGAGCTGCTGGGCGATGTGCGGCGTGGCGGGGTACAGGCAGCGCAGCAGGATGCCGAAGCCTTCGCGCAGCGCGGCCGCGTCGCCCGCGCTGCCATCGGGCTTGAAGCCTTCGAGCGCATTCAGCAGCTTCATCGCGCCAGACACCACCGTGTTGTATTGCATGCGCTGATAGTCGTAGTCGACCTGGCGCAGCACCGTGTGCACCTCGCGGCGCAGCGCCTGGGCGGGCTTGCCGAAGGTCTGGCCGGCGAGCGCGGCCTTGGGCGCATCGGCCTGCGCCACCCCGAAGTTCCACACCCGGCGCAGGAACCGGTAGCTGCCTTCGACGGCCGCGTCGTTCCACTCGAGCGTGGCTTCGGGCGGCGCGGTGAACATGGTGTACAGGCGCGCGGTGTCGGCGCCGTACTTCTCGATCAGGTCCTGCGGGTCGACGCCGTTGCGCTCGCTCTTGCCCATCTTGCCGACGCCGCCGTACTCCACCTTCGTGCCATCGGCCGTGGTGCCGCCGGTGATGCGGCCCTGCGCGTCGAGCACCGGCGTGACTTCGGTCGGCGGGAAGTAGTCCTTGCCGCCCTTTTCGTTGCGCTTGTAGAAGATGTGGTTGAGCACCATGCCCTGCGTCAGCAGCTTGGCGAAGGGCTCGTCGGCCTTCACTAGGCCGAGGTCGCGCATCACCTTGGTCCAGAAGCGCGCGTACAGCAGGTGAAGAATCGCGTGCTCGATGCCGCCGATGTACTGGTCCATCGGCATCCAGTAGTCGGCGCCCTCGGCGACCATGGCCTGGTCGTTCTTCGGATCGCAGTAGCGCATGAAATACCAGGACGAATCCACGAAGGTGTCCATGGTGTCGGTCTCGCGCCGCGCGGCCTTGCCGCACACGGGGCAGACCACGCCGGCGTGAAAGCCTTCGTGCTTGGCCAGCGGGTTGCCGGAACCGTCGGGCACGCAGTCGGTGGGCAGCACCACGGGCAGGTCCTTCTCGGGGACCGGCACCGCGCCGTGTTCTTCGCAATGAATGATCGGGATCGGCGTACCCCAGTAGCGCTGGCGGCTCACGCCCCAGTCGCGCAGGCGCCAGGTGGTCTGCAGCTCGCCCAGGCCCTTCTGGCCCAGCGCATGTGCCACGGCGGCCACGGCCTCCTTGTACGACATGCCGCTGAAGTTGTCGGAGTTGATGGTCACGCCGCGTTGCTTGTCGCCGTACCAGTCCTGCCACTTGTGATAGTCGAAGTGCGGCTCGTCGTCCACCAGCACCACCTGGATGATCTCGATGCCGTACTTGTTGGCGAAGGCGAAGTCGCGCTCGTCGTGCGCGGGCACGCCCATCACGGCGCCGTCGCCGTAGCCGATGAGCACGTAGTTGCCCACCCACACCGGCACCTGCTCGTCGGTGATCGGGTGCTTCACGGTCAGGCCCGTGGGCACGCCCTTCTTTTCCTGCGTGGCGAGCTCGGCCTCGGTGGTGCCGCCGTTCTTGCACTCCTCGATGAAGGCCGCGACCTTGGGATCGAGCGTGGCGGCGTGCGCGGCCAGCGGATGCTCCGGCGCCACGGCGCAGAAAGTCACGCCCATGATCGTGTCGGCGCGCGTGGTGAACACGTACATGCGGCCGTCCTGGATCAGCTCGCCGCTCGCGTTCTTGATGTCGTGCGTGAACGCAAAGCGCAGGCCCTCGCTCTTGCCGATCCAGTTTTCCTGCATCAGCTTGACGCGCTCCGGCCAGCCCGGCAGCTTGTGCTGCGTGTGCTCGAGCAGTTCTTGGGCGTAGTCGCTGATCTTGAGGTAGTAGCCGGGGATTTCGCGGCGCTCGACCGTGGCGCCGGTGCGCCAGCCCTTGCCGTCGATCACCTGCTCGTTGGCCAGCACGGTCTGGTCGACCGGGTCCCAGTTCACGACCTGGGTCTTGCGGTAGGCAATGCCCTTTTCAAGCATCTTCAGGAACAGCCACTGGTTCCACTTGTAGTAGCTCGGATCGCAGGTGGCGATCTCGCGGCTCCAGTCGATGGCCAGGCCCATGGCCTGGAGCTGGCCGCGCATGTAGTCGATGTTCTCGTAGGTCCACTTGGCCGGCGGAACCCCGTTTTTCAGCGCCGCGTTCTCGGCCGGCAGGCCGAAGGCGTCCCAGCCCATGGGCATCAGCACGTTGTAGCCGCTCATGCGCAGGTAGCGCGTGAGCATGTCGTTGATGGTGTAGTTGCGCACATGGCCCATGTGCAGCTTGCCGCTGGGGTACGGCAGCATGGAGCAGGCGTAGTACTTCTTGCGGCTCGCGTCCTCGGTGACGCGGTAGGCATCGGCGGCGGTCCATTGCGCCTGGGCAGCGGACTCGACGTCGCTGGGTTTGTAGCTGGGGTTCATGTCGGCTCGGCAGGAGCCCGGCGCAAGGCGGCCGGGGAAGGCGGATTATCGCGCTGGACGAGGCCCGCCCCCAGGCTTCGCGCACTTCGTGTCGCTTCTCCAACCCCCTGCCGGGGGCAACACCTGCGGCCCGGCGGAGCCGGTTCCGCGGTGTTTCGCGAAAAAACGGGGGCAAACACTGCGCGCCGAGGGGCGGCGGCCTGCGGAATCGTCGCCGGCGGATTCCGGGCTGGTCGCCCGCCTATGACCCGTCGGCGGGCAAGACCGGCTCGCCCAGGTTGAGCATCAGGCGGTTGGCCCAGGCAAAAAGGGCCACCGAGTGAATCAGGTCGAGGATCTCCAGCTCGTCCAGCCCGACCTCTTTCAGCGCGCGAACGTCCTCGACCGCCACCTTGTCAGGCTCCGCACCCAGCTTGATCGAGAACTCGACGATGGCTTTCTCGCGCGGCGTCGTGCCCGCGGTGGCCGGCTCCTCGAACACCTGAGAGATCACGTCGTTGCGCTTGGCCAGTTGCTCGAAGCGCTGCGCATGCACCGAGGCGCAGTACACGCAGCCGTTGACACGCGATTCCACCGTGGCGCCCAGTTCGCGCTCGGCGCGCGGCATGCCACCGGGCGCGAACATGATCGCGTTGAAGGCGATGGAGCGCTGCAGCAGGATCTCGGGCTGGTGCGCGAGCACCAGGAAGTACGGCGAGGTGCGCGCCTGCGGGCTCATCTCGTCCAGCGCGGCCAGCTGGTCCGGCGTGGCGGTGGCTACGTCCACCGTGGCCAGCCAGGGCGTCCAACCCACCACCTCGTTGGTGAAACCCTTGATGCGGATCGGGCGCGTCATGCCGAAACCTCCGCGGCGGCCAGCGCCTTCAGGCCTGCGACAACGCGGACCTGGTACGAGAGAAAAGCGATCAGCTGGGCCAGCGCCACAAGGGCGGGCGTCGACAGCCCGTGCGCCGCCAGTGCCTCGATGGCCGCGCGGTCGCCCTCGATCGGCCGCTCGATGAGCTTGCCCGCAAAGCCGAGCATCGCGCGCAAGCGCGCATCGGCCAGCGAGGCGATGTCGCCGCGCTCCACCGCGTCGGCCACCAGGGCGTCGGCGTTCTCGGCCGCCAGCGCCTCGCGGTAGTGCGCGGCGAGACCCGGCGCCTTCGAGACGCGGCAGGCATGCAGCGCGACCAGCAGGCGCTCGGTGCGCGACAAGCCTTCGACCTCTTGCGAGAACATGGCGTCGTGGCTGCTCTGGGTGGCGGCCACGACCTTGTCGCGCTGTCGGCGCAGGGTCCAGGTCGGCTGGTTCGAGGCGAGAGACACGGCGTCATCGACCACGTCGATGGCGGGCAGTGCCACGGAAGGATTTGTCATTCGGGGTCCTTGCGGGAGGAAAAAAGTATGCAGTTCAGGTGCGTTCGCCGGGCGGCGGCGCGGGCACCCATTCATCGCCGAAAAGCTCGGGCTCGCTGTAGGCCTCGAGGTTGGCGAAGTGGTGGTCGAAATCCTCGCGGTAGAACAGGCTGGCGATGCCGTTCGCCAGCCGCCGGGCGCCGTCGCTGATCGCCGGAATGTCCCCCGACACCGTGCCGTGCGACAGCGCCGCCGGATAGCAGAAGCAATGGATCCGTGCGAGCCCCGGGCAGTTGCCGGCCACGCGCTGCTGGAATTCGAAGACCGGGCCGAGGTCCGGCGAATCGGCGAGTTCCTGGTCTTCGTCGCCGGGCGGGGGCACGAAGCGGTCTTTCCATGTGCGCACGTGGGGGGCAATGGCGTCGAACTCGGGGCGATTCGGCCAATCGACCTTGAAGCCGGTCGAGACGATGAGAAAGTCGAACTCGAAATCGCCCTTGGGCGTGGTCACGCGCATGGCCGTGCCCCGCGGCGCAATCGACAGCACCGGGCAGCCGAAGTTGAAGAACGCATTCGGAAATGCCGACACCCGCAGCGTGCTGCCGTGCGGCGGCGGCACGTTCGCCACGTTGATGTAGTGGCGGATGCGCCATTTCAGCGCGTCGGGCAGGTCGAAGTGCCCCTGCGTGAGGCCGGGCACGCCCGCGCCCTTGCTCTTGTTGACGCGCGGCAGGTCGGCGCGGCGGATCAGCAGTTCGACGCTCTTCGCACCCGCTTCCAGCGCAGTGGCCGCGCTGTCCATCGCCGACGAACCCGCGCCGATCACGCCGACCCGCAGGCCGGCAAGCCGCCCGTAGTCCATCGCGTCGGAGGAGTGCGCCCATTGCGAGCGCGGCAACGCGTTGACGAACGCCGGAACCGCCGGGCCGCCGAGCCCATCGCGGCCGGTGGCCAGCACGACGCGGCGCGCGAGCACGCTGGCAACGCCAGCCGGCGTTCGCAGGTCGAGCCGCACGGCCGTGCCATCGGGCAGCGGACGGATGCCGGTGACCGCCGTGTCGTTGCGCACGTCCACCTTCATCACGCGCCGGTACCAGGCCAGGTAGTCCATCCATTGAAGGCGCGGGATCTTGTCCATCGCGGCCCAGGCCTCGCGCCCGAACTGCGCTTCGAACCACGCACGGAATGTGAGCGCCGGCAGGCCCAGCGCGGGGCCGGTGAGTTCCTTGGGCGAGCGCAGCGTCTCCATGCGCGCCGTGGTGGCCCAGGGGCCTTCGTGCCCCTCGGGCGAGCGGTCGAACACCACCGTGCGGATGCCCTGCTGCGCCAGCGCCACCGAGGCTGCGAGGCCGGCCTGTCCGCCGCCGATGACGGCCACGTCCACCATCGCCTCGCCCGCCACCTGCCGCACGGGCATCCACTGGCGGCCGGGGAAGCCGAGGTAGTCGAGGTCCTGGGCAAGGCGCGCCTCGAGCGCGGCGAGGGATGAAGCGGAATCTGGTGTCGTCATTTGGAAGAACGGAAACAGCGCCCAGTGTAGAAAGCTTCGCGGCCTGCCGAAGCCGCGCACGGCAGCCCCCGAGGGCGCATCACTGGCCCGAATCTCGCATGCCACAATGAATTCCGACCACAGGGGCAGGCATGGGCAGCAGCAGCGAGAGCAGCAATGGCGAATGGTGGCGCGGCGCGGTGATCTACCAGATCTACCCGCGCAGCTTCATGGACAGCAACGGCGACGGCATCGGCGACCTGCCCGGCATCACGGCCCGGCTCGACCATGTGGCGAGCCTGGGCGTCGATGCGGTCTGGGTCTCGCCCTTTTTCAGCTCGCCGATGAAGGACTTCGGCTACGACGTGTCCGACTACCGGGCGGTCGATCCGATCTTCGGCACGCTCGCCGACTTCGACGCGATGCTCGCGCGCATGCATGCGCTGGGGCTCAAGCTCATCATCGACCAGGTGCTCTCGCACACCTCCGACCGGCACGCCTGGTTCGCCGAGAGCCGGTCGAGCCGCGACAACCCCAAGGCCGACTGGTACGTGTGGGCCGATCCCAAGCCCGACGGCACGCCGCCCACCAACTGGCTCTCGGTCTTCGGCGGCTCGGCCTGGCAGTGGGATTCGCGCCGCAGGCAGTACTACCTGCACAGCTTCCTCGCCGAGCAGCCCGACCTCAACTTCCATTGCGCGCAAGTGCAGCAGGCCCTGCTCGGCGAGGTGCGCTTCTGGTGCGAACGCGGCGTGGACGGCTTTCGCTTCGACGCCTGCAACCACCAGTTCCACGACGCGCTGCTGCGCGACAACCCGCCGGCCTCGCTCGCGTCCATCGGCGAAGTGAGCACGGTGCGCGCCGACAACCCCTATGCGATGCAGCAGCACCTGTACGACAAGAGCCAGACCGAGAACCTGGCTTTTCTCGAAAGCCTGCGCCGCCTGCTCGACGGCTACGGCGCGGTGGCGCTGGGCGAGGTCGGCGACGAGAACGCGCCGCCCGTCATGGCGCAGTACACCGAGTTCGGCAAACGCCTGCACCTGGCCTACAGCTTCAGCCTGCTGACGGCGGACCACAGCGCCGGGCACATCCGCCACCAGGTCGAGGCGCTCGACCATGCGCTGGCGCCCACGGGCGGCTGGGGCTGCTGGGCGGTGTCGAACCACGACGTGCCGCGCGTGGCCACGCGCTGGAACAATGGCGGTGCGGCGGACACACGGCGCGACCGGCTCTGGCTCATGCTGCTGCTCACGCTGCGCGGCAGCGCCAGCATCTACCAGGGCGAGGAACTCGGACTGCCCGAGGCCGAGGTGCCATTCGAGCTGCTGCAGGACCCTTACGGCCGCGCCTTCTGGCCCGAGTTCAAGGGCCGCGACGGCTGCCGCACGCCGATGACCTGGCAAGCCGATCTGCCGCACGGCGGCTTCACCACCGGCACGCCATGGCTGCCCGTGTTCGGCGCACACCTGCCGCTGGCGGTTGACAACCAGGCCGACGACCCGCACTCGATGCTGGCCTTCAGCCGCGCCCTGCTGCGCTGGCGCCGCACGCAGCCGCTGCTGCGCACCGGCCGCATCGCCTTCTTCGACGCGCCCGAGCCCGTGCTGTGGTTCGAGCGGCGCCAGGGGAACCAGTCGCTGCAGGCGGTATTCAACCTGGGGAGCGCGCCGGTGTCGTTGCCGTTGCGCGAAACGCTGGTGCCGTTGCAGGGCCATCCGCTGTCCGAAGCCGCTACTTTCGAGGCCGACGGCGAAAGGCGCATGCTCACGCTGGCGCCCTACGGCGTCTTTCTCGCCACACCCGCCGAAGAAAAAGAAAAAGGACACAGCTGACCGCCATGCCGCCCAAGCCCCTGCCAGCCTCCGAAGTCCGCGCCCTGATGCGCGCCGAACATGGCGATCCCTTCGCCGTGCTCGGGCCGCATGAAACGCGCGAAGGCCTGGAGGTGCGCGCGCTGCTGCCCGGCGCGCAGAGCGTGGCGGTGATGCATTCGCGCACCGGCTGGCCGCTGGCCATGCTCACGCGGCAGGAGGGCTCCGACCTGTTCGTCGGGCTGGTGCCGGCGGCGGAGGCGCGGCTGGGCTATTCGTTCCAGGTCGACTGGGGCTCGCACACCTCGCGGCTGGAGGACCCGTACCGTTTTCCGTTCGTGCTGGGCGAAACCGATGTGTGGCTGCTGGCCGAAGGCACGCACCTGCGGCCTTTCGAGCAGTTGGGCGCGCACCTGCGCGAGATCGACGGGGTCAAGGGCGTGGCCTTCGCGGTCTGGGCGCCGAATGCGCGGCGCGTGTCGGTGGTGGGCGACTTCAACAACTGGGACGGGCGGCGGCACATGATGCGGCTGCGGCGCGAATGCGGTGTGTGGGAAATCTTCGCGCCGCATGTGGCCACGGGCGACAGCTACGAGTTCGAGATCCTGTCGGCCAGGGGCGAGGTGCTGCGCAAGGCCGACCCCTTTGCCTTTTCATCGCGGCTGCGGCCCGAGACGGCCTGCGTCGTGGCGCCGCTGCCCGCGCCCGTGCCGATGCCCGAAGGGCGCGCGGCCGCCAACGAGCGGCATGCGCCGATCAGCATCTACGAAGCGCACCTCGGCTCCTGGCGCCGCAAGAACGGTGACGAATGGCTGGACTACCGCGACCTGGCCGACACGCTGGTGCCCTATGCGCGGGACATGGGGTTCACGCACATCGAGCTGTTGCCGGTCAGCGAGCATCCCTTCGACGGCTCGTGGGGCTACCAGCCGATCGGCCTCTATGCGCCGACCTCGCGCTTCGGCACGCCGGGGGACTTCCGGCATTTCGTGGAAGCTGCGCATGCGGCGGGGCTGGGCGTGATCCTCGACTGGGTGCCGGCGCACTTTCCGACGGATGCGCACGGGCTGGGTAATTTCGACGGCACGGCGCTGTATGAATACGCCGATCCGCGCGAAGGTTTTCACAACGACTGGCAGACGCTGATCTTCAACTTCGCGCGCACCGAGGTGCGCAACTACCTGGTGGGCAATGCGCTGTACTGGCTGGAGCGCTATGGCGTCGACGGGCTGCGCGTGGATGCGGTGGCGTCGATGCTGTACCGCGACTACAGCCGCAAGGCCGGCGAGTGGGTGCCGAATGCGCAAGGCGGCCGTGAGAACCTGGAAGCGATCGATTTCCTGCGCCGCATGAACCGCGTGGTGGGCGTGGAGCGGCCGGGGGCGGTGACGCTGGCCGAAGAGTCGACGAGCTTTCCGGGCGTGACGCGTCCGCCGGAGCACGGCGGGCTGGGCTTTCACTACAAGTGGAACATGGGCTGGATGAACGACACGCTCGCGTATGCGGGCACCGACCCGCTCTATCGCAAGCACCACCATCAGCAGGTGACCTTCGGGCTGATGTACGCGCACACCGAAAATTTCGTGCTGCCGCTCTCGCACGACGAGGTGGTGCACGGCAAGGGCTCGATGATCGGGCGGATGCCGGGCGACGCGTGGCAAAAGTTTGCGGGGCTGCGCAACCTGTATGGCTACCTCTGGGCGTATCCGGGGAAGAAGTTGCTGTTCATGGGGAGCGAGTTCGCGCAGGTCGCCGAATGGAATGCGGACCGCAGCCTGGACTGGCATCTGCTGGAGCACGCACCGCATCAAGGGGTGCGGCGGCTGGTGCGCGATCTGAACAATGTGTACCGGCACTTTCCCGCGCTTCACGAACTGGACAACGACAGCGCGGGGTTCGAGTGGATCGTGCACGACGATGCGGACCAGTCGGTGTTCGCCTTCGTTCGAAAGGCGCGGGACGGGGCGTTCGTGGTGGTTGTCTGCAACTTCACGCCGTTGCCTCGGCATTCCTATCGGCTGGGGGTTCCTTGTGCGGGGGCTTACCGCGAGCTGCTGAATACCGACGGGGCTGTGTATGGGGGAAGCGGTGTGGGGAACGGAGTGGTCCAGAGTTCTGCTGTCGGCTGGCATGGGAAGGCGGATTCGATCTCTGTCAGCGTGCCGCCTTTGGGGACTGTGATGTGGGTGCTGGTTTGATTTCTCTCTTTTGTATCTGGGGGCTGCCTGGGGAGCGGCGACGGGGGCGGCGACGGGTGCTGCATGGCCGGCCGGCCGACGTCACCGGCCCTTCGGGCTTCCCTGCGCTGCTCGCGACAGGCGGGGTCTCGCCCAAACTCGCTTCGCTCAAACAAGGGCGAGCCCTGATCCGCCTGTCGCTGCGCTGCTCGGCGGTGCCTCAACGGCCAGCCGGACATGCAGCACCCGCCGCCGTGGGCACGCTGTCGGTTGGTTCCTCCCGTTTGTTGTCATGCTGAGTCTTGGGTCGCCGTTTCCTCTGGGGGCATCGCTTTCCGCCGCCGGGTTGAACTTCGCGCTTGTCGCGCCTCGCGCGGAGGCTGTCGAGCTTTGTCTTTTTGACGGGACGGGGGTGCACGAGCAGCAACGCCTTCGACTGCCTGCTTGCACCGATGGGGTGTGGCATGGGCTGCTGCCCAGTGGGCAGGCCGGGCTGGTGTACGGGTACCGCGTGCATGGGCCGTGGGCGCCGCATGACGGGCAACGGTTCAATGCCGCCAAGGTGCTGCTCGATCCGTATGCGCGGGAGATCGTGGGGCGGTATGACGGCAGCGATCTGTTCATGGGGCACGACGCCTCGCAGCCCGAGCGACGGGATGGGCGCGACAACGGTGCTGTCGCGCTGAAGGCGCGTGTGGTGGCGACGACCGGCACGGCAACATTGCCGCCGGGCCATGCGCGCATCGCGGCCGGTGACCGCGTCCTGTACGAGTTGCACGTCCGGGGACAGACCCGCCTGCACCCGGGTGTGCCGGCTGCATTGCGCGGCACCTATGCGGGGCTGGCCGAACCCGCGGTGCTCGACCACCTGCAGCACCTGGGCATCACCACCCTGAGCCTGATGCCGGTGCAGCATCGCGCCGACGAGCAACGCCTGCTCGCCATGGGCCTTTCCAACTACTGGGGCTACAACACCATCGGATGGTTCGCGCCCGAGGCGCGCTACTGGAGCGGCCGTCCCGGCACCACGCCCGCGAGCGAATTCCGCGCGATGGCCGATGCGGTGCATGCGCGCGGCATGGAACTGGTGATCGACGTGGTCTACAACCACAGCGCCGAGAGCGACGAGTTCGGCCCCACGCTCTCGCTGCGCGGCATCGACAACGACCTGTACTACCACCTGCGCGACGACGACCGTGCGCTCTACGAGAACTGGACCGGCACCGGCAACTGCCTGAACCTGGGCGAGCCCCGCGTGCTGCAGCTGGTGATGGACAGCCTGCGCCACTGGGCCTGCGAGTTCGGCGTCGACGGCTTCCGCTTCGACCTTGCGCCGGTGCTGGGGCGCGATGCGGCGCGGGGCTTCGATGCGCGTGCGCCCTTCTTCGCAGCGATTGCGCAAGACCCGGTGCTCTCGCGCACGCTGCTGATCGCCGAGCCGTGGGACATCGGCCCCGGCGGTTATCGCCTCGGCGAATTTCCGCCGGGCTGGCTCGAATGGAACGACCGCTACCGCGACACGCAGCGCGGTTTCTGGCTGCGGCAAGGGCGCGACGGCGCAGCCGGCCTGGGCGATTTCGCGCACCGGTTCACCGCGTCCAGCACGCAGTTTGCGCATCACGGCCGGGCGCCGACGGCGAGTGTCAACTTCATCACCGCGCACGACGGCTTCACGCTGCGCGATCTGGTGAGTTTCGAAGAGCGCCACAACCTCGCGAACGGCGAGCACAACCGCGACGGCCATGCGCACAACCTGAGCAACAACTGCGGCGTCGAAGGCCCGAGCGACGACGCCGATGTGCTCGCGCGGCGCAGTCGCCTGCAGCGCGCGCTGCTCGCGGTGCTGCTGCTTTCGCAGGGCACGCCGATGCTGCTGGCCGGCGACGAGCTCGGCCACAGCCAGCAGGGCAACAACAACGCCTATTGCCAGGACAACGAGACCACCTGGCTGGCCTGGATCGGCGCGTCCGACCCGGCGAGCGACATGGCGCGCACCAGCGATTTCGTGGCGCGGCTCGCGGCCTTGCGCCGCGAAGCCGCGGCGCTGCGCAGCACGCGCTGGTGGCCGGCGGATCCGGCGGAAGGCACGCCGGGCATCCGCTGGCTGCGCCCCGACGGTGAGCCAATGGCACCGGCCGACTGGCAGTCGGGCACGGCGCTTGCAATCCTGTTCGAAAGCGCTGCGACGCAGGATGCGGATGCGTCATGGCTGGTGCTGGTGAATGCGGGGGCGGAGGCTGTGTCTTTCACGCTGCCGCAAGGCCCATGGCGTCTTTGCCTGGCCACCGATCCGGGCCACGACCACCAGGCCGCGCCGCAGGCGCTGGGCGATGGCGCGGAAGTGCCTTTTTCGAGCATCCGGGTTGCAAGAAGGTAGGAGCCACCGGCGCGGGCCGGTGCTAGTCTCTCTGCAGAAACCCTGACGACGAATTCCAACAAGCGAACGAACGAACGGAGACACAGGATGGACCACAAGAACACACCGCAGGAACCCCTGCAAGCGCATCAACTGGTTCGCCGCACCATCGCCCTGGTGCTGGCCGGCGGCCGGGGCTCGCGCCTGAAGCAACTGACCGACCGGCGGGCCAAGCCGGCCGTCTACTTCGGCGGCAAATTCCGCATCATCGATTTCGCACTGTCGAACTGCCTGAACTCCGGCATCCGGCGCATGGCGGTGGTCACGCAGTACAAGTCGCATTCGCTCATGCGGCATTTGCAGCGCGGCTGGAGCTTTCTGCGCGCGGAGCTCAACGAGATGGTGGACGTGCTGCCCGCGCAGCAGCGCACGGGCGACGAGCACTGGTACCGCGGCACGGCCGATGCGGTGTACCAGAACCTGGACATCATCCAGACCCGCTCCACCAAGCACGACTACGTGGTGGTGCTGGCCGGCGACCACATCTACAAGATGGACTACTCGATCATGGTCAAGGACCATGCCGAGCGCGGGCTGGGCTGCACGGTGGGCTGCATCGAGGTGCCGCGCATGGAGGCCACCGCCTTCGGCGTGATGGCCATCGACGACGGCCGGCAGATCACGGCCTTTCTCGAAAAGCCGGCCGATCCGCCCGCGATGCCCGGCAACCCCGACGTGGCGCTGGCCAGCATGGGCATCTACGTGTTCGACTCCGCCTACCTCTACCAATTGCTGGAAGAAGACGCCGCCAACCCCGATTCGAGCCACGATTTCGGCAAGGACATCATTCCGCGCGCCGTGGCACAGGGCCGCGCGCTGGCGCATCCCTTCAGCATGTCCTGCGTCACGCGGGCCTCGCGCGGGCCGGGCGCCCAGGCCTACTGGCGCGACGTGGGCACGATTGATGCATTCTGGGCAGCCAACCTCGACCTGGCCTCGATCACCCCCGAGCTCGACATCTATGACACCGACTGGCCCATCTGGACCTACCAGCGGCAGCTGCCCCCGGCCAAGTTCGTGCTCGACCGCCACGGCCAGCACGGCATGACGGTCAACACCATCGTCTCGGGCGGCTGCATCGTCTCGGGCTCCAAGGTGAGCAGCTCGGTGCTGTTCTCGGGCGTGCGCATCCATTCGTTCTGCGAGATCGACCAGGCGGTGCTGCTGCCCGACGTCGAGGTGGGCCGCGGCGCCCGGCTGCGCAAGGTGGTGATCGACCGCGGCTGCGTGATTCCCGACGACATGGTGATCGGCGAGGATGCCGCCGCCGATGCGGCCCGCTTCGAGCGCACCGAGACCGGCGTGGTGCTGGTCACCCGCGAAATGCTGAAAAGGCTGGCCGCCTGAGGCCACGACCGCGAACGATGCGAATCCTCCAGGTCAGCGCCGAACTCTTTCCCCTCCTCAAGACCGGCGGCCTGGCGGACATCGCCGGCGCCCTGCCCTTGGCGCTCATGGCCCAGGGGCAGGACGCGCGGGTGCTGCTGCCGGGTTTTCCGGCCATCGTGGCCGGCGTGCGCGACCTGGCGCCGGTGGCCGAATTCGCGGCGCCCTGGGGCGAGCGCTTCGGCCTGCGCGCCGGGCACATCGCCATCGACGGCGCACCGGCCATTCCGGCCTATGTGATCGACGCGCCGGCCCTTTACGACCGGCCCGGCAACCCCTACGAAGACGCGGCGCGCCAGCCCTACGCCGACAACCACCGGCGCTTCGCGCTGCTCGGCTGGGCTGCGGCGCAGCTGGCCCAAGGGCTCGATCCGGCGTGGCAGCCCGAGGTCGTGCATGCGCACGACTGGCATGCGGCGCTGGCGCCCGCGTACCTCGCCTTCGCCCGGCAGCCGGGTCGGCCGCATGTGGGCAGCGTGTTCACGGTGCACAACCTGGCCTACCAGGGTGTGTTCGCGCCCTGGAACTTCGCCGACCTCGGTTTGCCGGCGCCCGCCTTCCACATCAACGGGCTCGAGTACCACGGCCAGGTGTCGTTCATGAAGGCGGGCCTCTACTTCGCCGACCGGCTCACCACGGTGAGCCCCACCTATGCGCTGGAGATCCAGACGCCCGAGCAGGGCTGTGGCCTTGACGGCCTGCTGCGCCAGCGCAGCGGCGTGCTCAGCGGCATCCTCAATGCGGTGGACGACAAGGTCTGGAACCCGGCCGCCGACGCCGCGCTGGTGCAGGGCTATCACACGCCCGAAGGCCGGCACATGGCGGGCAAGGCGCGCTGCAAGGCGGTGCTGCAGCACCAGCTCGGCCTGGCCGAGCGGCCGGACGCGCCGCTCTTCATCCTGGTGAGCCGGCTCACCGAACAGAAGGGCCTGCACCTGGTGCTGGGCGGCCTCGATGCGCTGCTCGCCCAGGGCGGCCAGCTCGCGCTGCTGGGCAGCGGCGAGGCGTGGCTCGAAGAGGCCTTTCGCCAGCGCGCGGCGGCGGCCCCGCAATCGGTTAACGTCACCATCGGCTACAACGAAATGCTCGCCCACCAGCTCTTCGGCGCGGGCGACGTGACGCTGGTGCCCTCTCTCTTCGAACCCTGCGGCCTCACGCAGATGTACGGCCTGAAGTACGGCAGCCTGCCGCTGGTGCGCCGCGTGGGCGGCCTGGCCGACACGGTGGTGGACAGCACGCTGGAAGACATGGCGAGCGGCGAGGCCACCGGCTTCGTGTTCGACCGCTTCGACGGCGCCGACTACGAGCGCGCCTTGCGCCGCGCCTTCGCCCTTTACCAACGCGCGCCCGACTGGCGCCGCGTGCGAGGCCATGCCATGCGGAGGCCGGCCGACTGGGCCACCGCGGCCGCGCAGTACATCGATGTCTACAGGCAGGCCCTGGGCTCCCCCTGACCCTTGCACGGCCAACACCAAACACTCACACCAGAACGCTCACCATGACGATCAAAGACTTTGCCTACGACCATCCCGACCGCGACGTCGCGGCCTTCAAGCGCGCCGTGGCCAACAAGCTGATCTACGCGGTCGGCAAGGACCCGGTCGCGGCCAGCCAGGACGACTGGCTCAACGCCACCTCGCAGGCCGTGCGCGACCAGCTGGTCGAGCGCTGGATGATGACCACGCGCGCCAACTACGCGCAGGACTTGAAGCGCGTCTACTACCTCTCGATGGAGTTCCTCATCGGGCGCACCTTCACCAACGCGCTGCTCGCGGTCGACCTCTACGACACGGTGCGCGAGGCCCTGGCCGACTTCGGCGTGGACATGGCGGCGCTGTCCGAGCGCGAGCCCGACGCGGCGCTGGGCAACGGCGGCCTCGGCCGGCTCGCAGCCTGCTTTCTCGATTCGATGGCCACGCTCGGCGTGCCGGGCATGGGCTACGGCATCCGCTATGAGTACGGCATGTTCCGCCAGCGCATCGTCGACGGCCAGCAGGTGGAAACGCCCGACTACTGGCTCACGCGCGGCAACCCCTGGGAGTTCCAGCGGCCCGAGGTGAACTACCGCGTGCGCTTCGGCGGCCATGTGCAAAAGCGCGAAGGCCTGAACGCGCCCTACGGCGCGGCCGACTGGGTCGACACGCACGACGTGCGCGCCGTGGCCTACGACACCATCATCCCGGGCTACGGCACGCAGGCCACGAACACGCTGCGCCTCTGGTCGGCGCGCGCCACCGAGGAGATCGACCTCTCGGCCTTCAACCGCGGCAACTACATGGGCGCGGTGGAAAGCAAGAACCAGTCGGAGAACGTCTCGCGGGTGCTCTACCCCGACGACTCCACGCCCTCGGGCCGTGAGCTGCGGCTGCACCAGGAATACTTCTTCTGCAGCGCGAGCGTGCAGGACCTGCTGCGCCGCTACCTGCGCAACCACAAGAGCTTCGACCAGCTGGCCGACAAGGTCAGCATCCACCTGAACGACACGCACCCGGTGCTTGCGGTGCCCGAGCTCATGCGCCTCCTGCTCGACGAGCACGGCCTGGCATGGGACGAGGCCTGGGCGCACACGCAGAAGGTGTTCAGCTACACCAACCACACGCTGATGCATGAGGCGCTGGAGACCTGGCCGGTGGAAATGCTCGGGCGCATCCTGCCGCGGCACCTGCAGATCATCTACGACATGAACGCCAAGTTCCTGGCCACGGTGGCACAGAAGGTGGGCAACGACGTGGAACTGATGCGCCGGCTGTCGCTGGTGGACGAATCGGGCGAGCGGCGCGTGCGCATGGCGTACGTGGCGGTGCTGGCAAGCCACTCGATCAACGGCGTGTCGGGGCTGCACTCGGAGCTGATGAAGCAATCGATCTTTGCGGACTTCGACAAGATCTTTCCGGAGCGCTTCAACAACAAGACCAACGGCGTCACGCCGCGCCGCTGGCTGGCGCAGGCCAACCCGCCGCTGGCCGCGCTGCTGGACCAGCGCATCGGCAAGGGGTGGCGGCGCGACCTCTCGCAGCTGGAAGCCCTCAAGCCGATGGTCGCGCAGCCCGCGTTCGTGCGCGCGTTTCGCCATGCCAAGCGCGAGAACAAGCTGCGCCTGGCCAACTGGGTCGGCGAGCACCTGAAGATCGACCTGGACACCGACGCGATGTTCGACGTGCAGGTCAAGCGCATCCACGAGTACAAGCGGCAACTGCTCAACGTGCTGCATGTGGTGTCGCGGTACCACCGCATCCTGGACGCGCAGGCGGCGGGCACACCCATCGACATCGTGCCGCGCGTGGTGGTGTTCGCGGGCAAGGCAGCCTCGGCCTACGTGATGGCCAAGCTGGTGATCCGGCTCATCAACGACGTGGCGAGCACCATCAACGCCGATGCGCGCGTGGGCAAGCTGCTGAAGGTGGTGTTCCTGCCGAACTACAGCGTGAGCCTGGCCGAGATCATCATGCCGGCGGCCGACCTGTCGGAGCAGATTTCCACCGCGGGCACCGAGGCCTCGGGCACGGGCAACATGAAGTTCGCGCTCAACGGCGCGCTCACCATCGGCACGCTGGACGGCGCCAATGTGGAAATGCGCGAGAACGTGGGGCCGGAGAACATCTTCATCTTCGGCAACACGACGCCGGAGGTGGCCGACATCCGGGCGCGCGGCTACCAGCCGCGCGAGATCTACGAGGAGAACGCGGATTTGAAGCGCGTGCTCGATGCGATCCGCGACGGCGCGTTCTCGGCCGGCGAGCCGGGGCGCTACCAGGGCATCTACGACGCGCTGGTGAACTGGGGCGACCACTACCTGCTGCTGGCCGACTACGCGAGCTATGTGGCCAAGCAGGCGGAGGTGGATGCGCTGTACAGCGACTCGGATGCGTGGACGCGGATGGCGATCCTGAACGTGGCGGGGATGGGGGCGTTCTCGTCGGACCGCACGATTGCGCAGTACGCGCATGAGATCTGGAACACCAAGCCGGTGGTGCTGGGCTGAGTCTTCGTTCGGTATTTCTCCCTCCCCTCCCGGGGGAGGGCCGGGGTGGGGGCACGGCGGCGTATCAATCGCAGCGACTTTTCAAAGGCCGCTTGCCCCCATCCCAGCCTTCCCCCGGGAGGGGAAGGAGCAAGACAAATTCAGCGCGGCTTTCCAGGGGCCTCGGCGGCCTCTGTCACGAACCCGATGCGGCTCAGCCCCGCCTTGTTCGCAATCCCCATCAGAGCCACCACCTTGCCGTAGGGCACGGTCTGGTCGGCGCGCAGCTGCACTTCGGTGTCCTTGCTGTCCACGGCGGCCTTCTCGAGCCGCGCGGCCAGTTCTTCGTCGGTCACCGGCTGATCGTTGAGGAAGACCTTGCCTGCGGCATCGACCGCGAGGCTCACGAACTTGGGCGCATCGTTGGGCTGGCCCGCATCGGTCTGCGGCAGGTCGAGCTTGATCGAGCTGGCCATCAGCGGCGCGGTGATGATGAAGATCACCAGCAGCACCAGCATCACATCGACCAGCGGCGTCACGTTGATGTCCGACAGCGGACGCTGCCCGCCGCCGCCGGTGGCGCTGCTGCCTAGCGAAGAGCGACCGAAGGCCATGCTGCGTGGGTCGTCAGACCGGCATCGGCCGCGCGGGCGGCGGTGCGGGAGGTACGGGCGCTTCGCCGAAGCTGCCCAGCAGGTCGTGCGCAAAGCCTTCGAGCTCGGCTTCGACGCGGCCGACGACGCGGCCGAACACGTTGTAGGCCAGCACGGCCGGAATGGCGACCGCGAGGCCGAAGGCCGTCATCACCAGCGCTTCGCCGACGGGGCCGGCCACCTTGTCGATGGTGAAGCCGCCGGCCTGGCCCGCGATGCCCGCGAGCGCGCCGTAGATGCCCCAGACCGTGCCCAGCAGGCCGACGAAAGGGGCCGTGGCGCCCACGGTGGCAAGAAGAATCTGCCCGGCCTGCAGGCGGCGCAGCGCGGCATGCAGGGCGTCGCGCAGCGCGCGCGTGAGACGCTGGTTGCGGTCGCCCGCGGCGCCCAGCGTTCCGTTGACGTCAGCGACCGCCGCATGCTTGATGGCGAGCACCGCCGGCAGCACCAGCGCGGCCCGGTCGAAGGCCCTGAGCTTCTGTTCCGCATCGGCCAGCGTGGCCGACTGCCAGAACGCCGCGATGCTGCGCAGCACGTCGCGCGTGCCGCCGCGCAGGAGCCAGGCCTTCCAGAGGATCACGACCCAGCTGGCGATGGACATCGCCAGCAGCAGCGCCGCCACCGAACGGCTGACGCCGTCGCCATGGGTCAGCAGTTCGAGGACGCTCATCCGCGGCTCTCTAACGCAGGCCCAGCACGTCGAACATGTCGAACAGGCCGGCCTTCTGATCGGCCAGGAAACGCACCGCGCGCAGCGCGCCCTGCGCATAGGTGACGCGGCTGGACGACTTGTGGGTGATCTCGATGCGCTCGCCGATGCCGGCGAACAGCACGGTGTGGTCGCCCACGATGTCGCCGCCGCGAATGGCCGAGAAGCCGATGGTCGAGGGATCGCGCTCGCCCGTGATGCCTTCGCGGGCATACACGGCGCAGTCCTTCAGGTCGCGGCCCAGCGCATCGGCGATCACTTCGCCCATCTGGAGCGCGGTGCCCGAAGGCGCATCGACCTTGTGGCGGTGGTGGGCTTCGATGATCTCGATGTCGTAGCCGGTGGCCATGGCCTTGGCAGCCATTTCGAGCAGCTTGAGCGTGACGTTGACGCCCACGCTCATGTTGGGCGCCAGCATGATCGCGATGTCTTTCGCGATCTCGGCGATCTCGGCCTTTTGCGCGTCGCTGAAGCCGGTGGTGCCGATGACGGCCTGCACGCCGAGCTCGCGGCAGATCGCCAGGTGCGCGAGCGTGCCTTCAGGACGGGTGAAGTCGATGAGCACCTGCGCGTCTTGCAGGCCGGTGCGCAGGTCGGAGACGATGGGCACGCCGCTCGTGAAGCCGAGAAAAGCGGCTGCGTCGGCGCCGATGGCCGGGCTGCCGGCGATGTCGAGCGCGCCGGCCAGGCGGCAGTCGGGCGCGTTGCGCACGGCCTCGATCAGCATGTGGCCCATGCGGCCCGAAGCGCCGGCAATGGCGATGCGGCGCAGCGCGGGCGTGGCGGAAATGGAAGAGGAAGCAGTAGGTTCAGTCACGCGGATTCAGTCTTCGGTCGTCGAAATGGCCGCAAGGCCACTGGGAACCATGGGCACCGGACGGACGCCGCCTGACCCGGCGGGCGCCGCCCGCTCCTGCTGCTGCGCTCAGCGCGCGGCTTCGAGCGGGGGATAGGCCGCCGGCAGCGGGGGCACGACAGGCGCGGCTGCCGCGGCCGGATCGGCTTTGGCGTCCTTGGCCGGGGCGAATTTCTTGAGCTCGTCTTCCGAGGCCTCGAGCTGGGGCACCTTGCCAGACTTCTTTCGGGTGTCGAGCGTGGCGACGAACTCTTCTTCGCTGGGCATGGCGTCGCCCTCGAAGCGGTCCATCAGCTCGCCGTTGAAGTACACGGTCAGCCGGCGTTCCTGGGGTTCGACACCCTGGCGGCGGATGGTGAACACGTAGTCCCAGCGGTTGGCATGGAACACATCGTTCAGCAGCGACGTGCCGAGGATTTCACGCACCTGCTGGCGCGACATGCCGGGCTTGAGCGCCGCGACCTGCTCCTTCGACACGAAATTGCCCTGGACCACTTCGACCTTGTAGGGCGTGACCGCGGACAGCGCGCCACGCGTGCGATCGCTGAAACCGCTGCAGGCACCGAGGCAGAGCGTCGCGGCGACGGCAGCAGCCAGCAGCCAGGGACGGCGTTGGAGAATGGCAGGCATGGGAGGAAAGGGGGGTAGCGATATGATCGGCCATTGTAGCGGCTGACCTTTTCAGGACCTGACCGCCGCGCAGGGTGCAGGAACCATCATGGCCAATATCGACGAACTCAAGAACACCGGCCTCAAGGCCACTTTGCCGCGCCTGAAGATCCTCGAAATCTTCCAGACCGGCAGCCAGCGCCACATGACGGCGGAGGACGTGTTTCGCGTGCTGCTCAACGAGCGCTCCGACATCGGCCTGGCCACGGTCTACCGGGTGCTGACGCAGTTCGAGCAGGCCGGCATCCTGGAGCGCAGCCATTTCGAGAGTGGCAAGGCCGTCTACGAACTCAACGAAGGCACTCACCACGACCACCTGATCTGCACCTCGTGCGGCAAGGTCGAGGAGTTCTACGACGCCGAGATCGAACGCCGCCAGCAGATGATTTCCAAGGACAAGGGCTGGATCCTGCAGGACCACGCCATGTCGCTCTACGGCCTCTGCGGCGACTGTGTAAAGAAACGCTAGGCCGGCTGAAAAGACGGCCTCAGTCGCTGTCGCGGCCGCTTTCCATTGCCTTGTGGTGGCGCGCCACGAAGTCCGCATAGGTGTCGATGCCGCGCAGCTGCAGGATCGAATTGCGCACGGCCGCCTCGACCAGCACCGCGATGTTGCGCCCCGCCACCACCTGGATGATGACCTTGCGCACCGGAATGCCCAGCACGTCCTGCGTGAGCGGCGCCGAGGGCATGCGCTCGTAGTCGCGCTCGAAGCTGTCGCGCCGCACCAGGTGCACGATGAGCTTCAGGCGCATCTTCCGGCGCACCGCCGTCTCGCCGAAGATCGCGCGGATGTCCAGGAGGCCGATGCCGCGCACTTCCAGCAGGTTCAGCAGCAGGTCGGGGCAGCGCCCTTCGATGGTGTTCTGGTTGATGCGGTACAGGTCGACCGCGTCATCGGCCACCAGGCCGTTGCCGCGCGAAATCAGCTCCAGGCCCAGCTCGCTTTTGCCCAGGCCCGATTCGCCGGTGATCATCACGCCCATGCCCAGGATGTCCATGAACACGCCGTGCATCGAGGTGCGCTCGGCGAAGTGCTTGGACAGGTAGGCGCGCAGCAGATCGATCACGAAGGCCGACGACTCGCGCGTGGCAAAGAGCGGCAACTGGGCGCGCTCGCAGATCGCCAGCAGTTCGTCGGGCGGCACCTGGCCGTCGGCCAGCACCAGCATCGGCGGCTCCAGCGTGACGATGCGGGCGATGCGCCGGGCGCAGTCTTCCGGGCTGCCGCGCGTGAGGTAGGCGACCTCGCGGGCGCCCAGGATCTGCACGCGGTACGGGTGGATGTAGTTGAGGTAGCCGACCAGGTCGGCGGCCGACTGCGCGCGGCTGATGACTTCGGGGTCGAACTGGCGTTCTGAAGCACCCAGCCCGGCGAGCCATTCCCAGCGGAGCGACCCGCGGAACTCCTCGAACATGGCATCGGCGCTGATGACGGTCGGCTTCATGCGTTCAGGAGACGGCGCTCGGCGCCGTCATTGGAGTGATGAGTGACAGGGGTGCCGCGCAGCTTATCAGCAGCCACGCGTGCCGACGCACGGGCTCAGGCGACCTGCGTGGACTGCCAGCCGGCAATGAGGCCGTGCAGGGCGCCGGCGTCGGTGCTGGACTTGATCTGCTCGCGCAGGCCGGCATCGCTCAGCAGCTCGGCGATCTCGGAGAGGATCTCGAGGTGCTTCTGCGTGGCGGCTTCGGGCACCAGCAGGAAGATCAGGAGGCCCACAGGTTGCTCGTCGGGGGCGTCGAAGCCGATGGGGTTGGCCAGCTGGAACACGGCGGCCATCGGCGCCTTCAGGCCCTTGATGCGGCCATGCGGAATGGCAACGCCGTGGCCCAGGCCGGTGGAACCCAGGCGCTCGCGCGCAAACAGGCTGTCGGTGATGAGGGCGCGTCCCAGGCCGTGAAGGCTTTCGAACAACAGACCCGCTTCTTCGAAAGCACGTTTCTTGCTGGTGGCGTCAACGCTCACAAGCACTTGAGCGGGCGGCAGGATGGACGCGAGGCGATTCATGGTGGGGGAAGAGCGGGCGCGATTATGCACCCGCTTGGTAAAAACCCCCAGTCCCCTTATCTACTTTCTGTCTACATGTTGCCCGCAGGCCTCGCTGGCCTTGGCAAAACAGACAAAGCCCCCCAGAGACAGTCGGAAAAACAAAAGCCGCCCGAAGGCGGCCTGAGGTGCGAGCGCCAGGGCCTCGCCCTGTGCTCATCGTCACATCACGCGCTTGGGTGCCACGTGGTGGTGGTCCTGCAGGCGGTCCTTGTGACGCACCACCTGGCGATCCAGCTTGTCGACCAGGTTGTCGACCGCAGCGTAGAGATCAGCGTGGCTCGACTCCGCGAACATGTCGTTGCCCTTGACGTGGATGTTGCATTCCGCCCTTTGTCGGCCTTCCTTTTCCTTCTGCTTTTCCACCGTAAGGATCACCTTCACATCGACCACCTGGTCGAAATGCCGTGTGATCCGGTCCAGCTTGCTCGTCACGTAGGTGCGCAAGGCGGGGGTAACGTCGAGGTGATGACCGCTGATCGTCAAATTCATGAATGACCTCCTGAGAATTGACGGTTGGGAAAATGGCCCCGCTTCGAAATGAAGCGTGACCGGCGAAACAGGATGAGGTTGGAAGAGAGAGAGGGGAAGAAGAGAGAAGCGAAAGAAGGGTCGTTCGATTCACTATGCCCAAGCTGTCACGGTATTGCAATACCCGGGTTCTCCGGATGGCGCCGGCCGCTGCCACCGGCTTCAATCCGCTATTGAATACATAGCTGCCCACGCACGGCGGGCCGCCGTTGCGGCGCTTTGCCAACAAGTGTTTCCGCCCTTGCCGCCCGGTGACCCTGCCGTGCAAAGGGCCAGCCGTTTCAGCGCCAGGCGGCGCGCATGCGGTTGCGCAGGTCGATCACGGCGCTCGGCGGCGGTACCGCGGACGGGCGCACGGGCGGCGGCGGCCAGGTCTGCTGCTCGAAACCCGCAAGGTCGGACTCCGTGATGAAGCGCGTGCGGTTGGCATACAGGTGCCGGTCGCCCCGCACCGCCTGCTGCGTGACATAGAAGCGCTGCGGCACCAGCAGATGCAGGTGGTCGCGGGCCCGTGTCATCGCCACATAGAGCAGGCGCCGCTCCTCTTCGAGCTCGTGGGCGCCCTGCGCCACGTCGGCCGGCAGGCAGCCGTCGACCACGTTGAGCACATGCACCGAACTCCACTCCTGCCCCTTGGCCGAATGGATGGTGGAAAGGATCAGGTAGTCCTCGTCCAGCAGCGGCGGACCGGGGCGGTCGCTCGTGGCTTCGGGCGGATCGAGCGTCAGTTCGGTCAGGAAGCGCTCGCGCGAACCGTAGCCCGCGGCCAGCCGCACCAACTGCTCCACGTCCTGGCGACGCACGCCGGAGGTGTCTTCGTACAGCCGCTCCAGGTGCGGCAGGTACCAGCCCAGGGCCAGCTCCATGTCGGCCGGCCATGCCAGCGACGGCGCGCGCAAGGCGGCGTAGGTCTGCGCAAAGCCCGTCCATTGCTCGCGCGCGGCAGACGGCGGCACGAAATCGCGCACGGCCGCGACGGGATCGGCCGCCTGGTCCATTGCATCGAGCAGGCGCGTGCCGGTGGCCGGCCCGATGCCGGGAATCAGTTGCGTGACGCGAAACCCCGCCATGCGACCGCGCGGATTCTGGGCGAAGCGCAGCACCGCGAGCAGGTCCTTCACATGCGAGGCCTCCAGAAACTTGAGGCCGCCGAACTTCACGAACGGGATGTTGCGGCGCGCGAGCTCCAGTTCGAGCGCCGCGCTGTGCGAGGAGGTGCGAAACAGCACCGCCTGCGACTTGAGCGCCAGCCCGCCCTCGCGGTGCGCGAGCACCTTGTCGGCCACCCAGCGCGCCTGCCCTGCTTCGTCGGGCACCAGCACCAGTTGCGGCTTGCCGGCGGAGGGCTTGTCGGTCCACAGCGTCTTGGCATGCCGCTCGGCCGCGTGCGCGATCACGCGGTTCGACACGTCGAGGATGGGCTGCGTCGAGCGGTAGTTGCGCTCCAGCGTGACGACCCGCGCCTCCTGGCTGAACTGCGCCGGAAAGTCGAGGATGTTGCGCACCGTGGCGCCGCGGAACGAGTAGATCGATTGCGCGTCGTCCCCCACCACCGTGACGCCGCGCCCGTCGGGCTTCATCGACAGGAGGATCGAGGCCTGCAGCAGGTTGGTGTCCTGGTACTCGTCGACCAGCACATGGTCGAAGCGCTCGCCGACAGCCTCGGCCAGCGCGGGCTCGGCGACCATCCCGGCCCAGTAGAGCAGCAGATCGTCGTAGTCGAGCACGTTCTGCTGCTGCTCGGCCTCCACGTAGGCACCGAAGAGCTTCTTGAGTTCGGCCTCCCATTCGCCGCACCACGGAAAGGCCTCCTTCAGCACCTCGGCCACCGAAGCGCGCGTGTTCACGCAGCGCGAGTAGATCGAGAGGCATGTCCCCTTGCGCGGGAAGCGGTTCACCGTGGACGACAGCCCCAGCTCATGCCGCACCAGCCCCATCAGGTCTTCGGCATCGCCGCGGTCGTGGATCGTGAAGTTCTCGTCGAGGCCGATCTGCGCGGCGTATTCGCGCAGCAGGCGTGCCCCGATGCCGTGGAAGGTGCCGGCCCATGGCAGCGCGGGCGGCCGCTCCGATTTCAGGCCGAGCACCTTGGCCAGCACCTGGCCCGCGCGGCGCTCCATTTCCTGCGCGGCGCGGCGCGAGAAGGTCAGAAGCAGCAGCCGCTGCGGATCGACCCCGTCCGCGATCAGGTGCGCCACGCGGTGGGCCAGCGTGCTGGTCTTGCCGGAGCCCGCGCCGGCAATCACCAGCAGCGGGCGGCGATCGTTGGCCGACGCGGCGCCGACGCCGTGCTCCACCGCCGCGCGCTGGTCGTCGTTGAGCGTGGCCAAGGCCGCGGCCAGGCGCTCGGCCTGGGTCTTCGGCGCAGTGGAAATGACGGGGGGCGCAGCGGCCTGCATGGCGCACGACTGTACTGTATGAACGTCCAGCCCGGACGCCTTGCGGCCATGTGGCCGGTGACATAATCGCGCCTCGCTGCAACCGGAGACTCCCCAATGGAAACCGCCCCGTCTCGGCAGCTTTCAACTCCCTTCTGACGCCCCGCGCCGGGCCTGGGAATTGAAAGCGCCCCTCCCCCGCCCACCGTTTCAGTCATCTCCGGGAGTGAGCCCATGCTCAATATCTTTACGCTCGCCAACGGCCGCCTCGTCCAGGAAGAGATCGAGTCGCTCGAAGAGCTCTCCAAGTTCCAGCCCATCTGGGTCGACCTCGAGTCGCCCACGCTCGAAGAAAAGCGCTGGATCAAGCAGTACTACGGCCTCTCGATTCCCGAAGACGCGATGGACGAGGACATCGAGGAATCCGCCCGCTTCTACGAGGAAGACAACGGCGAGCTGCACATCCGCTCCGACTTCCTGATCGACGACGACGAAGACCCGCGCACCGTGCGCGTGGCCTTCATCCTGAACCAGCACAACACCGACCTGCGCAGCCGCGGCGTGCTGTTTTCGATCCACGACGAAGACGTGCCGGTGTTCCGCCTTCTGCGCATGCGCGCGCGCCGCGCCCCCGGCCTGATCGAGGACGCCAAAGAGGTGCTGCTGAAGCTGTTCGACGCCGACGCCGAATACTCGGCCGACACGCTGGAGAACATCTACGACGAGCTCGAAGTGGCGGGCAAGAAGGTGCTCTCGGGCAACGTCAGCGACGAGCTCGCCGGCGAGGTGCTCGGCGCCATCGCGCGGCAGGAAGACTTGAACGGCCGCATCCGCCGCAACGTGATGGACACGCGCCGCGCGGTCAGCTTCATGATGCGCAGCAAGATGCTCAACGCCGAGCAGTTCGAGGAAGCGCGGCAGATCCTGCGCGACATCGAGTCGCTGGACAACCACACCGCCTTCCTCTTCGACAAGATCAATTTCCTGATGGATGCGACCGTCGGTTTCATCAACATCAACCAGAACAAGACGATCAAGATCTTCTCGGTGGCGAGCGTGGCGCTGCTGCCGCCCACGCTGATCGCGAGCATCTACGGCATGAACTTCAAGTTCATGCCCGAGCTCGACTGGGCGATGGGCTATCCGTATGCCATCGCGCTGATGGCGGCCAGCGCGCTGGTGCCGATGTGGTACTTCCGCCGGCGCGGCTGGCTCAAGTAGCCGCGCTGTCCGAAGGCAGGCCGGCGAGCCACGCGCCGATCAGCGCGAGGCTGTAGCGGCTCGCGACCTCGGCGACGAAGCGCGCGAAGTCGCCATGGGCTTCGTCGTCGGCGCGGTCCGAAATGGTCCGCATCGCCGCGAAGGGCACGCCGTAGTCGTGGCACACCTGGGCCACGGCGGCGCCTTCCATTTCGACCGCGAGCGCATCGGGCAGATGGCGGTGCAGCGCTTCGCTTTCGGCAGCGGTCGAAACGAAGCGGTCGCCGCTCACCAGCAGCCCGCGGTGCACCTTCGGTGAACGAAGGCCGAACTCGTCGATGGCGCCCTGCCCTACCAACGCGACTGGATCACGCAGCGTCTCTTCGGCCACGGCCGCCAGTGCATCGCTGATTGCAGCGTCGGCCGTGAAACGCGAAAGGCCCATCAAGGGCACTTCGTATCTGGGAAAGAGTGGCGATGCGTCCATGTCGTGCTGAAGCAGTTCGGTTGCCACGACCACATCGCCGACAGCCACGCCCGGCGCGAGCCCGCCCGCGACACCGCTGAACACGATGGCCCGCACGGCAAACCGCTCCAGCAGCACCGTGGCCGTCACCGCCGCCGCGACCTTGCCGATGCGCGACAGCACCGCGACCACGGGCTGCCCATGCAGATGGCCCACCCAGAAGTCGCGCCCGGCAACGCGCACGCGCTGCTCGTCGGGCATCTGCGCGAGGAGCGCCTTCAGCTCCTCGTGCATCGCCGCGACGATGGCGATGGGCCCGGCCATGGATTACTTCATGTCCACGCCGTAGAAGGTGTGACGCGCGAAGGGGCTCAGCTTGAAGTCGATGACTTCCTTGCGCACGGGCTTCAGTTGCACCGCATGCGCGATGGTGAACCACGGCGCCTGCTCCTTGAAGATCACCTGGGCCTTCTTGTAGAGCGCATCGCGGTCGGCCTGCTTGGTCACGGTCTTGGCTTTCACCACGAGGTCTTCGTACGGCTGGTAGCAGAACTTGGAGATGTTGCTGCCGCTCGCCGACTTGGCCGAAGCACAGCCCAGCAGCGTGTAGAGGAAGTTGTCCGGATCGCCGTTGTCGCCCGTCCAGCCCAGCATGCCCATCTGGTGTTCGCCGGCCTGCAGGCGCTTGCGGTACTCGCCCCACTCGAAGCTCTTGATCTCGGCCTTGACGTTGATCTTGGCGAGGTCCGCCTGCATCAGTTCGGCAATGCGCTTGGCGTTCGGGTTGTAGGGCCGCTGCACCGGCATGGCCCAGAGATCGGTCGTGAAGCCGTCGGGGAAACCGGCCTGCGCCAGCAGCTTCTTGGCGGCTTCGGGGTCGTACGGGTCGTCCTTGATCGCATCGTTGTAGGACCACATGGTCGGCGGAATCGGGTTCTTCGCCGCAACACCGGTCGACAGGTAGACGCCGTCGATGATCGCCTTCTTGTTGATCGCCATGTTGATGGCCTTGCGCACGCGCACGTCGTCAAAAGGCTTCTTCGTCGTGTTGTACGAGAGGTAGCCCACATTGAGGCCGGGCTGCTCCATCAGCTGCACGTTCGGGTCCTTGCGGATCGCATCGAGGTCGGCCGGGTTCGGGTAGGCCATCACATGGCATTCACCCTTCTGCAGCTTGGCCCAGCGCACCGAGGCATCGGGCGTGATCGCGAACACGAGGTCATCGATCTTCGCCTTGCCGCCCCAGTACTGCGGAAAGGCCTTGAAGCGGATGACCGCGTCCTTCTGGTACTGCACGAGGTAGAAGGGGCCGGTGCCGATCGGGTCCTGGTCCACCTTCTCGGGCGTGCCGGCCTTCAGCATGGCAATGGCGTATTCCTTGGACTGGATGCCCGCGTACTGCATCGCCAGGTTGGCCAGGAACGGCGCCTCGGCCTGATTGAGCGTGATCTTCACGGTGTAGTCGTCGATGCGGTCCACCGACTTCAGGAGCTTGGGCATGCCCATGTCGTTGAAGTACGAGTGGTTCTGGCTCGTGACCTTGAAGAAGGGGTCGCTCTCCTTCCACTGCCGCTCGATCATGAAGATGAAGTCGTCGGCGTTGAAGTCGCGCGTGGGCTTGAAGCTCTTGCTGGTGGTGTGCCACTTCACGCCCTTGCGGAGGTGAAAGGTGTAGACCGTGCCGTCTGCAGAGATGTCCCATTTTTCAGCCAGGCCCGGCCCGACCTTGGTGCCGCCGCGCTCGAACTCGACGATGGTGTTGTAGACCTGCGTGGTCACGTCGAAGGACGTGCCGGTGGTGTTCATGCCCGGATAGAAATTCTCCGGGCTTCCTTCGGAGCAGTACACCAGCGTCTTGGCTGACACCGCGCCGCAAACCAGGGTAAGGGCTGCAAGCGCTGTCGGTGCCAGGAGCGCCAGCTTTCGTGAGCGGCGCGAAACGGATGGTTGGGTCTTCATGTGGACTCCTTCAGACACGGTTGAGAAAAAACGAACTTGCTTAGAGATTCGTCGCCATCGGAACGGCGAGCGAGGGGACATCGGCGCGCACGGGAGCCGCGCCGTCGAGAAACTTCTCTGCGTAGTGGCAGGCCACCAGCCGCTCGTCGAGCGCGCGCAGCAGCGGCCGCTCCTGGCTGCAGCGCGGCTGCACATGCGGGCAGCGCGTGCTGAAGACGCAGCCCGAGGGCGGATTCAACGGTGAGGGCAGCTCGCCCTTGAGCACGATGCGCTGGCTGCTGAGCCCCGGCGTCGAGGCCAGCAGTGCCTGCGTGTACGGGTGCAGCGGCCGCGCGAAGATGCGCCCCTTGGGACCCTGCTCCACCGCGTGGCCGAGGTACATCACGAGCACGTCGTGCGCGATGTGGCGCACCACGCCCAGGTCGTGCGAGATGAAAAGGTACGCGAGCCCCAGTTCGGCCTGCAGGTCGGCCAGCAGGTTCAGCACCTGCGCCTGGATCGACACGTCGAGCGCCGACACCGGCTCGTCGGCCACCAGGAGGCGCGGCGACAGCATGAGCGCGCGCGCGATCGCGATGCGCTGGCGCTGGCCGCCCGAGAACATGTGCGGATAGCGGTTCGCGTATTCGGGACGCAGGCCCACGCGGGCAAGCATTTCACGCGCCTTGGCGGCGCGCTCCAACTTGCCCATGGTGGTGTTGATCGCGAGCGGGTCTTCGAGCACGGCCGAGATCTTCTTGCGCGGATTGAGCGAGCCGTAGGGGTTCTGGAACACCAGCTGCACGGCCTGGCGCAGCTCGCGCTTGCGCTCGGCCGGCGGATTCACCGCATCGGCGCCGACGAGCGTGAGCTGCCCCGCCGTCGGCTTTTCGATGAGCGCGACCATGCGCGCGAGCGTGGACTTGCCGCAACCCGACTCACCGACCACCGCCAGCGTGCGCCCGCGCTCCAGGCGAAACGAGATGTCGCCCACCGCGCGCAGTTTGGCCGGCGCGCGAAAGAGTCCGCGCCGCACGTCGTAGGTGCGCTGCAGATGGGTGGCCTCGACCACGATGTCGCCAGGCGCGCCTTTGTCGTTGTTCATGGCAGCGCCTCCGCCACGGGCAACTGCCGCGGCCGGTCTTGCTCGATCGCCACGGTGCGGCCCGGCTCGCCGAGCGGGTAATGGCAGCGCACCTCCGCGCCCTGGAATTCGCGCAATGCGGGACGCACATTGCAGGCGCGCGTGGTGACGTAGCCGCAGCGCGGTGCAAACAGGCAGCCCGAGGGCCGGTCGTGCACGCCGGGCACCACGCCGCTGATGGTGGCCAGCCGCTCTTCGGGCGCGGCGCGCTCGGGCAAAGCCGCGAGCAGGGCCTCGGTGTACGGGTGCTGCGGCGATGCGAAGAGCCGGTCGACGCGCTGGTGCTCCATCACCTGGCCCGCATACATCACGGCGATGCGCTGCGCCATTTCGCTCACCACGCCCATGTTGTGCGTGATCAGCACCAGCGCCATGCCGCGCTCCTTTTGCAACTCGCGCAGCAGGTCGAGGATCTGCGCCTGGATGGTGACGTCGAGCGCGGTGGTCGGCTCGTCGGCGATCAGGAGGCGCGGGTTGCAGGCGATCGCCATCGCGATCATCACGCGCTGGTTCATGCCGCCCGAGAGCTGATGCGGATAGCTGCCCAGGCGCGACGACGCGGCGGGAATGCCGACCTGCTCCAGCAGTTCGGTTGCGCGTTTCTTCGCGGTGCGCTTGTCCAGGTTCAGGTGCAGGCGCAGCGTCTCCATCAGCTGGAAGCCGATGGTGAAGCAGGGGTTGAGGCTGGTGGTCGGCTCCTGGAAGATCATCGCGACCTCCTTGCCGACCAGCGAGCGGCGCGCCTTGTCCGAAATGCCGAGCAGGTCCTTGCCCGCAAAGCGCATGTGCTCCGCGCGTACGCGGCCCGGAAAGCCGACCAGCCCCATGAGCGCCATCATCGTGACGCTCTTGCCCGAGCCCGATTCGCCGACGATGCCGAGCACTTCGCCTTCTTCAAGGGTGAGGCTCACGCCGTCGACGGCATGCAGCACGCCGCCCTGCGTAGGGAATTCGACGTGCAGGTCCTTTATTTCAAGCAAAGGCATCTGTTATTTCCTTTGCTTTCAGCGCTTGAGCTTCGGGTCCAGCGCATCGCGCAGACCGTCGCCCAGCAGATTGAAAGCCAGCACCGCCGCGAGGATGGCAAGGCCCGGGAAGGTCACGACCCACCACGCGCGCAGCACGAACTCGCGTGCGTCGGCCAGCATCGTTCCCCACTCGGGCGACGGCGGCTGCGCGCCCAGGCCGAGGAAGCCGAGCGCCGCCGCATCGAGGATGGCGGTGGAGATGCCGAGCGAGGCCTGCACGATCAGCGGCGCGGCGCAGTTGGGCAGCACCTCGCGGAACATCAACCGCAGCGTGCCGGCGCCGCTCACGCGGGCGGCGGTCACGTAGTCGCGCGAGACCTCGGCGATGACGGCGGCGCGCGTGATGCGTACGTAGTGGGGCAGCACCACGATGGCCACCGCGAGCATGGCGTTGACGAGCCCCGGGCCGAGGATCGCGACGATCACGATGGCGAGCAACAGGCTCGGCAGCGTGAGCACGATGTCCATGAGCCGCATGATCGCGATCTCGAGCACGCCGCGAAAGAACCCGGCGATCAGCCCCAGCACCACGCCCGCCACCACCGACAGCGCCACCACGGCCATGCCGATCGACAGCGAGAGCCGCGCGCCGTACATGAGGCGCGACAGGATGTCGCGGCCGATGGCGTCGGTGCCCAGCAGGTAGCTCATCGAGCCGCCTTGCTGCCAGGCCGGCGGCTGCAGGAAGACGGCGCTGTTGGTTTCGTTGGGCGCGTGCGGCGCGATCCACGGCGCGAAGAGCGCAACGAGCAGCAGCACGACGATGATGGCCAGCCCGATGACCGCGCCGCGGTTCGCCGAGAAGGCCGTCCAGAACTCGCGCCACGGGCCGGGCGGCGCGGCGCTCGCGCCGGCCGTCGGAATGCTGGGGGACGCGGGGGGCGTGGTCGTGTTCATCAGCGTCGGATGCGGGGGTTGATGACGCCGTAAGCCACGTCGACGAGCAGGTTGACCAGCATCACGATGCCGCCCAGGAGCAGCATGCCGCCCTGCAGCACCGGGTAGTCGCGCCGGCCGATGGCCTCGATGAGCCACTTGCCGACACCGGGCCAGGAAAAGATGGTCTCGGTGAGGATCGCACCGGTGAAAAGCACGCCGACCTGCAGCCCGATGACGGTCACCACCGGGATCAGCGCATTGCGCAGCGCATGCACCCCGACCACGCGAAAACGCGAGAGCCCCTTGGCGCGCGCGGTGCGGATGTAGTCCTCGCCCAACACTTCGAGCATGGCCGAGCGCGTCATGCGTGCGATCACCGCGAGCGGCACCGTGCCCAGCACGATGGCCGGAAGAATCAGGTGATGCAGCGCCGACCAGAAGGCGTCGATGTCGCCGGCGCGCAGCGAATCGATCAGCAAAAAGCCCGTTTGGGGCTCGATGAAATACTGCACCGCGATGCGCCCTGAAACGGGCGTCCATCCGAGCTGCACCGAAAAGAAAAGGATCAGCAGCAGGCCCCACCAGAAGATCGGCATCGAGTAGCCGGTGAGCGAGGTCGCCATCACGCCGTGGTCGAAGATGGAATTGCGCCGCACCGCCGCGAGGATGCCCGCGGGCAGGCCCAGCAGCAGCGCAAAAAGAATGGCGCACACGCCCAGCTCGACGGTGGCCGGGAACAGCGCGAGGAACTCGCTCATCACCGTGTCCTGCGTGATGATCGACTTGCCCAGATCGCCGTGCAGCACCCGGCCGATGTAGATGCCGTACTGCACGAGCACCGGCTTGTCGAAGCCGTAGGCGGTGCGCAGTTCGGCGTGGCGCGCGGGATCGATGCCGCGCTCGCCGGCCATGGTTTCGATGGGATCGCCCGGCACGAGCCGGATGAGGAAGAAGGCCAGCAGTGTCATGCCGATGAAGGTCGGCACCAGCAGGCTCAAGCGCGTGAATATGAATCTGAGCATCGACCCGCGAATATGCAAGATCGATGCCGTGGCCCTACCCGGGCCGAACCCTTATCCGCAGGCTACTTCTTCGCGTCGCGCAGTTCGCGGCGAAGGATCTTGCCGACCGGTGTCTTCGGCAGATCCGTACGAAACTCTACGATTCGCGGCTGCTTGTAACCCGTAAGGTTTGCTCTGCAGTAGTCGCGCACCTGCGCTTCGGTGAGCGACTCGTCTTTCTTGACGATCACCAGCTTCACCGCTTCGCCGGTCTTGTCGTCGACCACACCCACCGCCGCGCATTCGAGCACGCCCGGAATCTGTGCGACCACGTCTTCGATCTCGTTGGGGTACACGTTGAAGCCCGACACCAGGATCATGTCCTTCTTGCGGTCGACCACCTTGAAGTAGCCGCGCTCGTCGACCACGCCGATGTCGCCGCTCTTGAAGTAGCCGTCGGGCGTCATGACCTTGGCGGTTTCGTCGGGGCGCTGCCAGTAGCCCGCCATCACCTGCGGACCCTTGATCGCGATTTCGCCGGGCTGGCCTGTCGGCACTTCGTTGCCGTCGTCGTCCAGCAGCTTGAGCCATGTGCCCGGCAGCGGCAGGCCGATGGTGCCGGTGTAGGCCTTGCTGTCGGTGGGATTGCAGGTGGTCGAAGGCGAGGTTTCAGAAAGGCCGTAGCCCTCGCAGATCGGGCAGCCGGTTTTTTCGAGCCAGAGCTTGGCCACCGCGGCCTGCACCGCCATGCCGCCGCCCACCGAGACCTTGAGGTTCTTCCAGTTGACGGTGTTGAAGTCGGGGTGGTTCGCCAGCCCGTTGAACAGCGTGTTGACCGCCGGGAAGCTGTGGATGGTGTGCTTGGACAGCTCCTTCAGCACGCCCGCGAGGTCGCGCGGATTCGGGATCAGGATCAGCTTGCCGCCCGTGCGCATGTTCAGCATCATGCCGACCGTGAACGCGAAGATGTGATACAGCGGCAGCGCGCACACGCTGGTGGGTTGCTCGTTGGCCGGCACCTTCGCCATCACGGGCTCGTTCCAGGCTTCGGACTGCAGCACGTTGGCGATCACGTTGCGGTGCAGCAGCACCGCACCCTTGGAGACGCCGGTGGTGCCGCCGGTGTACTGCAGCACGGCCACGTCGTCGGGGCCGATGGCCGGAACCTGCAGCGTACGGCCGGCGCCTTTGTCGAGCGCTTCGTTGAAGCGCACGGCGCCCGGCAGGCTGAACTGCGGCACCAACTTCTTGACGTTGCGCACCACATAGTTGACCAGCGCACCCTTGAGGAAACCGAGGCGGTCGCCCATTGCGGTGAGCACGATGTGCTTGATCGGCGTGGCCGCGATGCACTGCTGCAGCGTGGTGCCGAAGTTCTCCATGATCACGATGGCCTTGGCGCCCGAGTCCTTGAGCTGGTGCTCGAGCTCGCGCGGCGTGTAGAGCGGGTTCACGTTGACCAGGATCAGCCCCGCGCGAAGGATGGCCGCCACCGCAAAGGGGTACTGCGGGCAGTTGGGCATCATCACGGCCACGCGGTCGCCCTTGACCAGGCCCAGGCCCTGCAGGTACGCGGCGAAGGCCTTGCTCTGCTTGTCGGTCTCGGCGTAGCTCACGTCCTTGCCCATGAAGCTGTAGGCGGTGCGGTCGGCGTACTTGGTGAAGCTCTCCTCCATGAGCCCGACCAGCGAGGAATAGTGCGAAGCGTCGATGTCGGCAGGCACGCCTTGTGAGTAGCTGCTGAGCCAGGGGCGGTCGGTCATGGGTGTGTCTCCTCCAGGTCTTGGAACTTGCGGGTAACAGAAAACGAAAACGGCGCTCGATGTGGCGCCGCGATGATCTGGCCGGCATTGCTGCGGGCCCGGACCGTCGGCCTATTCGATGGCCTTGCCCATATCTTCTACTACTTTCTTGGCATCGCCAAAAACCATCATGGTCTTGTCCATGTAGAAGAGCTCGTTGTCCAGGCCGGCATAGCCCGCGGCCATGGAGCGCTTGTTGACGATCACCGTCTTGGCCTTGTAGGCCTCAAGAATGGGCATGCCGTAGATCGGGCTGCCCTTGGTGTGCGCGGCCGGGTTCACCACGTCGTTGGCGCCCAGGATGATCGCCACGTCGGCCTGGCCGAACTCGCCGTTGATGTCTTCCATCTCGAACACCTGGTCGTAGGGCACTTCGGCTTCGGCCAGCAGCACGTTCATGTGGCCGGGCATGCGGCCCGCCACCGGGTGGATGGCGTACTTGACGGTGATGCCCTTCTCGGTGAGCTTGGCGGCCAGTTCCTTCACCGCGTGCTGCGCGCGTGCGACGGCCAGGCCGTAGCCCGGCACGATCACCACCGTCTCGGCATTGCCGAGCACGAAGGCCGCGTCGTCGGCGCTGCCGGTCTTCACCGGGCGCTGTTCCTTGGCCGCGCCGCCGGTGGTGGCCGCCTCGCCGCCGAAGCCGCCCAGGATCACGTTGAAGAACGAGCGGTTCATGGCCTTGCACATGATGTAGCTCAGGATCGCGCCCGACGAGCCCACCAGCGAACCGGCCACGATCAGCATCGCGTTGTTCAGGCTGAAGCCGATGCCCGCGGCCGCCCAGCCCGAGTAGCTGTTGAGCATGGACACCACCACCGGCATGTCGGCGCCGCCGATCGGGATGATGATGAGCACGCCCATCACGAAGGCCAGCGCCAGCATCGCGAAGAACGCCGGCCAGCTTTCGGTGAAGACGAACACCAGGCCCAGTGCAACGGTCAGGAGGCCCAGCACGAGGTTGAGCATGTGCTGGCCCGAGAACTGCACCGGCGCGCCCTGGAACAGCCGGAACTTGTACTTGCCCGAGAGCTTGCCGAAGGCGATGACCGAGCCGCTGAAGGTGATGGCGCCGATGGCCGCACCCAGGAACAGTTCGAGCCGGTTGCCCGCGGGAATGGCATAGCGCACGAAGCCGTCGAGGAGGACGGCGCCGTCCGGTGTCTGCGCGCCGACCAGTGCGGCCACGGGCGCGGCGGTGATGCCGAAGGCCCAGGGCTCGGCCACCGCGGCCACGCCGATGAACACCGCGGCCAGGCCGATCATGCTGTGCATGAAGGCGACCAGCTCGGGCATCTTGGTCATCTCGACCTTGTTGGCCATGAAGGCGCCCAGGCCGCCGCCGACCACCACGGCCGCCAGCACCCAGGCGATGCCCGTGGTGAAGTCCAGGTTGAGCGAACGCGCCTGTCCGTGGATCAGCGCCACGGTCGTCAGCACGGCGATGGCCATGCCGGTCATGCCGAAGATGTTGCCGCGGATCGAGGTGGTGGGATGAGACAGGCCCTTGAGGGCCTGGATGAAGCAGACGCTGGCAACCAGGTACAGCAGCGTGACGAGGTTCATGCTCACTTGGCGGCTCCTTCTTCGGCCTTGGGAGCGGCTTTCTTTTCCTTCTTCTTGAACATCTCCAGCATTCGCCGGGTGACGAGGAAGCCGCCGAAGACGTTCACCGCGGCCAGGGCCACGGCGAGCACGCCCATGGTCTTGCCCAGCGGCGTGGTGGTGAGCGCGGCCGCCAGCATGGCGCCCACGATCACGATCGCCGAGATGGCATTGGTCACGGCCATCAGCGGCGTGTGCAGCGCGGGGGTCACGGTCCAGACCACGTGGTAGCCGACATAGATGGCCAGCACGAAGATGATCAGGTTGATGACTGTGTGGGAAACGGGATCCATGGGCTCTTCTCCTCGCTTGTTCGCGTTCGCGTGTTCGCTTATTTCTTCGTGACCTGGCCGTCTTGGGTGACGCGGCAGGCGGCGACGATGTCGTCTTCGAGGTCGATCTTGAGCGCCCCCTCCTTGGTGACGATCAGCTTGAGGAAGTCGAGCACGTTGCGCGCATAGAGCGCCGATGCATCGGCCGCCACGAGCGCCGCGAGGTTGGTCTCGCCGACGATGGTCACGCCGTGCTTGACCACCGTCTTGTCGGCTTCCGAGAGCGGGCAGTTGCCGCCCACGCCATCCGCGCCCTTGCCGGCGGCGATGTCCACGATCACCGAGCCGGGCTTCATGGACTTGACCATGTCTTCGGTGATGAGCGTGGGCGCGGCGCGGCCGGGAATGAGCGCGGTGCTGATGACGATGTCGGCCTGCGCCACGCGCTTGGCAACCTCGATCTGCTGGCGTGCGAGCCAGCTTGCAGGCATCGGCTTGGCGTAGCCACCGACGCCGACGGCGGCTTCCTTTTCTTCATCGGTGTCGTACGAGACCTCGATGAATTTGCCGCCCAGCGATTCGATTTGCTCCTTGACGCTCGGACGAACGTCGGAGGCTTCGATCACGGCGCCCAGGCGCTTGGCCGTGGCAATGGCCTGCAGCCCCGCCACGCCGACACCCAGGATGACGACGCGCGCGGCCTTCACGGTGCCCGCCGCGGTCATGAGCATCGGAAAGAAGCGCTGGTAGCGGTCGGCCGCGATCATCACGGCCTTGTAGCCGGCGATGTTGGCTTGCGAGGAGAGCACGTCCATGCTCTGGGCGCGCGTGGTGCGGGGCGCGGCCTCGAGCGCAAAGCCGGTGAGGCCTGCGCCGGCCAGGCGTTGCAGGCCCGCGGCGTCGAAAGGATTCAGCATGCCGATGACGACAGCGCCGGACTTCATCTGCGCGGCCTCCGCGTCGCTGGGCGTGCGCACCTTGAGCACCATGTCGGCGGACAGCGCACCGGCCTGGTCGGTGATTTCCGCGCCGGCCGTCTGATAGGCCGCGTCGGTCACGCTGGCTGCAACGCCGGCCCCCGACTGCACACGAACGGTATGTCCTGAAGCGACCAGTTTCTTCACCGTTTCGGGTGTCACGGCCACTCGGGTTTCGCCAGCCGCGGTTTCGGCAGGCACGCCTATCAACATAGAGATCTCCTCAGGGGAAGGGGCAGCACGGAATGCGGGCAGAGCTTACAGCAAGATTACAAATGCCCGTGTCGCGCGAACGCCGCACCGAATTTGCCCGCCAGGCCCCGTGCGTGCTCTCGGTGCAGCTATCTAATTCATAGCGAATTCGGGTATTTGCCCATTCCCGGGACGGGTCTGACCGGAAGAACAAATCAAATTCTTGACCCCGGTCAAGCGGCAAGGCTGCCGCCAGTGTCGATGCAATAGTGATCAATTGATATTCTTTGTTTTTAACTGCAGCCAATTGAGCCGAACACGATCGAAGCAAGCTTCATATGCGTGCATTAGTTGGATTTCTCGGTTTCTACGCCAGACGCAGATAGATACACTTCGCCTCGATTGCCCCGCCCAACGAGGCGGGCGACGCCGGGAGAGAAATGGGAGATGGAATGCGTATTGCCGTACTGGACAGCGGGCCGGAACAACTCAAGCTGATCAACAAGACCATGGCGGCGCTCGGGCACGAGTGCCACATGTACACCGAAGGAAGGGCACTGCTGCAATCTCTTCGCAGGCAGACCTTCGACCTCCTCATCCTCGATTGGCGCCTGTCCGACATCAAGGGCCTGGACGTGGTGAAGACCATCCGGCAGGAACTCAAGAGCCGTCTGCCCATCCTGTTCGTGACCAACAAGAGCGAAGAGGCCGACATGGTCGAGGGCCTCAACGGCGGCGCCGACGATTTCATGGCCAAACCCATCCGGGCCGGCGAGCTCGAAGCCCGCGTCAATGCGCTGTTGCGCCGCTCCTACCCCTCGAAGCACGAAGCCGAGCTGGTGTTCGGCCCGTATCACTTCTACCCTCCCTCGCGCCTCCTGCGGGTCCACGGCCGGCCGGTCGAGCTGAAGAACCGCGAGTACGAACTGGCGCTGTTCCTGTTCCAGAACCTGGGGCGCCTGCTCTCGCGCGAGCATCTGCACGAGGCGGTGTGGGGCCTGGGCGTCGAAGCGCTCTCCCGTTCGCTCGACACCCATGTGTCGCGGCTGCGGACCAAGCTGGACCTGCGGCCCGCCAACGGTTTCCTGCTGCTCGCCATCTACGGATTGGGCTACAGGCTCGAAACGATCGAGGCGAACACCCTGCACTCGACCCCCTCGCGCTGAGGCCGCCGAGGCACCGCCGCGCCCGGGATCCAAAAGGCCGGGAATCTCTGCAGCGCTACAGTCTCCAACGGCTTCCCCGCCGCGGGCACAGCAGCGCGTGTCGCCGACACCGCGACTTCAACAAGGAATGAGACGATGAACCGCATGACCCGGCTTCTGGTTGCCGCCGCACTGCTCTGGAGCGGCTTCACCGGCCCGGCCGCCGCACAGGACGTCGTCGAGGCCAGCGACATGGTGCGAGGGGGCATGCAGGCGATCCAGATGATCGACCAGGGCAAGGTCGGCGAACTCTGGGACGGCGCCACGCCGGCCACCCGAAAGCGCGTGACCCGCGCCGAGTTCACCGGCAAGGTCGCCGCAAGCCGCGCGCCGCTCGGCCAGCCCCAGCAGCGCACATGGGTGGCGGTCACCCGCCAGGTGGTGGCCGACGCCGCCGATGCGGACACCGCCGGCCAGTACGTCAGCATCGAATACGAAACCCGTTTCGCCAACAAGCCCGACGGCACGCTGCGCGAGCTGGTGAGCTTTCGCCTCGACCCCGACCGCACCTGGCGCTTTGCCGGCTACGTGCTGCGTTGACCATGGCCGCGCGCTGGAAGCCCAACGTCACCGTGGCCGCGGTGATCGAGCGAGACGGCCGCTTCTTGCTGGTCGAGGAGCAAACTCCCGACGGCCTTCGGCTCAACACGCCCGCCGGCCACCTGGACCGCGGCGAATCCCCGGCCGAAGGCTGCATCCGCGAAACGCTCGAAGAAACCGCGCATCACTTCACGCCCACCGCACTGGTCGGCGTCTACCTCTCGCGCGCCCGCCCGCAGGCCGAGCAGGGAAAGGACGTGACCTACATGCGCTTTGCCTTCACCGGCGAGCTGGGCGCGAGGCAAGAGGGCCGCGCGCTGGACAAGGGCATCGTGCGCACGCTGTGGATGACGCCCGATGAAATCCGCGCCAGCGTGGCGCGGCATCGCAGTCCGCTGCTGCTGCAGTGCGTCGAGGACTTTCTCGCCTGCAAGCGCTATCCGCTGGAACTCATCCACACCGACGAATCGGTGCGCTCGCCCCCGATCAAACGATGACGCCGCCTCCGAGGCAGCGCTCGCCGTCGTAAAGCACGGCCGACTGCCCCGGCGTGACCGCCCATTGCGGCGCATCGAAGCGCAGGCTGAAGGGCCCATGAGCCCCGTCGGCGCCGCCGGCCAGTTCGCACGCCGCATCGGCCTGCCGGTAGCGCGCCTTCGCGCCGTAGCTGCCCGGCGCAGGCGCCTCGCCAGCCACCCAGCTCGCGTCATCGGCCTTCAGCTCCGACGACAGCAGCCACGGATGGTCGTGCCCCTGCACCACCCACAGCGTGTTCTTCTCGACGTCCTTGCGCGCCACGAACCAGGGCGAATGGTCACCCGATCCGCGCTGCGCGCCCTTGTCCTTGACGCCGCCGATGCCCAGCCCCTGCCGCTGTCCCAGCGTGTAGAAGCTCAGGCCCTGGTGCTCGCCGAGCTTGCGGCCACGGTCGTCCTTGATCGGGCCCGGCTCCTTGGAGATGTAGCGATTCAGGAAATCGCGAAACGGCCGCTCGCCGATGAAGCAGATGCCGGTCGAGTCCTTCTTCTTCGCGTTGGGCAAGCCGATGTCTTCCGCGATGCGGCGCACCTCGGTCTTGTGCAGTTCGCCGACCGGGAACAGCGTCTTCGACAACTGCGCCTGGTTCAGGCGGTGCAGGAAATAGCTCTGGTCCTTGGCCGGGTCCAGCCCCTTGAGCAGCTCGTGCTTGCCCGTGGCTTCGCTCCATCGCACGCGCGCGTAGTGCCCCGTGGCGATCTTCTCGGCGCCCAGGCGCATCGCATGGTCGAGGAAAGCCTTGAACTTGATCTCGGCGTTGCACAGCACATCGGGGTTGGGCGTGCGGCCGGCCTTGTATTCGCGCAGGAACTCGGCGAACACGCGGTCCTTGTAGTCGGACGCGAAGTTGACGTGCTCGATCTCGATGCCCAGCACATCGGCCACGCTGGCGGCGTCGATGAAGTCGATGTTCGACGAGCAGTATTCGCTGTCGTCGTCGTCTTCCCAGTTCTTCATGAAGATGCCGACCACCTCGTGCCCCTGCTGCTTGAGCAGGTGCGCCGTGACCGCGGAGTCCACCCCGCCGCTCAGTCCCACCACGATCCGTTGCTTTGCCATAAGCCCGCCATTGTCCCAGCCCCGGCGCAAGGGCCCCCGGCGTGGGGGAATGGACCGTGGCGCTCCCGGGGCTTCTTAACGCAGGCCGGCCAGCAGCTCGTAGGAGCGCAGCCGCGCCGCGTGGTCGAACACCTGCGAGGTGATCATCAGCTCGTCGGCACCGGTGCGCGCAATGAAGGCCTCCATGCCCGCACGCACCGTCTCGACCGAGCCGACCGCCGAGCACGACAGCACCGAGTCGAGCAGCGCGTTCTCCGCGGGGCCGACCTTCTGGCGGTAGTTTTCCACCGGCGGCGGCAGGCGCCCCGGCCGGCCGCTGCGCAGGTTGACGAAGGCCTGCTGCCACGAGGTGGCGCGGAATTCGGCCTCTTCATCGGTGTCGGCCGCGAACACGTTGAAGCCCAGCATCACATACGGCTTCTTCAGCTGCGCCGAAGGCTTGAAGGTCTCGCGGTAGATCTGGATGGCCTGCATCAGCTGCTGTGGCGCGAAGTGCGAGGCAAAGGCATACGGCAGCCCCAGGTGCGCCGCCAGTTGCGCGCCGAAGGTGCTGGAGCCGAGGATCCACACCGGCACCTCCAGCCCCTCGCCGGGCACGGCGCGCACCGGCTGCTGGGGCGACTTCGACATGAAATCCATCAGCTCGACCACGTCCTGCGGAAACTGGTCGGCATCCGATTCGAGGTTGCGGCGCAGCGCGCGCGCCGTGCGCTGGTCGGAACCCGGCGCACGGCCCAGGCCCAGGTCGATGCGCCCCGGGTACAGCGAGGCCAGCGTGCCGAACTGCTCGGCAATCACCAGCGGCGAATGGTTCGGCAGCATCACGCCGCCCGCGCCGATGCGAATGGACGATGTGCCCGCCCCGATGTACGACAGCAGCACCGCCGTCGCCGCGCTGGCAATGCCCGGCATGCCGTGGTGTTCGGCCAGCCAGTAGCGCGTGTAGCCGAGCTTCTCGCCGTGCTGCGCCAGCGAGAGCGAGTTGCGGAACGACTGCGCAGCGTCGCTGCCCTCGGTGATGGGGGAGAGGTCGAGGATCGAGAACGGAATCATGGGCGCCATCATGGCGCGATCCGTCCAACGCCGCCCCGGCAAGGTCTATTCGGTTTGGTATAGCGTGGCCACGCTCGCGAAGTCGCGGCCGTTCTGCTCCACGTTCACCTGGAACGGCACGCTCTCACCGGGCGCGACGGGCGGCAGGTTGTCCACCAGCTTGAAGCCGGTGAGCTGCCCGTTGCGGTCGCGCAGGCTCACCCACAGCCGCACCTTGCCCACGATGGCCGTGCCCGGGTTCCTCACGCTGCCCGTGACCTCCACGCTCTTGTAGGTGAAGCGCTGGCTGAAGTTGAGCAGCACGCTGCCCAGCTCGGCCTTGGTGCCCGTCACCTTCACTTCGAGCGGCTTGCGCGGCCCCGGCAATGCGGCGCGGCGCATCGGCTTCCACTCGATGCGGGTCGAGGTGAAGCGCTCCATGTCTTCCGGCTCCAGGAAGATCGGGAAGCGCTCGCCCGGGTAAAGGTAGGCCAGCCCCGTGATGTTGGTGGTGCCGTGCGCCTTGCTGCCGCTGAAGCGCGAAATCACGCCGCCCGGCGCCAGCACGATCGCGTCGGTGCTGCGGTTCACCAGCTCGCCCAGAAAGAGCCGCTGCTGGATGTTGTTGCGCCCGTCGACCAGCGGCAGCAGCTCGAGCTGCTTCTCGTCGAAGCGCTCGCTGTCCTCGGCCAGCAGGTCCTGGGTGCCCAGGCGCAGCTCGGGGTTGAAGCTCTCGGGCCCGCCCGCGGTGCGCACCACGCGGTCGGCGCTCAGCACCGCCGTGCGAACACCCGACGCGTCGATGGTGTCGTAGCCGATGCGGTAGTCCCAGGCTGCGACAGCGGCGGCGCGGCCGAAGCGGGCGATGCTCATGTCCACCGAGGTCTGCGCGCCGGCCTTGACCTCGTTCGACTGTCCGTAGCCGTGGCCGAAGCCGATCACCTGGCCGGCGTCGTCGTACAGCGTGGCGAGCACGTCGATGCCGCCAATGGTGGGGCCATCCGCCTGGGCATTGACGATGCGCCCCACCAGCCGCACCCGGTCGCCCTGCTGCACCAGCCGCACGCGCGAGAAGCTCATGCGCGGCCCCTCGGCCGCCCTGTACGGCTCGGCGAGTTTCTGCACATCCAGCGCCTGCCGTGTCGTGTTCTTGCCGCGGGGCATGTCGATCAGCACGGGCGCGCTTTCGCCGGGTGCGAGCACCGACACCGGCAGCGTCTCGGAGCGCTCTTCGAGCCGGGTTTCGCCGTCGTAGTACACGGCCCGGATGCCGGGGCGCGACAGCGGCTTGCCGGTTTCGTTGCGCGCCACCACCAGCAGCTTGGGCACCGCCGAGGTGCCGCTGCCCACCAGCACCTGCCGCGGTTCGCCCAGCTTGAGCCCGTCCACCGGAATGGTGCGGTCGACGAACGCGGCCACCGTGGGCCGCGCGCTGTCGGGCCGGCGCGAGTCGAGCAGCAGCCCGGCGACGCTCGCCACCAGCACCACGCCCAGCACGACGGCCACGCCGATGCCGACCTTGCGCAGCATCTGCTGCTGCCTGAGCGCGCCTTCGGCCGCGAGCTGGCGCCCCGCTTCGCTCTTGACCTGGTTCAGCACGCGTTCGAGCCGGTCGGACACGTTGTCCTCCACCAGCGTGACCGAGCCGCAGTGGCCGCAGGTGTATTCGTTGAGGCCGGTGCGCTTGAGCACGCTGCTGCCGCATTCGCCGCACTTGAGCGTCTGGAGGTCGATGGTCATGAAGAAGTGCTTTCGATGTGGGGAGGTGCCGCAGCCGCCAGCCACGCGGCAAGGCCGTCGCGCCGGAGGCACTCGGCCAGCGCGAGCTGCAGCTGCGCGCCTTCGAGCAGGTCGTCTTCGGAGGTTTCGTAGTGCACCTGGTAGAGCGATTCGCCCTGCGCCTCGCCCAGGCCGTGCAGGCCGGCGACACGGCCCGCGAGGTCGGAGGTTTCCTGCGGCTTCAGGCGGGTGAAGGCCTGGCGCAGATCGGGCAGGTGCGCCACGAAGGCCTCGGCGTCCCATCCGCTTACCAGGCTATCCAGCCCTTCGAGCAGCGCGGGCAGGCGCAGCAGCAGTTCGGGCGCGGCGGCCATCACGCCGTTGAGAAAACGCACCGCCTCGCGCGGCTGCGCACCGGGACCGAAGCGCTGCCGCACCACGGTTTCGAGCGCGTACTCGTCCCAATGGCCGTCCAGAAACAGCAGGGCCGATGCCGCACCCGCCACCGCCGGCGCGACCGCTGCGCCCGTCGCAAAGCGCTCCAGCTGCACCCGCAGCAGATCGAGGTCGACGGACCAGGCGTCATCGCCCAGTTCGTCGTTCAGCGACGCGAGCAGCCGCCCCAGTTCGCGCAGCGACAGCAGTTGCTTCACAGCGCCTGCCTCGGCCTCTTCGGGGCCAGCCCCCAGGTCGGGCAGCAGGAACAAAGCGGCCGGCCACACGCGCTCCAGCAGGCTGCGCAACTGCGGATGCTGCTGCACGCCCAGCGGCTCGCGCGCCCGCCACAGGGTGACGAGCCGATGGCCGCAATCGACCACCGAGCCGAGCGCGGCGTCTTCATCGAGATGGGTCGAGAGCATCGACAGCAACTGCGGCAGGCGCGACTGCAGGCCGATCAGGCAGGCGCGCAGCAGCAGCGCCACGGCCGCGCTCGCGCTGCGGCCCCGGCCCTGGTCGGCGAGCGCAATCTCTTCCTTGCGCAGCTTGGCCATGCACACCGCCTCGACGCTCGCGCCGTCGGCGGCGAGTTCGATCAGCCGCGCCTCGACCAGCGGCGACCACGCGGCGCGCCACTCCTCGAACAGGATGTGCAGCCGGCTGTTGCCCAGAAAATCCGGCCCCGCGAGCCAGGTGCCCAGACCCGCATCCAGGTACGCCATCGCATGGAAGAAGCGACTGCGCTCGCGGTGCGAGGGCTTGCGGTACAGGTCGAGCCGCGCCACGCGCGCCGTGCTGTCGTCCAGCCGCACGCCGGCCGCGCGCGCGAGCCGCCGCGCGTCCTCGATCAACGGCGGCGAACCGGCCGAGGGCGGCACGTCGCCGATGCGCGTGCCGCTCAGGAAATGCCGCAGGTCGGCCGTGAAGCCGCGCGTGCCCTCGTCGATCGCGCCCTTGATGAAGCACGAGCGGATCGCATCCAGCAGGTCCTGTCGGCCCGGCCCCGCGTTGCCGCGCAGTGCCGCGAGCCGCATCGCCTGCGCGGCGGCGGCCTGCACCAGCGCGGTGGACACGGCATCGACCTGGTCCTGCGCACGGGTCTGGCGCGCAAAGCGGGTGAGGCTGTCCAGCGTCACCGCGGTGAAGGGGTCGGCCTCGCCGGCCTCCAGCCGCTCCCACACCTGCTGGTAGTAGCCCGGCGAAGGCATGCCCGAGGCATAGCCGTTGAGCGCGTCCAGGCGCTCGAAGCTGTAGCGGATCAGCCAGGCATCGGCCACGCCCGCCTTGGCGGCGGCGGGCGCTTTGGCGGGCTTGGCCTGCCGCCACTGCGCGACGAGCTCGGGCGTGTGGAAGCCGCCCGTCACCACCACGATCGGCCCCTTCACCTCGTTGCGCCAGCGCCGGATGTGCGCCGCCATGTGGCGCTCGCGCGGCAGGCTGAGTTCGGCTTCGAGCACCTCGGGTTCGTAGTCCAGCCGCGCCATCGCGCACCAGCTGAACACGTCGGAGAAAAAGGCGCGCCAGTCGCCGAGCGCGGCCGTGGTGCGCAGCTCGAACAGCCGGTCCCACAGCTCCTGGTGGTCCACGCAGCCCAGCTGCGAGGCCATCGCGTTCAGGTAGCGGCTGTGCGCAAAGTGGCGCTCTTCCATCAGGCTGCGCGCGGCATCGCGCGCGTCGCCTTCGCTGTCGCTTTCGGTGTCGTCTACGCGCTGCCAGGCCTTGTCGCGCCAAGGAAGGTCGATCAGCCCGAGCTGCGCACCCAGCGCCGCGCCTTCGCGCACCGCGATCCACTCGGGGCTGTAGTCGCAGAACGGAAAGAAGGAGGTGCGCGATTCGCTGCGCGTCTTGTTGTCTTCCGCGTCCGGGTCGTCGGCCGGCACCTGGCGCGTGGTCTGGCACAGCCAGGCGACGGGGGCCCGGGTTTTTTCATGCTGCAGCAGCGGCAGCAGTGCGGCCAGGTCATCGGGTCCTTCGATCAGCACGGCCGCGGGCTTCACCTCGCGCAGCAAGCCGCGCAAGGCGAAGGCGCACGCGGGGCTGTGGTGCCGCACGGGCACGAAGAACACCTCGTCCTCGCCGAACAGCCGGCTGCGCGCGGCCTCCAGCGCGGCGGGGAGCGCGCGACCGGTGACCGGCTCTATTGCCACAGCGCGCGCGCCGCGTCGTGAAAGCTCTTCCACTGCGCATCGCGCTTGCCGCGCTCGCGCACCACGGTGTCGAAGTAGTGGCGCACGCGCTTCACGTCGTCGGTGCTGTCCTTGAGCACCACGCCCTGCAGCTGGCCCGCGATCTCGCGCGCGGTGAGCTTGCCGTCGTTGAAATGGCGCGCCTGCAAGGCCGCTGCGTAGGCCACGTTCACCGCCTCGGCGGTGGACATCACGGCGTCCAGCCCCTTGATGGCGGTGCCGTCCTGCGTCTGGCCCGCGCGCAGTTCCTGGAAGGTGGTGACCAGGAGGGCCACCACGTCGCGCGGCACATCGACCGGCGACTCACCGCCGCCGTCCAGCTCGCGCTTGAGTTGCGCCATCACCAGTTCGACCTCGAAGGCGTGGTCGCGGATCGGCTTGACGGTCTCGAAGTTGAAGCGGCGCTTGAGCGCGGAGGACATCTCGTGCACGCCGCGGTCGCGCAGGTTGGCGGTGGCGATGATGTTGAAGCCGCGCTGCGCATAGAGGCGCGCATCGTCGCCGAGCTCGGGAATCATCAATTGCTTGTCGCTCATCAGCGAGATCAGCACGTCCTGGATCTCGGGCGGGCAGCGCGTGATTTCCTCGAAGCGCACCAGCTTGCCCGCGCGCATCGCCTGGTACAGCGGGGACGGCACCAGCGCGCGCTGGCTCGGCCCCTCGGCCAGCAGCAGCGCGTAGTTCCAGCTGTACTTGATGTGGTCCTCGGTGGTGCCCGCCGTGCCCTGCACCGTGAGGCCCGAATCGCCGCTGATGGCCGCCGCGAGCAACTCGGACAGCAGCGACTTCGCGGTGCCGGGCTCGCCCACGAGCATCAGGCCCTGGTGGCCCATGAGCGTGACGATGGCGCGGTCGACCAGCGGATCGTCGCCGTAGAACTTGCGGCTCACCTGCAGCTTCTCGTCGCCGAGGATGAAGCGCCGCACCGCGCGCGGCGACAGCTTCCAGCCGGTGGGGCGCGCGTCGGTGTCCGCGGCCAGCAGGCGCGCGAGTTCGTCCGCATAGCGGGCCTCGGGGGCGAGGCGCACGGCCAGGTTGGCGGAAGGATTGGGCGATGGGGTGCCGGTGCTCATGGGGATGTGACAGAGGGTTCTTCGGCCGCGTATCGGGCGTCGGCGATGGTAGCGGGTGGCGTGCGGGCGAGCGCGGACTGCAACGCGGCGCGCAGGCCGTCGACATCGCCCGCCGCGACCTCGAAGCAGCGCGCGCCGGGCATGCCCGCGAGGCCGCAGGCCGTGGAGGCGACCACCGGCACGCCGGCCGCCAGCGCGCGCAGCAGCGCACGCGGTGCATGTTCGATGTGGGCTGGGAGCACGACCACATCGGCCCCGCGCAGGCCGTCGCCGCGCCAGTGCATGTGCTCGACGCGTTCGATGCCGCGCCACAGTTGCGCGTCGTCCGACGGGGAACCCAGCACGCGCAGGCGGCACGGCAGGCCCTGCAGCGCGGCCGCGAGTTCGCGGGCGCCCTTGCGGGCGAGCGCGCTGGCGGCGAAGACGATCAGCGGCGGGCTGCTGCGCGCAGCAGCCGTTGCAGGCTGCGCGGCCTGCACAGCGGGTTGCGCGACGGGCTGCGCCCAGTCGAGCCGCCGCAACGAAGCCTGCGGCGCCGCAAGCGCCAGGTGCCGCGCGACCTCCGCATGCGGCGTGACCACCGCCGTGGCCTGCGCCAGCGCCGCGGCCTCGGCCCGCACCAGTGCAGGGTCGGCGCGAAAGTCGCGCAGCGTGGCGTCGCCGGGCCAGCGCTGGGCGGCGGCATCGAGCCGGCGTTCGATCTCCGCCATCGGCAGCGCGCCGGCCAGCACCGTCACGCGGCGGCCGTCGAGCGCGCCGGTCCGTTGCAGGTGCGGCAGCAGCGCCTGGTCGACGATCAGGTGCGTGTGCTGCGGCACGAGGCGCGCCGCGCAGGCGATCGCCAGCCAGCGCTGCCCGTCGAGAAGGCTGGCCTGGCGCCGCCCCGCATGCCGCGCCCAGAGCCGCTGCCAGACGGCGCGGCGCAGGCTCGTCCAGCTCGGCGACTGAACGGATGCCGCAGCCTCCCGGTGCCAGCCCGAAGCCGGCAGTGGACGCCAGAACGCCAGGCGGATCGGCGCCGGCTGCATGCGCTCGGCGCCGGCATGCTGCGCATCCAGATAGCGCGCGAACTCGGGCGTCCACGCGTCGAGCAGCGCAGCCGTGCGTCCTTGCTGCGCCAACTCGGCGGGCGGGCGATGGCGAAAGCACGCCGTCTGGTCACAGCTCAGGCAGCCGCGCGCCACCGGCAGCGCACGGCCCGCGCCCACCGCCGGCTCCTTCGAGCGCCGCAGCACCACCGGCATCAGCGGCATCGCGACAGGCGAGCGCGCGCGGATGCGCAGCACCAGTTCGTCGGCCGTCAACTCGACCTCGAGCCGCCACGCATGCCTGGCGCGCACTTTCAGATCGACGTAGTTCCAGAACACCGTCGCATCCACGGCATCGCCTTCGGCATCGGCGGCCTGCTCGATGCGCGCGGTATGGCCGTGCCGCTCCACCAGTTCGAACCCCGCGCGCGCCGCCACGGTGGCCAGCGCGTTCGACAGCTGGCAGATGCCGCCGGCCAGCGTCGGCACCACGCAGCCGCCGCGCAGTTCGCGCCCCTGCACAAAGCCGCGCCAGCCGCTGGGCCGGCCCAGCTGACGCCAGAAGCTCAGCAGCTCGCCGGCCGGCACCTCGACCGCATCGAAGCAACGCCGCGCCACGCGCAGGTTGTGCACCTTGCCGGCCACCAGGGGAAATTCTTCCGCGCGGCCGTCGGACCACAGCGGGGTACGGTATTGCGCCAGCACCGGCGCATCGGCCAGTGCCCCGGCCCCGCCCGGCCAGCGCCGCGCCGAGGGCCGGAGCGCCTCGCGCAGCGCGTGCGCGGTGGCCAGCAGCCGGGAGCGCAGCCAGAAATCGATCGCGTCGATCCGGCGCGGCGGCTGCCAGGCCGGCACGCTCACACCGAGGGGCCTCGCTTGCGCCATTGGCCGAGATGGGCCTCGATGCGCTCGTTGATGTTGCCGCTCCAGTGCGCCTCGAAACCGGCCGCGCGCAGCAGCTCGACGATGCGGTTGCCCACCACCACGGTGTTGGCCTCGCGCTGCTCGATCTCGGGGATCATGCCGCCGCTGAAGGCCAGGTGCAGCCGGCCGGTGCGCACCGCCGTGTCCAGGTCTTGCGAGTGATAGAAGCAGCAGCCCCGGATGCCCGACGCCAGCCGCCCCGCGGCGCGCCAGTGCTCCCGCACGTCGTCGTGGCCGTCGGAGAGCGTGTTGCCGGCGCGATGCAGCGCAATGATCTTTTCGCTGCGCAGCTGGGCGAACACGGCCTCCAGGCGGTCGTACTCGGTCTGCGCGGGCCACTCGGCCTCGGCGGCGTGCTTGTCGGCGCAGACGCGCGCGGCCTCGGCCTTGACCCAGGCCCGGTCCTCTGCCGTGAGCTCGTCGGGGTCGAGGTACTCGTCGGTGATCATCCACTCGATATCGGCATCGGGATAGAAGCCGCACCACACCAGGTCGTGGATGCGTGCGCGCGTATCTTCGGGGGCGAGGGTAAGAGCCATGCGTGTGGTGAGAGGCCGCCCCGGGGGCGACGGATCATGCTTTCTTCGTTGTGCCGCGGGAGCGCAGCCGTGTTGTCGTTACGTGTCGGCACCGGATTGGCGCACATCATGATTCATGCACCGTGGCAAGGCAATGCGCCGTTTGGCGCAGCGCGGCAGACCCGCCGAATGGCCTAACGTGAGGCCTACCCCGCGGCCCGCCGTTGGGCCTACCACGGCATCTTCTTTTCCCAGTCCGCGTCGAAGCCGGCGCAGGCCTCGGCAATGGCGAGGTAGTCGGCATAGGCCTCGGCCAGCAGCACCGGCGGCACGGCCGAGAGCGGCAGCGCCCGGTCGCCGTAGCCGCGGGCCTTGGTGTCCTCGAAGCCCAGGGTCTTGAGCGCGGCGGGCACGTTTTCCTCGGGCAGGGTGTTGCCCGAGAAATCGATGGCCACGCGCACGCCCGCCGACGAGAACTCCTTGGTGTACTGGTAGAAGAAGCCGCCGTCCTCGGCCTGCGCCCGCTGGTAGCCCAGCTTGGTGAAGCTGCCGCGCAGGGTGAAGGTGTCGCTGATCCAGCCCAGGCGATCGTCGATCTCGCTCACCGCATGGCCCTTGGCGTCGGTGAAGGCGATGGCCGGCGGCTTGCGCGTCATCTGCGGGAACAGCGGCGCAAGCTTGTAGTCCTTGAAGTGCCTGTTCCAGGCGGCGGCCGTGGCCTCGTCGACCAGCGAGGCGTGGCCCAGGCGCAACTGGCTGCCGGCCGCAAGCTCGACCTCGTCGTCCTGCGTGTCGATCAGGCTGCCGTCCTCGGTGGGGCGGAAGCTGCCGCGCACCTTGCCTTCGGCGTCCAGCTCCAGCCACACCAGCCGCTGGATCAACCGGCCCGCCACCGGATGCCGGTGCAGGTACTCGCGCCATTCGGCCTGCGGCCAGACGCGGCCGGTGCACATGGCCTCGAAGAGGCGCGCGGTCTGCAGGTCGATGACCTGCTTGAGCTCCTTCTTGCTGGTCGAGAACTGCGCCTTGGCTTCCTTGATGAGCGCCGGGTCGTCGTTCTGCCGCGGCTCGGGCAGGGCCTTGACGACCTTGCCCTCGGGGTTGCGCAGCTCGGGCTTCATGGCAGCGTCGAGCACCACGGTGAAGATGCGGTCGCCGTATGCCAGCGCCAGCGTGCCGGTGTCGTCCAGGCCCGCGGTGGGAATGGTGCGGTCGGCCAGCTGGTCCTGCGTCCAGCCGTTGCGGTCGGCGATCTGCTGCACCAGCGCGCGCGCCTTTTCCTGGACCGAGGCGGTGCGGTAGCGCCGCGAAATGCCCAGCAGGAGCTGGATCACCACCGGGTCGTTGCCCGGCGCCACGCCTTCGAGCATGGCTTCGATCTGCGAGCGGCGCTGGTAGTGGTCGCGCATGTACTGCTGCAGCAGCGTCACCACCTCGTGGCCCGGCGCCTGCGCGGTGAGGGCCAGGATGCCCTTCTCGCCGATGGCGCTGCCCAGGTACTCGCTCATCTTCTCGCGCTTGCATTCCTCGAAGACCTGCTCTTGGGTCTTCTGGAAGTCGGTTTCGTAGTACTGCTTGTGCTCGGCCTTGGCGTTCTGGTAGCGCTGCTGGTTGCCCTGGTAGCGCTGCGGCGCGACCGCGTTGGCGTGCGCGATGCCTTCGTCGAGCGAAGGATGGCGGGTGTCCTGCGCGATGAACTGCCGCAGCACCAGGCTGCCGATGGCTTGCCGGCTGGGCGCATCCAAAAGACCCAGGTAGCGCGTGAGCAGCGCGTTGCCGCCCGGCTCCTTGAGCTTGCAGGCGAGCACCACCCACCAGCGCACGATCTCGGGTTCCACCGCGCCGCCGTCCGACCATTGGCAGGCCGGCAGCGCATCGAGCGAGAACCACGCCAGGCCCGCGGGCGGCTTGGCCTTCAGCCCCTTCTTCGCCTCGGCCAGCAGGATCGCGGGCGCCAGGCGCGGCGAGATGTCGTCGCCCAGCGCCTCCAGCGCGGTGAGGTAGGCGGCGCGCACGGTTTCGCGCGTTTCCTTCTCCAGGCCCTTGGTGATGGCGGGCACGGCCTCGGCGTACTTCAGGTCGGCCAGCCAGTTGGCCGCCTCGATGCGCACCTCGCTCTTGGTCGCGTCCAGCGACTCGACCACGCGCCGCCCGATGTCCGGCAGCTGCGACAGCGCCTTCTGCGCAGCCGCGCGGTGCGTCTTGCCTTCGCCCAGCGCCAGTTCCATCACGCGCGGCAGCCAGCGCGCCTGCACCGTCGGAAAGACGGCCAGCGTGCGCAGGGTCGCGTTCATGTCCAGCTGGGTCTGGCGGCCTTCGCGCTTGGGCGGCGCAACGAGGCCCAGCCCTTCGTCGATGTACTCGGGGTGCTCGGCGAAGAAAGGCCACACGCGGTCGGCCGGCAGCACGTCGACCGCCGAGGCCTGGTTCCAGTACTGGTAGAGCGCGGCATGCGCCACGTCGTCGATCGGCATGCCCGAGCGCTGCAGCAGTTCGGCCAGCGCGCGCAGGTCGACCGCGCCCACCGGCTGGCGGCCCAGCCACTTGTGAAAACCGTCGTCGAACCAGAAGCTGTTCCAGTGGCGGGACACGCCCAGCCAGCGGATCAGGTGCGGCATGCCGTAGGCGGGCATCGACTGCAGCCGGTTGCCCAGGCCCACCACCTGCTGCAGCGCGCTGTTGCTCTTGACGCGCGTGCGGTCGTGCTTGTTGCCCTGGCCGTTGAGCACGCGCACCGCCGCGCGCATGTCGTCGTCGCCGAGCTTCTTGTGCGCGGCGTAGCTTTCCTGGCGCCACTTGTACTTGTACGTCTGCTTGGCGCTCTTGTTCTCCTCGATCTCGGCCTCGGCCGCGATGCGGTTCTTCTCGAGCAGCTCGATGCGGTTGGCGATCAGCAATTGCACGGCGTCTTCGCCGAGCGGCAGGTCCTCGAAGGGCTGCCAGGCCGGTGGCGCGGGCAGTTCGAGTTCGCCGGCATCGCCCGCCGCATCGAGCCGCGACATCGCCGAGCGGATGGCCTGCTGCACGGCCTTGCTGGTTTCGGTTTCGACCGCGGCCGCCAGCAGCGCACGGGCCGCGTCGCCTGGCAGGCGCGCGAGCAGCTCGGCGGCCTGGGTGCGCTGCGTGGTGTCGCCGTCCTTGAGCAACTGACCGAGCAGTTCGAGCCGCTGCGGGTCGGCGATGCCCTCCAGGTGCGGCGTCGCTTCGGCGCGCACCGTCTTGCTGCCGTCGATGGCCAGGCGCACGAACAGCGGCGCAAAGTCGTTGAGCAGGGCCTTGTCCTTGCCGATGCGCCTGGCCAGCAGCACGCGGCCCGAGGCCGAGAGTTGCGCGGGCAGCGCCTCGGCGGCGTCGCGGTGGCTTCGCATGTAGTCGGCCACCTGGGCGGCATCGACCAGGCCGTCGAGACGGTCGTGGTACCAGCTGTCCAGGCCCTTGCGCTCGAACACCTCCTGCAGGGCGAGCTGCGCATCCAGCCCTTCATGCGCGAGCAGGGCCGCGATCAGCCGCACGTTCCACGCGGGGCGGTGCTTGGCCAGTTCGCGGTCGTTGGTGTTGGCGCTGCCCTTGTTGAAGGTGGCGAACACGGCGTCGTTGATCAGGTACTGCAGCCAGTCGGGCACGGCTGCACCGGGGTGCTCCAGCGACTGGCCGCCGTCCGCGGCCGCGATCACCTTGCCCAGGCGCACCAGCGCATCGAGCGGCGGCGTGTCGGCGCTGATGCTGGCGTAGAAGCGCCCGCGCACAGCCAGGCTGTTTTCGCCGATCTTCTCCAGCGGCTTGTTCTGGTAGTTGTTGAAGCCCCAGCGCAGGCGGCCGGGTCCGCCGAGCAGCTGGCCGGGCTCGAAGGGGCGGGCGGCCTGCAGCTCGAGAAGCACCGCCTCCTGCGTGCCGTGGACCAGGAACGCGGCGGCCTTGGCGGGCAGCTCCTTGCCGGCTTTCTCGAAACATGCGACGGCCTGCTCCAGCAGATTTGCCTGATCGCGCGTGAGGCCGCCCTCGGCCTTGGGGGTGGCACCGCCCGTGACGGCACCCAAGATCTTGTCCAGAAATCCCATGCGTTCTCCTGAAAGCGACCGGGGATTTTGGCAGTAGGCGATGACGCTTCGGCCATCGCTCCAATCTCGGCAATATCCGAAACCAAAGGTTCTAAATTGCCTGCGATGCCTGGGGTGTTCGATGCACCGGCAGCCCGTCGAGCTCGTTCAGCAGCTGGCAAAGAAAGCCCAGCTTCAGCAGCGTCACCGCAGCCGGTGCGGTGGACGCGGGCGGCGTGCCCAGGTGCGCGCGCAACGCATTCGCCAGCACCTCCAGGCCGACCGAGCCGGTGCGCTCCAGCGCATCGTGCAGGCGCTGCCGCTGCGGCGCCGTCAGCGCCATGCGGCCGGTCGCGGCCTGCGTCTCGGCCACGTCGATCACCGGCGCGAGCAGGCGCGCCGATAGCGTGGGCGCGGCCATGGGCGCCGCTTGCCGCTGCTGCTGCCGCGCCTCGAACATGCGCAGGATGCGATTGGCCAGCGACGTGGTTCGCGCGGCCTCGTTGGCGAAGTCCAGCGACACCGCCTGCAGCTTCTTCCTGGCATCGGTGCTCAGCACCGCGATGGGCATCAGTTCGGTGCTGGCGGCGGAGCGCTCGATGCGCACCAGCACCGCATGCATCGGCGCACGCCGTGCGGTGAAGCGGTCGAGGGTGTCCACGCGCTGCCGATGCTCGGGGCCGACCGGAATACCGAGGCGCAGCCACTGGCCCGCATCGTCCTGCACCAGCCAGTCCAGGCGCTGCTGCGCTTCGTCGAGCACGGGCGGGCGGGTGTCGGCGGGGCGCAGCAGCACCGCATCGAAGGACTCGCCCGCCAGGCCGGTGGCGGCGCGCAGGCGTTCGCCGAGTTCGGCCCAGTTGCCGCAACCGATTTCCTTCAGGCGCGGATCGTCGGCAGCCCAGGCGGGCAAGGGCTGCGCGCGCGAGGCGCCGCCCAACGCGAGGCGGCCGTCTTCGGCGAGGCGCGGTTGTTCGAGCCGCAGTGCGGATTCGCACACGCTCTCGGCCGCGCCCGCGCCCGGCCACAGCGCGTTCGCCGACCAGGCGCCGCTGCGTGTGAAGGCGGTGTCGGTGCCGTCGGGCCGCGCCAGCGTGGCCTGCAGCACGCGGGCGCCGGCCAGGTCCCAGAACGCCACCGTGAGGCCGCGCGCGCCGCCGCGCGTCTGCCACCAATGGGCGCCCAGCGGCAGCAGGTCGAGACCAGCGGTTTCGTCGAAGTCGCGGCGCAGCCGGCCGCGCAAGGAAACCGCCAGATCGCCCTCGGCCCGCGCCAGCGCCGCGCACAGCGCGTGGATGCGTGCCATGAGCGCGAAGGCATCGCGCTCCTCGGCGCGGTGGTCGCGCCGCACCAGCAGGTCGACCGTGCCGCCGAGGTTGCGCAGCAAGGCCGCGAGGCGCGGCAGGCCTTCGCCGCGCGCCGACATGTTGAGCGCCAGCAGGCGCGCCGACGTCAGCTCGCTCACATGCGAGAGGCCGCCGGTCAGCAGTTCCTGCAGCATCGACTCGACCTGCCCCAGGAAGACGCGCTCGCGGTCGCCCAGGCGCGCGGTGTCCTCGACCGGCGCGGGCCGCGCGCCTTCAGGCCATGCGAAAGACTGGCCGTGCGCGCTGCGCAGCGCGGCAACGGCGATGAGGTGCACCGCCTTGCGCTCGGCGGCCGGCACTTCGGAGACCATGCCCGCGTAGCCCGCGCCCGCCACCCATCGGCAGGAGGCGCCGAGCTCGGGCAGGTCCATGACGAGCGCGCCGCCCTGCACGCGCCATTCGACGGCGCTGCTGGCCGCGGCGGCGGCGCGGCGCACGGCGGCGATGCCGGCGGCCTTGAAGAGCGCGGCGGCATCCAGCGCGAGGATTTCCGCAAGGGGATCGGCGGCGGCGGGCGTCTGCTTTGTTTCTTCCTCTTGTGCCGCAGCCGCGTCGGCCGGAGCCGCCGGCTCCAGCGCCCGCAGCCACAGCGCCGCGCCCAGGATGTGCTTGCAGATGCCCGGCGCCGGGCAGTCGCAGCGCGCCTGCTGCGGGCCGCGCGCATCGAGCTGCACGCGCTGGCCGTCGGCTTCGATCACCCCGCCCTCGGCGCCCTGCTCCGCCCATGCGACCTTGCCCGCCTCCACGTCCTTCGCGGCGCGGCGCAACAAGCCCGGGTTCGCGAGCGTGGCGAGCGTGTCGTCGTCGTAGGCGCGGTAGCCGTCGAACCAGGCCATCAGTTCATCACCTCCGCCAGCCACTGCGCGAAATGCGTGGGCGTGAGCGCCGCGATGTGCATGCCTTTGCCGGCCAGCCGCTGCGCCATCTGCCGGTCGTACACCGGGTTGGCCGACTCGTCGAGCGCAGCCAGGCCCAGCAGCGTGACGCGCGCCTCGGCCATGCGCTGCACCGCGCCCAGCAAGGGGCCGGGCGCCGCGCCTTCCATGAAGTCGCTGATGAGCGCAAACACCGTGCGCTGCGGGTTGCCCACCAGCGACTCGCAGTAAGACACCGCGCGGCCGATGTCGGTGCCGCCGCCCAGTTGCACGGTGAGCAACACCTCGACCGGGTCGTGCGCCATGTGCGTCAGGTCGACCACCGCGGTGTCGAACACCACCAGCTTCACGCGCACCGCGGGCAGCGAACTCATGATGCCGGCGATGACGGCGCTGTAGATCACCGAATCCATCATCGAGCCGCTCTGGTCCACGCACAGCACCACGTCCCAGGGCAGGTTGCGCTTGACGCGCGCATTGAAGCGCGGATGCTCGATGACGAGCTGCTTGCGCTCCACGTCGTAGTGCTTCAGGTTGGCCGCGATGGTGGCGCGCGCGTCGAAGTTCTGCGCGCTCTTGATGTGCGAGCGGCGCATGCGGTTGCGCCGCCCGACCAGCGCGTTGACGAAGTCGTTTTTGAGCTTGCGGGTGATCTCGTCGACGGTCTTCTGGATCACCTCGCGCACCGCATCGCGCATCTGGGCGGAGAGCCGGCCGCGCATGCCCAGCAGCGCTTTCGCCAGGCCCGGCGTCGGGTCCAGCGAGCGCAGCACGGCCGGGTCGTTGAGCAGGGCGGTGAGCTGGTAGCGGTCGATGGCCTGCGTCTGCATGCGCTCGAACACGTCCTGTGGAAAGAGCTTGCGCGAGCGATTGAGCCAGTCGACGGCGCGCAGCTGGCTCGGGTCCAGCGAGCCGGGGCCGCCGCCGCCGCTCGGCCTGGCCAGGCCGCGGCCTTCGTACTCGCGGCCGTAGAGGTATTCGAGGGCCTGGTCGAGCTTCCAGTCGCCGGCGGAAAACTCCGCCTGCGACAGCGGTTGCGCCGCATAGCGGCCGAGGATCAGGCGCCAGCGGCGCAGGGTTTCTTCGGACGACATGCGCGATGCGTTCGCAAGGACAAAGGGGGTTGGAAGAACGGGTCGAAGGAGGCCGCAGCAGCTTATCAGACGACCCTGAGCGGCCATGGCCTGCGCGGCGCCGGCACGCGGAAGAAAGGCTACGGCAAAGAAAAAGCCGGCCCCGCTTTCGCAGGGCCGGCTTTGGCAACTGACGCTCGCCGTGGATTACAGCGGCAGTGCGTCGCCGCGAGCGGCAGCGCGGGCTGCGGCACGGACCGTGGCGCGGTCCACGGTGCTGGCGACCAGCGGAGCCACGCCCGACGAAGCGCCGTCGGCGTACGGGTTGTCGCTGCGTGCGGCGGCAACGGCTTCGGTACGGATGTCCGAGCGGCTGACCGACGACACGAACACGCGGGCCGGGCCGGAGTTGGCACCGGTGGCGTACGGGTTGGCGCTGTGCGCAGCCACCACGGCTTCAGCGGCGACATCGGCGCGGCTGGCGGCCGAGGTCAGGGGATGCACGCCGTTGTAGGTTTCGGCATGGGCGACACCGGCAACAGCCATCAGGGCAACGGCAACGGCGGAGAGGAGCTTCGAGGCGGTCATTTGGATTTCCTTCAATTCAGTTTCGGTTTTTGCTTCGGATGATTTCGAACCGGTCTTGGGTGGGTCACCGTCCCTCGTTGGGGGCGGCCACCTCGCTCGGGGCCCTGTTCATCTGGATCAGCTGTTCGTGTTGTTCGTCCGGTCCATGGGATGAATTGTGCGCCGACATCTAGGTAAAAACCCTTGGCAAAAGGAACCGCGGCGTTCACAAAACGGAAACAATGATGGGGAAATGGCTGACGAGGCCCGCCCGTCGGCCGCCTCGTCAGCGCGACGATGGTGTCGGGGGAGCGTCCGCAGGGGGCGCCGTTTCGCCCGGCACGGTGGCTGGCTGGAGCAGCCCGGTTGCCGTCTTCACCATGTGGTCGGCCAGGGCTTCGTAAAGCGGCCGGCTGATCATGCGGGACACCAGGCTTGCGAGCATGGCGCTGGCCATGAGGCTGAGCACCATCGAGTGCCCGTCGATCATTTCCATCACGATGATGAAAGCCGTGAGCGGCGCCTGCGTGACCGCGGCCAGGAAACCGGCCATGCCCATCGCGATCAGGGCCGGGCCGAACGCGGGGCCGGCCAGTTGCGCAATGCCGTCGCCGATTCCCGCACCGATCGACAGCGACGGCGCGAAGATGCCTCCCGGCACGCCGCACCAGGCGGTGAGCCAGGTGGCGATGAACTTGAGCAGCGTGTAGAGCGGCGTGAGCTCGTCGTGGCCCGCCAACATCTGCTTGACCGCTTCGGAGCCGGCGCCGAAGGTGGCGCCGCCCGAGACCAGCCCGATCACGGCGATCAGCAAGCCGCCGACAGCCGCGAACCGCACCGGCCAGCGTGCGCGCCACCGGTTCAGGCGCTGCGGCGCGCCGGTCAGCGACGCGATCATGAGCCGCGCGAAGAGCCCGCCGGCCACGCCGCACACCAACGCGACCAAGAGGCCCGGGCCCAGCAGATTCCAGCCGAGCGACGGCACCTTGATGATCCCGAAGTAGCTCAGGTTGCCGAAGGCCGAAACCGCCACCAGGCCGGCCAGCACGATGGCGGCGATGATCACGCCGCTGGCCCGCGCCTCCATGCGGCCCGACAGTTCTTCGATGGCGAACACCACGCCGGCCAGCGGCGCATTGAAGGCCGCCGCAATGCCGGCCGCGCCGCCCGCGATCAACAGCGCGCGTGCGTCGATGGTGCTGCCGGGCGACAGCCAGCGCCGCGCATGCTGCATGACCCCGGCCGCCACCTGCACGGACGGCCCCTCGCGGCCGATCGACAGCCCGGCGGCGAAGCCGGCCACGCCCAAGCCGATCTTGGCGACGGTGAGCCTGAGCGATGCGAACAGGCTGCGCCGCTCGGGCGGCACGGCGGGGTCGAGCGCGGCCTTGATCTGCGGAATGCCGGAGCCGCCCGCGCCGGGAAACCAGCGCCGGGTGACCCAGACGATGCCAGCGGTCAGGGCGGGTGTCCACAGCAACACGGCCCAGGGCGCCGACTGGTGCAACCGCCCGAACAGCCCGAAGGCCCATTCGGCGGCGATCGTGAAACCGACCACGAAGAGCCCGGCCATCACCGCGTAGCCCAGCACGATCGCCCGGTCGGTCCAGAGGCGCCAACTGGACAACTCGGCGCGCAGGTTCTCGAAGAAGTCGGGCTCGTGGTTCATTGCGGGTTATTTTGGCAGCGGGTGCGGGATCGGGTCGGGCAGCTCCGCAAGCAGCGGCTACATCACCGCCACCACCGGGTAGCGCCGCCACTCGGGCTCGGCATGGCGCTTTCCGTGGGCAAAGAGAAAGCCCAGCACCGCCTGCGGGTCGGACAGCCTGTCGGGATGCGCCGCCTTCCACTGTTCGAACACGCGCGCCAGTTCGGGTTCGTCCTGCAGCATCTGCAGCGCGGTGTCTTCGAAGACATAGGCCGAAAACGCCTCCTTCTTCTCGAGCACGCTGTTGAAGAAGCCCCAGCGAAAGAAGCTGTCGTGGGCTTCGGGCTCCAGGGTTTCGACCACGTAGCGGGCGCTGGGCTGGTCCAGCGACACCCACACGTCGCCCGCGCGCGCCTGGAAGGCTTCGGTGTGCGCGCTGAGCACCACCCGGTCATGGAACATGTGGCCTTCGTAGGCGTTCGCGCGCGGGGTCGCTTCCTGCACGCGATAGACCCGGGTGGCCTCGAACAACCGGTCCGCCTCCAGCCGCCGCAGCGCGACGCCGTTCCACCCCAGCCGCTCGATCACCTCGCGCCAGGCCTGCGGCACCAGGTAGGCCTTGGGCGCGGCCACGGCCAGGTCTTCCACGCAGCGGTCGAAGTGCACGATGTCCTTTTCCCACGGCTGGTTGCGGTCGTAGGCCAGGCGCTGGTAGCTGCCGAGCCTGCTGGGCGTGCGCACCGCTTCGTAGCCCTTGAAGCGCAGGCTGGCCGGCCGGCTGTGGTCGTTTAGCCAGGTCAGCGGCCAGCGCGCCTGTCGCGCCGCAGCGCTGCGGGCATCGCGTCGCAGTTCCTGGATGCGCGGCGCATGCGCCACGGTGAACGCCAGCACCACCTCCACCAGCGTGCGCATCGCGGCCACGCGGTCGGCATAAGGCTTGAGCATGTGGGTCTCGGGCATGAAACCGATGGTGTGGTGCAGCGCGGCGTAGCCGGTCGAAAAGCGCGGCAGGTCGAGGAAGTCTTCGATGCCGTCGTCCGGCGTCTCGGCCAGCAGGTTCACATACGGGCAAGCGGGCCAGCCGCGCCGCGCCATGTCGCCGTAGATCGCGGGCAGCATGCGCTCGCGCAGAAAGCCGCCCAGCGCGCCGCCCAGCTTGTCGGGCTGCGTCGGGATCAGCGTCATGGTGCAGGCGTAGTCGGCGCCGTTCGAGGTGTGGGTGTCGACCATCACGTCGGGATCCCATGCGGTGAAGAAGCGGTTGAAGACCTGCGCGGCGAGGCTGTCGCACTTGATGAAGTCGCGGTTCAGGTCCAGGTGCCGCCCGTTGCCGCGAAAACCGAAGGACTCGGGGCCCTGCTGGTTCACCCGCGAGGTGCTCTGGCGGTTCACGCAGCCGTCCACGTTATAGACGGGAATGAACAGGAACACCGTGTCGCCCAGCGCCGCCAGCCGTGCGGGCTGCGTGCAAAGGTCGCGCACCAGCGCCATGCAGGCGTCGATGCCTTCGGGCTCTCCGGGGTGGATGCCGTTGTTGTTGAAGAACACCGGGCGGCCCTGCTGCCGGAGCGCTTCGCGATCGAAGACGCCGTCCGCGGTGACCACGCCGGCATGCAGGGGCACGCCGGTGTCGGACACGCCGATCTGGCGCCACTGCAGCACGCCGGGGAACCGCTCGGCCAGTTGCGCGTAGAAGGCGACGCACTCGGCCCAGGTGGCGGTCCGGTTGCCGTTGCCGGCTTCGAAGGGCGTGGGGTAGAGGGTGGCGGATGCGGCCGTCATGAAAAAACTCCTTGCGCACGACAACAACGGGATTCGGCAGGCAGCGTAGCAGCCCGCGCCGGGCGCTGTTCCCTGCCGCACGCGCTGCGGCTACAGTAGTCGCCCCGAACGGCATCCAGCCCTTCTGCAAAGCGCTCTCCGGAGCCGGACCACAAGTGCCAGACCAGGCCGCAACACACATTCAAGGAAACAGACATGGGCGCCCAATGGAAAGCTAAACACAAGGATCTGGCGGCCAATGCCAAGGGCCGGCTGTTCGGCAAGCTCGCCAAGGAAATCATGATCGCCGCGCGCAACGGCGCCGACCCGGCCTCCAACTCGCGGCTGCGGCTGGTGGTGGAGCAGGCCCGCAAGGTCTCGATGCCCAAGGAAACGCTGGACCGCGCCATCAAGAAGGGCGCCGGCCTCACGGGCGAGGCGGTGCACTTCGAGCATGTGATCTACGAAGGCTTTGCGCCGCACCGCGTGCCGGTGATGGTCGAGTGCCTGACCGACAACGTGAACCGCACCGCGCCCGAAATGCGCGTGCTGTTCCGCAAGGGCCAACTGGGCACATCGGGCTCGGTGTCCTGGGACTTCGACCACGTCGGCATGATCGAAGCCGAGCCCGCGAATGCCACGGCCGATGCCGAGGTCGCCGCCATCGAAGCCGGCGCGCAGGACTTCGAGCCGGCCGGCGAAGGCAGCGCCACCGTGTTCCTCACCGACCCCACCGACCTGGACCTGGTGAGCCGCGCGCTGCCGGCGCAGGGCTTCACCGTGCTGTCGGCCAAGCTGGGCTACAAGCCCAAGAACCCGGTCGATCCGGCCAGCCTGAGCGCGGAAGACCTGGAAGAAGTCGAAGTCTTCCTGGCCGCCATCGACGCGAACGACGATGTGCAGAACGTGTTCGTGGGGCTGGCGGGCTGAGGTTTTTCGGTGCGGTGCGAGGTCCACACCAATACTTGCGCTCCAGGATGAAGTAGGCCGACCCTGCATCCGGGTACGGATACGGACACAGGAAACCTGCAGGCCAGAAACATGGGCTGACGCCGGTCGTCACCGGCATGTACGCCAGCGTACAGACGCGTTCACGCGACCCGGTCAGACTGTCCGTTGCCACACGTCGTGAGGCATCCGCATGCTGCGGCACACACGCCGGCTACCGGTTGAACCAAAGGCCCGTCCACATGCATCAAGAACGCACCGCTGCACAGACCGGTGTCGTCGTGGCGGTCCGCGGAAGCGTGGTGGACATGCGCTTCGACGGCGCGTTGCCTGCCATTCATTCCCTGTTGCGCGCGGGCGAAGGCGGCCGGGTGGCCATCGAGGCGCTGGCCCAGCGCGATGCGCGGCATGTGCGGGGCATCGCGCTGAGCCCCACGCAGGGCCTGGCGCGGGGCATGCCCGTCGAGGACACCGGCGGGCCGCTGCAGGCGCCGGTTGGCAACGCCATCCTTTCGCGCATGTTCGACGTCTTCGGCACCACCATCGACAGCGGGCCCGCGCTGCACGGGGTGCAGTGGCGTTCGGTGCATCGCCAGCCGCCACCTCTGGTGCGCCGCTCGACCAGGTCCGAGGTCTTCGAGACCGGCATCAAGGCCATCGACGTTCTGACGCCGCTGGAGCGCGGGGGCAAGGCCGGCCTGTTCGGCGGCGCCGGCGTCGGCAAGACGGTGCTGCTGACCGAGATGATCCACAACATGATCGGCCACCAGGCGGGCGTGAGCATCTTCTGCGGCATCGGCGAACGTTCGCGCGAAGGCGAGGAGTTGTTCCGGGAGATGAAGGCCGCCGGCGTGCTGCCGCACATGGTCATGATCTTTGCGCAGATGAACGAGCCGCCCGGTGCGCGCTTCCGGGTGGGGCATGCCGCGCTGACGATGGCGGAATACTTTCGCGATGACGAGCACCGCGACGTGCTGCTGCTGATCGACAACATCTTCCGCTTCATCCAGGCCGGCTCCGAAGTCTCGGGCCTGATGGGACAGATGCCCTCGCGCCTGGGTTACCAGCCGACGATGGGAACCGAACTGGCGGCGCTGGAGGAGCGCATCGCCAACACCGACAGCGGCGCCATCACGGCAATTCAGGCGGTGTACGTGCCGGCCGACGACTTCACCGACCCTGCGGCCGTGCACACCTTCTCGCACCTGTCGGCGTCCATCGTGCTGTCGCGCCAGCGTGCCAGCGAAGGACTGTTCCCGGCCATCGACCCGCTGCAGTCAAGCTCCAAGATGATCACGCCGGGCATCGTCGGCGAGCGGCACTACACCCTGGCGCAGGCCATCCGCCGCACGCTGGCCCAGTACGCCGAGCTGAAGGACATCATTGCGATGCTCGGACTGGAACAGCTGTCGCCCGAGGACCGCAAGGTGGTGGCGCGCGCGCGCCGGCTCGAGCGCTTTCTGACGCAGCCCTTCTTCACGACCGAGCAGTTCACCGGCCTCGCCGGCAAGCTCGTGAGCCTGAAAGACGCCCTGGACGGCTGCGAACGGATCCTGGGCGACGAGTTCAAGGACTTGCCCGAGAGCGCGCTGTACATGATCGGCGCAGTGGACGAAGCCACCGCCAAGGCCAAGGCGAAAGCCATGCGCGACGCTCGGCCGCAGCCCACCCGGGAGCAGGCCCATGCTGTCGATGACGCTTAGGGTGCTGCTGCCTTTCGAGGTCTTCGCCGAGCAGAAGGGTGTGACGCGCATCGTCGTGGAAACGGCGCAAGGCTCGTTCGGGCTGCTGCCGCAGCGCCTGGACTGCGTCGCCGCCTTGGTGCCGGGCATCCTGAGCTTCGAAGCCCCGGACCAGGGCGAGGTGTTCCTGGCCGTGGACGAGGGTGTGCTCGTCAAGACCGGCCCGGACGTCGCGATCACGGTTCGGCGGGCCCTGCGCGGCATGGACCTGGCCGGGTTGCGCGACGCGGTGGAGCAGGAGTTCCTGACACTGGATGCGCAAGAGGAAGAGATGCGCACGGCGATGGTCAGGCTGGAAACCGGCTTCGTGCGGCGGTTCGCGATGCTCAGGGAGCATCCGTCATGAGCCGGGACCCCAGGCGCCTGCCGGCCAGCCCGGGCTCCTCGCATGCGACGCTGGCCGATCAGGTCGGCGCCAAGGCCGCGCGCAAGCTCAAGGCGCGCCGCAGCGGCACGCCGGGGGTCTGGGTCGGCCTCGGCATGATGGGCCTGGTCGGCTGGTCGGTGGCGGTGCCCACGCTCCTGGGTGCGGCGCTCGGCCTGTGGCTGGACCAGCGCCATCCCGGCGGCCGCTCCTGGACGCTGGCGCTGCTGATGGGCGGCCTGGCCGTCGGATGCCTGAACGCCTGGCACTGGGTGTCCAGAGAAGAGCAGGTCATGCGCGACGAAGAGGACGAAAAGGAGCAAGGCGATGCCTGACAGCCTGGGCCAGACATGGGGCGGGTTGGCTGCGCTGCTGGCGGGCGGCCTGCTGGGGGGCGTTTTCTTCGGCGGCCTGTGGTGGACGGTGCGCCGCGGTGCCTCGTCGCCGACACCGGCGCGCTGGTTTCTCGGCAGCCTCGCCGTGCGCACCGCCATCGTGCTGGCCGGCTTCCATGCCGTGGGTGCGGGGCAACCGCTGCGCCTGGGGCTGTGCCTGGTGGGCTTCCTGCTGGCGCGAGCCATCGTGCTGCGCGTCACACGGCCGACCGCCGCCGCGATCGGACCGCCATGCGACTGACACCCGACGCGTGGATCTTCTGGCAGCACGGCTTTGTGAAGCTCAACGCCACCATCGTGTTCACCTGGGCGCTGATGGCTGTGCTGGTGCTGGGGGCCGCGCTGATCACGCGCCGCCTGGCCACCGGCCACGAACGCTCGCGCTGGCAGAACCTGCTGGAGATCGTCGTGACCGCCATCGTGGGCCAGATCGAGGACGTCGGCCTCCATGCGCCGCGCCGCTACCTCGGGTTTCTGGGCACGCTGTTCCTGTTCGTCGCCGCCGCGGCGCTGGCCACCGTGGTGCCCGGCTACGAGCCGCCCACCGCCTCGCTGTCGACCACCGCCGCGCTGGCCTTGTGCGTGCTCGTGGCGGTGCCGCTGTTCGGCATCTCGGGCCGGGGCCTGGCCGCCTACCTCAAGTCGTATGTGCAACCGACGCCGATCATGTTGCCGTTCAACCTGATCAGCGAGGTCTCGCGCACGCTGGCGCTGGCGGTGCGCCTGTTCGGCAACATGATGAGCGGCGGCATGATCCTCGCCATCCTGCTGTCGATCACGCCCCTGGTCTTCCCCGTCGTGATGACGGTGCTGGGCCTGCTCACCGGCATGGTGCAGGCCTACATCTTCACCATCCTGGCGGCCGTGTACATCGCTGCGGCAACCCGCAACGCCGGCAGCCGCAAGGCCGGCGCCGGGCCTGCCGCGGCGCCGCCTGCCTGAGCCGCCGCGGCTTCCCCTCTCAACCACATCGAAGGCACCTCATGGACTCTCTCACCTGGATCGCCGTTGCGTCCATCGTCATGGCCGGCTTGACAACCGGCTTCGGCACCATGGCCCCGGCGCTGGCCGAGGGCAGGGCCGTGGCGCTTGCGCTCACGTCGCTGGCCCAGCAACCCGATGCGTCGGCCACCATCACCCGCACCCTGTTCGTCGGCCTGGCGATGATCGAATCCACCGCCATCTACTGCTTCGTGGTGTCGATGATCCTGATCTTCGCCAATCCATTCTGGAATGCCGCGGTCGCCGCCGTCGCGCAGGCGGCGGGAAAGTAGGCCGTGCCCATCGACTGGTTCACCGTCGGGGCGCAGCTGCTGAACTTCATCATCCTGGTGTGGCTGATGAAGCGCTTCCTCTACCAGCCGGTGCTGGACGCCATCGCGGCCAGGGAGCGGAAGATCGCAGCCGAGCTGGCGGATGCTGCCGACACCCAGGCCCGGGCTCACCGGCAGCAGGACGAGTTCCAGAAGAAGAACCGGGTTTTCGACGAACAGCGCGCAGCCCTGATGCACGAGGCCAGGGATGCCGCCAAGGCCGAGCGCGAGCGCCTGCAGCTCGAAGCCCGCGAGGCGGTCGATGCGGCAAGCGCTCAGCGCGCGAGATCGCTGCTGAACGAGACGCAGCAGTTGCACGCCGAGATCGCCCGCCGCACGCAGGACCAGGTGTTCGACATCTCGCGCAGGGTGCTGGGCGACCTTGCATCGGTCGGGCTGGAGCAGCAGGCTTGCGAGGTCTTCATCCGGCACCTGCGCGCCCTCGACGGCGCGGCGCTCCTCACGCTCGGCCGGGCGCTCGAGGCGGTGTCCGAGGCCCGGCCGGCCTTGCTGCGCAGCGCCTTCGAGCTGCCCGCGGCGCAGCACGCGGCGATCCGGGCCGCCCTGGACGAAACCTTCGGCCAGCCGATTGCGCTGGCGTTCCAGACCGCGCCCGAGCTGGTCGGCGGCATCGAGCTGAGTGCGCAGGGCCAGAAGCTGGCCTGGAGCATTTCGCACTACCTGGACGCCCTCTCCTCCCCAGGACTGGAAGAACGGCTGTGCGCGGCGAAGCCCTCGTGACGGCCGCCAAGCCGGGGGCGGCGGCGGCATCGCTGCAAGGTGCGGTGCGGGATGCATTCGACGGCATGGCAGAGCGCCTGCAAGCCTTCAGGCCGCAACTGCTGCCGCGCGAAGTCGGCACGGTCGCCAGCGTCTTCACAGGCATCGCACGGGTTCACGGCTTGCCTGGCGTGGGCTTCGAGGAGTTGCTGCTCTTTCCGGGCGGGTTGTCGGGAATCGCCTTCAACCTGGACGAAGACGGTGTCGATGTCGTGCTGCTGGGCGACCACGCCCCACTGCAGGCCGGCCAGGAAGTGCAGCGCACCGGCCGTGTGATGGACGTGGCCGTGGGCGACGCCTTGCTGGGGCGCGTGATCGACCCGCTGGGCCGGCCGCTGGACGGCCTGGGGCGCGTGGCGGCGAGCGAGCGCCTGCCCATCGAGCGGCCGGCACCAGCCATCATGGACCGCGCGCCCGTGACCGAACCGCTGCAGACCGGCCTGAAGGTCATCGATGCGCTGATTCCCATCGGCCGCGGCCAGCGCGAACTGATCCTGGGCGACCGCCAGACGGGCAAGACGTCGATCGCCATCGACGCCATCTTCAACCAGCGCGACACCGGCGTGCTGTGCGTCTACTGCGCCATCGGCCAGCGCGCGTCCGCTGTGGCCAAGGCGGTGGCCAGGCTGCGCGAGAAGGGCGCGCTGGCCTACACCGTGGTGGTGGTGGCCGAGGGCAACGACGCGCCGGGCCTGGCCTATATCGCACCGTATGCCGCCACCAGCATCGCCGAGCATTTCATGGAGTCGGGCCGCGACGTGCTGATCGTCTACGACGACCTCACCCACCACGCGCGTGCCTATCGCGAACTGTCGCTGCTGCTGCGTCGCCCGCCGGGGCGCGAGGCTTTTCCGGGCGACATCTTCTACATCCATTCGCGCATGCTGGAGCGCGCGACCCATCTGAATGGCGAGCGCGGAGGCGGCTCGATGACCGCCCTGCCCATCATCGAGACCGAAGCCCAGAACATCTCGGCCTACATCCCGACCAACCTCATCTCCATCACCGACGGGCAGATCGTGCTGTCGCCGTCGCTGTTCGCGCTGGGCGTGCTGCCTGCCGTCGATGTGGGTCCCTCGGTCTCGCGGGTGGGCGGCAAGGCGCAGCGCGCGGCCTACCGTGCGGTCGCCAGCGACCTCAAGCTGGCCTACGCGCAGTTCGAGGAACTCGAAACGTTCGCGCGCTTCGGAGCGCGGCTCGACGACGCCACGCGGCAATCCATTGCGCATGGCCGGCGCATCCGCGCCTGCCTGGGCCAGCCTGAGCTGTCGCCGATGTCGGTGCCGGCACAGATCGCCATCCTGCTGGCGCTGAATGCGGCACTGTTCGACGGCGTGCCGCTGGACCGCATGGCCGAAGCCCAGCGGGCCGTGGAGGACGCCGCCCAGGCGGTGCCCGACGAGTTGGGCGCGCGACTGGCGGGTGTGCAGGCGCTGACGGACGCAGACCGCGAACAGATCACCGAAGCCGCGCGCCAGGCGATCGCAACGTTTCTGGCAGACCAGGAGCCGGGCTCGATTGCGCACGCGGCCGAGCCCGATCGTGAGAAGGCGTCCGGCCCGCCCTTGCCGGGGGCGGCTCCCGCACAGCGCTGATGGCCACGACCACGACAGCCTTGCGCCGAAAGATCGGCAGCGCAGGCGACCTCAAATCCGTGGTGCGCACGATGAAGGCCTCTGCGGCGTCGGCCATCGGCCAGTACGAAAGGTCGGTGGCCGCCCTGTCCGACTACGCGCGCACGGTCGAACTCGGGCTGGGCGTCTGCCTGCGTTCGACCGCTCAGGACGGTTTGTCTGCCGGCATTCCACCGGGGCCTGCCGACGACACCGCGGCGCACGCCGTCGTGTTCGGTTCCGACCAGGGGCTGGTGGGCCGGTTCAACGAGCGTGTGGTCGAGCATGCGATGGGGCACCTGAAAGCCTTGCCTGCGAACGCGCAGGTCTGGGCTGTGGGCGAGCGTGTGCAGGAACGGCTGCTCGACGCGGGCCTGCCGCCGGTGGGTTCGTTTGCCGTTCCGGGTTCGGTCGAACTGATCACGCGGCTCGTCGGGCAGATCCTCATGGCGGTTCAGGCGCCGGACGGCGAACGTACCGGCCAGGCGCAGCGCCAGACGCTGATGCTTTTCTACAACCGGCCGACCGGCTCAGGCTATGCGCCCGTGAGCCAGCGCCTGCTGCCACTGGATGAGCACTGGCGGCGCGAGTTGGCCGGCCGGCCCTGGCCCACCGCACGACGGCCGGAAGTGCTGGGAACAGGCCCGCAGGCGCTGCTGGCCTTCATCCGGGAGCACCTGTTCGTTTCACTGTTTCGCGCGAGCGCCGAGTCCCTTGCCAGCGAGAACGCAAGCCGGCTTGCCGCCATGCAACGCGCCGATCGCAACATCGGCGAGTTGCTCGCGGAGCTCCGCGCGCAGTTTCATCGCACCCGCCAGAGCGGCATCGACGAGGAGCTGTTCGACGTCGTCGCCGGCTTCGACGCGATGTCGCCTCAGGTGGCGACGCGCGGATGAGCGCAGCACATCGCGCTGAACAGCACGCCGCTCCCTTTCATCATGTAGCGCTGCCGGCGCTGTGCTGCAGAAGCTTTCTTTCGAGCTGGAGCTCCAGCGCCTCGACCATGCTGTAGGCCTCGAGGTACTTTTCCTCAGGGCCCGCGATGCGCCAGGCGTCGCGCTTTTCTTCTTCCTGGGTGATGCGCAGTTCGAGTGCGGCGATGTCGTTTTTCAGTGTCATTGGAAATGGTCTCGTGCGGATCGGCCTCCACGATGCGCCTCAAAGCAAAGCGCGTCCGTTCGTTGGCGTACCGAGCCGTCTCGCGACCGGCGTCGCGGCCGCGGCGTCAGCGAAAGACTCTGTAGAAGGGAGACGCCGCCTTGCCCCAACGCAGCTTGCCCTTTGCCAGCCTTGTCGGGTGAAGCGATTCGCCGAAACCCGCGATTCCACGCACCACGGCGGCATTCGAATCGTCGAGACCGGATTCCAGCTTCTGCCGCCGCATCTGCTCCGCACCCAGCGCGAAGTGAAGAAGATCGAGGTCGTTCGCGCATTCGATCACCACGTCCCGGGTCCGGCTTGCGCTTGTGCCCGGCGCAGCGGCCGACCGCAACCGGGCAGTCAACGCGGTCAAGAGACTGTCCCAGTCATCGATCCCGTCGTGTGCCGCGCGGTCTGGCATCGGGACCAGCGAAAGCAGCTGCGGCGCTTGCTTGGCCGGGGGCGTGCGCGCTCCTGCTTCCTGGGCGCGCATCGGGAGTTCATGCGAGATGAACTGAGGAAAACCGGTGGAGGGCGAATAGATCATGTGGAGCTCGGGTGCGGGTTGCAGGGGCGTGGGCGATGTCGTCGGTTGTACGGGTCCTCTTGCAAACCGTCTGTTCGCCGCCCCACCCATGCGCAAAAACCATCGCAGCTTTGAAGCGCGGCAGCGCACAAAGCGAGCACTGCATGCCTCGCAGTCTCAACGCGGGCATGGACGGCCATGGATGGCCATGACAGCAAGGCCGGCCGCATCGTGCCGGCGCACTGCCAATCTGGCAGAAAACTGCCACTTGTGGCGCAACTGCGCGCTCCCGAACTGGCAGTGCAGCGCAGGCAGCAGCCCAACCCATTGAATTTGCTGGTGTTTTTTCAAGACCGCCCGCTGCACGCGTCTTGAGCCGCCGTTGCTGTGTGTGTCGCCGCACAGACCCCGAAGGCGAGCGCTCCCAGACTGACAAGAAGTCGCGCACCGGGCTTCACCGGGCCCGACCGACACAAGGATTCCCACGATGTTCGATCTCCCCGAAGCGCTGCTCCTGGCGCGCATCCAGTTTGCCTTCACGGTGAGCTTCCACTTCCTGTTCCCGGCCATCACGATCGGGCTGGCCAGCTACCTCGCGGTGCTCGAAGGGCTGTGGCTGAAGACCGGGCGCGAGCACTACATGGACCTGTTCCGCTACTGGATCAAGATCTTTGCGCTGGTGTTCGGCATGGGCGTGGTCTCGGGCATCGTCATGTCCTACCAGTTCGGCACCAACTGGGCCGTGTTCTCCGACAAGGCCGGCCCGATCATCGGCCCGCTGATGGCCTACGAGGTGTTGACCGCCTTTTTCCTGGAGGCCGGCTTCCTGGGCGTGATGCTGTTCGGCATGAACCGCGTGGGCAAGCGCCTGCACTTCACCGCCACGCTGATGGTGGCGCTGGGCACCTTCGTCTCGGCGTTCTGGATCCTCTCGGTCAACAGCTGGATGCACACGCCGACCGGCTACGCGATGAACGCCGACGGCCAGTTCATTTCGGCGGGCAGCTGGCTGGCCATCATCTTCAACCCGAGCTTTCCGTACCGGCTGGCGCACACGCTGTCGGCGGCCTACCTGACCACGGCCTTCATCGTGGGCGGGGTGGGCGCCTGGCACCTGCTGAAGGACCGCGGCAACCCCCGCGCGCGGCTGATGTTCTCGATGGCGATGTGGATGGCGGCCATCGTCGCGCCGATGCAGATCGTGCTGGGCGACCTGCACGGCCTCAACACGCTGGAACACCAGCCGGTGAAGGTGATGGCCATGGAAGGCCACTACCAGAGCCATCCGCAGGGCGCACCGCTGATCCTGTTCGGCATTCCGAACAGCGCCGAGAACCGCGTGGACTACGCGATCCAGATTCCCAAGGCCTCGTCGCTCATCCTCAAACACGACCTGAACGCGCCGCTGGCGGGGCTGGACACCGTGCCCGAAGCCGACCGGCCGCCCGTGGGCATCGTGTTCTGGGCCTTCCGCATCATGGTCGGGCTGGGTTTCCTGATGGCGGCGCTGGGCGCCGCGAGCCTGCTGGCGCGCGCCCGCGGCAAGCTCTACGAATGGAAGTGGCTGCACCGGTTCGCGCTGGCGATGGGGCCATCGGGGCTGATGGCGGTGCTGGCGGGCTGGATCACCACCGAAGTGGGCCGCCAACCCTGGACCATCCATGGCCTGATGCGCACGGCCGATGCCGCGTCGCCGCTGGCCGCGCCGGCGGTGGCGGCGTCGTTGCTGGCGTTCGTGGTCGTGTACTTCGCCGTCTTCGGCGCGGGCGTGATCTACATCCTGAAGCTGATGGCCAAGCCGCCGGCGCTGCACGAGCCCGAGCCGCCCCACATGCCCGAGCGCGCCGCCGGCACCACGCCCGCGGCGGCGCTACGGCCCGACGCACTGGCCGGCAACCCAGTGAGGACCGGACCATGAACTTCGACCTCACCGTCATCTGGGCCTTCATCATCGTGCTGGCCGTGTTCATTTATGTAGTGCTCGACGGCTTCGACCTGGGCATCGGCATCCTCTTTCGCCGCTTTCCGGTGGGCCACGACCGCGACACCGCGATGAACAGCATCGCGCCGGTGTGGGACGGCAACGAGACCTGGCTGGTGATGGGCGGCGGCGGGCTGCTGGCGGCGTTTCCCCTGGCCTACGGGCTGATCTTCTCGGCGTTGTACGCACCCATCGTCGCGATGCTGCTGGCGCTCGTCTTTCGCGGCGTGGCCTTCGAGTTCCGATGGCGCGACCCCGCCCACCGCGGCTTCTGGGACCTGGCCTTCAGCGGCGGCTCGCTGCTGGCGGCGCTCTCGCAAGGCGTGGTGCTGGGCGCGCTGCTGCAAGGCGTGGCGGTGAAGGACCGTGCCTATGCCGGCGGCTGGTGGGACTGGCTGACCCCGTTCACGCTGATCACCGCCGTGAGCGTCGCCATCGCCTACGCCCTGCTGGGCGCCACCTGGCTGGTGATGAAGACCGAGGGTCGCCTGCAACAGCAGGCCCGCGCCATGGCGTGGTGGCTGGGCGGCGGCGCGCTGGCCGCCATCGTGGCCGTGAGTGCGGCCACGCCCTTCCTCAGCGCCGCGTACTTCGACAACTGGTTGCGCTGGCCGGCCATGCTGGCGGTGGCGCCGGTTCCCGTGCTGGTGGCGCTGGCCAGCTATGCCTTCGTGCGCAGCATGAAGGCGGGCCGCGAGGTGGCGCCCTTCCTGCTGACGCTGGGCATCTTCGCGCTGTGCTTCGTGGGGCTGGGCATCAGCGTGTTTCCCGATGTGGTGCCGGGCGCCGTCACCATCTGGGCGGCCGCCACCGACCGCAGCAGCCAGGTCTTCATGCTGTGGGGCACGGCGCTGGTGCTGCCGATGATCCTGGGCTACACGGCCTGGTCGTACTGGGTGTTTCGCGGCAAGGTCGGCGCGGACGGGTACCACGCATGAAGCGGCGCCTGCTTCGCTGGCCGGCCATCGCGACGCCGCGGCCCGGCGCACCGCTGCCACCGCTCAGGGCCCGGCTGATCTGGATGCTCGGCATCTGGGCCGCCAGCATCGCCGTGCTGCTGCTCGTGGCGGTGCTGTTGCGGATGGTGTTGAAGGTTTAGTCGCTCATGCCCGGTTGCTGCGCCAGTCCCGTCCCGAAGGATGGTGGGCTTGACCGCTCAAGGCACCGAGAACGTCTTTTTACTTAGAACGGAATGTCATCGTCCATGTCGTCGAAGCCCGACGACGACTTGGCCGGGGCCTGGCGCGGCGCGGCCGAGGGTGCGCGGGGAGCCGCTGCTGCAGCCGGGGCGCGGGGGGCGTAGCCGCCACCACCACCACCACCGTTGCCGCCCTGCGAGTAGCCACCGCCCCCGCCGCCTTGTGAGTAGCCGCCGTCGTCCTCGGGACCGCCCGACGGGCCGCCCTGGCCCTGACGGCTGCCCAGCATCTGCATCTGGTCGGCGCGGATTTCGGTGGTGTATTTCTCGATGCCGTCCTTGTCGGTCCACTTGCGCGTGCGCAGCGAGCCTTCGACATACACCTGCGAGCCCTTGCGCAGGTACTGGCCGGCGATTTCGGCCAGGCGGCCGTTGAAGACGATGCGGTGCCATTCGGTGGCTTCGCGCATTTCGCCGCTTTGCTTGTCTTTCCAGCGATCGGTGGTGGCCACTGTGACGTTGGCGACCTGGTCGCCGCTCGGGAAGGTACGCATTTCCGGGTCGCGCCCCAGATTGCCGACGACGATGACTTTGTTGACCGATGCCATATGCACTGCCCCTGATAAGTAGATGAAGGAGGAGGAAAAGAACCGGAGATTGTGCCCGATGCCGGCTGGCCGGGCGCCACCGCCCGGGTTGCGAAGCCCCGCGCGGCAAGGCGGCCGATGAACCGGCCTCAACCCGCCCGCTCGCCATGAAATGCCGCTCGGACTATCATGTCCGGTTGCCCTCGGACGATCGCCCCCTTTGAATTCCAAAGCCATTGAAGACACCGCCGCCGCCGAGGAAAGCGCCCGCGACGCGGAACTCGAACGCAATACCTACCTGGGCGCCTTGCTGGCGCAGGAGCGCATCAGCATCCGCGGTGCGCGCACCCACAACCTGAAGAACGTCGATCTCGACATCCCGCGCAACAAGCTGGTCGTCATTACCGGCCTGTCGGGCTCGGGCAAGTCGAGCCTGGCCTTCGACACGCTGTATGCCGAAGGGCAGCGGCGCTATGTGGAGAGCCTGTCGGCCTATGCGCGGCAGTTTTTGCAGCTCATGGACAAGCCCGACGTCGACGTGATCGAGGGCCTGTCGCCCGCGATCAGCATCGAGCAGAAGGCCACCAGCCACAACCCGCGCTCCACCGTGGGCACGGTGACCGAGATCCACGACTACCTGCGCCTGCTGTACGCCCGCGCCGGCACACCGTTCTGCCCCGACCACCACCTGCCGCTGCAGGCGCAGACGGTCTCGCAGATGGTGGACGCCACGCTGGCCATCCCCGGCGAGCCGCGCCTGATGATCCTGGCGCCCGTGGCAAGAGAGAAGAAAGGCGAGTTCCTCGAGCTCTTCGCCGAGATGCAGGCCGCGGGCTACGTGCGCTTCCGCGTCGACGGCGAGACCTACGAATACAACGACCTGCCCAAGCTCAAGAAGACCGAGAAGCACGACATCGACGTGGTCATCGACCGCCTGCGCGCCCGCCCCGACATGCAGCAGCGCCTGGCCGAGAGCTTCGAGGCCGCGTTGCGCCTGGCGGAAGGCCGTGCGATTGCGCTGGAGCTCGGCGCCGAGGGTGCGGCCGACAAGGAGCACCTGTTCAACGCCAAGTTCGCCTGCCCGATCTGCCACTACTCGCTCTCGGAGCTGGAGCCGCGCCTTTTCTCGTTCAATTCGCCCGTGGGCGCGTGCCCGAGCTGCGACGGCCTCGGCCACCGCGAGGTGTTCGATCCGGCGCGCGTGGTGGCCTTTCCGTCGCTGTCGATCGCCAGCGGCGCCATCAAGGGTTGGGACCGCCGCAACGGCTACTACTTCAGCATGATCGAGAGCGTCGCGAAGCACTACAAGTTCGACGTCGACGCGCCCTTCGAATCGCTGCCCGCCTCGGTGCAGCAGGTGCTGCTGAACGGCTCGGCCGCCGAAGAGATCAAGTTCAACTACACCATGGAGTCGGGCAACTTCGCGGGCAAGAAGCTCACGAAGAAGCATCCCTTCGAGGGGATCATCCCCAACATGACGCGGCGCTACCGCGAAACCGACTCGGTGCTGGTGCGCGAAGACCTCGCGCGCTTTCGCAACCTGCAGCCCTGCCCCGACTGCGGCGGCTCGCGCCTGCGGCGCGAGGCGCGCAACGTGTTCCTGGTCGACGAGTCGGCCCGCCCGGCCGATGGCGGCGAGCCTCCGCGCATGGCGATCTTCGAACTGAGCCACCTCACCTTGCGCGACTCGCTCGCCTGGTTCCAGACGCTCAAGCTGCGCGGCGCCAAGGCCGACATTGCCGACAAGGTGGTGCGCGAGATCGGGCTGCGCCTGAAATTCCTCAACGACGTGGGCCTCAACTACCTGAGCCTGGACCGCAGCGCCGAGACGCTCTCGGGTGGCGAGGCGCAGCGCATCCGGCTCGCGTCGCAGATCGGCTCGGGCCTCACCGGCGTGATGTACGTGCTCGACGAACCCAGCATCGGCCTGCACCAGCGCGACAACGACCGGCTGATCAGCACCTTGAAGCACCTGCGCGACATCGGCAACAGCGTGATCGTGGTCGAGCATGACGAGGACATGATCCATGCCGCCGACCATGTGATCGACATGGGCCCCGGCGCCGGCGTGCACGGCGGCCGCGTGATGGCGCAGGGCACCTATGCCGAGGTGGCGGCCAACCCCGAGTCGCTCACGGGCCAGTACCTCTCGGGCGTGCGCAAGATCGAGGTGCCCAGGCACCGCACCGCCTGGCTGCCGGTGGTCAAGAAGCCCGCCTTCAACGAAGGCAAGAAGGCCTCGCGCTTTGCGCCCAGCCCTGCGGCCGAACGGCGCGCCGCGCGCGAAGCGGCGCACATCGCCTCGCAAAGCGATCTGCAGGAAATTCGCGTGGTCGGCGCCACCGGCAACAACCTGAAGAACGTGAGCGTCGCCTTCCCGGTCGGCCTGCTCACCTGCGTGACGGGTGTGTCAGGCTCGGGCAAATCGACGCTGGTGAACGACACGCTCTACACCGCGGTGGCGCGCACGCTCTACCGCGCGCACGAAGAACCGGCCGAGCACGAATCGGTCGAGGGCATCGAGTATTTCGACAAGGTCATCAACGTCGACCAGAGCCCCATCGGCCGCACGCCGCGCAGCAACCCGGCCACCTACACGGGCCTGTTCACGCCGATCCGCGAGCTCATGGCCGAAACCAACACCGCGCGCGAACGCGGCTACGGCCCGGGCCGCTTCAGCTTCAACGTGGCCGGCGGCCGCTGCGAGGCCTGCCAGGGCGACGGCGTGGTGAAGGTCGAGATGCACTTCCTGCCCGACGTGTACGTGCCCTGCGAGGTCTGCCACGGCCAGCGCTACAACCGCGAGACGCTGGAGGTTCTGTACAAGGGCAAGAACATCGCGCAGATCCTGGAGATGACGGTGGAGACCGCGCACGAGTTCCTGAAGGCCGTGCCGACCATCGAGCGCAAGCTGCGCACGCTGCTGGACGTGGGCCTCAGCTACATCAAGCTCGGCCAGTCGGCCACCACGCTCTCGGGCGGCGAGGCGCAGCGCGTGAAGCTTGCGCTGGAACTGAGCAAGCGCGACACCGGCCGCACGCTCTACATCCTGGACGAACCGACCACCGGCCTGCACTTCGCCGACATCGAGCTGCTGCTGAAGGTGCTGCACCAGCTGCGCGACGCGGGCAACACCATCGTCGTGATCGAGCACAACCTCGATGTGATCAAGACCGCCGACTGGTTGATCGACATGGGCCCCGAAGGCGGCGCGGGTGGCGGCACGGTGGTGGGTGAAGGCACGCCGGAAGACATTGCGGCGAATGAGGCCAGCCACACGGGGCGGTATCTCAAGCGTTTGCTCTGAAACGAGCCGACGTCCACCACGTCAACTCGCCGCCAGCTTCAGAAGCGCTGGCTCAGGCTGTCCCGAACCGCTGCGCCACGGCCTCCAACGAGTTCTGCACTCGCCTCACCATCGGCGAAGTGCCGGCAGCAGACAGCACCAGTTCGTGGGTTGCGCGTGTCATGCCCACGTACAGCAGCCGCACCTCTTCGTCCATTGGCTCGCTCGCGAGAGGCATTGCGTCGAGCCCGGCCACAACGACCATCGGAAACTCCAAACCCTTGGCACTGTGTAAGGTCAGCAACTTGACGCTCGGGCGCGTCCAGTCGAAAGCTTGGAAATCGGGCGCATTCATGGATTGGAAAGCGATCCCCTGGCGCTGGAGCGCGAGACCCACGAGATCCATGTGCCGCCTGATGCGACACAGCACTGCAACTTCATCCAGCGCCCGGCCTGACGCTATCGCCTGCGCGATGCGTTCGACCACCCACTCAGCCTCTTCGCGCGCATTCCCGGCCAGCAGCAACACCGGGGTCGGTCCCCGCCGTCCCGCCGTGACTGGCAATACCGACTGCATCGCCTCCTCGGTTTCTGCGCGATCGGCCAGCAAAGTCTGCGCGCAATGCATCGCCAGCATCAGCACTTCGGCGGTATTCCGGTAGTTCAGCTTGAGGATGCTGGTGCGCCCTTGCGCCTGAATGCCCACGCTCGCAAAGTTGAACTTGCGACGCTTCTTCTGGTAGATGGACTGTGCGTCGTCGTACAGCACCAGCAGCGAGTTCGTGGCCGGCGTGACCATGCGCGCCGCCAACTCCAGCCACGCATCCTCGAAGTCGTGCGCCTCGTCGATCAACAACGCTGTGTACTGCCCGCCGGGCACCAGTCCGCTCGCTACAGATCGGCTCACGGTCTCAGCCAGCGCTTCGTAGTACGCGCTCCCTTTCAGGCCTCGGGGTACATCCAGTTGGTACGCCTTGACCAACTCCTGACACCAACTGTGAAAGGTTCGGATCACCACGCGCTCGTCTACGCCACGCTGGCGCAACTGGCCTTCGATACGCTGCGACAGGGCACGGTTGTAGCAAAGCACGAGGATCGGCCGATCTGGCTGCGCCGCTGCGGCCAACTGCTGCGCGCGGAATACCAAGATCATGGTCTTTCCCGAACCGGCCGAACCATGAATAACCCGGTGCCCCTCGCCCAGCGTCCGCGCCACCTGCTCCTGCTGCAAATCCATGACCTGCATCAAGTCAGGCAGCACGAACGCAGGCGACACATCGCCGTCTTCCAACAAAGAAGCCTGATGCTGCACCCGAATCTCCGGGAACAGGTGCCATCGGATGCGGTCGCGTTGCGGTAGCGATAAGGTGTGCGGATAGGTCACGGTGAACATGCCCCATAACTTGCTTTGGAATGAAGCCTCGTCAACCGACTCGTCGAGGTCGTCGCGCAGCAGGACCTGATGCGCCGGAAACGGTCCATGAAAGTCCGGCCCGGCCACGTCTTTCTGCGCAAGGCCCGAAAACACGGCACCCCATCCGTAGGGAAACAGCAACTTGCCGCGAAATGGCCCCTCGCCGTGCACCAGCAGCGGGTCCTTCGCCATCAAGTCCACCAACTCCATCGCATAGTCACGCGCCTGCCGCAGCGGATTGGCCTCGGTGATCACGCCGCGCTCGGTTCTAAGTTCGACGCTGTCGCGGTTCGCATTCACCAATGTCGAGCGCTTCCAATGCTTCACCTCCAGGATGAGGATTCCCTGTCTCGGACTCAAGATCACGAAATCAGGCTGCCGCGCCCGCGGGCCCAGGGGCACGTTATGCCAGACCATGTAATCGTCGGACAAGCAGCGTTTGAGTTGGTGTAGTACAGCGCGCTCACCCGCATTGGCACAGCGCTTGTCAATGTTGGAGAGCCCCTGAGCAAATATGGCCATAGTGCGCGAGCATACAAAGCCTTCCTGGCTCCTGCGGCGGCTGTGCTCGCAATCCAGCTCACTTGACCGGCGCCCATGCACGAATGCGTGGGCCACGCCACAATCGCGGCCCATGCCTTCATTCACCCCACGCCAGTTCGTCCTGCTCGTTCTCCTGACCCTCGCATGGGGCTTCAACTGGCCGGTGATGAAGCTGGGCGTGGCCGACTATCCACCGCTCACCTTCCGCGCGATCTCGATCTGGCTGGGCCTGCCGGTGCTGGGCCTGGCGCTGGTGTGGATGAAGGTGCCGTTCCGCGTGCCGCGCAGCGCGTGGCCCGAGCTGGTGTGGCTGGGGGCGACCAACATGTTCGTCTGGCACGCCTGCATCATCCTGGCGGTGAAGGCGCTGTCGGGCGGGCGCGCGGCGATCCTGGGGTACACGATGCCGGTGTTCTCGGCGGTGATCGGCGCGCTGCTGTTCTCTGCCGTGCTCACGCGGCGTTCATGGATCGGCGTGGGTGCTTGCGCAGTCGGCGTGGGCCTCTTGCTGTGGCACGAGCTCACGGACCTCGCGGGGCGCCCCGGCTATGTGGCCCTGGCGCTGGTGGCCGCGGCGACATGGGCGCTGGGCACGCAGCTGTTGCGCCACACGCGCATCGGCCTGCCGACGCTCACGCTCTCGTTCTGGATGACGGCGATGACGGCCGTCGTGATGACGGTGCTTTCGCTGCTGTTCGAGCGCACCCAGTGGCGCTGGCCCGGTCCGGTGACCTGGGGATCGATCCTCTACAACGCGGTGCTGATCTTCGGCTTCGCGCACGCCGCGTGGTTCTATCTCGCGCGCGGCCTGCCGCCGGTGGCCTCGACGCTGAGCGTGATGTTCATCCCCGTGCTCGGCGTGTTCAGCGGCGCCGTGTGGCTCGGCGAGGTCGTGCACTGGCAGGACTGGGTCGCGGTCGCGCTGATGATGGTGGCCATCGCCTCCGTGCTCTGGCCTTCGCGCAGCGCCGCCGCCAAGGCCTGAACCCGTACTCGTGATCGGCAACGGCCGTTCGGGCTGAGCTTGTCGAAGCCTGCGCCAACACTTCGACAAGCTCAGTGCGAACGGATTGTTCTCGCGCCAGGTTTTCGATGCCCCGCACCCGTTCGGGCTGAGCCTGTCGAAGCCTGGACCGGCACTTCGACAGGCTCAGTGCGAACGGGACAAAACCCGCTCAGGTCGTCGTCTGCACGTGCAGGCGGCTTTCCTTGCAACGGTGCAACGCGCGGTAGTGCTCCAGCGGCCGTCCGTTCGCGCCGTAGGCGATCGATTCGATGCGCAACAGCGGCTCGGGCTGCGGCAGGTCGAGCAGCTTGCAGGTTTCGGCATCGGGCAGCACCGCATCGATCCAGCGTTCGGCGCGCACCAGGCGCAGGCCGTACTGGCGGCGCAGCACGTCGTAGAGCGAGCGGTCGTCCAGGCGCGTGCGGTGCAGCCCGGGCGCGAGGTCCGCGGGCACCACCGTCTCGACCAGAAGGCGCAGTTCGCCGTCAACGCTGCGAAGACGCTTGAGCGCCACCACCTGTGCATCGGGCTCGGTCAGCCCCAGCGCCGCGGCCTCCTGCTCGGTGGGCGCGCGAAGTTCCTGCGTGAGGATCTGCGTGCGCACCGAGCGGCCCTTGCGCTCCATCTCGTCGGAGAAGCCGAGCACGGTGGAGACGAAATCCTCGTCGCGCTCGCGCGCCGACACGAAGGCGCCGCGGCCCTTGATCTTGTAGATGAGGTTGTTGCGCACCAGGTCGGCCAGCGCTTCGCGCACCACGATGCGCGAGATGCCGAACTGGTCGCCCAGCTCCGCTTCGGACGGCAGCTTGGCGCCGATGGGCAACACGCCCTGCAGGATCTGCAGGCGGATCGCATCGCGGAACTGGGCCCACAGCGGGGACTCGGAGTTGCGGTCGAGCACGGTCGACATGTCGTTGGAACTGTTCACTTTCAGGACTGGCCGAGGGCGGAGCCGGCCATCAATGATGCATCGAAAGAAGGCTGCAGGTCGGGCGCCACGGCGTGCAGTCGCACGTTGTGGCGCTCGCGCAGGGCGGTGGCGCAGGCGCTCAGTTCCTCGTGTGCGCGCGTCGCGTCCCAGCCCAGCGCCTCGGCGGCAACGTCTGCGATTTCGGCGAGCGCCGCATCGGTGACGAGGCCGCGAATGGCCAGCAGCGTGCGGCGGATCACCAGATCGTCCAGGTGGACCACGCCGGTTTCCAGGCAAAGGTACGAGAGCTCCGCCGCGGAGTAGTCGGGCGCGTGTTGCAGCGGCACGTCGCCCGATGCCGCAAGCCGCTGCGCGAGCGGCAGCGCCTTCGAGCCGTAGCGACCCAGCAGCGTCCGGGCGCGCGCGCGGTCCATGCCGGATGCGGCCGTCATCTTCTCGACGAAGCGCTCGGCGGCCGCCGCATCGGCGGGCAGATCGGCACCGCCGCCGATGGGCAGCAGTTCGGTCGATGCGGTGCGCGAACGCCCCAGCTGCCGCAGCACCTCGGTGGTCGCCTCTTCGGCGAGCGAGCGGAAGGTGGTCCACTTGCCGCCGACGAGGCCGACGATGGGAATGTCGCGCGTCGCGTTCGGCGGATCGACGACCACCGAATGGTCGCGCGAAATCTGGCCCGGCTTGTCCGCATCCGAGCGCGCGAGCGGCCGCACGCCCACGTAGGTGTAGACCACGTGGTCGCGGCCGAAGGCCATGTTGGGGAACACCTCGCGCAGCACGTCGATGAGGTAGTCGACCTCGGCGGGCTCGGTGACGATCTGGTCCGGGTCTTCGACCGGGATGTCGGTGGAGCCCACGAGCACGCGGTCGAGGAAGGGGTAGACGATGCACACCCGCCCGTCCACCGCTTCGAAATACGCCATGCGGCCATCGAGCGCATCGCGCAGCGCGGGATGGTCGAGCACCAGGTGCGAGCCCTTGGTGCCCATCACGCGCGGGCCGGCGCCACCGAGCACGGCCGCGCTGCGGTCCAGCCAGGCGCCGGTGGCGTTCACCACGGTGTCGGCGGTCACGCGCACCAGCGCGCCGGTGATTTCGTCGCGCAGCGTGAGGATGTTGCCGGCGCAGCCCGTCACGCGGCAGTAGTTGGCGGCGGCCGAGCGCGGCTGGTCGCGGCAGGCGTCGCCGATGAGTTCGAGGATGAGCCATTCGGGATGGCTGATCCATGCATCGAAGAAGGTGGCGGTCCAGCGGATCGCCGCGCGGAACAGCTTGCGGTCATTGGCGGGCACGCGGCTGATGCGGTGCCCGGGCATCACGCGCTGGCGGCGGCCCAGGATGTCGTAGAGCCGCAGGCCCAGGGCCACTGCCAGGAGGCCGCGCGTGCGCTGCGGCGGCGTGCGGCCGAAGAACTTGAGCGCGCTGCTCATGAGGCCGCCGAAGAAGTTCGCGAGCGGCACCACCGTCTTGAGCGGGCGCACCAGGTGCGGTGCGTTGCGCAGCAGCAGGTTGCGCTCGCGCGTGGCTTCGGCCACCAGCGAGAAGCTGCCGCTCTCCAGGTAGCGCAGGCCGCCGTGGATCATGCGCGAGGGCGCGCTGCTGGCGCCCGCGCCGAAGTCGCCCTTGTCGACGATGAGGCAATCGACGCGCTGCAATGAAAGATCGCGGAACACGCCCACGCCGTTGATGCCGGCGCCGACGATCACGGTCGAAAAGTGGCGGCCCGCGAGCGACGCCGGACGCACGAAAGGAAGTTGCCAGGCACTCATGGCGAAACCTCCGCGCTGCGCGCTGCGGTGCCAGCGCCTTCGGGCGGCCGTGCGGCGCTTCGCGCGCCGCCTGCGATGTGGGTGAATACAGGTGACATGCTGTCGATCAGTTCGTTGAAATCGGCGTTGAAGTCCGCATGGGCGCTCGCGCCGCGTGGGTAGGGTTCGATGGTTTCGCAGGGTGCGAGCAGCGCACTGCCCTCGGCCGCCTGGAGGTCCGCATCCACCAGGCCCTGCGACATGCCGGCGTAGAGCGCGGCGCCGCGTGCGCCGGTTTCGTCGTCGGCACAGCGCTCCACCGGGCGGCCCAGAAACGAGGCCAGCAAGCGCACCAGGCGCGCATCGCTCGCACCGCCGCCGAGCACCGTCGACGCGGTCACCGCGAGGCCGCCTGCCGCAAGGCGCGCGGTATGGCGCGCATGCAGCGCCGCCACGGCATCGACCACGGCGCGCGCCATGTCCGCGCGGGTGTGATGGCTCTTGAAGCCCACGAAGCCCGCCGTGACGCCACCGCCGCCGTTGATGAAGGGCACGAAGCGCAGGCCGTTGGCACCCAGCGGCACCGTCATGGCCAGGTCGACCACCGCGCGCGCATCTGGCAGCGCGAGCACGCCGGCCAGCCACGCGATGTTGGCCATCGAAGAGGGGCTGTTCTCCATGTAGAGCCGCTCGTTCGTGCGGCCGAAATTCACGATGGCGGCCACCTCGGGCTTGGGCGCGATCACCGGGCCGATGACCGCGTTGACGCACCAGGTGCCGAAGACCTGAACCGCACGGCCGCGGCCTTCGGCGCAGATGGCGGTCATCGAGGCAAGCAGGTCGATGGCGCCCATCGCGACCGGAATGCCCGCAGGCAGCCCGCACAGCGCCGCTTCGGAGGGCTGCAGCTTTCCGATGGCGGTGCCGCTGGGCACGATGGGCCCGAAGGCGCGCGCGCCCAGGTCCGCGATGCCCGATGCATCGAAGGCGATCTGCGACCAGCCGCCGGTGGCAAGCGACACCAGCCCGGCGGTGCTGGCGTCGCTGGCGTCGGTGGCGATCTCGCCGGTGAGCAGAAAGCCCAGGTAGTCCTTGGCGAACAGCAGGCGGCGCAGCTCGCCGCGCTGCACAGCGTCGGCGCCCAACAGTTCGGCGGCGATCACGGTGGGCTGGCCGGGCCAGGGGCGGCAGCCCACGTCCTCGAACAAGCGCGCGCCGTGGCTGGCCGACAGCGCGCGGGCACCGGCATCGGCGCGCTGGTCGGTGGAGGCGACGGCGCGGCCGCCGACCAGCGCGTTGTTCGCATCCAGCGCGTAGAGGCCGGCGCCGTGGCCGGTGCAGGCCATGGCGCGGACCTCGGCCGCGCGCGGCCCGAGCTGGTGGGCCACGTCGCGCAGCACGTGGGTGAGCGCGGCGCGGATCGCGGCGGCGCCGACTTCGCAGCCGCCGCCGGACAGCCGCTGGTGCGGCAAGGGCATGCGGGACAGGGCGGCGACGCGGCCGCTTCCGGCGTCGAGGGCCAGCGCTTTCAGGCTGCTCGATCCCATGTCGACGCCGATCAGTAGGTTAGGCTTCATGTCATAACAGCTTCGGCGGAATAAAAGCACATCGCCAGTAGCGTTTCCCCTAGTTATCGAGACAAACACGCCGGGATTACATTCTAGCCTGTCATAACAACTGATGTGACACCGAGGTCCCAAAGATCTGCGTCCAACGCAGGTCGAAAGCTCTGCCAGTCAACGTGAGGAGACAAAGAATGAGGCGTAATTTCCTGAAGTCCGCGGCCGCTGCCGGTATCGGCCTGGCCGGCGCAAGCGCGTTCGCGCAACAACAAGCAGCAGCCCCCGCGGCAGGCGCCGGCCTGCGCGGCAATGCCAGCGACGTCTACGTGATGAACGTGATGGTGTCCGGCGTGGAGTACTGGTTTCCGGTCTACGAAATGATGAAGCAGCTCGGCCGCACGCTGGGCGTGAAGACGCGCTACACCGGCACGCCGGAGTACGACGTGAACAAGCAGCTCGCGTCCTTCGAACAGGAACTGGCGCGCAAGCCCGCGGGCATCCTGCTGCATCCGATGAACCCCGATCCGTTCATCGAGCCGATCAACCGCGCCGCGGCGATGGGCATCCCGGTCGTCACCTTCGCGGCCGATTCGCCCAACTCCAAGCGCACCTCCTTCATCACCTCGGACAACGACCGCGAAGGCACGCAGGCCGCCGACGCCATCGCCGCGTCGCTCAACGGCAAGGGCGAATACGCCGTGCTGGAGAACCCGGGCCAGGACAACCACGACCGCCGCATCGCCGCCTTCGTGAACCGCATGAAGGCCAAGCACCCGGGCATGAAGCTGGTCGGCCGCGCCGCCAGCAACCAGGACCCGAACAAGGCCTACCAGGCGGTGCTGAGCCTGGCGCAGGCCAACCCGAACCTGGGTGCGCTCTTCATGCCCGAGGCCAACTCGGCGCTGGGCGCGGCGCAGGCCAAGGTCGAGAGCAAGAAGAACATCAAGGTGATGTGCTGTGACGTCAACGCCAAGATCCTGGACATGATCAAGTCGGGCGACGTGTTCGGCTCCATCAACCCCAACCAGGGCATGCAGGGCTACATGGGCATGATGATGTTGTTCCTGGCCAAGAACCCTTCGCTCATCGACCCGATGAACGACGCCAAGCGCAACGGCACGAACCCGATGTCGGTGCCCTTCCTGGACAACGGCCTGGCCGTGGTGAGCAAGGCCAACGCCGACGACTTCTACTGGGACAAGTACCTCGCGCGCCGTGGCACCAAGGGAATCGGCGAATGAGCGCCTTGCTCGAACTGCGCGGCATCAGCAAGCGCTTCGGCGCTTCGCGCGCGCTCTCGGGCGTGGACTTCTCGCTGCAGGCGGGCGAGATCCACGCCCTGTGTGGCGAGAACGGCGCGGGAAAGTCGACGTTGATGAACATCATCGACGGCATCCATCGCCCCGACGAGGGCGACATTCTTCTCAACGGCCAGAAGGTCGTCATCGACGGCCCGGCGCACGCGATGCGCCTGGGCATCGGACTGGTGCACCAGGAGATCGCGCTGTGCGCCGACGCCACCGTCGCCGAGAACATCTTCATGCCCGAGATCAACGCCGGCAAGGCGGCGTGGATGAACTACGCCGGCTTCAACGCGCGCGCCGCCAAGGTGCTGCAGCGGCTGGGTCAGGACATCGACCCCGGCATGCCGGTGCGCGACCTGAGCATCTCCAGCCAGCAACTGGTGGAGATCGCCAAGGCGCTCACGCTGGACTGCAAGGTGCTGATCCTGGACGAGCCCACAGCCGCGCTGACCGACAACGAGTCGGCGGCGCTGTTCCGCGTGCTGCACGACCTGAAGGCGCAGGGCATCGGCATCATCTATATCAGCCATCGCATGGCAGAGATCTTCACGCACTGCGACCGCGTCACCGTGCTGCGCGACGGGCGCAACGTGCATTGCAGTCCGCTCGCGGGCATGACGCCCGACGAGCTGGTGCGCCGCATGGTCGGGCGCGACCTGGGCAACTACTACCCGCCCAAGCAGGCCGCGTCCTTGACCTTGGAATCGTCGGGGCCGGTGCTCGAAGTGACCGACATCGCCGACGGCGAGCGCGTGCACGGCGTTTCCTTCGCGCTCCAGCGCGGCGAGATCCTCGGCATCGCCGGCCTCATGGGCGCCGGCCGCAGCGAACTCGCCGAAACCATCTGCGGCCTGCGCATCGCCAAGCGAGGCACGGTGCGTTTGAGCGGCAAGGCGCTCACGATCCGCAAGTACAGCGACGCGCTGCGCGCAGGCATCGCCTACCTCAGCGAAGACCGCAAGGCCGCCGGCGTGTTCCTCGACCTGCCGATCGCGCAGAACGTGTCGTCGATGGCGCTGCGCCGCGTGAGCTCCGCATGGGGCCTGTTGCAGCGCTCGGCCGAGCACAAGCTCGCCAGGGAACTGGGCGCCAAGCTCAACCTGAAATCGGACGGCGTCGCCATCGAGGTCTCCAGCCTCTCGGGCGGCAACCAGCAGAAGGTGGCCATCGCCAAGCTGCTGGCCACCAACCCGTCGGTGCTGCTGATGGACGAGCCCACGCGCGGTGTCGACGTGGGCGCGAAATCGGAAATCCACCACATCCTGCGCGAGCTTGCGAACCAGGGCGTGGGCGTGATCGTGATCTCCTCGGAACTGCCGGAAATCATCGGCCTGTGCGACCGCGCACTGGTGATCCGCGACGGCAAGCTCGCGGGCGAGGTCGAAGCCAATGAAATGACGGAAGAGGCCCTGCTGCGGCTGGCTTCCGGACTCTGCGAACAGGAAACAGCATGAACTACCCGGCACAACTCGACGCGGGCCTTCCTCCTCGGAATCCCGGGCATTCTGGACCGTCAGGAGGCGACCCCGTGAAGACCGGCAACAAACTCACCAGCATGCGCGAAGCAGGGCTGCTGCTCATCATTGCGGTGCTGTGCATCGCGATGAGCTTCGCATCGCCCTACTTCCTCACCTGGGACAACGTGCGCGCGATGCTGCTGTCCTTCTCCATCGAAGGCATCGTGGTGGTGGGCATGACGATCCTGCTGATCGTCGGCGGCATCGACCTCTCGGTGGGCTCGGTGGTGTGCTTTGCGATGGTGGTGACGGGCAAGCTCTTCCTGATGGGCGTGGACCCGTGGCTTGCGAGCCTGGTGGCCATCGGCATGTGCGGACTCATCGGCGCGATGATCGGCGGCTGCGTGACGCGCATCGGCCTCAATCACTTCATCGCCTCGCTGGCCTTCATGGTGATCGTGCGGGGGCTGTGCCTGGCGCTCACGCAGGGCACGCCGCAGTCGCTGTTCTCGCTGCCGGCCGAGTTCAAGTTCATCGGCCAGGGCACGCTCTTCGGCGTGCCGGCGGTGATCCTGATCTTCCTGGCGATCGTGGTGGTGAGCGACTTCGTGCTGCGCCGCTCCACGCTCTTGCGCCGCGTGTTCTACACGGGCAGCAACGAGAAGGCCGCGCTGTACTCGGGCATCCGCGTGGGACGCGTGAAGTTCTGGGTCACGGTGCTGTGCTCCGCTTCGGCGGGCCTGGCCGGCGTGATCTACACCGCGCGCTTCGGCGCCGCCACGCCGACCTTCGGCATGGGCATGGAACTGAACGTGATCGCCGCCGCGGTGATCGGCGGCGCGAGCCTCAAGGGCGGCTCGGGCACGGTGCTGGGCGCGGTGCTCGGCCTGGCGCTGCTCTCGGTGGTGACCAGCTCGCTGATCCTGCTGGACGTCTCCCCTTACTGGCAGGACGTGATCAAGGGCCTGATCCTGCTCGCGGCCGTGTCCATCGACCACATCCTGAATACCCGAAAGACAACGCGATGAGCGCACCTGAAATGAAGAAGACCACGCTGGGCCCCTCGGGCATCGAATGCTCGGCCATCGGCCTGGGCACCTGGGCCATGGGCGGATGGATGTGGGGCGGCGGGGACAACGCGGCCGCCGTCATCGCCATCCATGCCTCGCTGGACGCGGGCGTGAGCCTGATCGACACCGCGCCGGCCTACGGCCTCGGCCGCTCCGAAAGCATCGTGGGCACCGCGCTCAAGGGCCGCCGGCAACAAGCGGTGATCGCCACCAAGTGCGGACTGGTGTGGCACACACAACAAGGAACGCACTTCTTCGAAGAAGACGGCCACCCGGTGTACCGCTTCCTCGGGCGCGAGTCGATCTTCCATGAGTGCGAAGAGAGCCTCAAGCGCCTGCAGACCGACTACATCGACCTCTACATCACGCACTGGCAGGACAGCACCACGCCGGTGGCCGAGACCATGGATGCGCTGCTCGACCTGAAGAAGCAGGGAAAGATCCGCGCCATCGGCGTGAGCAATGTGAGCCCCGAGACGCTGGCGGAGTACCTGCGCTACGGCCCGGTCGATGCGGCGCAGGAGCGCTACAGCCTGATCGACCGCGAGATCGAAGCCACGCTCGCGCCGCTGTGCAGCGAGCACAACGTGGCGGTGCTCGGCTACTCGTCGTTGGCGCTGGGCCTGCTCGCCGGCCCCATCGACCCCGAGCGCGAGTTCAAGGGCGACGACCAGCGCGCCACCAACCCGCGCTTCAGCGCGGGCAACCGCGCAACGCTCAAGGCTTTCTTCGAAGAACTCGAGCCCCTGCGCGCAAAGCTGGGCTGCTCGTTCGGCCAGATGATGATCGCGTGGACCGTCGCGCGCGGCACCGTCGCCGTCGCGCTGTGCGGCGCGCGCGTTCGCCAGCAGGCGATCGAGAACGCCGGCGCCGGTGCGGTGGAACTGGGCCAGGAAGCCCTCGGCCTGATCGACGCCGCGGCCAAACGCCACCTCTCGGCGCTCGCCTGACACCTCCCCTCTTTTTTCACGACCCCAACAAGGAGTTCTTTCCCATGTCGAAAGACAAGACAGCACGGCTCAACCGCCTGCTCACCAACGGCCGTTGCCTGGACATCGCCCTGGACCACGGCGTGTGCAACGAGCCCTCGTTCCTCGACGGCCTGGAGGACATGCCCCAGGTCATCGACAAGCTCGTGGCCGCCGCGCCCGATGCGCTGCAGCTCAACTACGGCCAGTCCGACCTGCTGCAGGACCGCCCCGGCCGCGACAAGCCCGCGCTGGTGATGCGCATCGACATGGGCAACCCCTACAACGCCACGCTGCACCGTGTGATGTGGGCGCAGCTGCAGAACGAGCACGACCCGGTGCTGCCGGCCGTGCAGCGCGACGCGGCCTGCGTGGTGGTCAACCTCTTCATGCTGCCGAACGAGCCCGACCTGTTCCGCCAGTGCGTGCAGAACATCGCGCGCGTGCGCGCCGACTGCGACCGCTACGGCATGCCGCTGATGATCGAGCCGCTGGTGATGCAGTCGCCCACGCCCGGCAGCCGCTACATGGTGGACGGCGATGCCGAGAAGATCGTCACGCTGGTGCGCCTGGCGCGCGAGATGGGCGCCGACATCGTCAAGGCCGACCCGACCAGCGACCCCAAGGATTTCCACCGCGTGGTGCAGGCCGCACGCTGCCCCGTGCTCGTGCGTGGCGGCGGGCGCGAAGACCTGCAGCAGGTGTTCGCGCGCTCGCGCGAGCTGATGAACCAGGGCGCGGTCGGCATGGTGTACGGACGCAACGTGTACCAGCACGCCAATCCGTCCGCGGTGGTCAGTGCGCTGATGGCCATGATCCACCGCGACGCGAGCGCCGAGGCGGCCTGGGACATCTACGAATCGGGCGGCGCGAAGAAGTAAGGCTGTCGCTACAGGGAGCGAGAACCGGAACCGTTCGGGCTGAGCTTGTCGAAGCCTCGCGCAGCGCTTCGACAAGCTCAGCGTGAACGGTTTTCGGAGGGTTTACGGAAGGCGATCGACCCGTCGCCTGCCGGGGTGCGCCCTGCGCGCGCACTTTGCAAGTCGAGCCAGAGAAGAAGAAACGAGTCAGTGGGTTCCCCTGCGAACTTCTAACAACTTGGAGGCGACGATGAAAATTCGGTATTACGTGATGGCGTTGATGGCGCCGCTCGTCACATTGCTGACGCATGCGGCGATCACGGGGGTCAGTCCGATGACGACCCTCAACAACATGGCAACGGCCGCCGCCGAAGCCGTTGCCGACCCGCTCCCGCTGCAGGGGCCGGGCCTGGGCAACCTCACCTACACCTCGGCCGAACTGTTCAAACCGGTGTCGATGATCACCAGCACCTCCCACCCGCTCGATCCGGCGCACAGCAGCGCCTTCGAGTCGCGCGAGGTGCCCGCCACCTACCCGGGCCGCAAGGACTACGGCATGAACGCGGGCATCATGATCAACGGCTACTTCCTCACGTCGTTCGCGCCGGACAGCGGCCTGGGCCCGGGCGGTTTTCTGCTGTACGACGTGTCCAACCCGCGCCAGATCCAGCTCGCCAAGAAGATCTATGAGCCCGAAGGCCGGACCAAGGAATTCCGCGAGACCCACTCCTTCGGCACCGCCACGATCGGCGGCAAGACGTACGTGGTGCTGCCCAGCATCAACGGCATCGAGTTCTGGGACTTCACCGACGTCAACGACATCAAGCAGGTCAAGAAGCTCGCGCTGCCCGGCGTCAACAGCGGCGACTACGAGAACGTGGCCTGGCAACTGTCGTGGCAGGCGCCCTACCTGTACGTGGCGTCGGCGGGCCGGGGCGTCTTCATCGTCGATGCGCGCGACCCGGTCAACGCGGTCATCGCCAACCGCGGCGCGGGCAAGCCCAACCCGGTGCCCACGGGCGAGCTCGGCAACTTCCGCGTCGGTCCGATCTTCACCATGGGCAACCACATGGTGCTGACCGCGATGGAGAGCAACGGCGGTTTCGCGAGCCTGGACATCTCCGACCCGCTCAACCCCAAGGTGCTCGACACGATCGTGGGCACCACACCGTTCTACTACGCCACCTGCTTCGACGGCAGGAACCTGCATGTCTCCACGCGCGGCAGTGGCGCCAGGATGTACAGCTACGACCTGATCGACCGCTCGCGATTCGTGGCCGAAGACAACCGGCTGGTCATCGACGAACAGCTGTACTGCGCCACGCAGGACAACTACGTGATCCAGGGCGCGCAGACCCGCATCCACAAGGTCGACGTGAGCAATCCGCTCAACCATGTGGAGGTGGGCCGCGGCAGCATCCTGCGCGAGGACGACCCGAACTTCTCGCATTCGGACAACGGCCAAGTCGCGTTCTTCGGCAACCTGGTCTTCGTGGGCAACGACCACGGCTCGGGCAGCGGCTTCATCGTGCATTCGGTGGACCCGGACACCACCAAGCCCGAAGTGAAACAGGTCTCACCCGCCAACGGGGCAAAGCAGCAGGCGCTGACCTCGCGCATCGGCCTGGGCATGACCGACAACATCCGGCCCGAGAGCGTGAACGCCAACAGCTTCATCGTGCGTCCTGTCGGCGGCAACACGCTGGCGGGCACCTACAGCGTGCAGCTGGGCATCGTCAACTTCCATCCCGAGCAGCCGCTCTCTCCGGGCACCAGCTATGAAGTGTTCCTGCCAGCCAACGGCATGAAGGACTATGCGGGCAACGCCATCGGCGCGGACTACCGCTCCACCTTCAACACCGGCAACGCGACCGACATCAACCTGATGCACTACTGGCCGCTGGCGGGCAACCTTTCCGACCAGATCGGCAGCAACAACGGCACCCCGGTGACGGGCGATGCGTTCGAGAGCATCGGCATGAACTTCGCGAACCGCACCGCCGGTGTGCCGCTGAAGAACGATTCGGTGGCCACCGTGCTCGGCGGCACCGCCTCGATGAGCTTCTACATGAAGACCACGCAGGCCGGCGGCCCCAACTCGTGGACCGCGCCCGGCATCTTCGGTCGCGACCAGTCGGGCGGCGCGGACGATGTGTTCTGGGGCTGGCTGGACAGCAACGGTCGCATCAAGCTGTCGGTGGGCAACGACGTGGGCACCACCTCCACGGCCGTCGTGAACGACGGCGCCTGGCACCATGTGGTGCTGACGCGCGATGCGGCTTCGGGCGCGCAGGCGGTGTACGTCGACGGCGTGAAGACCACGTCGGCCGGGCTCACCGGCACCAAGGGCCTGTCGAACAAGTTCAGCGTGCTGGGCCAGATCCAGGGCAACGCCGCGATGTTCAAGGGCACCCTGGCGGAGGTGCGCGTCTACGGCCGCGTGCTCAGCGACACCGAGGTGGCGACGCTGCGCGGCCAGGCCATCATCGGCGACCCCGGCATCGGCGGCGGACCGAAGATCGTCAACGGCCAGCTGGTGTTCAACCCCGCCACGCTGGGCAGCAGCGGCGCGCAGTTCCGCTGGAACTTCGGCGACGGCACGCAGACGGCCTACTCCAACCAGCCGAACTACAGCTACACCTACAACCGCCCCGGCCACTTCACGGTGACGCTGACGGTGAGGGACGCGAGCGGCCGCGAGACCTTCTACACCTACAACCTCACCGTGATCGTTCCGCTCACGCCGAGGCCGCCCACGCACACCACCAACATCGCGGGCGATGCGAACTCGGTGTATTCGGTCAACCCCGACAGCGGCACGGTCGCCGCCATCGACGCGCAGACCCTGGCCAAGCGCTGGGAAGTGCGCGTGGGCGACGAGCCGAAAACGCTGGCCGTGGGGCCCGATGGCCGCATCTGGGTCACGGTGCAGGGCGAGGACAAGCTGGTTGTGCTGAGCGCGGCCGACGGCAGCCTCTCGGCCACCGTGCCGCTCGCCTACGGCAGCGGCCCCTACGGCGTGGCCTTCACGCCTGACGGCGCCAAGGGCCTGCTGACGCTGGAGAGCAAGTCGGTGCTGATGAGCTTCGACCCGAGCAACGGTGCCACCACCGGCGCCGTGGCGCTCGAAGGCAACCTGCGCGGCATTGCGGTGGAGTCGAATGCGCAGGTGGCCTACGTCACGCGCTTCAAGTCGAAGATGACAGGCGGCCAGCTGCACAAGGTGAACCTGCAGAGCATGAGCGCCATGCCCACCATCGCGCTGCCGGTGGACACCACCACGGTTGACACCGAGGCCGGTGCGCGCGGCGTGGCCAACTACCTGAGCCAGGTGGTCATCTCGCCGGACGGCATGCGGGCGGTGCTGCCTTCGAAGAAGGACAACATCGTGCGCGGCAAGTTCAGGGACGGCAACAACCTGGTGCACGACCAGACGGTGCGTTCCATCCTGTCGCAGGTCAATCTTCAGACGGCTGCGGAAGTGTTCGCCGAACAGATGGACTTCGACGACCGCGCACCCGCGCGCGCCGCGCTGTTCTCGCCGTCGGGCGACTACCTGTTCGTCGCGCAGATGGAGGGCAACCGCGTGGCCATCGTCGATCCGTACAGCCGCGCGGTGCGGGGCGAGATCAACGCGAGCAGCGCGCCGCACGGCCTGTACCTGGACGCGACGAGGAAGCGGTTGTTCGTCAACAACTTCCTGGCGCGCTCGGTGTCGGTGCACGACGTGGCTTCGGTGCTGTCGTCCGAATCGGCGGCCGCGATCTTCCTGCAGAACGTGACGACGGTGGCGCAGGAGCCGATGTCGCCCGCGGCGTTGCGCGGCAAGCAGGTGTTCTACAACGCCTCCGACCGGCGCATGAGCAAGGACAACTACATCTCCTGCGCAAGCTGCCACGCGGATGCCGGCGACGACGGCATGGTGTGGGACTTCACCCAGCGCGGCGAGGGCCTGCGCCGCACCATCAGCCTCATGGGCAAGCGGGGCCTGGGCCACGGCAAGCTGCACTGGACGGCCAACTTCGACGAAGTGCAGGACTTCGAGAACGACATCCGCAATGAGTTCGGCGGGCTCGGCTTCCTCAGCAACGCGGACTTCGCGGCCACTTCCGATCCGCTGGGCGCACCCAAGGCCGGCAAGAACGCGCAGCTGGACGACATGGCGGCCTACCTGGCCTCGCTGAACAAGTACATGCGCAGCCCGGCGCGCAATGCGGACGGCAGCCTGAGCGTCGATGCGGCGCGCGGGCAGGCGCTGTTCGCCTCGGCGCAGTGCGTGACCTGCCACACCGGCGCCACCTTCCGCGACGGCATCCGGCACGACGTGGGCACCATCCAGCTCTCGTCGGGCAAGGGCATGAACCAGCCGCTGGCGGGCGTGGGCTTCGACACCCCGACGCTGCTGGGCAGCTGGAACACCGCGGCCTTCTTCCACAACGGCCAGGCGGCCACGCTGCAGGACGTGCTCGCCAGCGGGCACGGCAACGCCAGCAGCCTGCCTGCCGCCGACGTGGTGGCGATTCGCGAGTACGTGCGGTCGCAGGACACCGACCCGACGCCGACGATCACCCGCATCCGTTCGAACCTCAGCAACCTGTGCGTGAACATCAAGGGCGTATCGACCGCCAGCGGCGCGACGGCGGTGCAGTGGCCGTGCGGCACGGCGAGCAACGAGAAGTTCACGGTGACGAGCCTCACGGGCGGCTACGTGCAGTTCAAGGCCGAGCACAGCGGCCTGTGCCTGGCGCAGAGCGGCACCGCGACGACGAACGCGGCGGTGGTGCAGCTGGCGTGCTCGGCCGGCGACACCACGCAGTGGAGCCTGGTGGGCGGCACCCTCAAGAACCGGGCTTCGGGTTCTTGCCTGGACGTGCCGAACGCCTCGACGACGCAGGACACGGCGCTGATCACCTGGACCTGCAACGGCGGGACGAACCAGAGCTGGACGCAGCTGCCCTAGGCCCGGCAAAGCCGGTTCCGCGGAGTTCCACCAAAGGCCGGCCGTTCTCACGGCCGGCTTTTTTTGCCCCGGCGCATGACCTCCGGCGTCATGGATTTCGCGCACCCGTTGCGGGAAAGTACGTCCATCGATCAACCACCAGGAGAAAGCACCATGACCGGCTTCAACATCCTTCCCCTCGCCGTCGCCTTGCTGATCGGCATCGCAGCGCTCGGGTCCTGCATCGGCATCGCGCTGGTCGGCCAGAAGTTTCTGGACGGCACCGCGCGCCAGCCCGAAATGGTCGACCTGCTGCAGACCAAGTTCTTCCTCGTCGCGGGCGTGACCGACGGCGCGTTCATCATCGCCACCGGCATCGCCCTGTGGTTCGCAACCGCCAGCCCCTTCGGCTGAAACCCCGGCAAATCGGCCCTGGCAAACCGGGCCGCCGCACCAGGAAGTGACATGCGTCACTGGCACCATTCGTGCTAGCACCGTTGACACCGAATTGTTTACAGTTAAAGTATTTAGCTATCAACGGTCCGATGCCGCCGGTGCTGCATGCCGCAGTGCCGGCAAGTCGTTTCATCCTTCCCAGCCGGAGAACCCATGAGCCATCTGTCCCCGAAGTCGCCCGCGCTGCCGCGCACCCTGCTCTCGCTGCTGCTCTGCGGCGCAGCCCTTGGTACCGCGATGTCGGCCGTGGCCGCCCCCGTGAAGGTGGGTTTGGCCCTCGACATCTCGGGGCCTTTCGCGGCCTTGGGCGCCGAGGCGCGCGACGGTTTCGCGCTCGGCATCAAGCAGCTGAACGGCAAGCTCGGCGGGCAGGAAGTCGAATTCGTGCAGGCCGACATGTCCGGCAGCCCCGACCAGGCCAAGCAGCTGGTCGACCGCATGATCCAGCGCGACAAGATCGACATCTTCAGCGGCCCCATCGGCTCCAACGTGGCGCTGGCCGTGGGCCCGACGCTCTTCAACGCCAAGGTGCCCTACCTCTCGGCCAATGCCGGCCCCAGCCAGTTCGCGGGCGCGCAGTGCAATGCGTATTTCTTCGGCACCGCCTACCAGAACGACCAGTTCCATGAAGCCGCCGGCAAGTTCGCGCAAGACCGCGGCTTCAAGAAGACCGTGCTGATCGCGCCCAACTACCCCGCGGGCAAAGATGCGCTGGGCGGCTTCAAGCGCCAGTTCAAGGGCCAGGTGGCCGACGAGCTCTACACCAAGCTCGGCCAGATCGACTACGCCGCCGAACTCGCGCAGCTGCGCGCGGCCAAGCCCGACTCGATCTACTTCTTCCTGCCCGGCGCGATGGGCATCAACTTCATCAAGCAGTTCGTGGGCGCGGGCCTGTCCAAGGACATCACGCTGGTCACCAGCGGCTTCTCGGCCGACGAAGACGTGATCGGCGCCGTCGGTGAGCCGATGCTCGGCCTGTTCAACACCTCGCACTGGGCGCACGACCTGGACAACGCCGCCAACAAGGCCTTCGTGGCCGCGTTCCGCAAGGAATACAACGGCCGCTATCCGTCGGTGTACGCGGCGCAAGCCTACGACGCGATCCTCGCGATGGACGCGGCCGTCAAGCAGGCGGGCGGCAACGCGCAGAACCGCGAAGCCGTGGTCGCCGCGCTGAAGAAGGCCAACTACGCGTCCACGCGCGGCAACTTCAAGTACGCGAACAACCACTTTCCGATCGAGAACTTCTACCTGCGCGTGGTCGGCAAGGATGCACAGGGCAAGGTCACGAACAAGCTGATCAACACGGTTCTCACGAACTACGGCGACTCGTACGCCGACAAGTGCCCGCTCAAGTAGCTCGCCCCCAGGCTCCGCGCACTTCGTGTCGCTTCTCCTACCCCCTACCGGGGGCAACACCTGAGGCCCGGCAAAGCCGGTTCCTCGGTGTTCCTCGAATGAAAACGCGGGCAAACCTCTTCTTCGTCCTATGAGTGGAATTCTTGTTCTTGAGCAGCTGCTCAACGGCCTCGGCTACGGGCTGATGCTGTTCCTGCTGGCGGCGGGGCTCACGCTGGTGTTCGGCATCATGGACGTGCTGAACCTCGCGCACGGCTCGCTGTTCATGTCGGGCGCTTACGTGGCGGCCGAGGCGCACACGCGCACCGGCTCGTTCACCGCCGCGATCGTCATCGCGGTGGCGGTCACCGTCGTGGTGGCGCTGCTGCTCGAAGTGCTGCTGATGCGCCGGCTCTACACGCGCGACCACCTCGCGCAGGTGCTCGCCACCTTCGGCGTGATCCTGGTGGCCGACGACATCGTCAAGATGGTGTGGGGCCCCTCGCCGGTGATGGCGCCCACGCCTGCCGCGCTCTCCGGCCCGGTGAATCTGCTGGACGGCCTGCCCTACCCCTCCTACCGCCTGGTGATCCTGGTCGGCGGGCTGCTGGTGGCGCTGGCGCTGTACCTCCTGGTCAACCACACGCGCATCGGCATGCGGGTGCGCGCGGGCGCGTCCGACCGGCCGATGGCCGAGCTGATGGGCGTGCGCGTGGGCCGCATCTTCAACGGCGTGTTCCTGCTCGGTGCGGCGCTGGCCGCGCTGGCCGGCGCGCTGATGGGGCCGATCGTCGCGGTGCAGGTGGGCATGGGCGAGGCCATCCTGATCCCCGCGCTTGTCGTGCTGGTGATCGGCGGCATCGGTTCGGTGCGCGGCGCCTTCGTGGCGGCCCTCCTGGTGGGCGTGGTCGATACCGTCGGGCGCGCCTTCGTGCCGATGCTGCTGCGCGCCACGCTGCCGCCGGCCACCGCGGCCGACCTGGGCCCGCTCTTCGCCGAGGTCGCGATGTACGCGCTGATGGTGATTGTTCTGATCTTCCGGCCTTCGGGGCTGTTCTCGGCACGCGCATGAAGCACTCCTCACGCTATATCGGCCTCGGGCTGGTCTTCCTGCTGCTCGCGGCATTTCCGCTGATCGCGCCGCTCTTCGGGCTCGAGTTCTACATCGGCTTCGTGCGGCGCGTGCTCGTCGTGGCGCTGGCCGCGGCCAGCCTCAATTTCATCCTCGGCTTCGGCGGCATGGTGGCGCTGGGGCATGCGGGCTTCATCGGCATGGGTGCGTACACGGTGGTGGCGCTCAGCGATGCGGGCGTCGTGTCGGCCTGGGTGATGTGGCCGCTGGCCGCGCTGGTGGCCGGCCTGGTCGCCGCCTTGATCGGCACGGTGGCGCTGCGCACGCGCGGCGTCTACTTCATCATGACCACGCTGGCCTTCGCGCAGATGCTGTACTTCGTGGTGGTGTCGCTGCGCCGCTATGGCGGCGACGACGGCTACACGCTGATGAGCAGGCCGACGCTGCTGCCCGGCATCGACCTGGGCAACGAATCGAACTTCTACTGGGTGGTGCTGGTCATCGTGGCGCTCGCGCTCTGGTGGCTGCATCGCGCGACGCAATCGCGCTTCGGCCATGCGCTCATGGGCATCCGCGACAACGAGACGCGCATGCGTGCGCTGGGCTATCCGGTGTTCCGGCTGCAGCTGGTGGCCTTCGCCATCGCCGGCGCCATCGCCGGACTGGCAGGCGCGCTGCTTGCCGGTGGCAACGGTTTCGTCAGTCCCGCAACGATGCACTGGACCCAGTCGGCAACGCTGCTGGTGATGGTGGTCATCGGCGGCCTGGGCCGCAGCTGGGGCGGGCCGGTCGGCGCCACTGTCTGGCTGCTGCTGGAGGAGTTCCTGAAACAACACACGGAGCACTGGCACATGCCGCTCGGGTTGCTGTTGATTGCCGTTGCGTTGTGGGCGCCCAAAGGGTTGGCCGCACTGTACAAGCGCCGCTTGCCCCTCACCCCAACCCTCTCCCCAGAGGGGCGAGGGAGCAAATCATGAGCCTTTTCAGAATCGAAGGATTGGTCAAGCGCTTCGGCGGCCTGCTCGCGACCGACCACGTGGACCTCACCGTCGAGCGCGGCGAAGTGCATGCGCTCATCGGCCCCAACGGCGCGGGCAAGACCACGCTGGTGAACCTGATCACCGGCCTCTTGAAGGCCGACGCGGGCCGCATCCTGCTGGACGAGATCGACATCACCAGGCTGCGCGACCACCAGCGCGTGGCGGCCGGCATGTCGCGCTGCTTCCAGGTGACGCGCGTGTTCGCCAAGGAGACCGTGCACGACAACCTGATGCTCGCGGCGCAGGCCCATGCGGGCAGCAGCCTGCGCTTCATGGGCGCGCGTTCGGGCGAAGCCGACCTGGTCAGGCGCGCCACAGCGCTGGCCGACCGCGTGGGCCTGGGCGCCGAGCGCCATCGCATCGCGGGCACACTGCCGCACGGTGCGCAGCGCGCGCTCGACGTGGCGCTGGCGCTCGCGGCCGAGCCCAAGCTGCTGCTGCTCGACGAGCCGATGGCCGGCATGGGCCCCGACGAATCAGCGCGCATGGTGGACCTGATCGAATCGCTGCGCGAATCCATGGCCATCCTCCTGATCGAGCACGACATGGATGCGGTGTTCCGCCTGGCCGATCGGCTCACCGTGCTGGTGCAGGGCCGCGTGCTGATGAGCGGCACGGCCGACGAAGTGCGCGGGCATCCTGACGTGCAGGCGGTGTACCTTGGAACGGAAGCAGAGGGACACGCATGAGCACCGCGACGACAACGAAGACCTTGCTCGAAGCGAAGGCCATCGAGGCCGGCTACGGCGCGAGCCAGGTGCTGTTCGGCATCGACCTGCGCATCGGCCCGGGCGAAGTGCTCGCATTGCTCGGCCGCAACGGCATGGGCAAGAGCACGCTGCTGAAGGTGCTGACCGGCACGCTCCCGCCGATGCGCGGCCAGGTGCATTTCGGCGGCGATGCCATCGGCGGCCACAAGCCCGACGCCATTGCGCGGCGCGGCGTGGCCATCGTGCCCGAGGGGCGCCATGTGTTCCCGAACCTCAGCGTGGACGAGCATCTGCGCGCCTTCGCACGGCCGCGCCCGGGCAGCGCACCGCGCTGGACGGTCGAGGCGCTGTACGGCCTGTTCCCGCGCCTGGCGGAACGCAAGGCCAACGCGGGCAACCAGCTCTCGGGCGGCGAGCAACAGATGCTGGCGATTGCGCGCGCGCTCTCCACGCACCCGCGCCTTCTGATCCTCGACGAAGCCACGGAAGGCCTGGCGCCGGTGATCCGCGAGGAGATCTGGCACTGCATCGCCACGCTCAAGTCCGAAGGCGAAGCGATCCTGGTGGTCGACAAGTACGTGCAGCGCCTGCTGCCCTTGGCCGACCGGCATGTGATCCTCGAACGCGGGCGCGTGGTGTGGCAGGGCGACTCGGCCGCGCTGGACGCCGACCGGTCGCTGTGGACGCGCTACCTGGGCGTGTAGGACCGCGTCAAACCGAGCGCGTGATGCCGCCGTCCACGCGCAGGTTCTGCCCCGTGATGTAGCCCGCGCCTTCGGACGCGAGGAAGCCGATGACAGCCGCGATCTCGCTGCTCTTGCCGTAGCGGCCCATCGGAATGCGCTCGCGGAACACCTCCTTCTCGGGCAGGCTGTCGATGAAGCCGGGCAGCACGTTGTTCATGCGCACGTTGTCGGCGGCGTACTTGTCGGCGAAGAGCTTGGTGAAGGCCGCGAGTCCTGCGCGAAACACGCCCGAGGTCGGGAACACGGGGTCGGGCTCGAAGGCGGCGAAGGTGGAGATGTTGATGATGGTGCCGCCGCCCTGCTTGACCATCAACGGCGCCACGAGGCGGCTGGGGCGCACGGCGCTCAGCAGGTAGACGTCCATGCCGCGGTGCCAGTCCTCGTCGGTGATCTCCAGGATCGGCGCGCGAGGACCGTGGCCCGCGCTGTTGACCAGCACGTCGACGCGGCCCCATTCGCTCGTGACCTTGTCGACCAGCCGCTGGATGTCGTCGTTCGACTGGTTCGAGCCCGTCACGCCGATGCCACCGAGCTCCTGGGCCAGCGCCTCGCCCTTGCCCGACGACGAGAGGATGGCGACGCGGAAGCCGTCGTCCGTGAGCTTGCGGGCGGCTGCTGCGCCCATGCCGCTGCCGCCGGCTGTGACGATGGCTACTTTTTTCTGTGCTTCTGAAGACATTCGGAGTCCTTGGTTGGTTTCACGCGAGGGTCGAATTTAGCCAAGGATTCGGGGCGGGTGCACAGGACACCGGGTACTCCCCTCCGTGAAGGGCGGAGGACATTCGCGGAGCAAGGCACCCCGTCGGCGTGATCGCCGCCCTGAACAGAGCTCAGACCGTCGGCAAAGTCGCCTGCATCGACGCCCGCTGGTTGAACACCTCGAACCACTTCGCGGTATGTGGCGCTGAAGCACGCCAATCGACAGACGGAAATCGAAAGTCCATATAGCCCAGCGCACAACCGAACGCGATGGTGCCGATGTCGACACGCTCACCGAACGACGGTGCCGCCGTCTCAAGCCATTCGAGTCCAGTGCGCACCTTGGCGAGCTGGCCCTCGGTCCAGTCGTTCCAGCGCAGGGTTTCAGGGCGCAGCATGGTTTCGTAGCGCGCAAGCAATGCGGCACCAGTCATGCCATCGGCCAGTGCGAGCTCGGTGAGGCGGGCCCAGCGCTCGGTGCCATCGGCGGGGAACAGTGCACCCGAATGCGTGGCGTCGAGGTATTCGCAGATCACGCGGCTGTCGTACAGCACCTGCCCGTCGTCGCAGATGAAGGTCGGCACCTGGCCGAGCGGGTTCTTCGGGAGGATGGTGGCGTCGCGCTTGACCGGGCCCGCCGCGCTGGGCAGCTTCTCGATGCGGTCGGCAATGCCGAGTTCGTGAGCGACGACCATGCACTTGCGCACGAACGGCGAAGCGGGCGAGTGGAAGATCTTCATTGGGTCTGTCCTTGGGTTCTGGTTCTCAGCGCTTGGCGATCCGCAACATGCCCTCTTGCGCGGTCGAGGCCACGAGCCGCCCGTCGCGCGTGAACAGGCTGCCGCGGCACAGGCCCCGCGCGCCGCTCGCGCTGGGCGAGTCGAGCACGTAGAGCAGCCAGTCGTCCATGCGGAAATCGCGATGGAACCACATCGCGTGGTCCAGGCTTGCGGGGCGCACCTGGCCGCTCATGAAGCTCAGGCCGTGCGGCAGCATCGCGGCGCGCAGGAGGCCGTGGTCGGAGGCGTAGGCGAGCAGCGCGCGATGCACCACCGGGTCGTCGGGCAGCGGCGCGATGGCGCGCATCCAGATGGCGCTTTCCGACGGCCGCACGGCGGGCGTGATCAGGTCGTCGGCCTCGACGCGGCGGTACTCGATGCCGTGCGGCTCCAGGCCCTTGATGCGCCAGCGCTCGGGCAGGCGATCGCCGAGCGCTCGGCGCTGGTCGAGTTCGCTGACCAATCCCTCGGGGCCTTCGGCGTCGGGCATCGCGAGCTGGTGTTCCACGCCCTCGTCCACCGTCTGGAACGACGCCGACATCTCGAAGATGATCCGGTCCCCCTGGCGCGCCACCACATGGCGGGTGGTGAAACTGCGGCCGTCGCGCACGCGGTCCACGCTGTACTCGATGGGCGCATGCTCACCCGGCAGCAGGAAGTAGGCGTGCATCGAATGCACCGGCCGGTCGGCACCGACCGTGAGGCTCGCGGCCGCGAGCGACTGGCCGAGCACCTGGCCGCCGAAGACGGCCGGGGTGCCGATGTCTTCGCTCTGGGCGAGAAAGCGGTCGCCGCCCAGCGGGGCCAGCTGCATGAGGGCGACGAGTTCCGCCACGAGGCGGGCGGCGGTGGCGGGATCGGTGGTCATCGGGAAAGCATCGAAAAGAGAACGCGGTCAACGCGACAAAAGGCAACCCGCCACCATAGCAAAGGCCGGGCGGGCGCGCTGTCGCCCGCCGGTCAGCAGTGCCGCTGTCTGCGCTATCTGTAGAGGCAGAAGCCCATGACGCTGGCGCGGCAGCTGATGTCCGTTCCGCCCTCGACCCGAAACACGGGCACCCCGCCGGCCAGCAGCGTGCCGTCGGGGCCGTAGGCCAGCGGCGTGGCCGCGGGCTTGGCGGCGGCATCGCCGCTGATCGTCCGCAGTTCGACGTAGTGCAGGTAGTGGGTCCTGGAGAAGTCGACCGCGTCGGTCTTCCTGATCGGCCCGGCCAGGTAGCGGGCGCCCTTGATGCTGCCGAAATAGCGCAGCGCCGTCCCGGTGCGGTCGCCGTATTTCACTTCGGTTTTCGCAAAGCCGGTTGCAACCAGGAAGCGCCTGTCCTCGGGCGTGAGGTCGGCGTCGTACGCCATCAGCACGTACTGGCCTTCGACGCTCTGGTCGGGGGCCACCTTGAATTCGGCGGTCAGAGCGGGCGTGATCTTGACGCGGTTTTCCCAGCGCAGCAGCGACGCCACGGCCGGATCGCCGACCAGCACGTAGTGGTACTTTTCGCCGGCAATCACGATGCGCCGGCCGTCCTTGCTCGCCAGGAGACTGAGGATCTCGTCCTTGCCCCGGACGGGCCCGTCGTCGGGAGCACTCGCGCAACCCCACTGCGCAAGGCCGAGCGCGGCGCAGCAAGCGACAAGGAAAACGCGGCGCGCGGAAGTCGACAAGGAAAGAAGGTTCACTTTTCGCCCGGGGTTCGAGTTCATCAAGCCCCGGACTCTAGCGCCATACCGCGTGTCCGGCGCCTTCAGCGGTCGATGTCGGCGCCGTCGGCGACCAGCTTTTTCTGCAGCGCCGGCACATCGACGCTGGCGAACTTCGCGCCGCCCAGCGACGCAGCCGCCGTGCCCGCGGCCTGCCCCATCACGAAACAGCCGCCGCTCGCGCGCGCGGCCGACTGGCCTTCGTGCGTCATCGCGGCGCAGCGGCCGGCCACCAGCAGGTTGTCGACCTGGCGCGGCACCAGCATGCGCCAGGGCAGCTGGTTGTAGGTGCGGTTGTCGTCGCGCGGAAAGGCCCATTCGATGCGGCCGTCGGCGTGCATTTCCATCGGCCAGGCGTTGATGCCGATGCTGTCGTCGAAGCTCGCCGACGAAAGGATGTCCTCGCCCGTGAGCGCATACAGGCCCTCGATGCGGCGCGTTTCGCGAATGCCGACCTGCGGCGCGATCTCCACGATGGCCGAGTGCGCAAAGCCGGGCACCTCGGCCTTCATGAATTTGAAGTACTCGGCGATCTGGCGGCGGCCTTCGAGCTCGCCCTCGGTGAGTTCGCGCGCATCGACACCGTTCATCGCGCGGCCGGCCGCATTGCGGATCTGCGTGACGTTGGCGCGCCATTCGCGCGGATCGATGTTGGGCCGCAGGATCGCGCCTTCGCGCGGAAACTTGTAGACGCCGGGCTTCTGTTGCTGCACGCGGGCCATCAGGTCGTTGATGGCCTTGAATTCACCGACAGCCGCGAGCGCGGGTGGCGCATCGACCTGGCCGACGCGGAACATGGTGGTCGGAAAGAGCCCGCTGCCATGGCCGTCGCCCACTTCAAAAGGCACGCCCGCAAAGGCCGCCACATCGGCGTCGCCGCTGGCGTCGATGAAGGCATTGGCGCGAATCGCCTGGCGGCCCGACTTGGTTTCCACCACCAGCGCCGCGATGCGGTCACCGTCGCGGACCACCGCCGCCGCCCAGGCGTGGAACAGCAGGTTCACGCCCGCATCGACCAGCAACTGGTCGGCCGCGATCTTGTAGGCCGAGGTGTCGTAGGAGCGCACGCGGATGCGGCCCTGCATGCCGTCCTGCGGCGTGTTGAGGCCGCCGAGCGCGCCGATGCGTTCGAGCAGGTCGTCGGCCACGCCGCGCACCAGCAGCGTCATCTGGCCGTTGCGCTTGCCGTACAGGCCCGCAAAGTTGGTCACGCCGCCCGCGGTGCCCATGCCGCCGAGGAAGCCGTAGCGCTCCACCAGCAGCGTGCTGGCGCCGTGGCGCGCGGCGCTCACCGCGGCGGCGATGCCGGCGGGGCCGCCGCCGACCACCACCACGTCGTATTCGCCAAACACCGGCAGCTCGCGCGCCGGTTCGGTCAGGGTGTGCGGCAGGACTGCCATCACTGCAATTTGATGCCGCGGGTGGAAATGATCTTCGTCATGATCGCCGCCTCTTCGTTGACGCGCGTGCGCATGCCGTCCGGCGAGGTGCCCACGGCCTGCCAGCCCTGCTCGAAGAGCTTGCGGCGCACGTCCGGGTCTTTCATGACGATGGCGAGCTCACGGCCGATGCGCGCCTGCGCGGTCTTCGACAGGTTGGCCGGGCCGAGCAGCGCCACCCACACCTCCAGGTTGAAGTCCTTCACGCCGGCTTCGGCCAGCGGCGGAATTTCGGGCACCAGCGCGCTGCGGCCACCGGTCAGGCCGATGGCCTTGAGCTTGCCCGCGCGGATCTGCGGCATGGCCACGCCCGGCGGAATCAGCCCCATCTGCACCTGGTCGCCCAGCATGGCGGTAATGACCTGCGGGTTGCCCGGGTAGGGCACATGCTGGGGGTTGAAGCCGGCCGCGCGGCTCTTGAGCAGTTCCATGCCCAGGTGGCCGACCGAGCCGACGCCCACCGAGCCGTAGTTCCACTTGTCGCCGGCCTGGCGGGCCGCGTCGAAAAAGGCCGCACCCGAGGGCAGGTTGTTCTGCGCCACCAGCACCAGCGGGGCGGTGGCGATCAGCGAGAGGTACGTGAAGTCCTTGACCGGGTCGTAGGGCAGCTTGGGGTACAGCATCTTCGACGAGGTGAGGTTGCCGTTGATGACGATGCCCAGCGTGTGGTCGTCGGTGGCCTTGGCCACCAGGTCGGCCGAGATGTTGCCCGAGGCGCCGGCCTTGTTGTCCACCACGATCGGCTGGCCGAGCGCCTTGCCCAGCGGCTCGGCGATGGTGCGCGCCGCGATGTCGGGCGTGGAGCCGCCCGGAAAGCCCACCATCAGGCGGATCGGCTTGGTCGGCCACTCGGTGCCCTGTGCGCTGGCGGCCACGGGCAGCAGGGTGGCGGCGGCGAGGCCGCAGGCAATCAGGAGGGCTCGTTTTTTGGCTTGCATGGCGAGGGAGGTGAATGTTGTCGAAAGTAAACAGCGGGTCAGCTTAACTGCCGGGCCGAAGCCCGGGCAAGGTGCAGAACCCGCTATTCCAGGCTGATGTTGCCCCTGCGCACCAGCTCGCCGTACACCTTGGACTTGGCTTCGGCATTGCGCTGAATCTCCTCCGGCGACCAGGCCAGCGGCTCGAAGGCGAAGGTGTCGAAGCGGGCGCGGATCTCCGGGTCGGCGATGACCTTGGCCACATCGGCGTTGATCTTTGCCTTCACCGCCGCCGGCACGCCCTTGGGCGCGAGCAGCGAGACGAAGGAGTTGACCTCCAGCGACGCCGGTCCCCCTGCTTCGGCCATGGTCGGCACCTCGGGCATCTGCGGAATGCGCTTGGCCGCCGCAACCGCGATGTAGCGCAGCTTGCCGGCCTTGTAGATGCCCTGGCTCGACGGGATGCTCGCGAAGGCCCATGGCACCTCGCCCGTGCCGACGTTGGAATACAGCTGCGACACCTCGCGGTACGGCGCATGCCGCATGCGAATGCCGGTGAGCGCCTCCAGCTGCTGCGCGCCCAGGTGGCCGGGGCTGCCCACGCCCCACGAGCCGTAGACCACGCCTTCGGGCTCGGCCTTGGCGGCGGCGATCAGGTCGCCCATGGTCTTCCACTTCGAATCGGTGCCCACCGCCACGAAGAAAGGCGTGCGGAACAGCGAGGCCACCGGGTCGAAGTGCTGCAGCGTCACGAAATTCTTCGACTTGTACAGGTGTGGCAGCGCGGCGATGTGCTCGCTGTCCAGTTGCAGCAGTGTGTAGCCGTCGGGCGCCGCGCGGCGGGCCTGGTCGATGGCGATGAAGCCGCCGCCGCCGGGCTTGTTGTCGATCAGCACGCGCTGGCCCCAGAGGCGCGAGAGCTTGTCGGAGACCAGGCGCAGCACCGCGTCGGGGCCGCTGCCTGCCGCGAAAGGCGTGACCAGGGTCACGGGCTTGTTCGGAAAATCGGTCGCCTGGGCGAACGCGCCGGCGGTGGCGGTGAGGGCGAGAGCGCCGGTCAGCAATGCGCGCGAGAAGTTCATGGTGTCTTGTCTCCTGGGCCTGTGGCCTCGAATAGTGATGATGGAAAGAAAGTCGTTTCAGTGCGACGAAAGCACGGCTGGCGCTTTGGCGCCCTGCTGCGCGACAGCGGCCGGCCGCAGCGTCCCCGGCGCATCGTCCAGGCAATGCGCCGGACGCCACGCATAGAGCCATTCGACCGCATCGTAGAAGCGCTCGGGCGTGCGCCCCGCCCACAGGCTGTTGCGCACCAGCCGCTCCACGCCCTTGGCGTGATACAGCCGCCCCATCTCGCGCACCGACAGCACCACGCGCGCCGTGCGGGCGATGCGTGCGGCTTCGTACAGCTTGAACGCGGCGCTCATGTCGAAATCGCAGGCCTTCACGGCGGCGCCCAGCGTCACCGCGTCTTCCAGCGCCATGCAGGCGCCCTGCGCGAGGTACTGCATCATGGGATGCGCGGCATCGCCCAGCAGCGTGGCCGGGCCCTCGCTCCAGCGCGCGACCGGGTCGCGGTCGGCGGTGCTCCAGCGACGCCACGAGGTGGGCCGGTCCAGCAGCTGGCGCGGGCGCGCGTGCACGCCCTCGAAGTACGAGAGCACTTCCTCCTTGCTGCCGTCGGTCACGCCCCACTCTTCCTGCTCGCGGCTGTGGAAAGTGACGACGAGGTTGTATTGCTCGCCGTGGCGCAGCGGGTAGTGCACCAGGTGGCAGTCGGGGCCGGCCCAGACCACGGGCGCGTTCCAGCGCAGGTCGGCGGGCATGTCGGCCGCGGGCACGACCGCGCGGTACACGACGTGGCCAGAGACGCGCGGCGCATCGCCGATGAGCTTGGCGCGCACCACCGACTTCACGCCGTCGCAACCCACGATCGCGTCGGCCTGGAAGCGACGTCCGTCGCGCGTGACCGCTGTGACGCCGTGCGCGCCGGTGTCGATGGAATCGACCTGCGCCGAGGTGTGGAAGCGGATCAGCGGATGCTGCTTCACCGCCTCGTGGATCGCGCCGTGCAGGTCGGCGCGGTGGCTCACCGCATACGGATTGCCGAAGCGCGCGCGAAAAGCCTCGCCCACGGGCACCGAGGCCACTTCGCCGCAATCGACCGCATCCATCATCACCAGCCGGTCGGTGAACACCGAGCCCCGGCGCACCGCCTCGCCCACGCCCAGCGCGTCGAGCGCCGCGAAAGCATTGGGACCGAGCTGCAGGCCCGCGCCGATCTCGCCGATGGCAGCGCTCTGCTCGAGGAGGTCGATGGAAACGCCCAGGCGCGCGAGTGCGAGCGCCGCGGCCATGCCGCCGATGCCGCCGCCGACGAGCAGCACGGTGGGGCGTCTTTTTTCTGAGGGGAATGCGCTCATGGGAACTGCGGCCTCGTACAAACTGTGTTCAAGAAAAATCCGTTCACGCTGAGCTTGTCGAAGCGCTGCGCGAGGCTTCGACAAGCTCAGCCCGAACGGCTCTGAAGATCGACCGCATTCCGTATCACTCGATGCGAACCGTGAGCGACGGCAGCCGCTCGATGCTCACCTTGATCGTCTGCCCCGCCTTCACCGCGCCCACGCCTTCGGGCGTGCCGGTGAAGATCAGGTCGCCGGGCTGCAGCGTGAAGAGCGTCGAGAGATTGGCGATGACTTCGTTGACCGACCAGATCAGGTGCGTGATGTCGCTGTTCTGGCGCACTTGGCCGTCGACTTCGAGCGTGATCGCACCCGCGTTGATCTCACCCACGTCGGCCAGCGTGCGCAGCGGCGCGACGGGCGCCGAGAAGTCGAAGGCCTTGCCGATTTCCCACGGGCGGCCCTGCTCGCGCATCTTCATCTGCAGGTCGCGGCGCGTCATGTCCAGGCCCACGGCGTAGCTGTGGATGTGGCCCGAAGCCTCATCGACCGGAATGTCCTTGCCGCCCTTGCCGATGGCGACCACGAGCTCGGCTTCGTAGTGGTAGTTGCTGGTGAGCGGCGGGTACGGAATGGCGCCGGTCTGGCCTTCGGCCACGGGAACGACCGAGGCGTCGTCATTGGGCTTGCAGAAGAAGAACGGCGGCTCGCGGTCAGGGTCGAAACCCATCTCGCGGGCATGCGCCGCGTAGTTGCGTCCGACGCAGTAGACGCGGCGCACCGGGAAGAGCTTGTCGGAATCGACGATGGGCAGGCCCACGATCGAAGGGGGCGTGAAAACGAAGGACATGAGGGGCTCCTGCCGCACGCGGCGGCACACGGTCGAAAAAATGAAATGGAAGAGAGTCGCCCGGCTTTTTCAGGCGTCTTCGAAAAAGGCTTCGCGCAGGATGCCCATGGCCTGCTGAACGGGGCGGTCGGAGAAGCTGAAAAGCACCACGTCCTCGGCCGGCGACAAGAGGCGCAGCGGCGCCCAGGACGGCACGACGAAGGTGTCGCGCGGCCCGAACTCGAAGCGCTGGCCCGCGATCTCGGCGATGCCGTGGCCTTCGACCACGCTGTAGACGGCGCCATCGGTCGCGCGGTGCGTCTTGCCGGCGAAGCCCTTGGGGCAAAGCTGCAGGTTGGTGGAGATGGTCGGCATCGGCGAACCACCCGTCAGCGGATTGATGTAGCGCAGCTTGTGGCCGAGCCACGCATCGGGTGCTTCCTGCTTCTGCAGTTGCGCCAGCGCCTCGCGGCTGCGCGCATAGGGGTAGTTGAAGATCGGCGAGGTGGCCGACACGTGGTCGTGCCGCACCGGCACCATGTTGTGGCCGAAGCGCGCGAGGCTGTGGCCTTCGGGCCGCGCGACGTGCTGCACCTTGGCATCGTCGTTCTCGGCAAAGCCGGCGTCGAAGAAGCGCAGCATCGGAATGTCGAGCCCGTCGAGCCACACCACCGGTTCGCTCACGCCCTCGATGCCTTCGTTGCCGTGGTCGTGCCAGGCCCACGAGGGCGTGATGATGAAGTCGCCCGGGTGCATGGTGGTGCGCTCGCCGCCCACCGTGGTGTAGGCGCCCTTGCCATCGACGATGAAGCGCAGCGCCGACTGCACATGGCGGTGCGAGGGCGCGACCTCGCCCGGCATGATGAGCTGCAGCCCCGCATAGATCGACTGCGTGATCGACGAGTTGCCCGGCAGCGCCGGGTTCTCCAGCACCAGCACGCGGCGCACCGCCTCCTCGGCGGTGATGAGCTCGGCCGATTCCATCAACAGCGGGCGGATCTCGTCGTAGCGCCAGAGCGCGGGCACGCAGGGCGTCTGCGGCTCGCGCGGCACCAGGGCGTGCAGCGATTCCCACAGCGGGCTGAGGTTCAGGGGGCGGATGCGGGCGTAGTAGTCGCGGCGCTCGGCGGCGTTGGCCGGGGCGCTGCTTTTTGCGGCGCTTGCGGAAGCGGGGTTCATGCGTGGGTGTCTCCGTTGCGGCCATTGTTGAGCTGCCCCACTATTTCCTCAAGACCGGCAGCCAATACACGGAATTCGAAATTTCGATAATGGTGTCTTTCGCCCTAAGCAGCAAAGCCCGGAAAGCCCCCATGTCCAAGCTCGATCTCGAATGGCTCGCCGTGTTCGACGAGGTCTACAAGACCGGCAATGTCTCCAGGGCCGCCGAGCGGCTGGGCATGGCGCAGGCCGCGGCCAGCACCGCGCTCAACAAGCTGCGCGCGCACTTCGACGATCGCCTCTTCACCCGGACCGCCCAGGGCATGCAGCCCACGCCGCATGCCGAACGCATCCGCCCGCACCTGCGCGAGGTGCTGGCCCAGCTGGCGCAGGCCCAGGGCAACCGCAGCAGCTTCGAGCCCGAACGGGCGCAGCGGCGCTTTCGCATCTGCATGACCGACATCAGCGAAGTGGTGCTGCTGCCCGGCCTGCTCGACCACCTGCGGCATGTGGCGCCGGGGGTGCACATCGAGACCGAGATCATCTCCACCCACAGCGGCCGCCGCCTGCAGGACGGCGAGGTCGACCTGGCCGTGGGCTTCATGCCGCAGCTGGACGCGGGCTTCTACCAGCAGACGCTGTTCATGCAGAACTTCGTGTGCCTGGCGGCGCAGAACCATCCGCGCATCGGCGCCAGGCTCACGCGCAAGCGCTTCGAGGCGGAGGCGCATGCGGTGGTGTCCACGTCAGGCACCGGGCATGCCATCGTCGACACGACCATCGCGCGGCTCGGCCTCCAGCGCAACGTGGTGGTGCGGCTGTCGAGCTTTCTGAGCGTCGCGCGGATCGTGGCGCACACCGAACTCCTGGTGGTGGTGCCGCGCATCCTGGGCAAGGTGCTGGCCACGCAGGAGCCGGTGAAGCTGCTGGAGATGCCCTTCGCGCTGGCGGACTACGCGGTCAAGCAGCACTGGCACGAGCGCTTTCACGCGGACCCGGGCAACGCCTGGCTTCGGCGCACGCTGGCGCAATTGTTCAGCGGCAGCTGAGCGTGCATGCGGAAACGACGGGCGGCGTCCGCGGGCGCCCGCCCGCTCGCATAATCGCGGCTCCCCACCACAGCCCATCCCACAAAGGCGGCCTCCATGTCTTCGATCACCCTGCGCTTTCTGGCCGAGCCCAGCACCGTCAACTTCGGGGGCAAGGTCCACGGGGGCACGGTCATGAAGTGGATCGACGAGGCCGGCTACGCCTGCGCGACCAGTTGGGCCAAGCGCTACTGCATCACCGCCTTCATCGGCAGCATCCGCTTTCACCGGCCGATCATGATCGGCGACCTGGTCGAGGTCGAAGCCCGCCTGGCCTACACCGGCAACACCAGCATGAACATCTCAGTCGAGGTGCGCAGCGGCGACATGAAGGGCGGCACGATGGAAAAGACCACCGAGTGCCTGATCGTGTTCGTCTCGGTCGACTCGCACGGGCGGCCGCTGCCGGTCGAGAGCTTCGTTCCCGGCACCCCCGGCGAAATGGCACTGGCCGAGCGCGCCAAGGCCCATCTGGACGCCAGCCGCGCGGCCGGCGGCACGCCCTGAACCTGCGGGGGCTTGCCTGCGGGGGCTTGGCCTAGGCACAAAGCTCTAACGTCAGCGGGGACCAGCAGCTAGAGTCGGCCGCTCAGTTTCAAAGGAACACCCCGCATGGCGACCCAAGACGACAGCAGCAACGACAACAACAAGTCCTCCGACCGCATCAAGGACTCGGCCCAGCAGATCTGGCTTGCCGGCCTCGGCGCCTTCGCCAAGATGCAGCAGGAGGGCAGCAAGGCCTTCGAGGCGCTGGTCAAGGACGGCGCCGGCATGCAGAAGAAGACCCAGGCCGCCGCCGAAGAAACCCTGGCCCAGGCCCAGCAGCGCATGAGCGGCTTCGCCAGCGAGTTCGGCACCAAGGCGGCCGGCCAGTGGGGCAAGCTGGAAAACATCTTCGAGGAACGCGTGGCGCGCGCCATCGAGAAACTGGGCGTGCCCTCGGCCGCCGACATGGCGGCGCTGCAGGCACGCATCGCGGCCCTGGAAGCACAGCTGAAGCAAGGCGGCGCCAAGGATGCCGCGGCGCCCGCCCGCACCGCACGCAAGAGCACCGCGCGCAAGTCCGCGGCGCCCCCCGCCGCCAAGAAAACCCTGCGCCGACCCAAGGCCGGCTGAGCGGCCACGCCGGCCCGGGCAATTGCGGCACTGCACAAAAAATCAGCGCCGCAAAACATGGCCTGCGCCGCTCATGATGCGGCGCACATAGGCTAGAGTGTCCCCAAGACCAAGAGACATACCGGGGGCACCGACATGGCAAAGAAGGCGCCACGCCGTACGGCGCAACGCATCCTCGAAGCCGCTTTGGACCTGTTCAACCGCTTCGGGGAGCCGAACGTCTCGACCACGCTGGTGGCGGGCGAACTCAACATCAGCCCGGGCAACCTGTACTACCACTACCCGGCCAAGGAAGAGCTGATCAACAGGCTCTACGAAGGCTACGAAGCCGAGCTCAACGAGCTGCTCCACGCGAGCGAAGGCGTCAATGACGTGGAGGACGCCTGGTTCTTCCTGCACACGCTGTTCGAGCTGATCTGGCGCTACCGCTTTCTCTACCGCGACCTGAACGACCTGCTCAGCAAGAACCGGCACCTGGAAACCCAGTTCCAGCTGGTGCTGAAAAACAAGACGCGCGCCATCCGCCAGATGATCGCCGGCCTCGGCCGCGCCGGCCACCTGGACATCGACGCCCACGAGGTCGACACGCTGGCCCAGAGCATGGTCGTGGTGCTCACCTACTGGCTCAGCTACGAATACGTGCGCAACCCGCGCGAGGCGCTGGAGCCGGCGCACGCCCAGGGCGCGCTGATGCGCGGCGGCCACCACACCCTGCACCTGCTCGCGCCGTACCTGGCGCGCGAGCAGCGTCGGCATCTGCTGACGCTGAGCAATGCCTACAACGGCGAAGACGTCCCGAGCAAAGCAGCGACTCCCACTGCAGACATGGCGGCCTAGGGCCTGTTCACACCATGCCCCACCCCGACTTCAAACCGCTCTCGCTGATGTCCGCCAGCCCGGTGGCCGCCAACACCGAACCCTGGCGGCCCCTGCCCTACCCCGATGCGCCGCGCTTCGACGCCCGCAGCCTGCTGCCGCACTGGCCGCGCCTGCACGCCGGCCATGCGCTGCCGCCGCCGCACGCCGACGCCCCGCTGGCCGAGGGCTGGGCGCTGTACCACAGCGGCGAATTCGAACGCGCCGCCGCCATCGGCCTGCTGCACGGCTCCGAAGGCCTGGTGCTCGCCAACCAGGCGACCGCGATCTACGCCAATTACCTGGAGCCGCGCGAGGCCGTGCGGCTCGCGATGTTCCGCCAAGTGATCGAGCGCGCCGGCGCGCAGGCCGCCGCCGAACCCGACAACTGCCAGGCGCTGTACTGGCAGGCCTATGCGCTGGGCCGCTACAGCCAGGGCATCAGCGTGGCGCGCGCGCTCGCGCAAGGCCTGGGTACCAAGCTCAAGGACGCGCTGGAACGCGTGATCGCGCTGCAGCCCAAGCACGCCGACGCGCACATCGCGCTGGCCGCCTTCCATGCCGAGGTGATCGACAAGGTGGGGGCGCTGGTCGGGCGCATGACCTACGGCGTGCGCGCCGAGACCTCCATCGAGCTTTTCGAGCGCGGGCTCGAACTGCATCCCCATACGCCCGCGGGGATGATGGAGTACGCCCGTGCGCTCTTGATGCTGCACGGCGATTCGCGCATGGGCGAAGCCACGCAGCTCTACGAGAAGGCCGCGGCGCTGAAGCCGGCGGATGCGCGCGAGCGGCTGGATGTGGAGCTGGCCCGGGCGGGGTTGCGGGACTGAAGCGCCTCGCGCTCGCGGCGTTCGCAGGTACCGGCAGGTACCTCGCAATTTAAGATGCCGGATTCCAGTTTTTTCGATGGATCCATCCATGTCCGACCTCCACACCCAGTTCGAAGCCGCCCAGGCCAACTCCAAGCTCCTGGCCGAGCGCCCCGACAACCCGACGCTGCTGAAGATCTACGGCCTTTTCAAGCAGGCCACCGAGGGCGACAACACCGCCAAGAAGCCCAGCTTCAGCGACATCGTCGCGCGCGCCAAGTGGGATGCGTGGACCGCCCAGAAGGGCGCGAGCGCCGACGAGGCCAAGCAGAAGTACATCGACCTGATCGAATCTCTCCGGAACTAAAACTGCGCGAAGAACCGTTCGGGCTGAGCTTGTCGAAGCCTTGCGCAACGCTTCGACAAGCTCAGCGCGAACGGCCTTGCCTTTCAACCCACGATCCGCCGCGCGCGCAGCGCCGAGATCTGTTCGTTGCTGAGACCGATCTCCTTCAGCACCGCATCGGTGTCCGCCCCCAGCGCCGGCGCGTTGTGACGGTGGCTGGCCGGCGTGAGCGAGAGCTTGGGCACGAAGCCGGGCACCGCGAGCGCGCTGCCGTCTGGCATTTGCACCTGCTGCAGCATGCCGCGCGCGGCGTAGTGCGGATCGGCCGCGATGTCGGCGATGGTGTAGATGCGGCCGGCCGGCACGTGCGCGGCATCGAGGGCGGCCAGCACTTCGTCCACGGTGCGCGCGGCGGCCCAGTCGCCGATGGCGGCGTCGAGCATCTGCACCTGCGCCACCCGCCCCGCATTGCCGGCGAGCGCCGGATCGGCCGCGAGATCGGGCCGGCCGATGCATGCCATCAGGCGGCGAAAGATGCTGTCGCCGTTGCCCGCCACGATCGCGTAGCCACCATCCGCGCAGCGGTACGCGTTGGTCGGCGCAATGCCGGGCAAGGCGCTGCCCGCCGCCTCGCGCACCGCGCCGAACGCCCCGTATTCCGGCAGCAGGCTTTCCATGCAGTTGAAGACCGCCTCGTAGAGCGCCACGTCGATCACCTGCCCCTTTCCCTTCGGATGCTCGGCGCTCACCGTCGCGTGGCGGTGCTGCATCGCCATCAGCACGCCGATCACGCCGTGCAAGGAGGCCAGCGTGTCGCCGATCGACACGCCCACGCGCACCGGCACGCGGCCGGGCTCGCCCGTGAGATGGCGCAGCCCGCCCATGGCCTCGGCCACCACGCCGAAGCCGGGGCGGTCGCGGTACGGGCCGGTCTGGCCGTAGCCGCTGATGCGCAGCATCACGAGGCCGGGGTTGGCGGCCAGCAGCGCGTCGGGGCCGAGGCTCCAGCCTTCCATCGCGCCGGGGCGGAAGTTCTCGATGAGCACGTCGGCCTCGGCCGCAAGCTGCCGCACGATGGCCTGCGCCTCGGGCTCGCGCAGGTCGAGCGCCAGCGAGCGCTTGTTGCGCGACTGCACCTGCCACCAGACGGAAGTGCCGTCCTTCAGCAGCCGCCAGGTGCGCAGCGGATCGCCCGCGCCGGGCGGCTCGATCTTGATCACTTCGGCGCCGAAGTCGGCCAGCGTGCGTGCGGCGAAAGGCCCGGCGATCAGCTGGCCCAGTTCGACGACCTTGAGGCCGGCGAGCGGGCCGGCGGCGGTGGCGGGCGCTGCGGTGGAGGAAGCGGTATTCGTCATGGCGCCAGAGTGTGCCGTGCCTCGGCGCGCGCCCTCCGGGCCGGGAAAACACCTATGAATTCTTGACACGGCAGTTTCGGCGATCCCGCACCGCAGCAATCGCCCGCCAATCGCCCCTCTCCCCCGAGGAGAAAGGCCTTTGCTGCACTGCAACGCCTTGGCCGGTCCGCTTGCACCAAGCTCAAAAAAGTATCAGTTTCGGACGCTGTCTTTGGTTGTTGGCGCCGCAGGCGATTCGTACAGTCCGCTCCACGGTGTCACACCCACCCCACCCACAGAACAAAGAGACAAGGAAAGAAGACCGCTCATGCAGCCCGATCTGGAAATCGTCGAAGTCCGCAGCGATGAATCGTTCACCGTCTGGGCGCACGGCTATCCGTACCGCACGGTGCGCTGGCACTTCCATCCCGAGTACGAGATCCAGCTGATCGTGGAGACCCGGGGCGTCTACTTCGTGGGCGACCACGTGGGGCACTTCGAGCCCGGCAACCTCGTGATGACGGGCCCGGACCTTCCGCACAACTGGATCAGCGACGTGCCCGCAGGCCAGAGTGTCGAGCGGCGCGGCATCGTGATCCAGTTCCCGGCCGGGCTGATGAAGAACATGGCCACGGCCTTTCCCGAATTCGAGCGCGTCGCGCCGCTGCTGGCCGAATCCGGCTCGGGCCTGCTGTTCTCGGCCCAGACGGCCATCGCGGCCAAGCCGATCATGGAATCACTGCTCGAGGCGCGGGGCCTGCGCCGCGTGATCCTGCTGCTCTCGCTGCTCGAACTGCTGGTCGACAGCCACGACCGCCAGCGGCTCGCCAGCCCCGCCTTCAAGCCCGACCCGAAGGCCTTCATGTCGCACGCCATCAACAACGTGCTCGCGCACATCGCCGCCAACCTGGGCGACGAACTGCGCGAACCCATGCTGGCCGAGTTGGTGGGCCAGAGCCCCAGTGCGTTCTCGCGCTCCTTCCGCAAGCACACGGGCCAGTCGTTCGTGCGCTATGTGAACCGGCTGCGCATCAGCCGCGCCTGCGAGCTGCTCACCAACAGCGAGAAGCCGGTGCTCGATGTCTGCATGGACGTGGGCTTCAACAACGTGTCGAACTTCAACCGGCAGTTCCTGCTGCACAAGCGCATGCCGCCGACCAAGTTCCGCAACTTCCATCGCATGCAGGCCGCGGCCTCGCGTGCCGCCAAGTCGCCGTAGCCGGCGTCCGTTTTTCGTTCCCCGCGTCGTTTCCGGCGCGGCGCATCGGGCGCCGCGTGGGGCACGCCTTTGCCCGCGTTTTTTGTCAGCCAACAAACCCAAGGAGACCGCAACCATGAAGAACCTTCTCAAAGCCACCGCCCTCACCGCCGCCCTGGCCTGCGGCGCCACCGCCGCACAGGCGCAGGCGCCCAAGCAGCCGCTGCGCATCGGCATGAGCTTCCAGGAGCTGAACAACCCCTACTTCGTGACGATGAAGCAGGCGCTGGAAGAAGCCGCGGCCAGCATCGGCGCGACCGTGGTCACCACCGACGCGCGGCACGACGTGGCCAAGCAGATCGGCGACGTGGAAGACATGATCCAGAAGAAGGTCGACATCCTGCTGCTGAACCCGACCGACTCCACCGGCGTGCAGTCGGCGGTGCGTTCGGCCAAGAAGGCGGGCCTGGTCGTGGTGGCGGTGGACGCGAATGCGCAAGGCCCGGTCGACTCCTTCGTCGGCTCCAAGAACACCGACGCCGGCCGCCTGGCCTGCGAGTACCTCGCCAAGAGCATCGGCGAGAAGGGCGACGTGGCGATCCTCGACGGCATTCCGGTCGTGCCGATTCTGGAGCGCGTGAAGGGCTGCCGCGAAGCGCTCGCCAAGTATCCCGGCATCAAGGTGGTGAGCACGCAGAACGGCAAGCAGGAGCGCGCCACCGCGCTCACCGTGACCGAGAACATCCTGCAGGCCAACAAGAACCTCAAGGGCGTCTTCAGCGTGAACGACGGCGGCTCGATGGGCGCGCTCGCGGCCATCGACGCCAGCGGCAAGGACGTGAAGCTCACCAGCGTGGACGGCGCGCCCGAAGCCATCAAGGCAATGCAGAAGCCGGGCTCCAAGTTCATCGCCACCACCGCGCAGTACCCGCGCGACCAGATCCGCCTGGCCATCGGCATTGCGCTCGCGAAGAAGTGGGGCGCCAACGTGCCGGCGGCCGTGCCGGTCGATGTGAAGCTGATCGACGCTGAAGGCGCGAAGACCTTCACCTGGTAAGCGCTCGGAACCGCGCCGTGACAACGAACAACAACGCCGAGATGCTGCGGCTGGAAGGCGTCTCCAAGCGCTTTCCGGGCGTGAAGGCGCTCTCGGGCATTGACCTCTCGATCCGCAAGGGCGAAGTGCACGCGCTGCTCGGCGAGAACGGCGCGGGCAAGTCGACACTGATGAAGATCCTCGGCGGCATCTACCAGGCCGACGAGGGCCGCATCTTCATCGAAGGCAGCGAGCGCAAGTTCGCGGGCTACAACGACGCGATCGCGGCGGGCATCGGCATCATCTTCCAGGAGTTCAGCCTCATCCCGTACCTGAACGCGGTGGAGAACATCTTCCTCGGCCGCTACCTGAAGAACCGCTTCGGGCTGTTGGACAAGGCGGTGATGAAGCGTTCGGCGCAGCAACTCTTCGACGAGCTGGGCGTGCAGATCGACCTCGATGTGCCGATCTGCCGGCTCTCGGTCGCGCAGCAGCAGTTCGTGGAAATCGGCAAGGCGCTGTCGCTGAAGGCGCGCCTCCTGGTGCTGGACGAACCGACCGCCACGCTCACGCCGAACGAGGCCGGGCATCTCTTCAAGATCATGCGCGAGCTGCGCGCCAAGGGCGTGGCGATGATCTTCATCTCGCACCACCTCGATGAGATCTTCGAGGTGTGCGACCGCATCAGCGTGCTGCGCGACGGCGCCAACGCCGGGCACGCGGATGTGGGCGCGACAGATGTGGATGCGCTGGTCGAGATGATGGTGGGCCGCAAGATCGAGCACAACTTTCCGCCCAAGCCCGTGCCCGCGCCGCGCGGACGCAAGGTGCTCGAGGTGCCGGAGATCCAGCTCTTCAAGGGCGGGCCGGTCAACAACTTCGCGCTGCATGAAGGCGAGATCCTCGGCTTCGCAGGCCTCGTGGGATCGGGCCGCACCGAACTCGCGCTCGGGATGATGGGCGCCGACCGCGTGCACCGCAAGACGGTGCTGCGCAACGGCAAGCCCGTGCGCCTGAACGACCCGACCGAGGCACTGCAGAACGGCATCGGCCTGCTGCCCGAGAGCCGCAAGGTCGAGGGGCTGATCACCGACTTCACGATCCGCTTCAACATCTCGATGAACAACCTGGGCAGGCACAAAACTGCCGGGCTCGTGAGCCAGAGGTCGGAGAAGCAGTCGGCCGGCGAACTCGCCAGGCGGGTCGGCGTGAAGGCGCCGAGCATCGAAACGCGCGTGGCCACGCTCTCGGGCGGCAACCAGCAGAAGGTGGTGATCGCGCGCTGGCTCGGCCATGCGAGCGAAGTGCTGATCTTCGACGAGCCCACGCGCGGCATCGATGTCGGCGCCAAGGCCGAGATCTACAGCCTGATGCGCGAACTCACGCGCCAGGGCAAAGCCATCGTGATGATTTCGAGCGAGCTGCCCGAGATCGTCGGCATGTGCGACCGCGTCGCCGTGTTCTCGGGCGGGTCCATCGTGGCCACGCTCGAGGGCGACTCCATCAACTCCGGCGACATCATGCGCCACGCAACCACAGGGGGTTCGCAATGAATGCCACCGTCACTCACCCCACGCCGCCGGCTCCCGCCGGCGGGTTCTTCACCCAGTTGCGCCGCTCGACGGCCTTCCTGCCGTTGGTGGGGCTGGTCGCGATCTCGGCCTTCATGATCGTCGCGACCGACGACTTCCTTTCGTGGGGCAACCTGCAGAACATCGCGCTGCAGTCGTCGATCAACGCGATCATCGCGGTGGGCATGACGGCCGCGATCCTCACCGGCGGCATCGACCTCTCGGTGGGTGCGGTGGTCGCGCTTTCGGGCACCTTGGCCTCGGGAATGATGGTGCAGTTCGGGCTGCCGCCGATGCTCGCTGTGCCGCTCGGGCTGGCCGTGGGCGTGGTGATCGGCCTCTTCAACGGCTACTGCGTGGCGTACCTGCGCATGCCGCCGATCATCGTGACGCTGGCCACCATGGGCATCGCGCGCGGCATTGCACTGATCTACACGGGCGGCTATCCGATCGACGGGCTGCCAGAGTCGTTCGCTTTTCTCGGCGGCGGCGTGCTGGCGGGCATCAAGGTGCCGATCCTCATCATGCTGGCGACCTACATCGTGGCGTATGTGCTGCTCAACATGGCGCCGTTCGGGCGGTATGTGTATGCCATCGGCGGCAACGAGGAGGCGACGCGGCTCTCGGGTGTTCGGGTGTCGCGCTACAAGCTGCTCGTGTACGCGCTGAGCGGTCTCACCGCGGCCACCGCGGGCATCGTGCAGGCGGCACGCGTCACGAGCGGGCAGCCGGGCGTGGGCGTGGGCTTCGAGCTCGATGCGATCGCGGCGGTGGTGATGGGCGGCACGTCCATCGCCGGCGGACGCGGCGCCATCGTCGGCACGCTGGTCGGTGCGCTGTTGCTCGGCGTGCTGAACAACGGTCTCAACATGATCGGCGTGTCGCCGTATCTGCAATTGATCATCAAGGGCGGGATCGTGCTGCTCGCGATCTTCATCAGCCGCGAGGCCAAACGCTGACCCCTTTGTCTTGCTCCTTCCCCTCCCGGGGGAAGGTGGGGATGGGGGCAAGCGGCGCTGGTTTGGCCACAGCGCCTCATCGACCGCCGCTCGCCCCCACCCCTGCCCTCCCCCGGAAGGGGAGGGAGAAAAACCGAACAACCTCTCTGACCTCCACAAGAACCCCATGCCTTACCAAAAGCTCCAGCCCGGCGCATCGGGCGCCATCGGCGAACTCTCCGCAGTGCAGGCCGCCATGCAGGCCGTCGTCTGCCACGGCCCGAAGGACTACCGGCTCGAAACCGTGCCGATGCCGACCATCGGCCGCAACGAACTCCTGATCTCCATCGCGGCCTGCGGCATCTGCGCCTCCGACTGCAAGTGCCACTCGGGCGCGAAGATGTTCTGGGGCGGCGACGGCCAGCCCTCGTGGGTCAAGGCGCCGGTCATCCCGGGCCATGAATTCTTCGGCTACGTCGAGGCACTCGGCGAAGGTGCGGCCGAGCACTTCGGCGTGGAGAAGGGCGACCGCGTGATCGCCGAGCAGATCGTGCCCTGCGGCAAGTGCCGCTTCTGCACTTCGGGCAAATACTGGATGTGCGAGGTGCACAACATCTTCGGCTTCCAGCGCCTCGTGGCCGACGGCGGCATGGCCGACTACATGCGGCTGCCGCCGACCTCGCGCGTGCACAAGATCCCCGACGGCATCTCGCTGGAAGACGCGGCCATCATCGAGCCGCTCTCGTGCGCGATCCACACGGTGAACCGCGGCGACATCCAGCTGGACGACGTGGTGGTGATCGCGGGCGCCGGCCCGCTGGGCCTGATGATGGTGCAGGCCGCGCGGCTGAAGACACCGAAGAAGCTGATCGTGATCGACCTCGTGCCCGAGCGCCTCGCGCTGGCCAGGGCGTACGGCGCCGACGTGACCATCAACCCGAAGACCGAGAACGCCGACGCCATCGTCAAGGGCCTGACCGAAGGCTACGGCTGCGACGTGTACATCGAGACCACTGGCGCGCCCATCGGCGTGACGCAGGGGCTGGAGATGATCCGCAAGCTCGGCCGCTTCGTGGAGTTCAGCGTGTTCGGCTCGGAGACGAGTGCCGACTGGTCGATCATCGGCGACCGCAAGGAGCTCGACGTGCGCGGCGCGCACCTGGGGCCGTACTGTTATCCGATCGCCATCGACCTGCTGGCGCGCGGACTCGTCACCTCGAAGGGCATCGTGACGCACGACTTTCCGCTGACCGAATGGGAGCGTGCGTTTGCGCTGGCCAACTCGCTCGACTCGATCAAGGTGCTGCTCAAGCCGCAGCCCCGGGAATTGTCATGAAGTACGTGATCGGCGTCGACATCGGCACCCAAAGCACCAAGTGCCTGCTGGTCGGCATCGACGGCAAGGTGCACGCGCAGGCCAGCGTGGCCTACCAGCCCGAGACGCCGAAGCCGCTGTGGGCGCATCAGGACGCCACGGTGTGGTTCGACGCGGTGTGCGAGAGCGTGCGGGCCTGCGTGGCAAAGAGCGGCGTTGCCGCGTCGGACATCGCGGCAATGTGCGTGAGCAGCCTCTACGGCGGCGCGGGCATCCCGGTCGATGAAGCCATGCAGCCGCTGCACCCCTGCCTGATCTGGATGGACCGGCGCGCCACCGCCGAAGTCGATGCGGTGAACGCAACGGTCGATGTGGCGCGGCTGCAGGCGATCACCGGCAACGGCGTGGACAGCTACTACGGCTACACCAAGATCCTGTGGGTGCGCGAGCACCTGCCCGAGGTGTGGGCGAAGACGCGCTACTTCGTGCCGCCCAACAGCTACATCAACTGGCGCCTGACCGGCGAGCTCGCGGTGGACCACAGTTCGGCCGGCAACATCGGCGGCGTGTACGACGCGGCACAGCGCAGTTGGTCGGAAGACGCCCTGGCCATGCTCGGCATTCCGGCGCGCATGATGCCGCCGCGCTTGGTCGAATCGAGCGATGTGGTCGGAGGCCTCTGCGCCGAGTGGGCCGCGAAGCTCGGCCTTGCCGAAGGCATGCCGCTGATGGCCGGCGGCGTCGATGCGGCGGTGGCCACCTTCTGCGCGGGCGTGACCGGCAGCGGCGACCACGTCGCGATGATCGGCACCAGCATGTGCTGGGGCTTCGTGAGCCCGACGGTGGATGCGCGCCACAAGCTCATCACCATGCCGCATGTGTACCGGGGCGCGGACCGCAGCTATGTGTTCGGCGGCGCGATCACCGCGGGCGCGGCCGTCACCTGGTTCCGCGAAGCCTTCTGCCAGGCCGAGGTGGCCGAGGCCGCGCGCACCGGCGAAGACGCGCATGCGCTGATCGAGCGCAAGGCCGTCGACGTGCCGCCCGGCGCGGAGGGCCTGGTCTTCCTGCCCTACCTGATGGGCGAGCGCAGCCCGATCTGGGATGCGCAGGCCAAGGGCGCCTTCATCGGCCTCTCGCTCGCGCACAGCCGCGCGCACCTCTACCGCGCGGTGCTTGAAGGCGTGAGCTTTGCGCTGCAACACAACATCGAGGCCGGACGCCAAAGCGGCCAGCCGCTGGACGAACGCCTGATCGTGGTCGGCGGCGCAGCGCATTCGGACCTGTGGATGCAGATCGTCGCGGACATCACGGGCTACCCCGTGTTCACCATCGAGGAAGAGGTCGAGGCCGCCCTCGGCGCGGCGATGCTCGCGGCGCTCGGTGCGGGGCTGGTCGATGCGGCGACGGCCGAGCGCGGATGGGTCACGCTGGTGGAACGCGCGCGGCCCGAACCCGCGGCGCAGGCGGCCTATCGCGAGCGCTTCGATATCTACAAATCCCTCTACCCCGCATTGCGTGACGCGATGCACCGGCTCAAATGACGACCTCCTTCGACTTCTCCGGCCGTCGCGCCCTCGTGACCGGCGCGAGCAGCGGCATCGGCCGCGCGGTGGCGGTGCGCCTTGCGCAATCGGGTGCGGCGGTGACGGCCGTGGGACGCAACGCGGCGGCGCTCGACGCGCTGCAAGCAGAAGCCGGCTGCACGCCATTGGCGATCGATGTCGGCGACGCAAGCGCACTGGAACGTGCGCTCGCACCGTTGGCGGCTTTCGACCTCGTGGTGAACTGCGCCGGCATCGCATTGCTCGAATCCGCGCTCGACCTGCAGGCCGAAAGCTTCGACGCCGTGATGGCCGTGAACGCACGCGCCGCGGCGCTGGTGGCCTCGCGCTGCGGCAAGGCGATGATCGCGGTCGGCGTGCGCGGCAGCATCGTCAACGTGTCGAGCCAGGCCGCGCTGGTCGCGCTCGATGCGCATCTTTGCTATTGCGCATCGAAGGCCGCAATGGACGCGATCACGCGCTCGCTGTGCCTCGAATTCGGGCCGCACGGCATTCGCGTGAACAGCGTGAACCCGACCGTCACGCTCACCCCGATGGCCGAGCTGGCCTGGGCCGATCCGGCCAAGAGCGCGGCGGCCTTGAGGAACATTCCGATGGGGCGGTTTGCGCAGGTCGAAGAGGTGGTTGCGCCGATCCTCTTCCTGCTTTCCGATGGCGCGTCGATGGTCAGCGGCGTGGCGCTGCCGGTCGACGGGGGCTACACGATCGTGTGATGCGAACGAACCGTTCGGGCTGAGCCTGTCGAAGCCTTGCGCGGCGCTTCGACAAGCTCAGCGTGAACGGGTTTGTCTAGGCGAATCCGTTCAGGCGAAGCGCGTGCCGCCGTTCGGCGAATCGAGCAACTCGTCCAGGTTGCGCGAGATCTTCTGCTCGATCTGCTCGCTGAAGCTGCTGAACAGAAAACCCAGCGTCGCCTCCAGCTTGAAGGTGCTGGCCGTCACCTCGACCGTGCCGTCGATGCCGGCGCGGCTGAATTGCGCGACGTCGCAGTCCGCGCCCTCGGTGTAGGTGCACTCCAGGCCGTAGTCCTCCTCGACCTGCTGCACCCATTGGCGCGCGACTTCGCGGGCGCCGGCAATGCCCAGCGTGTGGTTTCTCTCGATATGGATGTCAGGCACCGTGATCTCCGTTGTTGTTGTCGCTGGAATGGGTTTGCAGGATACCGGTGGCGGCCTGCAAGGCACTCCGGCGTTCGTCCGTGGTCGGCAGCGCGGCAATGCGCCGGACCTCAGTGTAGAAGCGCGGCCAGCTGCGGCCCTCGCGTTCGAACAGCGCCTCGAAACTGGGCACCAGGTCGTCGTAGGCGCCCTGGGCGCCGAAAGCCGCGTTGTTGGCGCGCGCCACCCAGCCGTCGTAGGCGCCCTGGCGCGGGCCGGACCAGCCTTTCTTCAGCTCGGCGTAGCGCGCGCGAAAGTCGGCCATCGCGGCCTTCTTCAGCGCCTCGACGGCCGGCCAGTCCTTGGCCTTGGCTTCGGGCGACTCGTACACCTGCGTGAGCGCGCGGCGCGTGTTGAGGGCGAGCGCGCGAAAGTCCTGGCGCTGGCCGTCGAACTGCGCGTACTCGCGGCGCGCCGGCTCGCCGGCTTCGCGTTGCAGCCACATCGCCCCGCCGATGCGCTCGACCGCCGTGGCATAGGACTCGTTGAACACCGTGTCGCCGGGCACATACAGCACCTGGTGCGCGAGTTCGTGGAACACCAGGCGCGCGAGCTCGCCTTCGGGATAGCCGATGAAGGTGGACAGCAGCGGATCGCCGCCGGCCCAGTTCATCCAGCCGAGCGTGGAATACGCCGGCACGGGGTACACGGCCACTTCCAGGTCGAGCAGGCGCTGCGCCTCGGCTTCGGCCTTGGCCGCGTCCTCGCTGTAGTAGCCGCGATAACCCACGCAGCCGGCCACCGGAAAGCACCAGCTCTTGAGCGTGAGCGAATACGGCGGCGCGGCCACCACGTTCCACACGGCGGCGGGACGGTGCAGGTCGGCGTACGACTTGTAGCTCGCGTTGTCGGGCAGCCCCAGTTCGGCCGAGGCAAAGCGGCGGATGCGCTGCGTGAGTTCGAGCTTGGCCTTGAGCGGAGCCGACGTGGCCGGGTCGGCGAGCCATTCGGGCACGGGCCTGGCGGCCCGCATGATGTCGATGTGGCCGCTGGCGGACTGCCAGTAGTAGCCGAGGTCGGCGCAGCCCGACAGGAGCAGCGCGGCGGCGGCAACGGCGCAGGCGCGGGCTGCCCTCACCCCAACGCGCTCCCGGCGGCGGGGGGCGCAATGCGTTCCACCTCGACCAGGCAGTCGTAGAAAGTGGGGCCGCGGCCGATGTCGGTCAGGCGCTGGCTCGTGAGCTGGTTGACGTTGGTGCCGTCGCCGCCGAACTTGCGCCACCAGATGCCCATGCCGTGCACCACGCCCTGGCGCGCGCGGCGCGACACCTCGGCGCGGCAGCGGTGCTCGCCACGCTTGTTGAAGATGCGCACCATCGCGCCGTCCTCGATGCCGCGCGCGGCGGCGTCGGCTTCGTGAATCTCCAGCAGCGGCTCGACCTCGATGGCGCGCAGGCTGGTCACGTTGACAAAAGTGGAGTTGAGGAAATTGCGCGCCGGCGGCGAGATCATCGCGAGCGGAAACTCGGTCGAGCTGCCGGCCGGCTCCCAGTTGGGCAGGTGGTCGGGCAGGCCGTCCATGCCCATGGCCTGCAGGCGTTCGCTGAAGAATTCGCAGCGGCCCGAGGGCGTGGGGAACCTGCCTTCGGCAAAGGGCGCCTCGGGCAGCTTCAGGCTGGTGAAGCCCTGCGTGAGCATCTGCGCGTAGTCGATGGCGTTCTCGGCAAACGCGGTTCGGCACAGCGTCTCGTCGTCGTCCGTGAAGCAAGGGTCGGTAAAGCCCATGCGGCGCGCCAGCTCGCGGAACACCCAGGCGTTGCTGCGGGCCTCGCCGCGCGGCGCCACGGCCGGACGGTTGAGCAGCACGTCGGTGTGGCCGTAGCTGCAGTGGATGTCCCAGTGCTCCAGCTGCGTGGTTGCCGGCAGGAGGTAGTCGGCATAGTCGGCCGTGTCGGTGCGGAACTGCTCCAGCACCACGGTGAACAGGTCTTCGCGCGCAAAGCCAGCGACCACTTTCGCCGAATCGGGCGCCACGGCGACCGGGTTGCTGTTGTAGACCACGATGGCCTTCACCGGATTCGCCTCGTCCAGCAGCGCATCGCCGATGGTGCTCATGTTGATGGTGCGCGGGCGGCGCCCTTCGAGCAGGTCGGGACGCTGCAGCGCGGCGCGGTCGACCGGAAAGTGGCCCGAGCTGCTCAGCAGCAGGCCGCCGGCGCGGTCGCGCCAGGCGCCCACCAGCGCCGGCAGGCAGGCGATGGCGCGGGCCGCGTTGCCGCCGCCGCGCACGCGCTGCATGCCGTAGTTCAGGCGAATGGCCGCGGGCCTGGTGGTGCCGTAGGCCCGGGCCAGCGCCACGATCTGCGCTTCGGGAATGCCGCAGACCTCGGCCGCGCGCGAAGGCGGCCATTGCAGCGCGCGCTCGCGCAGCTGCGCCCAGCCCAGGGTGTGGTTGGCGATGTAGTCGTGGTCGAGCCAGTCATGCACCACGAGCTCGTGCATCAGCGCCAGGGCCAGGGCGGCGTCGGTGCCGGGCAGCAGCGCGATGTGCTCGTCGCACTTGTCGGCCGTTTCGGTCTTGCGCGGGTCGATGCACACCAGCCGGGCGCCGGCGCGCTTGGCGGCCTGGGCGTGGCGCCAGAAATGCAGGTTGCTGGCGATGGAGTTGCTGCCCCAGATCAGGATCAGCTTGGCCTCGGCGAAGAACTCGATGCGCATGCCGATCTTGGCGCCCAGCGTGTGCACCATGGCCTCGCCTCCGGCCATGGAGCAGATGGTGCGGTCCAGCAGCGAGGCGCCCAGCTTGTGGAAGAACCGCCGGTCCATCGACTCGCCCTGCACCAGGCCCATGGTTCCCGCATAGCTGTAGGGGACAATGGCTTCGGGTTTTCCCTGTAATACTTGAAGATGCCTGGCGATGTCGTCGAGGGCGACATCCCAGCTCACCGGTTCGAACTGGCCGCTGCCCTTGGGACCCACGCGTTTCAGGGGCTGAACCAGCCGTTCGGCATGGTCGTTGCGCTCGATGTAGCGCGACACCTTGGTGCAGAGAACGCCGCCCGTGTGCGCATGGGCGGCATTCCCCTGTAGTTTCACCGCCACGCCGTCCTTGACGGTGGTGACCAGCGCGCAGGTATCCGGACAATCGTGCGGACAGGCGCCGAGCACCGTGGTCGTTGCGGGGTGGGAAGTGTCGTGCAAGGAGTCCGGTGCGTGGGCCATCGGACAAGTCTAATTTGGAGCGCGGGCCAACGCGCAGAAGAGGTTTTCACCATGACGATGAATCGCAGACATTTTTCCCTGGCCGTCGGCGCCGCCGCCACGATCGGCAGTCTGCGCGTCGCGCAGGCGCAAGGCGACACCCCGCTGGTGCTGGGCCAATCGGCCGCCATCACGGGGCCGGCGGCGCAACTGGGCATCCAGTTCCAGCAGGGGGCCAAGCTCTTCCTGGACCAGTACAACGCGCAGCCGGCCGCGGGCCGCCGCAATGTGGTGCTCAAGACCCTGGACGACGGCTACGAGCCCGACCGCTGCGCCCTCAACACCCAGAAGCTGATCGAGGAAGACGTGTTCGCGCTCTTCGGCTACATCGGCACGCCCACCAGCCTGGCCGCGCTGCCGCTGGCGGTGAAGGACAAGGTGCCATTCATCGCCCCGTTCACCGGCGCGATGTCGCTGCGCGAGCCCTTCCAGAAAAACGTGTTCCACCTGCGCGCCTCGTACAACGACGAGACCGCGCTGATGGTCAAGCACCTCACCCACCTGGGCCTGAAGAAGATCGCGGTCTTCTATCAGAACGACGCCTACGGCAAGGCCGGGCTCGACGGCGTCACGCTGGCGCTGTCGCAGCAGTCGCTCAAGCCGCTGGCCATGGCCACGGTGGAGCGCAATTCGTCCGACGTGGCGCAGGCGGTCAAGACCCTCGTGGCGGCCAAGCCCGACGCGGTGGTGCAGGTGGGCGCGTACAAGGCCTGTGCCGCATTCATCCGCCAGGCGCGCAAGGCGGGCTACGGCGGCACCTTCTTCAACGTGTCCTTCGTGGGCACGCAGGCGCTGGCCGACGAACTGGGCAAGGAAGCGGCGGGCGTGATGGTGACGCAGGTGGTGCCCTCGCCCTACAACCCGGCCAATGCCCTCACGCGCGAGTTCACCGACGCGGTGCGCAAGGCCGGCGGCGGGGCCAGCGCCAACTTCTCGAGCATGGAAGGCTACCTGGCCGCCAAGGTGCTCACCGAGGGCCTGCGCAAGACGCCGGGCAAGGCCACGCGCGACGGCCTGATCGCCGGCCTGGAGAGCATCGACCGCCAGCAGTTCGGCGGTTTCGAGGTGTCGTTCTCGGCCAGGAACCACGTGGGCTCGAAGTTCGTCGAGCTGTCGATGCTCACGGGCGACGGCAAGGTCCGGACCTGAGGCCGAAGCCGGGCGGCGGCCCAGACTTCTGGTCGGCAGTTCAGCCGCCCAGCCCGTCCACCGCCTGGAACATCGCCTGCCGGGCCTGGCTCACGATCTGCCCGCGCCAGGCATCGGTGTCCGTATAAAAAGCCTCCAGCATCCGTGCGCGGATGCCGTCGGCCAGGTCGGCCGGTGCTTCCGGATGCTTGTGCAGCCAGTGGTCGGCCCGCAGCGCGCCCGTGACTTCCAGGATCGGCAGCGTGCCGTATTCGAGGGCGATGCCGGTGTATTCGGCATTCGGGCATTCCTCGTACACGGCGTCCCACATCAGGCCGCGCAGCAGCGCCGAAGTCGATGAGCCGTCGTAGATCGAGGTGACCGGCGCGGCCGGCGTGCCCCACCAGGCGTTGGCGCGCGCCCAGGCGACCTTGTCGTCTTTGCCTGCATAGATGCGCTCGCCCAGGCCGTTGGGACCCAGCCCCGTGTGCAGGTCGATCCAGGCAATGCGCCTCGCATGGCCCGCATGGCGGCGCAGCACGCCGCGGAGGGTCTTGTTGCTCCAGGTCGGCGCCTTGCCGCCGAAGAAGAGCCCGTCGTCGAACTGGTACTGGCCGCTGGTCACGGCCGCCTGGTAGGCCGTGGTGCCGTGCTTGTCGATCCATTTGGCAACGGCGGCCTGGTTCTCCGGCGTGGGCGGCCAGGTGTCGGGCAGCAGCAGCGGATGCAGCCTGGCGTAGGACTCGTTGACCGGCAACGGCTTCGAGAAATCGATGAAGTTGCGGTTCAGATCCACGTTTTCGTGCGTCACGCGGCGGCCGTAAGAAAAGCCGTGCGGGTTGAGCGCATGCACATAGAGCACCGCCACGCCCTGGGCCTTGGCTTTCTCGCGCCATTCGGCGTCGTGCAGCGCGAACACCTGCACGCCGCTGCCGCAATGGCCTTCGACGCCGTGGCAGGCGCTGGTGACGACCAGCAGTCGCTCGGCGTTCGCATCGCCGTCGAGCGCCACGTCCATCGAAAGATCTTCGCCGTCGCGGCCCTTCAGCGGGTGCGCATGCGGCTCCACGGTGAGGCCCGCGCTCACGCAGCCTTGCAGGAACTTCTGGCGCGCCTGGGCGTAGCGCGCCGAAAAGGCCTCCCCGATGCCGATCATGCGGCGCTGCCGCCGGACTTGTTGAGGAACTGCTCGGCGATCTGCACCCAGCAGGTCGCGCCCAGCGGGATCAGATCGTCGTTGAAGTCGTAGCTCGCGTTGTGCAGCGTGCACGGGCCTTCGCCGTGGTGCACGTCGCGGTGCGCGCCGTCGCCGTTGCCGATGAAGGCGTAGGCACCGGGCTTGGCCTGCAGCATGAAGGCGAAGTCTTCGGAGGTCATGGCGGCCTCCTGCTTCAGCACGTTCTCGGCGCCGACGATGCCGGCCATCACATCGCGCGCGAAATGGGCCTCGGTCTCGGTGTTGATGGTGGGCGGGTAGTAGCGCTCGAAGCGGAAGTCGCAGGTGGCGTCGTGCGCGGCGCAGATGTGCTCGCAGATCTGCTTCATGCGCGCCTCGATCATGTCCAGCACCTCCAGCGAGAAAGTGCGCACCGTGCCCGACAGCTCGCAGTTGTCGGGGATCACGTTGTTGGCTTCGCCCGCGTGGATGGTGGTGACCGAGATCACGGCCGAATCGGTCGGCTTCATCTTGCGCGTGAGGATGGTCTGGAAGGCCTGCACGATCTCGCAGGCGATGGGCACCGGGTCGATGCCGGTCTGCGGCAGCGCGGCGTGGCCGCCCTTGCCGATCACGTTGACGAAGAACTTGTTGCCCGAGGCCATCACCGGGCCGGGGCTCACCGCGAACTGGCCGGCCTTCATGCCGGGCCAGTTGTGCATGCCGAAGACGGCGTCCATGGGGAACTGCTCGAAGAGCCCTTCCTTGATCATCTCGCGGGCGCCGCCGCCGCCCTCTTCGGCCGGCTGGAAGATCAGGTAGACGGTGCCGTCGAAGTTGCGGTTCTTTGCCAGGTGCTGGGCGGCCGCGAGCAGCATCGCGGTGTGGCCGTCGTGCCCGCAGGCGTGCATCTTGCCCTGGTGCTTGCTGGCGTGGGCGAAGGTGTTGAGCTCGGTGACGGGCAGTGCGTCCATGTCGGCGCGCAGGCCCACGGCGCGGTTGCTGGTGCCGTTCTTGACGATGCCGACCACGCCGGTGGTGCCCAGGCCCCGGTGAATGGGAATGCCCCATTCGGTGAGCTTGCCTGCCACCACGTCGGCGGTGCGGACTTCTTCGAAGCAGAGTTCAGGATGGGCGTGGAGGTCACGTCGGACGGCGGCGATGCCGGCCGCCTGCGTGACGAGCGAATCGATGAGTTTCATGGGGCACAGTCTAGATAAAAAGTACGCCCCCAGGCTACGCCTTCCCCCTACCGGGGGCAACACCAGCGGCCCGGCAAAGCCGGTTCCGCGGTGTTCCGCGAACAGAAACTCAGCGGCCGAGGCTCTTGAGGTACTCGGTGCGCGCGGCGATCGCGGTGTCGGTGAAGTCGGTGAAAACGCCGTCCACGCCGAGCTTGTAATAGATCGCGTACTCGTTCTTGCCGTCCTTGTTGTAGTCCGCGGCCAGGCGGCGCGACTCGTTGCGGAAGGTGAAGGGGTGCACGAAGAGGCCCGCCTTGTGGGCGTCGGCGATCAGCGTGGTGGGCGAGACCGAGGTGGCGTCGGCGTCGTTGATCTTGCCGTCGTTGTTCACGTCCAGCGGCTTGCCGTCGGCGCCGATGCTGCCCTTGATGGTCACGATGTAGCGCTTCCACGGGCCGATGCCGTCGGCATAGGTCTTGATTTCGGCCAGGCCCGCGGGCGTGACCATGACGTCGAAGTTGCGCTTGTCGCCGGCCTTGGTCCATTCGTAGGGGCGGTCGACCGGCACGGCATAGGTCATGGCGCCGGTCTTCATGTCGATGCCGTCGCCGTCGATCAGCTGGATCAGCCTGGTGTTCAGGCCCTTGGCCTTCATGTACTTGAGGCTGCCCGGCTCGAACGACTGCACGTAGATGGGCGCGGTCTTGCTGTTCCAGCCGGCCGCGTTGATGGCGGCGATGACCTTGTCTTCCATGGGCAGGCCCAGGTCGCGGAAGTAGGTGGGGTTCTTGGTTTCCGGATAGATCGCGATGGTGCGGCCGGTTTCCTTCGACTTGGCCTTGGCGAAATCGATGATCTCCTGGAAGGTCACGACCTTGAACTTGCCGTTGAATTCCTGCGGGCGCTCGGCGTCGGTGGAGATGCCGCCCAGGGTCTTGATCTCGGCCAGCGTGAAGTCGTTGCTGAACCAGCCGGTCTGGGTTTCGCCGTCGACCTTGATGGTCTTCTTGCGCGAGGCGAAGCGGGGGTGCTTGGCCACGTCGGTGCTGATGGCCAGGTTGGGGTCGTGGCGGGCGATGAGCACGCCGTCCTTGGTGGAGACCAGGTCCATCTCGATCACGTCGGCGCCGAGCTCGATGGCGCGCGCATAGGCTTCCAGCGTCTGTTCCGGCAGGTAGCCCGAGGCGCCGCGGTGGGCAATGACCAGCGGCGGGTTGCCGTCCAGCGTGAGGAGCCTGGCGGGGCCCGAGGGGCCGGTGCCGGTGCAGGCCGCAACGCACAGGGCGGCGGTGGCGGTCAGTGCGATCTGAAGGGTGCGCATGTTTTTTTCTCCATCCAAAAGAGGCGCAGGGTACCCGCTCCCGATGACAGTCAGAACAAGTGCCGGCGCGGGGCATCGACTTCTTGGACAATCTGTTGCATGCCCCACACGCTTTCCCCCCAAAGCCTCGCGCTGGCCCAGTCGCTGGTGCGCATGAACACCATCAGCGCGAACAGCAATCTCCAGCTGATCGACCTCGCGCAGAGCCACCTCGCCGCCCTGGGCGTGAAGAGCCGCATCACCTACAACGCCGAGCGCGCCAAGGCGAACCTGTTCGCCACGCTGGGCGAGGGCAAGCCGGCCGGGGTGATCATGTCGGGCCACACCGATACGGTGCCCTGGGACGGCCAGGACTGGAGCGTCGACCCGCTCTCGGCCGTGGTGCAGAACGAGCGCCTCTACGGCCGCGGCTCGGCCGACATGAAGAGCTTCATCGCGATCGCGCTGGCCAACGCCAAGCGCTTTCTCGAAAGCGACTCGCCCTTCGCGGTGCATTTCGCCTTCAGCTATGAAGAAGAAATCGGCTGCTTCGGCGTGAAGGAACTGATCGCCGACATGCGCGATGCCGGCATCAAGCCGCTCGCCTGCATCGTGGGCGAACCCACCAGCATGGTGCCCGCCATCGCGCACAAGGGCGTGTATCGCTACAAGTGCTGCGTGCGCGGCAAGGAGGCGCATTCGTCGCTCACGCCCAGGTCGGTCAACGCCATCGAGATGGCCGCGCGCGTGATCGGCAAGGTGCGCGACATGGCCGAGGACTTCGAGCGCAGCGAGCCCCGCTACGAAGGCTTCGACGTGCCCTTCAGCACCGCGAGCGTGGGCCAGTTCCACGGCGGCATCGCCGACAACGTGGTGCCGCGCGATGCCGAGTTCCGCTATGAATTCCGCGATCTGCCCACGGCCGACGCCAGGCGCATGCAGTCCGACGTGCTGGCCTACGCCGCGAGCATCGAGCCCGCGATGAAGAAGGTGGCGCCCGATGCGGGCTTCAAGTTCGAAACGATCTGCGAGATCCCGAGCTTCCTCGGCGCGGCCAGCGACCCGGTCACGCTGCTCGCACAGCGCCTGGCGGGCGAGGACCGCACCACGCTGGTGGCCTTCGGCACCGAAGCGGGCCTGTTCAAGAACGCCGGCATCCCCACGGTGGTGTGCGGACCCGGCAGCATCGAGCAGGCGCACCAGCCCGACGAGTTCGTGAGCCTGGAGCAGCTGGCACGCTGCGAGCTGTTCATGGAGCGCCTGGCCACTTCGCACACCATTGGCTGAAGAAGACGACGGCAGCGATGCGCTGCGGCGCATGAAGCGCGTCGCGCTCGGCCTGCTGTGCGCGGCGGCGCTGCTCTATGCGGTGGCGAGCGTGCTGCATGCGCAGCATCCGGCCTGGGGTTATGTGGCAGCGTTTGCGGAGGCCGCGATGGTCGGCGCCATTGCCGACTGGTTCGCGGTGGTCGCGCTGTTCCGCCATCCGCTGGGCCTGCCGATTCCGCACACCGCGATCATCCCGAGCAACAAGGACCGCATCGGCGCCAAGCTCGCGGGCTTCATCTGCAACAACTTCCTGAGCACCACGCAGGTGCTCGCCAAGCTGCGCGATTTCGACACCGCCGGCCGCATCGCCGACTGGCTGGCCCGGCCCGCGAGCGGCGAGAAGCTGGGCGAATGGGGCGTGGCCGCCACGCGCTACGGGCTCACCGCCTTCGACGACGAGCGGGTGCGCGCCTTCATGGGCCGCGCCGCGGCGGCGGGCCTGGAAAAGATCGACCTTTCGCGCCTCACCGGCCAGGCCCTGGACGCGCTCACGGCCGGCGGCCGCCATCAGGCGTTGCTGGACGACGTGCTGCAGCAGGTGGCGGGCCTCCTCGAAGGCGACGAGATGCAGGCCCACATCACCGAGGCGATTGCGCGCGAGATCAAGACGCTGCGCTACGTGGGCCTGGACCAGGTCGCGGCCAAGCTCGCCACGCGCAAGATCGTGGCGGCCGTGGCGCGCACCATCGGCGAGCTCGCGGCCGAGCCCGAGCACCCGATGCGCAAGCGCTTCGACCATTTCGTCGACGACTTCGTGGTGCGCCTGAAGCTGGACCCCGAGTTCCAGCAGCGCGGCGAGCAGATCCGCGCCGAGCTGATGGCGCACCCCGCGCTCGGCGACTACCTGCACGGCCTGTGGGGCGAACTGCTCGCGTGGCTGCAGGACGACCTGGGCCGCGGCGATTCGACAATCCGCCAGCGCATCGCGTCGATGGCCGGCGCACTGGGCACACGGCTGCAGGCCGACGAAGCCATCCGCCGCTGGATCAACGAGCAGATCGAGGCCGCCGCGCCGCTGGCCATCGAGCGCTACCGCGAGGACATCCGCCGCTACATCGAGGAGCGGGTCGGCGAATGGAATGCCGAAGAGATGACGGTGGAGCTGGAGCGCCACATCGGGCGCGACCTGCAGTTCATTCGCATCAACGGCACGCTGGTGGGCGGGCTGGTGGGCCTGTTGATCCACACCGTGACGCAGCTGCTGCGCGGGTGAGCCGCGGCGCGCGAAAGTCCGCCTGTCGCGCGCGGGACCGCGCCTGAACCCCTCCTTCCTCCTAGACTGCTCGGGCATTCACAAGAAGGAGAAGACATGCCCCGTCGCCCGTTCCGCGCCGTCTCGCTGATCGCCCCTTTGCTCGCCCCGCTCTTCCTGCTGGGCGCCTGCAGCACCTTCGTCGCGCCACCGCCGGCGGCGGTCGTCACCCGGCCTGCTTCGTGGGCGGCGCCCGAGGTGCTGGTCGCGCCTTCTTCGTTCTCGGGCGTGCACGGCCTGGCCATCGACCAGAAGGGCCGGCTGCTCGCGGGCTCGGTGCTGGGCAACACGCTGTGGGAGGTCGACCGCAACACCGGCGCGGCCAAGGTGCTGATCGATGCACCCGAGGGCCAGGCCGACGACATCGCGGTCGGCCCGCAGGGCGAGCTGGCCTGGACCAACTACCTCATGGGCATGCTGCGCTACCGCGAGAGCGACACCGCGCCGCTGCGCGTGCTCGCCAAGGACCTGCCCGGCCTCAACTCGCTCGCCTTCGACGGCAAGAGCGGCAAGCTCTACGCCTCGCAGGTGTTCCTGGGCGATGCGCTATGGGAAATCGACCGCGCCGGCCAGAAGCCGCCACGGCTCATCAAGAAGGACATGGGCGGCTTCAACGGCTTCGAGGTCGGGCCCGACGGCATGCTCTACGGGCCGCTGTGGTTCAAGGGCCAGGTCGTGAAGATCGACCCGGCAAACGGCGACCTGCGCGTGATCGCCGAGGGTTTCAAGATCCCGGCCGCCGCCAACCTGGACGGCAAGGGCAACCTGTGGGTGGTCGATGCGCGCAGCGGCGAACTGGTGCGGGTGGAACTCGCCACCGGCAAGAAGACCGTCGCGAAACAGCTGCGGCCTTCGCTGGACAACCTGGCCATCGCGCCCGACGGCACGATCTACGTCTCGAACATGGCCAACAACGAGGTGCAGGCCTTCAACCCCGCCACCGGCGAGCTGCGCACGCTCACCAGCGGCAAGCTGGCGGTGCCGGCCGGCATGAAGATCGACGGCAACGACCTGTGGGTGGCCGACGTCTTCGGCTTCCGCCAGGTCGACGTGCGCACTGGCGAGGTGCGCGACGTGTTCCGCATGCAGCGCGAGCCCGAGCTGGACTACCCGTTCGCGGTCGGCCTGTCGCCCAGGCTCTTCGCGCTGACCTCGTGGTTCACCGGCACGGTCCAGCTGGTCGACCGACAGACGCTGAAAACCGTCGACACCATCCACGGCCTGAAGGCGCCCTTCGACGCCATTCCCATGCCCGACGGCAGCGTGATCTACGCCGAGATCGCCACCGGCAGCATCACGCGCGCCAGCGGGCCGAAGTTTGCAGACAAGTTGGTGCTCGCCAGCGGCCTGAACGGCCCGGTGCAGATGATCGTCGGCCAGGACGGCGCGCTCTACGTCACCGAGGCGGCCGGCAAGCTGCTGCGCATTCCGCTGGACGCCAGCGCGCCGCTGCGCACCATCGCCGAGGGCCTCGCCCTGCCCGAAGGGCTGGCGCAAACGCCTTGGGGCAGCTTCATCGTGGCCGAGAGCGCAGCGCGGCGGCTGGTGGAGATCGATGCGGCCACCGGCACCCGCCGCACCGTCGCCGAGAACCTGCCCATCGGCCTCGCAGCCGGCCCCGGACTACCGCCACCTTATGTGGTCACCGGGGTGGCCGTAGGCCGCGACGGCATGGTCTACATGTCCGCGGACCGCAACAATGCGATATATCGAATTCGCCCCGTAATCTTGCGTAACGATAAGTAGAAAATTTGATTTACTTTTAAAAACAAATATTACAAACTGGCTGGGACGCCGCGCGGCGCCCCGATCACATCCGGTTGTCGAGGCTGCGGGCGTTCTCTTTCCGAAAGGGAAAACCGCATGACTCCCCTCGTCGTAGGCCAGTTGCTGTCGCCCGAGTACTCCATGGGGCTGGTAGCACTTTCGTTCCTGATCTCGTTCGCGGGATCGTTGGTGGCATTGATCTGCGCGGGCCGCATGGTCGGCGCGGACGGCAAACCCAACCTGGCCGTCGTGGCCTGCGCCGCCGTCGCGCTGGGCGGCATCGGCATCTGGTCCATGCACTTCATCGGCATGCTGGCCTACCGGCTGCCCGTGGCCATTGCGTACAACCTGCCGCTGACGATCGTGTCGCTGGTGGCGGCCATCCTGATTTCCGGCATCGCGCTCTATCTGGCCGGCGGCCGGCGCAAGTTCAGCAAAGCGGGCTGGCTGGCCGGCAGCCTGCTGGCGGGGCTGGGCGTCTGCGTGATGCACTACATGGGCATGTTCGCGATGAACATGCGCGCCGAGATGGAATTCGACCTGGGCACCGTCGCGCTGTCGGTGCTGATCGCGGTCACGGCCGCTGCGGCCGCGCTGTGGCTGGCGTTCAACCTGCGCAAGCTGAGCCACCAGATCGCGGCCGCCGTGGTGATGGGCGTGGCAGTGTGCACCATGCACTACGTGGGCATGAGCGCCGCCAGCATGATCTGCACGGCCGCGGCACCGGCCGACGCGCTCGCCATCGGCGGCAGCTACATGGGCCTGTCGGTGTTCGGCACGGCCGGCGCGGTGCTGATCTTCATCTACTGGGTGGTCACCGGCAGCAGCCTGGACGCGCCCGCCGCACCCACGGCGACCGCTGCGCGCCATCGCGCCCGCACCAGCTAGTTGGCGCAAGCGGGCGCAAAGCCTGCCCCCTAAAGTCTGTGTGGAGCGAAACCCAGCGATCTGCACAGACCCCATGCCCGTCATCGAATCCAGGCTGCAAGCGGCCAGCGAGACCTTCCAGGCCAACCGCGCCGGCATGCTGGCGCTGCTCGATCAGGTGCGCGCCCACGAGTCCCGCGCCGCAGCCGCATCGGGCGCGTCGGCCGAGCGATTTGCCCGGCGCGGCCAGCTGCTGCCGCGCGAGCGGCTCGCGCTGCTGCTGGACACCGGCGCCCCTTTTCTGCCGCTGGCCTCGCTCGCGGGACTGGGACATGACAACCCCGACCTGTCCAGGAGCGTGCCCGGCGGCGGGCTGCTGTCGGGCATCGGCCAGGTCTCGGGCGTGCGCTGCATGGTCAACGCCTCCGACTCGGGCATCGACGCCGGCGCGCTGCAGCCCATGGGCCTGGACAAGCAGCTGCGCGTGCAGGAGATCGCGCTGGAGAACAAGCTGCCCTACGTGCAGCTGGTCGAAAGCGCCGGTGCCAACCTCATGCAGTACCGCGTGCAGGACTTCGTGCGCGGCGGAAGCATCTTCCGCAACCTTGCGCGCCTGTCGGCCGCGGGGCTGCCGGTGGTGACGGTGACGCACGGCTCCTCGACGGCAGGCGGCGCCTACCAGACGGGCCTGTCGGACTACATCGTGATGGTGCGCGACCGCACGCGGGCCTTTCTTGCGGGGCCTCCGCTGCTGAAGGCGGCCACCGGCGAGATCGCGACCGAAGAGGAACTGGGCGGCGCCGTGATGCACACCCACGTCTCGGGTCTGGGCGACTACCTGGCCGAAGACGACCGCGACGCCATCCGCATCGCGCGCTCGATCCTCGGCGGCATCGACTGGGCACGCAACGAAGCGCCGCGGCCCTTCACACCGCCGCGCTACGACGCCGAAGACCTGCTCGGCATCATGCCCAGCGACGGCCGCCGGCCGGTGGACATGCGCGAAGTCATCGCGCGCATCGCCGACGGCTCCGAGTTCCTCGAGTTCAGTACGCACTACGGCAGCGCCACCGTCTGCGGCCACATCCGGCTCGAAGGCCATGCGGTGGGCATCGTCACCAACAACGGCCCCATCGATTCCGACGGCGCGACCAAGGCCACGCACTTCATCCAGGCCTGCTGCCAGTCGCGCACGCCCATCGTCTACCTGCAGAACATCACCGGCTACATGGTGGGCCGCGCGCACGAGGAGGCCGGCATCATCAAGCACGGCGCCAAGATGATCCAGGCCGTGACCAGCGCGACCGTGCCGCAGATCACGCTGCATTGCGGCGCCTCGTACGGCGCGGGCAACTACGGCATGTGCGGCCGCGGCTTCGCGCCGCGCTTCTGCTTTTCGTGGCCCAACGCGCGCACCGCGGTGATGGGCGGCGAGCAGGCGGCGAAGACCATGGCCATCGTGATGGAGGCCGGCATGGCGCGCAAGGGCGCGGTCGACACCGCGAAGATCGATGCGATGCAGCAGCAGATCGTCGAGCGCTTCGACCGGCAGATGAGCGTGTTCGCCACCAGCGCGCTGCTGCTGGACGACGGCGTGATCGACCCGCGCGACACGCGCGCGGTGCTGGCGGAGGTGCTGTCGGTGTGCCGCGATGCCGATGCGCGCGTGCCGCAGGCGATGCAGTTTTCGGTGGCACGGCCATGAACACCCGCATGCACGCGTTCAGCAAGATCCTCATCGCCAACCGCGGCGAAATCGCGGTACGCGTGATGCGCACCGCGCGCGCCATGGGCTATCGCACGGTGGCCGTGTATTCGAGCGCCGACGCCGATGCGGAGCATGTGCGGCAAGCCGACCAGGCCGTGTGGATCGGCGAATCGCTGCCCGCGCAGAGCTACCTGAACATCGCCGCGATCATCGAGGCCGCACGCACGAGCGGCGCGCAAGCCGTGCATCCCGGCTACGGCTTCCTCGCGGAGAACGCGGCGTTCGCAGAGGCCTGCCGCGATGCGGGCTTGGTCTTCATCGGCCCCTCGCCCGAAGCCATTCGCGCGATGGGCGACAAGGCTGGTGCCAAGCGGCTGATGCAAGCTGCAGGCGTGCCGTGCATTCCGGGCTACCAGGGCGACGACCAGAGCGCAGCCACGCTCGCCGCCGAGGCCGCGCGCATCGGCTGGCCGGTGATGATCAAGGCGACGGCCGGTGGCGGCGGGCGCGGCATGCGGCTCGTGCCATCGGCCGCTGTCTTTGCCGAGCTTCTGCAGAGCGCGCAGTCCGAAGCGCTCCATGCCTTCGGCGATGCGACCGTGATCCTGGAACGCGCCATAGTCGCGCCGCGCCACATCGAGATCCAGGTGTTCGCCGACCGGCACGGCAACGCCATCCACCTTGGCGAGCGCGACTGCTCGGTGCAGCGGCGGCACCAGAAGGTGATCGAGGAGTCGCCTTCGCCGGCCGTGTCCGCCGAGTTGCGCGAACGCATGGGCGCGACGGCCGTTGCGGCGGCAAAAGCCATCGCGTACGAAGGCGCGGGCACGCTCGAATTCCTGCTCGATGCCGACGGCCAGTACTGGTTCATGGAGATGAACACGCGGCTGCAGGTGGAGCATCCGGTAACCGAGGCGGTGACGGGGCTGGACCTGGTCGAGCTGCAGTTGCGTGTTGCAGCCGGTGAGCCCCTGCCTCTTGCGCAACAGGATGTGCTTATCAGCGGCCATGCCATCGAAGTGCGGCTGTGCGCCGAAGACCCGCAACAAGGCTTCATGCCGCAGAGCGGAACGCTCGTCGCGTGGCGGCCTTCGCCGACCCTTCGCACCGAGCACGCGTTGCGCGATGGCGCCGAAGTGCCGGCTTTTTACGACTCGATGATCGCGAAGCTGGTGTCGCACGGCCGCACCCGCGACGAAGCGAGGCAGCGCCTGATGGCAGGCCTGCAGGACACGGTGGCGCTCGGCATCGCGACCAACCAGCAGCTTCTGCAGCGCGCGCTGTCGCACCCGGTGTTTGCCGAAGGTGCCGCGACGACGGCCTTCATCGCCGCGCATGCCGATGCACTGCTTGCACCCGACACCGTCACGGAAGGCTACGCCGCATGGCTGGCCGCGCTGCTGCTTCAACTGGGCGAACGCGGCTGGCCTTCGCCGCTCGCGCACAGGCTGCCCACCGACCTGCGCTTCGCGCTCGACGGCAAGGCGCATGCGGCGCGTGTGACGCCGCAGGGCGTGGGTCGTTTCGATGTCGCACTCGATGCTGGTGAGCCCGAACAGATCGAGCTGCTGTCGCTGTCCGGCGATGGTGCTGTGCGCTTCTCATGCCACGGTGTTTCGGAGCAGGCCGTGTCGGTGCGCAAGTCCGCCGCCCACCTGTGGTTTCACTTCCGGGGCCGGGCCTTCGAACTCCACGATCTCACCCATGTGGCGGTGCCCCGTGCCGGTGCCGCAGGCGGCGACGGCCTGCTGCGCGCCTCGATGAACGGCCGCGTCATCGCGCTGCTGGCCGCCGAGGGAGACACGGTCGCTGCCGGCCAGCCCCTCGTCACGCTCGAAGCGATGAAGATGGAACATGTGCACTGCGCACCGCGCGCCGGTCGTGTTGCCGCGCTGCATGTCGCAGTGGGCGCACAGGTGGCCGCGCGCCATGTGGTGGCGGAAATTGCCGACGCCTGAGGCGGCAGACCGCCTTTTCGATTTCCAGAAAGCCTTTCGAATGAACGCTCCCTCCCGCTACCGCTCCGTGTTCTCGCCCGGCCTGTTCGCCGGGCAGGTGATCGTCGTGACCGGCGGCGGCTCGGGCATCGGCCGCTGCACGGCGCACGAACTCGCATCGTTGGGCGCGCAGGTGGTGCTGGTCGGCCGCAACATCGAAAAGCTGCAACAGGTGCAGGCCGAGATCGTCACGGCGGGCGGCAAGGCCAGCACGCAGGCCTTCGACATCCGCCAGGAAGAAGCCGTGCGCGCGGCGATCGCCGAAGTCGTCGCCGCACACGGCCGCATCGATGGCCTTGTGAACAACGCGGGCGGCCAGTACATCACCCCGCTCGCCGCCATCTCGGCCAAGGGCTGGGAGGCGGTGATCCACACCAACCTCACGGGCGGCTTCCTCGTCGCGCGCGAATGCTTCGTGCAGAGCATGCAGGCCCATGGCGGCGCCATCGTCAACATCGTGGCCGACATGTGGGGCTCGATGCCCAACATGGGCCACAGCGGCGCGGCGCGCGCGGGCATGGTGAGCTTCACCGAGACGGCCGCGCTCGAATGGGCCGCGAACGGTGTGCGCGTGAATGCCGTGGCGCCCGGCTACATCGCATCCAGCGGCATGGACCACTACCCGCCCGAAGCCGGCGACATGCTGCGCGCCATGCGCAAGACCGTGCCCGCGGGCCGCTTCGGCAACGAAGCCGAGACCTCCGCCGCCATCGCCTTCCTGCTGAGTCCCGCCGCGAGCTTCATCAGCGGCAGCGTGCTGCGGGTGGACGGCGCGCGGCCGCAGGTGCGCATGGGATGGCCGATGGCGCTGCCCGATGCAGCGGCGCAGCAACGCGCCGCGGTGCGGCCCTTCGACGGCTTTCATCTGGCGCAGACGCCGCGCGTGTTCCAGAAGAACGAAGAAACGAACGACTGACCGGAGACAAGCGACATGCAGTACACCCACGAACACCTTGAGATCCAGAACACGTTGCGCCGCTTCATCGACGAGGAAATCAACCCGCACGTCGACGAATGGGAAGAGGCCGAGATCTTCCCCGCGCACGAGGTCTTCAAGAAGCTCGGCAACCTCGGGATGCTGGGTCTCAACAAGCCCGAGGCCTTCGGCGGCGGCGGCCTCGACTACTCGTATGCGATGGCCATGGCCGAGGCACTGGGACACATCAGCTGCGGCGGCGTGCCGATGGCCATCGGCGTGCAGACCGACATGTGCACGCCCGCGCTCGCGCGCTTCGGCAGCGACGAACTGCGCCGCGAGTTTCTTGCGCCCGCCATCGCGGGCGACATGGTCGGCTGCATCGGCGTGAGCGAGCCCGGCGCGGGCAGCGATGTGGCGGGCTTGAAGAGCCATGCACGCAAGGACGGCGACGACTACCTCATCAGCGGCCAGAAGATGTGGATCACCAACAGCCTGCAAGCCGACTGGATGTGCATGCTGGTCAACACCGGCGATGGGCCGGTGCACCGCAACAAGTCGCTCGTGATGGTGCCGATGAACCTTCCGGGCATCGAGAAGGCGAAGAAGATCCGCAAGATCGGCATGAATTCGAGCGACACCGGGCTCATCTATTTCGACAACGTGCGCGTGCCGCAACGCTTTCGCATCGGCGAGGAAGGCCAGGGCTTCATCTACCAGATGCAGCAGTTCCAGGAAGAGCGCCTCTGGGCGGCCGCCAGTTCGCTCGAACCGATGGAAGACTGCATCGCGCAGACCATCGAATGGGCGCAGCAGCGGCAGATGTTCGGTGCCACGCTGGCCGACCAGCAGTGGGTGCAGTTCAAGCTGGCCGAACTGAAGACCGAAGTGGAAGCGCTGCGCGCCCTCACCTACCGCGCCTGCGACCTGCATGTGCAGGGCGAGGACGTGCTCGAACTCGCCTCGATGGCCAAGCTCAAGACGGGGCGGCTCACGCGGCAGGTGGCCGACACCTGCCTGCAGTTCTGGGGCGGCATGGGGTTCACGCTGGAGAACCGCGTGGCGCGGCTGTATCGCGACGGGCGCCTGGGCTCGATCGGCGGCGGCGCGGACGAAGTGATGCTGGGCATCCTCGCGAAGACGATGGGCATCGCCAAGCGGCCGCCGCGCGGCTGAAGAAGCTTGCAGCGCATGGACGCCGAACTGCAAGCCGATCGCGCGGCGCTCGCCGACACGGTGCGGCGCTTTGCCGAGAGCGAGATCGCGCCGAACGTCGAAGCCTGGGACGACGCGGGCGAATTTCCGCGCGCGCTCTACACGCGCGCCGCGGAACTCGGGCTGCTCGGCCTCGGCTATCCCGAAGCGTTCGGCGGCACACCGGCTTCCTATTCGCTCAAGCTCCCCGCATGGATTGCACTCGCGCGCCACGGCAAGAGCGGCGGCGTGCTCGCGAGCCTGTTCTCGCACAACATCGGCCTGCCGCCGGTGGTGCTGCATGCGAGCGACGAGGTGCGCCACGAAGTCGTGCCCGCCGTGCTGCGCGGCGAGAAGATCGCGGCGCTCGCGATCACCGAACCCGGCGGCGGCTCCGACGTCGCGGCGCTGCGCACGACCGCAAGGCGCGACGGCGACCACTACGTGCTGAACGGCGAGAAGACCTTCATCACCTCGGGCATGCGCGCCGACTGGATCACGGTGGCGGTGCGCACTGGCGAAGGACGCGGTGCGGGCGGCATCTCGATGCTGCTGGTGCCCGGCGATGCGGCCGGCCTTTCGCGTACGCGCCTTTCGAAGATGGGCTGGCTGTGCTCCGACACCGCGACGCTGCACTTCGACAACGTGCGCGTGCCGGCGCGCTACCTGCTCGGGAACGAAGGTGAAGGCTTTCGCATGGTCATGGGCAACTTCAACGGCGAGCGCATCGGCCTGGCCGCCGGTGCGCTCGGCTTCGCACAGGCGTGCCTGGACGAAGCGCTGGCCTGGTCGCGCGAGCGCAAGACCTTCGGCGCGGCGCTCGTCGAGCATCAGGTCGTGCGCCACAAGCTGGTGGACATGCAGATGCGCATCGCCTCCACCGAGGCGTGGCTGGAGGCCGTGTGCGCTGAAGGCGATGCGCACGAAGCAGAGGGCCGTTTCAATGCGCCCGAATGGGTGGCGCAGGTCTGCATGCTCAAGAACCACGCGACGCAGACCATGCAGTTCTGCGCCGACCAGGCGGTGCAGATCCTCGGCGGCATGGGCTTCATGCGCGGCACGGTGAGCGAGCGCATCTACCGCGAAGTCAAGGTGATGATGATCGGCGGCGGGGCCGAGGAGATCATGAAGGAGCTGGCGGCACGGCAGCTCGGCTGGGTCTAGTCACTTCTTCGCCAGCGGAAAACTGTTCTTCATCGACAAGGTGCGCAAGGCATGGCCTTTCGCGCGGGGCCTGCTTACCATCGATCGCACACGGGAGCCGCCGTCCGGCTCTCTTCATCCGCATCCGGCAGGAGCCCGCGTGATCTTCGTTTTCCATCTTCTCGACAAGCCCGATTGCGCCGCGCTCCGCAATGCGATCCGCCCCGCGCACAAGGCCTACCTGGCCCAGGTGGCCGACCGCATGGCCTTCGCCGGGCCGCTGCTGTCCGACGACGGCAAGACCATGATCGGCAGCTTGCTGGCCATCGACTTCGCGAGCCGCGAGGCCGCAGCGCAATGGCAGGCCGACGAGCCCTTCACGCGCGCCGGCCTCTACGCGACAAGCTCGTTGCTGCCCTTCGTGAACCTCTGGCCGCAGAAGTTGGGCTTTCCGCCCGCCGAGTGAGCGGACGCACCCCATTCATGTTCAAGCACATCGTGATGTGGACCCTGCGCGGCGACTCGGAAGAAGAGAAAGCCCGAGCCGCGGCGCTGCTCAAGCGCAAATTCGAATCGCTGCGCGGCCAGATCCCCGGGCTTCTGCACCTCGAAGTGGGTGTCGATTCGAGCCGGATCGGCTATGCCTGCGACGTGGTCCTCTACAGCGAGTTCGACAGCCAGGCATCGCTCGACGCCTACGCCACGCACGCTGCGCATCTGCGCGTGCGCGAAGAGCTGGGCGACATGCGGATCGCGCGGCACCAGGTCGACTACGCGGCGGATTAAAGGGGCAGATCAGTCGTTCTGCTCGGGTTCGCCCCGCTCCGCCGCAGCCAGCGCGGCGGCCGCGCGCAGCTTGTCCTTCTTGCTCGGCCGCGCGCCCTTGATGCCGCCGGTGCCCGAGGCATCGACCACCGGCACCGCCACCTCGGTCGGCTCGAAGCCTTCGATGCGCTCGCGCGGCAGGCTCAGGCCCTGGCGTTTTTCGATCACGCGGAAATGCGCCTCGGTCGCCGCGCTCACGAAGCTGATCGCCAGGCCGCTTTCGCCCGCGCGGCCCGTGCGGCCGATGCGGTGGATGTAGTCGGTGGGCGAGCGCGGCAGGTCGTAGTTGATGACCACCGGCAGCTGCGCGATGTCGATGCCGCGCGCCGCGAGGTCGGTGGCGATCACCACGTCCCACCGGCTCTCCTTGAACTGCGCAAGGATGCCGGTGCGCGTGCCCTGCGCGATGTCGCCGTGGAAGGGCACCGCGTACACACCGTTCTTGTAGAGCTTCTCGGCCACGATCTGTGCCGAATGCTGGGTGGCGACGAACACCAGCACGCGCTCCCATTCGTTCTCTTTGAGCAGATGGCGCAAGAGCTGGGTGCGGCGGTTCGCATCGACCTCGATCACGCGCTGCACGATGTTCGGCTCGGTGCCGGGCTCGCCCTGCACGTCGATGACCGCCGGGTTGCGCAGCATGCCGTCGGCCAGCGACTGGATGGCGGGCGGAAAGGTGGCGGAGAAGAGCAGGTTCTGCCGTTGCGCCGGCAGCAGCGCGAGGATGCGGCCGAGCTCTTCGGCAAAGCCCAGGTCGAACAGGCGGTCGGCCTCGTCGAGCACCAGCATGGTCACCGCGCCCAGCTTGAGCGCGTTGTGCTCGACCAGGTCGAGCAGGCGGCCCGGCGTGGCGACCACGATGTCGGCGCCGCCGCGCAGGCTCATCATCTGCGGGTTGATCGAGACGCCGCCGAAGGCGATGGCGATCTTCAGGCGCTCGGGCAGATGCTGCGCGAGGCTCCGCATGGTTTCGCCGACCTGGGCGGCGAGTTCGCGCGTGGGCACCAGCACCAGCGCGCGCACGCGGCGCGGTGACGGCGCGGGCTCGGCCGCCAGGCGCTGCAGCAGCGGCAGGGAAAATGCGGCGGTCTTGCCGGAGCCGGTCTGCGCCGAGCCCCGCACGTCGCGGCCCTGCAAAATTGCGGGGATGGCCGCGGCCTGGATGGCGGTCGGCGCGGTATAGCCGCTTTCGGCGGCAGCCTGCACGAGCGCGGGGGCCAGCCCCAGTGAGTCGAATGGCATGTGAACAGACAGAAAGAGAAACCCGGACAAGAAGATAGAGAGATGGACCGAATGGCAACGACAAAAAGCAATCAGGCCAGCGCCCTGGTGTACTCCACCGAGGCGGGCGGCCGCATGTGCCCCGATTGCCGCGCGCCGATGGCGCAGTGCCGCTGCAAGGAACTGAAGGCGCGCGCGCCGGCCACGGACGGCATTGTGCGTGTATCGCACGAGACCAAGGGCCGCAAAGGCAAGGGCGTGACGGTGGTCAAGGGCCTTGCGCTGGACGCCGCGGCGCTCGCAGCCGTGGGCAAGCAGCTCAAAACGGCTTGCGGCTCGGGCGGCACGGTGAAGGACGGCACCATCGAGATCCAGGGCGACCACCGCGAACTGGTGATCGCCGCGCTGGTCAAGCAAGGCCACACCGTCAAGCGCGCAGGAGGCTGAAGCAACGCATGAAACCCGAAGACCTGCAGCGCCTCGTGAGCCTGGAAATGCCTTTTGGCAAGCACAAGGGCACGCTGATCGCCGATTTGCCCGGAAATTACCTGACCTGGTTTGCGCGTGAGGGTTTTCCCTCAGGAGAAATCGGCCGGCTGCTCCATTTGATGCATGAAATAGACCACAACGGGCTCTCGGACCTGCTCAAACCGTTGCGAAACAGCCCATCGAGGCGAGATGTTTCTCAATAACACACGATTTATCCACGTTTTTTCACAAACTGGCGTGGATAATTCCACCCACGTGTCTGTGAGCTTTGTCTCCCGTGCACGTAATTCGGTGATCGGTCAGTTTCGCGCCACAGCGCACTTGTTTGTTGTGATTCTGGGACTCCATCGCTTTTGTTTTGTTGGTTTGAATTAGGAGTCCCTCCATGGGCAAGAAACTCTACGTAGGCAACCTCGCCTACTCCGTGCGTGACAACGACCTGGAACAGGCTTTCGGCGAGTTCGGCTCGATCGTCAGCGCCAAGGTCATGATGGAACGTGACACCGGCCGTTCGAAGGGCTTCGGCTTTGTCGAAATGGGCTCGGATGCCGAAGCACTCGCAGCTGTCGAAGCCATGAACGGCCATTCGCTCCAGGGCCGTGCCCTGACGGTGAACGAAGCACGTCCGATGGAAGCACGTCCCCCCCGCACCGGCGGTGGTGGTGGCGGCTACGGCGGCGGCGGTGGTGGCGGCTACGGTGGTGGTGGCGGCGGCGGCGGTTACGGCGGCGGCGGTGGCGGCCGTAGCGGTGGCGGCGGCGGTTACGGCGGCGGCGGCGGCGGTGGTCGCGGCGGCTACTAAGCCCTACCCCTCACTCATGAGAGCCCCGGCTCTCTGAATGAACAAAAAGCTCCTTCGGGAGCTTTTTTCGTTTCTGCGTCCGCTCCTCAGGCGCGTCAGCGCAGAACCAGTTGCCAGCCCATCCCGAGCAGCGCCGAGCCCAGCACCACCGGGATCACCCCGGCCTTGAAGCGGAACAGCGCCACGGCGGCGACCAGCCCGATCGCCGCCGATGCCACATCGAATCGCCCGCCCGCTCCCGCCGGCCACAGCACGTGCCAGGCAAAGAAGGCCGCCAGGTTGACGATCACGCCGACCACCGCAGCGGTGATCGCGGTCAGCGGCGCGGTGAGCTTCAGGTTGCCGTGGGTCGATTCGATGAACGGTGCGCCCAGAAAGATGAACATGAACGACGGCAGGAAGGTGAAGAAGCTCACCACCGCCGCCGCCGTCGCGCCCGCCAGCGGCAGCGCGCCGGCGCCGAACAGCGCCTCGCGCCAGCCGCCCACGAACCCCACGAACGACACCACCATGATCAGCGGCCCGGGCGTGGTCTCGCCCAGCGCCAGCCCGTCGATCATCTGTGTTGCGTCGAGCCAGCCGTAGTGGTCGACCGCGCCCTGGAACACATAAGGCAGCACCGCATAGGCCCCGCCGAAGGTCAGGAGCGCCGCCTTGGTGAAGAACCAGGCCATCTGCGTCAACGCGCCGTGCCAACCGTAAAGTGCCGCCAGCCCGCCAATGGCCAGCAGCCACAGCGCGACGAACACCGCCAGCACGCGCACGAATTGCCCCCAGCCGAAGCGCGCGTGCGCGGGCGTTGGCGTTGGCGTGTCGTCGTCGATGAGCGCGGGGCCTGACGACACCGCCGCGGCGCCGTGCCCGCCACCGACCGCAAATAAGCCCGGTGCCACGCGGCTCCCCACATAGCCGACGGCGGCCGCCGCGAGCACGATCAGCGGAAACGGCAGCTTGAGCGCAAAGATGGCCACGAACGCGGCTGCGGCAATCGCCCAGAGCCAGGCGTTCTTCAGCACCCGCGAGCCGATGCGCCAGGCGGCGAACAGCACGATGGCCGTCACCGCCGGCTTCACGCCGTACAGCAGCCCCGCTACCGCCGGCACCTGCCCCCAGGCCATGTAGATCCACGACAGCGCGATCAGGACGAAGAGCGAGGGCAGCACGAAGAGCGCTCCCGCCGCAATGCCGCCCCAGGTGCGGTGCATGAGCCAGCCGATGTAGATGGCCAGCTGCTGGGCTTCGGGGCCGGGCAGCAGCATGCAGTAGTTGAGCGCGTGCAGAAAGCGCTTTTCCGAGATCCAGCGCCGCCGCTCGACCAGTTCCTGGTGCATCAGCGCGATCTGCCCGGCCGGCCCGCCGAAGCTGATGAAGCCCAGCTTGAGCCAATAGCCGAAGGCCTGCCAGAAGCTGACGGGCGCGGGTTGGGCGGCGGGCGGGACGGCGGGCTCTGGCTGCATCGGAGACTTTCTCTTGTCGCTATCTCAGGAACACGTTGTAAGCGGAGTTCAGAACGAGCGCGCTCGCCGCCACGATGGACGCTGCCTGCACAAAGCGCGCCCACGCCCCAAGTTGACGCACGCTTGAGGGAGGCACCGGGACGAGGCCGCTTCCACCCAGGATCGCTTCGGCAAAACCTGCGGGCAGCGAGCCACGCGCGACCACCGGCATTTCCACGCCGGAATTGTCGCACTGGAGTTTGCTATTGAAAAAGTAGCGCTGAGTGGCGACTGGCCGGGCTCGAACCGTCCATGTCACGCTTCAAAAACTGTCCCGGCGCACGCTGCTTCCGAGCATAAAAAAGGCGCCGACCAGCGGCGCCTTTCAAGTTCGAACCAGGCTCTCGTTTCGGAGCCTTTGAAGCATTTTTCTTGTTGGGGGAATGTCTCCTCGGACCCTCGGCAGCACGAGCAGTGCCCGTTCGCGAGTGCGCAGACTTTAGGTGTTGCACCGCAGCAGTGCATTGGGAATTACCCGCTTTGCCTTACCTCATCCGGCCAGTTCGCAAACCAAAGTGTTTCTGATAGTTAACGATGTGGCACGACTCCTGCACTGGATGCGCTACCCAACAACTCGAAGAAGCGCACCGCCATGGCCCTGGTTCCGCAAGCCTCCATCAACGCGGCCGACACCGCCTGGATGATGACCTCCACTGCGCTGGTGCTGCTCATGACGCTGCCCGGCATCGCGCTCTTCTATGCCGGCATGGTGCGGCGCAAGAACGTGCTGGCCACCATGGCCGCCGTGGTGGCGATTGCAGCAGTGGTCTCGATCACCTGGTTCGCGGTGGGCTACTCGCTGGCCTTCACACCCGGCTGGCCGTGGCTGGGCGGCACCGGGCGCTTCTGGTTCTCGGGCTTCGAATACATCAAGGAGGCCGGGCAGATCGCGGTGAGCCATGTCGCGCCCAACGTGCCCGAGTCCGTCTACGCGATGTTCCAGCTCAGCTTCGCGATCATCACCACCGCGCTGGTGCTCGGCGCGTTCGTGGAGCGCATGCGCTTCTCGGCGGTGCTGTGGTTTGCGCTGCTGTGGAGCGTGCTGGTGTATGCGCCGGTCGCGCACTGGGTGTGGGAGCCGGGAGGCTGGCTCGCGCAGATGGGCGCGCTCGACTTCGCGGGCGGCTCGGTGGTGCACGTCAACGCGGGCATCGCGGGGCTGGTGTGCGCCTATGCGCTCGGGCCGCGCAAGGGCTACGGGCGCGAGGCCTTCGAGCCCTACAGCCTGGCGATGACGATGATGGGCGCAGGCTTGTTGTGGGTGGGCTGGTTCGGCTTCAATGCGGGCTCGGCGGTGGCCGCCGACGGGCGCGCGGGGCTGGCGATGCTGGTCACGCACATCGCAGCGGCCGCCGGCGCGATGAGCTGGATGATCGGCGAGTGGATCGTGCGGCGCAGCCCCTCGTTGCTGGGACTCTGCTCGGGCCTGGTGGCCGGGCTGGTGGCGATCACGCCGGCCGCCGGTTTCGTCACCCCTCTCTCGGCGCTCGCCATCGGCGCCATCGCGGGCCTGGCCTGCTATTGGGGTGCGACGGGCCTGAAGCACATGCTCGGCGCGGACGATTCGCTGGACGTGTTCGGCGTGCACGGCATCGGCGGCATCGTGGGCGCGCTGCTCACGGGCGTGTTCGCCGATGCACGCATCTCGGGCGCGGCCGGCAATGTGCTGACGCAGGCCATCGCGGTGGGCAGCGTGGCGATCTACAGCGCGACGGGCACGGCGATCGTGCTGTTCCTGGTGCATGTGCTGGTCGGATTGCGTGTCGATGCCGAGAGCGAACAGCTGGGCCTCGATCTTGCTCAGCATCGTGAACGCCTGGGAGCCTGACCACCCGAGGGAGACACCATGCCATCCATGTCCGAAAGCGAACGCATCGCCCTCGCCGCCCGCCTTCACGTGGCGCTGCGGCGAAAGCACGGGCGCGTGACGGACACCGAATGGATGGCCACCAATGCCGAGTACGCCGCGGAGATCGTGCGCATGACACGGGAGCATGCGGCAGAAACCAAGGACGAGGAGCTCGACCAGCTGGCGACACGGCTCGAGCAGGCGATGGAGCCTCTGGCCCGCGCTGCGCGGCTGGCGGCGCGGCAGCCGGATGGGAATCCGCCTACGCCGCCGCCTCGCTATGTGGGTGGATTGCGTTGACGCTCAACCCGCCGCCAGCGCAGCCTTGCGGATCGACTGCAGCGTGCTGCCCGGCGTGATCGCCTCGGGGTCCAACAGGCAATGCAGGATCGCGGGCTTGCCGCTGGCACGCGCACGCGCCAGCGCGGGGCTGAACTCCTCGGTTGTCGTCACGCGCTCGCCGTGGCCGCCGAACACCTCGGCGTAGCCGCGGAAGTCGGGGTTCTTCAACTGCGTGGCGCTGATGCGGCCGGGGTAGTGCTTTTCCTGGTGCATGCGGATCGTGCCGTACATGGCGTTGTCCAGCAGCACCACGAGGATCGGCAAGCCGTATTGCACGGCGGTCGCGAACTCCTGGCCGTGCATCATGAAATCGCCGTCGCCCGCGAACACGACCACCTCGCGCCCGGGCCACAGGCGCTTGGCGCCCACGCCCGCCGGCAGGCCGTAGCCCATCGAGCCGCTGGTGGGGGCCAGCTGGCTTGCGAACGCACGGAACGGCCAGAAGCGGTGCACCCAGGTGGCGAAGTTGCCCGCGCCGTTGCAGAAGATGGTGTCGGCCGGGAGCACCTCGCGCAGGTGCTGCATGACCTCGCCCATCTGCAGCGGGCCGGGAATGCGGATGGGCGCCGGGTCGCTCCAGCGAAGGAATTCTTCGCGCGCGGTCTTCGTTTCGGCCTGCCAGACAGGCGGTGAAGCCGGGCGCAGCGTGGCCACCGCTTCGGCGAAAGCCTGCGGCGTGGCGTGGATGCCCTGCGTCGGGCGGTAGAGCTTGCCGAGCTCGTCGGCATCGGCATGCACATGCACCAGCGCCTGCCTGGGCTGCGGGATCGCGAACAGCTCGTAGCCCTGCGACGGCACCTCCGACAAACGCCCGCCGGCCAGCAGCACGAGGTCCGCGTTGCGGATGCGCTCGAGCATGCGCGGGTTGGCGCCCAGGCCCAGGTCGCCCGCATAGCAGGGGTGATCGGCGGACATCAGCATCTGGCGGCGGAACGAGCAGTAAACCGGGAGCGCATACCCCTCGGCGAAATCGGCGAACTGCTGTGTCGCGGCTTCGGACCAGCGGCTGCCACCCAGGATGACGACGGGCCGCTGTGCCTGCGACAGGCGCTGCTGCAGCTCGGCGATCTGCGATGCACCGGGATGGGTTTCGGTGACCGCATAAGGCTGTGCATCCGCCACCACCGCGGCTTCGGTCAGCATGTCTTCGGGCAGCGCGATCACCACCGGACCGGGCCGGCCCGAGGTGGCGACATGGAAGGCGCGCGACACCAGTTCAGGCAGGCGCGCCGCATCGTCGATCTGCACCACCCACTTGGCCATGGTGCCGAAGACGGCGCCGTAGTCCAGCTCCTGGAAGGCCTCGCGGCCGAGCGCCTCGCGCGCGACCTGGCCGACGAACAGCAGCAGCGGCGTCGAGTCCTGGTGCGCGATGTGCACGCCCGCCGCCGCGTTGGTGGCGCCGGGGCCGCGCGTGACGAAGCAGATGCCGGGCTTGCCGGTGAGCTTGCCCTGCGCCTCGGCCATCATCGTGGCGCCGCCCTCTTGCCGGCACACGGTCACGTCGATGGACGCATCGTGCAGCGCGTCGAGCACGGCCAGGAAGCTTTCGCCGGGCACGCAGAAGAGCTGCTTGACGCCGTGGGTGATGAGCTGGTCGACCAGGATCTGGCCGCCGGTGCGGGATGAAGTCATGCTGTGTCCAATGCAATGAAGGTCTTGGTCTTTGCTCCTTCCCCTTCCGGGGGAAGGCTGGGATGGGGGCAAGCGGCGGTGGATGCGCCGATGGCAATTGATACGCCGCTTGCCCCCACCCCTGCCCTCCCCCAGAGGGGGAGGGTGCAATTCAAATTCACTTGAGCGCCGCGCATGCCGCTTCGATCCGCGCACACGCCTCTTCCAGCTGCCCCATCGACGTCGCATACGAAATGCGGAAATACGGCGCCAGCCCGAACACGCTGCCCGGCACCACCGCCACGTCGAAGTCCTGCAGCAGGTAGCGGCAGAAGTCGCTGTCGGTCTGCAGCAGCGCGCCGGCGGCGGTGCGCTTGCCGAGCACGCCCGCACAGCTTGCGAATGTGTAGAAAGCGCCCTCGGGCACGCGGCAGTGCAGGCCTTGGGTGCGGTTGAGCGCGGCCACGACGAAGTCGCGCCGCTGTTGAAACGATGCGCAGCGCTCGGCCACGATGTCCTGCGGCCCGGTGAGCGCCTCGATCGCCGCGGCCTGGCTCACCGACGAAGGGCACGAGGTCGACTGGCTCTGCACCACCGCCATCGCCGCGATCAGCGCGCGCGGCCCGGCGCCGTAGCCCACGCGCCAGCCGGTCATCGCATAGGCCTTCGACACGCCGTTCACCGTGAGCGTGCGATCGCGCAGCCGCGGCTCGACGGCCACCGGCGTCGCGAACGCGAGGCCGTCGTAGAGGATGTGTTCGTAGATGTCGTCCGCCAGCAGCCAGACGCCCGGGTGGTCCAGCAACACATCGGTGATCGGCTTCAGTTGCGCGGCGCTGTAGGCCGCGCCGCTCGGGTTCGACGGCGAATTCAGGAAGAGCCAGCGCGTGCGCGGCGTGATCGCCGCCTGCAACTGCGCCGCACTCAGCCGAAAGCCGTTCTCCTCGCTGCAGGCCACCGACACCGGCACGCCGCCGCAGATCTGCACGATGTCCGCGTAGGAGGTCCAGTACGGCGCGGGCAATATCACTTCGTCGCCCGGGTTCAGGCTCGCCATCAGCGCATTGAAGATGACTTGCTTGGCGCCCGCGCTCACGCTGATCTCGTCGAGCGCGAAGTCCAGCGCGTTGTCACGCTTGAACTTCAGCTGCACCGCCGCCTTCATCGCCGGGCTGCCGTCGAGCACCGTGTAGCGCGTGTCGCCGCGCGCAATCGCCTGCGAGGCCGCATGCCGGATGTTCTCTGGCGTGTCGAAGTCGGGCTCGCCCGCGCCCAGCACGATCACCGGCCGGCCGGCGCGCTTGAGCGCCTGTGCATGGTCGGTGATGCGCAGGATCTCCGAGACGTGGATGGCGCGCACACGTTGCGCCGGCGAGAACACGGCTGCGCCTGTCACTTGGCGTAGGCTTCCAGTGGCTTGTCGTTGGGTTCGACAAACAGCTGCTTGAGCGCGGGGCTCATCGGCAGGTTGAGGCTGGTGTTCTTCGGCGGAATCGCGGCCACGAACCACTTGGTGTAGATCTTCTCGACCTCGCCGCTCTTCATCAGCTTGCGCAGCGAATCGTCCACCGCTGCCTTGAAGGCCGGGTCGTCCTTGCGGAACAGCAGTGCGATCGGCTCGGAGCCCAGCGCATCGCCCACGATGCGGTAGGCCGACGGGTTCTTCGAGTTGGCGATGATCCCGGCGAGCAGGTTGTCGTCGAGCACGAAGGCATCGGCGCGGCCCGACTCCATCAGCAGGAAGCTCTCCAGGTGGTCCTTGCCGAGCATGGTGTTGTACGAGACGTTCTGTGCGCGCTCGCGCTTGCGCAGCAGCTGCACGGCGGTGGTGCCGGTCGATGCCGACACGTTGCGGCCCGCGAGCTGGTCCAGCGTGGTGATGCCCGAATCGACCCTGGTGGCCATGCGCACTTCGCTCACATACGTGGTGAGCGCGAAGGCCACCTGCTGCTGGCGCGCGGTGTTGTTGGTGGTGGGGCCGCAGCCGATGTCCAGCGTGCCGTTCTGCACCAGCGGGATGGTGTTCTGCGCGGTCACGGCCATGTATTCGAGCTTGGCGTTGGGCGCGATGTCCTTGAGCACGCGTTCGCAGAGTTCGACGTGGTAGCCCACGTACTTGTCGCCCGCGCCCAGCATGTAGGCCATGGGCGGCGAGGCTTCGCGCACGCCGAGCACGGCCTTGCCGCTGGCCTTGATCTTGTCGAGCGTGCCGCCGGTCGGGGCCTGCTGCGCGGTGGCTGTCGTGCCGAAGGCGAGCGCGAGCAGCGCGGCGGTGGCGAGGGTCTTCAGTTGCATCTTCATCTCTCTGTCTCCTGGTAGTTTTTCTTTGGCAAGGTGCGGCGCGCCCTGCCGGCACGGCATGACTTTTCGTGGGACATCGCGGAACCGGCTTCGCCGGGCCGCAGATGGCGCCCCCGGTAGGGGGTTGGCGAAGCGACACGAAGTGCGCGAAGCCTGGGGGCGAGCCTCAATCCCCGATGTCGAAGGTCACGCCTTGAGCGAGAGGCAGCGCCGTCGAGTAGTTGATGGTGTTGGTCGCACGCCGCATGTACGCCTTCCAGCTGTCCGAGCCCGCTTCGCGCCCGCCGCCGGTTTCCTTCTCGCCACCGAAGGCGCCGCCGATTTCGGCGCCGCTCGGGCCGATGTTGACGTTGGCGATGCCGCAGTCAGATCCGGCGCTGGACATGAAGCGCTCCGCCTCACGCACGTTGAGCGTGAAGATCGACGATGACAGCCCCGCGCCCACCGCGTTATGCCATTCGATGGCCTCGTCGAGCGTGCTGTAGCGCACCACGTAGAGGATGGGCGCGAAGGTCTCGCGCAGCACCGGGCCGTCGTGCGACTTCAGTTCCACCAGCGCCGGGCGCACGTAGTAGGCGTCCTGCGTGCCGATGCCTTCCACGCGGTCGCCGCCGTGCACCGTCGCGCCGATCTCGCGGCTTTCGCCCAAGGCCTTCTGCATGCCGTCGAAGGCCGCGCGGTCGATCAGCGGACCGACCAGCGTGCCGGCCTCGCGCGGATCGCCCACCTGCACGTTGCCGTACACCTTCGCGAGCTTGGGCACCAGCTGGTCGTACACGCTGTCGTGCACGAACAGGCGCCGCAGCGTGGTGCAGCGCTGGCCGGCCGTGCCCATGGCCGAGAAGGCGATGCCGCGCAGCGTGAGGTCCAGGTCTGCCGAGGGCGTGACGATGGCGGCGTTGTTGCCGCCAAGTTCAAGAATGGCGCGGGCGAAGCGCGCCGCCAGCTTGGGCGCGACCTGCCGGCCCATCGCGGTCGAACCGGTGGCCGAGAGGATCGATACGCGGTGGTCGTCCACCAGCACTTCGCCGATGTCGCGCTGGCCGAGCAGCAAGCCGAGCAGGCCTTCGGGCGCATCGCCGAAACGCTCGATGGCGCGCTGCGCGATGGCGTGCACGGCCAGCGCTGTGAGCGGTGTTTTTTCGGACGGCTTCCACACCACCGAATCGCCGCACACCAGCGCGAGCGCCGCATTCCAGGACCACACGGCCACTGGAAAGTTGAAGGCCGAGATCACGCCGCACACGCCCAGCGGATGCCAGGTTTCCATCATCCGGTGCTCGGCGCGCTCGGTGGCCAGCGTCAGGCCGTAGATCTGGCGCGAAAGGCCGACCGCGAAATCGCAGATGTCGATCATTTCCTGCACCTCGCCCGCGCCTTCGGACGGAATCTTGCCGGCCTCCAGCGTGACCAGGCGTCCGAGGTCGCGCTTGGCGGCGCGCAGCTCTTCGCCCAGCAAACGCACCAGTTCGCCACGGCGCGGGGCGGGCACATTGCGCCAGGCCTTGAAGGCCTCGTGCGCGCGGCCGATGGCGCCGGTGGCTTCCACGGCTGTGGTCTCCCGCACCTGGGCGACGACCTCGCCGGTGACCGGCGAGCGCACGGTCAGTTCGCCGCCGGTGTGGGCACTGCTGGGCACGCCCAGGCGCTGGAGCAGTTGCTCGATATCGGCGGAAAGGGACTGGGGGGCTTGGGCTTCTGACATGGACGCTCCGGCATGCGGGGAAAAACGGGACGGGTCAATATGTGCGAATCCCGCGCCATTGCCTAGTGAAAAATTGGAAGGACCTGATGCGTTTGCGGAATGAACTCGGTGTCCGCTCCCCGCGCGTCGGGCTGCGCGCCTACGCGCAAGCCGCAGGTCCGCACCGAAGATTCCGCACCCCCACCCCGCGGACAAAGCCATGAAGCTCATCCACTCCCTCTACGCCGCGATCCACGCGCTGATGGCGCTCGCATTCGCCATCGCCTCGCTCGTGCTGGTCGTGATCGCGGCGCGCACGGGATGGGGCGCGGTGATGCATGGCCTCGACCTTCCGGCGGCCGAGGCGATCATCGAAGCGATGGGCCTGCTGGCCGCCGGCGTGGTGGCGCTGCAGATTTCGCAGACGGTGCTCGAAGAAGAGGTCATCCGCGACGCGCACATCGGCGCGCCGACCCGCGTGCGCAGGTTCCTCTCGCGCTTCATGGTGGTCATCGTGGTGGCCGTGGCGGTCGAAGGGCTGGTGGCAACCTTCAAGGCGCGCGAGGCGCCCGAACTCCTGCTGTACGCCGCCGCCATGCTGAGTGCGGTCGGCCTGCTGATGGCGGGCTGGGGCATCTTCATTCGCCTGAACCGCTTTGCCGAAGAACTGGAACCCGAGGCGATGGCGGAAGCCAAAAGCGAAGACAGGAAGCTCAAATGACAAGACGCCCATTGCTCCATGCCACCGCTGCCGCTGCTGCAGCAGCAGCCCTTTGCCTCGCCGTGCCGCTCCCCGCGCTGGCCGCCGACAGCAACCCGCTCGTGGCCGAACGCTGGAAAACGCGGCCGGTGGTCGTGGTGGTGCCGGCAGTGGCCGATCCGCTGCTGCAAAAGGTCGAAGCGGCCCTGCGCCAGACCGCCACGCGCGAGGCCTTCATCGACCGCGAGATGGTGCTCTACACCGTGGTCGCGGGCGAGGGCCGCCGCAACGACAAGCCCCTTCCCCCGGCGCAGACCCGCGCCCTGCTTCGTGCGCTGAAGCTGGACGCAGCAGGCGCGCCGACTTTCGTGCTGGTCGGCAAGGACGGCGGCGTCAAGATGACCGAAGGCCCCGGCGTCGACCTGCAGGCGGTGTTCGCCGAGATCGACCGGATGCCGATGCGCCAGCGCTGAGGCAGCGCCTAACCCGGTCCGGGCGCTTCGGGCAATGAAATCTTCTGCCCCGCCGGCGACCCCGCCAGGCTCTGCGCCGGCCGCCGCAGGGTCGCATCGAAGGGATTGATCTTCGGCCCGATGGCCGCCGCTTCTCTCTTGAGCAGCTCCACCACCGTCGGCATGCGGTCGGCATTGAGCCGGTCGGCGATGGTGCCCACGCTCAGCGCAGCCACCGCGCGCCCTTCGCGGTCGAGGATCGGCACCGCCACGCCCGCCATGCCTTCGAGCAGCCCGGTGTTGCGCCCCGCATAGCCCTGCTGGCGCACGCGCTCGATTTCGGTGCGCAGATAGACCTCGTCGTACACGCCGTACTCGCGCACCCGAGAGAGATTGAAGCGGATCACCTCCTCGCGCTCGGCCTCCGGCAGAAACGCCAGGATGGCGAGCGCGCCCTGCCCCACGCCCAGCGCGATGCGCCCGCCGATATCGCCGGTGAACGAGCGGATCGGAAACGGCCCTTCGCTGCGGTCCAGGCAGATGGCGTCGAAACCGCTGCGCGCCAACAGGAAGATGCTGTCTCCCAGGCTCGCGCACAGCCGCAGCAGCACCGGCCTGCATATGGAGCGCAGGTCGCCGGGGTTGCCGGCGCTCGCCGCAAGCGCGAAGAAATCGATGCTCAGCCGGTACAGCTTGCTGCGCTCGTCCTGCTCGACCATGCCCTCGGCCATCAGCGATTGCAGCAAACGGTGCGTGGTGGCTTGCGTCAGGCCCACGGACCGTGCGATCTGGGTCACGCGGCCGCCTTCGGCCTGCACCGCGCCGAGCGCGCGGATCACCGAAAAGACGCGCGGCACGCCGCCGCTGGCAGCGGGCTGCTCCGAAGGCGTCTCCGAGGGGGTCTGCATACCTTGCTCCTGTGGAATTTTCTGAGGCAATTCTAGGGCTCGCATTCCAATCAACGGAATAAATCAGAGAAATATTCTGATTAATGGAATACCCGAGGCGATCTGGCGCAATCGTTGCAATAGAGTGAATTGAAAGTACCCAGCGGTCCACGGCCTGCACCAATGCGTCGCACGCCGCTTTCCTGCCCCCACGAAAGGCGCTTCCATGTCATTCCTACGGCTTACCGACGTGACCAAGTTCTACGGCAGCACCCGCGCGGTGTCGGCCATGAACCTCACGGTCGAAAAGGGCGAGTTCGTCTCGCTGCTCGGCCCCTCGGGCTGCGGCAAGACCACCACGCTGCAGATGATTGCGGGCTTCGAGGCCGTGAGCAGCGGCCGCATCGAACTCGCGGGCAAGGACATCACCCATGCCAAGGCCAACACGCGCGGCCTGGGCATCGTGTTCCAGAGCTACGCGCTCTTTCCGCACATGACGGTGACCGACAACGTGAGCTTCGGCCTGGAGATGCGCAAGATGCCCAAGGCCGAGCGCGCCGAACGCGTGAAGCAGGCGCTGGCGCTGGTGCACCTGGAGCCGCACGCCACGCGCTACCCGCGCGAGCTCTCGGGCGGTCAGCGGCAGCGCGTGGCGCTTGCCCGCGCACTGGTCATCGAACCGCCGGTGCTGCTGCTCGACGAGCCCCTCTCCAACCTCGACGCCAAGCTGCGCGAAGAGATGCAGTTCGAGCTGCGCCAGATCCAGCGCAAGGTCGGCACCACCACGGTGATGGTCACGCACGACCAGAGCGAGGCCATGTCCATCAGCGACCGCGTGGTGGTGATGGAAGGCGGCTGCGCCACGCAGATCGACCATCCGCACCGCGTGTACGAGCATCCGAGCACGCGCTTCATCTCCACCTTCGTGGGCAAGGCCAACCTGCTGAACGGCCGCGTCACCGCCTGCAGCACCGGCAGTTGCAAGGTCGAGGTCGGGCCGCTCGTTGTGCAGGTGGACGAAGACGGCTTCAAGCCGGGCGCCGCGGTGCTCATGAGCGTGCGGCCTGAAAAACTCCAGCTGGTTGCCGCCGGCCGCGGCCGGCTCGACGGCACAGTGCAGGAGCGCTTCTTCCTCGGCAGCCAGTGGCTCTACCGCGTGGGCACGCCCGCTGGCGACCTGATGGTGCTGAGCCCCAACGACGGCCGCGATGCGCTGGACGAAGGCCATGCCGTGGGCATCGACTGGCCCGCGCACTGCACGCGCCTGTTGCCAGCCGAGGAAGCGGTTGCGGCATGAGCGGCATCAAGAACAAGGCCGCGCCGTGGTGGCTGTCAGGCCCGGCGCTGCTGCTCTTCATTGCGCTGCTGCTGGTGCCGCTGTTGCTCACCGCGGTGCTGTCGTTCAACGTGTACGACCCCGCCACCGGGCCGAAGGCCGGCGAGTTCACGCTCGACCACTACGCGCATGTGTTCACCGACTCGTACTACCACGGCATCTTCTGGCGCACCTTCTGGATCTCGGCGCTGGTCACGCTGATCTGCATCGTCATCGGCGCCCCCGAGGCCTACGTGCTCAGCCGCATGCGCAACCCGTGGCGCTCGATCCTGCTGCTGGTGGTGCTCGCGCCGCTGCTGGTGTCGGTGGTGGTGCGCGCCTTCGGCTGGAGCATGCTGCTCGGCCCCGAGGGTGCGGTCAATTCGCTGCTCGGCCTCGTGGGCATCGGGCCGGTGAAGATGCTCTACACCGAGATCGCGGTGATCGTCGCGCTGGTCCACGTGATGCTGCCCTTCATGGTGATCCCGGTGTGGACCTCGCTGCAGAAGCTGGACCCCGGTGTCGAGAACGCGGCGCTCTCACTCAAGGCCTCGCCGTTCACCACGTTGCGGCGCATCGTCTTGCCGCAGGTGATGCCGGGCATCCTCTCGGGCAGCCTGATCGTGTTCGGCCTGGCCGCGAGTTCGTTCGCGATTCCGGGGCTGCTCGGCGGGCGCCGCCTGAAGATGGTTGCGACGGTGGTGTACGACGAGTACCTGAGCGAACTGAACTGGCCGCTCGGAGCTGCGATTGCCCTCACGCTGCTCGCCGCGAACCTTATCGTCATGCTCAGCTACAACCGCCTCATCGAAGGCCGCTACAAGAAAGCGCTCGGGTGACCATATGAGCAAGAACGGCCCCTTCGCCCTCGCGTTCAACGCGCTGGTCATCACCTTCATGCTGGCGCCGCTGCTGGTGGTGTGCATCGTCGCGTTCACGCCCGAAAACACGCTGACCATTCCGACCACCAGCTTCTCGCTGCGCTGGTTTGCCGCGGTGTTCGCGCACCCGGACTTCATGCAGTCGTTCTGGAACAGCCTGTGGCTCGCGCTGGCCTCGGCCACCATCGCCACGCTGCTGGCGGTGCCGGCGGGCCTGGCGATCACGCGTTACGAGTTTGCGGGGCGCGACTTCCTCAACGCGCTGTTCCTGTCGCCGCTGATCATTCCGCACCTGGTGCTGGGCGTGGCGCTGCTGCGCCTGTTCGCGCTGGTGGGCGGCACGGGCAGCTTCGGCTGGCTGGTGATGGCGCATGCGCTGATCGTCACGCCCTACACGCTGCGCCTCGTGGTGGCCGCGCTCGTGGGCTTCGACCGCAGCGCCGAGCAGGCCGCGCTTTCGCTCGGCGCGAGCCAGGCGACGGTGTTCCGGCGCATCACGCTGCCGATGATCCTGCCGGGTGTCACCGGCGGCTGGATGCTCGCCTTCATCAACAGCTTCGATGAAGTGACGATGTCGATCTTCGTGACCTCGCCCAGCACGGTGACGCTGCCGGTGCGCATGTACATGTATGCGACCGAGTCGATCGATCCGCTGATGGCGGCAGTCTCGGCGCTGATGGTGGCGGTGACCGCGGTGGCGATGGTGATCCTGGACCGGCTCTACGGGCTGGACCGCGTGCTGGTGGGGCGCAAGTAGATGACATCGAACGCATCCCGCGCACTGCTGCATCGCGTGGCCGAAACCGGCCGAGCTGCGGTGGCCTTCACGCTCGATGGCGAGCCGGCCTCGGCGCTCGCAGGCGACACGGTGCTCACCGCCGTGCTCACGCAGGCCAGCCAGTTGCGCCGCAACGAATTCAGCGACACGCCGCGCGCCGGCTTCTGCATGATGGGCGCCTGCCAGGACTGCTGGATCGCCACCGCCGAAGGCGAGCGCCTGCGCGCCTGCGCCACCTTCATCGCGCCAGGCATGGCGCTTGTCACCGGGCGGAGCGGCGCATGACGGATGCCGAGCTTCGACCCGTGATCGTCGGCGCCGGGCCGGCCGGCGTGCGTGCGGCAGAGGCGCTGGTGGCGCACGGCTTGCGGCCCATCGTGATCGACGAGGCCTCGCGCGCCGGTGGCCAGATCTACCGCCGCCCGCCCGCCAATTTCATCCAGCGCACCGCGGCCACGCTCTACGGTTTCGAAGCATCGCGTGCGAACGCGGTGCACGAGGCCTTCGATGCCTTGCGCGATCGCATCGACTACCGCCCCGACAGTCTCGTGTGGAACGCGCAAGGCGGCGTGCTCGACGTGCTGCACAACCCGACGCGCACCACGACGCGTCTGCCGCACGGCGCGTTGATCGTCGCGACGGGCGCGACCGACCGCGTGCTGCCCGTGCCGGGCTGGACCCTGCCCGGCGTCTACACGCTGGGCGGCGCGCAGGTGGCGCTCAAGTTCCAGGGCTGCGCCATCGGCGAGCGCGTGGTGTTCATGGGCACGGGGCCGCTGCTGTACCTCGTGGCCTACCAGTACGCGAAGGCCGGCGCGAAGGTCGCGGCCGTGCTCGACACCGCGCGCCTTGCAGACCAGATCGCCGCGACGCCCGCGATGCTGCGCCAGCCCGCCGTGTTCGCGAAGGGCGTGTATTTCGTCGCGTGGCTGCGTGCGCACGGTGTGCCGCTGCACAGCGGCGTGCGTCCGCTGCGCGTGATCGGCGATGACGGCGCATGCCGCGTCACCGGCGTTGCATGGCACGACGGCCGTGAAGAACGCACGCTGGCCTGCGACGCCGTCGGCTTCGGCTACGCACTGCGCTCCGAAACCCAACTGGCCGACCTGCTCGGCTGCCGCTTCGAGTTCGCGCCGATGCACCGTGCCCATCTGCCGGTGCGCGATGCCGCTGGCCGCTCCAGCGTCGAAGGCGTGTACCTCGCGGGTGATGGAGCCGGCATCATGGGCGCCGATGCCGCCGAGTGGGCTGGCGAACGCGCCGCCCTCGCGCTGCTTGCGGACCGGGGCGTGGCCGTCGATGCCTCGCGCGCCGATGCGCTCGAACGCAAGCTTCAAGGGCTCACGGGTTTCAGGCGCGGGCTGGAACGCGCCTTTCCGCTCCCGCAGGACTGGGCCGCGAACGCGTCCGACGATCTCGTCGTCTGCCGCTGCGAGAACATCACGGCCGGCACGCTGCGCCAGACCGTCGCCGTCAACGGCGCCGACGAGATGAACCGTCTGAAGGCCCTGTCGCGCGTCGGCATGGGCCGCTGCCAGGGCCGCATGTGCGGCGTGGCGGCTGCGGAGATCCTCGCGCACGCCACCGGTCAGCCTTTGCAGCAGGTGGGCCGGCTGCGCGGTCAGGCGCCGATCAAGCCGATTCCGATTGACCTGGTCTCCCACGCGGCCACCGAAGGAGCAGGCGCGTGAGCTCGATCAAGACGCTGCGCACCGATGTCGCCATCGTCGGTGGCGGCATCGTCGGCGCGTCGGCCGCGCTCGCGCTGCGGCAGATGGGCATCGGCGTCGCGCTGCTGGAGCGCGACCTCTGCGGCTCGCGCTCCAGCGGCGTGAACTTCGGCGGCGTGCGGCGCCAGGGGCGGCCGCTGAGCCAGTTGCCGCTTGCACAACGCGCGCACCGCATCTGGGGCCGCCTGCCATCGCTGATCGGCACCGACGGCGAGTACCTGCGCTCGGGCCACTTCAAGATCGCGCGCAGCGAAGCCGACATGGCCTCGCTGGAACGCTACCGCGCGCAGAGCCTGGACTTCGATCTGGGCCTGGAATTGATCTCCGCCGCCCGCCTGCGCGAGCGCTGCCCCTGGCTCGGCCCGCGCGCGGTGGGCGGTTCGCTCTGCGTGGAAGACGGGCAGGCCAATCCCCGGCTGGTGTCGCCCGCCTTCGCGCTCGCGGCGCAGCGCGCGGGCGCGCAGATCTTCGAGCGCCACCAGGTCGACGAGGTGATGCACGACGGCGCGATGTTCATGCTGCGCTCGGGCCATGCGCTCGAAGTGCATGCGCCGGTGCTGCTCAACTGCGCGGGCGCATGGTCCGGCCCCATCGCCGCCGAGTTCGACGAAGCCGTGCCGCTGCGCTCGGGCAACCCCGTGATGGTGGTGACCGAGCCGGTGCCGCATTTCATGGATTGGAGCCTCGGTGTAGAGGGCGGCGGCATCTACGGCCGGCAGGTGGCGCGGGGCAATCTGGTGCTCGGCGGCGGCGCGGGCATCGCGGTCGATGCCGACCGCGCGCGCGCCGGCAGCGATGCCATCGCCATGCTCGCGGCGCAGGCCATCGAGCTGTTGCCCGCGCTGCGCCAGGCGCATTTCATTCGCAGCTGGAGCGGCACCGAGGGCTATTTGCCCGACCGCCAGCCAGTGCTCGGCCCCAGCCGCACCACGCCCGGCCTCTTTCACGGCTTCGGCTTCTCGGGTGCGGGCTTCCAGATCGGTCCCGGCGCCGGCGAGGTGCTGGCCGAGCTGGTGCGCGACGGACGCAGCAGCACGCCGATCGACGCTTTCTCCATCGACCGCTTTCTTGTGCAAGACAACGAATCCATCCCCTCACCCTGAAAGGAAAATACCATGTCCCGTTTCCAGAAGATCTGCTTCTTCTCACTTCGCCGGACCTTGCAGGGTGCGGCGGCCGTTGCGGTGCTGGCAGCCGGCGCCACCGCGGGCGCGCAGACCAAGACGCTCTACATCGGCATGAACGGCGGCACCATGGAGAAGGCATACACACAGTACGTGTTCCCGGCCTTCGAGAAGCTCTACGGCGCCAAGGTGGTGGTGGTGCCCGGCACCTCGTCGGACATCCTGGCGAAGGCGCAGGCCAACAAGGACCGCCCGCAGATGCATGTGATGTTCCTGGACGACGGCATCATGGTGCGCGCCATCGGCATGGGCCTGTGCGAGAAGCAGCGGCCCAACCCCTCGCTCAACGACATCTACCCGGCTGCGCGCTTCAAGGGCGACATGGCCAGTGGCGTGAGCCTTGGCATGACGGGCCTGGCCTACAACACCAAGATGTTCAAGGAAAAGGGCTGGGCCGCGCCCACCTCGTGGATGGACCTGGCCGATCCCAAGTTCAAGGGCAAGGTGGTGTTCCAGTCGATGTCGTCGTCTTCGTTCGGACTGCACGGCTTCCTGATGTTCAACCGCATCCAGGGCGGCAACGACAAGAACGTGGAACCCGGCTTCAAGGCCTGGCCCACCACCATCGGGCCCAACGTGCTGGAGTACATCCCCAGCTCGGCCAAGCTCTCGGAGATGGTGCAGACCGGCGAGGCGGCGATCTTCCCGCTCACGCCCACGGCGGTGGCCGCGCTCAAGACCAAGGGCATTCCGGTCGAGTACGCGCCGCCCAAGGAAGGCGCGGTGGTGCTGATGGTGGGCCAGTGCGTGATCGCCAACAACAGCGAGCCCGAGCTCTCGCAAAAGCTCGCCGAGTTTTTGCTGAGCCCGCTCGCGCAGGCCAACGTGCTTCAGTACGGCGCGCAGATCCCGACCAACCCGAAGGCGCCCGCCGTGGGCGAAGGCGCGACGCAGGTGGCGGACGTCAACAAGTGGATGAAGACCGCGATCACCATCGACTGGGAAAGCATCAATGCGAACCGGCCGGCGTGGAATTCGCGCTGGAACAAGACGATTGAACGCTGAGCCTGCCTTGCTCCTTCCCCTTCCGGGGGAAGGTTGGGATGGGGGCTCGCGGCGCCGGGGAAGGCGCTGCTTGTGCAAAGGCCGCGTGCCCCCACCCCAGCCCTCCCCCAGAGGGGGAGGGAGCAAGCCGACGCCGCGCTGCCGGCTCCGCCTCAGCGGTTGGCTTCGACGATCCAGCCCGCGGCCTTCTCCGCCATCATCAGCGTGGGGCTGTTGGTGTTGCCGCTCGTGATCGTCGGCATCGCGCCCGCATCGACCACCCGCAGGCCCTGGATGCCGCGCACGCGCAGCTTCGCATCGAGCACCGCCATCGGGTCGCCGTCGGCGCCCATCTTCGTGGTGCCGACCGGATGGAAGATGGTGGTGGCGATGTCGCCGGCCAGGCGCGCTAGGTCTTCGTCGGACTGGTACTGCACGCCGGGCTTCCACTCCTCGGGCTTGTACTTCGCAAGCGCGGGCTGCGCGGCGATGCGGCGGGTCACGCGCAGCGAGTCGGCCGCGACCTTGCGGTCTTCGTCGGTGCTCAGGTAGTTGGGCGCGATGGCGGGCGCGTCTTCGAAGCGCTTGCTCTTGATGCGCACCGAGCCCCGGCTGGTCGGGTTGAGGTTGCACACGCTCGCGGTAAAGGCCGGAAAGCTGTGCAGCGGATCGCCGAAGGCATCGAGCGACAGCGGCTGCACGTGGTACTCGAGGTTCGGCCATTCGTAGGCGTCGGAGCTTCGCGTGAAGGCGCCCAGCTGAGAGGGCGCCATGCTCATCGGGCCGCTGCGTTTCAGCAAATACTCAAGCCCGATCTTCGCCTTGCCGACCATCGACGATGCGAGCACATTGAGCGTGGGCGCGCCGTCGATCTTGTAGACCGCGCGGATCTGCAGATGGTCCTGCAGGTTGGCGCCGACGCCGGGCGCATCGAGCACCACGTCGATGCCGTGCTGGCGCAGCAAGTCGGCCGGGCCGACGCCCGAGAGCTGCAGGATCTGCGGCGAGCCGATGGCGCCCGCGCAGAGGATCACTTCGCGCTCGGCGCGCGCGGTGGTCATCTCGGAACCGTTCCACACCTCGGCGCCGGTGCAGCGTCGGGTGCCGTCTTCCTGCGTTTCGAACAGCAGGCGCGAGACCTGCGCGCCGGTCCACAGCTCGAAATTGGGACGGCCGTAGCAGGTGGGCCGCAGGAACGCCTTGGCGGTGTTCCAGCGCCAGCCGTTCTTCTGGTTGACCTGGAAGTAGCCCACGCCTTCGTTGCTGCCGCGGTTGAAGTCGGTGGTGTGCGGCACGCCGGCCTGCACGGCGGCATCGGCGAACGCGTCGAGGATGTCCCAGCGCAGGCGTTGCTTCTCGACGCGCCACTCGCCGCCCGCGCCGTGCATCTCGTCGGCGCCGAGGTAGAAGTCTTCGTGCTTCTTGAAGGCCGGCAGCACGTTCTGCCAGCGCCAGTCGTCGTCGCCGGTGAGCTGGGCCCACTGGTCGTAGTCGCGCGACTGGCCGCGCATGTAGATCATGCCGTTGATGCTGGAGCAACCGCCCAGCGTCTTGCCGCGCGGATAGCGCAGGGCGCGGCCGTTGAGGCCCGCATCGGGCTCGGTGTTGTAGAGCCAGTCGGTGCGCGGGTTGCCGATGCAGTAGAGATAACCGACCGGGATGTGGATCCAGTGGTAGTCGTCCCGGCGGCCGGCTTCGATGAGCAGCACGCGTTTTTTCTTGTCGGCGCTCAGGCGGTTGGCGATGAGCGAGCCCGCGGTGCCGGCGCCGATGATGATGTAGTCGAAGGTGTTGTCGTTGTCTCGCATGGTTCTTGTTTTTTCCGGATGTCTGTGTCTTGCGCGCGGTATTTCAGAGATTCATGGGCCTGATGCGATCTCCGGGCGGCAATTTAGCCTGCTCTTCGAAGCAAAGGCCAATGATTTCGGCGCCATTGGCTTATAAATCGAACTTATATGACCACCGCCGCCATCGACCTGCAGATTCTGCGCGCCTTCGTTCTCGCGGCGAGGGAGGGCAACGTCTCGCGCGCGGCCGAGCGGCTGCACCTCACGCAGCCCGCGGTGAGCCTGCAGCTCAAGCGACTGGCCGAGGAGACCGGGCTGGTGCTCTTCACCCGCACACCGCACGGCCTGGCGCTCACGGCCGACGGGGCGGCGATGCTGCCGCAGGCAGAGCGGGTGCTGGCCGCCGTGGGCGACCTGCAGCAGGCGGCGCGCAAGCTCCAGGGCACGGTGCGCGGGGCGCTGCGCATCGGCACCATCCTCGACCCCGAGTTCACGCGGCTGGGCGTGTTCCTGCGCGAGCTGGTCGAGGCCGCGCCGCAGATCGAGACCGAGCTGCGCCACGGCATGAGCGGCAGCGTGCTCGCCCAGTTGCTGCGCGGCGACCTGGACGTGGGCTTTCACCTGGACCCGGGCGAGGACGACCGCGAGAACGCCACGCTCTCGGTACGCACGCTCGCCCGCTTCACCTACCGCGTGGTTGCGCCCGCCGGCTGGGGCCCGCAGGTGCTGGGCCGCGACTGGAAGGCGCTGGCCGCCCTGCCCTGGCTCGCAACACCGCCCGAATCGGCGCACCACCGGATGCTGGAGCGGGTGTTCACGCCGCTGGGGCTGACCCCGCGGCGCGTGGCGCTGGTCGACCAGGAGGCCTCGATGCTGGACCTGCTGAAGTCCGGCATTGGCCTGAGCCTGGTGCGCGACTCGATTGCGATCCGCGAATGCCAGGCCCATGGCCTGGTGATGGCCGACCGGGTGCAGCTGGACTGCGCACTGCGTTTCGTCTCGCTGGCGGCCCGGCGCGACGAGCCCGTGATCGCCAGCGCCTGGGATGCCATGGTCAAGGCCTGGAACTGAAGGCCAGCTGAAGCAGCGCGCCGCCCTACGTGAATGAGGCGTGCGGCGCACACGAGCTGCCGATGCACGCGGTTACGATGCGCGAACCCTGGAACCCAAGTTTTTGTTTACTTTCCTTCTCATCCGCCCATGCCCTCCGCCACCTCGACTGCCGACGCCCAAGCCGCCGACAGCGTGTCGCCGCGTGTAGCGCAACAAGAGCAGGGAGGCCGGCAGTGGACGGTGGCCAGTGGCCGCTGGACCGCGCTGGGGATGTCGTCGCTGCCCGCCTGGCAGGCGCTGTCCAAGAGCCTCGCGGCCGCGCCGCCCGCCGACGACCGCGCCTGGGACCTGCGCCCCATCGAACAGCTGGACCACATCGGCGCCCAGTTGCTGTGGGAGCACTGGCGCCACGAATGGCCCGCCACACTGGAGATGGAAGCGCAGCAAAAGGCGGTGCTCGATCACGTGGCGCAATACACCGTCGCCACGCCCGAGGAGCCGCCCAAGACGCTGGCCGACCGCCTGCGCGCGTTCTCGCACAACGGGCCGCGCGCCATGGTCGTGGCGCGCGATTTCGTGGGGCTGATCGGCCAGTTGGCCATCGACGTCGGCACGCTCATCCGCGCGCCGCACCGCGCGCCCTGGCGCGATTTTTCGGGGCATCTTTATCAGTTCGGCGCCACGGCGCTGCACATCACGGCGCTGGTGGGCCTCTTGATCGGCGTGGTGCTGGCCTACCTGATCTCGCAGCAGCTGCGCAACTACGGCGCCGAAGCCTTCGTGGTCAACATCCTCGGGCTCTCGCTGGTGCGCGAGCTGGGGCCGGTGCTGGCGGCCGTGCTGATCGCGGGACGCTCGGGATCGGCCATCACCGCGCAGATCGGCGTGATGCGGGTGACCGAAGAGCTCGACGCGATGCGCGTGATGGGCATCCCGCACGGCTTTCGCCTGGTGATGCCGCGCGTGCTGGCGCTGGCGATCGCGATGCCGCTCATCAGCCTCTGGACCTCGATGGCGGCGCTCCTGGGCGGCATGCTCGCGGCCGATGCGGCGCTCGACATTTCTCCGGCGTACTTTCTTTCGGCGCTGCCGCGCGCGGTGCCCATTGCCAACCTGTGGCTCGCGATGGCCAAGTCGGCGGTGTTCGGCATCCTGATCGCGCTGATCGGCTGCTACTTCGGCATGAAGGTCAAGCCCAACACCGAGAGCCTGGGGCGCGGCACCACCTCGTCGGTGGTGACGTCGATCACCGCGGTGATCCTGGTGGACGCGCTGTTCGCGGTGCTGTTCAAGGGCATCGGGTTCCGGGGATGAATACCGCCATGAACAACAGCGCCGACGCCACCGTCGTCGACATCCGCAAGCTCTGGACGGTGTTCAAGAACCCCGACGGCGATCAGGTGGTGCACCGCGACCTCGACCTGCACATCGACCGCGGCGAGGTGCTCTCGCTGGTGGGCGGCTCGGGCACCGGCAAGACGGTGCTGCTGCGCCAGATGCTCGGGCTGGAGAAGCCCTCGCGCGGCGTGGTCGAGGTGCTGGGGCAGCAGCCCGGCGAACTCAGCGCCTCTGGCGCGGCCAACGTGGGCATGCTGTTCCAGCACGGCGCGCTGTTCTCGGCCTTCAGCGTGCTGGAGAACATCGCCTTTCCGCTGCGCGAACTGAAGCTGCTGCCCGACGAGCTGATCCGCCACGCGGCGCTCGTGAAACTGCAGATGGTGGGGCTGGAGCCGCAGCATGCCAACAAGAGCCCGTCGGACCTGTCGGGCGGCATGATCAAGCGCGTGGCGCTGGCGCGCGCGCTCATCATGGACCCACCGCTGCTGCTGCTCGATGAACCCACGGCCGGCCTGGACCCCGAGGCCTCCGACAGCTTCTGCAACCTGCTGCGCGGCCTGCATCGCGAGCTGGGCCTGACGGTGGTGATGGTCACGCACGACCTGGACACGCTGTTCGACCTGAGCACCCGCATCGCGGTGCTGGCCGACCAGAAGGTCATCGTGAGCGGCACGGCGCGCGAGGTCATCGCCTACCCGCATCCCTTCATCCACGAATACTTTCTGGGCGGGCGCGGGCAACGCGCCCTGGAGGCGCTGCACGACAGGCCCGCCACGCAACAACACACGCCTCGGCCCGAAGCCGCGGCGCGCTGAAAGGTAGGTACACACCCCATGGAAAACAAAGCCCATGCCCTCGCCGCAGGCGCCTTCGTGCTCGGCCTGGTCGCCGTGCTGGTGGCGCTTCTGATCTGGTTCACGCGCGACAACACCGTGCGCAACGTGTATGAGCTGTCCACCCGCGACGCGGTCAGCGGCCTGCAGCCGCAGGCGATGGTGCGCTACCGCGGCATCGCGGTGGGCAAGGTGGCGTCCATCGACTTCGACCCCAAGGTCAAGGGCAACGTGCGGGTGCGCATCACGGTCGACGAGCGCGTGCCGCTCACCACCTCGAGCTTTGCCACGCTGAGCTACCAGGGCGTGACCGGCCTGGCGTTCATCGCGCTGGACGACAAGGGCGAATCGAACGTCGCCCTCAAGCCCAACGACGACGAGCCGCCCCGCATTCCGCTCAAGCCCTCGATGCTGGCGCAGCTGCAGGACCGCGGCGAGGCCATCCTGAACCAGGTGGAAGAAGTGACCAAGCGCGCCAACGCACTCCTGGGCGACGCCAACCAAAAGCGCGCGGCCGACGCGCTGGAGAGCATCGCGGCCGCCTCGTCCAGCGCCAACACGCTGCTCAAGACGCTGGACACCACCGTCAAGACCGGCCTGAACCCGACGCTGGCCGCGATGCCCGAGACGCTGGGCTCGGTGAAGAAGGCGGCGGGCGACGTCTCGCGCGTGGCCAACAACTTCAACACCACCGTGGGCCGGCTGAATGCGGCCGACGGCCCGGTCGAGCGGCTGAGCGACGGCACCAAGGCGCTGGCGCAGGCGGTGGACTCGTTCAACAGCGCCACGCTGCCGCGCGTGAACCGCGTGGCCGACGACACCTCGCGCGCGGTGCGCCGGCTGGGCCGCGCGGCCGACAGCATCAACGACAACCCGCAATCGCTGCTGTTCGGCAACGGCGGCGCCGCGGCCGGTCCGGGCGAGCCGGGTTTCTCCGCGCCGGCCGCGCGTCCTTGATCGAAGGTGATGAGCATGAAGACAAACACCCACTCCCTCGCTGCGGTTCTCGCGGGCATCGGCTTTGCCGCAGTGCTTGCCGGCTGCGGCGCGCTGCCCGACAAGCCCGCGCGCGCGGCGCTGTACGACTTCGGCCCCGGGCTGGTCGCCGCCGCGCCCGCGCCTGCAGCGGCGCCGCTGCCGACCCTGGCATTGGCCGAGTTCGAAAGCAACACCCGGCTGGACGGCACGCAGATCCTTTATCGCCTGGGGTACGCGGACGCCAACGAGCTGCGCCCCTACGGGCAGTCGCGCTGGAGCCAGCCACCCGCGCAACTGCTGCGCCAGCGCCTGCGCGACACGCTGGCCGAGCGCCGCACCGTGCTCGGCCCCGAAGAAAGCGCCACCATTGCGCGAAGCAAAGGCGAGGTGCCCGACACCCTGCGCATCTCGCTGGACGAGTTCAGCCACTACTTCGATTCGGCCAGCAGCAGCGTGGGCCTGGTGCGATTGCGTGCCACGCTGATCCGCGGCACTCCCGGCGGCGACCGCGTGCTGGGCCAGAGGACCTTCACAGTGCGCCGGCCCGCGCCCAGCGCCGATGCGCCTGGCGGCGTGAAGGCGCTGGTCGCGGCCAGCGACACGGCCGTGGCCGAGCTGGTGCAGTGGATGGATCGGCTGCAATTGCAGCCGCAAACTCAACCGCAGCGCTAAGCTGCCGCCGAACGCGGTCCGCCGCAACAAACAACCATCGAGGAGAACCGACCCATGAACGCAACACGCATCGTTGGCATCCTGTTGATCGTGGCGGGCGTCGCGGCCCTCGCGCTCGGCAGCTTCAGCTTCACCAAGGAGACCCACCAGGCCAAGCTCGGCCCGCTGGAGTTCTCGGTCAAGGAGCAGGAAACCGTCAACTTCCCCGCCTGGGCCGGCGTGGCGGCCATCGTGGTGGGCGGTGCGCTGGTGCTGCTGGGCGGCAAGAAAGGCTGATCGCCCGCTGCGCCGGGCCGCTGTTCAGAAGTACAGCGAACTCAATTCGTAGCCTGTGCCGTAGATCGACTTCAGCAGGAAACCCCTGTCTGCATCGAGGTTCATTTTCTTTCGCACATTGGAAATGCAGACATCGAGCTTTCTCGATTTGACCGAGCTCGAAGGCTCGTTCCAGAGCAGGGCGTAGAGCTTTTCCCTGGTCAATACCGAATTGATGTTCCGGAAAAGCTCGAGCGCGAGTTCGAACTCCAGGGGCCGCAGGGGGATTTTTTCGGATCCCGCCCAGGCTTGCCGTCTCTTGATGTCGAAGCTGTAGATGCCGTAGTTGAAAAAGCCGGCACCGGCGGAAATGCTGTTTGCGTTCTTTTTCAGGAGCTGCAGCCGCCAATTCAGTTCGTGCCTGCTGCAGGAGTCGTGGATGACGTCGACTTTCTTGGAATTGATGAACGATTGCTCCAGCAACGACAGGGTCGAATAGCTGTCCTGGGAGGTGACCAGCAGCATCGGCGAGTCGTACCTCTCCATGACGGCCTGGATCTTCGATTGGATGTCGTCGCCCTGGAGCGCGACGATCATGCAGCACACCGCCCCCAGATCGCGCTGCGTCGCGATCAACTCACACGGGGAATCGAAGATCAGCGATGCGCAACCCAGGGCGTCCAGTTGCTGGCGCAAGGAATTTCTTCTCACCAGATTCCCATCCACCAACGCCACAAAAAGCATTTTTTCTTTGTCAGCCAACGCTGGCGATTCGCACAACTCTCTTGGAATCATTATCTTTATATAAGCAATTTTCTGAAAATATTCGCGGATTGTCGGTAGCCGCTTGCGTGGCCGTTTCAACGCGCCCCTGATCGCACCCAAGGTGTCCGAACGCTTCACAAGCATCCCCATCGCCCGCTGCGACAGGCGCTTTCGCCCCTCCCTTGTCGCAGCAACCCGACAGCCAGATGGAATCTATCCACTTACAAAAAAGTGCATGGGTTCAGATGTCAAGATTGCGACTTTCTGGAAGAAATATTTACAGCCCTTCCAAAACAATTGCACATGTTTGCATGCAATCCTTTTCAACCATGTGTATTTTTTTGCGATTGGGCCGCCAGCGATCCATACACGACCTGCACCTTGGTGGGGCATTGATTTGGCGGCCGGCAGCATGCGTGTTGAAGTCGATGGCGCCAGCACATCGTTCGCGAATGGTCGTGACATATTTCACGAGTTGATCGCCAATCCAAGCTGAGGAAAATGCCAAATCGAGTGATTTCCATTGCTGGAAATTTAACAAGTTCTGTTTTGCTTTATTTTGATTTTTATTCACCGAAAACATGGCTTGCCTGCCGGTGTTATCGAACTTCAACTACCCGCAAGCCAAAAAATGGGAAATACGGCACCCCTGCTCTTGAAGCGATTAAATTCAAATTCCAAGGCCGATCCACCTTGGACAGCACCGTGTTGCAGGCCAATTTGGTTGCCTGCGCGGCCATCCAATCTAAACAATATTTAATCCGCTGATATAGCGGAATATTTTTATTCGGAGCTGGTGCGCAATTTGCGCTGGAATGCCGCGTAGAACGATGTTTCGCTGCGGTTTCTGACGAGGTTGGACGCAGCGCACAAAGGCCAGGAACAAGCTCTAAACCTTGCACGCGCGCTACACGCTGTGATGTACGAAGCAGGCCACAACCTGCGATTGTTCAGGGCGGACTGTCTACCAACTGCCAGCCGCGCCCTCATTGCTTGCAGAACGCGCTTCAACCGCATGGCACCTGAGCATTTCGAAGTCCTTCACCACGATGGCCTTGTAGGCCAGGTCGATCGCGCCGGAGGCCGCGATGGCCTTGAGCTCCCTGTGGACCGCCTGTCGGTTCGCCTGCAGCAGCGTGGCCAGGGTTGCCTGCGATACCCGCAGCCGAACGCAAGATTCACCCGCAACGCTCGTTCCGTAAAGCGCGGCCAGCCGGTCGACGGTTGCCGCCACACGCTGCCGCAGCGAACCCGCGATCTGGCTGCTCACCGTGCGGACTTGCGCCGCGCTCTGGCGCGTCATCATGAACATCATGTCTTTCCAGAGCACGGGCTGCTCATCGAGCGCTTCCACGATCAACCGGGTCGGCATGTGGATCGCCACGACATCGGAGTGCGCCCTGTAGGCGAGGGCGGCCCGCGTCGGTCCGCTGAACATCTGCGCCATTCCCATCAGCATGCCGGGGCCTAAGATCATCACGTCGAACTGATCGCCGTCGCGGGAGACCAGGGTGAGCATCGCCTCCCCGGAAACAACGAGAAAAGTCTCTGTCTTCTCGCGCAGCTCGTTCAGAAAAACGGTACCGGCCGCATGGCGGCCTGTTCTCGAAGAAGCGAGCAGCCGAGCCATAGCGTCGCGGGGCCACTGCGAGAACGCCGGATTCATCCGCAAGGCGTTTTCCATCGACACGGTATCGGCGGCAGTGTTTCGAATGGCGGTCACGCCGCATGTCCCCCGTCGGACAGCGCGGCGGCGCAGGAAATTCTTGTCAGCGCAGCTTCATCGAGGATCACGATCGCGTTGAATTTCAGCTTGATCACGCCGGCGGCGTCCCAGGCGGTCAGCTCCTTGTTCACGGATTGGCGGCTCACGCGCAACAAGCCTGCCAGGTCCTTTTGCGTCAATCGCAAGTGGGTGGCGCTTTCGCTGCTGGCGCGAATGCCGTGGAGCGCGGCCAGTTGCTTGACGGTGCTGGCCAGGCGGCGCGACAGCTCGCCCACGATCTGGCCCAACACCAGGTCGATCTGCTCGCGCTCTTGCTGCAGCAGCATGCGCCCCAGGTCTTTCCAGCGCCCGGGGTCGCTGTCGAGCAGGTCGAAGAACAGCTGGCCCGGCATGTGAACGGCGACAACCTCGTCGTTGGCAACGTATTCGCGGCGGCTTTCTTCGAAGGCCAGCATGCCGATGAAGCCCAGGAGCTGTCCGGGGCCGCGAAGCGCCCAATGCAACCGGATGCCTTGCGGCGATGTCTCGAACTGAACCGCATGCCCCGTCACGATCACGAAGATCTCGGGCGACTTCGCCGGGGCCGAGAGCGAGTCGCCGCGCGCATGCCAACACAACCTGGACGATGCCAGCAGCAGGCTCAGTGCCATCGGCGACCAATTGGCGAAGGCGCGCGTCTTGCGCAGGGTGCGCGCCATCACCTCTTTGTCACTCGGCGTGGAACTGCTGGGTGCCACTTGCTTTTCCTGCCCGGTTGCGATTGCGGCGATCGGATCGATCCCCCGCGCCAACGCCGCATCGCAAACCCTGTGCGGCGGCGCGCCGGAGGGTACCACCCGGACCGGCGCGAAAGGGGCGCCGGCCCTGATCGCCGCTATGGTTTTCGAAGCTCGGAAGGCCCCGCGGCGCTCGCGCCCAGGCGCTGCGATACGGTGCCTGCGCAAGCCCGCAGTGCGCGCGAGATTTCGCCGTCCCATGCCGTGTCGAAGATGCCGGCCGGGCCGATGGCGGTCACCGCAAGCACGATGGCGCCGGTGTGGTCGAACACCGGCGCGGCCATGGCGCTCACGCCCTGGATCACCTCGCCGTCGGAGCGGCTGATGCCGTGTTCGCGCACTTCCTTCAGTTGCTGCTCGAAGTCGCTCCACGAAGGCAGCGGCTGCACCGGCGGCATGCCGGCCGGCGGCGCGGGCTCGGCGGCGCCCTTGCGTTGCTTCTGGCGCTGGCGCTCTTCCTCGAGCAGTTGGCGCACCGCGTCAGCATCGAGGTACGCCGCGAAGATGCGGCCCGAGGCCGTGTTGGTGAGCGAGAACACCGTGCCGTGCCGCATGTTGACGTGCACCGGCGAAGGCGACTCGGCCGTGCGGACGATGGTGGCGCCGCGCGCACCCCACACCGCCAGCGCCACCGTGTGCCCGGTCTGCTGCGCCAGCGTGCCGATCAGCGGGGTGGCGATGTGCACCGGGTCGGCCTGCTGCAGGCTGATGAGCCCCAGTTGCAAGGCCAGTGGCCCGAGCAGATAGTGGCCGCTGGCGCGGTCCTGCTCGATGAGCCCGAGCCGCCCGAAGCTCACCATGTAGGGATGCGCCTTGGCGGCCGTCATGTCGGCTTCGCGCGCCAGGTCCTTCAGCGCCATCGGGCGGCCGTGGTGCACCAGCGCGCGCAGCAGCTGGCCGCCGACCTCGATGCTCTGGATGCCGCGCTGGGCGGCGCGGTCGGTCTCAGGGCTCTCGGGGGTGTCGGGGGTGGGGCTGGAGTCCTTGGTCGCTTGGGTCACGAGGCCTGCCGATCGTTCGTTCATGGAGAAGGGATTAGACATTAACCGATTCGCGGTCTACACTGCGAGAAATTCGTCATCCGCGAATTCATTTGCTCTAAACGAATTTCAACGAATCCGATTCCGACGAATCACCTTCCACCCCCACAGACCGGAGACAACACGATGAGCCAAGCCAAGAAGTTCGCCAGCCAAGCCGACATGGAAGAAAAGAAGATCACCTTCAGCCAGATCTCCGAGCACGCCTGGGCCTACACCGCCGAGGGCGACCCGAACACCGGCATCGTGATCGGCGACGACTGCGTGCTGGTCGCCGACACCCAGGCCACTCCCGCCATGGCCGCCGACGTGGTGCGCCGCATCCGCGAAGTGACCGACAAGCCCATCAAGTACGTGGTGCTCACCCACTACCACGCGGTGCGCGTGCTGGGCGCGGCGGGCTACGGCGCAGAGCACATCCTGGCGAGCCAGGACACGCGCGACCTGATCGTGGAGCGCGGCGAGGAAGACAAGGCCAGCGAAATCGGCCGCTTCCCGCGCCTGTTCCAGAACGTCGAGACCGTGCCCCCGGGCCTGACCTGGCCCACGATGACCTTCACCGGCAAGATGACGCTGTGGCTGGGCAAGCTCGAGGTTCAGCTGATCCAGCTGGGCCGCGGCCACACCAAGGGCGACACCGTCGTCTGGCTGCCGCAAGAGCGCACGCTGCTGTCGGGCGACCTGGTGGAGTTCGGCGCCACGCCCTATGCCGGCGACGCCTACTTCCAGGACTGGCCGCAGACGCTGGACAACATCGCCGCGCTCAAGCCCGCCGCGCTGGTGCCGGGCCGCGGCGCCGCGCTCACCACGCCGGAGGCCGTGGCCGAGGGCCTCACGGGCACGCGCGACTTCATCTCCGATGTGTATGCCAGCGTGCAGGAAGGCGTGAAGGCCGGCCGCGACCTGAACACCGTCTACAAGGACACCTACGCGAAGCTCAAGCCCAAGTACAGCCAGTGGGTGATCTTCGACCACTGCATGCCGTTCGATGTGAGCCGGGCGTATGACGAAGCTTCGGGCCATGCCGATCCGCGCGTGTGGACGGCGCAGCGGGACATCGACATGTGGAAGGCGCTGGAAGGCTGATCGGCCTTGCTCCCTCCCCCGCTGGGGGAGGGAGCAAAAGACAAGACCCAGGACACGGAGACAAACGTGATCGACTATCAAAGCCTGCGCTTCGACTACAAACGCCACCCCGACCAGGACGCAGCGAGCCCGGCCCCTCACCCCGTGGTGATCGTCGGCGCCGGGCCGGTCGGCCTCACGCTCGCCATCGACCTCGCGCTGCGCCAGGTTCCTGTCGTGCTGCTGGACAACGACAACACCCTCTCCAGCGGCTCGCGCGCGATCTGCTTTGCCAAGCGCACGCTGGAGGTCTTCGACCGCCTGGGCTGCGGCGACCGCATGGTCGACAAGGGCGTGTCGTGGAACGTGGGCAAGGTGTTCTTCCATGACGAGCAGGTCTACCGCTTCGACCTGCTGCCCGAGCCCGGCCACGAGCGCCCGGCCTTCATCAACCTGCAGCAGTACTACGTCGAGGGCTACCTCGTCGAACGCGCGGCCACGCTGCCGCTGATCGACCTGCGCTGGAACCACAAGGTGACGGGCATCGCGCAGCGCGACGACGGCGCGGTGCTCACCATCGAAACGCCCGATGGCGACTACCAGCTGCAAGCCGGCTACGTCGCCGCCTGCGACGGCTCGCGCTCCAACCTGCGGCAACTGCTGGGCCAGGAGGCCAAGGGACGCGTGTTCCGCGATCGCTTTTTGATCGCCGACATCACGATGGATGCGCAACTGCCCACCGAGCGCCGCTTCTGGTTCGACCCCTCCTTCCACCCCGGCCAGAGCGTGCTGCTGCACAAGCAGGCCGACGGCATGTGGCGCATCGACTTCCAGCTCGGCTGGGACGCCGACCCCGTGGAAGAACGCAAGCCCGAGAACATCACGCCGCGCGTACGCGCGCTGCTCGACAGCATCGGCTTTGCCGACGTGCAGTTCCAGATCGGCTGGGCCAGCGTCTACACCTTCGCCTGCCAGCGCATGGAGCGCTTTCGGCATGGCCGCGTGCTGTTCGCGGGCGACTCGGCGCACGGCGTGTCGCCCTTCGGCGCGCGCGGTGCCAATTCGGGCGTGCAGGACGCGGACAACCTGGCCTGGAAGCTGGCGGCCGTGGTCAGCGGCGAAGCGCCCGATGCGCTGCTCGACAGCTACGCCAGCGAGCGCGAATTCGCGGCCGACGAGAACATCCGCAACTCCACGCGCGCCACCGATTTCATCACGCCCAAGAGCGAGGTGAGCCGCCTGTTCCGCGACGCAGTGCTGGCGCTGACGAAGCGCCACGCCTTCGCGCGCGCGCTGGTCAACAGCGGGCGGCTGTCGGTGGCCACGGTGCTGCGCGACTCGCCGCTCAACACGCCCGATGCCGAGGCCTTCGATAGCGCGATGGTGCCGGGCGCCGCGGCCGCCGACGCACCGGTGGTGCTTGCCGACGGCAGCGACGGCTGGTTGCTGCGCGCCTGCCATGTGCACCGGTTCACCGCGCTGGTGTTCGGCCAGGGCGAAGCGGCCGAGCGCAGCCTCCAGGCGCTGGCGGCGAGCGACGCGCCGCTGCATGTCGTGCGCGTGGAGGGCACAAGTGCCGGCGCGGAACTCGCCGCGCAGCGCTACGACGCGCAACCGGGTACCGTCTACCTCCTGCGGCCCGACCAGCACGTGTGCGCGCGCTGGCGGCAACCCACGGCGGCGAAGGTTCGCGCCGCCGTCGACCGCGCACTGGCAAAGTCATGAGCAGCACCATGCAACAGCAGCAGCAACACCCCACACCACTGATCGCCGCGCCGAACCTGGAGGCGCCCGACGATTTTTATGAAGCGCTCATCGAGGCGCACCAGGGAATGGCCACCGAGGAAAGCCACGCCTTCAACGCGCGCCTTGTGCTCGTGCTGGCCAACCACATCGGCTCGCTCGCCGTGCTGCGCGAGGCCTTCGATGCCGCGCGAGCCGGCTGAGCCGGCTGAGCGCCCACTTCCATCGCGTTTTTCGAAAGCGAACGAACACCATGACCCCAGCCACCGCCAACAATGACCGGCGCTACCTGAGCGGCTTCGGCAACGAGCATGCCTCCGAAGCCGTGCCCGGCGCCCTGCCGCAAGGCCGCAACAACCCGCAGCGCGGGCCCTTCGACCTCTACACCGAGCTGCTCTCGGGCACCGCCTTCACCGCGCCGCGCCACGAGAACCGCCGCACCTGGCTGTACCGCCGCCAGCCTTCGGTGGTGTCGGGCCGCTACCAGCCCTATGCGCAGCCGCACTGGACCACCGGTGCCGACCGCGAGATCGCGCTGCCGCCCGAGCCGATGCGCTGGCACCCGATGCCGCTGGACGGCGCGGCCGAAGCCGACTTTGTCGACGGCATGCACACGATGGCGGCGAACGGCGATGCCGAATCGCAGGTGGGCATCGGCTCGCTCATGTACCTGGCGGGCCGCTCGATGGAGCGCCGCGCCTTCGTCAACGCCGACGGCGAGATGCTGCTCGTGCCGCAGCAGGGCCGTCTGGTCATCACCACCGAGCTCGGCGTGCTCGACGTGAAGCCCGGGGAAATCGCGGTGCTGCCGCGCGGCATGGCCTTCAAGGTGGCGCTGCCGGACGGTCTCTCGCGCGGCTACGTCTGCGAGAACTACGGCGCGCATTTCCGCCTGCCCGAACTGGGCCCCATCGGCTCCAACGGCCTGGCCAATGCGCGGGACTTCCAGGCCCCCGTGGCGGCGTTCGAGGAAGAAGAAGGCGCCTACGAAATCGTCAAGAAATTCGGCGGCCGCTTCTGGAAGGCACCGGCCAGGCAGTCGCCCTTCAACGTGGTCGCCTGGCACGGCAACCTCGTGCCGGTGAAGTACGACACGGCGCATTTCATGGTGATCGGCTCGATCAGCTTCGACCATCCCGACCCGTCGATCTTCACCGTGCTGACTTCGCCCAGCGACACGCCCGGCACCGCCAACTGCGACTTCGTGATCTTTCCGCCGCGCTGGATGGTGATGGAGAACACCTTCCGCCCGCCGTGGTTCCACCGCAACCTGATGAGCGAATTCATGGGCCTGGTGCTGGGCGAGTACGACGCCAAGCCGGGCGGCTTCAAGCCCGGCGGCGCGAGCCTGCACAACTGCATGGTGCCGCACGGACCCGACGAGGAAGCCTTCGACAAGGCCACCCACGCCGACCTCAAGCCCCACAAGCTGGACAACACGCTGGCCTTCATGTTCGAGAGCCGCTACCGCTTCATTCCGACGAACTTCGCCCTCAGGAGCCCGGCGCTCGATACCGACTACGCCGACTGCTGGGCGGGCCTGAAGGATCAATTCAAGCCATGAGGCCCACAGAACCCGGAACCCAAGGACATCCATGACCATCGCACTGAACGCCACCCATGACCCCAAGCTGCGCAGCTGGGTCGCCTCGGCCAACGAAGCCGGCACCGACTTCCCGATCCAGAACCTGCCGTTCGGCCGCTTTCGCAGCGCCGGCAGCAGCGAGGCTTTTCGCATCGGTGTCGCCATCGGCGACCAGGTGCTCGACCTGAAGGCCGCGGGCCTCGTCGACACCGACGACATGAACGCGCTGATGAGCGCGAGTGCAAAGGACCGCCAGGCCCTGCGCGCCGCGATCTCCGCGGGCCTCGCCGAAGGCAGCGACAGGCAGGCCGCATGGTCGAAGGCGCTGCTGGCGCAGGCCAATGCGGAGATGACCGTGCCCTGCCGCATCGGCGACTACACCGACTTCTACACGGGCATTCACCACGCGACCACCATCGGCAAGCTCTTCCGCCCCGACCAGCCGCTGATGCCCAACTACAAGTGGGTGCCCATCGGCTACCACGGCCGCGCCTCGTCCATCGGCGTGAGCGGGCAGACCTTCAAGCGCCCGAAGGGCCAGACCAAGGCGCCCGATGCCGCCGAGCCGAGCTTCGGCCCGTCGAAGCGGCTGGACTACGAGCTGGAGCTGGGCTTCCTCGTCGGCCGTGGCAATGCGCTGGGCGAACCCATCGCCATCGGCGAAGCCGAAGACCATCTGTTCGGCGTGACGCTGCTCAACGACTGGTCGGCGCGCGACCTGCAGGCCTGGGAATACCAGCCGCTGGGTCCGTTCCTCGCGAAGAACTTCGCGAGCACGCTATCGCCGTGGATCGTGACGATGGAGGCGCTGGCGCCTTTCCGTGCCAGGTTCGAGCGGCCCGCGGAAGATCCTCAGCCGCTGCCGTACCTGGATGCGCCGTCGAACCGCGAGGCCGGCGCGCTGGACATCACGCTCGAAGTGCTGCTGCAGACTGCGAAGATGCGCGCCGAAGGCATCGCGCCCGCGCGCCTCACGCGCGGCAACACCACCGAGGCCGCCTACTGGACCGCCGCGCAGCTGGTCACGCACCACACGGTGAACGGCTGCAACCTGCAGCCGGGCGACCTGCTGGGCTCTGGCACGCTCTCGGGCCCGAAGCCCGACGAGGCCGGTTCGCTGATGGAACTGACGCTGGGCGGCAAGCAGGCGATCACGCTGCCGAACGGCGAGAAGCGCACCTTCCTGGAAGACGGAGACACGCTGGTCATGCGCGGCTGGTGCGAGCGCGCGGGGGCGGTGCGTATCGGGTTGGGTGAAGTCAGCGGCACCGTGGTGGCCTGAGATCTGTGTTGTCCACTCTCCCGCTCGCGGGAGAGGGTCAGGGTGCCGGCGCGACAGTCGCCGCCGGCGCGGGCCACGGTATTTCGCTCGCCAGGCGCGGCTTGCCCATCGGTGCGCCCGCCTTGCCGATGCTGACGGCCGCCATGTCCGCCTCGCTCGGGTACTGGCCGGCCAGCCAGTAGTCGAAGACCCGGCGCGCAATGGGCGCCGCGGCGCCGGCGCCCCAGCCGGCGTTCTCCACGATCACCGCCAGGGCGATCTTCGGGTCGTTGGCGGGTGCGAAAGCCATGAACAGCGCGTGGTCGCGCTGGTGCTCTTCGAGCGCGCGGGCGTTGTACTTGGTGTTCTGCGCCTGCGTCACGGCCTGCGCGGTGCCGGTTTTGCCGGCCGCCTGGTACGGCGCGCCGGCGAACACGCTGCGCGCGGTGCCGCTGGTGACCACGCTGGTCAGGCCCTCGCGGATCACCGCGACGTTGGCCGCGGTGAAGCCCAGGTTTTCCGGCGGCGGCTGCTGCAGCGGCACGACCTGTCCGCTCACCGTGTTGCGCGTGGCCAGCACCAGGTGCGGCTTGTGCTTGATGCCGCCGTCGGCCAGGATGGCCGTGGCCTGCGCCAGCTGCAGCATCGTGAAGGCGTTGTAGCCCTGGCCGATGCCCAGCGAGATGGTCTCGCCCGCATACCACTTCTTCGCCTCGGGCCGCTTGTAGGCGTTGCGCTTCCACTCGGTGCTGGGCAGCACGCCGCGCACTTCGCCGCCCAGGTCGATGCCGGTGATCTGGCCGAAGCCCATCGGCTTCATGAAGTCATGGATCAGGTCCACGCCCATCTCGTTGGCCAGCGAGTAGTAGTAGATGTTGCTGGACACCTGGATCGAGCGCCGCATGTCGACGCCGCCCAGGTTGCCTTCGGGGCTGCCGAAGCGGTGTCCGCCGAAGTTGAAGTAGCCGGGGTCGTTGACCACGGTGCCTGCGCTGCGCTTGCCGGTTTGCAGCGCGGCCATGGCCATGAAGGGCTTGTAGGTGGAGCCGGGCGGGTAGGTGCCGCGCAGCGCGCGGTTCAGGAGCGGCTTGTCGAGCGATTCACTCAGCTCCTTCCAGCTCTCGGTGTCGATGCCTTCGACGAACAGGTTCGGGTCGAAGGTGGGCTTGCTCACGAAGGCCAGGATCTCGCCGGTCTTGGGATCGATGGCCACCAGCGCGCCGCGCCGCGCGCCGAACATGTCTTCCACCAGCTTCTGCAGCTTGATGTCCAGCGACAGCATCACGGTGTTGCCCGGCGTGGCCGGATGGCTGGCCAGGCGCCGCACGGCGCGCCCGCCGGCCGAGGTTTCCATCTGCTCCACGCCGGTCAGGCCGTGCAGCGTTTTCTCGTAGCTCTGCTCGATGCCCAGCTTGCCGATGTAGTCGGTGCCCTTGTAGTTGGCCTGCTCTTCCTCTTCCCAGTCTTCCATCGCGGTTTTTTCGCGCTGGTTGATGCGGCCGATGTAGCCGAGCACGTGCGAGCCGGTCTCGCCGTTCGGGTAGTTGCGGAACAGGCGCGCCTTGATTTCCACGCCGGGGAAGCGGTAGCGCTGGGCCGCGAAGCGCGCGACCTCTTCGTCGCTCAGGCGGGTGCGGATCGGGATGGAGTCGAAGCTGCGCGAGTCTTCGCGCAGGCGCTTGAAGCGGCGGCGGTCGCGCGGCGAGACTTCGAGCACCTGCGTGAGGCTGTCGATGGTTTCCTCGACATCGCCCACCTTGGAGGGCGTGATCTCCAGCGTGTAGGCCGAATAGTTGGAGGCCAGCACGATGCCGTTGCGGTCCAGGATGAGGCCCCGGTTGGGCACCACCGGCACCACGGCCGTGCGGTTGCTCTCGGCCTGTTCGGCCAGGTCTTCGTGCCGCATGACCTGCAGGTACACCAGCCGCGCGCACAGCAGGCCGAACGCGAACAGCACCACCAGGCCGATCACGATCACGCGGCGCTTGAAGCGCGCGAGGTCGGCGGCGACGTTGCGGATTTCGGTCATGGCGGTGGGAGCTTAGGCGCGTGCCAGTGCAATGGCAAATACGGCAGGCGAGGCTTAGAGAGGGCGGTTCTCGTCGGGTTCCGGCGTGCGGCGTTGGGGGGCCAGCAAGAGCGCCGAGGCCAGCGGCCACAGCGCGGCCTCCACGCCCGGCGAGATCAGCACCGACCAGCCCGGAAACACGCCGCCGCCGATCATGCGGGTGATGACCTCGATGAGCTGCGACAGCGCAAACAGCGGCAGCACCTGCAGCGCCTGCGACAGCACCGGGTACCAGAGCAGGCGCCGGTGGATCATGATCGCGAAGAAGCCCAGCGTGGTGTAGGACAGCGCATGCTGGCCCAGCATGGAGGCCTGGTGCACGTCCATGCACAGGCCGAACACGAAGGCCGCGCCGATGCCCACGCGCATGGGCTGGTGCACGCCCCAGAACACGATCACCAGCGCCAGCAGGTCGGGCATCCAGGCCGCGCGGCCGATGGGGAGCATGTTGATCAGCAGCGCCACGACCAGACTGGTCCACATGAAGAGCGGGCTGACGGGCAGCAGGAGCTGCTGCTGGCCGGGGCGCTTGATCATCGCGTGCCTCCGGTGGTTTTCTTTTCGTTCTTGCCGGCGCCGGGCTTGCCCTCGGCGCGCTTGCGCTGCGCGGTCGCCGCAGCGGCGGGCGGCGGTGCCGTCGGCGCGCCGGTGGGCTCGAGCACCAGCACGTAGCGCGCGGCGGTCACGCTGGCCAGCGGCACGCAGTAGATGCGGGCAAAGCCCGAGTCGGCGCGGCGCTCGATGCGTTCGATCTTGGCCACGGGCAGGCCCGCCGGGTAGATGCCGTCCACGCCGCTGGTGGAGAGCAGGTCGCCCTCTTGCAGGTCGGCGTTGGCGGCCATGAAGCGCAGCTCCAGGCCGCCGCCGTGGGCCGAGGCGTCGCCGAAGGCCACGCTGCGCACCCCGGTGCGGGTGTTCTGCACGGGAATGGAGAGGTCGCGGTCGATGACCAGCGTCACCTCGCTCGTGAAGGGCAGCACCTGCGTGACCTGGCCGAGCACGCCGTGCGAGTCGATGACCGGCGAGCCGGCGGCCACGCCGTGCGTGAGGCCCTGGTCGATGACGATCTTGCGGGTGTAGGGGTCGGCCGCGTCGTAGAGCACCTCGGCCGCGCGGCCGGGCGTGGTGGTGATCTGGCGCAGCTCGAGCAGCTCGCGCAGGCGTGCGTTGTCCCGCGCCAGCGTGTCGGCCTGGCTCGCGCGCTCGGCCTGCATCATCAGCGCCTTGCGCGCATCGGCTTCGTTGCGCTGGGCGGTCTGCAGGTCTTCGAGGTAGCGGCCGCCGCCCATGACGGCCTGCACCGGCTTCATGGCCACCCATTGCACCGGGTAGAGCACCGCGCCGACCGCCGCGCGGATCGGCTGCACGATATGGAAGCGTGCGTCGGCCACCATCAGAAAGAGCGACAGCGCGCCGAAGAAGATCAGCTTGCTGAGTGCCGACTGCCCCTGGTTGAACAGGGGTGGCGCTGTGCGATCGAGCGTGCCCAGAGGCATGGGTTCAGACCTGGCGGTAGTGCTGCTGCATCAAATAACAAAAGGCCGGCCTGCGCAAGCAGAGGCCGGCCGATGAGGGCTCCTGCGTCTTCACTCGCTCGTGAAGATGCTCCCGAGACGGTCCATGCGCTCCAGGGCGATGCCGCAACCGCGCACCACGCAGGTCAGCGGGTCTTCGGCCACGAGCACCGGCAGGCCGGTTTCCTCGGCCAGCAGGCGATCGAGGTCGCGCAACAGGGCGCCACCGCCGGTGAGCATCATGCCGCGCTCGGCGATGTCGGCGCCCAGCTCGGGCGGCGTCTGCTCCAACGCGTTCTTCACGGCCGAGACGATGTTGTTGAGCGGATCGGTCAGGGCTTCCAGCACTTCGTTGCTGCTGATGGTGAAGCTGCGCGGCACGCCTTCGGAAAGGTTGCGGCCCTTGACTTCCATTTCCTTGACTTCGGAGCCCGGGAAGGCCGAGCCGATGTTCTTCTTGATGACTTCGGCCGTCGGCTCGCCGATCAGCATGCCGTAGTTGCGGCGGATGTAGTTGATGATGGCTTCGTCGAAGCGGTCGCCGCCCACGCGGACCGAACCCTTGTAGACCATGCCGCCCAGCGAGATGACGCCCACTTCGGTGGTGCCGCCGCCGATGTCCACCACCATCGAGCCCGAGGCTTCGCTGACTGGCAGGCCCGCGCCGATGGCCGCGGCCATGGGTTCTTCGATGAGGTAGACGGAGGTGGCGCCGGCGGCTTCGGCCGCGTCCTTGATGGCACGGCGCTCGACCTGGGTCGAGCCGCAGGGCACGCAGATGATGATGCGCGGGCTCGGCGTGAGCAGCGTGCGCGGGTGCACCATCTTGATGAACTGCTTGATCATCTGCTCGGTGATCACGAAGTCGGCGATGACGCCGTCCTTCATCGGGCGGATCGCCTCGATGTTGCCGGGCACCTTGCCCAGCATGGCCTTGGCCTCGCGGCCGACGGCCTGGATCACCTTCTTGCCATGGGGGCCGCCTTCGTGGCGGATCGCGACGACGGAGGGCTCGTCCAGCACGATGCCCTTGTTGCGGGCGAATATGAGGGTGTTGGCGGTGCCGAGGTCGATCGCAAGGTCGGTGGAAAAGTACCGACGGAAAGCTCCAAACATGTGCGGAATCCTCTGAGCACGGCCTGCGCGTCGGCAGGTCGTCGCTCTATTTCTGGGTTTTGACGGGGTGAATTGATCGTTTTTGGCGCAAAAGCCGACGCGTTCGCGGGGGTTGCGGCAAAGGCGGGATAATACCCGAATCCCCTCTGATCCCCGTATTAGCAGCCATTCCGGCTTGCAATACATCCGCTTTTCCGGTCGCCCCGATATATGTCCCTTTCCGCTTCAGATATCGCACGCATTGCCTCCTTGGCAAGGCTCCAGCTCGCTCCCGACGAAAGCGAGCGCATGCTTAGCCAGATCAACGGATTTTTCGATCTGGTCGAACGCATGCGTTCGGTGGACACCGCGGGCATCGAGCCGCTGGCCCATCCGGTGGCCGCCATCGAGGACATCACCCTGCGCCTTCGCGACGATGTCGTGAGCGAGCCCGACAACCGCACGGCCAACCAGCAGACCGCCCCCGCCGTCGAAGCGGGCCTGTTCCTCGTCCCCAAGGTGATCGAACAATGAGCGGCGAACTGCACCAGATGGGCGTGGTCGCCCTGGCCCGCGCCTTGTCCGACCGCAAGGTCTCGGCCGTCGAGGCCGCCCAGGTTTTCCTCGGCCGCATGAAGGCCCATGAATCGCTGGGTACCTTTGTTGCCGTGAACGAAGAAGTCACGCTGGCCCAGGCCCGCGCGGCCGACGCCCTCCTTGCCGCCGGCAATGCGCCGGCGCTGGCCGGCGTGCCGATCGCGCACAAGGACATCTTCGTCACCACCGATTTCGACACCACCGCCGGCTCGAAGATGCTCGCGGGCTACCGCTCGCCCTTCGACGCCACCGTGGTGCGCCGCCTGGCCGAGGCCGGCGCCGTCACGCTGGGCAAGCTCAGTTGCGACGAATTCGCGATGGGCTCGGCCAACGAGAACGTCGCCGTGCCCGCCGTGGGCCATGACAAGGCCGTGCCGGTGCGGAACCCGTGGAACCGGGACCGCATTCCGGGCGGCTCCTCGGGCGCCAGCGCCGCAGCCGTGGCGGCGCGCCTCGCGCCCGCGGCCACCGGCACCGACACCGGCGGCTCGATCCGCCAGCCGGCTTCTTTCTGCGGCGTGACCGGCATCAAGCCGACCTACGGCCGCGCCTCGCGCTACGGCATGGTCGCCTTCGCGTCGAGCCTGGACCAGGCCGGCCCGATGGCTCGCTCGGCCGAAGACTGCGCGCTGCTGCTGTCGGCCTTTTGCGGCCCCGACCTGGACCGCGATTCGACCTCGCTCGACAAGCCCGCCGAAGACTTCGGCCGCTCGCTGAACGACTCGCTCGAAGGCCTGCGCATCGGCGTGCCGAAGGAGTTCTTCGGCGAAGGCGTGGCACCCGGCGTGCGCGCGGCCATCGATGCAGCGCTTGCGCAGTACGAGAAGCTGGGCGCCAAGCGCGTCGAGGTCTCGCTGCCGCGCACCGAGCTGTCGATTCCCGTGTACTACATCCTGGCCGCGGCGGAAGCATCGAGCAACCTGAGCCGCTTCGACGGCGTGAAGTTCGGCCATCGCGCCAAGCAGTACAAGGACCTGTCCGAGATGTACGAGAAGACGCGCGCCGAGGGCTTCGGCGACGAAGTCAAGCGCCGCATCATGATCGGCACCTACGTGCTCTCGCACGGCTACTACGACGCCTACTACCTGCAGGCGCAAAAAGTGCGCCGCATGATCGCCGACGACTTCCAGCAGGCACTCAAGCACTGCGACGTGATCGCCGGCCCCGCCGCGCCGACCACCGCATGGAAGATCGGGGAACACGGCGACGACCCCGTGGCCGACTACCTGGCCGACATCTTCACGCTGCCCGCATCGCTGGCCGGCCTGCCCGGCATGAGCGTGCCCGCGGGCTTCGACGACGCCGGCATGCAAGGCTCGAAACAGGGCATCGGCAAGCCGATGCCCGTGGGCCTGCAACTGATCGGCAACTACTTCGGCGAAGCGAAGCTGCTGAACGCGGCGCACCGCTTCCAGCAAGCCACCGACTGGCACACGCGCACGCCGGAGGGCTTTTGAAATGAGCGAAACCGTAAACACCTTCGAAGCACAGCAACAAGGCCGCCCGACCGGCCCGCTGGTGCGCGGCTATGAAGTCATCATCGGCTTCGAGACGCACGCGCAGCTGTCGACCGCGAGCAAGATCTTCAGCCGCGCCTCCACCGCCTTCGGCGCCGAGCCCAACACGCAGGCCTGCGCCGTCGATCTCGCGCTGCCCGGCACGCTGCCCGTGATGAACAAGGGCGCCGTCGAACGCGCCATCAAGCTTGGCCTGGCGCTGGGCTCGCACATCGCGCCGCGCAGCGTGTTCGCGCGCAAGAATTACTTCTATCCCGACCTGCCCAAGGGCTACCAGATCAGCCAGTTCGAGATTCCTGTCGTGCAGGGCGGCTCGGTGTCTTTCTTCCTCGGCGAAGAAATGAAGACAGTGCGCCTGGTGCGCGCGCACCTCGAAGAAGACGCGGGCAAGTCGCTGCACGAGAACTTCATCGGCCAGAGCGGCATCGACCTGAACCGCGCCGGCACGCCGCTGCTGGAGATCGTGACCGAGCCCGACATGCGCTCCACCGCCGAGGCCGTGGCCTATGCGAAGGAACTGCACAAGATCGTCACCTGGATCGGCATCTGCGACGGCAACATGCAGGAAGGCAGCTTTCGCTGCGACGCCAACGTGTCGGTGCGCAAGCCCGGCGACAAGCTGGGCACGCGGCGCGAGATCAAGAACCTCAACAGCTTCAAGCACATGCAGCAGGCGATCGACTACGAGATCCGCTGGCAGATCGACGAGATCGAGGACGGCCGCAAGATCGAGCAGGCCACGGTGCTGTTCAACACCGACACCGGCGAGACGCGTGCGATGCGCGCCAAGGAAGACTCGGCCGACTACCGCTACTTTCCCGACCCCGACCTGCCTCCGCTGGTCATCGCGGCCGACTGGATCGCGCGCGTGCGCGGCGAAATGCCGGAGCTGCCGCGCGCCATGGCCGAGCGCTATGTGAGCGCGCATGGCCTGTCGGCATACGACGCCGCGCAGCTCACGCAAAGCACGGCGCTGGCCCGCTACTTCGACGACGCGGTGAACGCCGGCGCGACGCCCAAGCTCGCGAGCAACTGGATCACCGGAGAAGTTGCACGCCGGCTGAACGCGCAGGAGATCGGCATCGAAGCCGCCCCGGTCAGCGCGCAGCAACTGGGCCAGTTGATCAAGCGCATCGCCGAGGGCACGCTGCCCAACAACGCGGCGCGCCAGGTGTTCGAGGCCCTCTGGACCGGCGAAGGCAGCGACGTCGACGCCATCATCGAAGCCAAGGATCTGAAGCCGATGAGCGACACCGGCGCGCTCGACGCCATCCTCGATGAGGTCATTGCGAAGAACCAGAAGAACGTCGACGAGTACCGCGCGGGCAAGGAAAAGGCGCTCAACGGCCTGGTCGGCCAGGTCATGAAGGCCAGCGGCGGCAAGGCCAACCCCGCGCAGGTCACGGACCTGCTCAAGGCCAAACTGGGTTGATCGAAAAAACCCGGAGCCAGGCGCCTGGCTCCGCGGTTTTCTTCAGCGCGTGTTTCCGCCGCTCTTCGGCGACCACAACGCATTCAGGCGGCCGCGCTCTTCATCGAAGCGCGCATTGACCCGCTTCTTCTCTTCTTCCTGCTCGGCGACGAAGCGGTTCTGCACCGCCAGGCTCTGCGTGTTGTCCTCGAGCTTGCGGCGCATGGCACCGGGCGCCTTGCTCTTGTCGCTCTTGTAGAACTCCATCTCCTCGTCGATCTTCTTGCGGTCTTCGCTCAACTCGGCGATGCGTTTTTGCGCCGCCACGATCACCGCGTCGATCTGCGCCAGCGCGTCGTTGCGTTCGCGCTCGTGCGAGGCGGCGCTGGGGTAGCGCACCAGCAATGCGCGTTCGCGCCGTCGTTCATCGGTCGCCTTGGCGGCTTGCAGTGCCGCTTCGCGGGCGCGGTCCTCGCGCTCGGCCAGTTCGCGCGCCGAATAAGTGGGTTCGATCTTGCGGCGGGTGAGGCCGCTGGGGCTGAGCTCGCGCTGCTCGCGATCGCTGCAATCGGCAATCGGCCGGTCCGCCGTGAGCGTGCGGCCGCGCGCGTCGGTGCAGGTGTAGATGCCGCCGGCGTTGGCTTCCGACTTCTGCGCCTGCACCGCGCCGCAAAGGCAGATGCCTGCCAGCAGGGAAACCGATGCGGCCGCCAGCAGGCGGGTGGGCTTGCCGTGATCGCGCGTGCGCATCGCTGTGTTCCTCAGCTCGCGCCGTAGCGCGCGCGGTAAGCCAGCACGCGCTCGCGGTGCGGGCCCAGATCGGCGGCGGCGTTGCCCGAGAGGTAGCTCAGCAGGTCGTCCAGCGTGGCAATGGCGATCACCGCCAGACCCAGCTGGTTGCGCACGTACTGCACGGCGCTGTGGTCCACGTCGACGCCGTTCTCGGTGGCTTTTTCCTGCCGGTCGAGCGCGATGGCCACGGCATGCGGCGCGGCGCCCGCGGCCTGGATCGCGGCGATCGATTCGCGCACCGCGGTGCCGGCCGACATCACGTCGTCCACGATCAGCACGCGGCCCTTGAGCGGCGCGCCCACCAGGTTGCCGCCCTCGCCGTGCGCCTTGGCTTCCTTGCGGTTGTAGGCAAAGGGGTAGTTGCGCCCGCGCCGCGCGAGCTCGGCGGCCACCGTGGCGCCCAGCGGAATGCCCTTGTAGGCGGGGCCGAAGATCATGTCGAATTCGAGGCCGCTCTCGATCAGCCGGTCTGCATAGAATCCCGCGAGCCGCGCGATCTTGGCGCCGTCGTCGAAGAGCCCCGAATTGAAGAAATAAGGACTCATCCGGCCGGCCTTGGTCTTGAACTCGCCGAAGCGAAGCACACCGGCGTCGAGCGCGAACTGAACGAAGTCCTGCGCCACCGCGCTGCTCTTCTCACCATCTACAGCCATCGGGAATTCCTTGTGTTCAAACTGACCAGTCTCAATCTCAATGGCCTGCGTTCGGCCGCCACCAAGGGCGTTGCCGACTGGGTGGCCGAACTTGCGCCGGATTGTATTTGCATGCAGGAGATCCGGGTCCAGGCCAGCGACATCGAAGGCCGCTTCGAGGAAATGGCCGGCCTCAAGGGCCATTTCCACTTCGCCGAGAAAAAAGGCTACGCCGGCACCGCGATCTACACCAAGCACGCTCCGAGCCAGGTCGTGGTGGGCTGGGGCGATGCCGAGTTCGACGCCGAAGGCCGCTACCTCGAATTGCGCTTCGACACGCCCCAGCGCAAGTTCTCGGTCATCAGCTGCTACTTTCCGAGCGGCAGTTCGGGCGAGGAGCGGCAGGAGGCGAAATTCCGCTTCCTGAAAGGCTTCTTCCCCCACCTCATCGCGCTCAAGAAGGAGCGCGAGTTCGTTCTCTGCGGCGACGTCAACATCGCCCACAAGGAGATCGACCTGAAGAACTGGCGCGGCAACCGCAAGAACAGCGGCTTCCTGCCCGAAGAACGCCAGTGGATGACCAATCTGCTCGACGCCGGCGCCGAGGGCGCGGGCCTGGTGGACGTCTACCGCCTGCTCAAGCCCGACACCACCGACCAGGCCTACACCTGGTGGAGCAACCGCGGCCAGGCCTATGCGAACAACGTGGGATGGCGGCTGGACTACCACCTGGCCACGCCGGCCATCGCCGCACTGGCGCGCACCGAAGAGATCTACAAGACCGTGAAATTCTCGGACCACGCGCCGATCACGGTGGATTACGACTTCACGCTCTGAGCCGGTCGTTCAGCGCGACAGCGCCGGCAGCGCCTTCTCCAGCGTCGCGACAAAGGCCTGCATCGCCTCGGCCTCTTGCGCGCCGCGCTTGGCGATGCGGTAGAAGTCCAGCCCCACCTTCGGCTTGACCAGCACGTCGGTGCGCACGCGATGGCGGCGGCAGGCCGCGAGCGCGAAGGTCGGCATCACGGCCGTGCCGAAACCGGCCTCGACCATCGAGTTGGAGCAGGCGCAGCCAGATTGCAAGCGCTGCAAGCCCCCATCCCAGCCTTCCCCCGGGAGGGGAAGGAGCGATGCGGACTCGCCGCTGCCAGTGCAGCGCATGTGCGCGCAATGTCAGCCGTGGCCCCAAGGCATGTCTTTCTCCCTCCCCTTCCGGGGGAGGGCAGGGGTGGGGGCTCGCGGCCTTCGCAAAGCAGCAACTTTGGTGAAGGCCGCCTGCCCCCATCCCGACCTTCCCCCAGAGGGGGAAGGGGCCGATCAACCCTTAGCGCGGCATCGTCTTCCCCGCGTGCCGCGCCAGATGCACCTGATGCAGCGTGATCTTGCGCACCTCCGCCTGGCTGGTCTCGATGTGCGCGCGCAGCAGCATCGCCGCCTGATCTCCGCGGTTCGCGCGGATGGCCTTCAAGATTTTCGCGTGCTCGTCGTAGGTGGCCTCGATGCGCGGCTGCTTGGTGAAGTCGAGCCGGCGGATGATGCGGATGCGGTCGGTCACGTCGCTGTGCACGCGCGCCATCTCGGCGTTGCCGGCAGCCGCCACCAGCGAGCAATGAAAGGCCTCGTCCCACTGCGCGACCTGCGCGGTGTCGGTGCTGCGCTCGGCCACCGGCACGAGCCAGATACCGGCCAGCGTGTCGAGCAGGCTGCGGTCGACGCGGTGGTCGGCTTCGCAGATGCGGTGCACCGCGGTGGTCTCCAGCACCATGCGCAGGTCGTAGAGCTGTTCGAACTGGTCGAAGTCGAAGGGCAGCACACGCCAACCGCTGCGGAACAGCACCTCGACAAATCCCTCCTGCTGCAGCCGGAACAGCGCCTGCCGCACCGGCGTACGCGACACGCCGAGCCGGTCGCTGATTTCGTTCTCGGTGAAGCGGTCGCCGGGAACGAGGATGAACTCGGCCACGTCGCGCTTGAGCTGCGCATAGACCTCGTCGGCGCGTGTGCGGAAAACGGCTGCGTCAGCAGCGGGTGCGGCGGTGGAAGCGGAGGGGGGTCGGACGGTAGACACGTGGGGGATGGTAGTCGCTGGCACCGGCCTCAGGTCGCACCGCTCAACGCCGCGAGCAGCGCCGCACTCGGCGCGGTCCAGCCGACGATCGCGCCCTGCGCGCGGATCATCTCCAGCGTCGCCGCCTTGAAGGCCGGAAAGTAGCTCTCGGTGCAGTCTTCGAGCAGCAGGCTGTCGTAGCCGCGGTCGTTGGCTTCGCGCATGCTCGTCTGCACGCAGACCTCGGTGGTGACGCCGCCGAACAGCAGGTGCGTGATGCCGCGCTGCTGCAGCAGCTCATGCAGGCCGGTCGCGTAGAACATGCCCTTGCCGGGCTTGTCGATGACGATCTCGCCGTCGACCGGCGCAAGCGCTTCGATGATCTGGCTCCCGGGTTCACCGGCGACGAGGATGCGACCCATCGGGCCCGTATCACCGATGCGCAAGCTCGGGTTGCCGCGGTTGCGTTTAGCGGGCGGGCAATCGGAGAGATCGGGCCTGTGCGCTTCTCTCGTATGGATGACAAGACCGCCTGCATTTCTCCACGCCTGCAAAGCCGCTTTCGTGGCCGGCACGATGGCTTCCAGCAGCGACACATCGTTGCCCAGCGTTTCACCAAAGCCACCGGGTTCGATGAAGTCGCGCTGCATGTCGATGAGGACCAGGGCTGTCTTCTGGACGTCGAACTCATACGCGAATGGGTTGGCTTCTATGCGCATGTCGTGTCTCGTTGTTTTCCAGGGCGGGGGACTCGGCGATGGGTGGTGTGTCTCCGGCCAGCCGACGTCACCGGCCCTTCGGGCTTCCCTGCGCTGCTCACGAAGGGCGGGGTCTCGCCGAACTCGCTTCGCTCAAACAGCGGCGAGCCCTGATCCGCCCATCGCTGCGCTGCTCGGCGGTGCCTCAACGGCCGACCGGAGACACACCACCCATCGCCGGGGACGCATCGACGGCGAACACTCCACCTTGGAGCCCGGTGTGCGGCGCGGGGCGGGCGCCCCCTCTGCGCCGCCGAGGAGCGCAGCGTTTCGCGGATCAGGGCTCGCAGCTGTCTGAGCGAAGCGAGTTCTGCGAGACCCCGCGAAATGCGAGCACCGCAGGGGAGCCGCGAAGCGGCCGGCGCAGTGGGGGCGCCCGCACCGTGCCGCACACCGGGCGGACTCCCGACAAGAAGCAGCGCACTCATGCAACCGCCTTCAAAGGCTCATGATGCCCACCACCCATATGCGCCCCGATCACATGCCTTTCAGCCCCAGCAGCAGAGGTCTCGAACACGATCCGCCCTTCGCTCATCACGACGATCCGGTCCGCCAGCTCCAGCAGTTCATCGAGGTCTTCGCTGATGAGCAACACCGCCCCGCCCTTCTCCCGCACCTGCACGATGCGTGAATGGATTTCGGCAACCGCAGCAAAGTCGAGCCCGAACACCGGGTTCGCCGCGATCAGCACGTTGATGTCGCCCGCCAGTTCGCGCGCGAGCACCGCGCGTTGCACGTTGCCGCCTGAGAGGCTGCGGATCGGCGCGCCTTCGCCCTGCGTCTTGACGCCGTACTCGGCAATCCACTCGCGCGCACGGTTGCGCCAGAACGGAAAGTTCAGCACGCCGCTGCGCGACAACGGCGGCCTGTCGAAATCGCGCAGCGCCATGTTCTCCGCGACGCTCAAGTCGCCCACGCAGGCGTTGCGCAGCGGCTCTTCGGGGAGGCTGCGCACCTTGAGGCTGCGGTTCTCGGCGCGGCGTGCGTTGTACGGCTGGCCCATCACGGTCACGCGGCCGGCCAGTCGTGGGCGCTGCCCGACCAGGGCTTCGACCAGTTCGCGCTGGCCGTTGCCCGAGACGCCCGCCACACCCAGAATTTCTCCAGCGCGCACAGACAGGCTCAGCTCGTGCAGCGCAAGCGTGCCGCGGTCGCCCTGCGCCTGCAGGCCTTCGACCTTCAGCGCGACAGGCGCCGCATCGGAAACAGGCTTTCTTGCGACGGGCGATGCAGGCGGCGCGGTAACCGCCGCGTCTTCGCCGCCCATCATGGCCTGCGCCAACTGCGCCGGGCTCGTGTCCGCCACGCGGCAACGATGCACCGCCTTGCCCCGACGCAGCACCGTCACGCTGTCCGCATACGCCATCACCTCGCGGAACTTGTGCGTGATGATCAGCACGGTGCACAGGCCGCTGCGCGCGAACTCGCGCACATGGCCCAGCACCTCGTCGGCCTCCTGCGGGGTCAGCACCGAGGTGGGCTCGTCGAGGATCAGGAGGCGCGGCTTCAGGTAAAGCTGCTTCAACAGTTCCAGCTTCTGCTTCTCACCCGCCGCAAGCTCCGACGGCCGCACATCGAGGTCCAGGCTGAAAGGCGTGGTGGCGAGAAACGCCTTCAGTTCCGCGCGCTTGGTCTTCCAGTCGATCAGCGCGGGCGTCTTGCCACCGGCCAGCAGCAGGTTCTCGGCCACCGTCATGCCAGGCGCCAGCGTGAAGTGCTGGTAGACCATGCCGATGCCCAGCGCACGCGCGACGATGGGGTTGGCGATGTCCTGCTCGCGCCCGTCGATCAGGATGCTGCCCTCCTCCGCGCGCTGGAAACCGGCCACGCACTTCACCAGCGTGCTCTTGCCCGCGCCGTTCTCGCCGAGCAGCGCATGCACCGTGCCGGGCTCCACGCGCATCGTCACGCGGTCCATCGCGGTGAAGGCGCCGAAGCGCTTGGTCAGTTCGTAGGTGTCGAGCGCGAGGGCGCCGCTGCCCGTGGGCAATGCGCCGATGGCATGGGGAGCGACGGTGCTCATGAGTTCATCAACCCAGCGCGGCCAGCAGTTGCTGCGACGTGGTGTGCGCGCCGAACACGCCGCCCTGCATCGTGATCATCTTCAGCGCGGCGAGATGGTTGCCGTGGTCGGTCGCGGCCGTGCAGTCCGACAGCAAGAGGCACTCGAAGCCGCGGTCGTTCGCATCGCGCATCGTGGTGTGCACGCACACGTCGGTGGTGATGCCCGCGAGGATCAGGTTCTGGATGCCGCGCGTGCGCAGGATCAGCTCCAGGTCGGTGGCATAGAACGAGCCCTTGCCGGGCTTGTCGATCACCACCTCGCCGGGCAGCGGCGCGAGCTCGGGAATGATGTCCCAGCCCGGCTCGCCGCGCACCAGGATGCGGCCGCACGGGCCGTCGTCGCCGATGCCCACGCCGTTGGCGCCGATCTGCCGTGAGCGCCAGCGCTTGTTGGCGGGCAGGTCCGCCAGATCGGGGCGGTGGCCTTCGCGCGTGTGGATGATGTGAAAGCCCAGGGGCCGCAGCGCCGCGAGCGTGCGCGCGATCGGCTGGATCGGCGCCTGCACCAGCGACAGGTCATAGCCCATCACGTCGACATACCCGCCCTTGCCGCAGAAGTCGGTCTGCATGTCGATCACGATCAGCGCGGTGTTCTCGGGGCGCAGGTCGCCGTTGTAAGGCCAGGCGTAGGCCTCGGAAGCGATGGTGGTCATGGCGTGCTCATCCTTCTTGGTAGTTGCGTTCCGGCGGCGAAAAGCCGCAGCTCGTGCCGTCGGTCACCTTCACTTCGGCGCTCCACGGCAGCCTGTAGGTGCCAGCGGCCATGTCGTGCATGTAGGTGTAGGGGCAGTCCTGCGCGCCGCCCTTCACCGCGACATAACCGCGGTGGTAGAGCTGGTAAATGTTGTTCTCGACGCCCCAGCCGGTGCGCGCCTCGCGCACGAGGTCGGGCCGCAGCTCGGCGGTGATGATCTCGTCGATGCGCCCGCCGCCCTCGACCAGCACCGTTCCGTCGAAATTGCAGAACATGCCCTCGCCCATCGAGTCGAAGCTGCCGTCGCTGCCGCTGAGGCACACGCTCGCGGTGTAGGCGAGGTTGCAAAAGGCGTTGGCCTGGTTGGTGATCTTCCACGCATGCCGGATCGGCGCGGTGTAGCCGGCCGTGCGCAGGATGATGTCCGCGCCCTTGTACGCGGCCTCGCGTGCCATCTCGGGAAACATGCCGTCGTGGCAGATGATGAGCGCCAGCTTGCTGCCGTTCGGGCCGTCGCACACCGGAATGCCGAGGTTGCCGGGCTCCCACGGCTCGACCGGCACCCACGGATGCAGCTTGCGGTAGTACAGCTTGACCTCGCCTTGGTCGTCGATGATGAGCCCGCTGTTGTAGGGGTTGCCGCCTGGGTTAGCTTCCATGATCGAGAAGCAGCCCCAGATGCGGTGCTCGATGCACGCGCGCTTGAAGGCCGCGACCTCGGGACCATCGAGCGTGCACATGATCTCGGGGTTGGTGTCCATCGACAGGCCGTGCAGCGCGTACTCGGGGAACACCACGAGATCCATGGTCGACTGGTTGCGGCGCGCCTTGCCCACCATCTCGCAGATGCGCTGCGTCTGCGCGGCCAGGTCGGCCGGCGTCTTCACGTTCGGCAGTTGCAACTGCACAAGTCCGACGACGACGCCGTGCGCCGATCTGTTGAGGCCGCCCAGACCGCTCATGGTGTTCAGTTCCTTGTCGATGAAAGTTCGCCCGGGCTGCCGATGGCGGCGCTGCCCGGCTTGCAGGTGAGCACCAGGATCACCAGCGTGAGCACATAGGGAACGGTGTTGAAGAGGTGGTAGCCCCAGCCGATGCCGATGGACTGCAGCGCGGGCCCGATGGCGCCCGCACCGCCGAAGAGAAAGGCTGCGCCCACGCAGCGCAGCGGGCTCCAGCGCGCGAAGATCACGAGCGCAACGGCGATCAGGCCCTGGCCGCTGGAAATGCCTTCGTTCCAGCTGCCCGGATAGAACAGCGTGAGCGATGCGCCGCCGAGCCCGGCGATGAAGCCACCCGCCGTGGTCGCCGCAATGCGCAGGCCCGAGACCGAATAGCCGAGCGCGCGTGTGGCCTGCGCAGAATCGCCGGCCATGCGCACCAGCAGGCCCGCACGCGTGCGCGCAAAGCCCCACCAGAGCAGCACCGCCAGCGCGATGCCGATGGGCACCAGCGCATTGAGCTGCAGCGCCGAGCGCACCACGGTGTTGTCGCTCCAGAAGCCCAGCGGTATGGCGGGAATCTGCGGCGCCTGCGGCTGGATCAATGGCTTGCCCAGGTAGAACGCGAGGCCCGTGCCGAGCAGCATCAGCGCGATGCCGGTCGCCACGTCGTTGACACGATCGAGCGAGCACAGCAGCCCGTGCAGCAGCGCGAGCACCGCGCCCGCCATCGCACCGATCAGCACGCCGAGCCAGGCCGAGTCGGTGAGGTAGGCGCCGCCAAAGGCAGCCATCGCCGACAGCACCAGCACGCCTTCGAGCCCGAGGTTGATGCGGCCCGATTTCTCGGTGAGGCATTCGCCCAGGCTCACGAAAAGAAATGGTGCGCCCACGCGCAGCGCACCGCCGACGATGCCAGCCACTAGCGCGATCCACTGGTCGGCGGTCATGCCGGGCTCCCCGAGGCGCGGAACATGCGCGCACGCAACACCTTCCAGTCGATCATGCGCAGCCCCTCGCTCGCGAGGATCAGCACGAACGCAATGCCCTGCAGTACCAGCACCGAGGCATCGGGCAGGCCCAGCCGCCGCTGCAGCAGGCTGCCGGCCGCGCCGAAGCCGCCGAAAAGAATCGCCACCGGCACGATGGCCACCGGGTTGTGCCGCGCGATGAAGGACACGAGGATGCCCGCGTAGCCGTACCCCGCGATCAGCGAGGCATTGGCATTGGTGTGCACCGCCGCCACCTCGACCGCGCCCGCGAGCCCCGCGCAGGCGCCGCCAAGGCCGCAGGCACCGAGGATCAACCGCGTGGCCGGCAGCCCCACGAGCTGCGCAGTGCGCGGATTGCCGCCGACCACGCGCACCGAAAAGCCCGAAGCGGTCGCGCGCAACCACCAGCCGAGCCCGAGGCACGCCACCACGCCGATCACGAAGCCCCAGTGCACGTCGGAGCCGCCGATGCCGCCGATCAGCAGCCCGTCGTTGAGCGCGTACGTCGATGGCTTGTTCAGGCTCGCCGGATCGCGCAGCGGCCCTTCGACCAGGTGCTTGAAGATGCCGATGGCGATGTAGGCCAGCAGCAGGCTGCTGATGGTTTCGTTGATGCCGCGATACTGGCGCAGCCAGCCTGCGAGCGAGATCCACAGCGCGCCGGCCAGCGCGCCCGCGACGCAGACGATCACCGTGCCGACGACGTTGGCCGGCAACGGCGCCGCATGCGCGAGCGCCGCGCAGGCCAGGCCGCCGAACACCAGCGCGCCCTCGCCGCCGATGACGATCAGCCCCGCGCGCGCGGGCAGCGCCACGCACAGCGCGGTGAGCATCAGCGGTGCCGCGCGCTGCAGCGTGTTCTGCCATGAGAACCAGTCGCCGAACGCGCCCTTGAAGAGGGTCACCCACACTTCGACCGGGTCGACACCGGCGAATGCCACCAGCACGCCGAACAGCAGCAGCGCCGCCGCGATGGCGAACACCGGCAGGGCGAATTCCTTGAACGCGTGACGCATGACGGAGTGCCGAAGATCAGACTTGGCCGACCACGCCTTCGACGAGGTAGTTCATCTTTTCCAGCTCCAGGTCGGTCTGCTTCAGCACCTTGCCGGCCGGCACCACGACCGCGCCCTTGTTGTCCTTGATGCCGTCCTTGAAGATGTCGAAGGTGCCCGCGATCATCTTGGCCTTGATGTCGTCGGCCTGCTTCTTCGCGGCGTCCGGCACCATGGGGCCGTAGGCGGACATCTTCACGTAGCCCTCCTTCAGGCCGCCGCGCAGGAAGTTGGGGTGCGGCTTGCCGGCTTGCGCGGCATCGATGGCGGTCTTGTACGCAGTGAGCCAGTTCCACTCGGCGCCTGTCAGGTACGCATTGGGTGCCAGCTTGGCCTGGCTCGCGTGGTAGCCACAGACCATCTTGCCGCGCTTGGCTGCCGTCTCGACCACCACCTTGGGGCCGTCCACATGCATGGTGAAGACGTCGCAGCCCTGATCGGCCAGGCTGTTGGTGGCCTCGGCCTCCTTCACGGCCATCGACCAGTCGCCGGTGAAGATCACGCTGCAGGTGATGTTCGGCTTGACCGAACGCGCACCCAGCGTGAAGGCGTTGATGTTGCGCAGCACCTGCGGAATGGGCTTGGCGGCGACGAAGGCGATCTTGTTGCTCTTGGTCATGTGCGCGGCGATCACGCCGTTGAGGAACTGGCACTCGTCGATGTAGCCGAAGAAGCTGCCCGCGTTCTTGGGGTGCTTGCCTTCGGTCCACAGGCCGCCGCAGTGCGAGAAGCGCACGTCGGGGTACTTGGGCGCCACGGCAAGGATGTGCGGATCGAAGTAGCCGAAGGACGTTGGAAACAGCAGCTTCGCGCCGTCCTGCGAGATCATGCCGCCCATGGTCTTCTGCACGGCGGCGGTCTCGGGCACGTTCTCTTCTTCCACCACCTTGATGCCGGGCAGCTTCTTGATCTCGGCGGCGGCCATGGCGTGCGCCTGGTTGTAGCCGTAGTCGTCGCGCGCGCCGACGTAGATCACGCCGACGGTCAGCGGCTTGGCTTGTGCGCGAGCCAGGGCGCTCCAGCCTCCGAGGGTGCCGGCAGCGCCGAGCGCGGCCAGGGATTTGAGTGAATCGCGACGATTGATCGAGCTTGTCATGGCGTTCTTTCGGGGGAGTTGAAGGAGGTGCAAAAAATGTGCCGCGCGTTCAGGCCGGCATGCTCACGTGGGCGGCAGCGACGCGCCAACCCTCGGCAGTGCGTATCCAGGTCTGGCTCTGGCGCCCGACCTGGCGGCTGCCTTCGCGGCGGAACTCGACGTTCGCGGTTGCGAAGTCGCGGCCGTAGGTGGTGATGACGGTGCGCAGCAATTCGCGCGGCGGGCTCTGCACCGGCAGCGAAGCGCGAAAGGCGCGGATGTCGGCGTGGCCGTAGTGGTTCTCCGAGAAGCCGTAGCGCAGCGTGTGCGGGCTGTTCCAGAACAGTTCGTCGAGCACGGCGCGCTGGTTGGTCACCAGCGCTTGTTCATAACGTGCGAACACAGCGCTGACCTCGGCATGCACATCGGGAAGGTTGATCTCCAGCGTCATCGGCGCACCTCGCGCTGGAAGATGTCCAGGCTCAGCTTCTTCATCGCGACAAAGCTCTCGGTGCTCAGCGTCTCGATGGTGCGCGGTCGCGCATCGCCGTAGCGCAGGATCTCGGCCACCTTGGTGGGGCGCTTGGTCAGCAGCAGCACTTCGTCGGCGAGGTACACGGCCTCCTCAAGGTCGTGCGACACCAGCAGCATCGTGTTGCCGGTCTGCATGAACACCTCCTGCAGCTTCTCGCGGATGAAGAGCGTCATCTCGAAATCGAGCGCGGAGAAGGGTTCGTCGAGGAACAGCACCTCCGGGTTGGGCGCGAGGGCACGCATGATCGATGCCGTTTGCTGCTGCCCGCCCGAGAGCTCGTACGGAAAGCGCTTCAGGTCGAACTTCACGTCGAACGACGCCACGAGTTCTTCCATGCGCCGGTCGACCTCGGCCTTGCTGCGCCCTTCGAGCTTCAGCGGATAGGCGATGTTGTCGATGGTGCGCATCCACGGGAACATCGCCTCGCGGTAGTTCTGGAACACGTAGCCGATCTTGGTGTCCTTGCGCTGCTTGCCGTCGAACAGGATCTCGCCCGAATCGATGGGCACCAGCCCCGCGATCATGTTGATCAGCGTGGACTTGCCGCAGCCGTTGGGCCCGAACACCGAAACGATCCTGTGCTTCGGAATGTCGAGGTCGAAGTTCTCGTACAACGGCCAGCCCGCGAAGTACTTGGTCAGGCCGCGGATGGTGATGTGCGTGCCGGCGGGGCCGGGCTTGAACGCGGGCTTGGGCACGTCGGCGTACACCGGGCCGTTCAGGACGATGTCTTGCGTGGCTTTCATCGTCCGCTCCAATGCACGATGCGGCGCTCGGCCACTAGGAAGAGGATGTTGAGCGCGTAGCCGAGCGCACCGGCCGCAAGAATCGCCGCGTACATGCTCTTGACGTTGAGCACCTGCTGCGCGTCGATGATGCGGTGGCCCAGGCCTGTGTCGGAGCCGATGAACATCTCGGCCACGATGACGATCACCAGCGCCATCGAGACCGCCGAGCGCAGGCCGACGAAGCTGGGCTGCAGGCTCTCCCAGATCAGCACATCCTTGAACACCTGCCAGCGCGAGGCGCCCATGACTTTCGCCGCCATCACGCGCTGCTTGCGCGCATTGATGACGCCGTAGGCGCTGTTGAACACGACGATGAGCAGCGCGCCGAAGGCCGCGATGGCGATCTTGTTGACATCGCTCACGCCGAAGATCAACAGGAACAGCGGTATCAGCGCGGACGACGGCGTCGAGCGGAAGAAGTCGATCAAGAACTCGACGCTGCGGTACGCCTTCTCGTTGCTCCCGAGCAGCACGCCCAGCGGCACGCCGACGACCGCCGCGATGAGAAAGGCCTGCAGCGTGCGCCACACCGTCATCGCAAAGTCGGTGAGCAGCGGGCCGCCCGCGAGCCCCGTGATCAACGCGGCGATGGTGTCGGCGGGCGTGGGCAGAAGAATCGGCTTGATGAAGCCCAGGCGCACCACCAGGTCCCACGCGATGAACAGCACCACGGGGCCGATGAAGGGCAGCAGCCGGTCGCGCAGCGGTGGCTTGGGCGCGGCAGCATTGAGGCTGGCCGGCGGGGTCCACGGCGCGGCCGTGGTCGTGCTTGCGTCGGCCATGGTCAGGCCTTGTAGAGAAGACCGTCCACCAGCACCTTCTTCTCGAAGATGCCTTTCTCGGTGAACAGGTCGTAGAACTTCTGGAAGTACGCGACGTCGCTCGGCTTGAACTCGTTGTAGAGCATGTACGAGGCGAGCGGCACTTCGGCGGTGAGCTTGCCTTCGATGGCGGTGTAGCCCTTCATGTGCTGGCGGGCATCGTCAGGCTTGGTGCGCACCAGTTCCACGCCGCGCGCATAGGCCGCGATGTATTTCTTCGCGACCTCGGGGCTCTTCTTGATGAACTCGGTGGTGAGGCTGGCCGCACCGCCATGCCATGGCGCCATCGGATCGCCGAGGATGTACCTGGCGACCACGCCCGCTTCGAGCACGCGCGTGGTGCCGTTCATGCGGCCGACGGTGCCGGTGGGCTCCAGCGTGTAGCAGGCATCGACCTGGCCCGCGACCAGCGCGGCCACATGCTGGCCGATGGGCAGCTCGCTCACCATCGCGCCCTTGGCGCCGGCGCGCTCCAGCATGGTCTTGCACAGCGTGACGTTCTGGATGCCGGGGCCCGAGGCCACCTTCTTGCCGGCCAGCTCGGCCATGGTCTTGACGGGGCTGTCCTTGGCGACGATGAATTCGTCGAGCACGAACTTCGCGTTGCTCGGGTTGGTGCAGAAAATCTTGAAGAGCCCCGGCTGCGCGATCTCGCCGATGGCAAGGTTGGCGGAGCCGGTGCCGTTGGCGCTGCCGTCGCAGCGGCCCGCGAGCATCGCTTCCATCACCTGCTGCGCGCCGGCGAACTTGAGCGGCTCCACCTCGAGCCCCGCTTCCTTGAAGTAGCCGCGGTCCACCGCCGCGAAGAAAGGCAATCCCGCGGCCACCGGCCAGAAACCGATGCGCAGCTTGGGCGCAGCCTGCGCGCGCACGATGGCCGGCGCGGCCAACACGGCCAGGCCCGTGGCGCCCGCTTGCAGCAACCGGCGGCGCGAGGCGGAAGTTTTTTCGAGAGTGCTCATCAAGGCTCCTGGGTCCGTAGGTGAATGAATCAGTCGGCAGTGGTGGTGGCAGTGGCGGTGGCGCGGCTGGCCACGTAGGCACGCCAGCCGCCGTGATGCGTCACGTCCTGCGCGCCGGTCAGCGCATGGCCTTCGCAGATGAAACCGTGCACCCAGCTACCGTCGGCCAGCTCGACGCTGCCCAGGCCCAGCGGCGGCGGGATCAGCGCAAGAAAGCTGCCGACCTGTGCGATGGGCACGGCCCACACCTCCAGCGCGATGGCGCCGCCGCCCTCCGCGCTGCGTTGCAGGCCCGGCTTGGGCGGCGTGGTGCCCGGCAGCGCGAAGAGGCGGTAGGTGGGAGCGGTGGTGGTGGTGCGCAGCAGCGTGGCGCCGCGCTCGCAGAGCTGTCCGTTGAGCGGCATGCCCGACAGATGGGCGCCGACCACGGCGATGGGCATGGTCTGCGGCGCCGGGTTGGCGAGGCCGGGCACCGCACGCGGCGCGGGCAGCGGCAAGCCCGTCGCGCCCTGTGTGAGCCCGGTCGCGTGGTGGTAGCGCTGGCCGAGGTCGGCCAGGGCGAGGTCGCTCCCGCTGGGGCCGATCAGCGTGATGCCGAACGGCAGCCCGTCCGCGCGCAGGCTGCTCGGCACCGAGAGCGCCGCGTAGTCCAGCAGGTTGACGAAGTTGGTGTACGCGCCCAGGTTGCGGTTGAGCACCACCGGGTCGGCGCGCATCTGGTCTCGCGTGTAGTGCGTGGGTGCGGTGGGCACCAGCAGCACGTCGATGTCGCGCCACATCGGTTCGACCTGTTGCGCGATGGCGCGCAGCTGCGTCTGCGCTTCGAACACATCGGCGGCGGTGTAGCTTTTGCCGCTCGCGAGGATGCTGCGCACCGGCTCGATCACCTCGTCGGCGTGCGCGTCGAAGAACTCGCGCACCGCGGCGTAGCGCTCGGCAACGAGCGCACTTTCGTAGAGCAGCGCGGCGGCCTCGGCGAGCGGGGCGTAGGGAATGGTGACGGCCGTGCCGCCCAAGGCGACCAGCCTGGCCTGTGCGTCGCGAAAGGCTTCTTCGGCGGCGGCGTCGCCGAAGAAGCTGAGCGTGTCGGGCACACCGAAGCAGAAGCGCGCGGGCAGCGGCCGGCGGTGCATGGCGATGTCGCGTGAATACGGGTCGCGCGGGTCATGCCCGGCGGCCGCCAGCATCACGTCGACAGCCAGCGCGACGGTGCGCGCAAAGATGGAAACGCAGTCCGCGCTCTGCGCTGCGGGCACCACGCCAAAGGTGCTGAGCAGCCCGCGCGAAGGCTTGAGGCCGACGATGTTGTTGAGCCCCGCGGGCACACGGCCCGAGCCGGCAGTGTCGGTGCCCAGGGCGAAATCGACCTCGCCGGCCGCGACCACATACGCCGACCCAGAACTGGAGCCGCCCGAAACATAACGGGGATCGAAGGCATTCGGCACTTCGCCATAAGGAGAGCGCGTGCCGTTCAGGCCGCAGGCGAACTGGTCCAGATTGGTCTTCCCGGCCAGCGATGCACCGGCTTCGAGCAGGCGCTGCACCACCGCTGCGTGCGCCGTGGGCCTGCGGTCGAAGGCCGGGCAGGCGGCGGTGGTGGGCACGCCGGCCACGTCGATGTTGTCCTTGACCGCGAAGCGCAGGCCCGCCAGCGGCAGTGTCACGCCCGGGGTGTCGCCGGTTTCGGCGCCGGGCACGGGCACCGCGAATTTCGCGATCCAGGCAGCGGCGGTCAGCGCGTTGTGTTCATGCACCATCATTAGGCATCCAAACTTGTGTACAAGTCGATATGCAAGCAATGTGCCAGCCGAAAATGTCCAATGAGCAGGCACTGCCAAGCGCTGGTAGCTAGCCGCTCTTCCCATGGAGCCAGAGGGCCGCAACGAAACAGCCGCCATCAACTTCACGACAAGCGCCCGGTCTGCGGTACGGCCCCACCGGCCCCTCTGCGCCGCCGAGGAGCGCAGCGTTTCGCGGATCAGGGCTTGCAGCTGTTTGAGCCGAAGGCGAGTTCTGCAAGCCCCCGCGAGACGCGAGCACCGCAGGGAAGCCCGAAGGGCCGGCGCAGTGGGGCCGGTGGGGCCGTACCGCAGACCGGGCGCTCCCCAAGAAGAAGCGCGCTTATATGAGTGCCGCTGCCCTAACCCCAGGGGAGAGGGAGCCAAACCTCAGAGAGAGGACCAAACCTCACCCCCGCTTGGCGCTGCGGTAAAGGCTCTCGACCTTCGGGATGTTCGCTTCCAGCTTCGAGATGCGGTCCGTCCCACTCGGATGGGTCGACAGGAAGCTCAGCCCGCCCTGCCTCTTCGAGGCTGCGGCCATCTTGTTCCACAGCGACACCGAAGCCTTCGGGTCGTAGCCCGCGCGCGCCGCGAGCTCCAGGCCCACGAGGTCGGCCTCCGTCTCGTCGCTGCGGCTGAACTTCAGCGCAATGAGCTGCGTGCCCGCGCGGGCCGCCAGGTCGCCGACCTGCCCCCACCCCATCAGCTGCGCGCCCATCGACAACACCGCGCCCGTGCCCGCCGTCTTGGCCATGCGCGCGCGGGCATGCTCGCGCAGCGCGTGCGCCATCTCATGCCCCATCACCATCGCGACCTCGTCGTCGCTGAGCTTGAGCTCCTCCAGGATGCCGGTGAAAAAGGCGATCTTGCCGCCGGGCATGCAAAAGGCGTTGATCTGCTTGCTGCCCAGCAGGTTGACCTCCCACTTCCAATCGCGCGCCCGCGTGTTCCACGGCGTGGCAAAGGGAATGAGCCGCTGCGCGATGGTGCGCAGCCGCTGCAACTGCGGGTTGTTGTCGCCGGCCAGCGCGCCCTTGGTGCGCGCCTGCGCGAGCAACTGGCCGTACTGCTGCACGCCGGCCGCCTCGATCTTCTCCGCGGGCACAAGGTTGCGCGCCACCGAGGCGTTGCCGACATTGACCTGCGCCAGCACTTGGCCGCTCAAGGCCGCGCCGGCAGCGCCCGCCGCGGCCAACAGGAAAGCCCGCCGTGGCTGCCACGGCGAAGCGGCAGCGGGGGTTGCAGAGATAAGGCGTTCGCATCGCAGGCACATAGGGAGCGGATCATAGGAACAAATGGAGACGACCGGGAAGGCCGATTCCCCCGGCGGCTCATGGACAATCCGGGGCTCATGTCCGCCACGCCCGCAGAAACCCCCACCGCCCCCAAACCGCCCTGGCGCGATGCCCTGAAGGTCTACCTCGAGCCCGCCACCCTGCGCATGCTGGCGCTGGGCTTTTCCGCCGGGCTGCCGCTGCTGCTGGTGCTGGGCACCCTGAGCTTTCGGCTGCGCGAAGCAGGCATCGACCGCACCACCATCGGCTACCTCAGCTGGGTCGGCCTGGCCTACGGCTTCAAATGGGTGTGGGCGCCGCTGGTCGACCGGCTGCCGCTGCCCCCGCTCACCACGCTGCTCGGGCGGCGGCGCGGCTGGCTGCTGCTGGCACAGGGCCTGGTCGTCGCAGGGCTGATCGGCATGGCGATGAACGATCCGCGCAACGGGCTCACGCCGCTCATCTGGTGCGCCCTGCTGGTGGCCTTCGGCTCGGCCACGCAGGACATCGCGCTCGACGCCTTCCGCATCGAATCGGCCGAGACACGCAAGCAGGCCGCGCTCGCCGCCGCCTACCAGACCGGCTACCGCCTCGCGATGATCTGGGCCGGCGCCGGCGTGCTGTGGGTCGCGGCCTGGGCCGAGGTGGCGCCCGCGGTGGCCGCCACCGGCGCGGCGGCCTACCAGAACGGCGCCTGGAGAACGGCCTACCTCGTCATGGCCGCCTCGATGGCCGTGGGCGTGCTCACGGTGCTGCTGTCGCCGGAGCCCCTGCGGCGCGAGCTGCCCAAGGCCAGGAACGCGGCCGAGTGGCTGCGGAACGTGCTGATCGACCCCTTTGCCGACTTCATCCGCCGCTACAAATGGCAGGCCGCGCTGATCCTGGCGCTGATCGCCGTCTACCGCATCAGCGACGTGGTGATGGGCATCATGGCCAACCCCTTCTACGTGGACATGGGCTTCACCAAAGATGAGGTCGCCACGGTCAGCAAGATCTACGGCGTGATCATGACGCTGGCCGGCGCCTTCATCGGCGGCGTGCTGTCGATGCGCCTGGGCGTGATGCGCGTGCTGATGCTGGGCGCGGTGCTCAGCGCCGCGAGCAACCTGCTGTTCGCCTGGCTGGCCTCGCGCGGGCACGACCTGACGGCGCTGATCGCGGTGGTCTCGGCCGACAACCTGGCCGGCGGCATCGCCTCGGCGGCCTTCATCGCCTACCTGTCGAGCCTGACCAACATCAGCTACTCGGCCACGCAGTACGCGCTGTTCAGCTCGCTGATGCTGCTGCTGCCCAAGTTCATCGCAGGTTATTCGGGCGTTTTCGTCGATGCCTACGGCTACAGCCAGTTCTTCACCGCCACCGCGCTGCTGGGCGTGCCCGTGCTGGTGCTGGTGGGCTTGGCTTCCCGGCTGACGACAACAACAACCACCACGACCACAAGCGCCGCCGACCGTCAATAGGGCCCCGCCTCGGTGCGATCTATAGGAAACAGCCGACGCGGCCCCGCGCGCTCTGCTGGTAGGCTTTCACGTTCATTGCGTGAAAATTACGCTTTGAGAAATTGACGGTTTCTCCGCCACGCCATTCCGCCTGCCGTTCGCCCCCAACATCCATCGTGCCTTCCCGCATTTCCCCTCTCCAGATCACCGCCTACACGGCCACTTCGGCCGTCGGCATCGGCAAGGCGCCGCTCGCCGATGCGCTGGAGCACTCGCGCAGCGGCCTGCGCACCAACGATTTCGGCAAGGACCCGCTGCCCACGTACATCGGCCGCGTCGAAGGGCTGGAAGACCTCCGCCTGCCCGAGGCGCAGGCCGGCTGGGACTGCCGCAACAACCGGCTCGCCTGGCTGGGCCTGCAGGCCGACGGCTTCATCGAGGCCGTGGCGGCAGCGCGCGAGAAGTACGGTGCCTCGCGCGTCGCGCTGATCCTGGGCACCTCGACTTCCAGCATCGGCGAGACCGAACTGGCCTACACCCAGCTGGACGCCGACGGTCTGTTCCAGCCGGAGCAGCGCCGCCCCGCGGTGCACACGCCCCATTCGCTGGCCATGTTCGTGCAGGAAGTGCTGGGCCTGGAAGGCCCCAACGAAACGATTTCCACGGCCTGCTCTTCCAGCGCCAAGGTGTTCGCCTCGGCCGAGCGGCTGATTCGCCTGGGCCTGGCCGACGCGGCCGTGGTGGGCGGGGCGGACACGCTCTGCGGCAGCGTGCTGTTCGGCTTCAACTCGCTCGAACTGGTTTCCAGCGCGCCCTGCCGCCCCTTCGACGCCGAGCGCAACGGCATCAGCCTGGGCGAGGCGGCCGGCTTCGCGCTGGTGGAGCGGGTGCAGGCCGGCGCGGCCGCGTCGCCGCTGCGCCTCCTGGGCTACGGCGAAGCCAGCGACGCGCACCACATGTCGACGCCCCATCCCGAGGGCCTGGGCGCCGAACGCGCGCTCGACGATGCGCTGGCGCGCGCCGGCCTCGCCCCCGAGGCGATCGACTACATCAACATGCACGGCACCGCGAGCCAGAAGAACGACGAGGTCGAGGGCGCGCTGGTGGCGCGCCGCTTCCCCGCCACCACGCACGCGAGCTCGACCAAGGGCTTCATGGGCCACACGCTGGGCGCGGCCGGCATCGTGGAGGCGGTGATCTGCCTCCTGGCGATCGAGCGCGGCCTGAAGCCGGGCACCGTCAACACCGGCACCATCGACGCAGGCTTCGGCCCGCAGATCCGCCTGGCGCCCGAGCATGGCGAGGTGCGCCATGCGCTGTCCAACTCCTTCGGCTTCGGCGGCAACAACTGCTCGCTGGTGTTCGGCAAGGCGGATGCGGCATGAGCAGCATCCCCAAGCCCCCCACCCTCTACATCGAAGGCCCGGCCTTCTGGACGCCCACGCTTCCCGGCTGGGACGCCGCGCGCGCGGCTTTCCGCGGCGAGGGCGCGCTGACCGATCCGCCGGCCAAGCGCCCGGCGCCGCAGGTGCTGGCCCCGGCCGAGCGCCGCCGCGCGCCCGACACCGTGGCGCTGGCGCTCGAAGTGGCCGCCGCCGCCATGGCCGCCTCGGGCCGGCAGGCGGCCGACGTGCCCTGCGTGTTCGTCTCGGCGCACGGCGACCTCTCGATCAACGACTACATGTGCAGCACGCTCGCGACCGACCCCACGGTGCTGTCGCCCACGCGCTTTCACAACTCGGTGCACAACGCGGCCGTGGGCTACTGGACCATCGGCACCGGCTGCATGGCGGCCAGCAACTCGATCTCCGCCTTCGAAAACAGCTTTGCAGCCGGCCTGCTCGAGGCGGCCGTGCAATGCGCGGCCGACCAGACCCCGGTGCTGCTGGTGGGCTACGACACGCCCACGGTGGGCCCGCTGACCTCGGCAACCGACAGCCAAGGGCTTCTGGCGGTGGCGATGGTGATCGCGCCGGAGCGCAGCGAGCGCAGCGTGGCCGCGCTGGACTGGTCCGTGGCCGGCCACGGCGCCGGTTCGACCGAAGCGGCCTCCACCTACACGCTGCCGCGCTCGGAGGCGGCAAAGTCGCTGGTTGGCCTCAACCCGATGGCGCAGGCGCTCGGCCTCTTCGAGTCGCTGGCGCAACTGGACGGCAATGCGGGCCCGCCCGTAGCATTGCCACTCTCTCCCACACTGTCGCTGCAATTGCATCTGCGGCCACCTCTCAAGGACTGACACCATGAACGACGCTGCGCTGGATTCATTTGACGCAGTGATCATGGGAGGCGGCCTTGCCGGGCTCACGCTCGCAATCCAGCTGAAGCAGCGCTTTGCCGACCTGAACGTGCTGGTGCTGGAGCGCCGCACACACCCGGTGCCGCACGCCGCCCACAAGGTGGGCGAATCGTCGGTCGAGATCGGGGCGCACTACTTTGACACGGTGCTGGGCCTCAAGGCCCACATGGACGAGGCCCAGCTGCGCAAGTTCGGCTTTCGCTTCTTCTTCAGCGAAGGCCGAAGCGACATCGACAACGTCACCGAGATCGGCGCGAGCCGCTACCTGTCGGTGCCCAGCTACCAGATCGACCGCGGCATCTTCGAGAACTTTTTGGCGCACGAGGCCACCCGGTGCGGCGTGCAATTTGTCGACAGCGCACTGGTACGGCGCATCGACCTGGCCGAGGACGCGGCAACGCCGCACCACATCGAATGGACGCGCGGCGATCACACGCAACGCACCCAGGCCCGCTGGCTGATCGATGCCTGCGGCCGGGCCGGCATGCTCAAGCGCAAGCTGGGCCTGGCGCAGCCCAACGCGCACGACGTGAACGCCGTGTGGTTTCGCATCGGCGAGCGCATTTCGGTGGACGACTGGAGCGACAGCACCGAATGGCGCGAGCGCTGCAACCCGCAGGCACGCTGGCTGTCGACCAACCACCTGGTGGGCGCGGGCTACTGGGCTTGGCTGATTCCGCTGGCTTCGGGTTCGCACTCGGTGGGCATCGTGGCCGACCCCAAGCTGCACCCGCTGGACACCATCGACACCTTCGAGAAAGCCATGGCGTGGTTCGCCGTCTACCAGCCGCGCCTGTACGAGGCGCTGGACGGCAAGCGCCACCTGCTGCAGGACTTTGCGTTCCTCAAGCACTTCTCGCACGGCTGCAAGCAGGTGTTTTCGGGCAAGCGCTGGGCGATGACGGGCGAGGCGGGGCTCTTTCTGGACCCCTTCTATTCGCCGGGCAGCGACTTCATCGCCATCGGCAACACCTACATCACCGATCTCATCGCGCAGGACCGCGCCGGGCGCCCGCTGGAAGCGCGGGCGCAGCTGTACGACCAGATCTACCACTCGTTCTACGAGAGCACGCTGGCCCTCTACCAGGACCAGTACCCGCTGTTCGGCGACCCCGAAGTGCTGCCGGTGAAGGTGATCTGGGACTACGCCTACTACTGGGGCGTGCTTTCGCAGATCTTCTTCCACCGGCGCCTGACCGACCTGCCGGTGCTGGGCAGCCTCAAGGACGAGATGCAGCACTGCCAGCGCCTGAACCTTGCCGTGCAGCGGTTGATGCGCGACTGGTCGGCATCGAGCGACAAGCGCAACCCGGCCGTGATGCTCGACCAGGCCGCCATGCCGTGGTTTGCCGAGCTCAACCGCAGCCTGCAGGACACGCTGGACGACGCCGGCTTCAAGGCCCGCATCCGCGCCTCGACCGCCCTGCTGCGCCAGCTGGCCGGCGAGATCCTCGCGCGGGCGCGGGCCGCCGACCCCCATGTGGATGCCGCCGAGCTGCTGGCCCTTCTCGAAGAAAAACTCAAGGTACCTCCCGTCGCCACCGGCCACGGCGCTATGCTTTTCGCAGCACCCTCGGTTGACATGCTCGCCTGAGGTTTACCCAACTTTACGGAGCGTTCAAGCCCGCTTGCTCGCCGTGGACGACCATGAAGCGCATGAGCACCCCCCAACTCCTGATGATCGAAGACGACGCCCGCCTGGCGCAGATGGTGGGCGAATACCTGACGCAGTCGGGCTTCGCCTTCAACCACGCCGGTGACGGCGCCAGCGGCCTCGAACAGCTGCAGCAGCACGCCCCCGACCTGGTGATCCTGGACCTGATGCTGCCCGACACCGACGGGCTCGAAGTGTGCCGCCGCATCCGCGCCCTGCCCGGCCCCATGGCCAAGGTGTCGGTGCTGATGCTCACCGCCAAGGGCGATCCGATGGACCGCATCATCGGCCTGGAGATCGGCGCCGACGACTACCTGCCCAAGCCCTTCGAGCCGCGCGAGTTGCTCGCGCGCATCCGTGCCGTGCTGCGCCGGCGCAGCGAGAACGCCACCGACACCGAGGCCTCCACCGTGATGCGCTTCGGCACGCTGGAGATCGACCGCAACGCGCGCACCGTGTCGGTGGCCGGCGCGCTGGCCGACCTGACCTCCTACCAGTTCGACCTGTTGGTGGCGATGGCCGAGCGCGCGGGCCGTGTGCTCACGCGCGACCAGATCATGGAAGCCGTGCGCGGCCGCGAGCTCGAAGCCTTCGACCGCTCGATCGATGTGCACATGGGCCGCATCCGAGCGGCCATCGAGGTCGATGCGAAGAACCCGAAGCGCATCTTGACCGTGCGCGGCGTGGGCTACGTGTTCGCCAAGCAGCAGGACTAGAAGATGTCGGCCCCCCGGCTTTTCACTCGCTGCGCTCCGTGTAATTCGCCACCCCCCATGGGGGAGGCGCGGCTCGCCTTGGGGCGGCCCGGCGGCGGCCGCATGGCGTCGTCATGAAAAATCTGTACTCCCGGCACCTGTACGTCCGCATCTGGCTGGCGGTGGTGGGTGGCGTGTTCATCCTCACGCTGATGGCCAACTGGATCGTGCGCGAGGCGGCCGAGGCCGAGCGCGAGCGCCTGGCACCGGTGCCGCGCAATGTGATCGTGCTCGATGCGCAGGACAAGACCATCGGCGCCGGCACCGCGTTGCGCGTGCCGGGCCAGGGGCTGGAGTTCGACGTGACGCTGAGCGACGGCAAGGCCATCACGCTGCGCGTGGCGCCGCGCGAACGGCCCACCGGCAGCGGCGGCTTTGCGCCATGGCGCACACCGTTCGGGCTGGGCTGGATGATCGCGCTGGTGGGCGTGGCGGTGGCGCTGGGCGTCTACCCCATCGTGCGGCGCATCACGCAGCGGCTCGAAACACTGCAGCGCGGCGTTCAAAAATGGGGCGAGGGGGATCTCTCGGTGCGCGTGGCCGAAGAAGGGCAAGACGAAGTGACAGATCTCTCCAGACGATTCAACGCATCGGCCGAACGCATCGAGCAACTGGTGCGCTCGCACAAGTCGCTGCTGGCCAACGCATCGCACGAACTGCGCTCGCCGCTCACCCGCATCCGCATGGGGCTGGAGCTGATGGGCGATCACCCGAGCCCGAAGGCGCGCGAAGAGATTTCGCGCAACATCGGCGAACTCGACCAGCTGATCGACGAGATCCTGCTGGCCAGCCGGCTGGACGCCAGCGAAGCCGACATGGGCACCATCGAGGCGGTGGACCTGACCGGCCTGGCCGCCGAGGAATGCGCGCAGGTGAACGCCGAGCTCGACCTGGCCGCCGGCACCGACAACGCGACGCTCACCGTGCCGGGCGTCTCGCGCCTGCTGCGCCGCGCGATCCGCAACCTGCTGGAAAACGCCCGCCGCTACGGCGCCGGCGAAATCAGCGTCGAGTTGGGCAGCGCCAACGGCTTTGCCACGGTGCGCGTCAACGACCGTGGCCCCGGCGTGCCGCCCGCCCTGCGCGAGCGCATCTTCGAGCCCTTCTATCGCCTGCCCGGTGCCAGCGAGCGCAACGGCGGCGTGGGCCTGGGGCTGGCGCTGGTCAAGTCGATTGCCGAGCGGCACGGCGGCAGCGTGCGTTGCGAAGACGCGCCGGGGGGCGGCGCGAGCTTCGTGATCCGCCTGCCGGCGAGAGCGCCCGCCCACTGATACGCCCCAATCCCTTTCGAGGGGCGCTCCACGCGGTCAGGTTGGGGCCATGGGCCGCACCTAAAATCCCGGGCCTATGCAGAGATCGCACATCGTTCGGCCCGCGGCCATGTTCTGGGGGCTGGTGGTGTTCATGCCGGTCGGCGTCACCTACCTGTCGGCCATCCTTCTCCTGGTGACGATGCTGGTCGCGGGCGGCGCGAAAGAGCGCTTTGCCCGCTTGCGCGCCAACCCGCTGTGGTGGCCGGTGATGGCCTATGTCGCCTGGACGCTTGTCGTGCTGGCCTTGCGGCCGCATTACCCGCAGACACCGTCCAACCTCTTTCACGGCCTGCGCATCGCAGCGACCCTGCTGATGGCCATGGCGCTCGCGCGCGAGGAAGCCGTGTGGGCGCTGCGCGGCTTCCTCGCGATGGCGGCGGTCAACATCGTGATGATCGCGCTCTACTACACGGTGGGCTTCCCGATGCTGGAGCCCTGGCGCGGCGTGCTGATCCTGATCGGCAACAAGTCGATCAGCAACGCGCTGCTCTTCACCATCGTTGCGGCCACGGCGGCGGTCTACGGCATTTCGCAGATGGTCGCGCACAGGCCGTGGCGCGCCATCCCGGCGTTCGCGGTGGTGCTGGCGGTGGTGGCCATCATCACCCTCACGCTGCCCTCGCGCACCTCGCTGCTCGCGCTGCTGCTGGTGATTCCCGCCGCTTGCGTTCACCAGTGGCGCCGCCAGCTCAGGACGCTGGCGGTGGCGCTCGTCGCGGTGGTTGTGGTGCTGGGCGCGGGCGTCTCGCAGCTGCCGTCAGTGCAGCAGAAATTTGCGCTGGGCGTTCAGGAGATCGAGGCGGCGCAGGGCGGCGTGGTGTCCGAAGGCAGCTGGGTGGTTCGCTACTACATGTACCGCGACACGGCCCGCATGATCATCGACAAGCCGCTCGCCGGCTGGGGCATCGGCGGCTGGACCGACCAATGGCACAAGCGCGGCCCGGCGCTGCTGGCCGACTACAACATGCCGCACAACGACTTTCTCTGGATGGGCGCGCAGGCCGGCTTGCCCGGGCTGCTGGCCTTGCTGGTCATCATGGTGAGTGCGGTGTGGCAGGCCTGGCGCCGGCCCGACCTGGCGGGCCGCTATGCCTTTGCCGCCACCTTGATTGCGCTCATCGCCACCAGCGTCAATTCGGCGCTGCGAGACGCGCAGATCGGACTGGCCTTGCTGTGGATCGCCATGGTGTTCCTGCGGCTCGCGCAGGAAACGCAAGACCCTGCGCCCTGGCGCGACCTGTGGCCGCGCAGGCGGGTTGCTGCGAACGAGACCGCGCTGCCCAACGTCCTGGCGCCCTGACGCAGCCTCAGTGCCGCGACGACACGGTCTCGCCGGCCTTCAGCCGGTATACCGTGCCGCAGTACGGGCACTTGGCTTCGCCGGTGCGTGCCACATCGAGGTAGACCTTCGGGTGGTTGTCCCAGAGCTGCATGTCCGCCTTGGGGCTGGGGCAGAACACGCCGCCCTGATGGTTGAGCTCCTTGGCCAGGAGCTCGACGACTGCGTTGGTAGGCATGGGTTTCTCAGACTTTCGTGAGCCAGTGGGCGTACTTGGGGTTCTTGCCGTTCACGATGTCGAAGAAGGCAGACTGGATTTTCTCGGTGATCGGGCCGCGCGAGCCGCCGTCGCCGCGGTTGCCGATCTCGATGCGGTCGAGTTCGCGGATGGGCGTCACTTCGGCGGCGGTGCCGGTGAAGAAGGCCTCGTCCGAGATGTAGACCTCGTCGCGCGTGATGCGCTTTTGCACCAGCTCAAGGCCCAGGTCCTTGCAGATGTGCAGGATCGTGTTGCGCGTGATGCCGTTGAGCGCGCCGGCCGACAGGTCGGGCGTGTAGACCACGCCGCCCTTGATCACGAAGATGTTCTCGCCCGCGCCTTCCGACACGAAGCCGCTCGCGTCGAGCAGCAGCGCTTCGTCGTAGCCGTCGTCCAGCGCTTCCATGTTGGCCAGGATGGAGTTCGTGTAGTTGCTCACCGACTTGGCCTGCGTCATCGTGATGTTGACGTGGTGGCGGGTGTAGCTCGATGTCTTCACGCGGATGCCGCGGCGCATGCCTTCTTCGCCGAGGTAGGCGCCCCAGGACCAGGCCGCGACCATGGCGTGGATCTTGTTGCCCTTGGGGCTCACGCCGAGCTTTTCGGAGCCGATCCAGATCAGCGGACGCAGGTAGCAGCTCTCGAGCTTGTTCTCGCGCACGACCTGCTTCTGGGCTTCGTTCAGCTGCTCCTGCGAGAAGGGGATCTTCATGCGCAGGATCTTGGCGCTGTTGAACAGGCGCTCGGTGTGCTCGGCCAGGCGGAAGATCGCGGTGCTGCCGTCTGCCGTCTTGTAGGCGCGCACGCCCTCGAAGGCGCCGCAGCCGTAGTGCAGCGTGTGGCTCAGCACGTGGATCTTGGCATCGCGCCAGTTCACGAGTTCGCCGTCCATCCAGATCTTGCCGTCACGGTCGTCCAGCGAGGGGGGGATCGAGCTCATTTCCTGATTCCTTTGGGAGCGGTGTGGGGGGTGCGACAGAGGGGGAAGTCGCAAAAGCTTTCGATTTTACGGCCGAGGCCGGAACCGGGTGCCCGACAATGGCCGGTTGTCCCAACCAGTGGAAAAAGGGTTTCCGTGTCCGTATTCAAGAACGTCATCGTCTATCGCATCGAACCGACCTGGTCCCAAACATTGTCAGAGGCGGAAGAAGGGCTAGGCAAGCACCGCTTCGAGCCCTGCGGCCCCTCGCAGGAAAAGTCCGCCGGCTGGGCCGAGCCCCGCGGCGAGGCCAACGGGCCGCTGGTCGAATCCATCGACGGCCAGTGGCTCGTCGAATACATGGTCGAGAGCAAGACCGTGCCGGGCTCGGTGGTGCGCCGCAAGCTGGACGAGCGCTGCGCGCAGATCGAGGCCACCACCGGCCGCAAGCCCGGCAAGAAGGAAAAGAAGGAGCTCAAGGAAGACATCACCCTGGAGCTGCTGCCCATGGCCTTCACGCGCACCGCCCGCGTGGCCGTGTGGATCGATCAGGCCGAACGCCGCCTGGTGATCAACAGCGCCAATGCCGCGCGCGCCGACGAAGTGGTCACCAGCCTGGTGAAGTCGCTCGACGGCTTTGCCGTGGCACTGATCAACACGCAGATCGAGCCGGCCGCCGCCATGGCCGACTGGCTGCTGACGCAGGAGCCGCCGGCCGGCTTCACCATCGACCGCGAGTGCGAGCTCAAGGCGTCGGACGAGTCGAAGGCCGTGGTGCGCTATGCCAAGCACCCGCTGGACATCGAGGAAGTGCAAAAGCACATCACCGACGGCAAGCGCCCCACGCGCCTGGCGCTCACCTGGGACGACCGCGTGTCGTTCGAACTCACGCACGGCATGCTGATCCGCAAGATCGTGTTCCTCGAAGGCACGGGCGACGGCGCGGCCGGCGGCAAGAAGGAAGACAACTTCGACGCCGACGTGGCCATCGCCACGGGCGAACTCGGCCAGCTGGTGCCGGCGCTGCTCGATGCACTGGGCGGCGAGGCGGCATTCTCCGCTGCGCCTGCCGACGAAAAAGCTTCCAAACCGGCAACCGCTGCGGTTGCGGCACCTGCGGCAAAGACCCCGGCCGATGCCGCCGAGGAAGCAGAAGAAGACGCGCCGTTCTGACGACGCGGCCTGATCAGCTCGCCGGCGTCTGGGTCTGGTCTTCGGACGGTGGCGCCTCGGGCCGGGTCAGCGTCCAGCTTTGCAGCTTGCCGCCGTTGAACACGGCGTCTACATACGAGCCGCCGGTGTCCGTCCAGCGGTAGATCTCGGGCTGCTCGTCCTGTGGCGAACGCAGTTCGCCCAGGGCGCGCGTCATGGCCATGACGTGCATCAGGTTCACGCCCTGCTTGAGCTTGGCATTGAGCATCACCGCGCTGGCGACATAGCCCACCGGCCGGTCGGCGGCTCGCTTGAGCACTTGCATCGCGCGGTTGAAGTGCAGCAGCAAAAACATCACGATGGCTCCGCCGGTCAGCGCGACACCGGCCCAGCCATAGCTGCGCCATGCCAGGCCTAGAAGAACGATGGCACCCACGGGCACCAGAAATTTCTGGAAATTCATGGCGCGCATTGTCGCCTCGCGATCCCGGAGAACGCGCGAGGGGTAGCCGCGATGGCTACCACCGGGCGCGCGGCGCGGTACTCATTGCGAAAAGCACGAGAGCGCAGCCGGGCCTCGCGCACATTCCATTTCACGGGCATCGGCCCGGGCCACTGAAAAGCGTATGACCATTCCGCGTTCCGTCACATTCGTTCGCCTCACCCTTGCCGCCGCGCTCACGGCCACCGTATTGAGCGGTTGCTATGTGGTGCCTATCGCACAACCCGCACCCGCGGTGCCGCCTTCGCAGGCCTATGCCGTTGCACCGGGACCGATTGCGCAGAGCTTCAGTGCACGCCTGTATCCGTCGAACGCCGAAGCGGCGCGCTACGGAACCGTGGCAGGCACGGTGACCAACGACATGAACGGCCGCGGCCATTTCAACGCGCAGATCGGCGGTGAGCAGTTTCAGGGAGAGGCGACCCGGGTTGCCGGCTCGCGAAGTGCCGGTGTGGCCAACGCCAGCGGCAATCGCGGCGGCAACCTGAGTTGCCAGTACACGATGAACTCGGCCACCTTGGGCAGCGGCCAATGCGTGCTCAACAGCGGGCCGGCGTTCACGATGCACATCGGGGGATAGGGAGGGTAGCCCGGCGCGTCACTGGCGCGCCGGGCATTTTTTCTCGAGAAGAATCAATCGAGGCGGCGGACGATGTCCATCGCCTCTTCGATGCGTTCGACGGCGTGGATCGTCAAGCCTTCGATTTCCTTGGCGCCCTTGCGCGGCGCATTCGCCTTGGGCACCACGGCCACGCTGAACCCGAGCTTGGCCGCTTCGCGCAGACGCTCCTGCCCGCGCGGCGCGGGGCGCACTTCACCGGCCAGGCCCACTTCACCGAAGGCGATGAAGCCCTTGGGCAGCGGCTTGCCGCGCAGGCTCGAGGTGATGGCGAGCATCACGGCCAGGTCGGCCGCGGGTTCGCTGATGCGCACGCCGCCCACTGCATTCACGAACACGTCCTGATCCATGCAGGCCACGCCCGCGTGGCGGTGCAGCACGGCCAGCAGCATCGCGAGCCGGTCGCGGTCCAGACCCACCGACAGGCGCCGCGGGCTGGGCCCGCCGTTGTCAACCAGCGCCTGGATTTCCACCAGCATCGGCCGGGTGCCCTCGAGCGTGACCAGCACCACGCTGCCGGGCACCGGCTCGGCATGCTGGCTCAGGAAGATCGCGCTCGGATTGGCCACGCCCTTGAGGCCACGCTCGGTCATCGCGAACACGCCGATCTCGTTGACCGCGCCGAAACGGTTCTTGATGGCCCGCACCAGGCGAAAGCTCGAATGCGTGTCGCCTTCGAAATACAGCACCGTGTCGACCATGTGCTCGAGCACGCGCGGGCCTGCGAGCGCGCCCTCTTTGGTGACGTGGCCCACCAGCACCACGGCCGTGCCGCTGGTCTTGGCAAAGCGCGTGAGATGGGCCGCACATTCGCGCACCTGCGCCACCGATCCGGGGGCCGAGGTGAGCTGGTCGGAATACACCGTCTGGATCGAGTCGATCACCGCAATCGCGGGCCGCGTGGCATCGAGCGTGGCGATGATTTTTTCAAGCTGGATCTCGGCGAGCACCTGCACCTGCGAGTGATCGAGCCCGAGCCGCCTGGAGCGCAGCGCCACCTGTGCGCCGCTTTCTTCGCCGGTGACATAAAGCGCGTTCTGTCCCGCGCGCTGCAGCGCATCGACCGCCTGCAGCAGCAGCGTCGACTTGCCGATGCCCGGATCGCCGCCGATGAGCGTCACGCCGCCCGAGACGATGCCGCCGCCCAGCACGCGGTCGAGCTCGTCGATGCCGGTGGGCGTGCGCGCGATGTCTGTCGCCTCGATCTCCGAGAGCGTGGCCAGTTCGGAGACGCCCGCCAGTGGCGAGAACTGCGTGCCGAAGCGGTTGTTGGCCGGTGCGTTGCTGCCGGCCATCTGTTCGATCAGTGTGTTCCAGGCGCCGCAGCTCGGGCATTTGCCGAGCCACTTGGGGCTGGTGCCGCCGCATTCACTGCAGACGAAAAGAGATTTGTCCTTGGCCATGGGACGAGTTTAGGTGTCCGCACAAACCCTGATGACGGGTGGCTAGGAAAGAAATCATGAATCATTTAACATGTTAAGTAATTCGACGAGGAACCGTTCTTGAGCACCACGTTCACCCACCGCAATTTGCCGCGCCTGCTGCTGCAGGCCCGCGAAGCCGTGATGGCCCACACGCGGCCCAGCCTGCGCGAGCACGCGCTGTCCGACCAGCAATGGCGCGTGCTGCGCGTGCTCGGCGAGCACGGCGCGGTCGACACCGGGCGCGTGGCGCGCGAGGCCTTCATCCTCGGCCCCAGCCTCACCGGCGTGCTCGCGCGCATGGAGCGCGACAACCTAATCACCCGTGCACGCGACCCCGCCGACCAGCGCCGCACCGTGGTCGAGGCCACGCCGCACGGCATGAAGCTGGTCAAGCGCCTGGGCACCAGCATCGAGGCCCACTACGACTGGATGGAGAAGTCGCTCGGCAAGGCCAAGCTCACGCAGCTCTACGGACTGCTCGACGAACTGATCGCACTGGAGCAGCCCTCATGAGCACCGCGCATTTCCTTCCGACCGGCACGGTGTACGGCACGCTGCTGAACTTCCGCGCGGAGGTCGAGGCGCTCGCGCCGCAGATGACCGAGCCGCCCTACAAGGCGCCGCCGAAAGCGCCGGTGCTTTATGTGAAGACCGCCAACACCTGGAGCCCGCACGGCAGCGCCATCGCGGTGCCTTCGTCGGTGCCCGAAGTGGAGGTCGGCGCGAGCATCGGCATGGTGATCGGTGCCGAAGGCGATGTCGAAGGCTTCGTGCTGATGAACGACCTCTCGATTCCGCACGCGAGCTACTTTCGCCCGCCAGTCAAGTTCAAGTGCGTCGATGGCTTCCTGGGCATCGGTCCGGCGCTGCGCGATGCACAGGACGTGGCCGACCCCGCGGACTTCCGCGTCGAGGTGCGTATCAACGACGAACTGAAGCAGTCGCTCGACTTCTCGCAGCTTGTGCGTCCGGCGCAGCAACTTTTGGCCGACGTCGGCGACTTCATGACGCTCGCGCACGGCGATGTGCTGATGCTGGGCTGCGACGCAGGCCGACCGCTGGCACGCGCGGGCGACCGCGTCGAGATCTCCGCCCAGGGCTTCGAGACTCTGATCAACACGCTGGTGCAGGAGGCAGTCGCATGAAGCACGCACGCGTCATTTTCGAAGGCCGCGAACACACCGGCATCGCCCACGAATTCAACGGCCAGCCCGACGCCGCCGTGCGCCTCGAAGATGGCCGCGTCGTGCCGCAGGAGCAGCTCGTCTGGCTGCCGCCGCTCGCACCCACCGCGCGGCCGCGCACCATCCTCGCGCTCGGCCTCAACTATGCGGACCACGCGAAGGAACTCGAATTCAAGGCGCCCGAAGAACCGCTGGTGTTCGTCAAGGGCCAGAGCACTTTGATCGGCCACCGCCAGCACACGCATCGCCCGGCCGGCGTGCAGTTCATGCACTACGAATGCGAGCTCGCCATCGTGGTCGGCAAGACCGCGAAGAACGTGAAGCGTGACGACGCCTACGACTTCATCGGCGGCTACACGGTGGCCAACGACTACGCGATCCGCGACTACCTGGAGAACTGGTACCGCCCCAACCTGCGCGTGAAGAACCGCGACACCTGCACGCCGCTGGGCCCCTGGTTCGTCGATGCGGCCGACGTTCCCGACCCCATGGCACTCGCGCTGCGCACCACCGTGAACGGCACCGTCACGCAGCAAGGCAACACGCGCGACATGATCTTCGATGCGCCCTTCCTCATCGAATACTTCAGCCGCTTCATGACGCTCTCGCCCGGCGACCTGATCCTCACGGGCACGCCCGACGGCGTGGTCGATTGCAAGCCGGGCGACGTGATCGTCACCGAGATCGAGCACATCGGCGCGCTGGTCAACACGATCGACGCGTCCTGATTTTTTCTGTCACACCTACAAAACCAGCGGAGACAAACGCCATGAACGCCAGAAAGAAAACACTCGCCGCCGCCCTCGTGGCACTCACCGCCTCGATGCTCGCGCTCGATGCGCCGGCGCAGACGGCCACCTACCCCACCAAGCCCGTGCGCTGGGTGGTGGGCTATCCGGCCGGCGGCGGCACCGACTTTCTCGCGCGCACGGTCGGCGCGCAGGTCTCGCAGCAGATCGGCCAGCCGGTGCTGGTCGACAACAAGCCGGGCGCGGGCGCGATCATCGCGTCGGAGAACGTCGCGCGCTCGCCGGGCGACGGCTACACCGTGTTCTCGGCCGACAACGGCGTGCTGGTCTACAACCCCGCGCTCTACAAGAAGCTGCCCTACGACGCCGAGAAAGACTTCGCGCTCGTCGGCATGATGGGCCGCTCGCCGCTCGTCATCACCGCCGCGCCCAACGCCGGAGTGGCCGACGCGAAGGCGCTCATCACCGCGCTGAAGGCATCGCCCGGCAAGTTCAGCATCGCGACGCCCGGCACCGGCAGCCCGCATCACCTGGCGATGGAGCTGTTCCAGCGCGAAGCCGGCGTGTCGATGCTGCATGTGCCCTACAAGGGCGGCGCGCCCGCATTGCAGGACCTCATGGGCGGACAGGTGCCGCTGATGATGCTCGACCTGCCCAGCGGCGTGAGCGCCGTGAAGGCCGGCAAGGTCGTGCCGCTGCTGGCGATGTCGGCCGAGCGCATTCCGCAACTGCCCAACGTGCCCACCGCCAAGGAACTGGGCTACGCCAACGTCGAGGCCTACACCTGGCAAGGCATGGTGACACCCGCGGCCACGCCGAAGGAAGTGCAGGCCAGGCTCGGCACCGAGCTGCAGAAGGCCATGGGCGATGCCGGCGTGAAGCAGAAGCTCTATGACGCCGGCTGGGAGGCACGCCCCGCCGACGCCACTGAAATGACGCGCTACGCCGATGCGGAGCGCAAGAAATGGCAGGCCTTGATCAAGGCGCGCGACATCAAGCTCGATTGAACCGGACACACCCTCCATGCAACAGATCAACCACCTCATCGGCGGCAAGTCCGTCACCGGCACGGCCTGCTTCGAAACCGTCAACCCCGCCACGCAGGAGGTGCTGGCCGAGGTCGCCTCGGGCGGCGAGGCCGAGGTGAACGCGGCCGTGGCCGCCGCCAAGGAAGCCTTTCCGAAGTGGGCCGGCATGCCCGCGCCGGAACGCGCCAAGCTCATCCGCAAGCTCGGCGACCTCATCGCCGCGCACGTGCCCGAGATCGCTCAGACCGAAACCAACGACTGCGGCCAGGTCATCGCACAGACCGGCAAGCAGCTGATTCCGCGCGCGGCCGACAACTTCTATTACTTTGCCGAGATGTGCACGCGCGTGGACGGCCACACCTACCCCACGCCCACGCACCTGAACTACACGCTGTTCCATCCGGTGGGCGTGTGCGCGCTCATCAGCCCGTGGAACGTGCCCTTCATGACCGCCACCTGGAAGGTCGCGCCCTGCCTCGCCTTCGGCAACACCGCGGTGCTGAAGATGAGCGAGCTCTCGCCGCTCACCGCCGCGCGCCTGGGCGAACTGGCGCTCGAAGCCGGCATTCCGCCCGGCGTGCTGAATCTGGTGCACGGCTACGGCAAGGAAGCCGGCGAGCCACTGGTGGCGCACCCCGACGTGCGCGCCATTTCATTCACCGGCTCCACCGCCACCGGCAACCGCATCGTGAAGAGCGCGGGCCTCAAGAAGTTCAGCATGGAACTTGGCGGCAAGAGCCCCTTCGTGATCTTCGAAGACGCCGACCTCGACCGCGCGCTCGACGCGGCCGTGTTCATGATCTTCAGCAACAACGGCGAGCGCTGCACGGCCGGCTCGCGCATCCTGGTGCAGCAGTCGATCTACGCGGATTTCGCCGCGAAGTTCGCCGAGCGTGCGAAGCGCATCACCGTGGGCGACCCGCTCGACGGGAAGACCATCGTCGGCCCGATGATCTCGCAGGCCCACCTGGCCAAGGTGCGCAGCTACATCGAGCTCGGCCCGAAAGAGGGCGCGACCCTCTTGTGCGGCGGCCTCGATGCACCATCGATGCTGCCGGATCGCGTCAAGAAGGGCAACTACGTGATGCCCACCGTCTTCGCCGACGTCGACAACCGCATGAAGATCGCGCAGGAAGAAATCTTCGGTCCGGTCGCCTGCCTGATCCCGTTCAAGGACGAGGCCGACGCGATCCGCCTGGCCAACGACATCGCCTACGGCCTCAGCAGCTACGTGTGGACCGAGAACATCGGCAAGGCCCATCGCGTGGCTGCCGCAGTGGAAGCCGGCATGTGCTTCGTCAACAGCCAGAACGTGCGTGACCTGCGCCAGCCCTTCGGCGGCACCAAAGCCTCGGGCACGGGCCGCGAAGGCGGCACCTGGAGCTACGAAGTGTTCTGCGAACCGAAGAACATCGCGGTGTCGATGGGCTCGCACCACATTCCGCACTGGGGCGTTTGAGATGAAGACGGGCCTCTGGTTTCTGAATGCCGTGCGGTGGGCGCGCTGTTCAGGGCGCGCTCGCGCCGACGGGGTACTCTGCTCCGCGAATGTCCCCCGGCCTGCGGCCTCCTCCTTTATTTCGCTGCGCAGAGCACCCCATCGACGCGAGCGTTATTCAGGGCGGTCGTTGATCGTCAATGCACCGGCAGCGTGCCCTGTGACGAGAGCATCGGGTGCTCCCCGCAGCGAAATCAAGGAGGAGGCGAAGCCGGGGGACATTCGCGGAGGGGAGCACCCGATGTTCTCGTCACTCGCCCCGAACGCGCTACGGCAACAACAACGCGACAGCGCATCGACATGAGCCTCTACGCCATGCAGAAATTCCTGTTCGCGCTCAACCGCGATCCCGAGGTGCAGCGCCGCTATGCCGAAGGCGGCGACGCGCGCACGGCACTGCTGGGCGCGTATGACTTCAACGACGAAGAGCGCGAAGCCATCGCCACCGGCGACATCGGCAAGCTCTACGTGCTCGGCTGCAACGGTCAGTTGCTGATGCACTTTGCGCCGCTGCTCGGCATCGCATGGGCCGACTATCTCGAAGCAATGCGAGAAGGCGTGCGCAAATACGGCCCCGTGCGCGCAGGCATCTATGCAATGACAACCGGAACCGACGAGAAAGTGGCAGGCGTATGAGTCTCGTATTCGCAGGCGTGTGCAGCCACGCCCCCGGCATCACCGGCCGCGCGCACCTCGCCGACCCGGCGGTCAAGGACGAGTTCCACGCGCAGTTCCATCGCTTCGGCGAGGCGATGCGCGCGACGAAACCCGACGCGGTGATCGTCATCGCCGCCGAGCACTTCGCCAACTTCTTCATGAACAACATGCCGGCCTACGCCATCGGCATGGCCGACAGCTACGAAGGCCCGATCGAGGACCCGAAGTGGCTCGGCATCGAGAAGCACACCATCCCCGGCGACGCCGCGCTCTCGCAGCGCCTGATCCGCGAAGTGATGCAGACGGTGGACGTGGCCTATGCGGAAGAATGGAAGTTCGACCACGGCATCATGGTGCCGCTGCACTTTCTCACGCCGAACTTCGACACCAAGGTGATCCCCGTGAACATCAACTGCCAGGGCCCGCCGCTCACGCCGCTGCACCGTGCCTGGGCCTTCGGCGAAGCCTTGCGCCGCGCTTGCGACAAGGCGCCCGAGCGCATTGCGCTGGTGGGCACGGGCGGCATCTCGCACTGGCCGGCCACGCCCGATTCGGGCAAGGTGAATGCCGAGTGGGACGCCGAGTTCATGCGCCGCTGGTGCGCCAACGACCGCGAAGCGCTGCTCTCGCAGGACGACTACGGCGACGACGCCACCTACCGCGAAGCGGGCCAGGGCGGCTTCGAGATCCGCACATTCCTGAGCGTAGCCGCGGCCGCGCGCGGCAAGGGCGAGATCTTCCACATGAAGGCCATCCCGATCTTCGCGGTGACATGCACCGCGGCGACGATGTCCATCGAATGAACTGGAAACGCACATGCCGCACCTGGTGATCCTGTACACGCCGAATATCGAGGCCGAGACCGACATGTCGGCGCTGTGTCGCACGCTCGCCGACACCATGCTCGCGCAGCGCGACGAAACCGGCAAGCCGGTGTTCCCCATCGGCGGCACGCGCGTGCTGGCCTACCCCGCTGCGCACCATGCGGTGGCTGACGGCAAGGCCGACTACGCCTTCGTGTACCTCAACCTCCGCATGGCCGCGGGCCGCTCCGAGGCCGTGAAGAAAAAGGCCGGCGACGAACTGCTGGCCGACGTGCGCACGCATTTCGCGCCGATCTTTGACCAGCGCCACATCGGCATCACGCTGCAGATCGACGAAAGCCCGGGGCAGGTGTACGACGGCAAGCACAGCAACCTGCATCCCCTGTTCAACAAGCCATAAGAAAAAACGAGCCGCCATGCTTTCACCATCCGTCATTGCCCAGCTGGCCGCGGAACTGCACGAGAGCGAGAAATCGCGCGTGCAGGTCGAACACTTCTCCAAGCGCTTTCCCGAGATGACCGTGGAGGACGGCTACGCCATCTCGCGCGAGTGGGTGAAGATGAAGATCGCCGAAGGCCGCACGGTGAAGGGCCACAAGATCGGCCTCACCTCGCGCGCGATGCAGCAGTCCAGCCAGATCGACGAGCCCGACTACGGCACGCTGCTGGACGACATGTTCTTCGAGCAGGGCGGCGACATTCCCTTCACGCGCTTCATCGCGCCACGCATCGAGGTGGAGCTGGCCTTCATCCTCGGCAAGAAGCTGCAGGGGCCGAACGTGACGATCTTCGACGTGCTGGCCGCCACCGACTACGTGGTGCCCGCCATCGAGATCATCGATGCGCGCATCGAGCAGTTCGACCGCCACACCAAGGCGCCGCGCAAGGTGTTCGACACCATCTCCGACAACGCGGCCAATGCAGGCATCGTGATGGGCGGCCGGCCGGTGAAGCCCGATGCAGTTGACCTGCGCTGGGTGAGCGCCCTGCTCTACAAGAACGGCGTGATCGAAGAGACGGGCGTGGCCGCGGGCGTGCTCAACCATCCGGCCACCGGCGTGGCGTGGCTCGCGAACAAGCTCGCGCCGTGGGACGAATGCCTCGAAGCCGGCGAAGTGGTGCTGAGCGGCTCCTTCACGCGCCCGACCACCGCGCTGCCGGGCGACACCTTCCACGCCGACTACGGCCCGCTCGGCGCCATCTCTTTTCGTCTTGTCTGAAAGAACACCTTCATGCACACCCCCATCAACACCTTCAAGCAGGCCATGCAGGCCGGCCAGCAAAAAATCGGCCTCTGGGTCGGCCTCGCCGACGGCTACGTCGCCGAGATCCTCGCGGGTTGCGGCTACGACTGGCTGCTGGTCGACGGCGAACACGCGCCCAACGATGTGCGCTCGGTGCTCGGGCAGCTGCAGGGCATCTCCAGCACGTGGTCGGCACAGCCCGAATCGGAGCGCTCGCACCCCGTCGTGCGCATCCCGACGGGCGACACCACGCTGATCAAGCAGTACCTGGACATCGGCGCGCAGACGCTGCTGGTGCCCATGGTCGACACCGCCGAGCAGGCCGCGCGGCTGGTGCAGGGCATGCGCTATCCGCCCGAGGGCATTCGCGGCATGGGCAGTGCGCTGGCGCGCGCCTCGCGCTGGCAGGCCTACCCCGACTACCTGCTCGAAGCCAATGCGCAGACCTGCCTGCTGGTGCAAGCGGAGACGGTCGAGGCGATGAAGAACCTGGACGCGATCGCCGCCACGCCGGGCGTGGACGGCGTGTTCATCGGGCCGGCCGACCTGTCGGCGTCGATGGGCTTCGTGGGCCAGCCCAACCATCCCGAGGTGCAGGCGGTGATCGCCGACGCCATCGCGCGCATCCTCAAGGCCGGCAAGGCGCCGGGCATTCTCTCGACCACCGAGGAGCAGGCGCGCAAGTGGCTCGCGGCCGGCGCGCTGTTCGTGGCCGTGGGGGTAGACACCATCGTGCTCACGGCCGCGGCGAAGCAGCTGGCGGCCAAATACAAGAACGCCGCGAGCGCGGTGACGCCCAACGGCTACTGATCCTCTTGCACCCTCTTCTTCACTCCCGGAGCCCCAGATGCAACGCATGACCCTGACAGCCATGGCAGCAACCGCCACCCTCTTCGTCGCAGCCTGCGCCCAACCGGGCAAGGCCCCCATTGCGCAGGCGCAGCAGGAGGCCAACCGCCAGACGGTGCTCGCCTTCTACGAAAAGGGCCTCAACCAGAAGGACGCCGATGCGGCCCTGCAGTACGTGGGCAACCGCTATGTGCAGCACAACCCCACGGCAGGCGACGGCCCCGAGGGCTTTCGCAAGTTCGTCGGCTTCCTGCGCGAGAAGTTTCCCAAGTCGCGCGGCGACATCAAGCGCTCCTTTGTCGACGGCGACTACGTGATCCTGCATGTCCACGCGGTACGCGAACCCGGCACGCGCGGCAGCGCCATCGTGGACATCTTCAAGCTGGAGAACGGCAAGATCGTCGAGCACTGGGATGTGATCCAGCCGGTGCCTGAGACCGCCGCCAACAAGAACGGGATGTTCTGACGACGAACTCGCCGGACAAAGAATCGTGTCGCAGCGCTCAAAACGTGAGGTAAACGCGGGGGTCTTCCCCCGCGCCTTGCTGGAAAAATACGCGCTCACGAACCACCACCCCGGAGAGAGACCCTCATGAACTTCACACGCCGCCAGATCCTCCAGACCACCGGCGCCTCGGCGCTGCTCGCCGGCATCGGCCAGCAGGCCTTTGCGCAGGCCGGCATCGAGACCGCGACCATCGTCACCGGCTTCGCGGCCGGCGGCACGTCCGACACCATCTGCCGCCGCGTGGCGCAGAAGCTCAGCCCCGAGTACGCCAAGGCGGCGGTGGTGGAAAACCGCACCGGCGCGGGCGGCCAGATCGCGGTCAGCTACGTCAAGGGCCGGCCCGCCGACGGCACCACCATCCTGCAGACGCCGACTTCGATCCTCACGATCTACCCGCACATCTACAAGAAGCTGCCATACGACCCGATGGTGGACCTCACCCCCGTCAGCATCGGCTGCATCTTCGACTTCGGCTTTGCGGTCGGCCCGGCCGTTCCGGCCAGCGTGAAAAGCGTGCCCGAGTTCCTGGCCTGGGCCAAGGCCAACCCGGCCGGCGCCAACTTCGGCTCGCCGGCCGCGGGTTCCACGCCGCACTTCATCGGCGCACTGCTGGGCAAGAAGGGCGGCGTCGAGCTCAAGCACGCGGCCTACCGCGGCACGCAGCCGGCCATGCTGGACCTGCTGGGCGGCAACATCTCGGCGGTGTCGGGCCCCATCGGCGACATCACGCAGCACCTGCAGTCGGGCAAGGTCCGCATCCTGGGTGTGTCGGGTGCCCAGCGCAACCGCTTCGCGCCCGATGTACCGACCTTCGGCGAACAAGGCATCAAGGACATGGCGCACAGCGAATGGTTCGCCTTCTTCCTGCCGGCCAAGGCATCGCCCGAGCTGGTGGCGCGCCTGAACACCGCCATGAAGAACACGCTCGCACAGAAGGACGTGATCGACGGACTGGGCACCTTCGGACTGGACGCCATGTCGTCCACGCCCGCGGAGCTGACCGATCTGCTCAAGAAAGACACCGCCAAGTGGGCGCCGATCGTGAAAGAGGTCGGCTTCACAGCGGAAGGTTGAACATATGAAGGAACTGCAATGAACACACTCGCTACCGCGACCTCGGCGCCCTCGGCGCTGGTCCATCCCTCGATCCACCCCGACGAGCGCGCCGCGCGCGAAGAGCTCGCGGCCTGCTATCGCATCTTCGCGATGCTGGGCTGGGTCGAGATGATCTACAACCACATCACGCTGCGGCTGCCCGACAGCGTGACCGGTGGCGAGAAGCAGTTCCTCATCAATCCCTTCGGCCTGCACTACAGCGAGGTCACGGCCAGCAACCTCGTGAAGATCGACCTGCACGGCAAGGTGCTCGACGGATCGCCGCACCCGGTGAACCCGGCCGGCTTCACCGTGCATGCCGCCATCCACGACGGCCTGCCCGGCGCGCATTGCGTGATGCACACCCACACCACGGCCGGCGTGGCCGTGGCCTGCCTGCAGGGCGGCCTGCAGCAGACCAATTTCTATACCGCCCAGCTGCACGGCATGGTGGCCTACCACGACTTCGAGGGCATCACGATCCATGCCGACGAGGGCCCGCGCCTGCTCCAGAGCATCGGCAACCGCAACGCGGTGATCCTGCGCAACCATGGCCTGCTGGCCTGGGGGCAGACGCTGCCGCAGACCTTCGCCATCCTGTGGACCCTGCAGCGCGCCTGCGAAATCCAGATGGCCACCTTCTCGATGGGCGCGGCCATTCCGGTGAGCGAGGACATCGCGCAGCGCTGCACGCGCGATGCGCTGCAGTTCAGCCCCGCGCACGGCGCCGGGCAGGACGTGTTCAACGCGCTGGTGCGGCAGGTCGACCGCATCGACCCGAGCTACAAGAACTGAGGCGCGCGCTCCCATGAAGATTTGCATTTACGGCGCCGGCGCGATCGGCGGCTGGATCGGTGCCGGCCTCGCGCAGGCCGGCGAACGGCTCAACGTGGTCGCGCGCGGCACGACGCTCGAAGCACTGCAGCAGGACGGCCTCTCGCTGATGCGCGGCGACGTGCGCACGCGCGTGCCTGTCAACGCGGTGGCCGACCCCGAAGCCCTCGGCGTGCAGGACCTGGTGGTGATCGCCGTGAAGGCGCCCGCGCTGGCCGCGGTGGCCGAACGCATCGGGCCGCTGATGGGGCGCGACACCATCGTGCTCGTTGCAATGAACGGCGTGCCGTGGTGGTTTCTGGAAGGCGGTTTCGGCGGCGAGATCACCGGGCACCGGCTGGCGGCCGTAGACCCCGAGGGCGCGATTGCCCGGGCCATTCCGGCCCGCAACGTGATCGGGTGCGTGGTGCATGCGAGCTGCTCGCTTGACGGCCCGGGCGTGGTGCGGCATCACTTCGGCAACGGGCTGATCGTGGGCGAGCCTTCGGGCGAGGCCACGCCGCGCGTGCAGAAACTGGTCGAGCTGTTGAACCGCGCGGGCATCGACACCACGCTGTCGCCGCAGATCCAGAAGGACGTGTGGTTCAAGCTCTGGGGCAACATGACGGTGAACCCGATCAGCGCGCTCACCGGCGCCACCACCGACCTGATCATGGGCGACGACTACGTGCGCGGCTTCATTTCGGCCGTGATGCTGGAGGCCAAGGAGATCGGCCGCCGCATCGGCATCGAGATCACGCAGAGCCCCGAAGACCGGCACGAAGTGACGAAGAAGCTGGGCGCATTCAAGACCTCGATGCTGCAGGACGTGGAAGCCGGCCGCTCGGTGGAACTCGATGCGCTGGTGACGGTGGTGCGCGAGCTGGGCGAGCTGACGGGCGTGGCCACGCCGTTCACCGATGCGCTGCTGGGACTGGCGCGATTGAGGACGCGGCAGCTCGGCTTGTACTGATTGAGCGGCACGCCGGGTGCCTGCGCCCGTGCGAATGCTGCTGCTGAACGAAAAAGGGCCGGTGGCCCGCCGCCATCGGGCGTGCGGACCACCGGCCCCTCTTCATTCACGCTCACCAGAGGATTCGTGCCCCCACGCCGGCCTGAACCGAGGCCTTGACGCGCGCAGCGCCGCCCGTGCTCCAGAGCTTGCCGAGTTCGCTGTACAGAGCGAAGGTCGGCGTCAGCACCAGCGTCGCGCCCGCGGCCAGCTCGGCCGATGCGCCACCGGTCGACGAGGCGATCGCGGCACGGCCGCCGGATGCGATGAAGCTGCTCACATCGTTGCCGCCGGACGCACGGTAGAAGTTGAAGCGTGCATACGGCTGCAGGCGCCCTGCGCCGAGACCGACCTCGCCCTTGATGCGCACACCCACGCGAGCGAGCCATGCGTTGTCCGGGCGTTGCCGCACCAGCGTGTTGCCGGCGATGGCCACATCGTCCAGCTTCAAGCGCTGGTGGATCAACTGAAGCTGCGGCTCGATCTTCCAGTCACCCGCACCGCCCAATGCAAACGGCTGTCCCACTTCGACCGACGCCAGCAGGCTGCGGCCCTTGCCGCTGCCGCCGCTGCCGGATTGCGTCAGCGGGTTGACGAGGTCGTAGCGATGGCGTCCGGCCTGCAGCACGGCGTCGGCATAGAACCCGTCTTCGCCGGTGTAGGTGCCATAGGCCCCCAGGTACTGATTGCGCAGGCTGTTGCTTCCCACGCTGAGGTTCTGGATGCCGCGGGCGAAGCCGCTCACGCGCATGTCGCCATCGAGCTGGCCGACATAGACACCGGCGCGCCAGCTCGAAATGCCCAGCAGATCGGTGCCGGCCTGGAAGCCGTCCAGCCGGCCACGGCTCTCGGGACTGACGGTGCCGCCCTGACGGATGTCGAGGTTGCTGGTGATGGTCCGGCCCCATGCGCGGCGCCGGCCGCCGTCGCCGAAGCCATCGGCCGAGACGGCGCTCGCGGCCTTCGCGCCGTCGTCACCCGCGCGCTGATGCCTGCTGCCCAGCATCGCCAGGCTGGCCTGGCGCAGTTGCGCGGGCAATGCGGCGAACTGCGGCACTTCGCTGCGGTAGTACGCCTGTCCCTGCGGCGTGGACGAGCTCAGGTAGGCGCCGCTGCCGATGTTGTTCAGGCGGTACTCGTAGGCCCCGCCCGTGAGCTGGCCGCCGGCCAGCACGAAGGCACCGCCCTGGACGCTGGCACCGCCTTCGGTGCCGATCACTTCCACGCCATGGCCTGCAGTGGGCGCCCCCAGCCCCACCGCATCGCCGAACTGCACGGTGGTGGTGCCGGTGGCGACTGCGGCGGCGCCGCTCAGCAGGACGCGGTCCGAGACGGTGGGGCTCACGGTACCCAACTTCAGCAGGCCGCCGTTGCCGGTCCAGGGGCCGGTGACGGTCAATGTGGTGCCCGGTCCGGCGCCTGCGAGGGAGACCGTGCCGGCGAGGTTCATGCCGGCGATGCGCTGGTCGTGGCCCCCGAGGTTCAGTGTGGCGCCCGTGTTCACCGTCATGGCGCTGGCGGCGCTGAAGGTGTTGACGGCGCCGGCCTGAAGCGTGCCGGCCGCGACCGCGGTGGTGCCGCTGTAGGTGTTGGAGCCCGACAGCGTGAACACGCCGCTGCCGGTCTTGGCCAGGCCGCCGCTGCCTGCGATCTGCCCCGAGAACATCGTGGTGCTGTCGTCCGCGCCGGTGGTCAGCGTGGCCGTTCCCAGCGAAACATGGCCGCTGCCGGACAGGGAGCCGATGGCCTGGTCGAAGTTGCCCAGGTCGAGTTGCCCCTGGGTGTCCACGAAGAACGCGCTTCTTGTGGAAAAGCCCGTGGCAGAACCGGCGCGCAACGTGCCGTTCATGACGCCGGTGGGACCGGAATAGGTGTTGGCGCCCGACAAGGTCAGCGCGCCCGTCCCCAGCTTGGCGAAGCCGCCGGGGGCCTCGCCGTCGGTGATGGCGCCCGACAGCGTCAGGCCGTGGGCCTGGGTGTCGATGGTGCCGATGCCGCTGATGCGGATGGCATTGGCCAGTGCCAAGCCATCGGCTGCGGCCTGCAATGTGGTCGCGTCGGACATTGCGAGCGTGCCGGTGCCCAGTGCGGTCGAAGAGCCGGCTCCGAGCGTGCCGCCCTGCACTTCGGTGCCGCCCGAATAGCTGTTGTTGCCGGTCAGCGTCAGCTTGCCGGCGCCGGACTTGATGAGGCTGCCGACATAGTCGGCATCGGTCTTGGTCTGGAGATGGACAACGCGCATGTCTCGAGCGTCGATTTCAATTTCGATCCTTGCATTGCTTGCAAGGATGTTCTCTCGCGAAGCATTGGTGATTGCCTGTGCCAGCGCGTCATCGCTGCGCCCGGCAATGAAATCGTTGAAGTCGTTGGGCGTGCTGTAAAAATCGGCCCAGTTCGGACGAAGAGCCTCGTAGTGCGCCAGAAGTTGCGCACCGGCCGGATCTGCGCGAACAGCGGCCAAGGCCGCGTCGACCCTCGCCGGCGTGTAGACGCCCCTGATTCTGGCGTTGAGCGCAGCCTCGAGCAGCTTTTTCCCCTTGGCCATGCCCGCCAGAAGCTCGGCAGAGGGAGCCACCGGCTCCGGAACGGCCTGCAGCCGCTTCAGGAGTCCGGTCCTCGCCTCGGGCCATGCAGCGATCTCGGCTGATTCCTCGGCCTTGCGCTGGATGAGAGCGTCCTCGGAGATGTCGTTGCGCCAGGTGTCGGCCGTGCCCGCTGGCAGGTGGTAGTTGGAACTGGAACCCCACAGGAACTGTGCCGGACCGTTCATCGCTTTCTGAGTATCGACGAGGCCCCAGCCGACGATCGCATTGGGAGCCTTGCTGCTGCTGACCTTCAGCGGTGTGATGTCACTGAACACCAGAGGATCCCTCTTGATGATCGGCCTGCTTGGGTCCACTTCCAGGTTCTGCGACGTGGTGAACAGCACCGTCAGCGCCTGTTCGTTCGTCATGTAGGGGTAGCGCTCCATGATCAGCACCAGGGCGCTCGATGCATGCGGCGCCGCTGCCGACGTCCCGTTGAAGTTGTCGTAGCTGGGCTTTGGATCGGACGCCGCCGGAGGTCCATCATCAAAGCTGGTGGACGTGGTTCCCGTGGGGGCGGCAACGCACCAGTATTTCGCAACGCCGCATTTGTTGTAGACCTGCCCTTGCTGCTGCGCGTAGCCGGTGGTCGTCATCCAGCGCCCTTCCAGCTCCGGGTGGAAGTACGGCAATGCACCACGCATGCTGGCGTTGTCGAAGCCGGTGTTGCCGGCGCTGAAGTTGTTGATGACGCCGTTCCTGGAAACCTTGATGGCCGCCTCCAGCCAGGTGCCCTGGCCGTTGTTGGCCAGCTTGTGCTGTTTATAGGCATCGGCGACATCGCTCAGGGTGCCGTACTTCTCGGCGCCGGGCTGCGAGCCCCAGCTGTTGCTGATGAGTCGCACGCCCTGGGCCGCCAGGGCGTCGTAGGCGGCGGCAAAGTACCTGGCGTCGGAGCTTGGAAACGCGGGGTCGGAGACACCGAAACGAAATCCGTCCGTTGCGTTGGTGTTGGCCTCGTAGACGGTCGCGTTGAACGCGACCCCGTGCATGCCCTTGCCGTCGCGCGCGGCGCCGATGGTGCCGCTGACCCGCGTTCCGTGCGTGTCGTTCTTGTTGTTCAGCACGCCGGAGATCCCGTTGCTCACGACCGGCACGAAGCGGCTGGCCGGCAGCTCCGGATGCTTGTCGTAGAAACCCGAATCGAGAACGCCGATGCGGATGTTCCTGCCCGTGAAGCCGGCCGCGTACGCGTACTCGGCCTTCATCGCGCCGAGTCCCCATGAGGCGTTGAATTCACCGGTGCGCCAGCTGCCGGGATTCCCCGTCTGGCCGGGGTCCTGGTCGTCCGCTGCCTGCGCGCTTGCACACGCGATCGACAGAAGCACAAGGCATGAACAGAAGGCGCTCTTTCGGAACGGTGGCACTCTCATTGTGTATTTCCCTTTTTGAGTTGGACGACGCTGCAGAAAAGCCGCTCGCCGAGCGGCAGTGAAAAAACCGATGGGCCCGCGTGACAGAGAAAGCGGAAACGAAGTCTTGGATGTGGTGTGCGGGCCAGCCGCAACGGCTCAAGCCGCGACGAGGCGGGTCTTGGAAATCAGGGTGATGCGCATCGAGGGGCAGATGCGCGAGGGGCCGCCGACCCATGTGATGTCTTGCCAGGGCTTGTTGCCCTGCCAGGTGCTGCTTGCACTTAGCCTTCCCCTTGCACTCTCGTTGTTTGCCGAAACTCGCACGAGTTTATGCAACAACTTTGTCCAATCGCAACTCAGTGTCAGTAGTTCACCATTGTTGACATTCGTGAATGTCTCGATGTGCGCGGCGGCACAGTGAACGGCCACGCCGCCGCCGTGATCGGCGACGCGCAGGACTCCAGAACCTCAGCGCGTCTTCAGCAAGACCCGCACGGCTTCGGGCAAGGAGTTGACCTGCGGCATGAAGTGATCGAGCAGCGCACCCAGCGCCACGGCGCAAACGATGGCGCCCAGCAGCGGCTTCCAGGTGAGCCGCACGGCCGCCATGAGCCAGCCTTCGCGTGCCACGCGCACCGCGGCGCGGGCCGACACATACGAGAACGCCACCTCGATGGCCACGGCCAGCAGCGCGTCCCAGCTGAAATAGAGCAGCACGAGCGAGCCGGCGCCCAGCACGATGGCCGAGCCGATCAGGAAGATCGCAACCACCGGCACCACGATGACGGCGCCTTCGTCGGCGGAGCCCGCGATGTCCAACGCGCCGGCGACGTCGGAGAGGCCGCTGCTGCTGCTGCTGCTGCCACCGTCCCCCGCGTTCACCTGGCCCTGCGGGCCAACACCGCTGCCGCTGCTTTTTCCACCGCCGAAGTCCACGCCGGGCAGATCGAAGTCGGCGTTGAGCTCTCGCCCTTCGACCAGCCGCTTGGCCCACCACCGCAGCACCAGCAGGTAGCCCAGATAGCCCATGCCCAAGGTGATGGCGTAGCGCACCGCCAGTGAGTCCACGCGGAACAGGTGCATCTGCAGCGCCGAGACGCCCCACATCAGCAGCAGCGTGAACGTGCCGATCAGGATGCCGTGCGTGCGCAGGCTGTAGTCGCGATGCAGATCGCGCTCGACCTGCGTTTCCCACAGGCGCACCGAGCGCCAGTTGGAAAGAACCTTCATTGCTGCGTGTCTGGGTCGGTGTCGGCGGGAGCGAAAGGCACGCGCTGCGCCACGGCGCACATGAGTTCGTAGCCGACGGTGCCCGCGGCCTGCGCGACTTCGTCGATGGGCAGCACCGCGCCGGTCATGGCCGAGCGGCCCCACAGCGTGACCTCGGCGCCGAATTTCGCGTCGGGCACCGGCGTGAGGTCGACAGTGATCATGTCCATGCTCACGCGGCCCACCATGCGGGTGCGCACGCCGTTCACCAGCACCGGCGTGCCGGTGTCGCAGTGGCGCGGATAGCCGTCGGCATAGCCCACCGCGGCGATGCCGATGGTCAAAGGGGCCTCGGCCGTGAACCTGGAGCCGTAGCCGATGGTGTCGCCGGACTTGAGCGTCTGCACCGAGATGAGCCGCGTTGCGAGCGTCATCGTGGGTTGCAGGTCCCAGTGCGCCGCATCGTTCAACGGAAAGTCGGGCGCGCTGCCGTAGAGCTGGATGCCGGGGCGCACCCAGTCGCCGCGCGTGCGCTCGGGGTGGCGCAGCGTGGCCGCGCTGTTGGCGACGGTGCGCTCGCCCGGCAGGTCGCGCGTGACGCGCTCGAACACTTCGAGCTGGTGGGCAATGCCGCGCTCGCCGTCGGCGTCGGAGAAGTGCGTCATCAGCGAAATCTCGTCGACCTGGGTGAGCGCGTTCAGGCGCGTCCAGGCCGAGCCGAAGCGCTCGGGCGTGAAGCCCAGGCGGTTCATGCCCGAGTTCATCTTGAGGAACACACGCTGCGGCTTCAAGGTCTTGTGGGCGGCGAGCATGTCGATCTGCTCGTCGCAATGCACGGTGTGCCAGAGGTCCAGGCGCGAGCACAGCTCCAGGTCGCGCGCCTCGAACACGCCTTCGAGCAACAGCACCGGCCCGCGCCAGCCGAGGGCGCGCACGCGCTCGGCTTCGGCCAGGTCGAGCAGCGCAAAGCCGTCCGCGCCGCGCAGGCCTTCGTAGACCCGCTCGATGCCGTGTCCATAGGCATTGGCCTTGACCACCACCCAGACGCGGGCATCGAGGGCCGAGCGGCGCACCCGCTGAACGTTGTGGCGCAGTGCATCGGTATGGACGGTGGCGAGAATGGGGCGCGGCATGGGAGGCTTTTGAAGGGGCTTCGCAGGAATGCGGACCACGTTTTAGCATTTCCGGGAATGGGGTTGAATACGGTGGGGATGCCCATTTCCACGCCGGACCCCCATGCTATAACCGCCCATTCGCCCCGGACGCGACACTTTTTCACTACCGCCAGCAGACCCCTCTGGCCAGCCAGCCCATCGATGAAGCGCGGTTTCTACACGATCATGTCGGCCCAGTTCTTTTCGTCGCTGGCCGACCAAGCGCTTTTCGTTGTTGCCGTCGATCTCATGCGAAGTTCGGGCGCGCCCGAATGGCAACGCGCGGCGCTGGTGCCGATCTTCGCGGTGTTCTATGTGGTGCTCGCGCCGCTGGTGGGCGCGTTTGCAGATGCGTTGCCCAAGGGCAAGGTGATGTTCATCAGCAATGCGATCAAGGTGGTCGGCTGCCTGATGATGCTGTTCGGCTCGCACCCGCTGTTGTCCTATTCGATCGTGGGCCTGGGCGCGGCGGCCTACTCGCCGGCCAAGTACGGCATCCTGACCGAGCTGCTGCCTTCGTCCCAACTGGTCAAGGCCAACGGCTGGATCGAGGGCCTCACGATCGCCTCCATCCTGCTGGGCATCGTGCTGGGCGGCACGCTGGTGGGCCACACGGTGTCCACCCATCTGCTGGCCTTCGACTTTCCGCTGATCGACACAGGCATCGATTCGCCGGCCGAAGCCGCCATCTCGGTGCTGATCCTGGTCTACATGCTGGCCGCCTGGTTCAACACGCGCATCCCGCACACCGGCGTCGAAATGCGGCCGCTGCGCTCCAACCCCGAACACAGCATGGCGCGCAACATCGCGGCGCTGCTGCCCGACTTCTGGCATTGCAATGCGCGCCTCTGGCGCGACCGACTCGGCCAGATTTCACTGGCCACCACCACGCTGTTCTGGGGCGCGGGCGGCAACCTCAAGTACATCGTGCTGGCGTGGGCCTCGCTGGCGCTGGGCTACAACACCACGCAGGCTTCGGCCCTCACCGGCGTGGTGACCATCGGCACGGCCGTGGGCGCCATCGTGGCCTCGATGTACATGCGGCTGGACATGGCCACCCGCGTGATCCCCATGGGCATCGCGATGGGCGTGATGGTGATCGGCATGAACTTCATCGGCAACGTCTGGCTGGCGGTGCCCTTCCTGATTATCCTGGGCGGCCTCGGCGGCTTCCTGGTGGTGCCGATGAATGCGCTGCTGCAGCATCGCGGCCACAACCTGATGGGCGCGGGCCGCTCGATCGCCGTGCAGAACTTCAACGAGCAGGCCTGCATCCTGCTACTGGGCGGCTTCTACAGCGTGTGCACGGGGCTGGGCCTGTCGGCCTACGGCGCGATCAGCGCCTTCGGCCTGGTGGTGGCGGGCTGCATGTGGATCATCAAGCGCTGGCACGACAGCAACCTGAAGAAGTACCCCGAAGAAGTCGAACACCTGCTGGCCATCGCCCGCAGCGACAAGCATCACTGACATTGCGCGAACGCGTGGGTGACAAGGCCAGCGCGCAGCGCGCCGAAGCCCTCCCCCTCCAACGCCAACATGCCCGCGCTCGCCCTCATCTTCAACGCCTTCGTATGGGGCGTGTCATGGTTTCCGTTCCGGCATGTCGAGAGCCACGGCATGCATCCGGTGTGGACCACCTGCCTGATCTATCTGGTCATCGCGACCCTCATGGGCATCGCGCGCAGGCACGCCTGGAAGGGCTTTGCGGCCTACCCGATGCTCGCGGTGCTGGGCCTGGCGGCCGGCTTCACCAACGTGGGTTTCAACTGGGCCGTGACGCAGGGCGACGTGGTGCGCGTGGTGCTGCTGTTCTACCTGATGCCGTTGTGGAGCGTGCTGCTGGCCTGGCTGCTGCTGGGTGAGCGGCCCACCGGCGGTGCGCTCGCGCGCGTGGCGCTGGCGCTCACCGGCGTGGTGGTGGTGCTCAAGACGCCGGGTACCGCCTGGCCCGTGCCTTCGAGCCTGCCCGACTGGTTGGGCGTGGCCGCCGGCTTCAGCTTTGCGGTGACCAACATCGTGCTGCGCCGCCTGCGCGAGGCGCCGGGGGAATCGCGCGCGCTGGCCATGTTCTGCGGCTGCGTCGTGGTCGCGGGCGTCACCGCCTTGGCCGGCAGCGCGCTCGGCGCCATCGCCTCGCCGATGCAGGCCGCGCCGGGCTGGATCGGCTGGGCCGCGCTGCTGGGCACCGGCTTCGTGATCGCCAATGTGTGCCTGCAGTACGGTGCCGCGCGGCTCACGGCCAGCGCCACCTCGGTGATCATGCTGTCGGAGGTGCTGTTCGCGAGCGTGTCGTCGGTGGCGCTCGGCGCGGCCACCATGGACTCGCGCATCCTCGTGGGCGGCGCGCTGATCGTGCTGGCGGCCGTCTGGGCCGCGTTTGCGCGAACGCGCGTGCGGGGCGATGATCGCGCCTCCCTGTCCACCTGAGGAACAACCACCATGACCAGCGTCTACGACTTCGAAGCCAATCAGATCGACGGCACGCCGGTAAAGCTCTCCGCCTTCAAGGGCAAGGTGCTGCTCATCGTCAACACCGCGAGCAAATGCGGCTTCACGCCGCAGTTCGCGGGGCTGGAAGCACTGCATGAGAAATACGCCGGGCAGGGCCTCGCAGTGCTGGGTTTTCCGTCGAACCAGTTCGGCTCGCAGGACCCGGGCACCAACGAGGAAATCGGCGCCTTCTGCACCAGGAACTACGGCGTGAGTTTTCCGATGATGGAGAAGATCGACGTCAACGGCAGCGGCGCGGCGCCGCTCTACCAGTGGCTCACCAAGGAAAAGCCGGGCCTCCTGGGCCTGACGGCCATCAAGTGGAACTTCACCAAGTTCCTGATCGGGCGCGACGGCACCGTGCTCAAGCGCTACGCGCCGCTGGACACCCCGGCTTCGCTCACGCGCGACATCGAGGCGGCGCTGGCAACAGCCGCCGCCTAGAGCGACCCGTCAGAAGCGGAAGCTGGCGGTCTTGGAGCCGCCGCCCACCGTCACTGTCTGGCTCTTGGTCTGCCCGTTCGAGGTGGCGTCGATGGTGTAGCGGCCGGCCGGAATGTCGATCAGGCAGACCGGGCCCGTGGCCGTGAAAGCCATGGCGGCGGAAGCGTTGTCGCCCCCGCCCTTGATCGCAACATCCAGGTTGGCCAGGTAGGCCCCGTCGGCGCGTGCGAACAGCAGCGCGAGCGGATGGTCCTTCATGGCCGCGCGCATGGCGCCCGACTCGTCGGAGCCGATGCCGCCGCACACATAGCGCGTGGGTCCCGTTCCCTGCCATGCCGGCATGGCGGACTGGGCGTGCGCCGCCAGGGCGGCACCCGCACAAGCGCAGGCCAGAAGAATGCGGCGGAGGGGAAGTCGAAAAACGTGGGACATGGCACAAGCTCCTTGCAAATTCGGTGCGCCATGATGCGCCGCAAGCGCCCGCCGCGCGAGTCGGACCGAACCCTGCCCCGCTGTGCGCTCAGGCCTTGCCGTGCAGGCCCAGCGCCTCGTCGAGCAGCTCCACCCAGTGCCGCACCGGCGTGTCTGCACTGCCGCTTTGCAGGTGCGTGATGCAGCCGATGTTGGCCGAGGCGATGGTGGTCGGCTGCAGCTGCTTGAGGTGCCCCAGCTTGCGGTCGCGCAGCGGGTACGCCAGTTCGGGCTGCAGCACCGAGTAGGTGCCCGCCGAGCCGCAGCACAGGTGCGCTTCGTTCATGGCCACGCGCACGTCGAAGCCCAGGGCGCGCAGATGCGTCTCGACGCCGCCGCGCAGCTTCTGGCCGTGCTGCAGCGTGCAGGGCGGGTGGTAGGCGATCACGCCCTCCGGCGCGCGCACGTGGGCCTTCAGTGCGGGCACCAGGTCGGGCAGCAGCTCGCTCAGGTCGCGCGTCAGTTCGCTGATGCGGGCCGCCTTCAGTGCATAGGCCGCATCGTGCTGCAGGATGTGGCCGTACTCGCGCACCGTGACGCCGCAGCCCGAGGCGTTCATCACGATGGCCTCGACCTCGTTGCGCTCCACCTGCGGCCACCAGGCGTCGATGTTGGCGCGCATCTGCGCCTTGCCGCCTTCCTGGTCGTTGAGGTGGAACTTCACCGCGCCGCAGCAGCCGGCCTCCTTCGCGATCACGACCTGGATCCCGGCCGCATCGAGTACGCGCGCGGTGGCGCTGTTGATGTTGGGCATCATCGACGGCTGCACGCAGCCCGCGAGCATCAGCACCTTGCGTGCGTGCGTGGCGGTGGGCCATGCGCCCGCCTCCTGCTTCGCGGGCACCTTGGCCTTGAGCGCGCCGGGCAGCAGGCCGCGCACCGACTGGCCCAGCTTCATCGCGGGGCCGAAGAGCGGCGACGGCAGCCCTTCTTTCAGCAGCCAGCGCTTGGCCGACTCCATGGCCGGACGCGGCACCTTCTCGTCGACGATCTTGCGGCCGATGTCCACCAGGTTGCCGTATTGCACGCCGCTCGGACAGGTGCTCTCGCAGTTGCGGCAGGTCAGGCACCGATCCAGGTGCAGCTGCGTGCTGCGCGTCGGCGTCTTGCCTTCTAGCACCTGCTTGATGAGGTAGATGCGCCCGCGCGGGCCGTCGAGCTCGTCACCCAGCAGCTGGTAGGTCGGGCAGGTGGCGGTGCAGAAGCCGCAGTGCACGCACTTGCGCAGGATGGCTTCGGCCTCGCGGCCTTCGTCGGTGTCGCGGAATTCGGGGGCCAGTTCGGTTTGCATCGCGGGTGTCTTTTCTTTTTTATTTACTCGTCGGCGGGATCGTGGGCCAGGAGGCGGCCGCGATCGAAGAGACGGTGCGGATCGAACTCCTGCATCAGCGCGCGGTGGATGCGGGCCACCGGCGCACTCAGTGCGTCGAAGCGCGGCACGCCGGTTTCCGCAGCGCGGGAGGCGGGCATGCGGAACAGCGTGGCGTGTCCGCCGGCGGCATGCGCGGCTTCGCGGATGCGGGCGGCTTGCTCGGGCGGCGCCTTGTACCAGCGTTGCCCGCCATGCCATTCGATCAGCGGTGCGGTGGTGCCTTCGAGGGCGATCACGGGCGCGGTCTGCGGCAGCGACAGGCGCCAGAGCGCGTCCTTTGCCTCCGGCCTATCGGTGGAAGCAAACCACGGCAGTTGCTGGTCTCGCAAGGCCTGCCAGTCGGCGGCGGCGCGCGCGTTGTCCTTGCGCTCGCCGCCCAAGTGCGCGCACGCGGCCTCCACGGCGGCGACGGCGCCACGCAGCCGCAGGCGCAGCACACCGGCACCCGCGTGTTCGAACCAGCAGCTCGCATTCAGCGGCAGCGGCCGCCCGCCCCATTCGTTGAGCAAGCGCAGCGCATCGGCCTGGCTGCATGGCGCGAATTCCAGCGTAGCCTCGGCCGGCGCGACGGGCAGCACCTTGAGGCTCACCTCGGCGATCACGCCCAGCGTGCCCAGCGATCCGGCCAGCACGCGCGAGACGTCGTAGCCCGCCACGTTCTTCATCACCTGTCCGCCGAAGCTCAGCACCTCGCCCCGGCCGTTGACCAGCGTGGCGCCGAGCACGTAGTCGCGCACCGCGCCCACGCTGGCGCGTGCGGGGCCGCTGAGACCGGCCGCAACCATGCCGCCCACCGTTCCGCCCGCGCCGAAGTGCGGCGGCTCGAAGGGCAGGCACTGGCCCTGTTCGGCCAGCACGGCGTCGAGTTCCGCGAGTGGCGTGCCGGCGCGCACGGTGACCACCAGCTCGCTCGGCTCGTAGCTCGCGATGCCGGTGAGTGCGGCCGTGCTCAGGACCTCGCCGCGCGGCACTTCGCCGTGAAAGTCCTTGGTGCCGCCGCCGCGAATGCGAAGCGGCGTGGCGTCGGCAGCGGCGGCGCGGATGCGCTCGGCGATCGGGTGGAAGGCTGAATCCATGGTCATTTTTCTTCTTGTCGTTCTCGGATCAGAAGCGCGGCAGGTCGGGGTGCGGCAGCTTTCCGCCGCGCACCACCTGCTTGCCGTACTCCGCGCAGCGCTGCAGCGTCGGAATCACCTTGCCGGGGTTCAAGAGGCCGTCCGGATCGAAGGCGCGCTTGACGCCGAACATCTGTTCGTTTTCGGCCGCGGTGAACTGCACGCACATGCTGTTGAGCTTCTCGATGCCCACGCCGTGCTCGCCCGACACCGTGCCGCCCATGGCCACGCTGGTCTCCAAAATATCGGCGCCGAAGAGCTCACAGCGATGCAGCTCGTCGGGGTCGTTCGCATCGAAGAGCACCAGCGGGTGCAGGTTGCCGTCACCCGCGTGGAACACGTTGCAGCAGCGCAGCCTGTACTTCTTCTCCATCTCCTGAATGGCAAGCAGGATGTCCGCCAGCCGCTTGCGCGGAATGGTCGAATCCAGGCACATGTAGTCGGGGCTGATGCGGCCCGACGCCGGAAAGGCGTTCTTGCGGCCGCTCCAGAATTTCATGCGCTCGTCTTCGCTGCTGCTCACCGCGATGGCGGTGGCGCCGCAGCCGCGCAGCACGGCGGTCATGCGGCCGATTTCTTCTTCGACCTCCTCGGGCGTGCCGTCCGATTCGCACAGCAGGATTGCCGCGGCATCGAGGTCGTAGCCCGCGCGCACGAAGTCTTCGACGGCGGCGGTCATGGGCTTGTCCATCATCTCCAGCCCGGCGGGAATGATGCCGGCCGCGATCACCGCAGCCACCGCATCGCCGGCCTTTCGCACGTCGTCGAAGCTGGCCATGATGCAGCGCGCGAGCTGCGGCTTGGGCACCAGCTTGACGGTGACCTCGGTGGTCACGGCCAGCATGCCTTCGCTGCCGATGACCAGCGCGAGCAGGTCGAGCCCCGGCGCATCGAGCGCTTCGCCGCCGAACTCGATGGCCTCGCCCTCGGCGGTGAAGCCGCGCACGCGCAGCACGTTGTGCAGCGTGAGGCCGTACTTGAGGCAATGCACGCCGCCCGAGTTCTCGGCCACGTTGCCGCCGATGGTGCAGGCGATCTGGCTCGACGGGTCGGGCGCGTAGTAGAGGTTGAACGGCGCGGCCGCCTCGCTGATCGCGAGGTTGCGCACGCCGCACTGCACGACGGCCGTGCGGCTCACCGGGTCGATCTTCAGGATGCGGTTGAACTTGGCGAGCGAGAGCGTCACACCCAGCGCATGCGGCATCGCGCCACCCGAAAGTCCGGTGCCCGCGCCGCGCGCGACCACGGGCACACCGAGCCGGTGGCAGGTCTTGAGCACCGCGGCGACCTGCGCCTCGGTTTCGGGCAGGGCCACGACCAGCGGCCGCTGCCGGTAGGCGGTGAGGCCGTCGCACTCGTAGGGCGTGGTGTCCTCGGCGTGCCAGATCAGCGCATGCGCGGGCAAGTAGGCTTGCAGCGCCTGCACGACCTGCGACTGGCGTTCCGTTTTCTGCAGCGAGCCGTGCTGGACGGCGGTGAGCGGCGCATTCATGCGGCGGGCCTCGTCTTTCTCTTGTCGTTCTGGCGGGATGTCTCGTGGTGTACCGCACTCTACGGAAATGCGGCGCCCGTGGGTTGAAGCTTTTTTGCGCGGCGCTTGAGAGAACTTTGCCGTGGGGCGCACTCCGTCAGCGCAGGCTCTGCGCGAGCCAGTCGACAAAAGCTGCGCATTCCCAGCGGTCGAGGGTGCCGGGTTGCCAGCAGATGGTGTGCCGGTGCGGCGACGGCACGGCCCGGTCGGAGAGCGCCACCAGACGGCCCGATTCGAACCACGCGGCGCCCATCTTCTGCCGCACCAGCGCCACGCCGAAGCCGCTTGCGGCCGCGTCGTAGACGAGCCCCAGGTCGTTGAACTGCGAGCCGACGTGCGGCTCGGGCTGATCGATGCCGCAGCCTGCGAACCAGGTGCCCCAGGGTTCGAGCGGGCTGCGGATCAGCCGCGCGCTGGCGATCTCGGCGGCGGTGCGAAAGCCGTCGAAGGGTCCGAATTCGTTGAGGTAGCTCGGGCTGCAGGCCGGTACCACTTCTTCTTCGAGCAGCAGGCGGTGCTCGCAATCGGCATACGCGCCGGTGCCGTAGCGCACTTCGAGGTCGGCCTGTTCGGCGGTCACATCGAGCAGCGGGATCGACACCTGCAGCACCAGTTCGATGTCCGGGTAGATGTTGCGGAACAGTTCGAGCCGGGGCATGAGGAACACGCGGCTGAAGGTCGGCGTGACGGCAATGCGCAGGCGCGTGGCGCGCGGTGCTGCGTTGGCGAGCGGCGTGGCCTGCAGCGCGGCGAGGCCGGTGCGCACGTTCGCAAGGTAGGCGGCACCGTCGGCGGTCAGGCTGAAATCGCTGCGGCCGAAGAGCTTGAAGCCGACGTGCGCTTCGAGCTGGCGGATGCGGTGGCTGACTGCGCTGGGCGTGACGCACAGTTCATCGGCTGCGCGGCCTGCGTGGCGCAACCTGGCCACGGCTTCGAAAGTGAGCAGGCACTGGATGGGCGGGATGTGCTGGAGGGCCACGGTTTCAAGCGCTCTTCATTGGTCCGGGGCGCGTGCACAGAGCACCCTAGTCCTCGAAGAAGCTGACGGGCAGCCCCGGCACATCGACGCGCATCGAGATCACCGTGCCCGATGCCGGCAGCCGCTCGATCTCCGCCGCAGGCCGCCCCTTGCGACCGCTGGTGACGAAAAGCGTCTTGAGATCGTCGCCGCCGAAGCACGGCATCGTCGGGCACTGAACAGGAACGGGAACAGAAGCCACGATGTCACCGGACGGTGTGAAGCGCAGCAGTTGCGCACCTTCGAACATCGCGACCCAGTAGTGGCCTTCCGCATCGACCGTCGCGCCATCGGGACGGCCTTGATAACTGACGGGCGAGTCGGGGGTCCAGCCTTCGGGCTTGGCATCGAACTGATGGAACACGCGGGCGTGCGAGAGCGCGTTGGCCTGTGCGTCCCAGTCCCACGCACACACCACATGCGCGGCGGTGTCGGCCCAGTAGAGGGTGCGGGCGTCGGGCGAGAACGCGAGGCCGTTGGCGGTGGTGGACTCGTTGGCCATCTGCGTGAGCGTGGGGGCGATGTCCGTACCGGGGCGCGCGTCGAAGCAGTAGAGCGCGGCATTGGCGCGGTCCTTCGCCTCGTTGAGCGAACCGCCCCAGAAGCGGCCGAGCGGATCGCACTTGCCGTCGTTGAAACGCATGGTGCGCACATCGTGCTCCACGCGCGCCATTGCGACCAGCTCACCGCCCCATTCGCGCGCGCGGTAGATGCCGTCGCGCAGCGCGATCACCAGGCCGCCGCTTCGGGCCGGGGCCATGCAGCCGGGCTCGGTGGCAAGCGCCCATCGCTCGACCGTGGCGGATGGCGTTCCGATCTCGCCGCGCGTTCGCAGCACGGCGCGGCCGGGGATGTCGAGCCAGTAGAGGGCGCGTTCTTCAGGGTGCCAGAACGGCGATTCGCCGAGCTCGCAGAGGCTGTTGTCCAGGGAGGTCCACATGGTGGGCGATTGTGCCCCCGGCCACCGAAGCCGCAGGCAAAAAAAAGCCCGCTGGCGCCGAAGCGCTCGCGGGCTGAACATCCAAAGGAGACTCTCGCTTGAAAAACCCGGTATGAAGAATTGTTCTTGTGAAAGAAGAAAAAAGGATGGTGGTCATCCGGCCGGGGAACCCCGAAGGGCTCCCCGGTGGCAGATCAACGGTTGTAGGCGGTTTCGCCGTGCGAGGAGATGTCGAGGCCTTCGCGCTCTTCTTCTTCCGTCACACGCAGGCCGATGGTGAGGTCGGCGATCTTGAAGGCGATGAACGCCACCACACCCGACCAGACGATCGTGAGCACCACGCTCTTGACCTGGATCCAGACCTGCGCACCCATCGAGAACGTATCTGGCGTCAGGCCGCCGGTGCCGCCGAGGCCCTTGGCTGCGAACACACCGGTCAGGATGGCACCCAGGATGCCGCCCACACCGTGCACGCCGAACACGTCGAACGCGTCGTCGGCGCCGAGCATGCGCTTGAGGCCGCCCACACCCCACAGGCAGACCAGGCCGGCCAGGATGCCCAGCACGATCGAACCCATCGGGCCGACAAAACCGGCGGCAGGCGTGACAGCCACCAGGCCGGCAACGGCACCGGACGCAGCGCCCAGCATCGAGGCCTTGCCCTTGTGCAGGCTTTCACCCAGGATCCACGACAGCGCCGCGGCAGCGGTGGCGAGCACCGTGTTGACGAACGCCAGGCCGGCCAGGGCGTTGGCAGCACCTGCCGAGCCGGCATTGAAGCCGAACCAGCCGACCCACAGCAGCGAAGCGCCGACCATGGTGAGCGTGAGCGAGTGAGGCGTGAACGCTTCCTTGCCGTAGCCCACGCGCTTGCCGACCATGTAGGCGCCGACCAGGCCGGCCACACCGGCGTTGATGTGCACCACGGTGCCGCCGGCGAAGTCCAGCGCGCCGTCCTTGCCCAGCAGACCGCCGCCCCACACCATGTGAGCGATCGGCAGGTAGCTGAAGGTGAACCACAGCACCGAGAACAGCAGCACGGCCGAGAACTTGGCGCGCTCCGCGAAGGCGCCGACGATCAGCGCCACGGTGATGGCCGCGAAGGTGCCCTGGAAGGCGACGAACACGTACTCGGGAATCGTGGTCAGCGCGCCGAAGGTCTCCTGGGTGATGCCCTTCATGAAGATCTTGTCGAATCCTCCGAAGAAGTTGCCATCGCCCGAGAAGGTCACGCTGTAGCCGTAGACGGCCCACAGGATGCTGATCAGCGAGAAGATCACGAAGACCTGCATCAGCACCGACAGCATGTTCTTCGAGCGGCCGAGGCCACCGTAGAACAGCGCCAGGCCGGGGATGGTCATCAGGATCACGAGCAGCGTCGAGGTCAGCATCCAGGCGGTGTCGCCCGAATCGACCTTGGGTGCCGGTGCCGCTGCAGGCGCCGCTTCGGCGGGCGCGGCTGCAGGGGCTGCGGCCGCGGGGGCCGCCGGCGCCTCAGCGGCTGCGGGTGCAGAGGCGGCAGGCGCCTCGGCGGGTGCGGCAGGCGTCTGGGCGAAGCCCGTGGTGCCGAAGGCGAGAACGCTCAAGCCGAGCGCGAGAGAGACAAGCAGTTTTTTCATGGTCGTTGTTCTTTAGGGCCAGACTCGATCAGAGGGCCTCGCGGCCCGTTTCGCCGGTGCGGATGCGTACGACCTGCTCGAGGTTGTAGACGAAGATTTTTCCGTCGCCGATCTTGCCGGTGCGTGCGGCACCTTCGACGGCTTCGATCACGCGATCGACCAGGTCGTCGGAGACGGCCGCTTCGATCTTGACCTTGGGCAGGAAGTCGACCACGTATTCCGCGCCGCGGTAGAGCTCGGTGTGGCCCTTCTGGCGACCGAAACCCTTGACCTCCGTGACCGTGATCCCCTGCACGCCGATGGCCGACAGTGCTTCACGCACCTCGTCGAGCTTGAACGGTTTGATGATGGCTGTGACCAGCTTCATGAGCTTCTCCTTTGGATGGACATGGAATGGTGCGGCAGCTTGGGCCGCACCTCTTTGTTCTGTTTACAGCGTCTTCGTCAGCGTGAGGATGAAGCGCGCCTTGTTCGGCGAATACATCGTCGTGCCGAAGGTGCCGAAATCGGGGATCTCGATGCCCGGGTTGGCGACGACCTGGTAGTTCGTCTTCTTGTTGGCGCCCTGCACCGAGCCCGTGAGCGACAGGCCGCCGCCGAAGTCGTACGTGGCGCCGAGGTTGTAGTCGACGTAGCTCTTGTAGCCCAGGCTGCGGATGTCGCTGGACATGTTCGTGAAGCCGACGGCCGCCTTCAACGTGACCTTGGGCACGATTTCCTTGCTGTACGCCAGGTTCAGGTAGCCGGTGTTGCGGCCCTTCAGGCCCGAGCCGGCCTTGTTGCCGGCGTAGCCGAAGTAGTCCTTGGACACGGTGTGCGAGTACTTGGCGGTGAACGAGCCGAAGGCTTCGTTTGCGTAGGTGGCGCCCACGTACAGCTCGGTGGTGTTGCCGGCGGAGTTGCCCGGGTAGATGTAGGTGAGCGCACCGACGTCCATGTCGACCGGGCCGGCCTTGAACTTGTAGCCGCCGTACAGGTCGGTCTCGATGCTGTTGCCCTGGAGCCAGTTGACGCTGGAGTTCCAGTTGCCCACGTAGAAGCCGCTGTCGCCGAAGGCGTAGTCGAAGCCGCCCTGGATGGCGGGCTTGAAGCCGCGCGTCTTGGCGTAGTCGTTGCGGCCGATCATGTCCTGGTCCTGGCCGCGGAACTTGTAGTTCGTGGTCAGCGAGATGTTGCCGGTGAGCGGCGATGCCGGGGCAGGCGCGGGCTCTGCCGGTGCGGTCTGTGCCAGGGCAGCGCCCGACATGGTCATTGCGGCGGCTAGAACGATCAGGGCCTGGGCGGCGGAACGGTGCGTCATCGGGAAACTCCTCGCAAGTGTGTTGTGGAACCTGAACACCCTCAAAGCAGGGAGCGTGCCAAACCGCACGAATGCCCGCGCGCAAGAGCCACGGCACGGCGTGGAACGAGCGCCAATTCGTTACAAGCGATGTTCGGTTCGGTCGCGGGCACCACGGTGTCGCGTGACCGTGGAATGACAAAAAGATGGCGCACCATCTTGGGGAGGAAAGAAGAAATGAGTCTGTCTTTGGTGCAAAGCCGTGCTTTGCTGGGGCTGGAAGCGGCCAGTGTCACGGTCGAGGTGCATCTGGCGAACGGTTTGCCCAGCTTCACGCTCGTCGGGCTGGTGGAGACCGAGGTAAAGGAAGCGCGCGAGCGCGTGCGCTCGGCCATCCAGAACGCCGGGCTGGAGTTTCCGAGCAACAAGAAGATCGTGGTGAACCTGGCGCCGGCCGACTTGCCGAAGGACTCGGGCCGCTTCGACCTGCCGATCGCGCTCGGTATCCTGGCGGCCAGCGGGCAGATCCAGGACGCGCGCCTTGCAGGGCACGAGTTTGCGGGCGAGCTGTCGCTGTCGGGCGAACTGCGGCCCGTGCGCGGAGCGTTGGCCATGGCGCTGGCCTTGCACACCCGCGGGGTGGCGACGCGGCTGGTGTTGCCCATGGACAGTGCGCAAGAGGCCGCGCTGGTGCCCGGCGGCGAGGTCTACGGTGCGCGGCACCTGCTGGACGTGGTGCGGCAGTTCATGAGCGAAGACGAGGCGGCGGCGCTGCCACTCGAAACGCCGGACGACGGCTGGGCGCGCGTGCGGGCCGTGGCCGGCGCGGCCCGGCCGTTCTACGCCGACCTGGCCGACGTCAAGGGCCATGCTGGCGCCAAGCGCGCGCTGGAGATCGCGGCGGCGGGCGGCCACAGCCTCCTGATGGTGGGCGAGCCGGGCTCGGGCAAGTCGATGCTCGCCCAGCGCTTTGCCGGCCTGCTGCCCGCGATGAGCATCGACGAGGCGCTGGAGAGCGCCGCCGTGGCCAGCCTGGGCGGCCGCTTTGCGACCGAGCGCTGGATGTGCAGGCCGACGTCAGCGCCGCACCATACGGCCAGCGCGGTGGCGTTGGTGGGCGGCGGCTCGCCGCCCCGGCCCGGCGAAATCTCGCGGGCGCACCACGGCGTGCTGTTCCTGGACGAATTCCCGGAGTTCGCGCGCGCCGCGCTCGAAGCGCTGCGCGAGCCGCTGGAGACCGGCACCATCGCCATCGCACGGGCCGCGCGGCGGGCGGAGTTTCCGGCGCGCTTTCAGCTGATCGCGGCGATGAACCCCTGCCCTTGCGGCTACCTCGGTTCGGCGTCGAAGAGTTGCCGATGCACCCCGGACCAGATTTCGCGCTACCAGGGCAAGCTGAGCGGGCCGCTGCTCGACCGCATCGACCTGCACATCGAAGTGCCCGCTGTTTCAGCGCAGCAGCTGCTCGACGCGCCGCCGGGCGAGGCGACAGACAGCATCCGCGGCCGGGTGGTGGCGGCGCGCGAGCGGGCGATGCGGCGGCAGGGGCATGCCAACCAGTCGCTCCAGGGCAGCGCGATCGACACGCACGCGGCGCTGGACGCCACCGCGCGGCAGTTCATCTACAACGCCGCCGCCAAGCTGGGCTGGTCGGCGCGCAGCACGCACCGGGCATTGAAGGTGGCGCGCACCATTGCAGACCTTGCCGCAGCCGATGAAGTGCAGGTGGTGCATGTGGCGGAGGCGGTGCAATACCGGCGGGCGCTGCGCGGCGTGGCCTGACACCGTGTCACTCGGCGCGTTCAGGGCAAGGGTCACCGCCAAGGGGGCCCGCCCGAACGCACAGGCCGCCTACTTGAACTCGTGCGCCACCACAGGCGCCGACTTGCTGTCCTGCACCGTCACCCGCTGCCTGTACACATCGAGGTCGCCGTTGCGCACCTCGATGTTGTAGATGCCGGGCCGCAGCGACAGCGACTTGAGCGGCGGGCTCACGCCGCGGTCCGCGCCGTCGACGAACACCTGGCCCCATGGCCGGATGTTGAACTGCACGCGGCCCATGCCGGGCACAGCTGCGCTCGGTGCCGGCGAAGTACCGGGCACGACCCCGGGCGGGACCGTGCCGCCGGCGGTCACCGTTCCGGGCGGCGCGGTCACACCGGGCAAGGTGGTGCCGGGTGCGAGCGGCACCGTGGGCGACAGGCGGTTGATTTCGGCGATCGCGTTGCGCGCCTCCCGCGCATGCAGGCCGCGCCGGTAGCGGCGCAGGTACGCCTCATAGCCTTCGCGCGTGTTCTCGGCCTGGGCCAGGTTCCAGTCCTCGACCTCGGAAGTCGCGAGCGCGGCCTCGGGCGGCATGGCCGGCGTGTTGACCGGCACCGGGTCCAGCGGCGTCAGCGGCCCTGCGGCCGGCGCGCTGGCGGGCGCTGCGGGCGGCGTGGCGGCGCCGGCGACTGGCGTGCCGTCGGTGGCGCCCGGCACGGCGCCGGCGACAGGCGGCGCATCAGTGCCCGGCGGCATCGTGGCGGGCGGAGCGGCGGTGTTGGACATCGGCGCCGCGGGCGGCGGCACCGGCACCATGGCGGTCCGGGTGTCCGGCGTGCTGGACGTCAGGCGCAGGCCGATCCACGACCCGACGGCCACCAGCGCGACCACCAGCACCGCAACCACGCCCCAGGTCGGCACGCGCGATTTCCTGGCCGCCGTGGCCGGCTTTGTGCGGGCTTGGGCGCGCGCCGGCGGCGCGGCGGGCGGCCTCACATGCACCACCGGCTCGGCCGCGGCGACGGGCGGCGCGGCATAGGCGGTGGTGCCCAGGGTTTCGAGCGGCGCGGGGGCCGACACCGGCGAGAACGGCGGCGGCGCCACCGGCGCCATCGAAGAGAGCGGCGGCGGGGGCGGCGTGGCCGACACGGGAGCGGGCGCGATCATCACCGTCGGTGCGGCCAACGCGTTCACATAGATGTCGCCCAGCTTCACGAGCCCCAGCTCGGCCGCGAAGGTCGCGACGGTCTGCGTGCGGTCCTTGCTGTGCACGGCCAGCGTGTGGTCGACCGCGGCGCAGAAGCCCGGGCTCAGGTCGGCGCGGCCCATGGACGACAGCGGCACGTAGGCGTCCTGCACGCTGCGCACCACGGCCGAGGGCGGCGGGTGCCCGGTGACCGCGCGGTACAGCACGGCGCCCAGCGCATACAGATCGGTCCACGGCCCTTGCAGCAGCGTGTTGTCGTCGGCGTACTGCTCGATGGGCGAGTAGCCCGACTTCACCATCACCGCCACCTCGTCGACCAGGTCGGCAATCGACTTGCGGGCCGCGCCGAAGTCCAGCAGCACCGGCAGGTCGTCGTGCTGGATGAAGATGTTGTCGGGCGCGATGTCGCGGTGAAAGCACTGGCTGCGGTGCAGCGTTTCCAGCGCGCCCAGCAGCGGCCCGAGCATGCCGAGCAGCCACGGCTCGGACACCTTCGCCGGCTCGTCCTCGGCCAGGCGGCGCAGCGTGCGGCCCTTGTAGAGCTGGATCGCCATGTAGGCGGTCGAGTTCGATTCCCAGAAGCGGTGCACCCGCACCAGCGCCGGGTGGCTGAACTGCGCGAGCGTGCGCGCCTCGTTGATGAAGCTGCGAAGCCCCGCCTGGAATGTGGCCGTGAGCCGCTCGGAGCGCACATGCACGCTGTTGTCGCCCACGCGGCGCGCGAGCATCGAGGGCATGTATTCCTTGATGGCGACTTCGCGCTGCAGCGAATGGTCGTAGGCGCGGTAGACGATGCCGAAGCCGCCCTCGCCGATCACCTCGAGCAGTTCGAACTCGTCCAGCCGATGGCCCACGCCCAGCGGGTGCGGGCGTTCCTGCGGATCGGCGGGCAAGCTACCGTGCGTCGTCGTCATTCATCTCCTCCTGATGCAGCGGCTGGTTTTTTCATGCCCATGGCACGTGCCCCTGCGAAAACAATTTCGAGAACAGCGGTGTGTTGAGCCCGCCGCCATGGGCCGCGGTGCGCAACGGCGATCCGTCGGCCTGGTTGGTCCACCAGTAGCTGCTGCTGCCGAAGGGATCGAAACAAAGTGGAAGCTCGGGCCAGCCCAGCTGCTGTTGGGCGCTCGCGCCACCGGCTGTAGGCCCGAGGATCGAGAGAATGTCGTCCGAGCCCCCGCTGGCGGTGCGAAAGCCCTCGCGGCCCGCGGCCAGGATCTGCGCGTCGAACTGGTCGGGCGCCACGCCGTGGCGAATGGCCTGCAGCAAGGCCGTGCCGCACTGCCAGTACCACGCGGCCGAGCCTTCGAGCACCGCGGGCCGGTAGTTCGACGCAGCCACCTGCAGCGTCACGCACACGGGGTAGTAGCGGCCCACGCGATCGCAGCTGGGCGCGATGCAGCCGAACTGCACGGCGTTCACGCCCTGCGTGGCGGGAATCGCGAAATTCCAGACGGGCGCGACCGCATAGTGCCGCGTCATCGCATCGGGCCAGCGCTTGAAGCTGCCCAGGCCGTTCTGCATCCAGCGGTCCCACCAGGCCTGCAGTTCGCGCGGCATGCGGCGGTAGAGAAAGTCGCCGGCAGCGGGCAACTTGCCGTACCAGCCGATCTGCTCATCGACCGGGACCCACGCATGGGGGGGGATGCTGCTGTTCATCCTAGGATTTCCCGGGGCAGGAGAAGCTGCTCATCTGGTTCAGGCGCAGCGGGTTGTAGACGCTGTTGGCCGTGACCGCGAGCACCACCTTCTTGCCTTGCAGGTCGAAGGTGGCGTTGAAGGATTCGGGCGCGCCGCCTGGCGAGATCGAAGCCCGGTCGAACAGCCGGTGCAGGGCCCACGGCCCCTCGGTCACGATGCCGCCGGCCGGCGTGCCGTTGGCGGTGGTCACCTGCAAGCGCACCTGGTTGCTGTTGCGCGGGCCGGGCCATTTGACGGTGCTCGGCGCCTGCGGGCCGTGGGCGTAGCGCACGGTCTGGCCGTCGATGTCCAGCGTGAACTGGGTGATGGCCGCGTCCATGTCCTCGGGGCGGATGTCGATGCTGAACGAGGGGGTGCGCCCGCCCGCCATGCCGCTGAAGAACACGTCGCGGATCGCCTGCGCCTTCTGGAACGAATCGAGGTACGCCGAGCGCCCCGCCGCGCTGCCGTCGACGCCGCGCTTGAAGGTCCAGGGGTTGGTGGACGTGTCCACCTGCGAGACGAGGTTCTTGTTGAAGAAGTCGTCCATCATCCCGCCCGGCGCGAAGAGCTGCGCGAAGTCGCCCGAGGCCACGTCGCGCTTGGACCCGCGCGAGAACGGATAGCGCCCGCCGATGGCCTGGTTGCAGAACTGGCCGATGGTGGCGGCCGCGCTCTGCCCGATGTTCTGCCGCGTGACCGCCGAAGCCTTGGACGACGCGGTGGCCGACAGGTCGTTCAGCATGCCCTGGAAGGGCACCGGCAGGCGACCGGCCTCGGCCTGCACCTTGGTGACCGCATCGCTCGAAGGCGGAATGTTGCCGCTGCGCAGCGCCGTGTCGGTGGCGGTGAGGTAGGTGTAGAGCTCGTTGATGAGCGCGGCCGTCGCGTCGATGGGCGCCAGGCCGCCGGCCTTGGGCGCGGTGACCATGCGGCGCAGCGGCGCGAAGTGGTTGTCCACCAGCGACTCGGGGCGGTCCGGCGCGGTGTTGCGGCGCTGGCTGCCGTCGGGCTGGCCGATGAGCTGCTCGATGCGTTCGCGGGTGCTGGCCACGCGGTTCTGCGCCGAATCGAGCAGGCTGCGCGCGGCCTCGTCGTGGTTGCGCAGCAGGTCGGTTTCGCGTGCGGCGCCGCGGATCAGGCGCGACATCGGCGACTCGCCGGTGGAGAGCACGCGCGTCATCTGGATGCTCTGCAGCAGCGACTTGCTCTCGGCCAGCCGCACGTCGGCCAGGTACTCGTCCCAGATGCGGACGTAATCGGTCAGGTAGAGGCGCCGCACTTCGCGCAGCAGCAGCTCGCGCGAGGTGATGTCGGCGATGCCGGGCGCGCGGATCTGCAGCACCCAGCGGTCTTCCTGTTCGAGCGCCAGCGTGGTTTCGGCCATGCGCTTGTCGAAGATGTCCCAGTAGCCGCGGTAGGTGAAGAGCGTGGGAATGCCGTCGGTCAACGGCTTTCCGCTGGCGCGCCGGATCACCAGCGCCGACTCGGCCCCCGCCATCTCGGCGATGGTGAAGGCGTTGGGCGGGCTGGTCTGCAGCAGGATGCGGCGCAGCCGCGCATACGAGCGCTGCGCCAGCGGCACGCCGGCCAGGCGCTCGCGCGTCTGCGTGATCAGGCGGTCGTCCTTGGCGAAGGGCGAGGTCACCACCCGTTCGGCAAACAGCGCCTTCAGGTGCGACTCGAGGTTGGTGCGCTGCTCGCGGGTGAGCGAGGCGCCGATCTTGCGGTCCACGTCGGTCAAGAGCCAGGCCTGCAGGAAGTCGGCGTCGTAACGTTCGGCGTCGTACAGCATGAGGTAGGCCTTGAGCGCCTCGTAGCTGTATTCGGCATCGATCTTCTCGGCATCGCGCAAAGACTGCTCCACCCGCTGCGCGGCCTGCGGCAGCAGCACGCTTTCGAGCGCCCGCTGGTAGACACCGTCGGTTGCGGCCTGCAGCTTCTCGCCCTGGTAGAGGCCGAAGCGGTAGGACACGGGCGGATCGCCGATATCGAACTGGCTCGACTTGGGCAGGTCGCGCAGGCGGTCCAGGATGAGCAGCGAGCTCGCGATGTCGCCGCTCGAATCCACCACCGTCGGCAGCTCGCCGCGCGCCGCCGCCTTGTTGAAGGCCTTGGCGTTGTTGTCGACCTCGGCCACGTAGTCCTTGTTGTTGCGCCAGCTGTTCACGCAGGCACCCAGGAACACCACCAGCAGCACGCCGATCACGCTGTAGCCCACGATGTCGATCGCGCGGCGGCGGCGGTACCAGCGCAGGTTGGTGCCGGCCACGCCCGCGTCGCGGAAGATCACCTGCTGCAGCAGCTCTTTCAGGAAGTAGCTCTTGCCCGGACCCGGCGGCGGCGCGGGCGGCGCATTGACCTGCAGGTAGCGCTTGATGGCGCCCATCACGCGGTCGAAGGCCGTGCCCTCCTGCGTGCCGCTGGTGAAGTACACGCCGCGCAGCATCGACGCAGCCTCGAACTTCGACGGGTTGAACACATCGGCCAGGAAGGTGCCCAGGATGTCCTCGAAGCTCGCGAACTGCTGCGGCAGCAGGTAGGCCTGCGCGCGCCGCATCTGGTCGGGCTCGGCGGCCATCAGTTCGGGCAGGCGCTCGTCCAGGCGCTGGTGCAGCAGCTTGTACTCGTGGTGGAAGCGTTCGCGCAGGTCGGCCTTGGCGCGGTCCGCCGGGTTGGCCTCGATCGGAAAGGTGAAGCCCCAGACCTGCGAACGCTCGGCGCGGCCCAGCGAGCCGAAGTATTCGTTGAAGCCGGCCAGCAGGTCGGTCTTGGTGATAAGCACGTACACCGGAAAGTCGATGCCCAGGTCGGTGCGCAAATCGAGCAGGCGCTTGCGCAAGGCCATGGCGTGCCGCGCGCGTTGCGCGTCGTCGGCCAGCGGCAGGTCGGCAATGCTGATCGTGAGGATCACGCCGTTGATGGGCTGGCGCGGCCTGAACTTCTTGAGCAGGTCGAGGAAGCCCTTCCACTCGCCCTCGTCGGTTTCGCGGTTGCTCTCGTGCGTGGTGTAGCGGCCGGCGGTGTCGATGAGCACCGCCTCGTTGGTGAACCACCAGTCGCAGTTGCGCGTGCCGCCGATGCCGCGCACCGCGGCCTTGCCGAGCTGGTCGGCCAGCGGAAAGTCGAGGTCGGAGTTGACCAGCGCCGTGGTCTTGCCCGAGCCCGGCGCACCGATGAAGATGTACCAGGGCAGCTGGTACAGGTACTGCCGGTCGAACATCGCGAAGCGGCCCGCGGCCTTGCCGTCGGCGCCCTGGCCGAAGCGCATGTTCTTCAGGATGGTGGTGGCATCGGTGAAGCCGCTCTGCAGCTCCTTGATTTCGGGCGCGTCCTCGGGCTTGGCTTCTTTTTCCTTCGCCGAAGGCGTGCGCAGCTGGTTGAGCAACTGCGCGTTGAGCCGGCCTTCGCGCCATTTGCGATAGGCCAGCCGTATGAGCCAGATCGCGAACATCGCCACGATGACCGCGATGCGCACGAGCTCGCTCTCCAGCGGCCGGTAGCGGCCGACGGCAACGACCGGGCCGATGACCCAGATCAGGAACGCAACGGCCACCAGCCCCAGAAAAATCCAGAGATCGCGGCCGATGAGAAAACGGAAAAGAGCGCGAAACATCAGCGGGTTCCCCCCTGCCGGGCTGCCGGCGCCACGGGCGCCACCAGCAGCGTCACTTCGACGCGGCGGTTGCGGGCGCGGTTGGCCGCCGAGTCGTTGGGCACCAGCGGATCGGCGTCGCCGCGGCCTTCGGCGCGCAGGCGCTCGGGCCGTGTCAGGCGTGTGGCCAGCATCGTCTTGACCGAGTCGGCGCGGGCTTGCGAGAGCTGCCAGTTCGAAGGAAAGCGCACGGAGCGGATCGGCTGGTCGTCGCTGAAGCCGCTGATCAGCACATTGCCCTCGACGGAATTGAGCGCATCGGCCACGCGGCTGAGCACCGGCGCGTAGCGGTCGAGCACGCGGTCGGAGGCCGACGCGAAGAGCCCGTCGCCGCGCAGCACCACCACGCTGCGGTCGGCCTCGTCGCGCACCGTCAGGAGGCCTTCGCGAATCTCGGGCTCCAGAAAGCGCTGCAGGCGCGGTTGCGGCGCGGGCATGACCACGGCGCGCGCCGTCTGCGGCAGGCGCACGGCATTGACGGCCGCGAAGGCCCCATCGGAGGTGCTTGCCAAGCTGAAGGTAAGCACCAGGAAAGTAAGAACCAGCAGCACCGCGGCCACGGCGCCCACGGCCCACAGCGGCAGCCAGTTGCGCGTGCGGCGCACCGGCGCGCTTGCGTCCTGCCAGTTGGGCGACAGCGGCACGGCGATTTCGCCGCGCGTCTGGCGAATGATCTGCAGCAGCCGCTGCTTGAGCGTTTCAAGCTGCGAGCGGCCGTTGTCGATGACGCGAAAGCGCCCTTCGAAACCCATGGCCAGGCAGAAGTAGATGAGCTCGATCAGGTGCAGGTGCTGCTGCGGGTTCTGCACCAGGCGCGACAGCAGCTGGAAGAACTTCTCGCCGCCCCAGGTCTCGTTGTGGAACATCACCAGGAGACTCTGCGAGGACCAGATGCTGCCGCCCCAGGGCGTGAGCGCCGCGGCCTCGTCGACCGCGGTGCACAGGCAATAGCGCGCGCCGATGATCACTTCGGGCGAGATGCCGCTTTGTTGTGCGCGCGTCTCGAAGCGCCGCACTTCGTCGACCAGGTGCTCGCGCAATTGCGCGGGCGCGCCGTGATGGCCGGTGGCGCGAATCTGCGGAATCAGGTCGAGCAGCGGATTGGCGGCCGCCACCAGCGGGTTGTTGCCCGCCAGCGCCGTGTCGCCCGCATGCGGGCGCCGCGTGTCGTGCCATGCGGTGAAGGACTCGGGCTGCTGCTGTCCCAGGCCGCGCAGGCCCGAAGGCATGCCGCTAGTTTCGTTGTTGCCGCCGGGATTGGGGGGCACGAAGCCTCCCGCGCCGACGGCCATGTCGTTGCCACCGTTCATAGGATCCCTCACGGACGGATCGCCCAGAACTCCATGGCCAGCCCGGGAAAGTCACCGGCCAGGTGCATCGCGACGCCGCCCGATTTTTCGAGCTGGCGCCACATGTCGCCGCTCTTGTCGAGCTCGAAGTAGTGGTAGCCCGCGTTGTATGGAATCTGGCGCGGCGCCACCGGCAGCGGCCGCACGACCACGCCGGGCAGTTGCAGTTGCACGAGGTCGCGGATGCGCTCGACCGAGCCGATCTTGACCTGCGTGGGAAAGCGCTGCTGGATGGCCTCGGCCGGCAGGTCGGCATGCACCGCGAGCACGAAGCCGGCGTTGCGCACCAGCACCGGGTCGGGCATGCGGCCCACGCGCACGCCGTGGCTGCGCTCTTCGAGCTCGATGGCGATCGCGCTCTGCTCCAGCACCGCCGACAGCGAGCGCCGGAGCTCCTCCATCAGCGGGCGGATGCTCTCGTTGAGGTTGTCGTGGTCGTACACCGGCCACAGCACCGGACGGCGCGTGGGCGAGGTGTGCGTCGCCAGATGGCAGGCCAGCTTGAGCCAGTCGGTAAAGAGCTGCTCCGGGTGCACCTGCACCGCCTGCTGCGCATGCCAGGTGGTGGCAAGGTAGCGGTTGACCAGCTCCAGCAGCAGGAAGTCGGACACCTCGCTCACACCGCCGCGCCCCGGCTGCGACAGCCGCGAGGCCAGCGCCTCGGAGCGTTGCGTGAGCAGGCCGTGCAGCTCGGCGACCATGCTGCGCAGCATGGTGTGCGCGGAGGCATCGAGCACCGGCGGAATGTAGTTGGCGTCGATCACCAGCTTGTGGTCGGTGCGCCGCTCGATCACGCGCACCGCGCCGATGGCCTGCCACTCGGCGGTGAGCGACGACGCACGCGCCAGGCGCAGGCGCGGCGCCGCGAGCTGCAGCACCGCCGGGCCGAGCGCCACGGCGTTGCCGTCGGCCACTTCGCGCTCGATCACGCCGAAGCGCGCGGCCGAACCTTCGTCCTCGGCAAAGATGACCTCTTCGCTGCCGGGCCTGCGCAACGGCAGCGCGAGCACGATGAGTTCGTCGGTGAGGTCGGTGGGGACTTCGTAGGGCGGCGGCGCGTCCTCGGCGCCGAAGGAGAACGGCGTGCCGTCGGGCAGCACGCCCGCGCCGCCGAGCAGCGACACGCGGCCCAGCGCGTAGGCATCGCGATCGATCTCCAGATTGAGCCATCCCCAGTACGCGCCCTGCATGCCCGCGGCGCGGCGGGTCACGTACTGCTCGACATAGCGTTCAAGCTGCTGGAAATGCTGGGGCCGCAGGTACATGCCCTCGGACCACACCACGCGATTCGCCAACGCCTGCGGATGGGCTCCCTGCCGTGCGGAGCCCGTATTGCGAACTGTCACCAAAGAACCTCCTGGGGTGTGCTCACGCTGAAACGGAAGTGCGTTGGTGAACGGCCCTCCCGGTCCATCGGTTTTGCTCTGATGCTACACGGCGCCTCTTACATTTCGCACCGTATTTCGCGCACTAAATACTCGCACTTTCGTACTAGTGGCAACCAAAAACTAACGACTTGGTAGCAACTCGATGCCCGTCTTGCGGATGACGACGCGCACCGCTTGCTCACTCGGCGAGAACTGCCAGATCTTGTACAGATTGGTTTGCTTGGGTTCCTTGAGCGGCAGCACGATGCGCCAGCGCGCGGCTTCCAGCTTGCGGTAGCCCGCGATGATGCCGATCGAACGCGAATCGAGCCCGGCCTCGCGCTTGAAGACACGTTCTTCGCCGCTGCGCATGATGGCCTGGTCGGCGTTCACGAGTTCGGTGGAGAGCGTTTCGCGGTCGCGATCCTGCAGGGCGAAGTAGTCTGCCGATTCAAAGTTTCCGGAAGATTTCAGTTCGAAGACCTTGACCAGGATCGGCGCGGCCTGGCCGCGTCCGTCGGGGTTCACACCATCGTCGATACGCACGGTCACGGCGTAGGGTGTGGGCAGCGACTTGGCTGTCGATGCGCATCCACTGAGGCCCGCAAGCAACGGTGTGGTTGCAAGTGCGCCTTGTAGCAAGCTTCGTCGATGCATGAGATCTCCCTCAGAGGTTCGCGGCCTATAGTATCGAAGTCCGTGTGACAAACGTTGTCGCATCGTCACGCTGTCGCACCACAGCAGCACACTGTTCCAAAGCATTGCTTTTTGCGCCTTTCGCAACTTTCGCAAGGTAGGAGAAAAGATTGAAATCATGTCTGCCCGCGTTGGCATTCACGCTCGTCCTGGTCGCCGGCTGCACCACGCCGCCCCCGCCCGAGCCACCGCAACCCGAACGCCTGAGCCAGAAGGTCGCACGCGACACCCTGGAGCGCGCGCAACAGGCGTATGACGAAGGCGACTACGCCAAGGCCGTCACCACGCTCAAGAGCGGCGGCGTGTCGGTGTTCGAAGCAGCCGAGCCGCCCACGCGCCTGGCCGCCATGAAGCTGGAGGCCTTCAGCTACTGCGTGGCCAACCAGATTCCCGAATGCCGCATGCAATTTCGCAAGGCCCTGGATGCATTCCCGGCTTTCGACCTGAGCGTCGCCGAGCGCTCGCATCCGGTGTGGGGCCCCGCCTTCGAGGCCGCCAAGCGAATGAAGCGCTGACCGTTGCCAGGCAACGGCCCAAGCCAGAGATGAACAGGGAGAAGACATGCGCTGGACGGTGATCGAACATGCCGGCAGGCCGGTGACTGCGGGGCCGTCGGCATTGCTCGCGGCACCCGGTGGAACCATAGGCCGAAGCCCCGACAACCACCTCGTGCTGCCCGACGAACAGCGGCAGATCTCGCGTCTGCAGGCCACCGTGCGCTTCGACGATGAAGGCGTGGCGGTGCTGCGCAACATGAGCGCGGTGCTGCCGATCAGCGTCAACGGACAGACCTTGCGCCATGAAGAAGAATCGCGCGTGGCCGACGGCGACCTCGTGGCGATCGGTACCTATGTGCTGGAGGCCGCGAGCGCGCAGCGCGCGGCGAGCGTCGCGGCCGCGCCGTCGTTCCCGCCGGCCCCCGCTCCTGTGCCCTCCGCGCCACCCGCGCCCGTGCTCGATGTGCCGCCCACGGTGTTTCCGTCATCGGCCATGCCGCCGAACCCCATGGGTGGGGCGAGCGCGATGATGCCGGCCTCGCCGGGCTCCGACGTGTTCGCGGACCTGTTCGGCGAAGGCACGTTGCCCATCGGCGATGCGCAGCCGGCCTCGCCGGCGCCTGCATCCGTACTTGCTCCAGCACCAGCACCCTCGCCTGCACCGGCCCCGGTCTACGCACCACCGCCGCCGCGCGAGCCATTCGCCGCGCCCATCGCGGCGCCTGCCCTTTCGCCCGTCTCCGCGCCGGTCTCCGCCCCCGCTCCGCTGCCGGTGTTCGCCAACGCACCCGCGCCCAGCGCCTCGCAGATCCCTTCCGCGGCCGACTGGGACGCCATTCTGGCCAACGCGCCGCGCCGCGTCGACAGCACCCCGGCGCCCATGCCCGACCCGATGGCGCACGAGCCTTTCGAGCTACCGTCGCAGGCGCGCAGGAACCCGGTCGACCCGCTCGCCGAGCTGAACCCCGGCAGGGCCGGCAACGACATGTCCGACATCGCGCTCAAGCGCGGCATGGACCCGCTGTCGTTCTTCGCATCCGACAACAACGCGCACTCGCCGCTGTCCGATCCGCGCCCCACCGCGCTGACGCACGAGAACCCGCTCAACGACATGCACCCGGCCCTCGACCTGCTGGGCAAGCCGCCCGCGGTGCAGGGATACAGCCATTCGAACCATGCGCGCGAAGTGGGCGCGCAGTTCAGGCCGCCGAACCCGGTGGCCTTCGATGCGCCGGTGGCGAAGCCGGTGGTGGTGGAGGCGCCTCCGCCTGCGCCGCCACCACCTCCGCCGCCGCCGCCTCCTCCGGCACCCGCGCCGGTCGAGCCCCAAAGCCCTCCTCCGCCCGCACCACCGCCGGTTGCCGCGGCCCGTGCCGACATCGCACCGCCGGTCGACGTCGCGCCGCCCGTCGACATCGCGCGCCCTGAACCCGTTGCAGTCGAGCCAGCGCCCCCACCCGTTGCCGCGCCGCCTGCGGCAAAGGCAGCGGCCGCACCGCAGCCATCGCCGGCTTCCTCCGGCTCATCGGTTGCATCAGCTTCATCGCCCTCTCCGGAAGAGCTCTTCCAGGCTTTCCTTGAAGGCGCCGGCGTGCCCGACGTCGCCGGCCAGCAGCCGCTGGACGTGGAGGCCATGCGCCGCCTCGGCCGGCTCATGCGTGCGTTCACCGACGGCACCATCGAGCTCCTGTCGTCGCGCGCGATGCTCAAGCGCGAAGTGCGCGCCGAGATCACGATGATCGTGGACGAGGAGAACAACCCGTTCAAGATCCTTCCCAACGGCCGCGCCGTGCTGATGCAGATGTTCGGCGCACGCATGCCCGGCTTTCTCACGCCCGAGGCCGCCGTGCACGACGCGCTCGGCGACCTGCAATCGCACCAGCTGGGCATGGTGGCCGGCATGCGCGCGGCGCTGCTCACCGTGCTCAAGCGCTTCGACCCCGCGGCGCTCACCACCACCACGCCGCACGACGGCAGCCTGGGCGAGAAGCTGCTGCCCGGCGGCCGTGAGGCGCGCCTGTGGCGGCAGATGCAGCAGCTGCACGCCGAGACCACCGCCGCCGTCGAGGACGATTTCCAGGCCGTGTTCGGCCGCGCGTTCCAGCAGGCCTACGACAAGGAGATGGAACGCTTGAAGGAGGCACGCCGTGCTTGAAGCCACCCGCGCCTTCGCGGTTCCGATTTCGACCTCGCAGTTCTCCTGCGTGGGCGAGCGCTCCGGCAACCAGGACGCCATCGGCTATCACCTGGACGAATACAGCGCCTGCTTCGTCGTGAGCGACGGCGTCGGCGGCAACGCGGGCGGCGAGGTGGCCGCGCGCATCGCGGTCGACACCGCGCTCAACACCTTCGTGGCCAATCCGTCGGTCGCGGCCGAGGACATCAAGGATGCCGTCAAGCGCGCCAACGACGCCATCCTGGCCAGGCAGCGCGAGCTGGCCGACCAGAGCCGCATGAGCGCGACCATCGTCTCGCTGTTCGTCGACCGCGCCACCGGCCAGGCCTGCTGGGCGCACGTGGGCGACAGCCGCCTCTACTGGTTTCGACGCGGCGCGCTGATGCAGCGCACCGAAGACCACAGCCTCTCCGAACGCTCGGGCGAGGCGGCGCTGGGCAACGGCGCCAACGGCGGCGAGCGCCTGGTCAAGACCAACCTGCTGTACCGCGCGCTCGGTGCGCGCGCCACGGCCGAGACCACGGTGTCGACGCCGCAGCGCCTGGCCGACGGCGATGCCTTCCTGTTGTGCACCGACGGGCTCTGGCAGCTGATCTCGCAGCAGGTGATGGAGCGGTCGCTGCAACTGGCCGACAGCGCCGAAGAATGGCTCGCGCTGCTTCGCCGCGCCGCCGAAGCCAAGGCCGACGAGTCGCGCGACAACTATTCGGCGCTGGCGGTGTGGGTGGGGTTTCCGCAGCAGGTGACGCTGGCGGGGACGGCGGCGCCGCGGGCCGCGGCTTAGCACGCCGCCCCAGGGTGGACAGTCAGGGCGCGAGAATCAATACCTTGAACTGGCTCGGCACGACCCGCATGCCGACCATGTTGCAGCGGTTTTGCACCGTGATGCTTGTCACGCGCGTCGCGGGGGTCCCCTTGAGGAGCACGGTGAACGCACCGGTGATGTGACGCGACTGCTGCATGAAGGTCTGCGACACCACCCCCCCCAGCACCCCAGGTTGGTCGCCCAAGGTAATGGGCGTGGTGGTCGCCATATTGTGCGCCGGCATCGCCATGAACAGGATGTTCCAGGCGTTGGGTAAGGCCATGGGGCCGAGGGCCATGTTCGGAAAAGGAATGGGAACGGGTGTCCTGCACACGTCCGGGAAGGCCAAGTCCATTCCCATCAGCTGGCAATTGGCAAACATCGCTTGATCTCCCTTGTCAGCCCATGTGGATTTGCGCGGCATCGACCTTGACAAGGTCCTTGCCGGTTATCACGGTGTGGTTGCCATGAATCCGTACCGTTTCGGTTGCCTTGCAGTCCAGATGGCCCACGCGAACCTGGTCGATCTCGTCCACCAGCCGCAGCGCATTGCGCGCCATCTGGACGATGCGATCGGCCACGACTTCGAACACCTTCCCGACGAGGCGAAAACGCCCCACCGTCGCATCGACCGCCTGGCTCGTATAACGCATCTCGTCGACGTGGCAGCGCCCCTGGCCGGCGCGCAAGCCCCATTCAAGACTCTTCATGTCCAGTGTGGCGCCGCTTTGGATGCGAACGTCCCCGGCGCTCTCGATGGACACGCCGGCCTGCCCGCCCAGCTTCAGCTCTCCGGCTGAGTCGATGTGGCTTACCGACCCATCGGCCTGTTCGATCACCGCAATCAAATAGGCTCTGGAGCTGTCCGGGCCCGATACCAGCACAAGGTCTCCGACACCGGGCCTGAGCAGACAGCTCGCAGCGCGACGGCACAGCCACGCCGCGCCCTGCTCGTCCTCGACGGCGATCCGCCCGTCCGGCATCAGCGTGGAGAGCCGCCCCATGAAATGGACCGGAGTCGGTTCATTCAGGGCTGCACGCAGTGAAACGACGTTCATGATCTATTTCCTTCTTGATGTGGGTTGGCAAACACAGGGCGGCGCTTCAGTGGCCATCGCTCCATGCCTGGGCTTTGAACAGGTCCGGATCGTTCTCGATGATGCCGCCGCGTCCCGAGAAACGAGCCCCCTTCTGCATCGCACGGTGGAAGCGCGTGCGAAGAAAGTTTGCGCTGCGCATGTCGACGTCCACGAGCTCCGCATGGGAAAAGTCGGCGTCCTGCAGCTCGGCGCCATGGAAATTTGCGCCGCTACAGCGTGCACGATGAAAGACACTCAGCGGCAGTCGCGCTTCGCCGAAGTCGACGCGTTCGATTACTGCGTCGGCCCAGATCGATTGATCGAAGCGCCCGCAGCTGCAGTTCGCGTCGCTCATGTCGGCTTCGGGGAACAGGGTGTGGCACGCATCAACGCCGGAGAAGTTCGCCTTGCGGAGCTGCGCCCCCTTGAAATTGCTCTGGGTCAGCACCGCACTGCTGAAGTCCACGCCGTCCATGCGGCTGTCGGTGAACTGGCAGAGCACGAACTCCTGCCCCGCGAGACGCTGGCCCGTGAGATCGCACTCCATGAACGTCGAGCTCTCGCACCGCGCTCCACTCAGTTCCACCTGGCGAAGATCCATCTGGAAGAAGGTCGCGAATGTCAGCGAGGCGCCGGTGCAGTCCAACTGGTCCACCTGGGATTCGCCCACCGTGACGCGATCGCACCGGCGCGTGCGCAGGTTCATCCGGGACATCCGGCATTTGAAGAACGCCACCCGCTCCAGGCACGCGCCCTCGAACACGGCATCGTCGAGCACCGACTCCATGAACGAGGCATCCTGCACGAACGCGTGATCGAGATGCGCCGCCTCGAGACGGCTTCGGAAGAAGCGCGCGTCCTTGAGCCGCGCATGGCTCAGATCGCTGCGAACGAATGCGCAGTTGGACAGGGTGCCGTCTTCCAGGCTGCAGCCTGCAAGCTGTGCGCCGCTGAAATCCACGCGCTCGAACATCGCCCCCGAAAGGTCGAGTCCACGCAGGTCCCAGCCTTTGCAGTCCAGATCGGTCACAGCCACACCATGGTGAATGTTGTCCAGCAGTTCGTCACGCGTCATCGAGTCGTCTCGGTGCGGCGGGCAGGCCACACCTTGGCGTTGTGGGTATAGGCACTGTCCAGCCGTGTCGAACCATCCATGATGGCTTGCGACACGTCCGCGCGGAACAGATTGGCTTTGTGGAAGTCCGCCATGCGCAGATCCGCCTTGGAAAGATTGGCATCGATGAAGTTCGCGCCGATCAGCGAAGCTCCCGAGAAGTCGGCGCGCACGAACAGGCTTTCACCGCCGTCCAGCCGATCGAGCCGCGCACGACGCAGATCGCAGCTGGAAAAATCGCACCCGTCGAGCCGCGCGCCGCTCAGGTCGGCGCCCGTCAGTGCGACGCCGCGCAGACCGCAGTGCTTGAAGCTTGCGTCGCGCAACACCGCGCCGGCCAGCGTGCTGTCGTTCGAGAAGCTGCAGCCAGTGAGCGTGGCGCCCGTGAAATCGAGCCCCTCCGATCCGCTGATTGCAACAAAGCCGCAACTGTTCATGGTGGCATGTGCGAAGGACACGCCTTTCAGCGTGCATTCGATCCATCCCATCTGCCGGAATTTCGCTTCGTCGAAAGAGACATCTTCAAGCGTCATCTTCATCATCGCGACCTGCTGCCACCGAGAACGCCGCAAGTCGCATTGCTGCCAGACGCTTTCATGGGTGTTCGTTGTCTCGAACTCCACATCGGCCAGCACGCAGGCGCGAAAGACCGTCTTGTGGCAGTTCGCATGGCGCAGGCTCGCGCCACCGAAGTTCGCGCCGTCGCATTGCGCGCCACCGAGATTCGCGTGATCGAGCCGCGCGTTGGTGAGCGTCGCACGCTCCAGCCGCGCGCGCGCGAGCACGGCCCGCGTGAAATCGCATCCATCCAGGCGTGCGCCGGCAAGGTTGGCGTCCTCGAGATTCGCGCCCGAAAAATCGGCACCGCTCAAATCCATGTCCGACAAATCGGCGCCTGTGAGATTCGCACCGGCGAACCGGCGCTGTCCCGGCTCGGCGGCACCCAGGCGCCGACGCAGCTTGGCAGCGCGGAAAGTGGTCATCGCCGGGGCCGGATCGAGCAGATGGGCCGTGTAGAGATGCCCCTGGCGAATCTGCGAGGCCATACGCTCGCGCTCCAGCACCGCCTGGGCTGCCTCCTCGATGCTCTCAGGCCGGCCCTGCCGCCCGAACTCCTCGATCCGGGCCAACTCCTCGATCATCTGGTCGGGATCGAAGCGGCGACGCCCTGTCGCATCTGCGAGATCGGAGCCTTCGACGCCCAATTCCGCCATCATCGTTTCGCTGCGGACCTTGAGCTCGTCGCGGGCCTGCGAAATTTTCTGCTCGGCCCGCGCGCTGTATTCCGGCAGATCCTCCAGTTGCAGCGTGCCCTCGAGCAGTACGGGTGGTGGCAGAAACTTGTCGGGATCGAGCCCTTCGCTTTCCAGCTTTGCGCGCCGCGTCTCGTAGTCGCGGAGCTGGCCAGCCCGCTGGTTGCGCACCGTGGGACGATTCGCCACGTCGGGCATCTGGTCTGCCGCCCATGCGCCCATGACAGACTTGGGTACGAGGTCGCTATCGCGCACCGCGTGAATCGCAGTCTCGGGGTCCAGGCGCAGCCGCAGCACCGCCTCGTAATGCGAGAGAGGCCTCGACTCTGCCTCCAGTTCGAGCGCCGGCATGAGATGCTTCACGTCCGCCGCATCGTCTTCGGCAATCGCGAAGCTTCCATGCCAGATCAGGATCGCGCGCCGCACGTGGGGGAAGAACCATGCGGTGGTCAGGCGCAGCGGCGCTTCCTGCAGTTCGCCGCCGTCCTTCTGCCAGCTCGCGAAACACCGCGCCCGCCAGCGCGGCAAGGCGCCACGCAGCACCGGCTCGGTGGGATGCATGTTCCAGATCTCGTACCCGGCGCCTGCCGGCAGTTCGGCCATATCGGGCCAGCGCTGGTCGGGCGGCGCGGCATTGAAGAACCGCCAGTCCATGTCGTCGGCGAAGCCCGGATACTGCTCCTGCAGCCACTGCTGTCCGTATGCGGTCCCCAGCAGTCGCATGCGCTGCGGCCAGTCCGGCGGAATCGCGCCCATGCTGGCGGAGCGGACGTGCTGACCGCGAGAGGCCATGCGTGCATCCGGCGCCTCCACGTTGGGCACACGCCGCACGAGCACGCCGTTGACCATTTCGTCGACCCGGCCCATTCCCTGTGGGTTCTCGGGAACATCGGGGCCGCCGTACGCATGCGCCCAGTCGAGTCTCATGCTTTCGAACGGCTGCGGCGCGGTGGCGCGGCCATCGAGCCAGAAACGGTCGCCGGACACGATCAGCGCCTTCTCTCTTTCGGCAAGCCGAACCTTGACGGCGCAGATTGTCTTTTCTTGCTGATGGGCGGTGTACGCATGGCCGCTCACGAGCATTTCAGGCACCAGCTTCGGAACCCCGAGATCCAATACATTGCCGGACCCGATCTCCTCGGCCGCCAACTGCCAGAGCTCCTGCTCTGGCAGCAGCATCGGTTGTGCTTCCAGGCTGACCAACCCGAGCACCGAAACGCCCAGCGTATCGCGTCCCTGCCAACGGTAGGGACGCGTCAATGTGCTGAGACGGAAGGGCTTGACCGTTTTCATGAAGCGCTGCGGCCCTTTCGCGATGGCTCGGCGGCGAGCAAGGTATGCGGAATCTTCATTGCCTCGGCTCGTCGATGGCGATGTCGCGCGTGGCCGGGTCCACCTTGACCTGCACCGTGCGGCCCGGTGCGAACTGCGGCATCTTCACTGGCGACAGGGGCACCGTGAGCTCCGCTTCGAAACCCGGCAACCCTCCCACTGCATCGACATGCAGGCGCAGGCGGGTGAGTATGTAGATACGGTCGATGCGTGTCCTGCTATCGGTGCTGTCCAGCACCTTGGCTGTCGTCGGCAAGCCGACACGCAACACATGCGCGGCGCGATCGGCGCCCGCTGCCCTGCCATTCGATGCCTTTTGCAGCTTCATGACGCCGAACGCGCCGGATATCACCACGACCAGCGCGGCCAGCGGAATGAGGAGGTACCAGAAATTGCTCGAAGCCATGGCCATCATCCGGGAAGACGGTACGACGCGCGAAGTGCCATCAGGCAATGCCAGTCAGCATCTTGAAGTACAGCAGCACGCCGCCCATGTTGACGTCATAGCCGGCATTGCCCGTATGGGCGATCGTCTGCGTGGTCGTGTACAGGCCGAAGGCATAGCTGATGCCGAACAGTTCGCCCTTGGCGCCGTTGGTCGATATCTGGATCCCGTTGTTGAAGTTGGCGATGCCCGCGCTGCTGGTGATCGCGCCGCTGGCCCCGACGTTCAGGCCCGAGCTTGTGAACCGCGTTGGCGCTGAGTCCCAGATGCTTGCCCGATTGATGCGCTTGACGTGCTCGCCCTCGATGATCACGTCGCCTTTGGCCTTGATCTCCACGTTGCCTGCCGTAGATTCGATGTACACGCTCTTCGCCTTGCCCACGTAGTCGCCGCCGGTCACGGTCGACGTGTGCGTGCCATCGATGGTTTCCGTGAGCGTCGAGGTGATGTGGTCGACGCCTGCGCCGGTGACCTTCCGATCCCAGCCTGAGTTGTACCTTTCCGTGCGCAGCGCATCCTCCGCCGTGAGCTTGGATTCGCCTTTGACCTTTTCTTCCATGCCGCCTTCGACCTCGACCAGGAATCCGCTCTTGAAAGTCTCGTGCCGCTGCCCGGCCGGCACGATGACTTCGGAGGTCCCGGTCTGGACGGTTTCTTTCGCGCCGCCCTTGGTCGTGATCTCGATCCCGGTGTTGAAGAAGTGCTCGGCCTTCTTCGTCACCTCCAGCTTCGAGCCCGACTTGTAGATCGCGTGATCGAGGCCGTTGTTCACCGTCGTGGTCCGCGCCTGGTCCACGGTGAGATCGTCGTTCTTGTGGATGTGGGTGGTGCGGTTGCCCTCCACCGTGTGCATCTCGTTGTTCTCCACCTCCAGCGTGAAGTCCTTCTGCGCATGGATCTTGATCGACTCGCACCCCGGGTCGTCGTCGATCACGAAGTGGTTCGCCAGCTCGCCGTCACCGTTGATCGTGCGGCTGATGAACCCGCTGACCGTCGCCTTCGCCGGCAGCTCCAGCGGCGGCATCTGGTCGGCGTTGTAGACGCGGCCGATGATGATGGGCCGGTCGGGGCAGCCGGCGATGAAATCGACAATGACCTCCTGCCCCACGCGCGGATGGTTGACCGCGCCGAAGTTGGAGCCCGCCCACGCGCTGGACACGCGCACCCAGCACGAACTGTCCTCGTTGCGCTGGCCGTAGCGGTCCCAGCGAAACTGCACCTTCACGCGGCCGTACTTGTCGATCCAGATGTCTTCGCCGGGCGGGCCGACGACCGTGGCGGTCTGCGGCCCGTGCGTGGTCGGCATGCGCGTGACGCGCGGCGCGCGGAACGGAAAGGACGTGGGCTGCACGCCGAAGTTGAAGCTGTACACGCCGTCCGGAGAGCCGGTCGCGTAGCCGCCTTCGCGCAGGTTGTAGGTCACCGAGACGATCAGGTATTCCTTGTTGTCCTCGTCGCGCGGCGCGTTCTGCATGGTGAAGCGGTAGCCCGGGGCCATGCCGCGCACGTTGGAGTGGCCGGTGTCGACTTCGGCCTGCGCCTGCGCCTCTTCCAGGCGGATGCGCGCGTAGTGCTCGCCTTGTCCGGCGTCGCTGTAGCCGCCGAGCCATTCGTACATCTCGTACTGGCCGTGGTCGTTGCCGCGCGGCTGGCTGCGGGTGTTGAGCAGGTCGGCCTTGGGCTTCTTGAAGTCGAAGTCGTCGACCACGAAGGTGCCCGGGCGGATCTCCTCGGTCACCTCCCACTGGTCGATCACTTCGCGGCCCGGATCGCCCACGCGGTCGGCGGCCAGGTAGCCGATGCGCGGATAGCCCGGCAGCGTGTCGTGCGCGCCCATGTCGTCGGCGAGCACCAGGGTGTGCTGGTTCTTCTCGTGCTTGAAGTAGTAGTAGATGCCTTCGTGCTCCATGAGCCGGCTCACGAATGCGAAGTCGGTCTCCTGGTACTGCACGGAGTAGTCGCGCTGGCGGTAGGTGGCGCTGAGCTTTTTCTCGAAGGCAAAACCGTACTCGCCCAGCACTTCGTCCAGGATGTCGACCACCGACTTGTTCTGGAAGATCTTGCAGTCGCTGGTGCGCGTGAGGTACCAGAGCCAGGGCTGCACCAGGGCCCGGTACACGACATAGCGCGAGGAGCTTTCCTCGCGGCCGATCATGGTGAAGCGCGTGATCTGGCCGTTGAGATACCGCGGCGTGCCGTCGATGGTCACGATCTCCAGCGTCAGCGGCTTGCCGAGCACCGACTTCATGTCGACCGAGGTATTGGGGCTCAACAGATCGACTTCGAACTCGAACAACTCCGACAACCCTTCGTTGCCGTGCATCGAACGAAACAGCAGCTGGTCCGCTGCCAACGGCGTATGTGCCGTGACTACTCTGGCCATGTGTGACTCCCTTTCTGCGCTCAACGTCCAGAAAAACCGTCGCGAAAATCGCCATCCGCCGCACGCGGTTGCACGCCTTCGAAGTGCGTGCAATGACCGTGCCACTGATGGTCGGCTCGCTCAGCCGGTTCAGGATCGCGCGCGTGGATTTCGCGCCGATCACCCGTCCATCCAACTCTATGGCGGTACACCGTCACCATGCCCGACCAGGGCGCCGGCGTTGTAATTCGATGTAATGCCACGGTTCGCTGCGAGCCGCTTTGACGTGCGGTCGCGCTGCAACAGATGATGCGATGTGATGCGCCCGGGCGCAACAGGTAAAAAAGCACTACAAGCCGCTGTCGCTGCCGTTGCCGCGCGCGGCGCAACCGGAGGCCTCTTCGCTTTATTTCCTCTCGCGCCTTCAGGCCATCAGCACCAGGATCTTGGGCTGGCTCGGCACGATGCGCATGCCCATCGCATTGCCGCGGTTCTGCCGCGTCATGCTCGTCAGGCGCGTCTGCGCCGAGCCCTTGACCAGCAGCGTGAACGCACCCAGCGTGTGCTGCGACTGCCCCATCACGCTCTGCACCGCCACGCCCAGTCCGATGCCCGCGTTGTCGCCGAAGGTGATCGGCGTGCGCGTGGCCAGGTTGTGCGCGGGCGTGCACAGGTAGAGGATGTTCCAGGCCTTGGGAATGGCCGTGGGGCCCAGCGCGAAGTTGGGATACGGGATCGGAATGGCCGGCGTCTTGCAGACGTCGGGGATGGCCAGGTCCATGCCCATCAACTGGCAGTTTGCAAACATGCGTGTCTCCTTGTTTTTTATCGATAAGACTGAAAGCTCTGCTGTCGCTCAGCCCATGTGGATCTGGCTGGCGTCGGCCTTGATCAGGTCCTTGGCCGTGACCACCGTGTTCTTGCCGTGCAGCCGCGCCATCTCGCTGGCCTGGTAGTCGATGTGCGAGGCGCGCACTTGGTCGATGCCCTCGGTCATCCGGAATGCCGTCTTGCTCAGATGCACCAGCCGGTCGACGATGGCTTCGTACACGCGGCCGATCACGCGGATGCTGAGCACCCTGACCTCGGCTTCCTCGCCGCTGTAGGCCAGGCATCCCACGCGGCAGTCGGCGGCGCCGGCGTCGATCTCCAGTTGCGGCGTGCCCATGCGCAGGCCCTCACGGCCCTCCAGCGACAGCTGCGTCGCGCTTTCGATGCTGACGGCGCCGCGCTCGGAGGCCAGCGTCAGGTCGCCGCTCACGTCCAGCCGCGCGGTGCGCGCATCGGCCTGCTCGGCCACCGCGGTGAGATAGAGGCGGTTCGCATCGGGCCCGCTCACGAGCACCAGGTCGCCGATCTCGGGGCGCAACAGGCAACTGGCGGCGCGCTGGCAGCGCAGCACGCGGCCCTCGCTCTCCACGCTGTAGAGGCCGCCCGGCAGCGCCGAGGCGACGCGCCCCAGCGCATTGACGGCGCCGCCCTCCGCGGTGCCAGCGGCGGCAGCAGCAACAACAGCGGCTTCGGGGATCGAGTGCGATCTCAGGGAAGTGACGTTCATGGGAAACCTCGGTGTCCTTGTCAGGGTCTGGCTCGTCGTGCCGAGAATTCCTCGGCCGCGAAAAGATCGGGATCGTTCGGCAGCAGGCCGCCGCGATCGGAAAACCGCGTGCCCTGTGTCAGCGCGCGGTGCATCTTCGTGCGCATGAAGGTGGCGCCGCCGAAGTCCGCGTCGTGCAGGTCGGCATGCGAAAAATCGGCATAGGTCAGCGTCGATTCGCCGAAGTCGGCCGTGCCGCAGCGCGCGCGGTGGAAAACGCACAGTTCCAGGTCGGCGCCGGTGAAATCGACGCCTTCCAGATCAGCGTCGCTCCAGATGCTCTGCGTGAACACGCCGCCGTTGCAGGCCACGCCTTTCATGCGCACCTGCGGAAACAGGCACTGCGGCGCCTGCACCCGGCGCAGGTTGCCGCCTTCGAGCAACGCGCCCTTGAAGTTGCAGCGCAGGAGCGCCGCCCCCTGAAAGTCGCAGTCGCGCAGGTCGGCGTCGGTGAACTGGCAGTTCTCGAAGGACTGGCCGGCGAACACCTGCCCCGCCAGGTTGGACTCGATGAAGATGGTCTTGTCGTAGCTGCAGCCGGCAAACACCGCCGAGCGCAGGTCGGTTCTGTAGAAGGTGGCGCGCACCTGCACGCGCGAGAAATCGGCGCGCAGCAGCGAACACGCATAGACGCTGAGCTTTTCCAGGCGGACGTCGGTGAACGAGGCATCGTCCAGCACGGCGTGATCGAAGGTCGTGTGGCCCAGGTCGGCGCCCGAGAAGTCTGCCGCCGTGAGGTTGCAGCTGTCGAACATCACGCCGTCCATGCGGGCACCGGGCATGCGCGCGCCACGGGCCTCGCAGCGGCTGAAGACGCATTCGCCCAGCGCCGCCGAGGCCAGGTTCGCATCGGCGAAGCGGCACTGGTTGAACATGCCGCCTTCGAGCTTTGCGTCCGACAGGTCGGCGCCGCTGAAATCGCACGACAGGAAGATGCCGCCCGACAGGTCCAGCCCGCGGAAGTCCAGCCCCTTGAGGTTTTTCTCGCGGACCTCGTCGCCCCGCTGGACCATCGCCTGGATGCGCGTGGGCGTCATGGCCTGTCCGCCTGTGTCGGCTGCATCGGTTGCGGCGCGCGCTTGGGCACGGTCTTCACCTGCTCGGTGTAGGCCTCGTCGAAGCGGGTGAACTCGTCGATCAGGCACTGGCCCAGGTCGGCCTGGAACAGGTTTGCGCGATGAAAGTTGGCCGAGGCGAGCACGGCCTTCTGCAGGTTCGCGCCGATCAGGTTTGCGCCGGCCAGCGTTGCACCCGTGAGATCGGTGCGCACGAAGCTGGACTCCCGCGCATCGGCGTCCACCAGCACGGCAAGGCGCATCGAGGCGTTGGAAAAATCGGTGTTGTCCATGCGCGCGCCGGTGAAGTCGGCGCCGTCGAGCAGCGCGTCGCGCAGGTTGCAGTCCACCAGCACCGCGCGCTGGAATCTTGTCTCGCCCAGTTTGCTGGCCCCGACGAAGCAGGTGCTCTCCACCCGCGCGTCCGAAAAGTCGACACCGCCACGGCATTCGCTGTCGGTCCAGTCGCAGGTGTCGAGGGCGGCGCCCGCAAAGACCATTCCGGAAACGACGCATTGGTGCCACGAGACCTTGCGCAGACGCGCATGGGCAAAGCTGATGCGGTGCAGTTCGCTCTCGTCGAGAAAGTCCACCGAGACAAGCTGCGCGCGGTCGAAACTGCAGTCGCTCAGGCGGGCCTTGTCCAGCGTCAGGTCGTCCAGCTTCGCATCCGAGAAGTCGCAGCCTTCGGCGCGCAGTTCGTCCAGCTGGGTGCCGTCGAAGCGGGCGCCCGCGAAGTCGGCGTTCTCGCAGACCGCCAGCACCATGTTGGCCTTGTCGAAACCGGCCCCGCGCAAGGAGGTGCGCGAAAAGCGCGCGCGCACCAGCAGCGCCTCGCCGAAGTCGGCGTCGTCGAGCACGCAGCCGCTGAAGTCGGCGCTCTCCAGCAGCGTGCGGCGCCAGCGCGTGGCGCGCAGATCCATGCCCGAAAAATCGGCGCCGGTGAGGTCCAGGTCCGAGAAGTCGCGGCTGCTCGCCAGAATGCGTTCGGCGGCTGCGCGCGCCTCTGCCGCCGCCTCGGGCGACATCGCATCGGCCGCATCCTGGTGCTGTGCCATGCGCCGGTAGTTGGCGATGAGCCGATCGCCTGCGTCGACGGACAGGCGCTTCAACGCATCGGCCGCCTCCTGCGGCATGGCGCGCGCGCCGGGCGACTGCTGCAGCTTCTGGATGCGCGACCATGTGTCGGTTCTGGGCGGCCCCTTCTGCCTGGAAGCGGTGCTTTGCCCCATCAGCCTGGAGGTGTCGAAGCCCGCCTTGCGCGACTCGGCCGCGTTGGCGTCGGCGGCCGCCGCCATCTCTGCGCGCACCTCTTCCATCTTCGCGCGCTGGGTGGCGATCATGGCGCGCGTCTTCTCGATGTAGCCCGGCAACTCGCGCATCGAGGTGGGCGGCTTGGGCGCCGCCATATCGCTCTCTTGCGCCTCGAAGCGGCGCATGTCCACGCCGTCCCGCTTCGCTTTCTCGCGCACTTCGGAGCGCATGCGATCGGCGCGCGCCTGCATGTTGCGCCGCAGGGGCGACTGGGGCAGCGCGGCCAGGTCCAGTTCGGGCCAGGGGCCCAGGATGTGCTCGGGCATCAGCTGCTCGTCGCTCAGGAGGTAGAGCGCGCGGTCTTCGGACTCGCTGCGCAGCATCAGCACCTCGCGGTAGTCGGCAAGGGGCAGCGGCGGCGCGCTGCGCTCTTCCATCGCCATCATGGCGTGGCTGATGTCGGCGGCATCGTCCTCGGCGATCTCGGTCACGCCGTGATAGACCAGGCCCAGGCGCTCCAGATGCGGAAAGAACCATGCGGTGCTCAGGTTCAGCGGCAGGTCGTCGAACGCCGCGCCGGCGAGCTCTTGCATGCGGTGCGCGCCGCGCGCCACGAACCCGCGTGCGCGCCAGTCGGGAATGCGGCCCCGCTGCACCGCCAACGACGGATGCATGTTCAGGATCTCGAACTCGGCGCCGGCCAGTTCGCCGTCGCCGGGCGCGAGCCACTGGTCCGGCGGCGCGGCGTTGAAGTAGTTCCAGTCCATGTCGCGTGCATAGCCCGGAAAGAGGTTCTGCCGCCAGTGCTCGTCGTACTGCTTTCCGAGGCGCTGCGCGCGCGAGGGCCGCTCGATGCCGACCGGGCCGAAGCCCGCGGGCACCGCCTCCCGGTCGGGACGATGCAGCCGCGCGTTCGGCAACTCGATGTTGGGCAGGCGCCGCGTGCGCACACCGTTGACGAGCTCGTCCGCGTGGCCGATGCCTTCGGGGTTCTCCGCGAAGCCGGGGCCGCCGTAGGCGTGCTGCCAATCGAGCCGCAGCGTGTCGAAGGGCTGGGGCGCGCTCGCGCGTGCATCGACCCAGAAGCGGTCGCCGAACACCTGCAGCGCCTTGGTGCGTCGGCCGACCCGCACCGACACCGCGCTCTGCGTGCGATCGTTCTGGTGGCAGGTGTAGGCGTTTCCCGTCACCAGGAACTCGGGGTTGGCCTTGGGCATGCCCAGGTCGAATGCGAACTCGCCGCCGAGCTCGGCGGCAAAGGTCTTCCAGCACTCGGGTTCGGGCACCACCTTCGCGTCGCGGCCGAAGCCGTCGGTCATGACGATCGCGGTCATGGCGAGCCAGTGCCGGCGCTCCTTGATGAAGGGGCGGGTGAGCATGCTCATGCGCAGCGGCTTGACGATCTTCATGAAGCGGCCGTGCTCGGAATCTCGACCTGCGAGCGATCGCGGTCGATGGCCACCAGCGGCGGCACGGCGTCGGAATACAGCACATGCACCTTGCTGCCCTTGGCGAAGGTCGAGAGCAGGTCCTCGTCGATGAAGGTCTTGAGCGTGGCCTCGCGCAGTTCGCCCTGCTCGTCGCGAAAGGCCAGGCGCAGTTCGGCCGCGGTCATGCCCGCGCCGTGCCGGCTGCGCTTGGTGAGCTGGCCGGGCGGGCGCGCGAGCCTCAGCACCTCCGCTTCGCCGTGCCGTGCATGGCCGCGCAGTTGCGCCCAGTGCCGCTCCTCGTGCTTGTATTCGGCGTTGGTGGCCACGGAGCTCCACACCAGGAAGACAGACATGGCGATGGCCAGCGCGATCGCGATCGCGCCCATCGTGCCGAGCACTATTTCAGACCATGGCATGCGGCGTTTTTCCTTCGTGGGGTGCGGGCTTCATTCGGTGTTGCTCAGGTCGCCGGTCTGCGTTTCCTGCAGGGCCACGTCCACCTCCACCGCGGCCACCTGCTTGATCTTGATGAAGACGTTTTCCTTGCGCCAGACCCAGTCGATGAAATTGATCAGCGACAGATTGACGAACACCCCCGAATTGATCGAGTTGAGGCCCGAGGTCAGGATCTTGACGCCGAACACGTCGGCGGACAGCAGGGTGGCCGTGGCCTGGAAGCCCGTGCCTTCCTTCACGTTGCGCTGGTACCAGGTCTGGCTGTCGGCGTTCACTGTCTGGCTGGGCGTGTTGTAGGTCGTCACGTCCGCGTTGATCGTGAAGTTGGTGACGTTGACGGTGTGGTCGGTGCTGTTGTAGGTGATGTCGGGCGCGGTCACCGTCTTCGGGCCGGCGACCACCGTGTTGTCGGGGCCGAGCACCAGCTTCCCGTCGAAGGCGTTGATGATCTCGACCCGGCCGCTGCCTGTGATGCGGATGTCCGCGCCCGCCACAAGCCGCAGCACCGAGCCGTTGACCGTGACGATCACGTCGCCGTTCACCGTCTCCGAGATGCCGCCGTTGACCACACGCGTCTCGCCGCCGCTGATGGTTTCAATGGCGCCGCCGGTGATGGTGCGCGTCTCGCCGCCCGAGACCGTCTCTGTGGCGCCGTCGTTCACGGTGCGGGTTTCGCCGCCGTCGATGGATTCCAGCGCGCCCGCGGTGATGTGGCGCTCCTCGCCCGCCTCGAAGGTGGACGACTCGTGGCCCTTGATGCGGGTGGTGCGCGTCTTGTCGGTGGTGTGCGTTTCGTCGGCTTCCACCTCGACGTCGAGCCGGCGCTCGGCATGCAGCAGGATCTGCTCGGCGCCGCGCTGGTCCTCGAACACCAGCGTGTTGGCATTGGCCGGCGAGCCGCCCTTGGTCGAGCGCGACACGATGCCGCTCTTCGTGGCTTCGCCCGGCAGGTCCAGCGGCGGCATCCGCTCGGCGTTGTAGACGCGGCCGATCACGATCGGGCGGTCGATGCGGCCGGAGATGAAGTCGACGATCACCTCCTGCCCGATGCGCGGCACGTGCACGGTGCCGAAGGCGTCGCCGGCCCAGGCCTGCGACACGCGCACCCAGAACGAGCTGTCCTGGTTGTTCTGACCCACGCGGTCCCAGTGGAACTGCACCTTCACGCGGCCGTATTCGTCGGTCCAGACCTCCTCGCCCGGCGGGCCGACCACGGTGGCGGTCTGCGGGCCGGTGGTGCGCGGCATGGGCGTGCGGCGCGGCGCGCGGAACGGCGCGTCCGAGGGCTGCACCATGAAGTTGAAGCCGTAGCTGCCGCGCGTCTCGGGGCTGCTGGCATAGCCGCCTTCGCGCAAGGCGTAGTGCACCGACACCAGCAGGTACTCGCGGTTGTCGTCGCCGCGCGGCGCGCCCCGCATCGTGAAGCGGTAGCCCGGCGCCAGGCCGAGCACGGTGGCGTGGCCGGTGCAGCGATCGGCCAGCGCCTGCGCTTCTTCGAGCCGCACGCGCGCATAGTGTTCGCCGTCGCCGGCGGCACCGTAGTCGCCCAGCCATTCGTACATGTCGTAGTCGGCGTTGTCGGTGGCCAGGGGCTGCACGCGGGCGCTCGCGAGGTCCGCGCGCGGCATGGTGAAGTTGAAGTCGTCCACCGTGTAGCTGCCCGAGCGCACCTCGGCCGTGGCCTGCCAGTCGTCGATCACCTCGATGTCCTCGGTGACGGGGCGGTCGGTCGCGAAATAGTCGATGCAGGCGTAGCCGGGCAGCTCGTCGTGCGCCGACATGTCGTCCGCCAGCACCAGCGTGTGCTGGCCTTGCGTGTGCTTGAAGTAGTAGTAGATGCCCTCGAGCTCCATCAGCCGGCAGACGAAGGCGTAGTCCGTCTCTTCGTACTGCGCGCAGAAGTCCCAGGCCCGGTAGCCGCCGCAGAGTTTTTTCTCGAAGGGATAGCCGTAGGCGCCCAGCACCTGTTCGATCATCTCGACCGCGGTGCAACCCTGGAAGGTGCGGTTGTTGCTCGCCCGCGTGAGGTACCAGAGCCACGGCCGCACGGTCGCGCGGTAGACGGTGTGGCGCACCATGCCGTCCTCGCGCCCGATGCGCGCAAAGCGCGTCACCTCGCCGTGCAGGAAACGCGGCGCGGCAGCGGTGCGGATTTCGAGCGCCATCGACTTGCCCAGCAGCGATGCGGCGGCAATCGACGGGCTGGTGCTCAGCAGGTCGACCTCGAACTCGAACAGCGCCGACAGGGCCTCGCTGCCGTGCATGGCGCGAAACAGCAGCCGGTCGCCGCCGAGCGGCGTGTGGGCGCGGACTATTCTTGCCATGGCGTGTCTCTCACTTCTGCTTGAACGGCGCTCATCTCTTGTTTCGCTTGAGGTTGACCGTGAGCACGAACGGCCCCTTCTTCTGGACGGTGCCCGCCTTGACGCGGCTCTTCACATTGACCTTGATGTTGAAGATCGCATCGAGCCAGAAGAGGTAGGACCAATTCGCAAAGACGCCGCTGAGCATGGTGTTCACCACCGACACCTGCGCCTTGATGCCGAAGAAGTCGGCGGCGGCGATGAACAGCCGCACGCGCCGGTTCGACACGATGTCCTTCTGCTGGTCGACCCACCCCTGGTCGGCGGCATTGCCCGTGTAGCCCGGCGTATTGATGACCGCCACGTTCGCGTTGAGCGTGTAGTTGACGGTGTTGATCGTGTAGTTGGTGCTGTTGTAGACCATGCTGGGCGCCGACACCGTCTTGGTGCCCGTCACCGTGGTCGATTGCGGTCCGAGCACCAGCTTGCCGTCGAAGGCGTTGACGATCTCCAGGCGGCCGGCCGCTGTGATGCGGATGTCCGCACCGCTCACCAGCCGCACGGTGCTGCCGTTCACCATGAGAAAGACATCGCCGTTGTCGGTCTCCACGATGCCGCCGTTGACCAGCCGCGTCTCCCCGCCGCTGATGGTCTCCACCGCCCCGCCGGTGATCGTGCGCGTCTCCCCGCTGCTCACCGTCTCGGTGGCACCGCCGGTCACCGTGCGCGTCTCGCCCCCG
>NZ_JBEPKK010000006.1:0-314794 GCF_040544675.1 Variovorax boronicumulans
CCCGATCGCGATGGAAGAAGGCCTGCGCTTCGCCATCCGTGAAGGCGGCCGCACCGTGGGTTCGGGCGTCGTGGCAAAGATCCTCGACATCTAAGAAGAAGTCGCACGCAAAGAGTACCGGAGGGGTATAGCTCAATTGGCAGAGCGTCGGTCTCCAAAACCGAAGGTTGTAGGTTCGATTCCTACTGCCCCTGCCACCTAGGTGGCACCTCCAAAAAAGCCCATCGCGACCCGATGGGCTTCGGCGTCTCAAGAGACGCATTGAATTGAAGGTCGAAAGACCACAGGAAATCAGCCAACCATGGCCACTTCTCAAATCGAAACCGTGAGCACGGGTGCCGACAAAGCCAAGATGGCTGCGGCTGTGGTGCTGGCAGTGGGCGCCATCGTGGCGTTCTATCTGCTGTCGCGCCAAGGATCGCTGGTGCAATGGGCTGCGCTGCTGGTCGGCCTGGCTGCGGCCGTGGGTGCTTTCGGCAGTTCGGAGAATGGCCGTCAGTTGTGGGCCTTTGGTCGCGACTCGTGGCGCGAGGTCAAGAAGGTTGTCTGGCCGACCCGCAAGGAAGCGATGCAGATGACGGCTTATGTGTTCGCCTTCGTGGCGGTCATGTCCGTCTTCCTCTGGCTCACCGACAAAACGCTCGAATGGGTGTTTTTCGACCTCATTCTGGGCTGGAGAAAATAAATGACCGCTGATCCAGTGAATGCAGTTGAAGCCACGCCGGGCACTCCGGAAGAGGAAAACACCTCTGTCCTGGCTCCTGCCGCCAACCCCGATCTGCGTTGGTACGTGGTGCATGCCTATTCGGGCATGGAGAAGGCTGTCGAGCGCAACATCACCGAGCGCATCAACCGCGCCGGCATGCAAGACAAGTTCGGCCGCATCCTGGTTCCGACCGAAGAAGTGGTCGAAATCAAGAACGGCCAGAAGCGCACCACCGAGCGTCGTTTCTTCCCTGGCTACGTGCTGGTCGAAATGATCATGAACGACGAGAGCTGGCACCTGGTGAAGCACACCAACAAGGTGACGGGTTTCGTGGGCGGCGCCAAGAACCGTCCGGCTCCGATCTCGCAGAAAGAGGTCGAGGACATCGTCAGCCAGATGCAGCAGGGCACCGAGAAGCCGCGCCACAAGGTCGAATTCACCGTCGGCGAGTTCGTGCGCGTCAAGGAAGGCCCGTTCACCGACTTCAATGGCACGGTGGAAGACGTCAACTACGAGAAGAGCAAGGTCAGCGTGTCGGTCATGATTTTTGGCCGCTCCACGCCCGTCGAGCTCGAATTCAGCCAGGTCGAAAAGACCTGAGCCTCGGGCCGAAAGGCCCGAACCATTTCCGGCTGCGCGCTATCCGACTCGGTGCGCGGCCTTGATCGAAGAGTCGTTCAACCCCGGGGAGCTGCGGCGAAAGCCAAGGCGATATCACCCGCAAGGAGCAAAGCATGGCGAAAAAAATCGTCGGCTTCATCAAGCTGCAAGTGCCAGCTGGTAAGGCCAACCCGTCACCACCCATCGGTCCCGCACTGGGCCAGCGTGGTTTGAACATCATGGAGTTTTGCAAGGCGTTCAACGCGCAAACCCAAGGCGTCGAGCCGGGTCTGCCGCTGCCGGTGGTCATCACCGCGTTCGCTGACAAGAGCTTCACCTTCATCATCAAGACGCCGCCGGCGATCACCTTGATCAAGAAGGCCATCAAGCTGGACAAGGGTTCGGCCACGCCGCAATCCGTCAAGGTCGGCAAGATCACGCGCGCTCAGCTCGAAGAGATCGCCAAGGCCAAGATGAAGGATTTGACCGCTGCCGATCTGGATGCGGCCGTTCGCACCATCGCCGGCTCCGCCCGTTCGATGGGCGTGACTGTGGAGGGCGTGTAAATGTCCAAGATCACCAAGAAGCAAAAGTCGTTCGAAGGCAAGGTCGACAGCAACAAGCTGTACTCCCTCGTTGACGCCATCGGTCTCGTGAAGGAAGCCGCCACCGCCAAGTTCGATGAATCCATCGACGTGGCCGTGCAACTGGGCATCGACGCGAAGAAGTCGGACCAGGTCGTGCGTGGCGCCGTCGTGATGCCCAACGGCACCGGCAAGACCAAGCGCGTGGCTGTGTTCGCCCAGGGCGCCAAGGCTGAAGAAGCCAAGGCCGCCGGCGCCGACATCGTCGGCATGGACGACCTGGCTGCCATGGTCAAGGCTGGCGACATGCCTTTCGACGTCGTGATCGCTGCCCCCGATGCCATGCGCGTCGTCGGTACGCTCGGCCAGATTCTCGGCCCGCGCGGCCTGATGCCCAACCCCAAGGTTGGCACGGTGACCCCGGACGTCGCCACGGCCGTGAAGAACGCCAAGGCTGGCCAGGTCCAGTTCCGCGTCGACAAGGCCGGCATCATCCATGGCACGATCGGCCGTCGTTCGTTCGACACCGACAAGCTGCAAGGCAACCTCGCCGCGCTGATCGACGCTCTGGTCAAGGCCAAGCCGGCGACCAGCAAGGGTGTGTACCTGCGCAAGGTGGCTGTGTCGTCGACCATGGGTCTGGGTGTCCGCGTGGACACGCAAACCATCTCGGCGAGCTGAAGAAATTTGCCCGGCTCCGAAAGGCGCGGGGCGGATGTGGTGGGTCGCGGCAGCTTCGGTTGCCGTGAGCCATCCAAGACCGCTGGTGTGCAGGGTTGCCTGCACTTAATCACCGGACCTCTTGTCCGGCAATCAGCGCAGATGGCGACCCCACTGCAAGGAATTAGTTTTGTTCCTGACAGTTGGTCGCTGCATGAAGCGCGATCCGAGGCCCCGGCCGAAGGTCGCATTAAAAGGAGTAGACCTTGAGTCTGAATCGCAGTGAGAAAGAAGCGGTCATCAGTGATGTGACCAGCCTCGCCGCAAAAGCTCAAACGCTCGTGCTGGCGGAATACCGTGGCATCACGGTTGCCGATATGACCAAACTGCGTACCGAAGCACGCAGCAAGGGTGTGACTCTCAGCGTGTTCAAGAACACGCTGGCACGCCGTGCTGTGACTGGTAGCGCATTCGAAGTCATCGGCGACCAGATGACCGGCCCGCTGATCTACGGCTTTTCCGAAGACGCAGTGGCCGCCGCCAAGGTGGTGGCCGACTTCGCGAAGACCAACGACAAGTTGGTGATTCGCGGCGGTGCGTTTGGCGGCAAGGTCCTGGACGTGAACGGCGTGAAGCAGCTCGCAAGCATCCCTTCGAAGGAAGTGCTGTTGGCGCAGTTGCTGGGCTTGATGCAATCCCCGATTTCCCGTACGGCACGCGTTCTCGCGGCGCTGGCCGCGAAGCGTGGCGAAGGCGCAGCAGCACCCGCAACCGATGCACCGGCAGAAGCCGAAGCGCAGCCCGCGTAAGCGGCCGGCGTTTGAAATATTCAACCCAATTGTTAGGAAACAAAAATGGCATTCGATAAAGACGCATTTCTGACCGCGCTCGACAGCATGACGGTCCTGGAACTCAACGAACTGGTGAAAGCCATCGAAGAGAAGTTCGGCGTGAGCGCTGCCGCCATGGCAGGTCCCGCAACTGCAGGCCCCGCAGTCGCGGCAGCTGAAGAACAGACCGAGTTCAACGTCGTGCTGGCCGATGTCGGCGCGAACAAGGTGTCGGTCATCAAGGCCGTGCGCGAAATCACCGGCCTGGGCCTCAAGGAAGCCAAGGACCTGGTGGAAGCCGCTCCCAAGGCTGTCAAGGAAGGCCTGTCCAAGGCTGACGCTGAAGCCGCAAAGAAGAAGCTGGAAGAAGCCGGCGCCAAGGTGGAACTGAAGTAATTCAGACCCTCTAGAGGGCTGGAGGTGCCTGAAAAGGCCCTCCAGCCTTTGCCGCTTTCAGAGCGCACCCGAAAGACGCCATCCCGACGCGTTTTTCGAGTGTCTTCTGACCCCGACTGCAGAAGACCCCTTGGTTCGGGCGATGTGCAATGCATCGCCGTCCGCCAACGGCTGGTAGTGGCCAGCCGCCAAGCAGTGGTGCCTAGGCACTGCTGACAAGTCGCTGAAGATCTCAAGCTCCGGAGCTCTCATGGCCCAATCGTCCGCGTACAGTTACACCGAACGCAAGCGCATCCGAAAAAGTTTCGGTAATCGCGACAGCGTCGTCGAAATCCCCTACCTGCTGCAGATGCAGAAAGACGCGTACACCGCGTTCCTGCAAGCGGGCATCGCCCCCAAACAACGCACCGTCGAAGGCCTGCAGGCCGCGTTCGACGCCGCCTTCCCGATCGTCTCGCACAACGGTTTCGTCGAGATGAAGTTTCTCGAGTACAACCTCGCGAAACCGGCTTTCGATGTGCGTGAATGCCAGACCCGCGGTCTGACCTTCGCCTCGGCCGTGCGCGCCAAGGTCCAGCTCATCATCTATGACCGCGAGTCGTCGACGTCGCAGTCCAAGGTGGTCAAGGAAGTGAAGGAACAAGAGGTCTACATGGGCGAAGTGCCGCTCATGACCGAAAAGGGTTCGTTCATCATCAACGGCACCGAGCGCGTGATCGTGTCGCAGCTGCACCGTTCGCCCGGCGTGTTCTTCGAACACGACAAGGGCAAGACGCACAGCTCGGGCAAGCTCCTGTTCTCAGCCCGCGTGATTCCTTACCGCGGCTCGTGGCTCGACTTCGAATTCGACCCGAAGGACATGCTGTACTTCCGCGTGGACCGTCGCCGCAAGATGCCGGTCACGATCCTGCTGAAGGCCATCGGCCTGAACCCGGAATCGATCCTCGCGAACTTCTTCGTGAACGACAACTTCCGCCTGATGGACAGCGGCGCGCAGATGGAGTTCGTCTCCGAGCGCCTGCGCGGCGAAGTCGCGCGCTTCGACATCACCGACAAGTCGGGCAAGGTCGTGGTCGCCAAGGACAAGCGCGTCACCGCACGCCACACGCGTGAACTGGAACAGTCGAACACCACGCACATCAGCGTGCCGGAAGACTTCCTGGTGGGCCGCGTCATCGCCCGCAACATCGTCGACGCCGACTCCGGCGAAATCCTGGCCAAGGCCAACGACGAACTGACCGAAGCGCTGCTCAAGAAGCTGCGCACGGCCGGCGTGCAGGACATCCAGGTCATCTACACGAACGAACTGGACCAGGGCGCGTACATCTCGCAGACGCTGCGCATCGACGAAACCGTCGACGAGTTCGCAGCCCGCGTGGCCATCTACCGCATGATGCGTCCCGGCGAGCCGCCGACGGAAGACGCGGTGCAGGCCCTGTTCCAGCGCCTGTTCTACAACCCGGACACGTACGACCTGTCGCGCGTGGGCCGCATGAAGTTCAACGCCAAGGTCGGCCGCGACGAATCCACCGGCCCGATGGTGCTGACCAACGAAGACATCCTGGCCGTGGTCAAGATCCTCGTGGACCTGCGCAACGGCAACGGCGAAGTCGACGACATCGACCACCTGGGCAACCGCCGCGTGCGTTGCGTCGGCGAACTGGCCGAAAACCAGTACCGCACCGGCCTGGCGCGTATCGAGAAGGCCGTGAAGGAACGTCTGGGTCAGGCCGAGCAAGAGCCGCTGATGCCGCACGACCTGATCAACAGCAAGCCGATCTCGGCCGCGCTGAAGGAATTCTTCGGTGCCTCCCAGCTGTCGCAGTTCATGGACCAGACGAACCCGCTGTCCGAAATCACCCACAAGCGCCGCGTGTCGGCCCTTGGCCCGGGCGGTCTGACGCGTGAACGTGCAGGCTTCGAAGTGCGCGACGTGCACGTGACCCATTACGGCCGCGTCTGCCCGATCGAAACGCCCGAAGGCCCGAACATCGGCCTGATCAATTCGCTGGCCCTGTACGCCCGCCTGAACGAATACGGCTTCATCGAGACGCCGTACCGCCGCGTGGTCGACAGCAAGGTCACGATGGACATCGACTACCTGTCGGCCATCGAGGAAGGCAAGTACGTCATCGCCCAGGCCAATGCGGTCCTGGACAAGGACGGCAAGCTGACCGGCGACCTGGTGTCGGCGCGTGAAGCCGGCGAATCGATCCTGGTCGGCGCCGAACGCATCCAGTACATGGACGTGTCGCCCGCGCAGATCGTGTCGGTGGCTGCCTCGCTCGTGCCGTTCCTGGAGCACGACGATGCGAACCGCGCGCTGATGGGCGCCAACATGCAGCGTCAGGCCGTGCCTGTGCTGCGTCCCGAAAAGCCGATGGTCGGTACCGGTATCGAGCGCGTCTCCGCGGTCGACTCGGGCACCGTGGTCACGGCCACCCGTGGCGGTATCGTCGACTACGTCGATGCGACCCGTGTCGTGGTGCGCGTGAACGACGCCGAAGCAGCTGCCGGTGAAGTGGGTGTGGACATCTACAACCTGATCAAGTATCAGCGTTCGAACCAGAACACCAACATCCATCAGCGCCCCATCGTCAAGCGCGGCGACAAGATCGCCAAGGGCGACGTGATCGCCGACGGCGCATCGACCGACCTGGGTGAGCTGGCCCTCGGCCAGAACATGCTGATCGCGTTCATGCCCTGGAACGGCTACAACTTCGAAGACTCGATCCTGATCTCCGAACGCGTCGTCGCCGAAGACCGCTACACCTCGATCCACATCGAGGAACTGGTGGTGATGGCGCGCGACACCAAGCTGGGCGCCGAAGAAATCACGCGCGACATCCCGAACCTGGCCGAGCAGCAGCTCAACCGCCTCGACGAATCCGGCATCATTTATGTCGGCGCCGAAGTGCAGCCGGGCGACACGCTGGTGGGCAAGGTCACGCCGAAGGGCGAGACCACGCTGACGCCTGAAGAGAAGCTGCTTCGCGCCATCTTCGGCGAGAAGGCTTCCGACGTGAAGGACACCTCGCTGCGTGTGGACCAGGGCTCGCAAGGCACCGTGATCGACGTGCAGGTGTTCACCCGCGAAGGCATCACGCGCGACAAGCGCGCCCAGCAGATCATCGACGACGAGCTCAAGCGCTTCCGCCTCGACCTGAACGACCAGCTTCGCATCGTCGAAGCCGACGCGTTCGACCGTATCGAGAAGCTGCTGACCGGCAAGGTCGCCAACGGCGGCCCGAACAAGCTGGCCAAGGGCACCAAGCTCGACAAGGCCTACCTGGCATCGGTCGAGAAGTTCCACTGGTTCGACATCCGCCCGGCGGAAGACGAAGTGGCAACGCAACTCGAGTCGATCAAGAACTCGCTCGAGCAGACGCGCCACAGCTTCGACCTCGCGTTCGAAGAAAAGCGCAAGAAGCTCACGCAGGGCGACGAGCTGCCCGCGGGCGTGCTCAAGATGGTCAAGGTCTACCTGGCCGTCAAGCGCCGCCTGCAACCCGGCGACAAGATGGCCGGCCGCCACGGCAACAAGGGTGTTGTGTCCAAGATCGTTCCGGTCGAAGACATGCCCCACATGGCCGACGGCACGCCGTGCGACATCTGCCTGAACCCGCTGGGCGTGCCTTCGCGGATGAACGTGGGCCAGGTGCTCGAAGTGCATCTGGGCTGGGCCGGCAAGGGCATCGGCCAGCGCATCGGCGACCTGCTGCAGCAAGAAGCCAAGGTGGCCGAAGTGCGCAAGTTCATGGAGCAGCTGTACAACGGCTCGGGCCGTCCGGAAGACCTCAGCCAGCTGAGCGACACCGACGTGCTCGCCATGGCGGCCAACCTGCAAAGCGGCGCGACCTTTGCCACGCCGGTGTTCGACGGCGCCTCGGAAGACGAAATTCGCGGCATGCTGAAGCTCGCCTACCCGGACGACATCGCCAAGCTCAAGGGCCTGACCGATACGCGCACGCAGGCGTACCTGTACGACGGCCGCACCGGCGACCAGTTCGAGCGCCCCGTCACCGTCGGCTACATGCACTTCCTGAAGCTGCATCACCTGGTGGACGACAAGATGCACGCCCGCTCGACCGGCCCGTACTCGCTCGTTACCCAGCAACCGCTGGGCGGCAAGGCGCAGTTCGGCGGCCAGCGTTTCGGTGAAATGGAAGTGTGGGCGCTGGAAGCTTATGGCGCCGCCTACGTCCTGCAGGAAATGCTGACCGTGAAGTCCGACGACGTGCAAGGCCGTACCAAGGTGTACGAAAGCATCGTCAAGGGCGAGCACTCGATCGAAGCCGGCATGCCGGAATCGTTCAACGTGCTGGTCAAGGAAATTCGTTCGCTGGGGCTCGACATCGAGCTCGAGCGTTCTTAATTGAAAAGGGAAAGAGTCTTATGAAATCGCTACTCGACCTGTTCAAGCAATTCACGCCCGATGAGCATTTCGATGCCATCAAGATCGGCATGGCTTCGCCCGAGAAGATCCGCTCGTGGTCTTTCGGTGAAGTGAAGAAGCCCGAGACGATCAACTACCGCACGTTCAAGCCCGAGCGCGACGGTCTCTTCTGCGCCAAGATCTTCGGCCCCATCAAGGACTACGAGTGCCTGTGCGGCAAGTACAAGCGCCTGAAGCACCGCGGCGTGATCTGCGAGAAGTGCGGCGTTGAAGTCACGCAGACCAAGGTGCGTCGCGAGCGCATGGGTCACATCGACCTGGCCGCGCCCTGCGCCCACATCTGGTTCCTGAAGTCGCTGCCGTCGCGTCTGGGCCTGGTGCTCGACATGACGCTGCGCGACATCGAACGCGTGCTGTACTTCGAAGCCTACGTGATCACCGACCCCGGCATGACCCCGCTGAAGAAGTTCGGCATCATGTCCGAGGACGACTACGACGCCAAGCGCAAGGAATACGGCGACGAATTCGTTGCCAAGATGGGCGCCGAAGGCATCAAGGACCTGCTGGAAGGCATCGAGCTCGACAGCGAGATCGAACGCCTGCGCGGTGACCTGACCGGCTCCGAAGTCAAGGTCAAGAAGAACTCCAAGCGCCTGAAGGTGCTGGAAGCCTTCCGCAAGTCGGGCATCAAGCCCCAGTGGATGGTGCTGGACGTGCTGCCTGTGCTGCCGCCGGACCTGCGTCCGCTGGTGCCGCTGGACGGCGGCCGCTTTGCGACCTCCGACCTGAACGACCTGTACCGCCGCGTCATCAACCGCAATTCGCGCCTGCGCCGCCTCTTGGAGCTGAAGGCTCCGGAAATCATCGCGCGCAACGAAAAGCGGATGCTGCAGGAAGCCGTCGACTCGCTGCTGGACAACGGTCGTCGCGGCAAGGCCATGACGGGCGCCAACAAGCGCGCGCTCAAGTCGCTGGCCGACATGATCAAGGGCAAGAGCGGTCGTTTCCGCCAGAACTTGCTGGGCAAGCGCGTGGACTACTCGGGCCGCTCGGTCATCGTGGTGGGCCCGACGCTCAAGCTGCACCAGTGCGGCCTGCCCAAGCTGATGGCGCTCGAGCTGTTCAAGCCCTTCATCTTCTCGCGCCTCGAAGCCATGGGCATCGCGACCACGATCAAGGCTGCCAAGAAGGAAGTCGAATCGGGCACGCCGGTGGTCTGGGACATCCTGGAAGAAGTGATCAAGGAACACCCGGTCATGCTGAACCGTGCGCCTACGCTGCACCGTTTGGGCATCCAGGCGTTCGAGCCGATCCTGATCGAAGGCAAGGCCATCCAGCTGCACCCGCTCGTTTGCGCGGCCTTCAACGCCGACTTCGACGGCGACCAGATGGCTGTTCACGTGCCGCTGTCGGTGGAAGCACAAATGGAAGCCCGCACGCTGATGCTGGCCTCCAACAACGTGCTGTTCCCGGCGTCGGGCGAACCGTCGATCGTTCCTTCGCAGGACGTGGTGCTGGGTCTGTACTACACGACCCGCGACCGCATCAACGGCAAGGGCGAGGGCCTGATCTTCTCCGACATCGGTGAAGTGCAGCGCGCGCTGGACGCCAGCGAAGTCGAGCTCACCGCCAAGGTGGCAGTGCGCATCACGGAATACACCAAGGACAAGGAAACCGGCGTCTTCACGCCGTCGACCTCGCTCGTGGACACCACCGTGGGCCGCGCGCTGCTGTCCGAGATCCTGCCCAAGGGCCTGCCGTTCTCGAACATCAACAAGGCGCTGAAGAAGAAGGAAATCTCCAAGCTCATCAACGTCTCGTTCCGCAAGTGCGGCCTGAAAGAGACCGTCGTGTTCGCCGACAAGCTGCTGCAAAACGGCTTCCGTCTGGCGACCAAGGCCGGTATCTCGATCGCGATCGACGACATGCTGGTGCCCGCTGAAAAGCACGGCATCATCGAGCGCTCCGCCAAGGAAGTGAAGGAGATCGAACAGCAGTACGTCTCCGGTCTGGTGACATCCGGCGAACGCTACAACAAGGTAGTGGACATCTGGGGCAAGGCCGGCGACGAAGTGTCGAAGGTCATGATGGCCAAGCTTTCCAAGCAGAAGGTCATCGACCGTCACGGCAAGGAAGTCGAGCAGGAGTCGTTCAACTCCATCTACATGATGGCCGACTCCGGCGCCCGCGGTTCCGCAGCGCAGATTCGCCAGGTGGCCGGCATGCGTGGCCTGATGGCCAAGCCGGACGGCTCGATCATCGAGACGCCCATTACCGCGAACTTCCGCGAAGGCCTGAACGTGCTGGAGTACTTCATCTCCACCCACGGTGCCCGTAAGGGTCTGGCCGACACGGCGCTGAAGACGGCGAACTCGGGTTACCTGACCCGTCGTCTGGTCGACGTGACGCAAGACTTGGTCGTGACCGAGCAGGACTGCGGCACCCACGGCGGCTACCTGATGCGCGCCATCGTCGAAGGCGGTGAAGTGATCGAGTCGCTGCGCGACCGAATCCTCGGCCGCTCGGCTGCGGACGACGTGCTGCATCCGGAAAACCGTTCGGTGCTGCTGAAGGCCGGCGAGATGTTCGACGAAGACAACATCGAAGTCCTGGAAGCCCAGGGCGTCGACGAAGTCAAGGTCCGCACCGCGCTGACCTGCGAAACCCGCTTCGGCATCTGCGCCACCTGCTACGGCCGCGACCTGGGCCGCGGCGGCCTGATCAACATCGGCGAAGCCGTCGGTGTGATCGCCGCCCAGTCCATCGGCGAGCCCGGCACGCAGCTGACGATGCGTACCTTCCACATCGGCGGCGCCGCTTCGCGCGCTGCCGTCGCCTCGAGCGTGGAAGCCAAGTCGAACGGTTCGATCGGCTTCAACGCCACGATGCGCTATGTGACCAACAGCAAGAACGAGCTGGTCGTGATTTCGCGTTCGGGCGAGATCGTCATCCATGACGAACACGGCCGCGAGCGCGAGCGCCACAAGGTGCCGTACGGCGCGATCCTGGCCGTCAAGGCCGACCAGCAGATCAAGGCCGGCCACGTGCTTGCCAACTGGGATCCGCTGACGCGCCCGATCATCACCGAGTTCGCCGGCAAGACGCAGTTCGAGAACGTCGAGGAAGGCCTCACGGTCGCCAAGCAGGTGGACGAAGTGACCGGTCTGTCGACCCTGGTCGTGATCGACCCGAAGCGCCGCGGCGCCGCCAAGGTCGTGCGCCCGCAGGTGAAGCTCATCGACGCCTCCGGCGCCGAAGTGAAGATCCCGGGCACCGACCACTCGGTGACGATCGGCTTCCCGATCGGCTCGCTGGTGCAGATCCGCGACGGCCAGGACGTGGGCCCCGGCGAAGTGCTGGCCCGCATCCCGGTCGAAGGCCAGAAGACGCGAGACATCACCGGCGGTCTGCCGCGTGTGGCCGAGCTGTTCGAAGCCCGTTCGCCCAAGGACAAGGGCATGCTGGCCGAAATGACCGGTACCGTGTCGTTCGGTAAAGAGACCAAGGGCAAGATCCGCCTGCAGATCACCGATCCCGAAGGCGGCGTCTACGAAGACCTCGTGCCCAAGGAAAAGAACATCCTGGTGCACGAAGGCCAGGTGGTGAACAAGGGCGAGTCGGTGGTCGACGGTCCGGCGGACCCGCAGGACATCCTGCGCCTGCTGGGTTCGGAAGAACTGGCGCGCTACATCGTGGACGAAGTGCAGGACGTGTACCGCTTGCAGGGTGTGAAGATCAACGACAAGCACATCGAGGTGATCGTTCGCCAGATGCTGCGCCGCGTCGTGGTCGACAACATCGGCGAGACGAACTACATCTCCGGCGAACAGGTCGAACGCAGCGAAATGCTCAACACCAACGACGCCCTGCGCGCCGCTGGCAAGATCCCCGCGACGTTCACCAACCTGCTGCTCGGTATCACGAAGGCGTCGCTGTCGACCGACTCGTTCATCTCGGCTGCTTCGTTCCAGGAAACGACGCGCGTGCTGACCGAAGCCGCGATCATGGGCAAGCGCGACGAGCTGCGCGGCCTGAAGGAAAACGTCATCGTCGGCCGCCTGATTCCCGCGGGCACCGGCATGGCGTATCACCAGGCACGCCGGGCCAAGGACGCCATGGACGACGCCGAGCGCCGCGCCATCGCCGAATCCGAAGCCGCCGAACTGGCGGGTTCCTCGAGCGATGCGGACGCCACGGTCGACGCCAGCGAAGGCGCCGCGACCGAATAAGCGGCTAGCATCACCGGCCATGACCGGTACAACACGCCCCCCGACCGCCCCTGGTTGGGGGGCGTTTTTCTTTGTGTTTCGATGAGGTGTCGTTTCCGATGAGTGTGTTGCCCGAGTCGCTGGCCAGCTGGATCGCCATTGCGGTGCTGTTGTTCTGGTTCGTCGGCGCCTACAACCGGCTGGTGCGCCTGCGCGCGGCCGTGCTGCAGGCGTACGCGACGCTGGACGCGGCATTGAGCAGGCAGCTCGATTTCGTGCAGGCCAGCATCACCGCCGCGCTGCAGGGGGAGTCGCCGCCGCCGCAGGAGCTGTCGTCGTCGGTGGCGCCGCTGCAGGCGGCCACCACGCAACTGGCCACGCTGCTGGGCGCCACCCGGCTGCATCCGCTGGACCCGGGCGGCATGGCGGCGCTGGGCACGGCGCTGCAGGTGCTAATCACGGCATGGCAGCGACAGCATCCGGATGCGGTGACGGTCTTCGATGCGGACGGAACGCTGTCGCGGCCGGTGCCGCTCACCCCCGCGGGCACGAGCACGGGCGGCAGCACGGGGAACGGCATGACCACCGCGCCGAACGCGGTCGAACCGATTCCCTGGCCCGAGCCTTCGGCGGCCGCCGAGATCGCGCGCAGCCAGTTCAACCTTGCGGTGGCCCACTACAACGACGCGATCGTCCAGTTTCCGGCGCAGCTGGTGGCATGGGCCGTGCGTCTTCGTCCGGCCGCGCCCTTGCGCTGAGCGGCGTCTTCCTTTTTTACTCTGCGTGGCGCAGTGCCTTTGGCCCGCCCGTTACCATCGCCCCAACTTGTCTGACCTACCTTCCGATTCCCCCGGCAACGCAGCGCCTTCGCTGCAGCCGCCGCTGTGGCGCCAACTGCAACTGACCGCTGCGGCGCTCGCGTCGATCCGCGCCGGCACTTCGGGCTCCGTGGCCTTCGAAGCCGTCGAGCCCGCCATGCGGCCTGGCGTGCAGGCGCTCGGCTTCCAGGTGCTGCGCTGGCTTGGCCGGGCCGAAGCGCTGCGCCGTCACCTGGCCAAGCGCACCCCGCCGCCGCTGCCTGATGCCTTGCTCTGCACCGCGCTGGGGCTGGCCTGGGACGGTGAACGCGCACCGTACGAACCCTTTACGCTGGTCGACCAGGCCGTGGAGGCCGCCAAGCGCAATCCGGCGACGCGGGCGCAGGCCAGCTTCATCAACGCCTGCCTGCGGCGCTTCTTGCGCGAGCGCGATGAGCTCGTTGCCATCACCGACCAGGAGCCGGTTGCGCAATGGAACCATCCGCGCTGGTGGATCGAGCGGCTCAAGCGCGATCATCCGCGCGACTGGCAGCGGGTGCTGGCCGCCGACAACGCGCAGGCGCCGATGACGCTGCGGGTCAATCTCCAGAAATCCACGGTCGCTGCCTACCAGGCCGAGCTCGAGGCAGTGGGCCTCTCCGCCGTGCGCGTGGGCGCCAGCGGCCTCCAGCTGGGACGCGCCCGCCCCGTGCAGCAACTGCCCGGCTTTGCCGACGGCGCCTGTTCGGTGCAGGACGAGGCCGCGCAGCTCGCGGCCCCGCTGTTGCTCGAGGGCCTGCTGCCAGCGAAGCCCGGCGCCGGGCCCCTGCGCGTGCTCGACGCCTGCGCCGCCCCCGGCGGCAAGACCGCGCACCTGCTCGAGCTGGCCGGCCCCGGCTCGGCCGAGGTCATGGCGCTGGAGGTCGACGGCGTCCGCAGCCGCCGCATCGACGAAACCCTGGCCCGCCTCGGTCTCAAGGCCCAGGTGGTGGTGGCCGATGCGGCCCGCCCCGCCGCCTGGTGGGACGGTACGCCCTTCGACGCCATCCTGCTCGATGCGCCGTGCACCGCCTCGGGCATCGTCCGGCGCCATCCCGATGTCCGCTGGCTGCGCCGCGAGAGCGACACCGCCCAGCTTTCCGCCCAGCAGGCCTCGCTCCTGGCCGCGCTCTGGCCGCTCGTGCGGCCCGGCGGCCGCCTCCTTTACTGCACCTGTTCCGTCTTCCGGGAAGAGGGCTCGCAACAAATTGATGCGTTCCTTGCACACAACACTGACGCACGATTGCAACCGTCCCCCGGCCATTTGCTGCCCCAAAGCGGGGGGAATGTCCGTGGCGTCCCGGACAATCCCTCTGGTGACCACGACGGCTTCTTCTACGCCCTGCTTGAAAAACGCCCGCCCTGAGCCCGTCCGTTCGCGCCTGTCGGTCCTGCTGGCCGCGGCGTTGCTGATCGGGTTGCTGCTGCTGGCGTGGCTGCCGGCGCCTGCCGGGGCCCAGGGCCGTCCGAACACGGCAATCACCCAGATGCGCCTGGAGCAGTCCGACGACGGCGTTTACCTCAGCGCTGCCGTGCAGTTCGAACTGCCCTCGCTGGTCGAGGAAGTGCTCGACAAGGGCATTGCCATCTATTTCGTGGCCGAGGCCGAGCTGTACCAGGAGCGCTGGTACTGGACCGACCGCAAGGTCGCGCAGGCCACGCGCCACATGCGGCTGGCCTACCAGCCGCTCACCCGCCGCTGGCGGCTCAACGTATCGCCGGTGCCCATCACCGGCGCGGCCGGCTTCGGCATCTCGCTGAACCAGAACTTCGACACCCTCGACGATGCGCTGGAGGCCATCAGGCGCGTGGGCCGGTTGCGCCTGGGCGACGCCGCGGAAATCGGCGACGACCCGGTGCACCAGGTGATGTTCCGCTTTCGGCTGGACACCTCGCAGTTGCCCCGGCCGTTCCAGATCGGCGTGGTCGGCCAGGCGGACTGGAACATTTCGGCCGAACGCACCGCGCGGCTGGCGCTGGAGAAGCAGCGGTGAGCACCAAACCGCGCAGCGGCGCAGCGGCCACCCCCGCCGCCAGCCGCTCGCGCGCGATGCGCTGGGCCGTGGGCGTGGGCGCCGCGCTGGTCACGGCCATCGGCCTCGTCCTGATCTTCCTGCTGGCCCAGGCCACCAACAACCGCGCGCTGTACGAACGCTATTACGTGCGCCTGTTCGGCATCAACGTCGTGGTGGCGGTGCTGCTGGTGCTGGTGATCGGCTGGGTCGCCTTCAGGTTGCTGCGGCGGCTGCGCCAGGGCAAGTTCGGCAGCCGGCTGTTGATCAAGCTGGCGGCCATCTTCGCGCTGGTGGGCGTGGTGCCGGGGGCGCTGGTCTATGTGGTGTCCTACCAGTTCGTTGCGCGCTCGATCGAGAGCTGGTTCGACGTCAAGGTCGAGGGCGCCCTCGATGCGGGCCTGAACCTGGGCCGTGCCACGCTCGATTCGCTGTCCGATGACCTCTCCACCAAGACCCGTGCCGCCAGCGCCCAGTTGTCGCAGGTGTCCGATGCGAGCGCCGGCCTGGCGCTGGAGCGCATCCGCGACCAGCTCGAAGCGAGCGACGTGGTGCTCTGGACCGGCTCCGGCCAGCTCATCGCCAGCGCCGGCACCTCGCGCTTCCAGCTCAACCCCGAGCGGCCGACCGTGCAGCAGTTCCGCCAGGTGCGCCCGGACCGCGCGATCGCGCACATCGAAGGCCTGGACGAAATCGCGGTGCCCGGCGGGCCGCCTCCTGCCGCCAGCGTGCGCGCGCTCGCCATGGTGCAGAGCCCGGGTTTCGACTTCGACACAGCCAGGCGCTACCTGCAGGTGACGCGCCTGCTGCCGCCGGCCGTGGTCGCCAACGCGCTGGCGGTGCAGGAGGCCAATCGCGAGTACCAGGAGCGGGCGCTCGCCCGCGAGGGCCTCCGCCGCATGTACATCGGCACGCTCACGCTGAGCCTCTTCCTGGCGGTGTTCGGCGCGGTGCTGCTGGCCGTGCTGTTCGGCAACCAGCTGGCGCGGCCGCTGCTCGTGCTGGCCGACGGCGTGCGCCAGGTGGCCGCCGGCGACCTGCGGCCCACCGCCGTGCTGCAGGGCAAGGACGAGCTGGGCGGCCTGACGCGCTCGTTCGCGGTCATGACCCAGCAGCTGTCAGACGCCCGCGGCGCGGTCGAAAAAACCATGGGCCAGCTCGATGCCGCCCGCGCCAACCTGCAGACCATCCTGGACAACCTGACCTCGGGCGTGATCGTGCTGGACGCCAAGGGCACAGTGCTGTCCACCAACCCGGGCGCCACCCGCGTGCTGCGCGCGCCGCTGGCGGCCTACGAGGGCCAGTCGCTCGTCGACGTGCCGGGGCTGGCCGACTTCGGCGCCAAGGTGCAGCAGCAGTTCGACGAGTTTCAGGTCGAGCGCATGCAACACGGCCTGGACCACTGGCAGCATGCCTTCGAGCTGCACGCCACCGGCAACGACCTGCCGCACAAGGACGGCGCCATCAACATCGTCGCGCGCGGCGCGGAATTGCCCGGTGCCGCGCGGCTGCTGGTGTTCGACGACATCTCCGAGATCGTGTCGGCCCAGCGTGCGCAGGCCTGGGGCGAAGTGGCGCGCCGCCTCGCGCATGAAATCAAGAACCCGCTGACGCCCATCCAGCTGTCGGCCGAGCGGCTGGAGATGAAGCTCTCCGGCAAGGTCGCGCCGCCGGAGCAGGCCATTCTGGTGAAGTCGGTGAAGACCATCGTCGACCAGGTCGATGCGATGAAGCGGCTGGTGAACGAATTCCGCGATTACGCACGGCTGCCCGCGGCCGACCTGAAGCCCGTGGACCTCAACGCGCTCCTGGTCGACGTGCTCCAGCTCTACAACGCCGAGAACCTGCCCATCGCGCTGCGCTCCGAGCTCGACGAGCGCTGTCCGTCCATTCGCGGCGACGAGCAGCAAATTCGCCAGGTCATCCACAACCTGCTGCAGAACGCGCAGGACGCCGCCGAGGCGGCCGCCAGCGGCACCGGCAGGGCGGGCGAGGTCATCATCCGCACCCGGCTGGGCGATTCGGGCCAGCGCGTGCGCCTGACGGTGCAGGACAGCGGCCCCGGCTTTGCAGAAAACATCCTCAAGCGCGCCTTCGAACCCTACGTGACGACGAAAACAAAAGGTACAGGTCTGGGGCTCGCGGTGGTCAAGAAAATCGCGGACGAGCACGGCGCGCGCATCGAGCTTTCCAACCGCGTTGTCGACGGGGCTGTGGCGGGGGCGCAAGTCTCGCTATCATTCGCGCTGGCAGGCGAGCTGCGGGCAGCGGTCGCTCACACCGAAGATTCCAAGTCTTCCACCGCCTGAGCGTCCATCAATCCAGCGCAAGGACGCTGGGCCGGACGGCGAACCAACACACACCAGCGCACACAACAATCAGCACTCATGGCAAACATTCTCGTGGTCGATGACGAGCTGGGCATCCGGGACCTGCTCTTCGAAATTCTCAATGACGAGGGCCACAACGTGGAGCTCGCGGAAAACGCCGCCGAGGCCCGCGCCGCGCGCCAGCGTGCGCGGCCCGACCTGGTGCTGCTCGACATCTGGATGCCCGACACCGACGGCGTCACGCTGCTCAAGGAATGGTCCACCGCCGGCCTCCTGAGCATGCCCGTCATCATGATGAGCGGCCACGCCACCATCGACACCGCGGTGGACGCCACGCGCATCGGCGCCTTCGCCTTCCTCGAAAAACCGATCACTCTGCAGAAGCTGCTCAAGGCCGTGGAGCAGGGCCTTGCACGCGAAAGCGCACGGCGCGCCGCAGCGGGCGTGGTGCCGGTGCCCACCGGCGGCAACCAGGGCGCTGCCATCACCACCACCGGCGACAGCCTGCTCATGGCCTCGCTGGCCGCAGTGCCCGTGCCGGACGCCGGCCCGCAGTCGACCCAAAGCTTTGATCTCGATCGCCCGCTGCGCGATGCCCGCGACGGCTTCGAGAAGGCGTACTTCGAATTCCACCTGGCGATGGAGAACGGTTCGATGACCCGCGTGGCCGAGAAAACCGGCCTAGAACGCACCCATCTTTATCGCAAGCTCAAACAACTTGGCGTCGATCTTTCAAGAGGCCGCAGAACCGCTGTATAATTTAGGGCTGCACACAATGGCCCGGTAGCTCAGTTGGTAGAGCAGCGGATTGAAAATCCGCGTGTCGGTGGTTCGATTCCGCCCCAGGCCACCATATCCCGTAAGGCGCTACAGCTATCAAGGTTGTAGCGCCTTTCTCGTTTTATTCCCACCACGGGAATTCGACGTCATTGCGACACTTGATTGCGATACCTCAAATATGAGGGAAATTTGCGTTGATTTAGTCGACCGTATTCGGTAGCCTCAGCAAGCCGTCTGTGGATAACCTTGTGGACAGACGGTTTACAACTTACAAAGTGGAGAAAATCATGCACACATTCCTTCGGGCTTTGTCATGACGGTTGACCTCCAAACCGAGTTCCAGACCTACTGCGCAAAGCTGCCCGAGATGATCGTGAACGGCCACGACGGCGAATATGTCGTGATCCGCGAGTCGCAGCCATTTCATTTCGAACGCACGTACGAGGCTGCATTGAATTGGGCCTACGACAAGTTCGGTCTGGAGCGCTTCTTCGTCAAAAAAGTGACCGAAGATTTCGCTGCCGCACATTTCACTCGCGACCTAGGCTAAGTGCCTGTCATCCGTGCGAGGTATGGGGCGCGCGGTCCGATCATCGATGCGCATATAGGCCCCAGCGAACCGCTGCGCAATCTCATGAGAGCGCGCGGCCTTCATGTCCCGCCTCCGATCACAGTGCAGTTGCTGATCGACACTGGGGCAGATACAACCATGATCGCGGAAATTCATATGAGATCGCTGGGACTCACTCCCAGCGGCGCGGCGCCTGTGCGCACCATTACGACAGGCGTGACAGGTGCCGCCTGCAACACGTATGACGCCAGTCTGCGCATTGACTCACATCTGTTCGGCGACCGACCACATGAAATTCCAGCGCTGGAAGTGCTTGCTCAGGAATTGCATAACGAGGGTATAGATGGTCTGCTTGGTCGAGATGTGTTGAGTACCGTCTTGACGACCATCGATGGGCCTCGGCGCACTTTCATTCTTCAATGGGCTTAAAGCCCTCTGCGCTCGGAGATGCGAGAGCGGTCGTACACCCATGCAGTTGTCTTCATGTCTGCGTGCAACTCGGGAAGCGAGCCGTATTGCGCCTTGTGCTGCGTCGTGTAGTACGCCCTTGGGTCGTGGAAGGTGAAGCAGAGAGGGCCGGGCCTTGGCGGCCGGCCTTTCAAGCGGCATGCGATGCCGGTTTGGCATATCTGCAGGCTGCGTGGGCTGCGGCTGGACAAAACGCAACCGCGAGCATGACGGAGTGCGATGCCGGCCATGTCAAAGTCGTTCGGCAAAGCGGCATGGGAAACATCCTCCCGATCCAAGTGAAGGGTCGGGTGTGTCCTGCTAACAGTACGGCGGTCGGTGTTGCGTGGCGCGCGGACGATTTTTCGATTCCGCCCCAGCCACCAAATTCGAAGCCCTTGATTCTTCACAGGATCAAGGGCTTTTTCGTTGGCCGGATGTTTTCCGCCGTCAGCGTACGTCAGGCCCTCTTCTTGAAATGCGCCGAAGCCCCGCTCGCCCGCGCCAGGTCTTCCGCAGCCACCAGCAGATCCGGCCCCAGCGCGAGCATGCGTTCCTCCGACAGCCGCACCATCGGCCCCGCGATCGTGATGACGCCGATCACCGCGCCGCTGCTGCTTCCGCTGTTGCGCACCGGCGCGGCCATGGCCGTCATCGCGGGGGAGAACACCTCGCTGATCATCGAGAAGCCGCGCTTGCGCGCCGCGCGCAAATACGCGAGCAGCGCCTTGACGGTGGTGGGCGCCTTCGGCCCGAAGTCTTCGGGTTGTCCGAAGCCTTGTCTTGCAACCAACTGGAGCGCCTGCTCGTCTGTCATCGTCGACAGCCAGGCGTGGCCTGCCGAGCTGCATGAAAGATTGACCGACAGGCCCATGTCCGGGTCGTAGCGCAAACCGCGCGTCGCGCCTTGCGCCTTTGCGACGAAGGTCAGTTCGTCGCCGTCGACCACCGCCAGCCGCACCAGCTCGCCCGACGCGGCTGCGAGCCTGTCGAGCAGCGGCTGCGCGATGTCCACGATGCCGCTGTTGCTCAGGAAGCTCAAGCCCAGCGAGACGAGCTTGATCGTGAGGATGTAGTCGCCGTGGCTCTGGTCCTGCCGCACGTAGCCGCAGCGCACCAGTTCGCTCAGCAGCCGATGGGTGGCGCTCAAGGGCATTTCCAGCTCGGCCGACAGCGCGGAAAGGGCGCGGCCTTCCGGGTGGCCGGCCAGGTGTTCAAGCACCTTGAAGCTGCGTTCGAGTATGGCGGTCATGCGATCAACTTTAGCATTTTGCCAAGTGTTTTCACTAGTAGAAAGATTTTCCACTTTCCAATTAAGATCGCGCCGCCTGGAGGTTGGAGGCGTCATTTCGAGCGCCCCGACATGCATTCCCTACATCGCAGCTGGAGATCATCTTGAGAACGCTTTACCGCTCGCTGGCCACCGCCGGTCTCGCCCTCGCGCTGGCCCTTCCTTCCCTCGCGCAGGCCCAGCAGGAGCGCGTGATCCGCTTCGGTCACCTGAACAACGCCGACCACCCGGTGAGCTTCGGCGTCAAGCGCTTTGCCGAACTGCTCGCGGCCAAGAGCGGCGGCAAGATGAAGGTGCAGGAGTTCCCCGCCTCCCAGCTGGGCAACGAGATGCAGCAGCAATCGGCCCTGCAGGGCGGCGTGCAGCAGATGTCGGCCCCGGCCACCACCTCGCTCGCAGGCATCGTCAAGGAGTTCGGCCTGGTCGACTTTCCGTTCTCGGTGAACAACTTCGCACAGGCCGATGCGCTGCTCGACGGCCCGCTCGGCCAGGCGCTGATCGCCAAGCTCCCCGAGAAGGGCCTCGTTGCGCTCGGCTACTGGGACCTGGGCTTTCGCAACGTCACCAACAGCAAGCGGCCCATCACCAAGCCTGAAGACCTCGAAGGCTTGAAGATCCGTGTGATTCCGAACCCGGTGTTCCTGGAGACCTTCAAGGCCTTCAAGGCGAACCCGGTGCCGATGCCTTTTGCCGAGTTGTATGGCGCCCTCGAATCGAAGGCGGTGGACGGTCAGGAGAATCCGTATGCGGTGATCCTGTCGAACAAGTTCTTCGAGGTGCAGAAGTTCGTGAGCGCCACCAACCATGTGTACGCCGCCAACATCGTGCTGGTGAGCAAGAAGTTCTGGGACTCGCTCACGCCGGCCGAGCAGAAGATGATGAATGACGCGGCCAATGAGGCGCGCGGTTATCAACGCCAGGTCAGCCGTGCCGCGGCCCAGAAAGCCGTGGGCGAGCTGCAGGCCAAGGGCGCACTCTTCAACGAGCTCACCCCCGCCGAGCAGGACCGCATGCGCACCATCGCCAAGCCCGTCATCGACAAGTTCGCATCCCAGTACGAACCCGCCATCGTCAAGCTCTACAACGACGAACTCGCTCGCATCCGCAAGCCCTGACCACCCGGCCGTCCGCGTTCATCGCGAACCACGCCACGGGCTGAACGCCCCCTCATTCCTGCCGGCAATCTGCATCCACCGCTGCTCCTGCCGGCCGCCGCCGAGCAGCCCAATCCGCTCTCGGGGACATGTCCCCGCGGGTCCCGCTTCGACCAAAAAAAGGAGACACCCTTGAAATCTTCCAGATCATTTCTCTTCGGACTTGCATCGACCGCGGCGCTCGCGCTGGCGGTGACCGCGTGCGGTGGTGGCAGCGGCGGCGGCCCGTCGTTCGCGGGCTTTCCGATCCAGCCCGTCGCGCCGGCCGCGCCCACCGAGCCGACGGCGCCGACCGACGAAGTGCCGGTGCAGCCGACGGACCCCGTGGCCGAGGTGGACGACAGCTTCGACACCTACTACAACGTCTGCCGCGGAACGAACCCCAAGTGCTACAACGATTGGGGCGCGTTCGCCACGACGCCCGATCGCGTGCTGGTCTATTCGCGCACCGCCGGTCCGCGCCATGCGGTGCTGGGCACGCCCATGGGCACCGGCCTGAACCCGGTGATGAACCCCGACAACGTCATGCAGGCCGGCCTGGTGCGCATGCTCACGGCCGAAGGCATCACGGTCGATTGGACCGAAGACGTCGCCATCCTCGGCAGCCGCATCAACAACTACAAGGCCATCATCTTCGCGAGCTCCAACCGCGACACGCTGTGGAACGGCGCGGTCAGCACGAGCCAGGATGCCGCACGCACTGCGCTGCGCAACTACATGCGCCGCGGCGGCGGCTTCGTCGGCCTGCACAACGCCTTCGGTGCCGAATACAACTGGCCCTACTACGAAGGACTGCTGGGCAACGCCAACTTCTACAACCACGGTCCGAACCGTGCAGGCGATGTCGAGATCGTCTCGGACGACCCTTCGACCAAGGACGTGCCCAAGCGCTTCTCCTTCCAGGACGAGTGGTACAACCTCGCGCCCTTCCCCACGAAGGTGAAGTTCCTTGCCAAGGTCGACACCTCCACGCTGAAGCCGTTGACCTCCGCGCCGCACCCCGGCCATGCGGACTTCCATCCGGTCGCCTGGTGCCAGTACTACGACGGCGGCCGCGCATGGCTGACCACGCTCGGCCACAACGCCCATTCGTTCACCGCGGACCTCTCGGGCGTCGGCGCCATCGAGTTCCAGAAGCTGGTCGTCCAGGGCGTGAAGTCGGCGATGGGCCTCACGCCTTTCTGCACCGAGTAACGACGGCCTTCCGGGACCGGTGCGGCGCGAGGCGTGCGGCACCGGTCGTTCCGAACACTTCCGTTCCAACGTTCAACGAGTAGAGACATCCATGAAACCAAAGTCATTGGTCACGCTGCTGATTTCCTGCGGCGTGCTCGCATCGCCGTTGTTGATCACCGCGTGCGGCGGATCATCGGGCGGCGGCACGCCCGCATTCCCGGTGGTGCCGGCCCCGCCCGCGCCGCCGCCGGAGCCCGGCGCACCGCCTCCGCCGCCGCCCGCACCCGCGGCACCTTCGGCGAACCTGTCCGACTGCTGCACCGCCGGCGACAAGGACTTTCCTAAGGTCGGCGGCAACCTGGGCAACCAGAACTACTCCAGCCTTGCGAAGATCGACAAGGCCCAGGTCGCCAAGCTCGGCGGCGCCTGGGTCAACCAGATCGAAGGCGGCATGGCCACCGGCAACAACCAGAGCACCACGGTGGTGGTCGACGGCACCATCTACATCGAGTCGGCCGTCGGCAACGTGGTTGCGGTCGACGGCAAGACCGGCCTGACCAAGTGGAAGTGGACCACGCCCTACGGCGCGATCACACGCCGCGGCGTGGCCGTTGCGAAGGACCTGGGCCTGGTCTTCACCGTGGCCACCGGCAACCGCCTGGTGGCACTGCGCACCGACACCGGCGCCATCGCATGGATCAAGCAGTACCCCAGCAGCGCCACCGACCCCGACTACCAGGGCGCGCTGCAGAAGGTGGCGCTGGTCTATCACGACAAGCGGCTGTTCCTCGGCACCAACGACGGCAGCCGCGGCGCCGCGTTCTCGGCCGATGCGCTCACCGGCAAGGTGCTGACGTCGTTCTGGGGCGTGCCGCGCGCCGGCGAGATCGGCTACGACACCTGGGGCGGTGCGGCCGAGTCCGACCGCGCGGGCGCCACGCCGTGGATCCATCCCGCGGTGGACCCCGAGCTCGGCCTCATCTACTGGACCTTCGGCAACGTGCGCGGCGGCTCATCGCAGAACGGTTCCACGCGTCCGGGCCTGAACCTGTTCGCCAACTCGCTCGTCGCGCTCGATCTGAAGACCGGCGAATACAAGTGGCATTTCCAGTCGGTGCACCACGACATCTGGGACATGGACAACGTGATGTCGCCCGTGCTCGCCGACGTGAAGATCGATGGCAAGGACCGCAAGGTCGTCATCTACGGCAGCAAGACCGGCATGTACTACATCCTCGACCGCAAGGACGGCAGCGCGCCGCTGGGCATCGACGAGGTGCCGGTGAAGCAGGATGCCCGCCAGGCCAGCTGGCCCACGCAGCCGCTGCCGCGCCAAGGTGCGTGGACAGAAACCTGCATCGTCGACCAGCCGCTGGGCACCGCCATTCCCGGCGACCCGAATCGCGCCGTGCCCAACTACGTGAAGGGCTGCCTCTACGACGCGCACTGGGACGTGCCGATCCTCTCCATCCCCGGTCACGGCGGCGGCGCCAACTGGAACCACCAGGCCTTCAGCCAGCGCACCGGTCTCGTCTACACGGGCATGGGCTACGTGTCGGCCGCGCATTCGCTCACCGAGTCGAGCAACGGCCTGCGCCCGCCGGGCACCTACATGACGGGCGCGGTGGTGGCGGTCGACCCGAGCACCAACCTCGTGAAGTGGAAGAAGCAGATGCCGTACTCGCTCGCGCACGGCAACGGCATCCTGGCCACAGCATCGAATCTGCTCTTCATCGGCCAGCCCGACGGCAACCTGCTCGCCATGGATGCCAACGACGGCAGCGAGCTGTGGCGCTTCCAGACGGGCGCGGCCATCAGCGCCAGCCCCATCGCGTACGAGATCGACGGCGAGCAGTACGTGGCGGTGTTCTCGGGCGGCACGGGCATTCCGTATGGCGATTCGGCACCGCGCGGCGACCGGCTGTGGGCCTTCAAGGTCGGCGGCACGGTGATGCCGCCTGCCACGCCGACACCGCCCGTCGTGCGCCGGCCGGTGTCCGGCTCGGCGGTGGAAGGCGCGGCGCTGCCCACGCCCAACACCGTGTTCCTGGCGCGCGTGCAGACCGCCGCCAACGAGCCCGGCGCCACGGAATCGACAGCGGTGAATGCCATGACGCCGACCTTCATGCGCGTGCCGGTGAACACCACGGTGACCTTCACCAATCCGGTCGCCAACGTCAACACGCATTGCGCCACGCAATTCTTCGAAGGCCGGTTCAACTTCAACCTGGCCCCGGGTCAGTCGGGGACCCACACCTTTGACACGCCGGGCGAATACTTCTACAACGACTGCCATAGCCCCCGTCCTACGGGCAAGATCGTCGTGTATTGATACCGTGTCCTCAATCCCCAACCACTGAAGGAGCAATGCGATGAAATGGTGCAAACCCGAGTTCGAAGAGCTGCGTTTCGGCTTCGAGATCACGATGTACATCTCCGCCCGCTGAGCGCGGGCAACACAACGGCACCGGCTTTCACCGGTGCCGTTTTTTCTTGTGCCTATGAAGATACTGGTTCTTGGGTCGGGGGCGGGCGGCGGCTTCCCGCAGTGGAATTGCAACTGCCGCCTGTGCGCGGGACAGCGAAGCGGCCAGGTCCGTGCGAGTGCGCGCACCCAGAGCTCCATCGCCGTGTCTGCCAATGGCGACGACTGGATCCTGCTCAACGCTTCGCCCGACATCGGCGCGCAGCTGCGTGCGTCTAAAGCACTGCAACCTCAACACGGCGTGCGCCACTCGCCGATCAAGGCCGTGGTGCTGATGGACTCGCAGATCGATCACGTCGCGGGCCTGCTGAGCCTGCGCGAAGGGCCACGCCTGCAGCTCTACTGCACGCCCGAGTCATATGAAGACCTCACCGGCAGCCTGCCGCTGCTGAAAGCGCTCGACAAATACTGCGGCGTGAACTGGCACCCGATGCCGCTGGTGCCCGGTGGCGGCGAATGGCATGAGATCGCAGGCCTGCGCCTGCAGGCCGTGCCTGTGCCCGGCAAGGCGCCGCCCTATTCACCGCGTCGGCAGACCGAAGCGCGCAGCGACAACGCGGCAGTGCTGATCGAAGACCCGGCCTCCGGCAAGCGCGTGCTCTACGCGCCGGGCCTGGCGCAAGTCGGCGACGCCGAACGCAAAAGCCTCGACGCCTGCGACTGCGTGCTGGTCGACGGCACCTTCTGGACCGAAGACGAGATGCTCACCGCAGGCCTGGGCACCAAGCGCGCGGCCGACATGGGCCACCTGCCGCAATGCGACGGGCCGCACGGCCCCGGCATGCTGAAAGCGCTCGACGCCTGCGCTGCAAGGCGCAAGGTGCTGATCCACATCAACAACAGCAATCCCATGCTCGACGAAGACGGCGCGGAGCGCGCGGAACTCACGCGCCGCGGCATCGAGGTTGCCTTCGACGGCATGGAACTGGAGATCTGAACCCGTGACGCAGCAGCAACAGCAGCACCAGGACGCGTGGTCCCCGCAGGTCTTCGAATCGAAGCTGCGCGCCATGGAGTCCCGCTACCACAGCCACCACCCCTTCAACCGCCGGCTCAATGCGGGCGAACTCCAGCCCTTCCAGGTTCGAGGCTGGGTAGCGAACCGCTTCTATTACCAGTGCCGCATCCCGGTGAAGGACGCGGCCATCCTCTCGAACTGCGACGACCGCGCGACGCGCCGGCGCTGGGTGGTGCGCATGCTCGACCACGACGGGCATGACGGCCACGAAGGCGCGAACGCCGGTGGCATTGAGATCTGGACGCGCCTGGGCATCGCCACCGGCCTCGCGCGCGAGACGCTCGAATCGCACGCGCTGGTGCTGCCCGGCGTGCGCTTCGCCGTCGATGCGTACGTCAACTTCGCACGCACCGCGCCGTGGCAGGAGGCGGTGATCTCCTCGCTCACCGAGATGTTCGCGCCGCGCATCCACAAGGACCGGCTCGCGGGCTGGCCCACGCACTATCCGTGGATCGACACTTCGGGCCTCGACTACTTCCGCAGCCGCATCCCGCTGGCCGACCGCGACGTGGAGCACGGCCTGGAGGTCGCGATGCAGTGGTGCACCACGCGCGAGCGGCAGGATCGGGCGTTGCAGATCCTGGGCTTCAAGCTCGACATCCTCTGGGCCATGCTCGATGCCATCGAGCGCGCCTACCCCGACGATCTTGCGAAGGAGCATCGGCCATGACGCAATGGACCGACAACGCACAACCGGCCATCGGCACGATGTACCGGCTGCAGTGGGAGGAGGTGCAGCAGTGCCATGTGCTGCTCTTTCCCGAAGGCATGATCAAGCTCAACGGCCCGGCAGCGGAGATCCTCAAGCGCTGCGACGGCAAGACCAGCGTCGCGGCCTTGGTGGCCGACCTGGAGAGCACTTTCGCGGAAACCGACCTGCGGGCCGACGTGATCGAATTCCTGGAGCAGGCCCATGGACGCCACTGGATCCGGTGATCCGCGCGCTGCAGCCAAGCCGCCGCTCTGGCTGCTCGCGGAGCTGACGTATCGCTGCCCGCTGCATTGCGCGTTCTGCTCCAACCCGGTGGACTACACCAGCTACAGCAACGAGCTCACCACAGACGAATGGATTCGCGTGTTCCGCGAAGCACGTGCCATGGGCGCGGTGCAACTGGGCTTTTCGGGTGGTGAACCGCTGGTACGCGAAGACCTCACCGAGCTCGTCGCGGCGGCGCACGAACTGGGCTTCTATACCAACCTCATCACCTCGGGCGTGGGCCTCACGCCGCAGCGCGCACAGGCGCTGAAGAACGCGGGGCTGGACCACATCCAGCTGTCGTTCCAGGACTCCAGCCGCGAACTCAACGACTTCCTCAGCTCGACAAGGACCTTCGACCTCAAGCAGCGCGTGGCGCGCACCATCAAGGACCTGGGCTATCCAATGGTGCTGAACTGCGTGATGCACCGCTACAACCTTCCGCACGTGGGCCGCATCATCGAGATGGCCGAGTCGATGGAAGCCGACTTCCTCGAACTGGCCAACGTGCAGTACTACGGATGGGCGTGGCGCAACCGCGAGATGCTGATGCCCACGCGCGCGGCCCTGGCTGAAGCCGAAGCCGTGGTCGACGAACACCGGCCGCGCCTGCAAGGCCGCATGAAGATCCTCTGGGTGGTGCCCGACTACGCCGAGGGCAAGCCCAAGCCCTGCATGGCCGGCTGGGCCAGCGTGTTCCTGGTGGTCGCGCCCGATGGCGTGGCCTTGCCGTGCCACAGCGCGCGCATGCTGCCGGGGCTCGACTTCCCGAGCGTGCGGGAACACTCCATCCGCGAGATCTGGCAAGAGAGCCCGGCATTCGGCGCCTACCGCGGCACCGGCTGGATGAGCAGCACCTGCCGGAGCTGCGAAGACAAGGAGAAGGACCACGGCGGCTGCCGCTGCCAGGCGTTTCTGCTCACCGGCGACGCGGCCGCCACGGATCCGGTCTGCCCGAAGAGCCCTCGGCATGCGGAGGTCGAGGCGATGGTTGCCGCGGCGGCGGACCCGCGCGAGGCCGTTGCGCCGATCCGTTTCGTGCCGGGTGCGCGGCGGGCGGGCGAGCTCGTTTTCCGCACGGATGCCAATTCGCGCGGCTGAGCCGGCACGCTCATGACGATCGTGCATCGCCTGCCGTTGAGCGGCGGCCATGTCATGCATGTGGAAGAGCACGGCAATCCGCGCGGGCTGCCCGCGCTGGTGCTCCACGGCGGGCCCGGCTCGGGAACCTCGCCACTGCTCCGCGGCGGCTTCGACCCCACGCGCTACCGCATCATCTGCCCCGACCAGCGCGGCGCGGGCCAAAGCACGCCCGCAGGATCGATCGCATTCAACACGCTCGCCGACCTGCTCGACGACCTGCGATTGCTGCGCGAACATCTGAAGGTCGATCGGTGGCTGGTGGTCGGCGGATCGTGGGGCGCCACGCTGGCACTCCTGCATGCGCTGGACCAGCCTTCAGCCGTGGCAGGCCTCCTGCTGCGCAATGTGTTCCTGGCCCGCGCTTCGGACATCCACGGTTTCTTCGCGGAGGCCGCGCGGCACGGCGGCCCCGACTGGCGCGTGCTGTCGAACGAAGCGCAACGCCGGCAATGCCCGATCACGGTGGTGCTCGCGGACATCTTTGCGCATGGAACGCGGGAGGCGCAGCGGCATGCCGCGCTCTGCTGGTCCGGTTGGGAGCAGCACATGTCGGGCGCAAATGCCGCACCGCCGGGCGATGACGCCGCCTTGCAGCGGCTGGTGTCGCGCTACCGCGTGCAGAGCCACTACCTGCGTCACGAATGCTGGCTCGGCGCGCCCACGCTGCTGCAACGATGCGCCGTGCTGCCCGCAGTCCCTGCGCTCATCGTGCACGGGACGCACGACGCCGTGTGCCCGCCGGAAGGTGCGCAAGCGCTCGCGAACATCCTGCATGGCCGAGCCATCCTGCAATGGGCACAGGGCGCGGGGCACGACCCCACCCATCCGGCCCTGGCCGCAGCGATGAAGCAGGCGCTGCGCGACTACGCGGACACGCAGGCCTTCAGCGCAAGCGTTCCTTGAGCGGCGCGCCGACCAGCGTCACGCGGCCGTCCTTGCTGCGTCGCCACAGCCGCTCGTTGCCGCGGCCGTCGTCGGCAGCGAAGAGCACCGCATCGCCGAGCGCGCGAAAACCCAGCGGCAGTGCGTTGCGCGGGCCTGCCGCCACATCGGCGACGGCGCGCGTGCCGGCCGGCGAGCCGTCGCTGATCCAGGGTTCCACACCCGTCGCGCTGCCGCCGTTCGCGGAGAACCACAGGCGCGAGCCGATCACGGCAAAGCGCGCGGGCGATCCGCTTTTTGCGCCCGGTGCGATGTCCTTGACCTGCACGGTGCCCGTGGCGGTGCCGTCGCTGCGCCACAACTCGGCGCCGGATGCGCCGTCGGTCGCTGCGAAGTAGACGCGGCCGTTCATCGTTGTGAGCGGGCTCGAAATGGACCCGCCCGAGCCTGCGCGAATGTCCTTCACCAGCGTCGTGCCACTGTCAGTGCCGTCGCTCTTCCAGAGCTCGGTGCCGTGCACGCCGTCGTCGGCCGCGAAGTACAGCGTGCGGCCGATCGCCACCAGGTGCGAAGGGCGCGAGGGCGATTCGCCGGGCCGCAGGTCCTTGACGATGCGTGTCCCGCCTTCGGTGCCGTCGCTCTTCCACAGCTCGGTGCCGTGCGTGCCGTCGTGCGCGGTGAAATAGATGTGATCGCCCATGGCCGTCAGCGCCTGGATGCCTGCGTCCTCGGGGCCGGGGCGGATGTCCTTCACCCTGCGCGTGCCCGCCGGCGTGCCGTCGGTCACCCAGAGCTCATGGCCGTGCTCGCGCGTGGTCGCGGTGAAGAACAGGCGGCGGCCGGCCACGGTGAGCTGCCGCGCGACCGCGCGTGGCCCGGCATCGATGGAGGACACGCGCACCGTCGTGTCCGCGGTGCCCGATGTCTTCCACAGCTGAAACCCCGTGCGGCCGTCGTCGGCCACGAAGTAGAGCGCATCGCCGAACACCGTCAGTTCGCTGGGCATGGCGCCTTCTTCGCCGGGCCGCAGGTCGACGACCCGGGACGTGCCCGCGGCGGTGCCGTCGGTGCGCCAGAGCTCCAGGCCGCTCTCGCCGTCGGTGGCGGTCATGTAGACGTGGCCCTTGAAGGCCGTCTGCCCCGTGGGAAAGGCGCCGCGGAAGCCGGGGCGGATGTCCTTCAGCAGCGTCGTGCCGGCGCTGCTGCCGTCGGTGACCCACAACTCCTGGCCCGATGCGATGTGGAAGGCGGAAAAGAGCATCTTTCCGCCCAGCGGCGCGAGCCCGGTGGGAGAAACGAAGGCGAGGGCGTGGCGCTGCTCGGGCAGCACCTCGCGCTCGGGGTCCTGCGCGGCCGCGGGCAGCTGCACGAACAGCGCGGCCAGTGTTGCGGCCAATGGTGAGGCCAGCCATGCGGGGCGCCCGAAGGCGCATGAAGCCGAAGCCATCTCAGCCCCCGAACCATCGCGCCGGTGCAATCACCAGCTGCGGAAACACCACCATCACCAGCAGGATGGCGAACTCCGCGATCATGAAAGGCACCACGCCGCGCGTGACGTCGTCCATCGATATCTTTCCGACGCCCGCCACCACGTTGAGCACCGTGCCCACCGGCGGCGTCACCAGCCCGATCGAGTTGTTGATGATGAACAGCACGCCGAAGTACACGGGGTCGATGCCGGCCGCCTTCACCACCGGCATCAGCACCGGCGTGAGGATCAGGATGGTCGGCGTCATGTCCATCGCGGTGCCCACGACCATCACGATCACCATGATCGCGAGCATCAGCAGGATCTGGTTGCCCATGAAGGGCTCCAGCAGGCCGATGATCTTGGACGGCAGGTCGGCCACGGTGATGAGCCAGGCGCTCACCATCGCCGCGGCGATCAGGAACATCACGACAGCGCTGGTCTTGGCCGCGGCCACGAAGATGCCGTAGAGATCGCGCCAGCTGATCTCGCGGTAGATCACCGTCGAGACGAAGAGCGCATACACCGCGGCCACCACCGCGGCCTCGGTCGGCGTGAACACGCCCATGCGCAGGCCTACCAGGATGATCACCGGCAGCATCAGCGCCCACAGCGCATTGCGGAATGCGGTGGCGATCTCGGCCGACGACTTGCGCGGCGGCGGCACGATCTTCTCGCGCCGCACCAGCCAGGCCCAGGTGATCCACAACGCACCGCCGATCAGCAGCCCCGGCACGATGGCCGCGAGGAACAGCTTGGAGATCGACACGTTCGCCGCCACGCCGAAGATCACGAGCCCGATGCTCGGCGGAATCACCGGCCCGATGACGCCGGTGGCGGCGATCAGGCCGGCTGCGCGCGGCTTGTCGTGGCCCGCCTTGACCATCATCGGCAGCAGCAGCGCGGTGAGCGCGGCGGCGTCGGCCACGGCCGAGCCCGAGAGCGCGGAGAGCAGGCAGCCGGCCATGATGGTCACGTAGCCCAGTCCGCCCTTCACATGGCCGACCAGCGCGAGCGCGAAGTCGACGATGCGCTTGGAGAGGCCGCCCACGTTCATGATCTCGCCGGCCAGCATGAAGAAGGGCACGGCCAGCAGCGGAAAGCTGTCGGCGCCGCCGATGACGTTCTGCGCGAGGATCTGTGCATCGAACAGGTCCAGGTGCCACATGAGCGCGACGCCGCTGGCGAGCAGCGCGAAGGCGATGGGGATGCCCATGCCCATCGCGAGCAGCAGGGAGCCGACAAAGACGGCGATGGTCATTTGCGCGCTCCCGTTGCGTCCTGCTGCGAACCCAGGATCTGCTGCAGCTGCACGGCTTCTTCCGACTCCTTGACCATCACCAGATCACGCTCGGAGATGCGTCCCGTCAGAAGCCGCAGCAGGTCGAGCGCGAGGATGAAGCCCGCCAGCACGGAGAACACCACGCCCGATGCATAGACGATGGCCATCGACGCGCCGGTGACCGGCGCCGTCACGTCCCAGTTGATGCGCGCCTGCGCCACACTGCCCTGGAACAGCAGCCACACGATGTAGAGCATCACCAGGTGGCCGACGGCCAGGCAGATCTTCTTGCCGACGGGCGGCAGCTTCTGCACCACCATGTCCACGCCCAGGTGGCCGTGTTCCTTCAGCGCGACCACCGCGCCCAGGAAGGTCATCCAGATGAAGAGCCAGCGCGAGACTTCTTCCGACATCGTGATGCCGGAGTTGAAGCCGTAGCGGAGCACCACGTTGCCGAAGACAAGAACGACCATGACCGCAAGTGCGGCGGCGATCAATGCCTCGATGCCGGTGCAGCACCGGTCGATCCAGCGGTTCATGGCGCGGCTTGCGTGAGAGCCTGCGTCTGCATTTCGACCAGCGCGCGCAGCGCGGCCAGGTAGGACAGCGGGCCGAGGCCCTGCACCGTGCCCTTGACCGCCGGCGAGATGATCGAATGCGCGCGCCAGGCTTCGCGCGCGGCGATGTTCGACATGTGCACCTCGATGGTGGGAAAGGGCATCGCCTTGATCGCGTCGTGCAGCGGCACGCCGTGCTGCGTGAGGCCGGCGGGATTGACCAGCGCGCCCTGCGCGTCGTCGATGTGCGCATGCAGGAAGTCGATCAACGCGCCTTCGTGGTTCGACTGGATCGTCTCCAGCGTCACGCCGAGTTCGCCGGCCAGCGCGTCGAGCCGCGCATTGATTTCGGCGAGCGTGGTCTTGCCATAGATGTGGGGTTCGCGGCGGCCGAACAGGTTGAGGTTGGGGCCGTGGAGGACAAGGATCTTCATGGGGAGCTTCGGTGTGGGCTTACTTGCGGATGCGAGCGAGTTCGTCGTTGTAGAGCTTGACGATGGCGGGTTCGTATTGGGATGCGAACTTGTCGATGACGGGCTTGGCGATGGTGCGCATGCGGTCCTGCTCGGCCGGTGTGAGCTCGTTGAAGAGCGCGCCCTTGGCCTGCAGCTCCCCCACGGCCTTCTGTGCTGCGGCACGGCTGACCTGGCGCTGATAACCGCGCGCCTCGTTGGCTGCGTCATTCATCATCTTCTGCTCGGCCGGTGTGAGCGAGTCCCAGAACTTCTTGCTCACCAGCACGATGTTGGCGGCGTACACATGGTTCGTGGCGCTCACGAATTTCTGCACTTCGAAGAACTTGTTCGACAGGATCACGGCGTACGGGTTTTCTTGACCATCGACCGCCTTCGATTCGAGGGCGCCATACAACTCGGCAAAGGGCATCGGCACCGGGTTCGCCTTGAAGGCCTTGAAGGTCTCCAGGAACACCGGGTTCGGAATCACGCGGATCTTCAAGCCTTCGAGGTCTTCAGGCCTGGTGATCGGCCGCTTGCTGTTGGTGACGTTGCGAAAGCCCAGGTCCCAGTAGCCCAGGGCGACCAGGCCCTTCTCGGGGAGCTTGGCGATCAGCGCCTGCCCGAGCGGACCATCGAGCAGCGCATCGGCCTGTGCGAAGTTGTTCACCGAGAACGGAAAGTCGACCAGGCCGAACTCCTTGACGATGCCCGCGAGCGAAGTCGTGGCCGGGGCCGACATCTGTTGCACGCCGCCCTGCAGGGCCGACTGCTGCTGCATCTCGTTGCCCAGCTGGGAGGCGGGGAACTCCTGCACCTTCATCTTGCCGCCGCTCTTGGCCGAGAGCAGTTCGGCGAAGCGCTTGACGCCGAAGCTCACCGGGTGGTCGGCGTTGTTCAGGTGGCCGAAGCGGATCACGCGCTCCTGCTGGGCCCAGGAAGGGGCGGCAAGGCCGATGCAGAGGCCGGCGACGGCGAGCGTGCGGAGAAGTTTCACGGGAAGTCCTCGGTGTGAAAGAGATGCGGAAAAACGATGCGTAAAACTGGCGCGAAAAAACGGGCGGAAGAGGGCACTGAAGCCCGGCTGGCCGCGATCATAATTTTTCTTGGAAAGCGTTTCCACTATGGAAATCCCTTCCTTGGAATCTGCTACGCTCCGGCCGGGCAAGAATCGCCGGCATCTGTGAATCAAATTCGGAGCGACATATGAGCGGGATACTGGAACGCAGCTTCAACGTGCTGGAATACCTGGCCGATCACCCGGAGGGCTGCGCCCTGTCGGCATTGGCCGCCAAGCTGGAGATTCCCCTCAGCGCCTCGCATCGCCTGCTCACCGAGCTGATCCGCTGCGGCTACGTGCGGCAGGACCCGCGCGACGGCCATTACGTGCTAACCATCAAGCTGGTCTCCATCGGCCTTTCCTTCTTGAGCCGCTCGGGCATCGTCGATATCGCGCAACCCCTGCTGGACCACCTCGCCTCGGCTTCGGGCGAACTGGTGCGCCTGGCGGTGGTCGACGGCGACGAGCTGACCTTCGTGGCCAAGGCGCAGGGCGCCACGCACGGCCTTCGCTACGACCCCGACATGGGCCTGTCGGTCACGCTCTCGTGCAGCGCGGCCGGGCATGCATGGCTGTCGACCATGAGCGAGGACGACGCCACGGTGCTCGTCGCAAAAAAAGGATTGGGCCAGCCGCAGGACTACGGCCCCAAGGCCCCGACTTCCATCAAGGCCGTGATGGCCTATGTGAAGGCGGCGAAGCAGCGCGGCTTCAGCATGATCGACGAGGTGTTCGCGCCCGCGATGACCGCCATGGCCGCACCGGTGTTCGGCGCGAGCGGCGCGGTGATCGGCGTCGTGACCATCGCCGGGCCGCGCGTGCGGCTCACGCCGCAACGGATGGAGGCGCTGGGACCGGCGCTTCTTCAAACGGCCGAGGACGTGGCGCGCGCCAGCGGCGCCTCGGCCTTGTTCAAGAAAAGAGCCTAGGGCCTGTTCACACTATGCAAGGACCCCTTGCATAGTGTGAACAGGCCCTGGTTCGGCTCACATAAAAGGAGACAAGCATGAAGAGACATTCGATTCGCAGACTGGCGCTCGCCGCCGTCGCAGCCGCCGCTGTGTTCGCCACCGGCGGCGTGTTCGCGCAGATCAAGGAGCGCACGCTCAAGTTCGCGTTCCAGAACCAGACCGGCCATCCGCAGGCGCAGGGCGCGCAGAAGTTCGCGGACATCGTCGCGGCCAAGTCCGCCGGCAAGATCACGGTCAAGCTCTTCGCGGGCGGCTCGCTGGGCGGCGACCTGCAGACGGTCTCTGCACTGCAGGGCGGCACGGTCGAGATCACCGTGCTCAACGCCGGCATCCTCTCGGCGCAGGTCAAGGAATTCGCGGCCTACGACTTTCCCTTTCTCTTCAACAGCGGCAAGGAAGCCGACGCCGTCACCGACGGCCCCTTCGGCCAGAAGCTGATGGCCAGGCTCGAAGACAAGGGCCTGCACGGCCTGGGCTACTGGGACCTGGGCTTTCGCAACCTCACCAACAGCAAGCGGCCGATCGTGAAGGCCGACGACATCGCGGGGCTGAAGATCCGCGTCATTCAGTCGCCGATCTACATCGATCTGTTCGGCGCACTCGGCGCCAACGCCACGCCGCTGCCGTTTCCCGAGCTCTATCCTGCCCTCGACCAGAAGGCGGTCGACGGGCAGGAGAACCCGAACACCACGATCCTCTCGTCCAAGTTCGCCGAGGTGCAGAAGTACATCACCCAGACGCGCCACATCTACAACCCGCAGGCCTTGCTGATCAGCAAGAAGACCTGGGACGGCATGAGCGCGGAAGAGAAAAAGATCATCAACGACGCCGCCGCCGAATCGACCGCGTTCCAGCGTGCGGCCTCGCGCGGCGCGGCCGACAGCGCGCTCGATGCGCTGAAGAAGGCGGGCATGACCGTCTCCGAATTGCCGCCCGAAGAAATGACCAAGCTGCGTGCGAAGGTCAAGCCCGTCATCGACAAGTACTCGGCCTCGGTGGGCGAGGCCACCGTCAAGGAGCTGATGGCCGAGATCGAGAAGGCGCGCAAGTAAGCCGGTTCAGCAGATCCGGCGTACCGGCGCAGCCGGGGCGCTTCAGTGCGCGCCGGCCGCGATGTTGCGAATTTCGCTGTGCAGGGCCCGTTGGCCTGCAGCCAGTGCGAGTTCGTAGCTGTCGAATGCGTCGTAGGCGCTGCGAAACACGGTCGGATGGCCGCCGTTCGCATCGGTTTCGAGCAATCGCCAGACAAACGATCCGGGCGCCGACTCTGTGACTGTGAGTTCGATCGGATGTGTCATGGCCTCACAGTGTTCTTTTGCGCATCGGCTGTCTGTAGGCCAGATGCGTCAGTTCCAAGCCTGCGCGGCAGGGCCCAGACGCCGCCCCGTGTGAAACGTAGTGTGTGCAATTTCGGGGCGGACACAGAGGCATACGCAATCTGTGCCTGGTGCGCGAGGCGCGGCGAACAATCCGCTCGCTTGTTCTTCAATAGCACTCACTTCCCCTCACTTCTGCACCCAGGAAATCGCCATGAGCATCCGATCCAACGTGGTTCTCGCCGTCGCCGCAGTCGCGGCTTCCGTGGCCGTCCTCACCTTCGCGTCGCCGCCGCCCGGCGGCGACATCGCTGCCGGTGGCGCGCAAAAGGCGCCCGAATTCCAGAACATCGACAAGTGGCTCAACTCCCAGCCGCTGAAGCTGGAAGAACTGCGCGGCAAGGTCGTGCTGGTCGACTTCTGGACCTACACCTGCATCAACTGCCTCAACCACCTTCCCTATGTGAAAGAGTGGAACGAGAAGTACAAGGACAAGGGCCTCGTCGTCGTGGGCGTGCACACGCCGGAGTTCGCCTATGAAAAGTCGACCAAGAACGTGCAGGACGCAATCAACCGCCTGCAGATCAAGCACGCCGTGGCGCAGGACAACAGCTATGGCACCTGGAAGGCGTTCAACAACCAGTACTGGCCCGCGGTCTACCTCATCGACAAGCAGGGAAAGATCGTCTATTCGCACTTCGGCGAGGGCAGCTATGGCACCATCGAGAAAAAGATCCAGGCGCTGCTGGCCGAGCCGGCACCGGAGCCGGCGTCTTCGGCGGCAGGGGGCTGACATGAAAAAGCTCTGGTTCGCGCTGCTGTTCTTTGCGGGCGGCTTGGCGCATGAAGTTCGCAACCCGGTGAATTGCCAATGCATCGCCACGACCCGCGATTTCACGGGCACCCGCAAGCGCGCCCGCACATGAAGCGAGGCGGCGGGACGCTTGCTCAGCCGTCCCGCGCCTCGACCGCCGAGGCGAACACGTAGCCTTCGCTGCGCACCGTCTTGATGTAGCGCGGCTCGCGCGCATCGTCGCGCAGACGCTGGCGCAGGCGGCTCACCAGCAGGTCGATCGAGCGCTCGAAGAGCTCGGCTTCGCGCCCCTGCGTGAGGCTCAGCAGCTGGTCGCGGCTCAGCACCTTCTGCGGATGGTCGAGAAACACGCGCAGCAGGCGGTATTCGGCGCCGCTCAGCGCCACCATCGTGCCGCTGTCGTCCAGCAGGTGGCGCGCCACCGTGTCCACATGCCAGTCGCCGAAAGCCAGCTTCTGCGAGGGCTCGACCGCCCCCATGTTCGGCGGCAGCATGCGCGTGCGGCGCATCACCGAGCGGATGCGCGCGAGCAGTTCGCGCGCCGAGAAAGGCTTGGCCAGGTAGTCGTCGGCGCCCATCTCCAGCCCCAGGATGCGGTCGGCTTCCTCGCTGCGCGCGGTGAGCATCAGGATGGGCGTGGCCTTGTACTTGCCGGTGCGCAGGTCGCGGCAGAGCGTGAGGCCGTCTTCGCCCGGCAGCATCAGGTCCAGGATGATCAGGTCAAAAGGCCCCGACTCCTCCAGCGCCGCGCGCATGTGCCGCCCGGTGGGCACCGCCGCCACGCGCAGGCCGTTCTTGACCAGGTAGGTCGTGAGCAGTTCGCGGATTTCCCGGTCGTCGTCGACGATGAGGATGTGGTCGGAGGTCTTGGGAGTCATGGCAGTGGTGGGGTGTGGGTTGCGCCGCAGCCGCAATGTATCCCGCGGGTTCTTCGCCGCCAGCGGGTTTGTATTCGCAAGTATCTGGCGGCATGGGCGCGACAGTTTGTTTCGTGCCGCGCCTGGCCCCTGCGGCGGCCATCGGCGCTTCGGTGAAACGTAGTGTTTGGATTTCCGGCGCGGATACAGAGGCATACGCAATGCGTTCCGGCGGGGCGGCGGCGGGCCAACAATCCAGCCGTTCTCAACTCAACCCGCTCCCAGGAACACACCATGTCCTCCACCGAAAAGATCCTCTACACCGGCAAGACCCACACCACCGGCGGCCGCGACGGCGCCTCCACCAGCAGTGACGGCCGCCTGGACGTCAAGCTGTCGTCGCCCGGCGGCCCCGGCAACGGCACCAACCCCGAGCAGCTCTTCGCAGCCGGCTGGTCCGCCTGCTTCATCGGCGCCATGGGCCTGGCCGCCGGCAAGCTCAAGATCAAGCTGCCCGCCGACCTGGCCGTCGATGCCGAAGTGGACCTGGCCAACACCGACGGTGCCTATTTCCTCAAGGCCCGCCTGAACGTCAGCGTGCCCGGCATCGAGCGCGAGGTGGTGCAGTCGCTGGTGGATGCGGCACACCAGACCTGCCCGTACTCCAAGGCCACGCGCGGCAACGTCGACGTCACGATCCACGTGGTATGAGCCGGGGTCTATAAACGAGCCCATGTCCACATCCGCCAGCCCGTCCCCGATCCCGGCCAGCACCGCTGGCGGCTTGCGCCGCCTGGTGCCGCGATCGCTCTTCGCCCGCGTGACGCTGATCATCGTGGTGGGCCTGGCGATCGCGCAGCTGTTGACCTTCGCGGCCATCCGCTACGAGCGGGACATGGCGATGCGCGAACTGATGATGACCGGCATCGAGCGCGACATCGCCAGCTCGGTCGCCATCCTCGACCGCCTGCCCGCCGCGGAACGGCCTGACTGGCTGGAGCGCCTGGAGCGGCGCAACTACCGCTTCGTGCTGGGCGGCATGGCCGAGGGCGGCGATCCCCAGTCGCTGCTGTCGCGCCAGTTCGCGACGGCCATCGCGGAGGCGATGCGGCCGTTCCAGATCGTCAAGGTCGGGCAGGTCGAGAAGCCGGCCGAGGGCCTGCAGATCCAGGTGCGGCTGACCGACGGCTCCTCGGTGGTGGTGCATGCCAGGCGGGTGGGCATGCCGGTGTCGCGCTGGGTGATGTGGCTGCTGGCGATGCAGCTGCTGGTGCTGGCCGTGTGCGCATGGTTTGCGGTGCGGCTGGTCACGCGGCCGCTGGCCGACCTGGCCGCCGCGGCCGACCACCTGGGGCCCGACCTCCAGGCGCAGACGCTCACCGAAGAAGGCCCCACCGAAGTCGCGCATGCGGCGCGCGCCTTCAATGCCATGCAGACGCGCATCGGCGGCTACATGGCCGAACGCGTGGAAATTCTCGCGGCCATCTCGCACGACCTGCAGACCCCTATTACGCGGATGCGGCTGCGCACCGAGATGATGGACGACGCACACGACCGCACCAAGTTCCGCCAGGACCTGGACGAGATGAACTCGCTGGTGCGCGAAGGCGTGACCTATGCGCGCACGCTGCACGGCGCCACCGAGCCGCCGCTGCGCATGGACGCCGATGCGCTGCTCGAAAGCATGGTGGCCGACTACGAAGACGCCGGAAAGATCGTGCGCCTCGAAGGCCGCGTCGGCGCGCCGATCGTGAGCCGGCCCAACGCGCTGCGCCGCATCGTGATGAACCTGGTCGACAACGCGCTGATCTTCGGCAGCGATGTGCGCCTGCGCGTCGAGGCCGGCCACGGCCAACTGGCCATCGCGGTGATCGACAACGGCCCCGGCATTCCGCCCGACGAACTGGATGCGGTGCTCAAGCCTTTCTACCGCGTCGAGAGCTCGCGCAACCGCAGCACCGGCGGCACCGGCCTGGGCCTGGCCATCGCGCACCAGCTCGCGATGGCGATGGGCGCCGAGCTGAAGCTGCAGAACTGCCCCGAGGGCGGACTGGAGGCACGCCTGACCATGCGCACACACACCGCTCCGACGAGCTGAACCGCGCCGCGCGGTGCGCGCGGCAGTTCCCGCTCCTTCCGTTTTTTTCCGAAGCCCGCGGCTCGTGCATCGAGACCGTGAAGAGCCTGCACGCCTTATCGCCTGGACCCGAACCATGTTGATCCTTCTCATTGCCTACCTCGGCGGGGCGCTCACCATCCTGAGCCCCTGCATCCTTCCGGTGCTGCCCTTCGTGTTCGCACGGGCCGACCGGCCGTTCCGCGCGCACGGCCTGCCGATGCTGACCGGCATGGCGCTGGCCTTTGCCGCCGTCGCCACGCTGGCGGCCGTGGGCGGCGGCTGGGTCGTCACGGTCAACGAGTACGGGCGCCACGCGGCCATTGCGATGCTCGCGCTGTTCGGCGCGACGCTGCTGTTCCCGGGCATTGCCGACCGCATGAGCCGGCCGCTGGTGGCGCTGGGCATGCGCATGGCCGAAGCGCCATCCGGCGGCACGAACGGCAAGGGCACCGTGTTCACACCGCTGCTGCTGGGCGTGGGCACCGGCCTGCTCTGGGCGCCGTGCGCGGGGCCGATCCTCGGGCTCATCCTGACGGGCGCGGCGCTCAATGGCGCAAGCGTCGGCACCACGGTGCTGCTGCTGGCCTATGCCGCGGGTGCGTGCACCTCGCTGGCGGCGGCGTTGCTGTTCGGCGGGCGGGTGTTCTCGGTCATGAGGCGTTCGCTGCACACGGGCGAATGGGTGCGCCGCGCGGCCGGTGCCGCCGTGCTGGTGGGCGTGGGCGCCATCGCGCTGGGGCTGGACACGGGCTTGCTTGCGCGCCTCTCGGTGGGCACCACCTCGGCGCTGGAGCAGGCGCTGGTGGACAGGATCCACACGCCGAAGCCGAGGCCACAACCGCAAGCCGCAGAGCCAGGCGCCGGCCTGGATGGCAGGGACGCCGGCTTCATGCGCACGGCCGACATCACCCCGGCGCGCCAGCCGGTGCGCAAGCTCGGCGTGCAAGGCGATTTCCCGTCGCTCGCCGGCGCGACCGAATGGCTCAACTCGCCGCCGCTGAGCCCCGAGGCCCTGCGCGGCAAGGTCGTGCTGGTCGACTTCTGGACCTATTCGTGCATCAACTGCCTGCGCACGTTGCCCTACGTTCGCGCGTGGGCCGAGAAGTACAAGGACGCGGGCCTGGTCGTCATCGGCGTGCATTCGCCGGAGTTCGCGTTCGAGAAGCGCCCGGCCAATGTGCGCAAAGCGACGAAGGACCTGGACATCGACTTCCCGGTGGCGCTGGACAACGACTTCGCCATCTGGCGCGGCTTCGACAACCGGGCCTGGCCCGCGTTCTATTTCATCGACGCGCAAGGGCGCATCCGCCACCACCAGTTCGGAGAGAGCCGGTATGACAAGGCCGAGCAGGTCATCCAGCAACTGCTGGCCGAAGCGGGGCAGCGCAACCTGCCGGCGGACTTGGTCGCGCCCACAGGGCAGGGCACGCAGGCCGCGCCGGGCACCGAGCTCGCGATGTCAGGCGAGACTTACGTGGGCGCGGAGCGTGCACACGGCTTCGCTTCGCCCGGTGGCCTGGTGAGCGGGCGCGCCCATGTCTACCAGCGCCCGGCGTCGCTGCGCACCAACCAGTGGGCGCTCGCCGGCGACTGGACCGTGGAGCCCGAGCGCGCCGTGTCGAACCGTGCGAACGGCCGCATCGCCTACCGCTTTCAGGCGCGCGACCTGCACCTGGTGCTCGGCCCCGCGGCCGATGGCAAGCCGGTGCGCTTCCGTGTGCTGGTGGACGGCAAGGCGCCGCTCGCGGACCACGGCGCCGACACCGATGCAGAGGGCTACGGGACCATCGAGGCGCAGAAGCTCTACCAGCTCGTTCGCCAGGCGAAGGGTGAGAAGGAGCGGTTGTTCGAGATCGAGTTTCTGGACGGTGGGGCGCAGGCTTATGCGTTCACGTTCGGTTGAAACTGTCCAGGGCTGCGATCACGCCGACGGGAGCACCCGGTGGCCTGTGCACATGCCCCGAATGAACCCGTTTTCAAAGCAGCCCGAGCGTCAACGCCTTCAAAGTAGCCGCAGCACGCGTCGTGCATTCAAGCTTGCGAAAGATGTTCTCCAGATGCGCCCGCACGGTGCTCGGGCTGATGCCCAGCACGCGCGCCGCTTCCTTGTTGCTGTCGCCAAGGCTGATGCGCCCCAGCACTTCGATCTCGCGGCTGGAGAGAAGTGCGGCGGCCTCGTTCGATGGCAGAGGGGCGGCACCGGCTTGCGGGTGTCCCGTCAGCACGGCCACAGCCGCCGCATCGAGCCGCCCGAGTTCCGCTTCGTTCTTCAACGCGGCAATCGCGTCGGCTTGGTCGAGCGCAGGATGCCCCGGCTGGCTGGTGCGCAACAGAACCCAGTGGGCGGCGACCGCGAGCACGCGCCCCTCGACGTCGATGGCCGGCCCCTTGATGCCCCGGAAAAACCCCGAGCCATCGAGACGTTCATCGACGAAGGAGGCGATCTCCGCCTCGGTGCGCAGCGTGCCGATGCGCCGCGCCGCGCGGTCCGTCCAGTAGGGCACGAGCCGCAGGCGCTCCTTGTCGGCCTCGCTGCGCACGCCCGGCGAATCCCACACCGCATTCGGCACCGACGCGCGGCCGATACCGTGGATGAGCGCCGCGCGCCGCACCTGCCCCTGCTCGACCTCGCCCAGCCCCACGCCCGCGGCGCATGCGAACGCGGCATCGGCCACGCGACGAGAGAAGCCTGTCATCCACGGAAGCTTGAGGTCGATCACGTCGGCGATCAGCTCGAGCGATGCGGTTGCCTCGCGCAGTGCGTCGGAGGGGGTTTGCATGTCGGCCGCCGCACCTTGCTCCAGCGCATGCAGCCAGTCGACCGCGTGCTGCTGCACGGCATCGACCACGAAGGCCGGATAGCGTGCATCGGACCGCTCTGCGATGTAGCGCAGCGCGTTGCGGAGGCCATGCACGCGCGAAAAGATTTCGAGGTCGCCGGCGACCGAGACGACGAAGACTTCTTCGGGAATCTGCGAGGCGCGCAGTCCGTGCGGCTTGCCGCGTCCGTCGAAGGTCTCGAACATGTGGCGCAGCGTGCGCTCCACTTCAGGCGGCATGCCCAGCGTGCGCGCGATATCGCCCGACACCTCGCAATGGATCTCCGCCATCGGACCGACGGAACCCGCGAATTCGGCCGCGGCACTCGCTGATGCGGTCGAGAGCATCGCGCGGCGCCCGCCGACGTCGTCGCCCATCAGATCGGAGAACTCGGGCGCATTCGCGGTGCAGCCGGACCATCGCAACAGCGACGCACAGGCTGCGTGGCCTTGCACTGCTGCATCGCGGCCGATGGCGGCGGCGAGCTGCGAGGCGATCCACGCGGTGCGTGCGGAATGGTCGATGGGTTGCCCCATGCTCAGGTCGCCGACGAATGCAAGGGCCTTGATGGCGTCGAAGACCGGGATGTGGGGCGCAGGCTGCACGAGAGAAACCGAAGAGAAAATAAGGAAGGCGTGCCGGCCACAGCCGGCACGCCGGGCACCTTACTTGGAATGGTTCACGGCGTCCAGAATCACCTGCGCCACCTTGGCCGGCTGCGACTGCTGCGGCACGTGGCTGCTGTTGACCGTGGTGACGGTCGCGCCGATCTTCTTGGCCATGTCACGTTGCAGCGCCGGCTGGATCATGTGGTCCGAGCTCGCGACCAGGTACCACGAGGGCTTGGTCTTCCATGCGGCCACGGTCAGCTTCTGCTCGAAGGACTTGCCCAGGATCGGACCCTGCGTCGCGGTCATCACCGCGGTGGCGGCGGCGGGCAGGTCCTGCGCGAAGTGCCTGGACATGCCTTCCTTCGTGAGCGACAGGAACCCGCTCGCGTCGGCCTTGATGTGCGCGAAGCCGGGCGCGGTGGGGTAGTCCTTGCCGAGCTCGGCCGAGTTCTGTCCCGCATCGGGCGCAAAGGCCGCGATGTACACGAGCGACGACACCTTGTCGTTCGCGCCGGCTTCGGTGATGACCGAGCCGCCCCACGAATGGCCGACCAGCACGACCTTGCCGGGCTGCGCGTCGATGGCGCGCTTGGCGGCGGCCACGTCGTCTTCGAGCGAGGTCAGCGGGTTCTGCACCGCCACCACGTTCACGCCCTTGGCCTGCAGCAGCGGGATCACCTTGGCCCAGTCGGAGCCGTCGGCGAATGCGCCGTGGACGATGACCACGCTGGGCTTGTCGGCCGCGATGGCGCCGGTTGCGAACGAGAGGCCGATGGCGAGGGCAGCGGCGGCGAGCTTGAAGCGTTGAGCGGTTTTCATGGGAGTCCTTGCGAGTGAGTTGAAGCGGAGCCCGTACTGTCGGCGCAGCGGGCCCGCAGCGCCATTGGACGAATGTCCGATGGCCCCACCCTGTGCAGAAGCCCGCTCAGCGCACCAGCAGCTTCATCATCCGCTCGAAGGTCTTGCCATAGGGCGGCTTGAAGAGGCCGACGCCGCTGAATGCCGACTGGTGAAAGATCGGCTTCATCTTCGAGAAGGTCTGGAAGCCGTACTCGCCGTGGTACGCCCCCATGCCGCTCGCGCCGACGCCGCCGAAGGGCAGGTTGTCCTGCGCGATGTGCAGCAGCGTGTCGTTGATCGACACGCCGCCTGCCACCGTTTCGTGCATCACACGGTCGATGGTCGCGCGGTTCTTCTCGAACAGATAGAGCGCGAGCGGGCGCGGATGCGCGTTGACGTAGGCGATGGCGTCTTCGATGGCGTCGTACCCCATCACCGGCAGGATCGGGCCGAAGATCTCTTCCTGCATCACGCGCATGCCGGGCTGCACACCGGTCAGCAGCACGGGCGGGAAGCGGCGCGTCGCGGCATCGGGCGCCATGTCCGAGAGCGGGATGGCCGATGCGCCCTGCGCCTGCGCCGTCGCGGCGAGCTCCTGCAGCCGCGAGAAATGGCGCGGGCTCACGATGCTGGTGTAGTCGGGGTTGCCTGCAATGTCCGGGTACATGGCTGCGAACACGCGCCGTGCGCTGTCGGCAAAGCGCTGTTGCTGGCCCTCGGGCACGAGCACATAGTCGGGCGCGATGCAGGTCTGGCCCGCGTTGAGCGTCTTGCCCACGAGGATGCGCTCGACGGCCCTCTCGAAGTTCGCACCGGGTCCGATGATCGCGGGCGACTTGCCGCCCAGCTCCAGCGTCACCGGCGTGAGGTTCTCGCTCGCGGCGCGCATCACATGGTGGCCCACGGCCGTGGAGCCGGTGAACAGCAGGTGGTCGAAGGGCAGGCTGGAGAATTCGCGCGCCGCTTCGGCGTCGCCGTTGACCACCGCGATCTCGTCTTCCGCAAAGCTCGCGCCCACGAGGCCGGCGAACAGTTCGGCGAAGCGCGGTGTGAACTCCGACTGCTTCACCATCACGCGGTTGCCCGCGGCCAGTGCTGCCGTCATCGGGCCCACGGCCAGGTTCAGCGGGTAGTTCCACGGCACCACGATGCCGACCACGCCCAGCGGCTGCGGCAGGATCCGCGACGACGCGGGCTTGAACCAGAGGCCCGTGGCGCGGCGCTGCGGGCGCATCCATTTCCTGCCGTGGCGCAGCGCATGGTCGATGCCCGCGATGGAGGGGAACACCTCGGCCAGCTCGGTTTCCTGAAAGGGCCGGTTGTAGAAGTCGGCGCTGATGGCGGCGGCCATCTTCTTGCGGTGGCCCGTGACCAGGGCGCGCAGGCGCTCGAGGCGGTCGGCCCGCTCTGCCCACGGTGGCGTCTGCGCGCGAAGGCTGGCGGCGCGCATCGCATCGAAGGTCTGTCGCATGTCTTGTGTCATGGCACCTCGTGGGGATGGGCCTCGGGCCGCCTGGCCTGCGTTCAGGCGCTCGCTGCGGGCGCCGGCTCCACCGGCAGCGCGCGCTTGTGCGCGCTCTTGCGGTGCGTCGAGAGAATGATCGCCCGCGCCGCGGCCGACACCGGCTTGCCTTCGAGGAAGTCGTCGATCTCTTCGTAGGTCACGCCGAAGGCGTCTTCGTCGGGCTTGCCCGGCACCAGCGATTCGAGGTCGGCGGTGGGCACCTTGTAGACCAGTTCGTCGGGCGCGCCGAGCAGCGCGGCCACGGCGCGCACGCGGCGCTTGTTCAGGCCGGTGAGCGGCGTGATGTCGGCCGCGCCGTCGCCGAACTTGGTGAAGAAACCCATCAGCGCTTCGGCCGCATGGTCGGTGCCGATGACGATGCCGTCGTGCGCGCCCGCCACCGCGAACTGCGCAATCATGCGCTGGCGCGCCTTGATGTTGCCCAGCACGAAGTCTTCGTGCGCCGCATCGCGGAACTTCAGGTCGCCGGCTTTCAGCGCGGCCAGCATGCCGTCGGCCGCGGGGCGGATGTCGACGGTGATCGTGCGGTCTGGCTTGATCACGGTGAGCGATCGCTGGGCTTCCGCTTCGTCTTTCTGCACGCCGTAGGGCAAACGCATCGCGATGAAGCTCGCGTCGTAGCCGCCGGCGCGCAGCTTCTCGACGGCGCGCTGCGCCAGGCAGCCGGCGGTCAGCGAATCGACGCCGCCGCTGATGCCCAGCACCAGCGTCTTCAGGCCGGTCTGCTTCAGGTAGCTCGCGAGAAATTCGGTGCGCCGCTCCAGTTCGGCGGCGGCATCGAACACGGGAGCCACATGCAGCGCCGCGATGATCTCGCGCTGCGTGGCGTCGACGGGGGACAGGTCAGCACTCATGATGTTTGCCGGTTTGAATGGAAAAAGGTCAAAAATCCACAAGGCTCAGGCCGATGCTGAGCACGGTGCGCTTGCGGTTGTAGTCCACCAGCGTGTCGCCGTAGCCGTGGAACAGCTGCGTGTGAAAGCGCAGGTTGCTCTTGGTCGGGTCGCCGATGGCCTTGAGCCATTCGAGCTTGACCGAGCCGCGGCCGCTGTCGCGCAGGTTGTTGCGCACCGTGAGGCCCAGCGTGTTGTCGCGGTTGAGGTTCCAGCGGCCGGTGACTTCGGCACGGCCGATGTAGTCGGCGATGTCGGGGTTGTCGTCCTTGGCCGCGTCTTCGGAAATGCGCTTCCAGATCCGCCCGGTGATGCTGAAGCGGTCGTCCAGCTCCGCGCCGCCCATGAGGTACACGCGGTTCCAGCTGCGCGACAGCGGCAGCGTCTGGCCGTTCGACTGGTGCACGATGCCCAGCCCCGTGTAGCGCCAGCGCCAGCCGCCGGGCAGCTTGAAGTCGGTCGGGTAGACATACATCAGCTCGGGCTCGTGATCGGTGGTGCGGAAAGGCCGCGAGATCGCGCCGTTGAACAGCTGCCAGGTCGACTGCTGCGAGTAGGCGAACCACAGCGAATCCTTCTTGACCGGATCGTCCTGCGTGAGCATCCCTTGCGCGAGCTTGGTGCGCACCGACAGGCCGATGCGCATCTCGTTGGCCTGGTAGGCGATGGGGTCGCCGGTGTGGTCGGGCGCGGGCGAGGTCGGCGTCTGGGGCTTCTTGGTGGCGGCCGAGACCGACACGGTGAGCGGACGGTAGCCGCGGAAACCGAAGGTGCCGCAGTCGGTGGCGTTCTCCAGTTCCCAGAAACGCGAGAGCGCCGAGTATTGGCGGTCGCGGCAGCCTTCGCTGGTGGCCACCGAGATCACGCGGGTGGCGGGGATCGAGCCGTCCACAGGCGGCGCCGGCTGCGTGCTGGCCAGCACCGGCGGCGCGACGGGCACCGACACCGAGGGCAGCGTCTGCTGCTGCGCCCAGCGGTCGAAGCAGGCCAGGCGCGCGTCGTTGTTGGCGCCCAGCGCGGCGCATTGCTGCCAGGTGAGCTGGGCATCGGCCAGCGGGCTGGCGGGCTTGTCGACGGCCTGCGCGTAGGCCGCGGCACCGCCCATGCATGCCGCGACGGCCACGAAGGTCCTGGAGGTCTTGAAGAAAGGAGGGGTGCGGGTGGTCATTGTTTTCCTTCGGCGTCGCCGGTCTTGGTCAGCACGAACGGGTGGGTGGTGTCGTCCGCGGCGTTGCGCCACGTGCCTCTGAATTCGCGTCCACAGGAGCGAGGCTGCAGCGTGCCGGCCCAGTTGCCGCTGATGGCGCGGCCGTCCTGCGATTCGTCGATGGAGAGCGCCCCTTCGTCGTCGACGTCGCCCGCCAGTTGCGCGACCGTGGGCTTGGCGCCGCCGCCGGCGTTGCGCGTGATGGTGCCGCGCACGCCGGCGTAGTCGGGGTGTTTGCCCAGTTGCACGACGGACACGGCGGGCAGGCCGTCGAAGCGGGCCTCCCATCGGCCGTAGAGCGATGGCAGCGGCAGCTCGCGCGCGTCGGCGGGGCAACCGGGCGTGCCGCCCTGCGGGGCCGCGCAGCCGCCGAGCACCAGGGCCATGAGCGCGGCGCAGAAAGCGAAGCGCGCCTTCATGACGCCGCCGCAGCCGCCTTCGCGGCCGCGCTTTCCTGTGCCTTCTGCGCGAACTCGGCGCGCAGCGCCTTGAGCTTCTCGCGCGGGTCTTCGCGGGTCGTGGCCTTGTCCAGGCCCATCTCGGCGATGAAGCGGCTCGGCACGCAGGGCACCATGTCGCGGCCCTGCTTGCGCTTCTTGGTCCAGCTCACCGCCAGGCTTCGCTGCGCGCGGGTGATGCCCACGTACATCAGCCGGCGCTCTTCCTGCAGGCGCTGCGTCGTTTCGTCGCTCACCATCTTCTGGCGGCCGTTGTCGTCGTCCAGCTTGAAGGGCAAGAGCCCTTCGGTCACGCCGATGAGCATCACGTGCGGCCATTCGAGGCCCTTGGAGGCGTGCAGCGTGGAGAGCGTGACCACGTTCTGGTCCTGCTCGCGCTCGCTGATGGTGGAGAGCAGCGAGATGGTCTGCGCCACTTCGAGCAGGCTCTTGCGTTCGGTTCCGGTGTCGTCGGCACCCGAGGCGTCGTCCAGCGCACCGCCGGCGCGCTGCGACATCCAGTCGACGAACTCCAGCACGTTGTTCCAGCGCGTGGCGGCGGCGGCCTCGCTGTCTTCGCCTTCGTAGAGATGGCGCTCGTAGTCGATCTCCTTGAGCCAGTCGAGCATGAAGGTGCGCGAGTCTTCCGCGCCCATGGTGCGGCGCGCGCGGTATTCCAGGTCGTTGATGTAGCGGCCGAACTCGTGCACGCCCTCCAGCGTGCGCTTGGGGATCACGCTGGGCAGCGACGGGCTGAACAGGGCCGCGAACAGGCTCAGCTTGTACTGGCTCGCGAAGGTGCCCAGGCTCGCGAGCGTGGTGTGGCCGATGCCGCGCTTGGGCGTGGTGATGGCGCGCAGGAACGCGGGGTCGTCGTCGTTGTTGACCCACAGGCGGAACCACCCGCACAGGTCCTTGATCTCGGCACGGTCGAAGAAGCTCTGGCCGCCCGAGACCTTGTAGGGAATCTGCGCGCGGCGCAGCGCCTGCTCGAACACGCGCGCCTGGTGGTTGGCGCGGTACAGGATCGCGAAGTCGCGGAACTCCTTGTACTGCTTGCCCTGCGTGGATGCATCGCCCGCGCGCAGGCTCACGATGCGCGCCACCGCGCGCTCGGCCTCGTGCTGCTCGGTGTCGGCATCGACGATGCGCACCGGTTCGCCTTCGCCCAGCTCGGAGAACAGCGTCTTGGGAAACAGCTTGGGGTTGGGGCCGATCACGTTGTTGGCCGCGCGCAGGATGGCGCTGGTGGAGCGGTAGTTCTGCTCCAGCTTGATGACCTTGAGCGTCGGGTAGTCGACCGGGAGCTTGCGCAGGTTGTCCAGCGTGGCGCCGCGCCAGCCGTAGATCGACTGGTCGTCGTCGCCCACTGCGGTGATGCGGCCGCGCTCGCCGGCCAGGGCCTTGAGCACTTCGTACTGGGTGGCGTTGGTGTCCTGGTATTCGTCCACCAGGATGTGGCCGAGCGCGGCCTGCCACTTGGCGCGCACCTCGGGAAAGTCATTGAGCAGCTTGAGCGGCATGCCGATGAGGTCGTCGAAGTCGACGCTCTGGTAGGCCTGCAGCCGCTCCTGGTAGTGGCCCATGACCTCGGCGGTGATGCGCTCGTTGTCGTCCACCGCCGCGGCCGCGGCCTGCTGGGCGTTGAGGCCCATGTTCTTCCACTTGCTGATGGTCCACTGCCAGATGCGGGCGGTGGCGATGTCGGTGGTGCCGCCGGCGTCCTTCAATATCTTGGTCACATCGTCGCTGTCCAGGATGCTGAAGGCGGGCTTCAGGCCCAGCACCGCGCCGTCTTCGCGCATCATGCGCACGCCCAGCGCGTGGAAGGTGCAGACCACGACCTTGCGCGCGTCCTTGCCGATCAGGTCCTTCGCGCGCTCACGCATCTCGGCGGCCGCCTTGTTGGTGAAGGTGATGGCGGCAATGCGCTTGGGCTCCATGCCGGCCTGGATCAGCCGGCCGATCTTGTGCGTGATCACGCGCGTCTTGCCCGAGCCCGCGCCGGCGAGCACCAGGCAGGGACCGTGCATGTAGTTGACCGCTTCTTGCTGCGCGAGATTGAGACCGTGGGACATGGGGGAGGGAGAACCGGAAAACGCCGTGGGGAACGGCAGGCGCAAAGCGGGCAATGATACGGGGCCGCCCCCCGGCCCGGTGTAGGCCGGGCCCGCTCCTGGCGGGCCTGCAACGACAATCGGCGGGTGCTGCCCGTATTCCTCGTCACCTTCCCTTTCTTTGCGCTCATCGCGGCCGGTTATGCCGCCGCCCGCGCCCGTCTCCTGCCGCTGGAGGCGATTCCCGGCCTCAACACCTTCGTGCTGTATTTCGCGCTGCCGTGCATGCTGCTGCGCTTCGGTGCCGGCACGCCGATCGCGCAATTGCTGGACGGCAGCGTGGCACTCATCTGGGGCGCGAGCGCGCTGGCGGTGGTGGCGGGCGTGGTCATGCTCACCCGCAATGCGCGCATCGGCTGGAACGACGCGGCCTTCGGCGCGCTGGTGGCAGCCTTTCCCAACACCGGGTTCATGGGCGTGCCGCTGCTGGTGGCGATCCTCGGCGCGCAGGCGGCCGGGCCGATGATCATCACCATCGCCTTCGACCTGGTGGTGACTTCGTCGCTGTGCATTGCGCTGTCGCGGCTCGACGGTGCCGGCGGTGCGGGGGTCGCGGGGCGCAGCGGCGCTTCGCTGGCGGCGCGCAAGGCGCTGCGCGGCATCCTGGTCAATCCGATGCCGTGGTCGATCCTGCTGGGGGTGCTGCTGTCGGCGGCGCGCTGGCAACTGCCCGGACCCATCGAGCGCACCGTGGCGATGCTGGCGGATGCGGCCTCGCCCGTGGCGCTCTTCACCATCGGTGCGGTGCTGGCGCGCTCGGCATTGCTGGCGCGCGAGCACGCGGCCAGCGCCGCGGTCGCTCAGGCCATGGGAACGGGCGGCACCGCAGGGCACAAGGCGCCGCTGGCCGATGTGCTTCCGGTGGTGGCGGTCAAGCTGCTGGTGCATCCGCTGCTGGTGTGGGGGCTGGGCTATGGCGCCATCGCGCTGGGCCTGCCGCTCGCGCATTCGGCACTGGTGGTGATCGTGATGGTCGCGGCGCTGCCGAGCGCGAGCAACGTGTCGATGCTGGCCGAGCGCTTCGGCGCGGACAACGGCCGCATCGCACGCATCATCCTTTGGACGACGGTGGCGGCGTTCTTCAGCTTTCCGCTGGCGGTGGGGTGGCTGCGCTGAGCCTGCGCGGCCAGCGGCCCTAAGGGGTGAGCACGCCCAGCTTGTAGGGATCGGCGTCCGACAGCCGCTCGCACTTGGAGAAATCGCGGCCCTGCGTGCCGTCGCAGTAGTACGCGTTGTAGCTGCGGCCGAAGAGCGTGGGGCTCGCGGTGAAGAGGATGCCGTGGTCGGGCTGCCAGTTTTCCTTGACCGTGTCCTTCGCGGCGTCCTTTGCAGGGGCGCTCGCATCCATGGACTGCGCCGCCGGGGCCGAGGGCGTGAAGTCGGCCAGCGTCTTGTGCACCTCGCCGCCGCGCCACCGCACCGCGAGCTCGGCCGCCGTGGGCCGGGCCGCCACCGGCAGCAGGATGCCGTTGACCTGGAAGCCGAAGCTGAAGCGGTGCGTCTTGCCGGCCAGGAAGGCGTAGGCGCAGGCGGCCATGCATTGGCCGCGGATCTCGGTGTCGACGCCGCTCGCGCGAATGGCTTCGGCAAAGGCGCCGGCCGCATCGGCGGTGCCGCCCGAGAGGTCTTCGAACACCACGGTGCGCACCGAGCCGCTGGCCAGGAGGTCGGTGAAGGTCTTGATCGCGCTGCCGTCGAGCGTGCCCGACACCACCAGCTCGCGGCCCTGCAGCTCGATGTCGGCCGCGGAAGCGGGCGCCCCCATGCCCAGGGCCAGGAAGACACAGGCGGACCACAGAATCGGGCCGCCCAGAGGCGGCGATCCCGGCGATTTCGGCAGCTTGGGCGGTTTCACGGCGACCTCGGAAGTGGGCGGACAGGCTTGCTTGGAAACACGAAACCGCGACGGCTTCGCGCTGTTACAGCTTGAGCAGCGGCACCGCCCTGCGTCAATACCTTTTTCAGATTTTTTCCGGGTAACCCCAGGGCAGGCCTTAAGTCGTAGGAATTGGTATCTCTTCAGACGAATGCTTGAGTTTGCAGATGCGCTGCTAAAGTGGACCGAAGTCAAAGAGATGTCTGGGGTGCACGATGGCAATACTGGTTCGCATCCTCCTGTGGGTGGCCTGGCTCGCTGGCGCGGGCTGGCTGTGGCATGCCGGGGTGCTGGGCACCGCATCGTCCATCGCGCTCGGCGCGCTGAGCCTGGTGGTGTTCGCATGGCCGGGCAGCATTGCGCGCCGCCGGCACAACGAGTTGCGCTACGTCGACATGGGCAAGGAGCCCACGGGCTTCCACTGAATTCGCCGACCTCGCTGGACTGTCCCGCGACTCTTCTTCTTCTTTTTCTTCTTCAGGGCGCGGCTTTGGCCATGCGCTCGAACTCGTGGCGCTTCATCGCGAGGTAGTCGTTCCTGTCGATCTCGTGCAGTTGCTTGGCGTACTGCTCCGTGGCGTCGAACCATGCGTTCAGGCGCTGCGTCAGCTGCGCCGGCGCGGGCGCATCCAGATAGCTGTCGATCGCCAGGTAGTAGCGCATGGTGTTGCGCTCCACCACGCCACGCACGCCGCCGATGTTGCCGCCCTGTTCCGCGGGCGTGAAGCCGACCTTGTCGCTGCCCAGCGTGGCGAGATAGCCCTTCATCGCCAGCCGCGCGGCGGTGCCGTAGGCATAGGCGTAGCGCATGTGGATGGCGGTCTTGTCGGCGCCGGCCGGCGCGGCCTCGAACACGATGCTGTAGTCGCGCGTGGAGAGCGGGCCGGTGGCCGCGCTCAGGCGCACGTTCAGGTAGTTCGCATCCGCCTTGCCCACGCTGTAGCCGAAGGCGATGTTCTGCGCGTCCGACAGCGGCTGGTCGAACTTGCGGCCGACGGCCACGGCCAGCGTGCCGCCGCCGCCCTTGACCGCGCAATGCTTGGTGTTCAGGTGAAGCATCAGCACCTGGCACCAGGCCGCCGGCTCGCGCAGGGCGCCGCTCACCTGGGCGAAGGGGTGATCGACCAGCGCATAGACGTCGCCGCTCAGCCGGTCCGACGCCTCGCTGGATTCCAGAGAAAGCGGGCGGCGAAAGGCATTGCGCTCCAGTTGCGGCGCGAGCGACTGCAGCTTGGCGGTCAGCGCGGCTCCCGGTCCGCCGTCCGATGCGGCAGCGGCGGGCTGTTGCTGCGCCAGCGCGAGCGTTGAGGCCACCGCCAAAGAGAGTCCGAGCCCGGCGCAACGGACCGTGTGGGCGAAGAGGGTTTTCATGCCGACATACCTTTGCGCGGCGCACCGTCTTGCCATGCAGGACAACCGGCTCAGATGCTGTGCGGATCGACGTCGATGAGCCAGCGGATCACGCCTTTGCCCTCGGGCGTGCGGCGCAGTTCGTGCAGCAGCGGCTGCCAGGCCGCCAGCAGCCGTTGCAGCGCGGCGCGCGAGGGGCTTTCGATGAGCAACTGCGCGCGCTCCACGTTGGCCACCCGCTGGATCGCGAGCGGCACGGCGGGGTAGCGCGTGACGATGTCCGCGCCCGGCAGGGCCTCGGCCGCGTCGGCTGCGATGTTCAGGAAGGCCTGCGCCACCGATTGCTCGCGCGCATCGGCGCGCAGCAGCGCCTGGAAGGCGAAGGGCGGCATCGCGGCGGCCAGGCGCTCGTCCAGCTGCTGCTTCGCGAACGCGGCGTAGTCGTGCTTGCGCAGCGCCATGAAGAGCGGGTGCTGCGAATGGAAGGTCTGGATCCACATCTCGGCCGTGGCGCCCTGCGCGGCCAGGTAGGCGGCGTCGCGTCCGGCGCGTCCGGCCGACTGCATCAAGAGGCTGAACAGCCGCTCGGGCGCGCGAAAGTCGCTGGAGAACAGCGCGCCGTCGGGGTTGACCGCCGCCACCAGCGTGATGCGCCGGAAGTCGTGGCCCTTGGCGATCATCTGCGTGCCGACCAGCACATCGACCTCGCCCGCATGCACGGCGGCGAGCTGCGATTCGAGCGCGCCCTGTTTCTTGGTGCTGTCGGCGTCGATGCGCGCGATGCGCACCGCGCTGCCGTCGGGCCGCTTCACGTGGGCGAACAGTTCGGCCAGGTGCTCTTCGAGCCGCTCGGTGCCGCGGCCCACCGGTGCGATGTCGGGGTTGCCGCAGGCCGGGCAGGCGCGGGGCACGCGCTCGGCAAAGCCGCAGTGGTGGCAGCGCAGCGTGCGGTCGATCTTGTGGAACACGCGGTAGGCGCTGCAGTGCGGGCATTCGCTTTTCCAGCCGCAGTCGCCGCAGGCCAGCACCGGCGCGTAGCCGCGGCGGTTCAGGAAGATCATGCTCTGCTCGCCGCGCGCGATGCGCTGGCCGATGGCGTCCAGCAGCGCGCCCGAGAGCACCGTCTTGGGCGGCTGCAGGTTCATGTCCACCAGCCGCACCGCGGGCAGTTCGCCCGCGCCGATGCGCGACGGCATCTCCAGCCGCACGTAGCGCCCGCCCGGGTCCTCGCCTTCGGCGGGGCGGCTCTGGTGCCAGCTCTCGAGCGAAGGCGTGGCCGAGCCGAGGATCACCTTCGCGCCTTCGCGCTGGCCGCGCCACACCGCGAGGTCGCGCGCGGAGTAGCGCGCGCCTTCCTGCTGCTTGTAGCTGGGGTCGTGCTCCTCGTCGACCACGATCAGCTTCAGCCCCGGGATCGACGCGAACACCGCCATGCGCGTGCCCAGCACAATGCGCGCGGCGCCGCTGTGCGCCGCGAGCCAGCTCGCCAGGCGCTGCGGGTTCGTCATGCCGCTGTGCAGCGACACGACGGCCTCGTCGCCGAAGCGCGCCTTGAAACGTGCTTCCAGTTGGGGCGTGAGGTTGATCTCGGGCACCATCACCAGCGCCTGCGCTTCGGGGTCGCGCGCCAGCAGGTCGGCCACGCAGCGCAGGTAGACCTCGGTCTTGCCGCTGCCGGTGCTGCCGACCAGCAGGAAGGTGCCGCTTTCGGCCTCGATGCGGGCCAGCGCGGCGGTCTGCTCCGCACTCAGGGCGATCAGGTTGGCGGCTTCGGCGGTCTGGGCGACGGGGCCGGTCGTCGTCTTGCGCTTGAGGCGGCGCGCGAGCTGGGTGGTCGTCAGGTCGCGCAACTGCGGCGGCAGGGAGGCCAGGGCGATCTCGCCGATGGAGCGCTGGTAGTAGCGCCCGGCAAAGGCCACGAGGTCGCGCCAGGCCTCGCCCAGCGGCGCCAGCGCATCGAGCGCGGCGCCCACGGGCTTGAGCGCCATGTCGGGCTCGGCGCCGTCCAGCGAGGCCGCTTCGTTCCAGACCACGCCCAGCACCTCGCGCCGCCCCAGCGGCACCCGCACCAGCGTGCCGGGCACGAGCGGCGCCGCGCTGGCGTAGCTCAGCAGGTCGCCGAGCGCGGCATGCGCGGGCGTCTGCACGGCGATGTCCAGCCGCCAGGCCAGGTCGGCGGGCGCGGCCGGAGGTGCAGGCGCGTCGGCGCCGCCGGTCGTGGGGGCGCCGTTTTCGGGGGCGGAGCGGGCGGTGGAAATGGGTGACCTTGTTGGCAAGGGTTGTTAATGCGACTTTGAGCTAAATCGCTTAAGTCGTTGATTTTTCAGCGCTTTGGCATCCATCCAGAGTTTCTGTGGATAACTTTGTTGACAACAAGGCTCGACGGGCCGGAGAGCCTTGAAAATCAAGGCTCTCGCTGGATTGCCCCAAAAAAAAGCAAAGTTCAAATCCTATATAAATCAACAACTTGCGCGTGCTATTGGTTTGGGAGCAAAGAAGGGCACCCCTCAGATAATCTTCCGCACTGCAACACTTGTTTTGTGCATAAGTCTGCCTCCCTACACCGTTTTTAGGCTTGACAAACCGCCGCGGAACGTTTTTCAGGGGCGCGCAGCCGCCTTTCGCGCGGCCGGCCCTAGTTAACAGTTTCAGCCGCGCAGGGCGCGCGATTGGCTGTGCACAGCTTGCACCAGCGCCGCCACATGGTCCGGCGGCGTGAACTGGCTGATGCCGTGGCCCAGGTTGAAGATGTGCGTCGGACCCGCGGCGTTGCGGTCGGCATGGGGCTTGCCGAAAGCCTGCAGCACCTTCGCCACTTCGGCTTCGATCTGCGCGGGCGGCGCGAACAGCACGTTGGGGTCGATGTTGCCCTGCAGCGCCTTGGCCTTGCCGTCGCTGCCTTCGGCGACCTGGCGGCGCGCGGCGGCCAGGTTCACCGTCCAGTCGACGCCGAGCACTTCGCAATCGAGCGCGCGCATGGCGTCCAGCCATAGGCCGCCGCCCTTGGTGAACACGATGCGCGGCACGGGCTGGCCGTCGGCGCCGGTGCGCTTGATGCCCGCCAGCACGCGCGCCGTATAGGCGAGGCTGAATTCCTGGAAGGCGCCGTCGGCCAACACGCCGCCCCAGCTGTCGAACACCATCACGGCCTGCGCGCCGGCGTCGATCTGCGCATTGAGGTAGGTGGCGACCGAATCGGCATTCACCGCGAGGATGCGGTGCATCAGGTCGGGGCGGCCGTAGAGCATGCTCTTGACCAGCCGGTAGTCGCTGGAACCGGCGCCCTCCACCATGTAGCAGGCCAGCGTCCAGGGGCTGCCTGAAAAGCCGATCAGCGGCACCCGGCCATCGAGCGCCTTGCGGATCGAGGCCACGGCACTGAACACGTAGCGCAGCTTTTCCATGTCGGGCACTTCGAGTGCGGCCACGGCGGCTTCGTCGCGCACCGGGTGTGCAAAGCGCGGCCCTTCGCCGGCCTCGAACGACAGGCCCAGGCCCATGGCGTCGGGCACGGTGAGGATGTCGGAGAACAGGATCGCCGCGTCCAGCGGGTAGCGCGCGAGCGGCTGAAGCGTGACTTCGGTGGCGTAGTCGGTGTTGGTGGCCAGTCCCATGAAGCTGCCCGCCCTGGCGCGGGTGGCGACGTACTCCGGGAGGTAGCGGCCGGCCTGGCGCATCAGCCAGACGGGGGTGTGATCGGTGGCCTGGCGCCAGCAGGCTCGCAGGAAAGTGTCGTTTTGCAGTGGGGCGAAAGGCATCCGGCGATTGTCGCAGGGGCTCGCGCCGGCGGGCCGGGCGGCGGATCAGACCGCCGGCACCCGCCCCGTATCGGTGGGGCTCGCCGGACGCGCATTGCGCCGGTAGAGCACCAGCGTCGCAATCAGCCCGCAGATGGCCGCGGCCGTCATCCACAGCCCCGGCGCGCCTTTGTCGCCGGTCATCTCGATCAGCCCGGTCGCGATGGCCGGCGTGAAGCCGCCGAACAGCGCCGTCGCCAGGCTGTACGCCAGCGAGAAGCCGGCGGTGCGCACATTGACCGGCATCACCTCGGTCAGCGCCACCACCATCGCGCCGTTGTAGCTTGCGTAGAGGAACGACAGCCACAGCTCCACTTCGAGCATGCGCGCGAAGCTCGGCGCGCCCACCAGCCACTTGAGCGACGGGTACGCGGTGAGGATGGTCAGCACCGTGAACAAAATCAGCAGCGGCTTGCGCCCCACGCGGTCCGAGAGCGCGCCCATGATCGGCAGCCAGATGAAGTTGGAGATCGCCACGCACAGCGTGACGACCAGCGCATCGGTGGTGCTCAGGTGCAGCACGGCCTTGCCGAAGGTGGGCGTGTAGACGGTGATCAGGTAGAACGACACGGTGGTCATCGACACCAGCATCATCCCGGCGACCACGAGGCCCCAGTTGGCGACCATCGACTGGAAGATCTCGCGCGCATCGGGGCGGTGCTTGCGCGCCATGAACTCCTCGGTCTCCTGCAGCGAACGACGGATGACGAAGAGCACCGGCACGATCAGGCAGCCGACGAAGAAGGGCACGCGCCAGTAGAAGTCGCCGATCTCCTGCGAGGAGTAGGTCACGTTGAGCCAGTAGCCCAGCGCCGCCGCCACGACGATGGCCACCTGCTGGCTGGCCGACTGCCAGCTCACGTAGAAGCCCTTGCGGCCCGGCGTGGCCATCTCCGAGAGGTACACCGACACGCCGCCGAGCTCCACGCCGGCCGAAAAGCCTTGCAGCAGCCGACCGACGAGCACCAGCAGCGGCGCCGCGATGCCGATGGTCGCGTAGGCCGGCACGCAGGCGATCAGCAACGTGCCGACGGCCATCAGCGCGAGAGTGACGATCAGTCCCTTGCGCCGGCCGACGCGGTCCACATACGCGCCCAGGAAGATCGCGCCCAGCGGCCGCATCAGGAAGCCCGCGCCGAAGGTCATGAAGGTCAGCATCAGCGAGGCGTACTCGTTGCCTGCGGGGAAGAAGGCCTTCGAGATCTGCGTGGCGTAGAAGCCGAACAGGAAGAAGTCGAACATCTCCATGAAATTGCCGCCGGTCACGCGCAGGACCGTGGCGAATTTCGAAGAAGAAGAGGGAGCGGCTGGAACGGCGCGGGCGGCCAAGCCTTGTTGCGCGGCGGAGGGCGCGGTGTTCATTTGGTTTGTCCCCTTGCGATGTGTAGCCACAAGGGTAGGCCGGGGTTCCCGACCGCTACCTGACTGCGCGGGTCAGGTAGCTGTCACGCGTTCAGCTCTTGTACTTGATCGAGCAGCCGTAGGGCCGCGTGCTGGCGACCGAGATCGCCTTGCCGCCGAAGGCTTCGCCCAGCGCCTGGTTCACGTAGTTGGTCGCGGTCTTGATGTCGTCCGCGCGCGCCGAGGCGATGCTGTCGATGCCGCCCGCATACACCAGTGTGCCCTTGGGGTCGATGATGAAGATGTGCGGCGTGGTGCGCGCGCCGTAGGCCTGGCCGATCACGCCGTCCTCGTCCATCAGCACGGCGGTGGCCGCGGCCGATTGCGACTTCATCCAGGCATCGAGCGCGTCGGGCTTCAGGTAGTCGCTCGCGGCGCGCTCGGTGGAGTTGATGGCCAGCCACACCACGCCCTTGGCGGTGGCGGCCTTCTGCGTGGCGGGCATGTTGCCGCTGCCGTAGTGCTTGCGCACGAAGGGGCAGCCGGGGTTGGTCCATTCGAGCACCACGAACTTGCCGGCGAAATCCGAAAGCTTGTGCTTGGTGCCGGCGGTGTCCACGGCCACGAAATCGGGTGCCTGCTGGCCGACGGTGGGCGCGGCGAAGGCGTTGGCGCCCATGAGGAAGGTGGCGCCCAGCGCCACGGCGGCGGCAACCACGGCGCGGCGCGAGGCCCGGCTCAGGGCGGCGCGGGCTTGTCGGGCGGCGCGCAGGGAACGCGAGTCGGAGGTGGGCGAAAGAGACATGGCCAACTTGAGCTCCATTAGAAAATTCCAAACGTCAACGGCAGCTTAGAACGGTTTCTTCAAGTGCGTGTGACAACCCATGTCCGGCGGGTGGTCAAAGCGCGGCGAGCGCCGCGCGGACCTCGTCCTTGCTGAGGATTTCGGTCAGTACAACAGGCGCCTTGCCCGGCGCCTGCAGCACGTACACCGGCACGCCGCTGCGGCCGAGCGCGGTGAGCGCGGCGGTGATGGCGGGGTCGCGGCGGGTCCAGTCGGCGCGCAGCATCGCGACCTTCCTGGCGTCGAAATCGGCCAGCACCTCCGCATCGGCCAGCGTGTTCTTCTTGTTGTACTGGCAGGTCACGCACCAGGCGGCGGTGAAGTCGATGAACACCGGCTGGCCGGCGGCCGATATCTGGCTCACGCGCTCGGCGGACCAGGGCTGCCAGCGCTGGTTGGCGCCGCCCGCGGCGATCGTTGCCGGTTCGACGACCTGCAGCACGTTGCGTCCGATGGCGCCGGTGAGCAGCGCCGTGAAAGCGATCAGCACGGTGGCGATCACCAGCCGCGTGCGGCCGCGCAGCGTGAGCGCCCACACGACGGCCGCCATGCACACCAGCAGCGCCAGCAGCGTGCCCGCGCCGTCGATGCCGCTTTGCTGGCCCAGGATCCACACCAGCCACGCCACGGTGGCGAACATCGGAAAGGCCAGCAGGCGGCGCAGCGTGCCCATCCACGGGCCGGGCTTGGGCAGCAGGTGGGCGATGGCGGGCACGAAGCCGGCCACGAGATACGGCAGGGCCAGGCCGAAGCCCAGCGCCGCGAACAGCAGCAGCGCCTGGGCGGCGGGCAGGCCGATCGCGAAACCCAGCGACACGCCCATGAACGGCGCGGTGCAGGGCGAGGCGATCACCACGGCGAGCACGCCCGAGAGGAAGTCGTTGGCCAGCGGATGCTTGGCCTGCGCGCTGCAGACCGACGAGGGCGCCGCGCGGCCGAACTCGAACACGCCCGCCAGGTTGAGGCCCATCAGCGTGAACAGCGCCGCCAGCGCCGCCACCACGCCCGGCGACTGCAACTGGAAGCCCCAGCCGAGTTGCGCGCCGGCCGCGCGCAGCGCCAGCATGGCGCCGCCCAGCGCAAGGAAGGACAGCATCACGCCGCCCGTGTAGGCCAGGCCCGCCTTGCGGTGCGCGCTGGCGTTGCCCGCCTGCCGCGCGAAGCCCAGCACCTTGATCGCGAGGATCGGGAATACGCAGGGCATCAGGTTGAGCAGCAGGCCGCCGAGCAGCGCGCCGAAGAGCGCGGCGATGAAGGTGGTGGAAGAGGGGGTGTTCAGGGCGGGTGAGGTGCCGACGGTGGCGTTGGCTGCGTTGGCCGCGAGCGCGGCCTGCAGCGCGGGCGACACCTCGGCGCGCGTCGTGGCGGCGGGCCAGGTGCCCGCGACCGGCGCTTCCGTGCGCCACGCCACCGGCTGGCCCGGTTGGCGGTCGGCCTCGGCCAGCGCCACCACCAAGGGCATGACCGTGGGGCTCGCGCTGCGCTGGTCGGCCAGCGGCAGCGTCGCGGTCCAGGTGCCGCCTTGCCAGGATTGGGTCCAGTCCTTGCCGGAAACGGCCGCGGTGCGGATCACCTCGGGGGTCTCGGGGAAGAAGTCCAGCGTCTTGCCCTGTGCGGCGGCCGGCAGGCCTTCGAGCTTTACTTGCAGGTTGTTGCCATTGACCTCGATGTTTCCCGGTTTGGCCAGCGGCTGCGGAAGCGCCGCCTGCGCGGCGTCGAACTCGGCCTTGTGCAGCGCGGTGGAGCCCTGCAGCGGCAGCGCGAGCGTGAATTCGCCTTCTTCGGGGATGCACTCCTTCCGGCAGACCAGCCAGGAGGCCTTGAGCTTGATGTCCAGGGCCGGCGTGCCGCCCAGGGCCACCGGCGGCCTGTAGAGCGTGGACACCTCCAGCGGCACGGGCAGCAGCACGGTGTTCTCGTAGCCGTAGTTGGCGAGGTTGCCGACGGGGATCTTCTCGGGCACCGGCCAGGCGATGTCGCCGGTGGAGACGCCGGCCGGCAGCGTCCAGGCAAGCTCGGTGGGCAGGCCGGAATCGCCGGCGTTCTTCCAGTAGGTGTGCCACTCGGGCTGGTGGGCGATCTGCAGCCCCACCCAGACCTGCGCGCCGGGCGAAACGCCATCGGGCGCATGGGCGACCAGTTCGGCGCGCACATGGGGGGTGGTGACCACGGCCCCGGTTTTGGATGCCAATTGCGCCGCGGCCGGCATGCTGGCTGCGGCGGCTGCTATCAAGAGCGTAGCGAAAAGGGTGCGCGAAAAGATCATGCCGTCAGTCGGAGCAGTAGGGCTGGGCGAAGTTCCGGATGTCAGTCAGGCCGCGGCAGTCGCCCAGCCCAGCACCACGCGCCGGCTGTTGGCGCTTTTCTTCTCGATCTTGGTGACAACCACGGCGCCGATCTCGGCGGTGTTCGCAACATGCGTGCCGCCGCAGGGCTGAAAGTCGATCTGCGGTGCACCCTCGGCGCCGATGCGGATGGTGCGCACCGTGCCCGTGCCGCGCGGGGGCTGCACGCTCATGCTCTTGACGAGGGCCGGGTTCGCATCGAGCTCTTCGTCGGTGATGGCCCCCACCGTCAGCGGGTGGGCCGCTTCGACCAGCCGGGCGAGGCGGGCGGTGAGCGCGTCCTTGTCGAGCGGGTCGGTCATGTGGAAATCGAGGCGCGCGTAGTCGGGCGTGATGGAGCAGCCGTTCACCGGTTGCGGCACCAGGTGGCACAGCAGGTGGGTGGCGGTGTGAAAGCGCATCAGCCGGTGGCGGCGCTCCCAGTCGAGGCGGGCGGTGACTGTGTCGCCGGGCTTCAGCGCGGCCAGCAACTCGGCCTGTTCGGGCGCCGCCACATGCAGGAACTCGTCGGTGGGCTGGCCTTCCTCGTTTTTGGCCTTGCGGGTGTCCGCAATCAACACCTCGCGGCCGTCGGCCAGGACCAGCACGCCGCTGTCTCCGGCCTGTCCGCCGCCCAGCGGATAGAACACCGTGCGGTCCAGCACGATGCCGGCCTCGTCGATGCGCAGGATGCGGGCGTCGCAGGTGCGCAGGTAGGCGTCGGCACGGAACAGGTCGTCGGTCATCCGGCGATGGTAGCGGCGATGCGCGACTCAAGTGCTCCCACGGCAGAAAGCGCCTACGACCGACAACGCCGGCGCCGGGCGCCGGTGGATCATTCGCGCGATCTGCGGCCCCCGCCGCGCAAGGATTCCCGCATGAACGCACCCGCCCGCATCGCCTCCTCGCAGTCTTCCAGGGTTTGGCAGGCCTCCGCCCTCGCCGTCGCCAGCGCCCTGCTCGTGGCCGGCTGCGGCGAGGCCGCCAAGCTGACCCCCGAAGTCACGACCGGCCCGCGCCCGCAACTGGTCGAGCCCAACAAGACACTGATCCCCACCGTCAACGTCGCGCCGGCCGTCGGCTGGACCGACACCGCCATGCCCACGCCGGCCGAGGGCCTGCGCGTCACCGCGCTTGCGCGCGGGCTGGACCATCCGCGCTGGGTCTACACGCTGCCCAACGGCGACGTGCTGGTCGCCGAAAGCAACAAGCCGCCCAAGCCCGAAGGCGCCGGCGACGGCGGCGACGGCCCCATCGCCAAGGTGCGCAACTGGGTCATGGGCAAGGTCATGGCCCGCGCCGGCGCGGGCGTGCCCAGCGCCAACCGCATCACCCTGCTGCGCGATGCCGACGGCGACGGCGTGGCCGAGGTGAAGCAGGTGTTCATGTCCAACCTGATGTCGCCCTTCGGCATGGCGCTGGTGGGCAACGAGCTCTTCATCGCGAACGCCGATGCGCTCGTGAAGGTGCCCTACACCGAAGGCGAGACCTCGGTGAAGGCCACCCCGACCGTGGTCACGCCGCTTCCGGCGGGCATCAACCACCACTGGACCAAGAACGTGATCGCCAACGCCGACGGCACCAAGCTCTACGTCACGGTCGGCTCCAACAGCAACATCGGCGAGAACGGCCTCGCAGCCGAGGAAGGCCGCGCCGCGATCTGGGAGGTCGACGCCAAGACCGGCGAAAAGCGCCTCTTCGCGAGCGGCCTGCGCAACCCCAACGGCATGGGCTGGGACCCCGACACCAACGTGCTCTGGACCGTGGTGAACGAGCGCGACGAGATCGGCAGCGACCTGGTGCCCGACTACCTCACCTCGGTGAAGGACGGCGCCTTCTACGGCTGGCCCTGGACCTATTACGGCGGCATCGTCGATGCGCGCGTGACGCCGCAGAACCCCGAGATGGCGGCCAAGGCCATCGCGCCCGACTACGCGCTGGGCTCGCACGTCGCGCCGCTGGGCATGGCCTTCTCGCACGCGCGCGGCATGCCGCCCGAGTTCGCGAGCGGCGTCTTCGTCGGCGAGCACGGCTCGTGGAACCGCAAGCCCAAGTCGGGCTACAAGGTGGTGTTCGTGCCCTTCATCGGCGGCAAGCCCAGCGGGCCGCCGGTGGACATCCTCACCGGCTTCCTCACCGCCGACGAAAAGGCCCAGGGCCGTCCGGTGGGCGTGGCGCTGGACAAGAGCGGCGCGCTGCTGGTGGCCGACGACGTGGGCAATGCGGTGTGGCGCGTGGCGCGGGCGAAGACGCCGTAAACATCGCGCGGCAAGCTGCCCGAATCTCCTTCAGTGCTGCGCGCGCCCGATCCGGAAAAGCCGGTGCGCACGCAGCGCATGGCCTTCGGGCACCAGCGGATGGTCGAACGCGCCAGCCACGTCCTCGCGCATGCCGATGCGTTCCATCACCGCCGCCGAGCGCAGGTTGCCGACGGCGGTGAAGGCCACGATCTCCTCGAGCGCCAGCCGTTCGAAGCCCACCCGCATCGCGCCGCGTGCAGCCTCGGTCGCCAGCCCCTGGCCCCATGCATGGCGCGCCAGGCGCCAGCCGATTTCCACGCACGGTGAAAAGGGCAGCGTGGCCAGCGGCACGTTCAGCCCGGTGAAGCCGATGAATTCACCCGTTGCCTTGTGCTCGACCGCCCAGAAGCCCCAGCCCTTTTCGGCGATGCGCGCTTCGAGGCGTTCGATCAGCGCGTCGCTGTCGGCGCGCGTGGGCAAGGGCAGCAGGAATTCCATCACCTGCGGGTCAGCGGCCATCGCAGCGAACGGCGCGCGATCGCTCTCGCGCCATTGACGCAGCCGCAGCCGCGGGGTTTCGAACTCAATGAGGGGTTGAGCGTTGTCGGTCATGCGACCGATTGTGCTGACTCCGATCAGAACCCCGCCAGCACCACCTTGCCCTGCGCCTTGCCGCTTTCGATCAGCGCATGCGCCTTCTTCAAATTTGCGGCGTTGATGGTGCCGAAGCTCGCATTGGCCGTCGTGCGGATGCGGCCCGCGTCGACCAGCGCGGCCACTTCGGCCAGCAGCTTGCCCTGCTCGGCGATGTCGGGCGTGGTGAAGCGCGAGCGGGTGAACATCATTTCCCAGTGCAGCGAGATGCACTTGGTCTTCAGCGGCATCGCGTCGAGCACCTTCATGTCGTCGATCACCGCGAGCTGGCCCTGGGGCTTGAGGCTCTCGATGATCTGCGCGTAGTGCTGCTCGGTCTGCGTGAGGCTGGCGACCATGTCCACTTCGCCGATGCCGGCGGCCTTGAGCTCGGCGGCCAGCGGCTTCGAATGGTCGATGACCGTGTGCGCGCCGAGCGACAGGCACCACTCGCGGGTTTCGGGGCGCGAAGCGGTGGCGACGACGCGCAGCTGCGTGAGCTGGCGCGCGAGCTGGATGAGGATCGAGCCCACGCCGCCCGCACCGCCGGTGATCAGCAGCGTCTGGCCTTCGCCGCCGCCCTTGGGCACCTGCAGGCGGTCGAACAGCAGTTCGTACGCGGTGATGGTGGTCAGCGGCAGCGCGGCGGCCTGCGCGTCGTCCAGGGTCTTGGGCGCGATGGCGGCGATGCGCTCGTCCACCGCGTGCAGTTCCGAATTGGCGCCGGGGCGGATGATCGAGCCGGCGTAGTACACGCGGTCGCCCATCTTGAAGTTCTGCACCTCGCTGCCGATGGCCTCGACGGTGCCGACCGCATCCCAGCCCAGCACCTTGGCCTGGCCGGCTTCGGGCGCGGCGTTCTTGCGGACCTTGGTGTCCACCGGGTTGACCGACACCGCCTTCACGCGCACCAGCAGGTCGCGGGGGCCGGGCACGGGCGCGGGCAGTTCGATGTCCTGCAGCGATTCGGCGTTGTCGATGGGAAGCGCTTGGTAGTAGCCGATGGCTTTCATGGCGGGGTCCTTGAATGAAACAACAATGCCTCGACTGTAGGATTGCAACCGATGCTTGATAAGCGGGTGTTTATTGGCAACACATTCAAATGAAAATTGAAAATACATCCGATCTGCGGGTGCTGGTGCAGACGGCGCGCGGCGGCACGCTCACGGCCGCGGCCCATGCGCTGGGCATCACGCCCGCGGCGGCCAGCGCCACGCTCAAGCGGCTGGAAACGCAGCTGGGCGCACGTCTCTTCGAGCGTTCCACGCGCGCGATGCGCCTCACGCCGCAGGGCCAGACGCTGCTGGACTACGCGGTGCGCGCCTTCGAGCTGCTCGACGAGGGCGAGTCGCTGGTCACGGCCGACCGCGGCGAGCTGGTCGGCACGCTGCGGGTGGCGGCGCCCTCGGACTTGACGCGCAGCACGCTGCTGCCGTGGTTCGACGAGTTCCTTGCACTGCACACCGGCGTGCAGCTGTCGCTGTCGGTCGGCGACCGGCCGCTCGATGTGATGCGCGACGAGGTGGACGTGGCGCTGCGTTACGGCGCGCTGGCCGATTCGCGGCTGGTGGCGCGCCACCTGGCGGTGACCAATCCGCTGTTGACCGCATCGCCCGAGTACCTGCGCCGCCATCAGGCGCCGAAGACGCCGCAGGACCTTGTGCATCACAACTGCCTGATCTTCAACCGGGGCGGGCGGCGGCACCGGGTGTGGCGCTTTGCGCAGAACGGGCAGTGGACGGAAGTGCGGGTGGGTGGCGATCGCAGCGTGGACGATGCGGCGCTTGCGCGGGAGTGGGCGGTGGGGGGGTATGGCATCACGCTGAAGTCGGCGCTGGATGTGCGGGACGATATTCGCAGCGGGCGGCTGGTGCACCTCATGACGGACTGGGAGACGGAGCCTTATCCGTTGCATGCACTGCTGCCTAGTGGGCGGTTTGTGCCGGCGCGGGTGAGGGCGTTGGTTGATTTCCTTGCCCTCAGATTCGAGGCGCTGACTGGCGGGGGTTGATTTTTTGAGGGGGCTGGCCGGGTCTCGGCCCGGCGGCCGACCTACTTTTCTTTGCTTCGCCAAAGAAAAGTAGGCAAAAGAAAGGCGACCCTGCTGTGTGCGACCCCTACGCTTCGCTGCGGGGCAACCTGCGGTGCTCGCGTTTCGCGGGGTCTTGCAGAACTCGCCTTCGGCTCAGACAGCTGCAAGCCCTGATCCGCGAAACGCTCCGCTCCTCGGCGCACCCAGAAGGGCTTCGGGCGGGCCATCGCTTCGCTCGGCCCTCAACACAATTCGGGCCATCGCTGCGCTCGGCCTCGGGGTCTTACTCCCTCTCCCCTTGGGGAGAGGGCCGGGGTGAGGGCGGCGGCGCTCGAAGCGCGCGCGCTCAAATCATCGGCGTCACCGCCCCATCCATCGCCACGATCGCCCCCGTCACATAGCTCGCCTTCGGCGACGCCAGAAACACCACCGTGTTCGCAATCTCTTCCGGCGTCGCGATGCGCCCCAGCGGCAATCGCGCGGTCGCACGTTTCAGCGCCTCGTCGGTGGCTATGCCCTGCAGCTTCGCATCGGCCTTCATGCCTTCCTGCAGCCTGGCGGTCAGCGTGAGGCCGGGGTTTACGGCGTTCACGCGCACGCCCTTGGCGGCATAGGCGGCGGCCATGCCGGCGCTCACCAGCATCAGGGCCGCATTGGCCGCGCCGCCTGCCATGTGCACGGGGCTGGCAACCTTGCCGCCCTGGCCGATCACGTTGACGATGGCGCCGCGGCCGCGCTGGCCCATGCGCTTGACCACGGGGTCGATCATGTGGATGTAGGTGAAGTACTTCGCGTCCATCGCGTCGTGCCACGCTGTGGGGGTCAGGTCGTCGGGAGGGGTGCGGCGGGCGGCGCCGGCGGAGTTGACGAGCACGTCGACGGGGCCGAAGGCCTGCTCGGCCGCATCGAGGGCAGCCACGGCGCTCGCGGCGTCCTTGAGGTCGGCGGCATGCACCGCGACGCGGCCCTCGGCTTGGGCGAAGGCCTCGGCCAGGGCCTTGCGGCCCTGTTCCAGGTTCTGCAGGTCGCGCGAGACCAGGCTCACGCGCGCGCCTTCGCGCAGGAAGCCCAGCGCACAGGCCAGGCCGATGCCCTTGCTGCCGCCGGTGATGAGAACGTGCTGGTCCTGAAGCTGGAGATCCATGAATGTCCTTGAAGAGGTTCCGAAGCGATGGCTAAGCATGGCTAAGCGATTCGCCGGCGGCGATTGAAGCACCGCCTCTAAACCCCTGCACGGACGTGGACGTCCCCCTTCAGCTCAACCCAGCATCAGCGCGCCGCGCCGGCGTGGCGCCGGGGCATGGCCTCGGGTTCCAGGGCACCAGGCGCGGTGTCGACCGCATCGCGCAGCTGGCCGTGGGTGTCGTGGTGCGCCAGCAGCTGGCGCGCACGTTGCCAGGCCGACAGGCGCGCGGGCGGCACCTCGATGTAGGAAGCCAGCGCGAAGAGCGACGACTGTTCCTGGTCGGGTTGTGTCTCGCGCTCCTGCTGGCGGCGGCGCAGCGGGCCCATCATCAGCATCGCGCCCAGGATCGCGGCGATGACCACGGCGTACAGCGCCAGCAGGTGCAGCACCTCAGGCTGCGAGCGCGCACCCAGCACGTAGGGCCACGCATACCAGACAGCGCAGAACCAGACGGCCACGGTGACGGCCGGGCGCAGCACGCGCAGCCACAGGTACATGGCCAGCTTGCGCTGGGGCGAGCGGCTGTTGCCGTAGGCGCGCAGCGGCATGCGCGCGGCGTCGATGATGGGCTCTTCGCCCGCGGGCTGGCCCCACGAACGGCCCCGCGCCGGGGGCGGCGCGTCGGCATAGGCCTCGGCTTGAAGATGGATGGCATGGGCATTGGATTCACGGGGCATCGGAGACTCCTCGGTCAGGGCTCGTCCACACCGCGCGCTTGCCGCGACGGCGTATCAGAGCTTTGGGTAAAGCGACGACGGTGGCCGCCATCGTGATGGTCCAGAAAGCGATCGGGTACCAGATCGTTCCGGCGAAATAGCGCAGCAGGTCCTTGTCGTAGCGGCGGTCGATCCACAGGCTCACGAGCATCTGCAGGATGCAGGTCATGGCCAGCAGCGTGCCCTGCCAGTGCGGCAGCAGCGCCGAGTGCCAGGGCGAGTCTTCCGGGAGGAAAGGGCGCGCCAGGCCGATGGCCAGCACCAGCGCCATCGCATAAGCCCACACCACGCTCACCATGTACTCGGCATAGATCAGCCACATGCGCCAGTTGCGCGGGTTCAGGATGCGCGGGGTGTAGCGCAGCATGGTCTGGATGCCGCCCACGGCCCAGCGCAGACGCTGCTTCCAGAGGCCGCGCAAGGTCTCGGGCATCAGGATCCAGCACAGCGCGCGCGGCTCGAAGCGCAGCTTCCAGCCGCCCAGCTGCAGCTTCCAGCTCATGTCGATGTCCTCGGTGAGCACGTCGGGGCTCCAGAAGCCCACGTCGATCACCGCGCGGCGGCGGAACATCGCCAGCACGCCCGAGACGGTGAACAGCGTGCCCACCAGCTGCTGCGAGCGCTTGATGAGCCCGATGATCGAAGAGAACTCGCCCACCTGCATGCGGCCCAGCAGCGTGGTGCGGGTGCGGATGCGCGGGTTGCCGGTGACCGCGCCGATGCGCTCGGAGCTGAGCATCGGCTGCAGCATCCAGGCGATGGCGTTCACGTCCACGAGCGCATCGCCGTCGATGCCCAGGATGTACTCGCCGCGCGCTAGCTGGCAGGCGGTGTTCAGGCCCACGGCCTTGCCCTGGTTGCTGGCGTTGTGGATCACGCGCAGGCGGGTGTATTCGGCGGTCATCGCGTCCAGCAGCTCGCCGGTGCCGTCGGTGCTGCCGTCGTTCACCGCGATCACTTCGTAGTGCGGGTAGCGGGTGCGCATCAGCTGCTCGATCACCTCGCGCAGATGCGGCACCTCGTTGAAGCAGGGCACCACCACCGTCACCAGCGGATGGAAGGGGAGCGCCTCGAGCGGGTCGACGTCCACGTCGTCCTTGCGCTCGAACACCCAGGCATGCGAGAGGCCGCCGGCCATCCACACATAGGCCATGAAGAACGGGTAGTAGAAGACGAAGCCGAACAGCAGCGGCGGCAGGTTCTGCGACAGGGCCTGGAGGGTGTTCATGGGGCGGGGCTTTCCAGGCGCACGGGGCGCGACAGCAGGGTGCGGACCGAGATCGCGCGGCGCACGACGTCCAGCGAGGGCTGGTTGTTCAGAAAGTCGTCGGGGTAGTAGCCCAGGTGCCGGATGCCGGCGCGTTGAAGCAGCGTCCACTGGCGCGCGAGTTCCTCGTCGGGCACGGGCTGGCCGGAGCGCCAGTCGCGCGCCTGCAGCTCGAAGACGGTGCCGTCCAGGCCGCGCGGCGTGTCGGCGGCGCGGCGGGCCAGGCGTGCCAGCCAGGCGTCGCTTTGGGCCGGGCTCCTCGCTTCGCCTTCCATGCGCGGCATCGCCATGAGGCCGACGTAGTCGTAGGCGGCGAGCGCGTTCTCGTAGTTCTGCGCAAACCATTGCTCGGAGGCGGGCTCCAGCACCGGGCGCGCATAGAGGTTGCGCGCGGTCTCCAGGGCCGGGCGCCAGGCGCCGACGCGCGCGGCGAGCTCCTTGGTGAAGCCGGTCAGGTACTGCGTCTTGGCCGTGGTCCAGCGCGCCATCAGGGCCGGATCGGCGCGGATGGCGGCCACGTCGGGCGGCAGGCCCCAGCTGGCATAGGCGGCCAATGCGGCGGGGCTGGCGTCCTCGTCGTCGGCGAGCATGGCGTCGTCGTGGAACAGCAGGCCCTCGAAGAAGGCGTGGCGGCCCAGGTCTTCGTAGAGGTCGCCGACCAGCGTGCGCACCGCGGGGTCGAAGGGCGAGAGGCGGTGGTAGCGGTCGGCCGGCGCGGTGCCGTCCTGCGTGCGCACCGTGTGCGTTGCCAGCGGGTGGGCGGCCGGCAGGCGGAAGGCCATCACCGGCATCCATGCGTAGACCTTCACGCCGGTGCGGGTGCGCAGCTGCCAGGCGGCGCGGGCGAACAGGTCGGCGCGCACCGGCAGGTGGCGGTTGGGAAAGTACAGCGCATCGGCCACGCCGTCGCCGTCGGGGTCGGCGTAGGCCTGCAGGAACACCGAGCGCGGGCGCACCGCGGCCACGCGCTCGATCAGCACCGAGAGATTGCGCTCCTGCTGGGCCGGATCGGGGTCGTACACATAGTCCAGGTCCACGTGCATCACGCGGTTGATCGGCCGCACCTCGCCGCCCACGGGGCTGCGCAGCAGGCGCGCGTAGTCGGGGGCTTCGTTGTCGTAGGCCGCCAGCGCGCGCCGGATGCGCGAGAGCGGCACGGCCGCGGTGTTCGGCCCGTCGTCCAGCGTGAGCGTGACCGGCATGCCGGCACGCTCGGAGGCCTTGAGCGCCGCGTCGTTGTACGCGCCGTAGGGCCAGACCATCGCACGCACCTTGGCGCCGGTGCGGGCCTCGATGATCTCGCGGCTGCGGCGCAGGTCGGCCTCGACGCGCCGCGCGTAGGCACCGTCGTCTTCGTAGCGGCCGGTGGCGGCGTCGTAGCGGTGCGTGGCCGCGGCGGGCAGCATGTTGCCCTGCGGGTTGGCCGCAAGGCCGGTGTGCATCGCATCGCTGTGGCTGGCCAGTTCGACCAGGCCCGAGCGCGCCATCTCGGCGGCTTCGCTCCAGCTGAGGAAATCCTCGCGAGGCACGGACTTGTCGCCCCAGGGCACCATGCGGCCTGCGGGCACTTCGAGCCAGCTGGTCACCAACGCCAGCACCGCCGGGTAGCGGTAGCGCTGCAGCAGCGGAAACACCTTGGTGTAGGCGCTGCGGTAGCCGTCGTCGAAGGTCAGCAGCACCGGCCTGGCGGGCAGCGGCTTGCGGCCGGCGCGCGCATCGACGATCTGCTGCAGGCTCACCGGGTGGTAGCCGTTGTATTGCAGCCAGGCGAACACTTCGGCGAGCGAGCGCTCGTCGATGGCGGTTTCTTCGGGCGAGGTTTCGAAGCTGGCGCGCACGTTGGTGCGCACGTCGTGAAAGGACAGCACGCGAAAGCTCACGCCGTCGTCGGGGTCGGCGGGCGGCAGCGGTTGCGCCAGGGCCGGCAGCGCGAGCGCCACCAGCAGCCACAGCATGGCCGCGCGCAGGAAATTGAAGGGAGTCATCGGCAGCTTCACGGCAGGGGCGTCGAAAGGTTCAGGAAGACGCCGCGCTGTCGTTCGCGCACGCCGTCATAAGGGTGGCTGGAAATGCTCAGGCCGTAGCGCAAGGTCATGCGCGGGCCCAGGTTCCAGCGGTGCTCGTAGCGCACGCTCCACAGCGGCCCGGAGCCGAAGCCCGCCTGCCGGTAGCTGCCGCCGCTGACTTCGACCGCCTGGAAGAACTGGCGGTCGTCGCTCTTCCAGTTGAGCCATTGCGCGCGCACCGCGAGCTGCGCGGTGGCGTCGCTGGACGGGCTGAAATACGGCACGTCCTGCGCGCTGCTGCGGCTGGCGTCCAGGCCCAGCCGGGTTTCCAGCTGGAAGCGCGGCGTGCTGATCCAGCGCTCCTGCCAGGTGAAGTCCATGCCGCGGCGCAGGTTGCCGTCGCTGAAGTCCATCTGCTTCCAACCGAGGTCGAAGCGGCGCGATTCGTTCACCACGTAGCCCACGGTGGCGCCGGCTTCGCGGGCACCCACGCCCGTTGCCTTCGCCTTCCACGGCAGCTCCTTGCTGTCGCCGTCGTAGGTGGCGGACAGGCGCCAGGCGTCGCCCGCGCGGTAGTCCAGGCGGCCTGCAACGCTGGTGCGGTAGGGGCCGCCGTTGCCGCGCTGCACGGCGCCTTCGGCGAGCCAGCGGCCGCGCTGCCAGCTGAGGCCCAGGCCCCCGCGTGCGCGGTTCGCATCGCCGATGGAGGTGTTGCCCCGTCCCAGCGACTGGTCGTAGAACACGCGCCACTGGTCGTCGATGAGGCCCGAGCTGAGCCGGCTGTCGACGCGCCATTCGCGGTCGGCAAGTGCGCCGCCGCCGGTCGATGCGCCGGCCTCGACTTCCAGCTGCGGGCCGGTGATGGCGCGGCGCTTGCGCGCGAGATTGCGCACCTCGGCGTCGTCGGCCGCATCGGCCTCCAGCGACTCGGCGCGCCGGCGGGCTTCGGCGAATTCGCCGGCGTCCATCAAGGCTTCCACATGGCCGGCGCGCGCGCTGATGTCGTACGGCGCGTTGGCCGCCTGCGCCTCGAAGCGCGCCACCGCGGCCTCGGGGTGTTCGCGCAGGCGCTCTGTGAGCGCGGCGCCGTAGGCGTAGCCGGCGTTCAGCGGGGCTTCGGAGGTCAGCGTGGCAAAGCGCTGCTGCGCGAGCGCGGGCCGGTCGCCGTAGAGCGTCAGCAGGCCGCGCATGCCGTTCACGTCGGTGTACTGGCTGTTGGGCCGGCGGGCCTCGGGCGCCAGCCGCAGGTAGGCGGGCGTCACGGCTTCGATGCGCTTGAGCAGGGCATCGGCGTCGTCGAAGCGGCCGGTGTCCTGGTAGGCGTAGATCAGGCCGAAATGGGTTTCGGCGGGCATCTGCAACTCGGGGCCCGACTTGGCGAGGGCCTCTTCGTACAGCGGCACCGCCTCGACCGAGCGGCGCTCCTGCGCGAAGGCGCGGGCGGCAGCGGCCAGGCCGTAGGGCGGGAGCTCGGTGCCGGCGGCCTTGAGCCGTTGGTACAGCGCGATGGTGTCGGCCGGGCGGCCGCGCTCGACCAGCGCGAGCAGGCGGTCGGACAGAAGGCGCACCCGCACGGCTTGCCACTCGGGCGCTTCGGCCGGCGTGGTGGAAGCCGCAGCGGCGGCATCGAGCCGGGCCAGTGCGGTGTCCTGGTCGGCCAGCACACGGTCCAGCGCGACCACGCGCGAAGCGCCCAGCCGTTCGTCGCGCTCCTTGATGGCCCAGCGCAGCCGCTGACCCAGCGCCTGCTGCTGCAGCATGGACAGCGACAGCGGCCGGAAGGTGCCCGGCTTCGCGCGCTCGGCCGCTTCCGCGTCTTCGAACGCGGACGATTCGGCGCCGCTGTCGGCCAGCAGAAAGTCGGTTTCCCGGCGCAGGTCGGGCCGATCGGGCCGGAGCGCGCCGGCTTCCGAATAGGCGGACATCGCCTGCAGCGTGTCGCCGCCCGCGCGGGCCACGGCCGCGCGCAACTCCAGCAGCGCAACGCGGTCGGCGGTTTCGGTGGGGGCAGGTTGTGCCAGGTCGCGATAAAGCGCCTGTGCGCCGGCGACGTCGCCGCTGTCCAGGCGCCAGAAGGCCTCGTGGATGCGGGGCTCGCGGGCCGTGGGCTGGCGGGCGCGCCACACGGCGACGGTTTCGCCCTGCAACGCCAGGTGCTTGGTGCGACGGGCCGAAACGGCGAGCGGGCCCAGGGCGTAGTCACGCAACTGGCCGGGCGGAAACTGTTTGCCCAGCGCCACGGCTTCGGCGAACCGGCCGTCGCCGGCCGCGATGGCGATGGCATCGGAGACCACACGCCGGCGCGCGGCGTCGTCCAGGGCGCCCGAGCTTTCCGGCGGCGTGGCGAGCCAGTCCGTCAACTGCTGCCGCGCCTGTGCGGGCGTGATGCGGCCGTCGCGCTGTTCGACGATCAATGCGTCGTGCTGCTGCGCACCATAGACCACGGCACCGCGGCTGGCGGCGGGCTGATTGGTGACCACAGCGGATTGCGCTTGCGCCTGGGACGCCTGGGACATGCCCAGGGCCAGCACGCAAACAATCGGCGGCAAGCCTCGCGCAACGCAGGCGAGGTGTAGCGACAACGAACGGACAAGCGCGGTTTTGCGCCCGGCCGCGACCGTGCCCCCATCTTTTGGGTGGATTGACACTCTGCTCCCTTAGAAATCGCCCCCTGTGCAGCCTCTGGTGCCGTCACAGGGGAGAACCCGCAGATCGTTATTAAACGTAGCTGAAAGTTCTTAAAAATTGACTCTATGGGATGTTGTTAACAATTGGCCCACAAACGGCTGAACATAGTTAATTACTGTGAACTGGGTCGCACTTCGCGAATTGACTTTCGGCCACTTGTATGCGGGTGCTACATGAGTAACTCAATTCACAGGCCTAAGATCGGGCAATGAACGCAATTCCGGTCTCTTTGCCCCGCTTCTGGTCCCAGCTCAGCACGCGCGATTTCGCGGCGCTCGATGCGGCAGCCACGGTGGCGGTGCTGCCCCTGGGCGCCACCGAGCAGCACGGCCCGCATTTGCCGCTGGGCGTGGACACGGTGCTGGCCGACGGCATCGTGGCCGCGTCGCTGCCGCTGCTGGCTCCGGATCTGCCGGTGCTGTTCCTGCCGACCCAGCAGATCGGCCTGAGCCCGGAACATGCCCGGTTTGCGGGCACGCTCACGCTGTCGGCCGAAACCCTGATCCGCATGTGGAACGAAATCGGCGCCGGCGTGGCGCGTGCCGGGGTGAAGAAGCTGGTGCTCTTCAACGCGCACGGCGGCCATGTGGGCGCGATGGACATCGTGGCGCGAGAGCTGCGCGCGGCGCACGGGCTCATCGTCTACAGCGTGAGCTGGTTCAACCTGCCGCTGGGCGATGCGGGCGCGCAGTTCAGTGCGAATGAGCACCGCTTCGGCGTGCACGCGGGCGAGATTGAGACCTCGATGATGCTGGCGCTGGCACCCGAGCGGGTGCGCATGGACGAAGCGAAGGATTTCCGCTCGACCTCGGAGCAGCGCGCGGCCGACTACGCGATCCTGGGCAACGGCAAGAGCGCCAAGCTCGGCTGGGCGATGGAGGACTACAACCCGCAGGGCGCGGCCGGCAATGCGGCGGCGGCGACGGCGGCCAACGGCCAGGCGGTGATCGATGCGGCCGCGCGGCAATTGGCGCTGCTGCTGGCCGAGGTGTCGCGGCTGCCGCTGGACACGGCCAACACCCAGCCGCTGCCCTGATCCGCCTTCAGGCCGCGCCGCGCGCGAGCACCCCGGCGAACATGCCGGAATCGACATTGCCGCCCGTCACGCTGACCCCCACCGTCTTGCCGCGCCAGCGTTCCCGCTGCTGAAGCGCGCCGGCCAGCGCCGCGGCACCGGCGCCTTCGGCCACGTTGTGCGTATCGCTGAACAGGATGCGCATCGCCTCGGCCACGTCGTCGTCGGTCACGGTGATCACGTCGTCGGCTTCGCGCAGCATCACCGCCAGAGATTCGGGCACCGGCGTGCGGCAGGCCATGCCGTCGGCCAGCCGCGTGGTGACGGGTGAATCGACCGGCTTGCCCGCACGGAAGGAATCGCGGTACGCCGTGGCATGGGCGGACACCACGCCGATGAGTCGGGTGGACACACCGCAATGCGCGCGTGCCGCAGCCGCACCGGCAAAGCCCGAGCCCAGGCCGATGGGCACGAACAGCACGTCGGGCGGCGTGTCTTTCAATGCGGTGAAAAACTCGACATACGCGGTCGACACGCCCCGCACCAGTTCGCGATGGAACGACGGCACGCGGTGCAGCGCGTCGCGCTCCGCCAGCACCGCCGCATGTTCGGAGGCAGCCTGGAAATCGTCGCCATGCTCGACCAGCGTGACGCCCAGCGCGCGCATTGCGGCGTTCTTCTCTTGCGAGTTGCCGTGCGGCACCACGATGGTGGCGTCCAGCCCGTGGCGCCGCGCCGCGAAGCCCACCGACTGGCCGTGGTTGCCGCGGGTCGCGCTGATGGCGTGGCGCACCTCGGGGTGCTCGCGCGCGAGGGTCTCGAAGTAGGTGAGGCCGCCGCGGATCTTGAAGGCGCCCACGGGCGAGTGGTTCTCGTGCTTGGCCCAGACGGTCGCGCCCAGGCGCTGCGACAGCAGCGGCCAGGTGTACTGCGGGGTGGGCGGCATGGCCGCGTGCACGGTGCGCTGCGCGGCTGCCATCTCTTCCGGGGTGAATCTCACGGAGTTCCTTTTTTGCTTTGCCTACTTGCGCTCGGTGAGCGCCACGCGCACCGCCAGCACGGCGAGCACGCTGCCCATCACATAGCGCTGCGCGCGCAGCCAGCCCGCGCTTTGCGACAGCACCGCCGTGATGCTCGCCGCGCCGAGGATCACCACCGTGTTGACCAGCGCGCTGCTCGCCATCTGCGCCATGCCCAGCTGCATGCTCTGCAGCAGCACCGAGCCGCGCTCGGGGTGGATGAACTGCGGAAAGAACGACAGGTAGAACATCGCCACCTTCGGGTTCAGCAGGTTCGTGAGAAAGCCCATGCGGAACAGCCTGGCCGGCGGGTCGGCCGGCAGCGCGCGGGCCTCGAAGGGCGCATTGCCGCCGGGCTTGACCGCCTGCCATGCGAGCCACAGCAGGTAGGCCGCGCCGGCAAAGCGGATCGCATCGAAGGCCACGGGCACCGCCAGCAGCAGGGCGGTGAGCCCCAGCGCCGCGGCGAACAGGTGCACAAGAAAGGCCATCAGCACGCCGCCCAGCGAGATCATTCCTGCGCGGCGCCCCTGGATCAGCGTGCGCGAGACGCAATAGATCATGTTCGGCCCCGGCGTGAGCGCCAGCAGCAGCGAGGCGAGTGCGAACCAGGCGATTTCGGTGAGGCTCAGCATGTTCAGAGTCCTTGGGATTCGAGGGTGACGGGGCCGCGCGGCGTGTCGAACACGGCGACCAGGTTGGGCGGGCCGGCTTCGACCGGCATGTGGCCCATGCCGATGGCCGAGAGGGCGGCGGCGAGCGTGGGCGCGCGCGGATGCACCGCGCGCAGCGAACGCAGCACAAGGCCCGATGCGGGCATGGCATCGGTGGGATGCACCGGCCCCCACTGGATCAGCGTGGGCAGCGCGCCGTAGAAGAGGCGCTGGCCGTCGTCGCGCACCGTGATCTGCCATTCGAGCCGCCCGGCGGGCGTGTCGCGCGAGGCTTCGAGCAGCTGGCCGCGGTCGATGTGCGCATGCTCTTCGCGGGCCAGCACCTTCGATGCGGCGCCGGCGTCGGGCACGCGCGCCACGAAGTGAATCAGCCGCGGGCCGTGCTGGGCCAGGCCGGCTTGCAGCGCGGTGTCGTCCAGGTCGAACCAGCGCTGCGTGCCGGGACGCGACGGCGCCTTGCCGGGCTCGATCGCGATGATCTCCGCATAGGCGCGCGGGAACGCATCGCCCGCCACGTTCAGCAGCCGGTTGTGCGTGCCCATCAGCGGGTGCGCCCCGCCCGGGCCGGGCGTGACGCCCAGCGTGGCTTCGCACCACGCCACGCCTTCGGCCAGCGAGGCGGCGGCGATCACCAGATGGTCGACTTCGGCGTGCATGGCGAAGCTTTCGTTCAGAGCGCGACCTTGCCGTCGATGCAGGTCACGGCATCGCCGCCGACCCAGATCTTTCCTTCGGCGTCGCGCTCGATGTACACGCGGCCCGCGCGGCCCAGGCATTGGCCCTGCGCGGCGAGGTAGCGCTCGGGCATGTGGCCGTCGGCGATCAGCCATTCGGCCAGGCTCGCGTTGAGGCTGCCGGTGACCGGATCTTCCTGCACGCCGATGGGCTCGGCAAAGGCGCGCACCTCGAGGTCGATCTTCGCGCCGTCGTCGTACTCGGGGGGCTTGCGGTTGCCGAAGGCGCGCGCCTCGCGGTTGGAGCGGCCGATCAGCGGCGAGGTGTCGATCGCCGCGGGCACGCCGGCGATGCCGGCCTTCACGCCGAGTTCCTTGAGCATGCGGTGGTCGGGCGTGAGCTGCAGCACCGCATCGGCGTCATCGACCAGCAGGCCGAACCAGACCGGGCCGTTGTCCAGCACCTGCGCCGCGACGATCTGCTGCGCCTTCAGGCCCAGCGCGCCCGCCACCTTGGCCAGCAGCGCGGGGCTGGGCGCACTGCGCTTGAGCGGCGGCGCGGCGAAGGCCAGGCGGTCGCCGTTGCGCCGCAGCGGCACCAGGCCCGCGCCGCATTCCTGCACCACCAGGCCGTCCACCTTGGGCTTGCCGCCGGCCTGCAGCCAGGCGTGGCAGCTGCCGATGGTCGGATGGCCGGCAAACGGCAGCTCGCCGCCGGGCGTGAAGATGCGCACCCGGTAGTCGGCCGAGGGCGCGGTCGGCGGCAGGAGGAAAGTGGTTTCGGACAGGTTGGTCCACTGCGCAAAGCGCTGCATCGCGGCGTCGTCCAGGTCGCTGCCGTCTAGCACCACGGCGAGCGGGTTGCCGCGGTAGGGCGTGGCGGTGAAGACGTCGACTTGCTTGAAATTGCGGGATCTCATGGTTTTCATTCGAGGGATAGATCGAGCACGCCACGCGCGCCCTGGCGGGAAAGAAGCTCGGCGTACCAGCGCTCCACATGGGGCCAGCTGGGACGGCGGTATTCGGCGGCGGGCAGGCCGAACCAGCGGTGCGCCTCGCAGCCGATGGGGATGTCGGCCATGGTGAAGCGCTCGCCCGCCATGTACGGCTGGCGCGCGAGGTGCGCATCGAGCATGGCGAACAGGGTTTCGCTCGCGCGCACCGAGGCGTCGATCAGCGCGGGTTGGCGCTCCGAAGGCGGCGTGCGCACCCATTGCACGAAAGCGTCGCGGCTCGCGCGGTTGAGCGTGGTCTGCTGCCAGTCCATCCAGCGCTCGGCGTCGAAGCGCTCGGGCAATTCGCTCGGGTAGAAGCTGCCGTGCGAATGCTTGGCGCACAGGTAGCGCACGATCACGTTTGACTCCCAGAGCGTCACGCGCTCGGCGCCTTCGCCGTCGTCGATGGTGGGCACCGTCGCATTGGGGTTGAGCGCGAGGTATTCGGGCGTCTGTACCACGCCGAACCGGCCGCCGGCCTCGGTGCGCTGGAAGTCGAGCCCGAGCTCCTGCGCGCACCACACCACCTTGCGGACGTTGATCGAGCTGATGCGGCCCCAGATGTTGAGCATGGTGTTCAGTGTCCTTGTACGGTGGGTGAGGTCATGGGGGCAGCGGGCCGGTCGAGCAGCAGCAGGCGAATGGCCAGGCCGAGCATCACCAGCGCGAGCAGCCGGCTCTGGAGCCTGGCGGCGCCGGGGCGGCGTTGCAGCCAGCGTCCAGCCTGTCCGCTGCAGGCGCCCAGCAGCGTGTTGAACGCGAGCGCGGCGGCCGACAGCACCACGCCCAGCTGCACCAGCTGCAGCGGCACGCTGCCGCGCGAGGGGTCGACGAACTGCGGCAGGAAGACCATGAAGAACAGCAGCGCCTTCGGATTGACCAGGTTGTTCAGCAGCGCCATCCGCACGATGCGGCCGAAGCCGGTTGCCTGCGCCGGCGCGCCCATGCGCAGCCCGCCGTTGTGCAACGCCTGCACCGCGAGCCACATCAGGTACAGCGCGCCCGCATAGCGCAGCAGGTCGAACGACGGCGGCCATGCGGCCACCAGCGCGGTGACGCCGGTTGCGGCGAACAGCGTGTGCACCAGGTCGGCCGCGCTGATGCCCAGCGCCGCCGCAAAGCCGCCGCGCGGGCCGTGCGCCACGCCGTGCGACAGCACGAAGGCCATGTTCGGGCCGGGCGAGAGAAACAGCGCCAGCACCGCGAGCAGGAAGAGCGAGAGGGTTGCGAGTCCGATCATCGTGGGGTGTGTGCGTGCAGCGGGCTCAGGCCGTCTGGGCCGAGGCCTGTTGCGGAGACTGCAAATAAGGCGCGATGTTGCGCATGCCGCGCTCGACGTAGTCGTCCTTCTCGCCCACCGGCGCCACGTAGTGCAGCGCGCTTTTGGCCGCTTCCACGCCTTCGCTGCGCGCGATGAACCACGCCGCCAGGTAAGGCGAGGCCATGCAGCCGCCGGCGGTGGCCACGTTGCCCTTGGCGAAGAAGGGCTGGTTCAGCACCTCGATGCCGGCCTCCTGCACCCAGGGCCTGGTGGTGAGGTCGGTGCACGCGGGCACCGTGCCGAGCAAGCCCAGCCGGGCCAGCAGCAGCGTGCCCGAGCATTGCGCGCCGATCAGCTGGCGCGAGGCATCGAGGCGGCGCAGCACACCCATGATGGCCGCGTCGTTCGCGATCTCGCGGGTGCGGATGCCGCTGCCGACCAGCACCGCGTCGGCCTCGCAGGCGTCCTCCAGCGTGGCGGCGGCATGCACGGTCACGCCGTTCATCGAGGTGACGGTGGCGCGGGGCGATGCCAGCGCCACCCGCCAGCCGGGCCGCTTCACGCGGTTGAGCACACCGAGCGCGATCAGCGAGTCGAGCTCGTTGAAGCCGTCGAAGGTGAGGATCGCGATGTGCATCGGGGTGCCTTTTTTCAGATCTCTCAGAGCTGCGCGGCGGCCAGTTGCCTGTCGCCGAGCAGGACCAGTTCTTCGCGCAGCGTTTGCGCGAGCGCGGCGATGGCCACGTCGATTTCCTCGACGCTGGCCGTCACGAACGACAGGCGCAGCGTGCGCGGATCGCCTTCGCCCGCATAGAACGGCGCGCCGGGCACGAAGGCCACGTTGCGTTCCACGGCCTTGGGCAACAGCGTGACGGTGTCGACGCCCTCGGGCAGGCGCGCCCACAGGAACATGCCGCCCTTGGGGGCGTTGAACTTCACGTCCAGGCCCGCCATCTCGCGGGTGAGCGCGGCGATCATCGCGTCGCGCTGGCGCTTGTAGAGCGCGCGGATGGTGGGCACATGGCGGTCGAGGAAGCCGTCCTTCATCACCGAGGACACCATGCGCTGCGTGAAGATCGGCGTGTGCAGGTCCACCGCCTGCTTGGCCTGCAGCAGCTTCGGGTAGATGGCCTTGGGCGCCACCAGGAAGCCCAGGCGCAGACCCGGCGCCAGCACCTTGGAGAACGAGCCCAGGTAGATGCAGCCTTCGGGGTTGCGCGCCGTGAGCGGCAACGGCGGGGCTTCGTCGAACCAGAGTTCGCCGTAGGGGTTGTCTTCGATGATGGGCAAGCCCGCTTCGGCGGCGGCGGCCGAGACGGCGGCGCGGCGCTCTTCGGTCATGGTGCGGCCGGTGGGATTCTGGAAGTTGGGCAGCAGGTAGACGAAGCGCGCGGCGTCTTCCGAAGCGCGCCCTCCGGCCCCGCGTGCCTTGGCCACCAGGTCTTCGACGATCACGCCGTCTTGGTCGCTCGCCACGCTCACCGGGTTCGGCTCCATCGGGCCGAAGGCCTGCAGCGCGCCCAGGTAGGTGGGCGTTTCCACCAGCACCTTGCTGCCCGGATCGATCAGCACCTTGGCCACGAGGTCCAGGCCCTGCTGCGAGCCGGTGGTGATGAGCACCTGGGCGGGGTCGACGTTCCACGGCAGCATGTCGGCCACGGCCTGGCGCAGCGGCGCGTAGCCCTCGCTCGCGGCGTATTGCAGCGCGGCCTGGCCGTCGTTGTGCAGCACTTCGGCGCAGGCATCGGCAAAGGCCTGGATCGGGAAGGTCTTGGGCGAGGGCAGGCCGCCGGCCAGGCTGATGATGCCGGGGCGCTCGGTGACCTTGAGGATTTCACGCAGCACCGAAGGATTCATCTTGGCGGCGCGGGCGGCGAGTTTCCAGTTCATGTTTTTTCTTTCAGACAGGTGAGGTGAGATTCGATGGCAGGTCGCCCCGGAATGCAACGGTCATTGTGTTGCAGCGGGTGCGGCAGGCGCGGCAGCCAACGGCTGCGGCTGCGACAGCCGCTTGCCGATGACCACCGTGGCCACCACCGCGACGGCGAAGGCGAGCGTCACCACGTCCAGCGGTTCGCCCAGGATGGGGATCGACGCGAGGATCGACAGAAAGGGCTGCAGCAGCTGCGTCTGGCTCACGCGCAGCGCGCCGCCCAGCGCCAGGCCGCGGTACCAGGCGAAGAAGCCGATCCACATGGAGAACATGCCGACATACACGAAGCCCACCCACGACGAGGTGGCGATGGGCTGCGTCGGCCACAGCACCAGCGCGGCCGGCAGCGTGACCGGCAGCGCCATCACGCAGACCCAGCAGATCACCCGCTCGGCGCCCAGCGAAGGCGTGACCTGCGCGCCGTAGATGTAGCCGAACGATGCCGCGATGACCGCGCCCACCAGCAGCAGGTCGGCCCATTCGAAGCCGAAGCCGTGTCCGCCCTGGCTCGCGCGCAGCACCGAGAACACCACCACGAGCAGGCTGCCTGCGATGGCGCAGAGCCAGAAGCCCAGGCGCGCCCGCTGATGCAGCACCCATGCCGCGACCGCCGCGGTGACGAGCGGCAGCAGCGCCGTCACCACCGCCGCATGGCTGGCGGTGACCACGCGCAGCGCGTAGGCCAGCAGCAGCGGATAGCCGATGCAGTTGCCCAGCACCGCCATGCCCAGCGGCTTCCACTGGTGCGCGGCCGGCCGAGGCGAGCGGGTGACGATGAGGAAGACGGCCGACAGCACCCCCGCCAGCGCCGCGCGCCCGAGCGTCACGAACCATGGCGAGAGCTGCGGCGCTTCTTGCGAGCCGGTGGCCAGCCGCGTCATCGGCAACGTGATGGCGAACATCGCCACGCCCAGCACACCGAGCCACATGCCCAGCGTTTCGTCCTTGATGTTCCTCATGGGCATGCGCCCAGGAAACGAAGCGCCGCCGAAGAGGGACGGCATTCGGTCGGGGAATACCGCGGAACCGGCTTTGCCGGGCCGCAGGTATTGCCCCCTGCAAGGGGGTTGGCGCAGCGACACGAAGTGCGCGAAGCCTGGGGGTTAGCCAATTTCATACGCTCACCATCCACCAGGCCGTGAGCACCAGCACCAGGCCCATCGCGCGGTTGAACCACAAAAGGCGCTTGCCCGTGGCGAGCCAGTCGCGCAGCAGCGCACCGACCAGCGCATAGGCGAAGTTGCTCGTGAAGGCATAGAACAGCATCACCGGCGCGACGATGGCGAAGCGCGAGAGCGCGTCGGGCTGGCCGGCGATCCACCCGGCCACCAGCGTGAGTGCGAGCAGCCAGGCCTTGATGTTGACGAACTGCAGCATCACGCCCTGCCCGAAGCCGATCGAGAGGCTGGCGCTGTCGGCCTTGCCCAGCTTGGCGCTGCCGCTGAGCTTGTAGGCCAGCCACAGCAGGTAGGCAATGCCCAGCGCCTTGATCGCCAGGCGCAGCGGCGGCACCGCCACCACCAGCGCGCCCAGGCCGGCCGCGCAGATCGCCAGCAGCAAGGTCCAGCCCACAGGCACCGCGATCACGAAGCGCATGGCGCGCGGCAGGCCGCCGTTGGCCGCCAGGGCGGTGGAAAGCGTGGTGTTGGGGCCGGGCGAAAAACTCATCGCCGTGGCCAGCACCAGCAGCGCGGTGAATTCTTGCCAGTTCATGAGACAGACTCTAAACTTGAGACCATTACAGTTCCAGTACAGATGGTCAAACAAAGACGGCATCTGTATTGGCAAATGCTTCGACACAGTCCATTCGACGCCGCATGCTGACACGCACTTCGACCCAGTCCCTGACCGCCCAGCTGGCCGACCGTCTGGGCGAGCGCATCCGCACCCGGCTGCTGCCGCCCGGCGCGCGGCTGCCTTCGGTGCGCGAATGCGCGCGGCAGCAGGGCGTGAGCCCGTACACCGTGGTCGCGGCCTACGACCAGTTGCTGGCGCAGGGGCTGGTCGAGGCCCGCCGGCAGCGCGGCTTCTATGTGCGCGATTCGGCGCAGGTGCAGGACGGCCGCTCGGCCAAGGCCGCAGAGGTCACCGGCGCGAGCGGCATGCCGGCGGCCATGGCCGTGCAGATGCTCGCCTCGCGCGTGCCGGCCGACGCCAGCTCGCTGATCCGCAGCATGTTCCACCGCCCCAGCGACAAGCCGCAGCCCGGCATGGGCGTGTTTCCGCCCGACTGGATGGCCTCGACCTTCATGCCGACTGCGGTGCGGCGCATGACCAGTACAGCGGTGCTGCAGGAGCTGTCGCTGCAATACGGCGAGCCCTCGGGCGACATGGCGCTGCGGCGCAGCCTTTCGCAGAAGCTGGTGGGCATCAACGTGCCGGCCGGGCCCGACCAGATCATCACCACCATCGGCGCCACCCATGCGCTGGACGTGGTGAGCCGCACGCTGCTGCGGGCGGGCGATCCGGTGATGGTCGAGGAGCCGGGCTGGGCGCTCGAGTTCGCGCGGCTGGAGGCGCTGGGCATGCGCATCCTGCCGGTGCCGCGCCGCGCCGACGGGCCCGACCTGGAGGTGATGGCGCAGTACTGCCTGCTGCACAAGCCCAAGCTCTTCGTGAGCGTGAGCGTGCTGCACAACCCGACCGGCTACAGCCTGACGCCCGGCAGCGCACACCGGGTGCTCAAGCTGGCGAACGAGCACGACTTCCACATCGTCGAGGACGACACCTACAGCCACCTCGCGCCCGAGCACGCCACGCGCCTGTGCGCGCTCGACGGGCTGCAGCGCACCATCTACGTGAGCGGCTTCGCGAAGATCCTGGCGCCCAACTGGCGCATCGGCTTCCTGGCGGCACCGCCCGCGCTGAAAGAGCGCTTGCTGGAGACCAAGCTGCTGGCCACGCTGACCTCGCCCACGCTGTTCGAGCGGGCCTTGTCGTGGTGCATCGACCAGGGGCAGCTGCGCCGGCATTCGGAGCGGGTGCGCATCCGGCTCGACGGTGCGCGCGGTCGGGCCGTGAAGCTCGCGATGTCGCACGGCTGCACCTTCGCCTCGGAGCCGGCGGGGCTGTTCGGCTGGGTCGACACCGGCGTGGACACCGACGCGCTCACCCAGCGCATGCTCGACCAGGGCTACCTGCTCGCGCCGGGCTCGCTCTTTCATGCGCGCCGGCCGCCGACCACCCTGATGCGCATCAATTTCGCGACATCGCAGGACGCTGCCTTCTGGAAGGTTTTCAGCAAGGTCCGCAGCGAACTCTGACTCGCCCCCAGGCTTCGCGCACTTCGTGTCGCTTCTCCAACCCCCTACCGGGGGCAACACCAACGGCCCGGCAAAGCCGGTTCCGTGGTGTTTCGGGAAGGGACGGCGCCGATTTTCAAAAGGCTACTCGCGCAGTCAGACGCCGGGGGCTTGGAGTAAGCTGGCAGCACAAGAAAACCCAGCCAGGAGACCCTCCGCATGACCAATGCCAGCCAACCCTTCGACTTCAGCAAGTTCGTCCCCGGATTCGACTTTCTGAAGAACCTCGCGACAGGTGCCGCCACGGGCGCGGGGGCCGGCACCGGCGCGGTGCCCGGGATTCCGAGCCTGGCCAGCTGGGTGGCGCCCACGCTGAGCGTGGAAGAGGTCGACAAGCGCATCCAGGAGCTCAAGACCGTGCAGTACTGGCTCGAGCAGAACGGGCATGCGCTCAAGGCGACCATCCAGGCGCTCGAAGTGCAGAAGATGACCCTCTCGACGCTGCGCGGCATGAATGTGCGCATGGAGGACCTGGCCAGCGCTTTCACCAAGCAGGCCGCTGCGGCTGCCGCGCCGGCGCCCGCATCGGCGCCGTCCGCGCCCTTCGGCTCCTTTGCAGCGGCCACGCCCGAACCCGAGCCGGTCGAGGAGGAGGAAGAAGAGCAAGAGGACGAAGCCGAAGAACAGGAAGCGCCGGCTCCGAAGGCCGCGCCCCGCGGCAAGTCCGCGTCGGCCAAGGCTGCTGCCGCCGCCGATGGTGCCGGCGTGGTCGATCCGATGCAGTGGTGGGGCTCGCTCACCGAACAGTTCCAGCAGATCGCCAGTTCGGCGCTGCAGGACGCGGCCCAGCTCAAGGTGCCCGCCATGGCCCAGCCCCTGGCCGATGCCGTCGGCAAGGCCATGGGCAAGCCGGCGGCCCGCCAACCGGCCGCTCGCAAGCCGGCCGCCAAGAAGGCAACGGCAGCGCCCGCCGCCAAGAAAAAGACCTCGGCCACCGCCGCGCGCAAGCGAACCACCGGCAGCCGCTGACGTCATACACACTACTTTTTTGAAGAGAAACGGGTCGGCACGCATCATGAAGTTGTTTCCCTCCGGTCATGCCACCCATCCGCAATGGCGCATGGCGGCCGGCCTCGTGCTGGCCCAGTTGCGCGCACAGATGGCCTTGCCCGACTACGCCTCGTCGCCCACGCTCGGCCTGCTCTACATCACCGATCACTACGCGGCCGAGGCTCAGGAAATCCTCGATCACCTGAGCGCCGAGCTGCCCGAGGTGACCGACTGGTCGGGCACGGTCGGCATCGGCGTGTCGGCCAACAACGCCGAATACTTCGACGAGCCGGGCATGAGCCTCATGCTCTGCGCGCTGCCGAGCGACCAGTACCGCGTGTTCTCGGGCGTGGCGCCGCTGAGCAACTCCGAAATGAGCGGCTTCGAGGCGCACACCGCGCTGGTCCATGCAGACCCGGCCACCCCCGACCTCACCGAGCTGATCGGCGAGATGGCGGGGCGCACCGACACCGGCTACCTCTTCGGCGGACTCTCGTCGGGCCGTGCCGGCGCGCTGCAGTTCGCGGTGGGCGGCAACGGCAACATCCGCGGGCACGGCGCGGCGGGCGGCGTGTTTTCGGGCGGCCTGTCGGGCGTGGTGTTCGGCGAGGGCGTGCGCGTGGTGTCGCGCGTCACCCAGGGGTGCCAGCCGCTGCGCTCGGGCGCGGTGCGCGAACGCGAGATCACCGAAGCCGACGGCAACCTGCTGCTCAAGCTCGACGGCGAGCCCGCGCTCGACGTGCTGCTGGCCGACCTGCAGGTGTCGCTGGAGCGCCCGCAGGAGGCCATCGATGCGGTGCGCAACACGCTGGTGGGCCTGGCCGATGCGGGCAGCGACGGCATCCGCCGCACCGGCGACCTGGGCGCCGACGTGCTGGTGCGCCACATCATCGGCCTGGACCCGACGCGCCGCGGCATCGCGATCGCCGACGTGGCCGAGGCCGGCATGCGCCTGACCTTCTGCCGCCGCAATGCACAGGCCGCGCGCGCCGACCTGATGCGCATCTGCGCGGAAATCCGCGAAGAACTGGAACCCGAAGAGCAGACGCTGGCCACCGCCCGCGCCGTCGCGGCCGGAGAGGCCGAAGCGGCGCCGCACCCCGCAAGACGCATCGCGGGTGCGGTGTATGTGAGCTGCTCCGGGCGTGGCGGCCCACACTTCGGCGCGCCGGGGGCCGAACTGCAGATCGTGCGGCACGCGCTGGGCGACGTGCCGCTGGTCGGCTTCTTCGCCGCGGGCGAGATCGCCCGGCATCACCTGTATGGCTATACGGGTGTGTTGACGGTGTTCACCAGCAAGGATTGACGGACAAAAAAACGACAGCCCGGTTTTCGATCGCGGAGCCCGTCGCTAGAATCCGCCCGCTTTCTTGAATCTCTGCTGCTGCAAGAAAGAGTGATCCGTGCGCCCCGAGGCGCGCGGTCGATCTCTTTCGCCTCGCCACGCAATGCTGGCCGAGGCTGGAAACCGACATGGTTTCCCAATGGAACAGCAGCCATGAGCAGCAATCATTTTTTGAGACTCCAACGCGCTTTTTCGCGCGCCGGCATCGCCGTCGACTACCGCAACGGTGTCTATCAGTTGCACAACGAGGTTGCGCAAGCGACGGTGCTTTTGCCGAAAAGCCTGCCGCTGGAAGAGAAGGCGGTGAACCAGTTGCTGGCCTTTGCCAGCGTCCGTTCGCCCGATGGTGAGAAGGGCGTCTGCAAGGCCTGCGCGACGCCCGATTTCCATCCGGGCTCCGTGGCACCGGTCGGGAGCGTTGTGGCGACTGACGCGGACTTCGTCATTCCCGCAGCGGTGGGCACCGACATCAACTGCGGCATGCGCCTCTTGACCACCGGCCTCACGCTGGACCAGGTGGCGCCGCACAAGACACGGCTCATCGATCGGCTCACGCGCAGCTTGCTCCACAACGGTCGCGACGTGCCGGTGCACACGGCAGCCTTCAAGGCGCTGTTCGACGTAGGACCGGCCGCATTTCTCGACGCCATCCAAGGCAACGGGCTCTGGTCGTCCTGCGATCGCGACCGGCTGCACGCGGAGATCGACCGCTGTATCGGTCTTGAGAGTTTCGGTGGCAGCGCGCGGCACGCACCGCAGGCATACACCGGCGCGCGCCATGAGGTTTTTCGAGACCCATGTCTGGGCACGCCGGGCAGCGGAAACCACTTCGTGGAACTGCAGGTGGTCGACAAGGTGATGGACCGGCACGCCGCCTACCGCGCCGGCCTCAAGGCCGATGAAGTGGTGGTGATGATTCACAGCGGTTCGCGCGACATCGGCTTCCACGTCGGTGGGCGCTGGATGGACCGTGCGAAGGCCGAATGGCCGCAGGGCCTGCGTCATCCCCGCAGCGGCTTGTACGGACTGTCCGGACCGCTGGCGGAAGAGTATTTGGAGGCGATGGGTGTGGCGGCCCGCTATGCCTGGGCCAACCGTGTCGTGCTCGCCGAACTGGTGCGCAAGGACATGACGGAACTGCTGGGCGCGACGGCGTCGAAGCTGGTGGTCGATGTGCCGCACAACGTGGTGCTGCGCGAGCACGGGATGAACATCCATCGCAAGGGCGCAACGCCGGCGCATGAAGGGGACTTGGCATTGATTCCGGGGTCGATGGGCGATCACTCGTACCTCGCAACCGGCCTTGGTCATGAGGAGTGGTTGTGGTCGTGCAGCCATGGCGCCGGCCGCCGGATGCGGCGTCAGGAGGTGCGCGCCTTGCGCGGCGCCGCGAACCGGGACGAGGGCGCCAGCTGGCAATGCGTGACCCTGCGCGAGGAGCGCTGGATCGAAGAGGCGCCGCAGGCCTACAAACCCATCGGGGAGGTGATCGACGCGCAGGAAAGTGCGGGCCTGATCCGTTGCGCCGTGCGGCTGAAACCCTGGATCACATTCAAGGCGTGATCCAAGGCGATCGTCAGCCCAGTGCGGGCTGCGCGATTCGCGGCTGCGGCGCCGGCATGCCGGTGAACGCGAAATCCACCTCCGGCGCGAGCCCGCTCACGATGCGCGCAATCGACTTGCCCGAGCCGCAGGCGTGCGTCCAGCCCAGCGTGCCGTGGCCCGTGTTCAGGAACAGGTTGGGCAACTTTGTCTTGCCGATCATCGGCACGTTGCTCGGCGTCGCGGGGCGCAGGCCCGTCCAGAACTGGGCCTGCTCGGTGTCGCCGGCGCCGGGGAACAGTTCTTCGACGCGCCGCACGATGGCTTCGCAGCGCACGCGGTTCAGGTCGCGGTCGTAGCCGTTGAGCTCGGCCGTGCCAGCGATGCGGAGGCGGTCGCCCGACTCCGATGTGTAGCGCGAGAACACGAGCTTGTATTCGTCGTCGGTCAGCGAAACCTGGTGCGCCTTGGAGGCGTCCTTGACGGGCAGGGTCACCGAATAACCCTTGGCCGGATAGATCGGCAGGCGGATGCCCAGCGGCGCCGCATACAGCGGGCTCAGCGAACCCATGGCCAGCACGAAGGCATCGCCGCGGATGCGCTGGAAGCGGCCTTCGTTGTCGGTGGCTTCGACATGGTCGATGCTGCCGCCGGCTTCGCGCAGCGCGGTCACCGTGTGGCTCATGAGGAACTTCACGCCGGCTTCGGTCGCGAGCTTGACCAGTTCGCGCGCAAAGCGGTTGGCGTCGCCCGATTCGTCTTCGGCCGTGTAGGTGGCGCCCGCCAGCTGGGGGCGGATGTGGGCGAGGGCGGGCTCGATCTTCACGGCCTCGTCGGCCGAGATCACCAACCGCTCGCAGCCCAGCGCGCGCATCTGCTCGGCGGGCGCGAGGGCGCCGTCGAACTCCTTCTGCGTTGTATAGAAATGCAGGATGCCCTGCGTGCGCTGGTCGTAGCTCAGGCCCGTGTCGCGGCGCAACTGCTGCAGCATGTCGCGGCTGTAGGTGCCCAGGCGCACGATCTGTTCGATGTTGTGTTTGGTGCGTGCCGGCGTGCATTCGCGCAAAAACTGCAGGCCCCAGAGCCACTGGCGCATGTCGGCGCGGATGCGAAAGAGCAACGGGGCGTCTTCCTTGCCCAGCCACTGCAGCACCTTGAGCGGCGCGCTGGGGTTGGCCCAGGGTTCGGCGTGGCTGACGGAGATCTGCCCGCCGTTGGCGAAGCTGGTTTCGGCTGCCGGGGTGGCCTGCCGGTCGATGACGGTCACTTCGTGGCCGAGTTGCTGGAGGTAGTAAGCCGAGGTCACGCCGAGCAGGCCGGCGCCAAGAACGATCACACGCATTTCAAGTACCTTTGAGGTTGAAGCGCTTGAATGGCGGATGTGGTGTGCTATTGAATCAATAGCAAGCAACCGGACGTCCGCCGTCCAAGTTGCCGCTCCCCCTGTCCTCGGTACCTGAGAGATTCACCCGCTGCGCCTTGCAATGGGTTTGCTCCTTCGGTGCATCGCGACCCCTTGAAGTGGTGCGATGGCTCTCCAGACGGCTGTATCAGTTGTTGCAGTACAGACCCCTTGTTCGGGCCGACCTGAGCGTTTATGGGAGTTTGCGCCTTCGGTAGGGCCACCGGGGTGGCCCGCTCTCCTGCAGTGGGCGCGATTGTAGGCGGGGCTTGCGCGAGCGCCAACCCCTTGGTCTCCGACCGTCGGGCCAATGGGATAATCGCTGGCTGATTCGCCAGCGGGCGATCGTTCTGACAACAACAGGGGACCCCATGATCCTGGTAACCGGCGGCGCAGGCTTCATTGGCGCCAACTTCGTACTCGACTGGATCGCGCAAGGCGGCGAGCCCGTCGTGAACCTCGACAAGCTGACCTATGCGGGCAACCTCGAGACGCTCGCGTCGCTCAAGGGCAACCCTCATCACATCTTCGTGCAGGGCGACATCGGCGACAGCGCGCTGCTCGACCGCCTGCTGGCCGAACACAAGCCCCGCGCCGTCGTCAACTTCGCGGCCGAATCGCACGTCGACCGCTCCATTCACGGCCCCGAAGACTTCGTGCAGACCAACGTGCTCGGCACCTTCCGCCTGCTCGAATCGGTTCGCGGCCACTGGAATGCCCTGCCGGCCGACCAGAAGGCCGCCTTTCGCTTCCTGCATGTGTCGACCGACGAGGTCTACGGCTCGCTCTTCAAGACCGACCCGGCCTTCACCGAAGAGAACAAGTACGAGCCCAACAGCCCGTACTCGGCCAGCAAGGCCGCCAGCGACCACCTGGTGCGCGCCTGGCACCACACCTACGGCCTGCCGGTGGTCACCACCAACTGCTCGAACAACTACGGGCCGTACCACTTTCCGGAGAAGCTCATCCCGCTGATGATCGTCAACGCCCTGGCCGGCAAGCCGCTGCCCGTGTACGGCGACGGCATGCAGGTGCGCGACTGGCTCTACGTGAAGGACCACTGCAGCGCCATCCGCCGCGTGCTCGAAGCCGGCAAGCTCGGCGAAACCTACAACGTCGGCGGCTGGAACGAAAAGCCCAACATCGAGATCGTCAACACCGTCTGCGCGCTGCTCGACGAGCTGAGCCCCAAGGCCGACGGCAAGCCCTACAAAGAGCAGATCACCTACGTCACCGACCGCCCGGGCCACGATCGCCGCTACGCCATCGACGCGCGCAAGCTCGAACGCGAGCTCGGCTGGAAGCCCGCCGAAACCTTCGACAGCGGCATCCGCAAGACCGTCGAGTGGTACCTGGCCAACGGCGAATGGGTGCGCAACGTGCAAAGCGGCGCGTACCGCGAGTGGGTCGAAAAGCAATACGACGCGAAGGCTACGGCATGAAGCTGCTGCTGCTCGGCAAAGGCGGACAGGTCGGCTGGGAGCTGCAGCGCAGCCTCGCACCCCTGGGCGAACTGGTCGCGCTCGATTTCGACAGCACCGACTTCAACGCCGATTTCAGCCGCCCCGAACAGCTCGCCGAGACGGTGCTGAAGGTCCGCCCCGACGTCATCGTGAATGCCGCTGCGCACACCGCGGTCGACAAGGCCGAGAGCGAACCCGAGTTCGCCCGCAAGCTCAACGCCACCTCGCCCGGCGTGGTGGCCGAAGCCGCGCAGCAGATCGGCGCGCTGATGGTGCATTACTCGACCGACTACGTCTTCGACGGCAGCGGCAGCAAGCCATGGCAGGAAGACGATGCGACTGGCCCGCTCAGCGTCTACGGCAGCACCAAGCTCGAAGGCGAGCAGCTCGTGGCGCAGCGCTGCGCGAAGCACCTGATCTTTCGCACCAGCTGGGTGTATGCGGCGCGCGGCGGCAACTTCGCCAAGACCATGCTGCGCATCGCCAAGGAGCGCGACAAGCTCACGGTCATCGACGACCAGTTCGGCGCGCCCACCGGTGCGGAACTGCTGGCGGACATCACCGCGCACGCCATTCGCGCGACGCTGCAGGACCCGGCGAAGGCGGGGCTCTATCACGCGGTGGCCGGTGGCGTGACCACATGGCACGGCTATGCGCGCTTCGTGATCGAGCAGGCCAGGGCCGCGGGCGTCGAGCTCAAGGCCGGACCCGAGGCGGTCGAGCCCGTGCCCACCACGGCGTTTCCGACGCAGGCCACGCGGCCGCACAACTCGCGGCTGGACACGACGAAGCTGCAGACGACTTTCGGGCTCGTGCTGCCCGAGTGGCAGTCGGGCGTGGCACGCATGTTGCGCGAGACCTTCTGATCGCAGAGCAAGACAAGAGACACGAACACCCATGACCAAGACGACGCAACGCAAAGGCATCATCCTCGCCGGTGGCTCGGGCACCCGTCTGCACCCTGCGACGCTTGCCATGAGCAAGCAACTGCTGCCGGTGTACGACAAGCCGATGATCTATTACCCGCTGAGCACGCTGATGCTGGGCGGTATGCGCGACATATTGATCATCAGCACGCCGCAGGACACGCCGCGCTTTCAGCAACTGCTGGGGGATGGGAGCCAATGGGGCATGAACCTTCAGTATGCGGTGCAGCCGAGCCCGGACGGGCTGGCGCAGGCGTTCTTGATCGGCGAGGAATTTCTGGGCAATTCGCCGAGTGCGCTGGTGCTGGGGGACAACCTCTTCTACGGCCATGACTTCGCGCATCTGCTGGCGGATGCGGATTCGAAGGAAGCGGGTGCCACGGTGTTCGCATATCACGTGCAGGACCCGGAGCGGTATGGGGTGGTGGCGTTCGATGCCAATGGCAAGGCGAGCAGCATCGAGGAAAAGCCGCTGAAGCCGAAGAGCAGCTATGCCGTCACCGGCCTCTACTTCTACGACAACCAAGTCGTGGACATCGCCAAGGCGGTCAAGCCGAGCGCGCGTGGCGAGCTGGAAATCACGTCCGTCAATCAGACCTATCTGGACAGGGGCAGCCTCAACGTCCAGATCATGCAGCGCGGCTACGCATGGCTGGATACAGGAACCCACGAAAGCTTGTTAGAGGCGGGTCAGTTCATCGCAACGCTGGAACACCGTCAGGGCTTGAAAATTGCCTGCCCAGAAGAAATCGCATGGCGCAACGGATTCATTACCAGCGAGCAACTCGAAAAACTGGCGGCACCCTTGGAGAAGAGCGGCTACGGAAAATACTTGAGACACCTCTTGACCGATCAGGTGCGCTCGTGAGCGGCGATGAGTCGCCCTCCACCAATTCAAGAAACAAGATCACGGTACTCATCCCCACATTCAATCGGCGGGTGCAGTTGCAGCAGGCCGTTGAAAGTGTGTTGCAGGAGCGCCGAGTACCGGTCGAAGTGCATATCTTCGACAACGCATCGACGGATCAGACCGAAGCATATGTTCGCAATCTTGTCGCGAACGATTCCCGTGTCATTTATCTGAGACGTCCGGAAAACATCGGATCCACTGCCAACTATCAACACGCGCTCGGCACTGTCTCGACGGCCTACTTTGTGCCGCTGGCCGACGATGACTGGTTGCTCCCTGGCTTTCTGCATGACGCCTATCAAATACTTGAAGGCCACCGCGAGGTTGGGGCCGCGGTATTTGTGACGGAGGCGCGAGATGAGGCTGGTTCATTCATCGAAACATATCCGGCGCCTCTCGAAAAACTGCATTTCGGATTGCTGCACCCGCGTGAACATCTCACCGATTGGATGCGTTATCTCCACTACGGGTGGAGCTCCGTTCTCTGGCGCAAGGAGACGCTGGCTTGTGTCGGTGCGCCGTATCTGCGCACCGGCCTGCCGAGCGACGTTGATTTTCAACTGCAGATTTTTTGCCAGTATCCGGTCTATTTATGCAACCGGCCGGGCGCCGTCTATTCTGTCCACTCCAACCAGGCCAGCCGCGACTTCAATGTCTCGCACATTCACTCGTGGGCCCTGCTGTTTCAACGGTTGGACCGCGAAATTGATCGGCGCAAGATATTCACGCTGGAAGAGTACCTACCTCTTCGCAAATGCATCGAAGAGCGTTATAGGGGGGCATGGCGGGCCCCCGCTGAAACGGAACTGTCGACTCGCGCACGCCTTTCTGCTGCGATGGCAGCGGGATTTCGCCTCGGAGATTGGGACACGGCTTTTTCGTTGCTTGAAGGCGTGCCTTCGGAATCTGCCCCGGGCGCCAGCAATGTCTTCCGACTTCCCTCGACGGGCCGCGAACTGGAAGCCCGATTGGCAGGCACAGCTGACAGCGCCGATGACTTGCTGGGGTTGACAATTGCCTGGATGAAATTGGCGCGCAAGAATGCTGAACTGCTCGAAGATGAGATCGCTGAAGCGACGCAAGCAAGAAGAGACACGCACGCCGAATTGTCGGGAGAGGTTCTTCGGCTTTCACGCGAGCACGACGAATTAGTCACGGAACTTCTGGCGTGTCGAACTCGAGAGAGTTCCGCCTTCGCAAAATTTGAAGTCGCCGAGAAAGGGCGCCTGGAATCGGCGAAAAAATTTCAGGAACTAAGCAGTCGCCCTTTGGTGCGAATCGCCAGGAAACTCGGGCTTCTTCAGCTGACCAAATAATGTACGAGGCCTCCAACGCATGAAAGCAGTCATCCTCGCCGGCGGCTTGGGAACACGCATCTCGGAAGAGACCCATCTCAAGCCGAAACCCATGGTGGAGATCGGTGCCAAGCCCATGCTCTGGCACATCATGAAGCTGTACTCGGCTTACGGCATCAATGACTTCATCATCTGTTGCGGCTACAAGGGCTACGTCATCAAGGAGTACTTCGCCAATTACTTCCTGCATATGTCCGACGTGACCTTCGACATGCGCAGCAACGAGATGCATGTGCACCAGCGCAAGGCGGAACCCTGGAAGGTGACGCTGGTCGATACGGGGGACGAGACGCTGACCGGTGGTCGCCTGAAACGCGTGGGCGAGTACCTGAAGGACGACGATGCGTTCTGCTTCACCTACGGCGATGGCGTGGCGAACCTGCGGATCGATCAGCTGATCGAATTCCACCGTTCCCATGGCCGACTCGCGACCGTGACTGCAGTCCAGCCGGCAGGCCGGTATGGTGCGATCGAGCGAGATGGCGATGTGGTCCGAGGCTTCGTCGAGAAACCGCGGGGTGATGGCGGCTGGATCAACGGAGGCTTCTTCGTGCTGTCACCGCGATGCCTTGACTACATCGACGGGGACCAGACGAGTTGGGAGCGCGAGCCGCTCGCGCAGATCTCGCAGGCGGGCCAGTTGATGGCGTTCGAGCATGCTGGTTTCTGGCAGCCCATGGACACGCTGCGCGACAAGACGCAACTCGAACACCTGTGGGCAAGTAACGCCGCGCCTTGGAAGGTATGGCCGTGAATCCCGCGTTCTGGCAGGGCAAGCGCGTCCTGATTACGGGTCATACGGGCTTCAAGGGCAGTTGGCTGGCCTTGTGGTTGCACCGCCTGGGTGCCGAGGTCCACGGCTACGCGCTCGCGCCGCCGACGCCCACCAACCTATTCTCGGCGGCGCGCGTTGCCGAAGTCCTGAAGCGAAACTTCATCGCCGACGTGCGCGATGGCGAGTTTTTGCGCGACACGGTTCGAGTGATTGCACCCGACATCGTGTTCCATCTTGCGGCCCAGCCGCTTGTTCGTCAGTCGTACCGCGAGCCAGTGGAAACCTATGCGACCAATGTCATGGGAACGGTCCATCTGCTCGAGGCCGTCAGGTCGTGCGAGAGCGTGCGCGTGGTCGTCAACGTCACAACGGACAAGTGCTATGACAACCGCGAATGGGTCTGGGGTTATCGCGAGGGTGAGGCGTTGGGCGGCACCGACCCCTACGCCAGCAGCAAGGCTTGCGCAGAGCTCGTGAGTGCCGCCTATCGCGCGTCATTTCTTGCCGCGGCGGACGTGGCGCTTGCCACGGCTCGCGCCGGCAACGTGATCGGCGGAGGCGACTGGGCCGACGATCGGCTAGTGCCGGATTTTTTCCGCGCGGCCCAAGACGGACGGACACTTGAAGTGCGCTACGCAGGCGCAACGCGACCCTGGCAACATGTGCTCGAGCCGTTGTCGGGTTACCTGCAACTCGCTGAACATCTGGCCGGTAGAGATCCGCGTTTTGCCGATGCTTGGAACTTCGGTCCTGCCGATCGAGACGCCATCACAGTGCGCGGCTTGCTCGATCGCCTGGTCCAGAAAATGCCCCAGACCCAGTGGCATGAGACTCACGAGTCGACCCCGCATGAGGCGAGCTATCTAAAGCTAGACAGCAGCAAGGCTCGAAGCATGCTTGGCTGGGTGCCCCGGTGGGGGCTTGACGAGGCCCTCAATCAAACCGTGGCATGGCACCAAGCCTGGGTGGCTGGCGCTGACATGCACGCCGTGTCGCTCGCGCAGATCGATGCGTACGAAACGAGTAGGAGCAGCGGAGCCATCGATGCCTAAGTTCTCCATTACCGAAACGGCGCTGGAGGGCGTCAAGGTCGTTCAGCGCTATCGCATCGAGGACGTGCGCGGCTTCTTCAGCCGATTTTTTTGCGCCGAAGAACTGGCCGTAGCTGGCTTCGATCAGCCGGTTGCTCAAATGAACCAGACTCTCACGCGCCGTCGCGGATCGCTACGGGGTCTGCACTTTCAGCATCCGCCGCACGCGGAAGACAAGTTCGTGAGTTGCGTGCGCGGTGAGGTCTTCGATGTAGCGCTCGACCTGCGCAGGAACTCGCCGACGTTTCTCCGTTGGCATGCGGAGACGCTGAGCGGCGACAACGGTCGTAGCCTGCTCATACCCAAAGGATTCGCACACGGGTTCCAGACGCTCTGCGACGACGTCGAACTGTTATATGTTCACTCCGCGCCATATGTTCAGGGTGCAGAGGGCGGGGTGAATCCCACAGACCCCTTGCTTCGCATTGCGTGGCCGCTTCCGTTCGCGGATCTTTCCGATCGTGACGCCGCGCGTCCTCTCCTGACACCCGATTTCGTTGGTATCTAAATGAAATGCCGCCATTGCCAATCGGAGCTCTCGCTTCAATTGATGGATCTCGGGTCGTCCCCGCCCTCCAACGCCTACCTGAGCGCGTCGCAGCTTGCTATGCCCGAGAAGTGGTACCCGCTTCGCGTGTTCACCTGTACTCAATGCTGGCTCGTGCAGACCGAAGATTGCGCGCACTACGCCGAGCTGTTCTCAAGCGAGTACGCTTATTTCAGTTCCTATTCGACGAGTTGGCTCGCGCACAGTCGGCAGTATGTCGAACATGTCGTGGATCGGTTCGCGCTCTCGGCGGTGTCTCGCGTCGTCGAAGTGGCGGCCAACGACGGCTACCTTCTGCAGTATGTTCAGTCGGCAGGCATTCCCTGCATGGGCATCGAGCCGACGGCGAGTACCGCGCGCGCCGCACGTGCCAAAGGTCTGGAAATCGTCGAGGAATTCTTCGGTGTGGCACTGGCGCAGAGGCTGGTCAGCCAAGGAAATGCGGCTGATCTGACCGCGGCCAACAACGTGCTCGCGCACGTTCCCGACGTGAATGATTTCGTCGCTGGCTTCGCGGCATTGCTCAAGCCGCAGGGCGTGGGCACGTTCGAATTTCCCCATCTCATGCAATTGGTGGACGGGTGCCAGTTCGACACGATCTATCACGAGCATTTTTCCTATCTTTCGCTTTCAGCGGTCAGGCGGCTGTTCGAGGCCAACGGTCTCGACATCTTTGATGTCCAAGAGCTTTCAACGCACGGTGGAAGCCTGCGCGTCTACGCGCAGCGCAGTGACACGGGCACGAGACCGAAGGACGCTCGCGTGCACCGACTTTTGCACATCGAGGCGGAGGCCGGCATCGAGACGGCCGCGTATTACGCTGGCTTTCAGGCGAGAGCCGACGACATCAGGGATGGCCTTCTCACGTTCCTGATCGACGCAAGGCGCAGGGGGAAGCGGGTAGGTGCGTATGGCGCTGCTGCTAAGGGAAATACCTTGCTCAACTATGCCGGGGTGAGATCGGGCCTGCTGCCCTGGGTCGTCGACCGGAATCCCGCCAAGCAGGGCCAATACATGCCCGGCAGCCGCATTCCGATCGTTGACGAAGCGCATCTGCGCAGGGAGCAGCCGCACTACGTGCTGATCCTGCCCTGGAATCTGAAGGCCGAAGTGATGAGCCAGCTTGCCTACATCCGCGAATGGGGTGGTCAGTTCGTATGTGCGGTGCCTTGGATCGACATCCGATGAAGATCGCGGTCACCGGCGCGAGCGGCTTCGTGGGGCGTCACGTATTGCAGGTGCTCGCCCTGTCGAAGGACGTCCAGGTCGTTGCGGCATCGCGCCGGGCGGCGGATGCGTCGTGGTTGCCAGCTGGCATGGCGCATGTCGCCATCGATATGGGGGGGCCTGTGGAGGATGCCTTTCGCCGATTGGGCGAGCCGGACGCGGTGATTCATCTCGCATGGGATGGATTGCCGAACTATCGGGCTAGGCATCATTTCGAGACCCAACTGCCTGAGCAATACCGGTTTCTTCGCCAACTCGCGGAATCGGGTCTTCGCTCGCTGGTGTGCGCGGGCACCTGTTTTGAGTACGGCATGCGGTCCGGCGAACTCGACGAAAACCTGGTCCCCGATCCTTCCAATCCCTATGGTTTTGCCAAGGATGCATTGCGGCGCGAACTGCAGTTCCTTGCTGCAGACACAGGCCTAGCCCTGACGTGGGCCCGACTTTTCTACATGTATGGTGAAGGCCAAGCACCGGGGTCGCTATACAGCCAGTTCATCGCGGCCAGTAAGCGCGGCGACGCAGAGTTCGCCATGTCGGGCGGGGAGCAGTTGCGCGATTTCTTGCATGTGCGCGATGTGGCTCGGTATCTGGTGACCCTGGCTCTTCTTCATGCTGGAGCGGGCGTTGTGAACGTGTGTTCCGGCACCCCGACATCGGTGCGCTCCCTGGTCGAGGGATGGCGCGAAACGTATCAAATGCCTATGAAGCTCGTCCTCGGGCACTTCCCATATCCGAGCTATGAGCCAATGGCGTTCTGGGGAAGAAATGCCAAGCTGCAACAACTGATGGGAGCCATGTGATGCGACACGAGCTCCTACGAATTGCAGGACTGCCAGTTCTGCAGAACAAGGTGTACGACACCACGGCTGCTGGTCGAGCATCGCCCAGAGGCGACATGGTTCTGACCCAGGATGAGGCCACGGGGTTGGTGTTCAACAGCAAGTTCGATGATGCGTTGCTGACATATGACGCGGACTATCAAAACGAACAGGCGTGTTCCTCCATTTTCCGTGAGCATCTTGACGCGGTGCTGGCTATCGTCAAGCGACATTTTCTGAGTCCGTCGCTCATCGAAGTAGGTTGCGGCAAGGGCTACTTTCTTAATCATTTGCGCCAGGCCGGCTACGATGCCACAGGCATAGATCCGGCTTACGAAGGCGATAGCCCTCATGTCATCGCGGCGCCGTTCTCGCTTGGCCTCGGTGTGTCTTCCGACGCATTGGTACTCCGACATGTGCTCGAGCATATCCAGGACCCCGTGAGCTTCCTGCGTGCGATTGCGCTGGCCAATGGCAATCAGGGGAAAATCTACATTGAGGTTCCCTGCTTCGATTGGATCTGTGCTCGCTGTGCTTGGTTCGACATCTTCTATGAACACGTCAATTACTTTAGGGTCGTCGACTTTGATCGAATGTTCGGACGAATCTACGAAAAAGGCCATGTATTCGGGGGGCAGTACCTCTATGTGGTGGCAGATCTTGCCAGCCTGCGCGTACCAGTAGCCGATCCTCGGTGGCACATCGAATTGCCGGCGAATTTCACAGCGGGCATCGACAAGAGCAGGGCCGTTGCGCTAGCGAATCGCGGCGAGAAGGCTGTTTGGGGTGCGTCGTCCAAGGGCGTGATATTTGCTCACCACTTGCGGTTGGCGGGTATTGAATTCGACTTGGCCGTGGACATCAATCCTGTCAAGCAGAACAGATACATGGCAGGTACGGGCCTGAAGATCGTGGCGCCAGAAACCGCGTTGAAGACGCTGCCGGACGGGGCGCTCGTGTTTGTAATGAACTCAAATTATTTCGACGAAATCCTGATGCAATCGCAAGGGAAATTTCGTCTTGTGAAGGTGGACCAAAATGTCATTTGAAGCTGAAGTCGCAGCCCGCGTAGCGGCCAATGGAACCAATGCAACGCTGCAGGCGGATGCAAAAGGGTTGATCGAATCTTCGATCAGTGCAGGCTATTCTTACAACTTTTCGTGGATGGGCCGCCCCATCATCCAGTACCCGCAGGACATCGTTGCGATGCAGGAAATCATCTGGCGTGTGCAGCCGGACCTGATCGTCGAGACCGGCATCGCGCACGGTGGCTCGTTGATTTTTTCCGCGGCCATGCTCGAACTGAATGCCGCGTGCGGTGGCCCAGCCGACGCGAAAGTGCTGGGCTTGGACATTGACATACGTGCGCACAACCGTAGCGCCATCGAGGCTCATCCGATGTTCAAGCGCATCTCGATGATCGAGGGCTCGAGCATTTCACCGGAGATCATCGAGCAGGTGCGCCAAGCCGCCGCCGGCAAGCGCAGCGTGCTTGTATGCCTAGACAGCAACCATACGCACGCACACGTGCTTGCGGAACTCGAGGCGTACGCGCCCCTGGTGACCGTGGGCAGCTATTGCGTCGTGTTTGACACCATCGTCGAAGACTTGCCAGAAGGCCTTTTCCCCGATCGTCCATGGGGTCCGGGGGACAATCCCAAGACCGCCGTGCACGAGTTTCTCAAGACTCAACACGCCTTGTTCGAAATCGACCGCGCCGTCGACAACAAATTGCTGGTCAGCGTTGCCCCTAACGGATACCTCAAGCGCGTAGCTTGATCAAAGCCAGCCAACTCCTGTCATCCAATGAAAGCTACACCCACTGCCATTCCCGATGTTCTGGTGATCGAACCCAAGGTGTTCGGCGACGCGCGCGGCTTCTTCTTCGAGAGTTTCAACCAGAAGGCGTTTGACGAAGCAATTGGCAGGCACGTCGATTTCGTTCAAGACAACCATTCGCGTTCGGTCAAAGGCGTTCTGAGGGGGTTGCACTATCAGATCCGTCAGCCGCAGGGAAAACTGGTACGAGTCGTTCGCGGCGCTGTGTTCGATGTCGCGGTCGACATTCGCAAGTCGTCGGCAACATTTGGCAGATGGATTGGGCTGGAGTTGACGGCAGCAAACCATAAGCAGCTCTGGGTGCCCGCAGGTTTTGCACACGCGTTCCTGGTGCTGAGCGAGACTGCCGAATTTCTGTACAAGACGACCGATTACTACTCGCCAGAGCACGAGCGGTGCATCGCTTGGAACGACCAGGCCTTGGGCATTACCTGGCCGGACATCGGCATGCCGCCGCAGCTTTCTGCGAAGGACGCGGCAGGCTCTTCGCTCGGCGAAGCCGATCTGTTCAAATAAACGGATCGGGTTTAGAAACTCCGTCGCCGAAGTCAATTCTTTACGGCAAGGAACTGGATAGCAACGTGCCGCTGCTCGTACTCCCGGTACCAACCCTTCAACGCATTCTTACTCGGTGTCCCAACCGACGAATGGTCGCCCCGAGGTGTTTGCCGAGCTTGATGTAGAGCTCAACCGCTCGAATCAGGTCTTCGTTTGAATACATGAACTATCCCTAGGTAGTCCAAGTTTTCGTCCGTACCTACCGCTGACTATTTTTGGAACGCCTGCAACATGCGTTCCAGTGTTTCGGCAAGCGATGGCGTGTGCACGGCTCCCCCGCTCGCCTTGATCACGTCATTGAGCTTTTCGGGATTGCCGCACAACCTGTGAACTTCATTGGCACGCACGAACGCTGGATTGACTTCTATGACAGGCGAGTGCCCTGTCAATCGAGCAAATGTATCAATGACGAACCGAAGCGAGTATGGGTTTCCGGAGCAGATGTTGTAGGCTTCGCCGGGTTTGCCATGTTCGAGCAAGGTCAGGTAGGCGTCACATACCATCTGGATGTCATTGAATTCGCGCTCGACGTTTAAATTGCCGAGCGCAATAGAAGGCGCACGCTCAGCAAAATGCATTGCGAGCTTGGGAATCAGAAAATTGATGTCCTGCCCCGGCCCTGTGTAATTGAACGGCCGTGTAATAACCAGATTCAATCGATCCATGTATGTCCGTGCCATGTACTCCATGGCGAGCTTGCTCATTCCATAGTGATTGACCGGCGCCGGCGGTTGCATCTCATCGATGGGGGAGTGCGTGCTATTGCCGTAGATGTTTGCACTGCTCGCCAATAACACTCGCTGTGGGCGAACCGGTAATGCCACCAGTGCATTGAGCAGATTTGTGCTGCCAACCACATTCACGCCGTAGAACGCGTGGTCGTTCGCGTGGCCAACAAAACTGATCGCCGCCAGGTGCACGACGGCATCGGGTGCCACTGCCAGTGCTTCTTTCTGCAAGGCGGCTGCATTGGTCAGGTCGGCCTGCAATGCCACGACCGTGTGGCCAGCCGCAGAAGCTCGTTCGGCAAACAATCTGCCGGTGAATCCGGCTGCGCCTGTCAGCAGGATCTTCAAAACGAGAAGCCCTGGGTGTTACGCCGCAAGTCGGCCTCTACCATCATCTGGCACAGTTGCTCCAACGTCGTGGCGGGAGCCCAACCCAGCTTGGCCTTCGCCTTGGCTGGATCGCCGATCAGCAGTTCGACCTCGGCGGGGCGATAGAACTTGGGATTCACGCGCATCACGGTCTTGCCGGTGGCGGTGTCGACCGCGGTCTCGGATTCGGCCGAGCCCTTGAAATCGACGGAAATGCCGGCGCCCTTGAATGCCAGCTTGACGAAATCGCGCACGGTCTCCGTTCGGTTGGTGGCGAGTACATAGGTGTCGGGTTCATCCACCTGCAGCATCCGCCACATGCCCTCGACGTACTCCTTGGCAAAACCCCAGTCACGCTTGGCGTCGAGGTTTCCGAGTTCCAACACGTCCAGTTTGCCGAGCTTGATCTTGGCAACGCTGTCGGTGATCTTGCGGGTGACGAACTCCCGTCCGCGCAGCGGGCTCTCGTGATTGAACAGGATGCCGCTGCAGCCGAAGATGTCGTAGCTCTCGCGGTAGTTGATCGTCATCCAGTGGGCGTAGAGCTTGGCCACGCCGTACGGGCTGCGCGGGTAGAAGGGGGTATCTTCGACCTGAGGGATGGCCTGTACCTTGCCGAACATTTCGGACGTCGATGCCTGGTAGAAGCGGATCTTGGGGTTGACCAAGCGGATGGCTTCGAGCAAGTGAAGCGCGCCGATGCCGGTGATCTGTGCCGTGGCTGCGGGCTGGTTAAAGCTCACGCCCACAAAGCTCTGCGCGGCGAGGTTGTAGACCTCATCCGGCGTGGCGTCTTTAAGCAACGTGATCGAACTGCCCAGGTCTGTCAGGTCGTACTCCACGAGGTGCAGATCCGGGTTGCCTTGGATTCCGAGTTCTTCAATGCGCCAGAAATTGACGGAACTCGTGCGGCGATAGGTTCCGTAGACCACATAGCCCTTTTCCAGCAGCAATTCCGCCAGATAGGCACCGTCTTGGCCCGTGATGCCTGTTACAACAGCGCGCTTTTTCATCGAGGTTCTCTTTCCTTGTTTAACTGAATGACTGTCTGGCGCATCCGCAGCAATGGTGGACTGAACTGCCGCCGCGCATTTGCAAATGCGACTCCGGTTTACTTCAGGGGGGAGCCCAGAAGAGCTGCCTTGAATTGTTCCGCGCTCTGCCGCCACGTCAGGTACGGCATTGTCTCCGAGCGCGGATGCTCTCCTTTTCGGTAGAGGACCAACCATCGCGCGACTGCTGCGGCGAGGTCGTCGCCTGTCGCACCATCGAAGTAGAACGCATGGTCTGTCGCGACTTCCTTGAAAACGGGCAAGTTCCTGGCCACGATGGGCAGTTTGTGTGTTGCCGCTTCAATCAGCGGAAGGCCGAAGCCTTCACCCTCTGATGCCAGAAGCAGGCATGCACAGGTGTCGTAGAGCCGTTCGAGGTATTCGTCGCTGATGCCTTCGAGCCAGAACAGGCGCTGGCCGCGCTGTGGGTGCCGTCGCAAGCGCTCGACAAGCGACTCGACCATCCATCCCGCCTTGCCGACAACAACGAGATTGACGTCAGATCCATCGCGCCAAAGCTGCTCGAACGCGTTCAATGCTTGCTCGTGGCCCTTTCTAGGCTCGACGGTGCCGACCATCAGGAAGCTGGGGGCCATGGCGAGCGACGCCAGCGTCGAGGTTGCCCCGGCCGGCATGCCGGTCGTTGGTGTTGAAGACGCCATGTCGGCACCGGGGTGAAACGCGCGGACCTTGAGCCCTGCGGCGAGCCGCTCAGGGGCATTCGAGGAAGCCCAGGCGGTGAATTCCTCGGCCACCGCATTGGAGATGGCGAGGACGCCGTTGCTTTCGGAAATCGCCTTGAGCCAGCGCTCATGCAATTCCTTTGCACCATCGAAAAACATATGGCTCAACAGGACGGGAAGCAGGTCATACACGACGAACTCGACGCGCACGCCAGTCTGCCTCAACTCCCGATAGAAAACGGTCTGCTCCAGAACGATATGCGGTTGCAGATCGAGGCCTACGAAAATGTCTCCCTCTCGGGCATCGATCGGGGCGTCCTGCAAGCTGTCCGGTGAACACCCCAAAAACCGGAGCGCAAACTTCCGTGCGTAGTTGTATCCCGACTCTCCCTTCAAGGCGTAGACGGGCTCGATTCGGTATCCGTCCGGCGGAGCCTCGAACAATGCCCGCAGCAAAGATTTCACCAAGCGCTGGATGCCACTCTGCCAGTCTTTTTGCACCAGTTCCGACACGTCTACAAAAAGCTGGCGCGCGGGTGCAGGCAAGGGCAGTGCGCGAGCGATGCCGCGAGCGGCATCGATGAGGCTGGTCTCCGAAAGCTCAAGGTCCGAAGCTATTGAACTGATCAAGCCAGGGCGGCCGTGCTCTGCATTGACCGCGAATGATTCAATTGCATTCGAATACAAGTGAGCACAAGCAGCGGGCGCGTGCGTGGTCTCGATCCGATGCTTTCCCCTTTGCCCCAACGCCTTTGCAACCTCGGGCGAATGACGCAGCCTTTCCAACATCTCAATGAGCTGGTCGTCGGTAAACTCATCGGGGAGCATCATGACTGCGTCGGGAGGCAAAGATGCCATGGACCCATTGGCATTCACGATCGTTGGAACGCCTCTGCTCATTGCGTCCAGCACCGTCCCAGAAGTTTCACCTCGGGACAAGGCTCGCAGTTGCACCGCTACGTCTGTCGCGCTCAGATAGCGCTGAAATGTCTCTGAGTCCGCCCAGCCGGTAATGCCGATTTTGGATTGCCCCTGAGCCTGGGCTATAGCTTGCTCCAAGCGCTGGCCATATCGGCCTTTGTCGTTCTCTCCTACGAACACCAGCCTGCATTTTGGATCATGCGCCAGTGAGGATTTCATCCATGCCTCATGCAAACGGTGGTTCAACTTCGTGGGGCCAAGCAAACCGAATGCGCAGACTAAGAACTCGTCGGGCTCCAAGTCCAGCTCTGTACGAGCCCGAATTCTTGCGCTCTCAATGGATTCGGAAATGACCCGCAAATGCGGAATGAGAGCCCAGTTGGCGGCCAGTGCCGCACCAAACCAATCGGTAGCCAGTTCAATGGAATAGGATGAATGAACGATAACGCCCGTGGCAAGACGAAGCACATCGAAATTGCACGGGAACTTGAAAACTATCTCTGCAGAATCTTCCGCATTCGAGCGGTCGACGACGGCACCATAGCCATGCGCTTCGTAGAGCGCGCGAGTCCAATTGAACGCCTCTTGTCCGACAAGCTCGCGGTGAGCTTGGATGCCGCTCAAATAGAAGTCGTGGAGGACCACGACGCCTGGTATCTCCTGCAGCAATCCGAACATATGCTGGTGAAACTCGGAATTTCCGAAGTGATAGAGAACCCGATCAAATGCCGATGCGTTGCTGCGAAACCATTCGACCGTGCGTAGCGGGAACGAAACGGGCAACTCACGCTTGTCGATGGTCTTCAGGTCCGTGATGAGCTCGATGTCGTAGAACTTGGCGAGCTCCGGCAGGAGTTCGGCGCTGTAGTTCGCGATGCCGCTTCGCTCGGGCGGCAAAGGCGAAACATAAGCCAGGCGAGGACGCGCCTTGCCGGGCAATGACATGCGAGGCGCTTCAGCGGCAGCGGCGATTGTCGACTCGTGCATCTGCTCGAAGGCAGCCAGTGCGCGTCGCGCCGATTCGTCCCACGAGAACTTCTTGCTCTGCTTCGCACCGTGCTCGACGAGAGCGTTCCTAAAACCATCGTCGCCGAGCGCCTGCGACATCTTTGCAGCAATGGCGTTGTCGTCGCGGGGATCGAACATCGCATCGTCCCATCCGATGACTTCCGGCAGGCTGGAGGTGTTGGCACCGATCACCGGGGCGCCGCACAGCATGGCCTCCAGGGCCGGAAGGCCGAACCCTTCATGCCATGATGGAAAAACGAACAGTGCGCACAGGTTGTAGAGATCAACGAGGTCTTGTTCGGGCACGAAGCCCGTGACTGCTACGTCCCCCTCGGCCAGCCCCTGCCTCCGGGCGAGCGCAAGAAGCGCGTCCTTGTCCTCGGGGCGCGCCGAGCACACGATGGCGAGTTGGTGTTTCGAGCGCAATGCCGGGGGTAGCAGTGCAAATGCCCTGATCAGACCTTCGATGTTCTTCCGGTGATCGATGCCGCCGGTGTACATCACGAAGGGCTTGTGCAGGCGATAGCGCGCGCGCAATGCCTGAGTGCGCTCCGGAGACACGTCGATCTTTCTGAAGTGATCATGGGCAGCCGTCGACACATTGACGCAGCGCGCCGGTTCCAGCCCCAGATGAGAAAGACCCTCTTGTCTCGATGATTCCGATATGGCGAGCCAGAGGCTGGCTCTTCGCATCGCTTCCACCTTGCCCATGTACCACCCGCGTATGACCGGGTTATCGAGGTAAGGGTGCGGATTGATCAGAGGAATGAGGTCGTAAAGAGTGACCGCCGTGGGCTTGCGGCTAAAACAGCCAACGCTAGTGACGCTCGCATCGGACAATCCCTCGAAAAGACTCGATACGTGGACAGCATCGGGAGCTAGGCTGGACAGGAATGCTTCGTAGAGCTTCTCGTCTGTTTGAACGTCGCCCGATGCTCGCGTCATGGACCCGGACTGTGCGGCCGGATGCCAGACTTTGATGTGCGCAGGGTCGATCAGCCCCTTGAAGGCGAACTTGATGTCTTCCACTGCATCCGGAAAACGTCCGTTCAAGGCAAGCCAGAGCTCATGGTTTCCCGCACGCCGGGCCATCGCTTGTGCCAGGGAGAGGGAGTAGCGTCCGATGCCGCGATGCCTGCTGCCGGGCGACTGGGAGCCTTGAAGGTCAATGACGATTCGCATCAGGCGCGTTCCGATCTGTACTGGCGTTGACGAAGCTGAAGTTGTCTGAATACCACGGCGGTGTCTGGAGACATCGGCAGAGGTCCTTCGTCGGGGGGCATTGATGCAGGAGCCGGCGGTGGGGCAAGCATTGCCTGCAAGCGACGCCTCAACGGTGGGGCACAACTCAGGAGGAATACAGCAGAGCGCTTCAGTGCAGGATGCCGCCCGACCACAATGGCTGCGATGCGAAGCGCCGTCTTGATTCGACGTTTTATTCCGCTGGCAATGCGGCCATCGGCCGCGGCTGTTGCCAGCCGGCGCAGCGCAGTTTGCCGCGCGAGAACGATGCGTGCTTCTGCGTCGATAGCCCGTTCATTTGCATGATGGGCATTTGCCTCGGCGATGGCGGCCCGCGCCTCGGCCTCGACCGCGCGCATTGCTGCCAGGTGAGAGTGATTCTTTGCGCTCTCGAGTTTCTCTTTTGTCTTTTCGAACAGCACTTGTGCAATGCTGAGTTCGGTTTTTGTCTTGGTCTCTGCCTGAACCAGCTCCGCACGTAAGGCCGCCACTTGTTCGTCGCAGGACTGCAGTTCCGCACGGTGCCGTGCGATCAACCCGTTGCACCACGTTCCAGAAAGCCCGCTCAGCTCCGCGTAGTCGAAAACGTTCGGTGGAATCTGCAGTGCTGGCAGCAACTCTGCGTGCTCAGTTGCGACGTAGAACCGATTGAGCCCGTCGAAGTATGCAAACTTGTAGTCTGCGCCGATCAGAATGTGCTCGGCGCCGGCATAGCGCACTTCAGTCGACATCGGGACCGTAGCCTCGATCACGATGATCCATGGCCGAAGAGTCTTGCTGTCCCAGCCTCGAAGAACCTCTTCCTCCAGCCCTTCCACGTCGATCTTCAGCCAATGAACGGGCCGACCCGCCAGTGACGCCAAGGCTGTCTTCATCGGCAGCTTCGGCGTCGGAACTGTTTTGTACGCGAAGCCGTGCTCGGCCTGATGGGCCTCCGCGTAGGCTTTTACCCCCGTGCTGAGGCCGGTGTCCTCGATGACGTTGAGTTCAAGAATGCCCGCGCTGTCCGAAAGCGCAAGCTGCAGCACAATTTCGTCGGGCCGGTCTTGCCTCAGCAGTTCCGCATAGTGCGGCACAGGCTCAACATGGATGCCGCGCCATCCCTGTTCGTAGAAGGCCTTGCTTACGGAATCCACCACTGGATGCTGCGCGCCGATGTCGACATAGACGCCGGCAGGTACATGCTTCAGTGCCCGCCAAAGCATGACGTCCTCGAAATTCTGTGCGTATGAAGTGAATGCCTTGGGGCTGTTTTCTTGGGTCATGTGTGACTGCGGCTGGCCGACGGTCCTCCTGTGAGGTGCGCGTTTTCGCGCACGCCTTGCATTTTACGAGGTGGAATGGCGGATTCTTGGCATGATGGAGCCCACTCGAATAGGCCACCATGATGAAGTTACGTTTGCCGGTGAAAAGAGTCTATCTGTGATGCAAGGGCTCGAATCACTACGCCGCGCCGCGCGCAGGGTGCCCAAAGCTGCTTTTTGGCTGATGACGCCGTGGCGCATGCGCGATCGGCTGCAATTTCTGCGCGACAGGGCGGTTCGCGACAGAAAGACGCAGGCACTGGCGCATCTGATCGATCAGGAGCGTTCGCGCCTCGAAGCGCTCTCGCATGGGAGAGACGGGGCCATCGCGCCTGCGCTCGACCTGTACGACCTCACTGATGTGCTTGAAGCGGCGGGCTTGCCCCCCGAGCAGGTTTTGTGGCAGCAAGCCAACGCCAGTGACATCGGAGATCAAAAGACCGCAGCGCGATTCCTTTTAGACATGCTTCGTCGGCGGGGCGATCTTCGCCAGCGTTTTCCCCAAGCACTCTCTGCACCGGAAGCAAGCGGATTTGTCGATTGGTTGCATAGCCCCGACGCGCAGCAGGAACTGGCGCTGACGCTGGAGGGGGCTCAGCATCTGGTTTCACTTTTTTCAGAAGACTTTGCTGCGCGAGCCAGGCAGTTCTTTCTGACGAGTAGAGAGATTCGGGCGGTTTTTCCTCACGGTTTACTGCCGTCAGGCCGGCGAAGTCTTTTTCGGTGGTTCCTTCAGCACGGGCTGGAAGCCGGCGATCTGACCCTGGAGGAAGTCTGGTGGTTGTTCATGCAGTCGGCCGAGAGCCCGCAGGCAGAGCTGGTGCGAGCCTTTCTGTTTACGCCGGACTGGCAGCAGCGCTTCCCTGACGCGCTCACCGTTTTTGGTTGGTCCCGTTTCTCTGAGTGGATTGGCAAGACTTATGGCTCCGACGCGGCCTTGTCAGCGCCGATGGCGCTTTCCGGGTTGCCTGAGCCAGCACTGCAAATTCGTATGGCCTATTGGGCGCATGCGACTTGGCGAAATGCGCATCCCGAAGCATTGATGAATCCAGTTGCTGCACGGGCCCTGCTCGACTGGCTTGCTGTCAGCGAAGACGCATCCATCGAGCCGCAGGCGCGCACGTGGTGCAGAGGGCTGGACATCGGGTCGCTCATTCCCGATTTTCTGCACGCACGAGTCAATGTCATTGGACATTTCTGCTACCCCTCAGGACTGCGCGTCTCCGTGGAAGCCATGGTCGAGGCGATGGAGTTGGCGGGCATCCGCACCTCGTTGCGCGACGTGAGGACGGACGTGCAAGACGATCCGCACCATGCGCGCTTCGATGGCCAGGAGTCGGGTGACATCACCATCATCCATGCGCAGCCAGAGCCCTTCTTTCAACAGGTCTACCCGAGGGCGGATCTGGCAGAACGGGTGCCACGCACTTACCGCATCGCCTATTGGTACTGGGAATTCGACTCGATACCGGAGGCTTGGTGCGCCCACGCCGAACAGGTCGACGAAGTCTGGACCGCGACGGAGTTCATCGCGCGCGGCTTGCGAGAGCGTTTGTCGCTGCCGGTGCGGACGCTCTTTCCCGGTGTGACTCTCGCTCCATTCCAGATCCGCGACCGCGCGTATTTCAACCTGGACAAGGATCGCTTCGTCTTCTTGTTCACCTTTCATATGGTGAGCGTGATGGAGCGCAAAAACCCGCTGGGGCTTGTGCGAGCGTTCAAGATGGGCTTCCGCGCCGACGAGCCTGTGACGCTCGTGCTGAAAACGTCGTTCGGGAATCGGCATCCTGAGCAATTTCAGGAGCTATGCGAGGCGGCGGCCGGTGTGCCGGGAATCACCATCATTGACCAGGTTTTCAGCTCCGATGAGGTGCTGTCGCTCATGCATTCGTGTGATGCCTATGTGTCGCTCCATCGCAGCGAAGGACTCGGGCTGACCATGGCTGAGGCGATGCTGATGGGCAAGCCCGTGATCGCGACCGGCTTCTCGGGCAACATGGATTTCATGACCGAGGACAACAGTCTTCTCGTGTCCTATGAACGAGTCAAGGTGGGGCGTCCTATTCCTCCATACGATGCCGATCTGGAGTGGGCAGAGCCTTCGGTCGACCACGCCGCACAACTTATGCGCCGCCTGTATGAAGACCCGCAATGGGCCCGGGAAGTGGGTGCGCGCGGCAAACTGAGCGCAGAAGTCAATCTGTCGCTTGGCGCTTCGGGGCGCAGAATCGCCGAACGCCTTGCGGAAATCAGAGCGCTGCAGCGTCGCCCTCCGGTTTGACTGCCCTAGCGCTCGACGATCCGCCCGTGCTCGAGGTGGATAACGCGGTTGCACTCCTTGGCAATCAGTTCGGGTGAGTGCGAAGCCAGCACCAGAATGCCGGACTTCGCCACGACGTCCTGCATCCGTTTCTCGGCCTTCTCGGTGAACTCGGCGTCGCCCACTGACAACCACTCATCCATCAGCAGAATATCTGCTTGAACGCTGGTTGAAATGGAGAAGGCCAAGCGCATCATCATGCCGGTCGAATAGGTGCGCACCGGCATGTTGACGTATTCGCCCAGGCCGCTGAATTCGCAGATTTCAGGGGTGAGCTGGTCGAGCTGCTTCTTGCTCATGCCCATCACGAGCCCGCGCAGCATGATGTTCTCGACGCCAGTGGCGTCCATCTCGATGCCCAGCGATGGGTCGATCAGGCTGGCGACCGTGCCCTGGCGAGTGAATTCGCCGGAAGACGGCTCGTAGACGCCGGCCAGCGTGCGCAGCAGCGTCGACTTGCCTGCGCCGTTGTGGCCCACCAGGCCCAGTCGGTCGCCGCTCTTGAGCTCGATGTTGATGCCACTGAGTGCCTGCACCACCGTGACGCCTGTTTCCTTGCCAAAGCGTCCACCAGTGACGGAGGCCGCGAGTGTTTTTTTGAGCGATGCCGCACCGGCTCCGTAGATCGGAAAATTAACGGCGACGTTTTTTAGTGAAATGAATGCCATGAATCAGAGCCAGTAGACGACGCGGCGACGGTACTTCGAGAACAAGAGGATCGCTGCGGTCAGGCACAGCGCCGTCCAAACCATGATGCCGATCCAGCTGTGGATGTGCGCCACGCCGCCCATCAGGGGCGTGCGAAGCAGATCCAGCATCTGCGCGAAAGGGTTCCACAGCACGTACTTGGCGCGTCCTGGAAGGCTCTCGGGAAGCCAGAACACAGGCGTCAGGAACATCAGCATCTGCATGACGCTGGTGACGATCTGCGTGACGTCACGGTAGCGCGTGCAGATCAGCCCCAGCAACAGCCCCAGTGCATGTGCATTGATGATCAGGATGGCAAACGCTGGAAGGACGAGCAGCACCGACCATGACAGCGAGATCCCGGCCCAGATTGCTACCGGGATGTAGAGCACGATCTGGTGGGCAAACTGAATCAGGTTTCGCGCCAAGCTGCGCCACACGAACAGGCTGATGGGAAAGTAGCCCTGCTTCAGATAGTTGGACGACCCGACAAAAGCATTGCAGGCGTCGGTCACGATGCTGGAGAAAAGCCCCCAGAAAATGATGCCCAGCGCCAGATGGGGAAAGAAGCGGGAAAGCTCGGTACCGAACAGTGAGCTGTATAGCGGCCCCATGCCGCCAATCATCATGCCCATGCTCAAGGTCAGCCAAATGGGACCGAGCATGGAACGCCTGTAGCGCAGCACGATATCGAACCATGCAAGGGTCAACCAAATATCGGTGCGGCGGGTGCCTTCCCACCAGTCGACGATGGCGCTTCGATGGAGATTGGAGTGAACTTGGCTCATGCGCGTCCGTAGGTGTCTGCCAGGCGGACGATGTCGTCTTCGCCCAGATAGCCGCCGCACTGGACTTCGATGAGCACCAGTTCTTCTTCGCCGATATTGGTCAAGCGGTGTTTCTCTTTCAATGGGATGTACCGGTACTGGCCCGGCAGGGTGACGTGTTCAATATCGCCGATCTGCACGATGCCGCGCCCCTGGACAACGACCCAGTGCTCGGCACGTTGGTGGTGGTATTGCAGGGAAAGCGATTCTCCCGGTTTCACAGTGATGCGCTTGACCTTGTATCCGTCCTCTTCCTTGAGCGAGGCATAAGTGCCCCACGGGCGATGAACAACGGCGGGCAGATGCACCGCTTCGTGATTTCGGCCCTTCAAGGTGTCGACGACCCGTTTCACTTCCTGTGCGCTGTTCTTGTGGGCCACGAGCAGTGCGTCGGGCGTGTCGACGATCACAAGATCATGGACTCCCAGTGTGGCAACCAGTTTCGGGCCATGACTGTCGACCTGTACGTGGGTACCGGTGGTGTCGATCGCCACGACGTCTGCAGGCATGGTGTTTCCGCTTGCATCGGGCGTATGCGCTTTGGCGACTGCGGGCCAGGAGCCGACGTCGCTCCAGCCGAACTTGGCAGGCACCACATACACGTTGTCAGCCGGTTCCATGACGGCATAGTCGATGCTTATGTCCGGCTGCAGTCCGAAGGTGTGCAAGTCGAACTGGACTGTGTTGTCTGCGGCTTGAGAGGAGCCCAATGCTCGGCGCGCCGCGGCCAGCAACTCTGGCGCGTGTTTCTCGAAGGCGGCAACGATCACGTCAGCAGTGAAGCAGAACATGCCGCTGTTCCAGTAGTAGCGGCCAGTCGCCAGATATTCCTGCGCGGTCTGGAGGTCGGGTTTCTCGACAAAGCGTTTGACCGGCTGGCTTGCCCGCGAGACCTTGTCGACCTCGACGTAGCCGAAGCCGGTGTCCGGGCCGGTGGGGCTGATGCCAAAGACCACCAGCGCGCCTTGTGTGGCGAGCTTGAAGGCTTGGCTGGCGCTGGCCACGAAAGCCTCGACATCGGGTACGAGGTGATCGGCAGAAAGCACCAGCATGACCGTGTCGCCGCTGAACTGCTGAATACACTGCAACGCCGCAAGAGCAATGGCCGGGCCGGTATTGCGGCCCTTCGGTTCCAGAAGCAGCGTGGCTTCCGGCGGATCGCTCATCTGTTGCAGCACATCCCTTGTAAGAAAAAGATGGTCCTTGTTGGTGACGATCATCAGGTCACCGGTGCCGCAGGCCTGGCCTCGCTCGATGGCTTGCTGCAACAAGGAGGACCCACCCAGTTTCATGAAGGGCTTGGGGAAAGCCTGGCGCGATGCGGGCCAGAGCCGGGAACCTGCCCCCCCTGAGAGCACAACTGAAAGGACGCGCATATTTTTGTAGGGTGTGAAGAAGGGGATAATTTTACCGGCCCCCCATGAGGGGCCCGTAACGATTGGAAGCGTCTATTTTCGTGATCTCTAGCAATGTTCAGTAAGCCCACGCTGCCGGCTGCGCAGTCTTCTCCCCGGCGGCGCGGGCTCGACATCGCTTCGAGCAATGCTCAACTGCAGCGGCAGATCGGTTTGCTGGAAGTGCAGGTCAAGGCCCTGGATGCGCAGGTCCGCAGCATGACGCAATCAACTAGCTGGCGCCTGACTTCCCCTTTGCGGTGGCTGAGCGGCCATTTTCAGCGCATTGTGCGAGGTGTGCCATCGGCGGCTGAGCCCGCCCATCGGGGCACCTATGCCGATTGGGCGGCGCGATATGACAGCCTTGAAAGCGATGCCCATGAAGAAAGCCGGCGCGTGGAGATGGCCAAGTGGTCTGTGAAGCCGCGTTTCCTGGTGCTGACCGACGCATCCGGTGCAAATGCAGCGTCCTTGAAAGAAACCACCCGGTCCCTGGAGGCGCAGGGCTATGCGCGGTGGACGCTGCAGGCCGGACCTCTGGTCGGTGCGGTGGATGCGGACTGGGTCGTCTGGCTCGAGCCAGGCTGCACGTTGCCTGCCCATGCGCTGTTCGCTATTGCGAAGGAGATCGCCGCGCATCCAGGCGTCCGCATGCTGTATGCCGACACGGACGCGATCGACGCGGACGGGCGTCGCGGCAGCCCTTGCTTCAAACCCGACTGGAATCCGGACCTGTTCCTCGCCCGCAATCTTTTCTCGCCGATGGGCGTGATCCAGGCCAGCCTGTTCGAGGAGGCCGGCGGGCTGAATGCAGCCGCCGATGGCGCGCAGGGATTCGATCTGGCGTTGCGTTGCGTGGAACGCATTCAACCCGATCAGATTCGCCACATTCCGCGCATCCTCAGCCATTCCCGCGCACCGCTCGCAGCAGCCGGGAGGGCCGATGTGCAAGCGCTCGACCGGCACTTCCAGCGCACCGACACAGCGGCCACCGCCGAGGCGACGCCCTATGGCCTTCGCGCGCACTATGCGCTGCCCGAGCAGCCGCCCTTCGTCTCGCTGGTCATCCCGACCCGCAACGGCGTGAACCTCGTGCGCCAGTGCATCGAAAGCATCGTCCTGGAGACCGCCTATCCGCACTATGAGATCCTGCTGGTCGACAACGGCTCGGACGACCCCGAGGCGCTCGCATACTTCGCGGCGCTCGATGCGCAACCGGGCATCACCGTGATTCGAGACGACCGTCCCTTCAACTACTCGGCGCTCAACAACGCGGCCGTGAAGCGGGCGCGCGGAGAACTCGTCGGCCTGCTCAACAACGACATCGAAGTCATCTCGCCGGACTGGCTCCACGAAATGGCTTCGCTCGCGCTGCAGTCCGGGGTGGGCGCGGTCGGCGCGAAGCTGCTCTACCCCGACATGACCATCCAGCACGGCGGTGTCGTCCTGGGCATCGGGGGCATGGCGGGACACGCGCACAAGCATCTGCCATCGACTGTTGCGGGCCATGGCGGCCGCGCGCAACTGGTCCAGAATTTTTCTGCGGTCACCGCGGCATGCCTCGTGGTGCGCAAGTCGCTTTACGAGCAGGTCGGCGGGCTCGACGAAGCGCAACTCGGCGTGGCCTACAACGACGTCGACTTCTGCCTGCGCCTGCGCGAGGCCGGCTATCGCAATGTCTGGACGCCTTACGCCGAACTGCTGCACCACGAGTCGGCAAGCCGCGGCCTTGAACTGGCCGCCGAGTCGCGGGACCGGCTCGCACGCGAAGCGGACTTCATGCGAAGCCGCTGGGCCAAACTGATCGCCAGCGACCCCGCGTACAACCCCAACCTGACGCTCGATACAGAAGATTTCGATCTGGCGTGGCCACCGCGCCATGCGCGAAGCGCTGATCAGAAGAGCTCGACCCGCCAATGAACGCTCCCCGTCCTCTCGACGTTTCCGTCGCACTCTGCACCTACAACGGCGCGCGCTTCCTGCGTGAGCAGGTGCGCAGCATCTGCCTGCAGACCCGGCCGCCGGTGGAGATCGTGCTGTCCGATGACGCCTCGCGCGACGGGTCAGTCGACGTGGTGCGGGCCGCCGTCGCCGAATGCGCGGCCGAGCGTCCGGGTCCTGCGATTGCCCTCAAGGTCTTCGAAAACCCGGTCGCCCTGCGTGTCGTCAAGAATTTCGAGCAGGCCATCAGCGCCTGCACCAGCGAGCTGATCGCGCTCAGCGACCAGGACGACGTGTGGATGCCCGACCGGCTCGAGCAGATGGTGTCGCGCTTCGAGCAGGACGCCAACCTGCTGCTGCTGCACACCGATGCGCGTCTGGTCGACGCCGAACGCCGCGATCTGAACCAGACGCTGTTTCATGCGCTCGAGGTCACGCCTTCCGAACTGGCGCGGGTGCACGCCGGCAATGCCTTCGAGGTGCTGCTGCGCCGCAACCTCGTGACCGGTGCCACCACCGTGTTTCGCCGCGCGCTGCTGGCCGATGCGTTGCCGCTGCCGGTCGAGTGGGTGCACGACGAATGGCTGGGCATCGTCGCCTCGACGACGGCGAGGGTCGACCTGCTGGAGCAGCCTCTCATCGAGTACCGCCAGCACGAATCCAACCAGATCGGCGCGCGGCGAGACACCTTTGCGGAAAAGGTGCGAAAAGCACTGGCTTCCAGGGGCAACACGCACGTCGAACGGGCGGTCAAGGCCGAGCTTCTGCTTGCGCGCCTCGTGCAACTCGGCGACCGTGTTCAACCCGAAATTCTTGCCAAGGTGCGCAGCAAGATCGAGCACCAGCGTTTTCGCGCCGCCTTGCCCGCGTCGCGGCTCGCGCGCATTGCGCCGATTGCACGCGAAGCCCTGACCGGCCGCTACGACAAGTTCGGCCGTGGCGTGCGCGGTGTGGTCCGTGACCTGTTCGAATCTGTGTAGGCTCCGCCCCCAAGTAACCATGAATCCAATGAACGCCTCCCCAGATTCCAGCATCGCAGCGCAACCGGCCGCCTGGCCGAGCGTCGTGGTGATCATCCCGTTCTACAACGGCGCCGATTTCATCGAGCGGTCGGTCAGGAGCGTCTTCGAGCAATCGGTGCCCGCGGCCGAAGTCATCGTGGTCAATGACGGTTCGCGCCCCGAGGAGCGCGCCGCGCTCGATGCGCTGGTCGCCCGCTACCCGTTTCGCATCATCGATAAGGAAAACGGCGGGCAAGGCTCGGCCCGCAATGCCGGCGTGAAGGCCTCCACTTCGGACTTCATCTGCTTTCTCGACCAGGATGATTTCTACCTGCCCAACCACATCGAGACGCTGGCAGCCTCCATTCCTCCCGGTGACCGCCTGTTCGGTTACGTCTATGCCGACCTGTACGAAGCGGATGCCGACGGCAACGTAATCCGCACCGGCGTGATCAAGGAGCACGCGACGCACCCCAAGCGCAACATCAACGACCTGCTGCGCAACGACATGTTCGTGCTGCCCTCGGCTACGCTGGTGAGCCGCAAGGCCTTCGAGGCCGTCGACGGTTTCGACTCGCAGTTCATGGGCTTCGAGGACGACGACCTGTTCCTGCGCATCTTCCGCAAGGGGTTCAGCAATTACTTCGTGGACAAGGCCGTCACCGTCTGGTGCATCCACACGGCGAGCACCTCCTTCGGCATCCGGATGATCCGCAGCCGCTTCAAGTACTTCAAGAAGCTCACCCAGATGTTCCCCGACGAGCACCTGCGCGGGCGCTACTACTTTCGCGATTGCCTGGTGCCCCGGTTCCAGCCGTACTTCGTCAACCACGCGATCGAGTCGATCAAGAACGACGACCAGTACCGCGCGGAGATGAGCGCGATCCTCAACGAATACGGCGCCATGGTGCTGGCGAATCCCTACGTGGGACGCAAGAAGAAGCTGCGCCTGCGGATCACGTTGTTCCTGCTGAACCACTGCCCGCCGGGCGTGGTGCGCCTGGTCGGCGCCATCACGCGACTGCCCGGCATTCGCAGCCTGCGGCGCCTGTACGCCTAGCGGGTGGGGGCCGGAGCAGCCGCTGCGGGCGGCTTCGGCGTGGTCATTGCAGGGTCGATGTAGGTGGCGAACTTGCGCACGTACTCGGCGCGCAGGTGCCCTGCGTCCTTGTAGATCGGCGTCGCATCGCTGTCCGCCCGCGTGCACCAGTCCTTCTCGCACAGCGTCGGAATCGGGTCGATCACGATCGCTCCGCTGCGCAGTGCGATCTGCCGCATGCGTTCGTGCAGCGCCTTTTGCGCCGGACTCCACGGCGCTGTAGGCGTCATGCGGTCCACCGTCATGTTCCCCAGGCGCCCGCCCTTGATGAACTCTTCGGGCCCGAAGCCTTCACCGACCGGGTTGTCCAGCACCAGGTACACCTGCTTGTGCTTGGACAGCGCCGTCATCACGGTCTCCAGCGTGTTGAGCGCAAAGTCCGCGCCGTTGCCGCCCATGAAGCGGCGCTTGTTGTCGCCGTCCTGGAAGTAGTAGCGGTCGGCCGCCGCGTTCTCGGCATTGGGCTTGCCCGTTTCCGAGAAGTAGCAGTTCCAGCAGCCGCCGAAGACCACCGCATCGAACTTGTCGCTCACGGCCAGGCGCATGCCGCCGTCGCGGCGTTGTCCGCAGAGGTTGTTCTGCTCGTCGACCACGTTGGGAATCGGCGGGCAGGCGCCCCAGGTCACGAAGGAGAGCGAATCGAGCGTGTCGGGCGCGGTCTTGCTCAGCTCCACCGCGCGCGGGCCGTATTGCTCGATGTGGCTGTCGCCGAAGAACAGCACGCGGCGCTTGCCGTGGCCGATCTGCTGCAGTACCTCGCCGTCGACCTTGATCGGGCTCAGCCCGTCGGGGTAGGCCCAGTCGCGGGCGGCGGCCGCGGTCTTGTTGAAGTAGGGGTCGCTGTGCCGCCCGACGTAGTGCCGGTTGGCCGCCAGCACGCCCAGGATCACGAAGCCCACCATGGCCGCGACCAGCGCGGCGGTGATCGCCGGGTTCTCGCTCTTTCGCGTGTAGCGCTCGACAAAGCGATAGGTCAGCCAGGCCAGCACGAAGGAGGCGACCAGCATCAGCGCCCGGATGCCGTCCGAAGGCAGCTTGCCTTCGATGATGCGCGCATAGGCCAGCAGCGGCCAGTGCCACAAATAGAGCGGATAGCTGATGAGCCCCACCCACACCATCGGCCTAGACGCGAGCACATAGCGGTTGATCACGCCGGTCGGTCCCGCGGCGATGCAGAAGAAGGCGCCCAGCGACGGCAGGATCGCCCAGAAGCCGGGAAAAGCCTTGCCCCCGCGAATGAAGCACAGCCCGAGCACGATCAGCGCGATCCCCGCGATGGACTGCGCGTGGCGTCCCCAGCCCGGCTTGGGCAGCGGCCGGTGCAGCCGCATGTACGCGAGCATGCCGCCGATCATCAGCTCCCAGAAGCGCGAGAGCGGCGAATAGAAGGCCGCCGTGCGGTGGCTGTGAATGGTCGTCACATTCAGCAAAAACGACGCCGCCGCCACGATGCCCACCACCCAGAGCACGCGCCACTTGCGCTTCCAGGCCAGGCCCAGCAGCACGGGCCAGAAGATGTAGAACTGCTCCTCGATGGCCAGCGACCACAGGTGCAGCAGCGGCTTGGTCTCGGCGGCGTTGTCGAAGTAGCCGGCCTCGCTCCAGAACGCGAAGTTCGACACGAACCCCGCGCCCGAGGCCACATGCTTGCCCAGTTGTTCCCATTCGTTGGGCAGCAGCGAATACCAGCCGAAGGCCAGCGTGGCGCCCAGCACCAGCACCAGCGCCGGAAAGATGCGCTTCACGCGCCGGGCGTAGAACTCGCGGTAGCTGAAGCCCTCGCCCTCGAAGCTGGCCAGGATGATCGTGGTGATCAGGAAGCCCGAGATGACGAAGAAGATGTCGACGCCGATGAAGCCGCCCTTGATCCACTGCGGGAACGCGTGGTACGCGAGCACCGAGAGCACGGCGACTGCGCGCAGCCCGTCGATGTCGGCACGGTATTTGGGGTGAACCAGGTGGGCGTGTTCGTTGTGGAACGTCGGGCTGCGCGTGATCGTCATCGTCGGTGTGGAAAGCGGCGTCGGCTTCTCTTTTGGAGCGCCCGATTGTCCTCGCAAACGCTGCGGGCCCGTCGCAAGGGGCTGGTCAGGGGGCGGGTGTACGCATTCGCCGGTAGCGCCAGAACGAGCCCGAGAGCCACACCTTCAGCAGGCTGGTGACGTGCCAGTAGAGGTAGCGCTTGCTGCGGTGGCTGGCGCGTTGCGCATCGTGCCGCGCGAGCAGGTCTTCACCCACCTGCAGCGTCCAGCCCGCGAGCCGGGTGCGGGCGCAGATGTCGAAGTCTTCGCCGTACATGAAAAAGCGCTCGTCGAAGCCGCCGATCTCGCGGTAGGCGGCGCTCCTGAAGAGCATGAAAAGCCCCGGAATCCATGCCGGCACTGCAGGCCGCACGTAGCCGGGCTTGTTGCGGCCGAGGATCTCCAGGGGCGTGAGCAGGGCGCGGTGCGGCTCCGGCGCGGTCTTGCCGGGCTCCAGGATGCGCGGGGTCATCAGGCCGGCGTCAGGTGCGGCCTGCACGATCAGCGGTGCCAGCACGTCGCTGTCGACGCGGATGTCCGGGTTGAGCACCAGGAACCAGGGCGTGTCGCAACGCCCGAAGGCCTGGTTGTGGTTGGCGCCGAAGCCCTTGGGGCTCGCGTTCCTGATCCATTCGACCTCGAAACCCCAGCTTTGCCCCGCGAGCGCATCGGGCTCCGGAATGTTCAGCGTGAGCACCACCTTGGCGATGGCCGCCCGGCTGTGCCGGTCCAGTTGCTCGAGCAGCGGCCGCACCAGCGCCAGTTGGCCGTGGCTCACGATGGAGACTGTGATCGGGGGACTGATCGCGGCGATCGGCGTGGGAAGGGTGAGGTCGGGGGGCGTTGGCATGGTCTAATTTCGCTCGGGAATTCTAGGGTTCCCCAACCCCCACACATGATTGCCCTGATCGTCATCAGTTTCTTCGTTGCTGCCTTCGCGGTTCAGCTCTTCATGCGGCGCGCGCGCAGGCATGCCCGCCTCTACGGCGCCGACATGCCCCAGCGGTTCCACAAGGGCCATGTGCCGCGCCTGGGCGGTGCGGGCATCCTGCTGGGCATGGGGGTGGCCTGGCTGGCCGCCGGCATCACCGGCACCGACCCCTTCAACGTGTCGTGGCCGGTCAAGACCTCGATGCTCACCCTGCTGTGCATCGCGCCGGCGGTGCTCGGGGGCATCGTCGAAGACATGACGCAGAAGGTGAAGGTGCGCTACCGGCTGGGCCTGACCATCGGGTCGGCCCTTCTGGTGTGCTGGCTGCTGGGCCTGGGCGTGGCGCGCACCGGCATCGAGACGGTCGACGGCTGGCTCGCGCTGCTGCCGTACGCCACCGTGCTGTTCGCGGCGCTGGCCATCGGCGGATTGCCGCATGCCTTCAACATCATCGACGGCTACAACGGCCTGGCCGGCACGGTCGCGGTGCTGGTGTGCCTGGCAATCTCGCACGTGGCCCTGCAGGTGGGCGACCGCCAGCTGGCGGCCATGGTGATCTGCCTGGTGGGCGCGACCTTCGGCTTTCTGGTGTGGAACTATCCGCGCGGCAAGATCTTTGCGGGCGACGGCGGTGCCTACGTCTGGGGCATGGTGATCGCCGTGGCCTGCGTGACGCTGGTGCAGCGGCACCGCGTGGTGTCGCCCTGGTTCCCGATGCTGCTGCTCATCTACCCGGTGTGGGAGACGCTGTTCTCCATCTACCGCAAGCTCGCGCGCGGCCAGTCGCCCGGCACGGCGGACGCGCTGCACTTTCATCAGCTGATCTTTCGCCGCATCGTGCGCGTGGCCCTGGCGGACGACGAGGCGCGGCAGCTGCTCGCGCGCAACAACCGCACGTCGCCGTATCTCTGGATGTTCGCCGCGCTGTCGGTGGTGCCGGCCGTGCTGTTCTGGAACAACACCGTGGTGCTGATGCTGTTCTGCCTGCTGTTCGTCACGACCTATGTGGGCGCGTACCTGATGATCGTCAGATTCAAGGTGCCGCGCTGGCTCAGGCCTTGAGACAATCGAATTTCGTTCCCATCGTCCACCGCTTCGGAGCCTGACCGCCCATGACCGACCCCGTCCTCAACATTCCCCCGCGCGACAAGGCCGAGATCCTGGCCCAGGCGTTGCCGTACATCCGCAAGTTCCACGGCAAGACCATCGTCATCAAGTACGGCGGAAACGCCATGACCGACCCGGCGCTGCAGGCCGACTTTGCCGAAGACGTGGTGCTGCTCAAGCTGGTGGGCATGAACCCGGTGGTGGTGCACGGCGGCGGCCCGCAGATCGAGGCCGCGCTCAACAAGCTGGGCAAGAAGGGCAGCTTCATCCAGGGCATGCGCGTGACCGACGCCGAGACCATGGAAGTTGTCGAATGGGTGCTGGCCGGCGAGGTGCAGCAGGACATCGTGGGCCTGATCAACCAGGCCGGCGGCAAGGCCGTGGGCCTCACCGGGCGAGACGGCGGCCTGATCCGTGCACAAAAACTCAAGCTGGCCGACCGCACCGACCCCAACGTGCAGCACGACGTGGGCCAGGTCGGCGACATCGTCTCCATCGACCCCAGCGTGGTCAAGGCGCTGCAGGACGACGCCTTCATTCCGGTGGTCAGCCCCATCGGCTTCGGCGAGGACAACGAGAGCTACAACATCAACGCCGACGTCGTGGCCGGCAAGCTCGCCACCGTGCTCAAGGCCGAGAAGCTCATGCTGCTGACCAACACGCCCGGCGTGCTCGACAAGAACGGCAAGCTGCTCACCGACCTGAGCGCGCGCGAAATCGACGAGCTCTTCGCCGACGGCACCATCTCCGGCGGCATGCTGCCCAAGATCGAGGGCGCGCTCGATGCGGCCAAGAGCGGCGTGAACGCGGTGCACATCATCGACGGCCGGGTGCCGCACGCGATGCTGCTGGAAATCCTGACCGATCAGGCTTACGGGACGATGATTCGCGCCCGCTGATCACCGGGTTGCTAGCCTGATGGCAGGCTGACGGCGTGTGCGAGAATCAATTGATTACATCTTTGCACGCGCTCCCATGCAGAACGAAGAGACAGCTGCTCCCGGCGTCGAGACCCAGGCGGACTCGGTAGCCACCCCCACGCGCAAGCGTCCGAAGCCGGGTGAGCGACGCGTGCAGATCCTGCAGGCGCTGGCCGCCATGCTCGAACAGCCGGGTGCCGAGCGCGTCACCACCGCGGCGCTGGCCGCGCGGCTCGAAGTGAGCGAAGCGGCGCTGTACCGCCATTTCGCGAGCAAGGCCCAGATGTTCGAGGGCCTGATCGATTTCATCGAACAGAGCGTCTTCACGCTGGTCAACCAGATCCTCGAGCGCGAGGGCGCCACCGGCGCCCAGCAGGCGGCGCGCATCCTCACCTTGCTGGTCCAGTTCGCCGAACGCAACCCGGGCATGACGCGCGTGATGGTCGGCGATGCGCTGGTCTACGAGAACGAACGGCTCCAGCAGCGCATGAACCAGTTCTTCGACAAGATCGAATCCACGCTGCGCCAGGTGCTGCGCGGCGCCGCCGCAGCCGATGGCTCGACCACGCCGACCGTCGATGCGCAGGTGCGTGCCGCGGCGCTCACGGCGTTCGTGGTGGGGCAGTTGCAGCGATTTGCGCGTTCGGGTTTTCGACGTGCGCCTTCTGAACACCTCGAAGCGACGATCGCCCTGATCGTCTGAGGCATTTCTCCCTCCCCTTCCGGGGGAGGGCAGGGGTGGGGGCAAGCGGCCTACGACACGGTACTGCGCCGAACAAGCGCCGTTTGCCCCCATCCCAACCTTCCCCCGGAAGGGGAAGGCGCAAGAAAGTCAGGCCGTGACCTGCACGCCCACCTTGGCTCCTGCAGCGACGATCTCCCCCCAGGTCGCGTCATCCACCCAGATCCCCTCCTGCCGGCGCGCCGCACGCGCCTTGCGCTCCGGCTCGCCCGCGATCTGCACCGCGTCGAAGCCTTGCCCCGGCGGGCTCTGCCGCAGCCAGTCGATGAACTCGCGCGCCTCCTCGTCGAAGGCCTTCTGCGTGCCCAGCTTCGCCGGGTCGATCAGCACCGTGAGCATGCCGTTCAGCACCGAGCGCGCGGTGTCCGCAGGACGGTGCCAGGTGCCGCCGCCCGTGAGCGCGCCGCCCAGCAGCTCGCACGCCACCGCCATGCCGTAGCCCTTGTGCTCGCCGAAGGTCATGAGCGCGCCGAAGAGGCCGTTGCCCTGCGGCACCACCACCACGCCGGGATCGTTGGTGGGCGCGCCGTTCTCGTCGATCAGGTAGCCGTCGGGCACCTGCTCGCCCTTGTTGTGCGCCACCCGCATCTTTCCCTGCGCCACGCGGCTGGTCGCGTAGTCGAGCACGAAGGGCTCCGCGCCTGCGAGCGGCACGCCGATGCAGCACGGGTTGGTGCCGAAGCGCCCGTCGCCGCCGCCCCAGGGCGCGACCACCGGCCGCGACAGCACGTTGACGAAGTGCATCGCCACCAGGCCCTGTGCCGTCGCCATCTCGGCGAAGTGCCCGATGCGGCCCAAATGGTGCGCATGCGCGAGCGTGAAGATGCAGCTGCCGTGCTGCTTGGCCCGCGCGATGCCCAGTTCCATCGCCTGCACGCCGACGATCTGCCCGTAGCCGTGCTGGCCGTCCAGGCCCATCAGCGTGCCGATGTCCAGGTTGACCTTGAGCGACGCATTGGGTTTCAGGCCGCCCTCGGCCACCGCATCGATGTAGCGCGGCAGCATGCCCACGCCGTGCGAGTCGTGCCCGCTCAGGTTGGCCAGCACGAGGTTGGCGGCAACTTGCTGCGCCTCGGCAGCGCTGCTGCCTGCGGCTTCGAGGATGCGGGCGACGGTGGCTTGCAGGCCGTCGGCCGGCAGTGTTCGTGACATGGATCAGACTCCCTTGGCGTTCAGTGTGATGGCGTAGAGCGAGGTCGTCGCGCAGATGAAAAGCCGGTTGCGCTTGGGCCCGCCGAAGCAGACGTTCGCCACGCGCTCGGGCAGCAGGATCTTGCCGAGCAGCGTGCCGTCGGGGTGATAGGCGTGCACGCCGTCCAGCGCGCTGGTCCAGATGCGGCCTTCGGTGTCGAGGCGAAAGCCGTCGAACATGCCGCTGGTGCATTCGGCGAACACCTCGCCGCCGCCCAGGCTGCGGCCGTCGGCGCCCACCTTGAAGCGGCGGATGTGGCGCGGCCCGTCCTGCAGGTGGCTCGCGCCGGTGTCGGCGATGTACAGCAGCGATTCGTCGGGCGAGAACGCCAGGCCGTTGGGCTTGACGAAGTCGTCGGCCATGCGCTCGACCTCGCCGCTCGCCGGATCGATGCGGTAGACATGGCAGGCGCCGATCTCGCTCTCGGCGCGCAGGCCTTCGTAGTCCGAGAGGATGCCGTAGCTCGGGTCGGTGAACCACACGCCGCCGTCCGAATGCACCACCACGTCGTTGGGCGAATTGAGCCGCTTGCCCTGCCAGTGCGAGGCCAGCACGGTGATCGATCCGTCGTGCTCGGTGCGCGTCACGCGCCGCGTGAGGTGCTCGCAGCTCACCAGCCGGCCTTCGCGGTCCACCGTGTGGCCGTTCGTGTTGTTCGACGGTTCGCGGAACACGCCGACCGTGCCGTTCACCTCGTCGTAGCGCAGCATGCAGTTGTTCGGAATGTCCGACCACAGGAGCGTGCGGTGCGCGCCGAACCACACCGGGCCTTCGCACCAGCGCGCGCCGGTCCACAGCCGCTCGACGCGCTCGGGGCCGGGGATGCAGGTGTTGAAGCGCGCATCCAGCCGATCGAAGCCGGTGCCTTCCAGGAAGCCGAAGGGGAGGAGGGTGCTCATGCCGTGCTCCGCGCTCACATCACCGCGCCGACCTGCCAGGGCACGAACTCGTTCTGCCCATAGCCGTGCTGCTCGCTCTTGGACTGCGCGCCCGATGCGGTGGCCAGCACCAGTTCGAAGATGCGCTGCCCCATCTCCTGAATGGACGCCGTGCCGTCGACGATCTCGCCGCAGTTGATGTCCATGTCTTCTTCCTGCCGCTGCCACAGCGCCGAGTTGGTCGCGAGCTTGAGCGATGGCGAAGGCGCGCAGCCGTAGGCCGAACCGCGGCCAGTCGTGAAGCAGATCAGGTTGGCGCCGCCAGCCACTTGCCCCGTGGCGCTCACCGGGTCGTAGCCCGGCGTGTCCATGTAGACGAAGCCGTGCGCGGTGACCGGCTCCGCGTATTCATACACCGCCTCCAGGTTGCTGGTGCCGCCCTTGGCGACCGCGCCCAGCGACTTCTCCAGGATGGTGGTGAGCCCGCCCGCCTTGTTGCCGGGCGAGGGGTTGTTGTTCATCTCACCTTCGTTGATGGCGGTGTAGTGCTCCCACCACTTGATGCGGTCCACCAGCTTCTGGCCTACCTCGCGCTTCACCGCGCGGCGCGTGAGCAGGTGCTCGGCGCCGTAGACCTCGGGCGTTTCGCTGAGGATGGCCGTGCCGCCGTGCGCCACCAGCAGGTCGACCGCGGCGCCCAGGGCAGGGTTGGCACTGATGCCTGAATACCCGTCCGAGCCGCCGCACTGCAGCCCGATGGTGATGTGCGCCGCGCTGCAGGGCTCCCGCTTGACCGCATTGGCGCGCGGCAGCATCTCGTTGATGAGCGCCACGCCCTTCTCGACCGTCTTGCGCGTGCCGCCTGTGTCCTGGATGTTGAATGTGCGGAAGTTCTCGCCTTCTGCCAGGTGGCCGGTCGCGAGCCAGGCGTTGATCTGGTTGGCCTCGCAGCCCAGCCCGACGACCAGCACGCCCGCAAAGTTCGGATGCGTGGCATAGCCGGTGAGCGTGCGCGCCAGCACCTGCATGCCCATGCCCTCGGTGTCCATGCCGCAGCCGGTGCCGTGGGTCAGCGCGACGATACCGTCCACGTTGGGAAAAGCCGCGAGCGCCTGCGGATTGGTCTTGCGCGAGAAGTGGTCGGCAATGGCGCGCGCGGCCGTGGCCGAGCAGTTCACGCTGGTCAGCACGCCGATGTAGTTGCGCGTGGCCACGCGGCCGTCGGCGCGCTTGATGCCCATGAAGGTGGCCTCGCGTTTCGCGGGCGCGGGCTTCACGTCGGCGCCGAAGGCGTAGTCGCGTTCGAAGTCGCCCTTGTCGGGCCCCATGTCCAGGTTCTGCGTGTGCACATGCTCGCCGGCGCCGATGGCCTTGCTCGCGAACCCGATGATCTGGTTGTAGCGCCGCACAGGCTCGCCCTGTGCGATGGCGCGCATGGCGACCTTGTGGCCCGGCGGGATCAGGCCGCGCACGGCCACGTTCTCGACGACGGTGCCGCCCAGCAGTTGCGAACGCGCGATGACGACGTCGTCGGCGGGATGGAGTCGGATGTAGGGCGTCATGGTCAATAGAACATCTTGGGCAGCCAGAGTACGAGCTGGGGAAAGTAGGTGATCACGCCCAGGCTGAGCAAGAGCGGAACCAGCCACGGAAGAATCGCCATGGTCGTGCGCTCGAAGCTCAGGCCCGCCACGCGCGCCAGCACGAAAAGCACCATGCCCATCGGCGGATGCAGCAGGCCGATCATGAGGTTGAGCACCATCACCAGCCCGAAGTGGATCGGGTCCACGCCCAGTTGCATGGCAATGGGCAGCAGGATGGGCACGAGGATGGTGATGGCGGCGGTCGGCTCCAGGAAGCAGCCCACGAAGAGCATCAGCAGGTTGGCCAGCAGCAGGAACACCCACGCTTCCTTGGTGAAGCCCAGCACCCAGGCGGCAATGTCGGTGGTGACGCCGGTGGCGGTCAGCATCCAGCCGAAGATCGATGCCGCCGCCACGATGAAGAGCACCGTGCTGGTGGTTTCGACGGTGTCCAGGCAGACCTTGACGAACATCTTCCACGACAGCGTGCGATACCACGCAAAGCCCAGGATCATGGCCCACACGCAGGCCGCGATGGCGCCCTCGGTGGGCGTGAAGAGCCCGGTCGTCATGCCGCCGATCAGCAGCACCGGCGTCATGATGGGCAGCAGCGCCTCGAAGCGGAAGATCTTGTCGAGCACGAAGAGCGAGGCCAGCCCTGCGAACACCGTGAGCTGCGCCGGCGTGCCCAGCTTCACCACCAGCAGCCACAGCAACAGCGGCCAGCCGACCACCACGGCCAGTTCCATCAGCGCCTTGAAAAGGCGGGTGCGCGAGAACTTCACGTCCGCGCCCCACTTGTTCTTGTGCGCGAAGTACGCCACCGTGAGCATCATCAGGATGGCCAACATCAGGCCCGGCAGCAGGCCCGCCAGGAACAGCGCGCCCACCGACACGTTGGCCATCATTCCGTAGATCACGAAGGGCAGGCTGGGCGGGATGATCGGTCCCAGCGTGGCCGACGCGGCCGTCACGCCCACGGCGAATTCGGTCGAGTAGCCGTGCTCCTTCATCGCCTTGATCTCGATGGTGCCCAGGCCCGCCGCGTCTGCGATGGCGGTGCCGCTCATGCCCGCGAAGATCACCGAGCCCAGCACATTCACATGACCGAGGCCGCCCTTGAGCCAGCCCACCAGCGCGAGCGCGAAGTTGTAGATGCGCGTGGTGATGCCGGCGTTGTTCATCAGGTTGCCGGCCAGGATGAAGAAGGGCACGGCGAGCAGCGGAAAGCTGTCGATGCCGCTCACCATGCGGTGGATCACCACGAAAGGCGGCAGCGTGCTGTCGCTCACCAGGATGTAGACCAGCGAGGCGCCGGCCATGGCAATGGCCACCGGCAGCCCGCCGGACATGAAGAACAGGAAGATGATTTTCAGCATGGGTCTTTTTTTCTTTTCCGCCGGATGTGCGGGCGCCGCGCTCAGCGGTCGGAGAGGGTCGACTCGGGGCGTTCCAGCACGCTGTAGCCGCGCTTCCAGTGGATGCGAAGCACCTGCAGCGAGCGCCAGGCCATGGCCGCGAAGCCGAACACGCACAGCGCATACACGATGTTCATCGGCAGGTCGACGATGGTCATGCGCGTCTGGTTGCCGATCTTCATCATCATCTGGACGGTCATCACCACGGCCGCCACGAAGAAGGCTGTGCGCAGCACGTCCACCGCCATCGACAGCACGCGGCCCACGGCGCGCGGCATGTGGCGGTAGAAGAAGTCGACCTGGATCTGGTTGTTCTTCGCCACGCCCACCGCCGCGCCGATGAAGACCACGCCGATGAGCATGTAGCGCGCCACCTCCTCGGTCCAGGCGGCCGAGTCGTTCATCACGTAGCGCGTGACGAACTGGTAGAACACCGTAAGGCCCAGCATCCAGAAGACGGCCAGCGAGATCCAGCCTTCGGCGATGGTGTCCGACAGGTCGACCACCTCGTCCTGCGCGTGGAAGTGGCCTTCTTCGTCGATGATCTTTTGCTCAGTCATACAGCTCCAGGTGGTGCGAGGGGTTAGCTCACTTGATCGCGAGGATGCGGTCGTAGTCCTGCTGGCGGTAGCCTTGGTCCGTGGGCTTGGTCGCCTTGAGCACCGCTTCGCGGAACGCGTTCTTGTCGACCGTGATCACGTTGTTGCCCTTTTTCTTGAACTCCTCCACCAGCCGGACTTCGGAGGCGATGATTTCGCGGCCGGTCTTCTCGGCGGCCTCCTGCATCACCTCGGTGAAGATCTTCTTCTCGTCCGCCGAGAGCTTGGCCCAGAGCTGGCCCGAGCAGATCGTGAGCAGCGAATCGACGATGTGGCCGGTGAGCGAAATGTTCTTCTGCACCTCGAAGAACTTCTTGGCCTCGATGGTGGGCAGCGGGTTCTCCTGCGCATCGACCGTGTTGTTCTGCAGCGCCAGGTACACCTCGGCAAAGGCGATGGGCGTCGGATTGGCGCCCAGGGCCTTCGGAAATGCAAGGTAGGCGGGCGCATCGGGCACGCGGATCTTCAGGCCCTTCATGTCCTCGGGCTTGGACACCGGGCGCGCCGCGCTCGAGGTTACATGGCGCGCGCCGTAGTAGCTCAGGGCGGTGATGTGGTTGCCGCTCTTGTCGTCGTAGCCCTTGGCGAGCTCGTTGAAGACCTCGCTCTTGGCGTACTTGAGCTGGTGCTCGGCGTCGCGGAAGATGAACGGAAAGTACGAGATCGCCAGCGGCGTGTAGGTGCGGCCCGCAAAGCTCGCGCCCGACAGGATGATGTCGACCGTGCCCAGCGTCAGGCCCTGGTTGATGTCCGCCTCCTTGCCCAGCGTGGACGCCGGGAACACCTGCACTTCGTACTTGCCGTTGGTGCGCTTCTTGATCTCCTCGCCGGCCCACACCGAGTACTTGTGAAAGGGCTCCGAGGTCTCGTAGACGTGGGCCCACTTGAGCTTGGTCTGCGCCGAGGCGAGGCCCGACAGGCCCAGCGCGCCGGCCGCGAGGGTGCAGGCGGCCAGGGCCTTGAGGGCGGTGCGTTTGGTGGTCTTGCTGCTGCTGATCATGTGGCTTGTCTCCGTTGTAGTAATGGGGGCTAAAAACCGCTGGCGAAAAAAATCAGGAAGGCTTCGCGCGTCGCCAGCTCGCGCTGAATCGCTGGTGCGACTTGTCCATGTGCGCATGCATGGCGGCACGCGCTGCATCGGGGTCGCGCCCGGCCACCGCATCGCGGATGGCTTCGTGCTCGGCGATGGCCGAGCCCCAGGAAGAAACGGTTTCGAAGTAGCCGCCCAGGCGGGTGAAGATCGGTCCCTTGCGCGAGTCCCAGAACTTCTGCACCGTCTCGACCAGCACCGTGTTGCCGCTGGCGTTGACGATGGCCAGGTGAAAGGCACGGTCGCCCTCCAGCGGCATCACCTTGCGTGCGGCGAGTTCGCGCATCAGCTCGATGGCGCGGGTCATTGCATCCACATCCTTGCGCTTGCCTGCGGCGGCGGCGATGGCGGCGGTTTCGCCCTCGATCACGCGGCGCGCGCGGATCAGCTCCAGCGGGCCCCACTCGGTGGGCGCGACCGGCGCGGCGGCGCGGTGCGAGCGGTCGAGCACGTACACGCCCGAGCCGGTGCGCACCTCGACCCAGCCCTCGACCTCCAGCGCAATCAGCGCCTCGCGCACCGACGGGCGGCTCACGCCCAGCTGCTTGGCCAGGTCGCGCTCGGCGGACAGGCGGGTGCCCACGGCGAACTCGCCCTTGGCGATCAGCGCCCGGAGCTGGTCGGCAATCTGACGATAGAGGCGCTGGGGTTCGACGGTTTGAAGCGGCACGGCGGGCGAGGGGCGAAGGCGATTAAGGGTTGTCCTGAATTGGACAAGTGGTAAGGCCAATTCAGAATACGGCGTGTTGCCCGTGTCACCCATCGGGCCAAACCCGAATCGAAGGACACCATGAGACTGAAGGGAAAAACCGCGCTCGTGACCGCGGCCGGGCAGGGCATCGGCCACGCGAGCGTGCTGGCGCTGGCCGCCGAGGGCGCCCAGGTCTGGGCCACCGACGTCAACGAGAAGCTGCTCGAGCGCTATGCGGGCGTGGCGAACGTCACCGCCGTGAAGCTCGACGTGCTCGACAAGGCCGCCATCGGCGCACTGTTCGCAAAGCTGCCCGCGCTCGACGTGCTCTTCAACTGCGCGGGCGTGGTGCACAACGGCGCCATCGAGCAGGCGAGCGACGACGACCTGGACTTCGCCTTCCGGCTCAACGTGCGCGCGCAGATGTGGACCATCCAGGCCGCGCTCCCTGCCATGCTGAAGGCGGGGCGCGGCAGCATCATCAACATGGCGAGCGTGTGCTCCAGCATGAAGGGCCTGCCCAACCGTTTCGTCTACGGCACCACCAAGGCCGCGGTGCTCGGCCTCACCAAAAGCGTGGCGGCCGACTACGTGACCCTGGGCATCCGCTGCAATGCGGTGTGCCCGGGCACGGTCGACACACCTTCGCTGGGCGACCGCATCAACGCCAACGCCGATCCCGAAGAGGCGCGCAAAGCCTTCATCGCGCGCCAGCCGATGGGCCGCCTCGCGAAGGCGGAAGAAATCGCGCCGGTCGTGGTGTTCCTGGCCAGCGACGAATCGATCTTCGCCACCGGCCAGTTCTTCACGGTCGACGGCGGCATCACCATATGAACCAGCTCGACTTCACGGGCCGGCATGCGGTCATCACCGGCGGCGCCACGGGCCTGGGTTTCGGCATCGCGCAGCGGCTGATTGCGTCGGGCGGCAGCGTCACGCTGTGGGACCGCGACGAGGCCGCCGCGAACCAGGCCGCACAGGCGCTGGGCGACAAGGCCTTTGCGCTGAAGGTCGACGTGTCGCAGCAGCCCTCGGTCGCCAAGGCCGTGGCGGCCACGCTGGCGCATGCGCCGCGCATCGATGCGCTGGTCAATAGCGCCGGCATCACCGGTCCCAACGTCAAGCTGTGGGACTACCCGGTGGACGAGTGGCGCCAGGTGATGGAGGTCAACGTCAACGGCGTGTTCATCTGCTGCCGCGAGGTGGTCGCGCAGATGCGCAAGCAAGGCTACGGTCGCATCGTCAACATCGCCTCGGTCGCCGGCAAGGAAGGCAACCCCAACGCCAGCGCCTACAGCGCGAGCAAGGCGGCGGTCATCGGCATCACCAAGTCGCTGGGCAAGGAGCTTGCAGACACCGGCATCCGCGTGAACTGCGTGACGCCCGCTGCGGTGAAGACAGCGATCTTCGACCAGATGACGCCCGAGCACATCGCGTTCATGCTGTCGAAGATTCCCATGGGCCGCTTCGGCACCGTGGAAGAGGTGGCCGCGATGGTCGGCTGGCTCTGCACCGAAGATTGTTCGTTCTCCACCGGCGCGGTCTTCGACCTCTCCGGCGGACGCTCCACTTACTGATCGTTCAATGCACTGAAAGGAAAGCATGAAACTCGTCCGCTACGGCAACCCCGGCAAGGAAAAGCCCGGCCTCATCGACAGCGAAGGCAAGCTGCGCGACCTGAGCGCCATCGTCAAGGACATCGGTCCCGACCAACTCGGCGATGCCGCCATTGCCAAGCTGCGCAAGTTGAAGCTCGACAAGCTGCCGCTGGTCAAGGGCAAGCCGCGCTTCGGCAGCCCGGTGGCGAACGTCGGCAAGTTCATCGCCATCGGCCTCAACTACGCGGACCATGCGGCAGAGTCCGGCCTGCCGGTGCCCAAGGAGCCCGTGGTCTTCATGAAGGCCACCAGCTGCATCCAGGGCCCCAACGACCCGGTGATGCTGCCCAAGGGCTCGGTCAAGACCGACTGGGAAGTCGAGCTCGGCGTGGTCATCGGCACCAAGGCGCGCTATGTCTCGCAGAAAAATGCGCTCGACTACGTGGCCGGCTACTGCACCATCAACGATGTGAGCGAGCGCGAATACCAGATCGAGCGCGGCGGCACCTGGGACAAGGGCAAGGGCTGCGACACCTTCGGCCCGCTCGGCCCCTGGCTGGTGACGCGCGACGAAATCGAGAACCCGCAAAAGCTCTCGATGTGGCTGGACCTCAACGGCCAGCGCGTGCAGACCGGCAGCACGAAGACCATGATCTTCACGGTCGCCAAGATCGTGAGCTACGTGAGCCAGTTCATGACGCTGATGCCCGGCGACGTGATCACCACCGGCACGCCGCCTGGCGTCGGCATGGGCATGAAGCCGCCGCTGTTCCTGAAGAAGGGCGACGTGATGACGCTGGGCATCGAAGGCCTGGGCGAGCAGCGCCAGGAAGTGGTTCCCTTCAAGCTCTGACCCTCTGCGTGATCATCCGGCGGACGCAAGTGCCGCCGGATCTCGCCGCCGACGACCTCGGCGCGGACCGCACGCGGCGCTTCAGCGCAACGCGCGGACCAGCTCGTCGTACACCAGCCGCACCCGCGCCGGCACCGGCGCGCGCTGCGAGCGGTAGACATGGATCGGCCAGGGCTCGGGCGCTTCGGCCTCGAGCACCGCCACCAGTTCGCCCGATTGCAGCAGCGGCTCGGCCAGTGGGCCCACGAGCTGGCCGAAGCCCAGGCCCGCGCGCACCGCGGCGCATTCGGCATCGACGTCGTCGGTGACGAAGGCCGGCGCGCTGACCGGCATCTGCCGCCCCTTGCTGAAGAACCATGACCACGGGCGGCCCGAGCTGCGGTCCATCAGGGCGGTGAGCGGAAAGCCGGGCAGCGCATCGAGGCTCTTGGGAATGCCGATGCGCTCGATCAGTGCCGGCGCGGCCACCACGTAGAGGCGCATCTTGCCGACGGTGCGCGCGACGAAGCGCGCATCGCGGATGGGGCCCGCGCGCACCCCGATGTCGATCTGCTCGTCGACCACGTCGGCATGGGTCTCCGACAGCCGCAGGTCGAGCACCAGGCCAGGATGCTCGGCCAGCATCGGCGCCAGCACCTCTGGGATCAGCCGGCGGCCGAACACGTTGGGCGCGGTGACGCGCACCGTGCCTGCGTGCTGCGACAGCGCGCGCCGGTCGGTGCGGTGGAACAGCGCGTCGACGCCGCCCACCGCCGCACGCGCGCGCTGTGCAAGCTGCCGGCCGAAATCGGTGAGCTGAACGCCGCGCGTGCTGCGGTGGAACAGCGGCTCGCCCAGTTCTTCTTCGAGCTCGCGCACCGCGCGCGTCACCACCTGCGGCGATACGGAAAGGCGCACCGCCGCCTCGCGGAAGTTGGCGGCATCGGCGGCGGTGAAGAAGACGCGCAGCGCTTCGAGGCGGTTGGACATGGGTGTTCCTTATCGGGGAATTCTGAAGTCGCCAGAGTTTCATTTACTGGAACGCGTGGATTTTCCACACTGCATGCACTTCTTCTTCAACACATCCGAAAGGAATTTCCTCATGACATCCGTTCAAGACAACATCCAGGGCAAGGTCGCCATCGTCACCGGCGCGAGCAGCGGCATCGGCGAATCCATGGCCCGCCACCTGGCCGCACGCGGCGCCAAGGTGGTGCTCGCGGCCCGCCGCACAGAGCGGCTCGACAAGGTGGTCGCCGAAATCCGCGAGGCCGGCGGCGAAGCCATCGCCGTTGCCACCGACGTGGCGCAGCGTGCCGACCTGGAGAAGCTCGCCGTCGCGACGGTCGAAGCCTTCGGCCGCATCGACGTGCTGGTCAACAACGCAGGCGTGATGCCGCTGTCACCGCTCGAAAAGCTCAAGGTCGACGAGTGGGACCGCACCATCGACGTCAACATCAAGGGCGTGCTCTACGGCATTGCCGCGGTGCTGCCGCGCATGCAGGCGCAGGGCAGCGGGCACATCCTGAACGTGGCGTCGATCGCGGGCATCAAGGTGTTCACGCCCATCGGCACGGTGTACAGCGCGACCAAGCATGCGGTGCGCGCCATCTCCGAGGGCTTGCGCGTCGAAATGGGCAACAGCGGCGTGCGCGTGACGGTGGTGTCGCCGGGCGCGGTCGAATCGGAACTGAAGTTCGGCAGCACCGATGCCGATGCCGCGGCGGGCCTGAAGGCGTTCTACGACGCGAACCAGATTCCCGCCGATGCGGTGGCGCGCGCGGTCGTCTACGCGGTGGAGCAGCCGGCGAACGTGGACATCAACGAGGTGGTCGTGCGGCCGGTGTCGCAGGACTTCTGATCGGTGGCGGGGCCTTGCCGGCCCCGGTTCGGATCAATTAACCTTCAGGAAACGAAGGTCATTGACAGCCAAAGGCCTCAAGCTCACGCAAAATAGAACGACCGTTCGTTTTATTCGGAGCTCCGCGATGTCTGTCAATGCCGTTCCCGCCAAGCCGGCCCGCGCCGCCCAGAAGGGCCAGCAGACCAAGGCCGTGATCGTCGACGCCGCGCTGGCATTGGCTGCGCAGATCGGGCTTGAAGGCCTGTCGATCGGTGCCGTGGCCGAGATCACCAAGATGAGCAAGTCGGGCGTCTTTGCCCACTTCGGCTCGCGCGAGGAGCTGCAGATCTCTGTGGTGCGCGAGTATCACGCACGTTTCGAGCAGGAAGTGTTTTTTCCTGCGCTCTCGGCGCCGCGCGGCCTCCCGCGCCTGCGCGCCATGTTCGCCAACTGGATGAAGCGCACCTCGACCGAAATCGACTCGGGCTGCATCTACATCAGCGGCGCCTCCGAATTCGACGACCGTCCGGGCCCGGTGCGCGATGCGCTGGTCGAGTCGGTGAGCATCTGGCAGGCCGCGGTGCTGCGCGCCATCGTGCAATCGCAGACCGAAGGCCATCTGCGCGCGGATGCCGACGAGCGGCAGGTCGCTTTTGAAATCCACGGCCTCATCCTCGCGCTGCACTACGAAGCCCGCTTCCTGCAGGTGCCCGGCTCCATCGGCCGCGCGACCGTCGGCTTCAACAACATCCTTGCGCGCAGCGCGACGCCCGATGCGCCGGCGGATCCATCCGCCGATGCAGGCACTGCACCGGCCGGCCGGCGCCTGAAGCCCGTGCGCTGAGCGTGCGGCACCTTTTTCGTTTTCCTTTTCCCTTTCTTTCTATCTAGCTTCGACCAGGAGAGTCCCGGATGCCTACCTACAACCCACCCGTGCGTGACATGCAGTTCGTGCTGCACGAAGTGCTCAACGTCACCGAAGAACTCAAGGCGCTCCCGGCCCATGCCGAAACCGATGCCGACACCATCAATGCGGTGATCGAAGAGGCCGGCAAGTTCGCCGCCGAAGTGACCTTTCCGCTGAACATCAGCGGCGACGAGGAAGGCTGCGTGCTCGACAAGGCCACGCACGAAGTCAAGACGCCCACGGGCTTCAAGGACGCCTACGCCAAGTACGTCGAAGGCGGCTGGCCGGCGCTCTCGTGCGACCCGGCCTTCGGCGGCCAGGGCCTGCCGTTCGTGGTGAACCAGTGCCTGTTCGAAATGCTCAACAGCGCCAACCAGGCCTGGACCATGTACCCCGGCCTCTCGCACGGCGCGTACGAAGCGCTGGTGGCCCACGGCACTGACGACCAGAAGAAGACCTACCTGCCCAAGCTCACCAGCGGCGAGTGGACCGGCACCATGTGCCTGACCGAACCCCATTGCGGCACCGACCTCGGCCTGCTGCGCACCAAGGCCGAACCGCAGGCCGACGGCACCTACCGCATCACCGGCAGCAAGATCTTCATCTCGGCCGGCGAGCACGACATGACGAGCAACATCATTCACCTGGTGCTGGCCCGCCTGCCGGACGCGCCCAAGGGCAGCAAGGGCATCAGCCTGTTCGTCGTGCCCAAGTTCCATGTGAAGGCCGACGGATCGCTCGGCGAACGCAACCCGATCTTCTGCGCCGGCCTGGAGCACAAGATGGGCATCCACGGCAACGCCACCGCGCAGATCGTGATCGAAGGCGCCACCGGCACGCTGGTGGGCGAGCCCAACAAGGGCCTGGCCGCGATGTTCGTGATGATGAATGCCGCGCGCTTGGGCGTGGGCAACCAGTCGCTGGGCCTGACGGAAGTGGCTTACCAGAACGCGCTGGCCTACGCCAAGGACCGCACGCAGATGCGCTCGCTCTCGGGCGTGAAGGCCAAGGACAAGGAAGCCGACCCCATCATCGTGCACCCCGACGTGCGCAAGATGCTGCTCACCGCCAAGGCCTATGCCGAAGGCGGCCGCGCGCTGCAGATCTTCTGCACGCTGCTGCTCGACAAGGAGCACAACCACCCTGATGAAAAAGTGCGCAAGGACTCGGGCGAACTGGTCGCGCTGCTCACGCCCATCGTCAAGGCCTTCATCACCGACAACGGCCACATCGCGACCAATTCGTGCATGCAGGTGTTCGGCGGCCACGGCTTCATCAAGGAATGGGGCATGGAGCAGTTCGTGCGCGACAACCGCATCAACATGATCTACGAAGGCACCAACACGATCCAGTCGCTGGACCTGCTGGGCCGCAAGGTGCTGGGCAACAACGGCGCGTCGCTCAAGAAGTTCGGCAAGCTGGTTGCGAAGCTGGTGGAAGAAGAAGGCGTGAACGAGAAGATGGCCGAGTTCATCAACCCGATCGCGGTGCTGGGCGACCAGCTCACCAAGTTCACGACCGAGATCGGCTTCAAGGGCTTCCAGAACCCCGACGAAGTGGGCGCCGCCGCGGTGGACTACCTGCGCGTGGCCGGCCACTTCGTGTTCGGCTACCTGTTCGCCCGCATGGCCCAAGTGGCGCTGCGCGAAATCGCGGCTGGCAACACCGACCCGTTCTACGTCGCCAAGCTTCAGACCGCGCGCTTCTATTTCGCCAAGCTGTTCCCCGAGACCGCGACGCTGATGCGCACCGCGCGTGCCGGCAGCAAGGTGTTGATGGACACCGACGCAGCGCTGGCCTGAAGTCACTGCCTTTTCTCATCGTCCAAACCGGGAGCCGTTCATGAAATCGACGCTTGCAGCCATCGTCCTTGCCGCCACTGCCGTCACGGCCATGGCCCAAAGCACCCCGGTGGGTCTTTGGCGCAACGCCGACGACAAGACCGGCGAGGTCAAGGCCGAGATCCGCATAGCCGAGGCCAACGGCGCGCTCGTCGGCCGCATCGAGAAGTCGCTGAAGAAAGACACCAAGGCCGATGCGACCTGCGACGAATGCAGCGACGACCGCAAGGGCAAGCCGATCACCGGCCTGGAGATCATCCGCGGCGGCAAGAAGGCCGAGGGCAAGGACCTCTGGGAAGGCGGCAAGATCCTCGACCCCGAGAACGGCAAGGAATACCGCGCGAGCTTCACGCCCGTCGACGGCGGCAAGAAGCTCGAAGTGCGCGGCTACCTTGGCCCCTTCTGGCGCACCCAAACCTGGACCCGCGCGCAGTAACCCTGCCGCGCGTTTTCAACCGAAGAAATACCAAGCAACATGTCCCGATTTCAAGTGAAAAAGGTCGCCGTGCTCGGCGCCGGCGTGATGGGCGCGCAGATTGCGGCCCATCTCGTCAATGTGCGCGTGCCCGTCGTGCTGTTCGACCTGGCCGCGAAAGAAGGCCCGAAGAACGGCATCGTCACGCGCGCCATCGACAACCTCAAGAAGCTCAAGCCCGCGCCGCTCGGCGACGTGGCCGATGCAGGCCTGATCGAGCAGGCCAACTACGACGACGACCTCGCCAAGCTAGGCGAGTGCGACCTCATCATCGAAGCCATTGCCGAGCGCATGGACTGGAAGCTCGATCTCTACAAGAAGATCGCGCCGCATGTCGCCAAGCATTCGATCCTGGCCTCGAACACCTCGGGCCTGTCGATCACCAAGCTCAGCGAAGCCTTGCCTGAAGCTTTGAAGCCGCGCTTCTGCGGCATTCACTTCTTCAACCCGCCGCGCTACATGTTCCTGGTGGAGCTGATCAACACGCCCACCACTCAACCCCAGGTGCTCGACGACCTGGAGGCCTTCGTCACCAGCACGCTCGGCAAGGGCGTGGTGCGCGCGCACGACACGCCCAACTTCATCGCCAACCGCGTCGGCATCGCCGGCATGCTGGCCACGCTGAAGGAAGTCGAGAAGTTCGGCCTCACGCCTGACGTGGTGGACGACCTCACCGGCAAGAAGCTGGGCCGCGCGAGCTCGGGCACCTTCCGCACCGCCGACGTGGTGGGCCTGGACACCATGGCCCACGTCGTGAAGACGCTGCAGGACAACCTGAACGCCGAGAGCGATCCGTTCTACGCCAACTTCGCGACGCCGCCGGTGCTCGCCAAGCTGCTGGAGCTGGGCAACCTCGGGCAGAAGACCAAGGCCGGCTTCTTCAAGAAGGTCGGCCGCGACATCCTGCGCTTCGACCTGCAAAGCGGCGAGTACGTGCCCGCCGGCGCCAAGGCCGACGAGGTGTACGGCCGCATGCTGAAAAAGCCCGCGGGCGAGCGCCTGAAGCTGCTGCGCGAGAGCGAAGGACCGCAGGGCCAGTTCCTCTGGGCCATCTTGCGCGACGGCTTCCACTACGCCGCCGTGCACCTGGCCGACATCGCCGAGAGCGCGCGCGACATCGACTTCGCGATGCGCTGGGGCTTCGGCATGAAGCAGGGTCCGTTCGAGCTCTGGCAGGAAGCCGGCTGGGCGCAGGTCGCCAAGTGGATCCAGGAAGACATCGATGCCGGCAAGGCGCTGAGCACCGTGCCGCTGCCCCGATGGGTGTTCGAAGGCGCCGTGGCCAAGGCCGGCGGCGTGCACACGCCCGAAGGTTCGTGGAGCGCATCGCAGGGCCAGTTCATTCCGCAACGCAAACTGCCGGTGCATGACCGCCAGCTGTTCCCCGAGAGCGTGCTCGGCGCGAACGCGCCCGATGCCAACACGGCCGGAACGACGATCAGCGACGAAGGCGATGTGCGCGTGTGGACGCTGGACGGCGAAGTGCTCATCGCAAGCATCCATTCGAAGATGCACGCCATCAGCCCCGACGTGGCCGAAGCGCTGGGCGCTGCGGTCGACCTGGCCGAGGCCGAATACAAGGGCCTGGTGATCTGGTCGCCCGACGAGATGTTCTCGGTCGGCGCCGACCTGCAGGCGATGCTGCCGGCCTTCGTGGTCGCGGGCATCGGCGCGGTCGAAGGTGCGGAAGAAGAACTGCAGAACGTGATGCTCAAGATCCGCTACGCGAGCGTGCCGGTCGTGTCGGCGGTGCGCGGCCTGGCGCTGGGCGGCGGTTGCGAGCTGGCCGTGTATTCGTCCAGGCGCGTGGCTGCGATGGAAAGCTACATCGGCCTGGTTGAAGTGGGCGTGGGCCTGATCCCCGGTGCGGGCGGCCTGACCTACATCGCACGCCGTGCGGCAGAGAACGCAGCGGCTTCCACGGGCACCGATCTGCTGCCTTTCCTCACCGAAGGCTTCACCGCCGCGGCGATGGCCAAGGTCGGCACCGGCGCATTCGATTCGAAGAAGCTGGGCTACCTGCTCGACAGCGACGTGATCGTGCCGAACAAGGACGAACTGCTCTACGTGGCGCTGCAGCAGGCGAAGGCCATGGCCGACGCCGGGTATCGCGCACCGCTGCGCCGAACCTTCCGCGTGGCAGGCCGCAGCGGCGCCGCGACGATAAAGGGCCAGCTGGTGAACATGCGCGACGGCGGCTTCATCAGCGCGCACGACTTCCACATCGCCAGCCTGATCGCGAACGTGGTCACGGGCGGCGACGTGGACGCGGGTTCGCTCGTGACCGAGGAGTACCTGATGACGCTGGAGCGCAAGGCGTTCTGCTCGCTGATCGTGCATCCGAAGACGCAGGAGCGGATCATGGGGATGTTGAGTACGGGGAAGCCCGTCCGGAACTGACGAGGTTGCCTCTTCCTCCTTCCCCCTTTGGGGGAAGGCCGGGATGGGGGCAAGCAGCCTATGCAAAACCAATCCACTCCCAAGGCACAGCAGAACGCCCGTGCTCTGCGACACCAGCATCCCATCGGAAACTACATCGCCGACTTCGCATGCCTCGACCCCAAGCTGATCGTCGAACTCGATGGATCGCAACACCAGGCGCAAGAAGGCTACGACGTGCGACGCGACGCCTTTCTGCGTGCACAGGGATTCGACGTGCTGCGCTTCGCATCGAACGATCCGTTCGTCAATTTTGAAGGGGTGCTCCAGGCCGTCATCAACCGATTGGACGAGTTGAAGGCCGCTTGCCCCCATCCCAACCTTCCCCCAGAGGGGGAAGGAGCCAAATCCAGGAGCTATCCATGAAACAAATCCAAGACGCCTACATCGTCTCCGCCACCCGCACCCCCATCGGCAAGTCCCACCGCGGCTACTTCCGCAACTACCGCCCCGACGACCTGCTCGCGACCACGCTGAAGGCGGCGCTCGCCGCCGTGCCCGGCCTCGACCCCAAGGCCATCGAAGACATCATCTGCGGCTGCGCGATTCCCGAGTCGCAGCAGGGACTGAACATCGCGCGCATCGGTGCGGTGTTGGCGGGCCTGCCGACCAGCATCGGCGGCATCACCGTCAACCGCTTCTGCGCCTCGGGCCTGTCGGCCGTGCAGATGGCGGCGGACCGGATCCGCGTGGGCGAGGCCGACGTGATGATCGCGGCCGGTGTCGAGAGCATGAGCATGGTGCCGATGATGGGCAATGCGCCCTCGCTGTCGCCCTCGATCTTTGAGCGCGAAGGCGACGTGGGCATTGCCTACGGCATGGGCCTCACGGCCGAGAAGGTCGCGCAGCAGTGGAAGGTGAGCCGTCAGGCGCAGGACGAATTCGCACTCGCCTCGCACCAGAAGGCACTGGCCGCGCAGAAGGCCGGCAAGTTCGCCGACGAGATCACACCCATCGAAGTGACCGACCGCACGCCGGACCTGGAGAGCGGCGAGGCGATCGCCAAGACCCGCACCGTCAGCCTCGACGAAGGCGCACGCCCCGACACCAGCATCGAAGGACTCGCCAAGCTGCGCACCGTGTTCGCCGCGCGCGGCACGGTGACGGCCGGCAACAGCTCGCAGACCTCCGACGGCGCGGGTGCGCTGATCCTGGCGAGCGAGAAGGCCGTCAAGCAATACGGCCTCACGCCGCTCGCGCGCTTCGTGAGCTTCGCGAGCAAGGGCGTGCCGCCGCACATCATGGGCATCGGTCCCATCGAGGCGATTCCGGCCGCGCTGCGCTATGCGGGCCTGAAGCACGAAGACATCGACTGGTTCGAACTCAACGAAGCCTTCGCTGCGCAATCGCTCGCGGTGATCAACACGCTGGGGCTCGATCCGTCGAAGGTCAATCCGATGGGCGGCGCGATCGCACTGGGCCACCCGCTGGGCGCAACCGGCGCGATCCGCGCGGCGACCGTGGTGCATGCGCTGCGCCGCGAGAACCTGAAGTACGGCATGGTCACGATGTGCGTGGGGATGGGGCAAGGCGCGGCAGGAATTTTTGAACGCGTCTGATCGGCAACGCGCAAGACACCGCGTCGAGTGTCGGCGCAACGAAGGAGACAACTTCATGCAGACGCAGCAGCTCCCGGTCGATGGCGGCGCACAGCAACTGGCAGTTCGCCGCTACGAACCCGCCGGCGCACCGCGCGCCAGCATCGTGATCGGCGGCGCGATGGGCGTGCGCCAGTCGTTCTACGAACCCTTCGCGCAGTGGCTCGCCCAGCAGGGCCTGCGGGTCTGGACCTTCGACTACCGGGGCTCGGGCGATTCACGCGGCGATGCGCCGTTGCGCGGCTTCAAGGCCGACCTGTTCGACTGGGCGCGCGATTACGAAGCGGTGATCGACACCGCCAAGGCCGCGTTGCCCGATCAACCGCTCTACCTGCTGGGCCACAGCCTCGGCGCGCAGCTGCCGGGCTTTCTCCAGCGACCCGAGCAGGTTGCGGGCCTTGTCAGCATCGCCGCCGGCAGCGGCTACTGGCGCGAGAACGCACCCCAACTGCGCCGCAGCATCCTCTATTTCTGGTTCGTGCTGGTGCCGCTGGTCACGCGGCTGTGCGGCTACTTTCCGGGGCGCAAGCTCAAGAAAGTGGGCGACCTGCCGCGCGGCGTGATCCTGCAGTGGCGCCGCTGGTGCCTGAACCCGCGCTACAGCGTCGGCGCCGAAGGCGAGCGCGCATCGCAGAGCTACGGGCGCGTGCGCTTCCCGGTGCTCGCGCTGTCGATCACCGACGATGAACTCATGACGCTCGCGGGCACCGAGAGCCTGGTGAGCTTCTACGCGGGCGCACCGAGCGCGGTCGAGCGCATCGCGCCGGCCGACGTGCAGGCGCGGCGCATCGGCCACTTCGGTTTCTTCCGCGAACAGTTCAGCCAGAGCCTTTGGCCCAGCACGGTCGACAAGCTGCACCGGCTCGCGGCGCTTACCGCGGTGCAGCAAGCCAACGTCCCGCACACGACTGCCTGACGCCATTCACCGGAGGCACACTGCAAGCACCATGAGCAGCACGCAACACCCCTTCGACAAAGCCCTGGCCCTGCACCACAGCGACATCCGCGTGGGCCACTTCACAGGCAGCACCAGCCCCGACTACTGGAACATGGTCGGCCCGTTCGGCGGCACCACCGCGGCGCTGGTCCTGCAGTCGGTGCTGCGGCACCCCGACCTGCTCGGCACGCCGATCGCGTTGACCGTCAACTACGCGGCCGCGCTCGAAGCCGGCGCCTTCGACATCCAGGCCACGGCGGTGCGCACCAACCGTTCGACGCAGCACTGGACGGTGCAGATCACGCAAGCCGGCCCGAGCGGCGCGCCCAACATGACCACCACCGCCACCGTGGTGACCGCCGCGCGCCGCGACACCTGGGGCGAGAGCGACATGCCGATGCCCGAGGAGGCGCCCAGGCCCGAGACGGTCGAGCGCATGAGCATCGGCCCCTCGGGCGTGGCCTGGATCAACCAGTACGAGATGCGCCCGTTCAGCGGCGGCATTCCCGCGAAGTGGGATGGCAGCCTGCAGCACAGCGAAACCCGCATCTGGCTGCGTGACGCGCAGCCGCGGCCGCTCGACTTTCCTTCGCTGGCCGCGATGAGCGACATGTTCTATCCGCGCGTGTGGCTGCGCCGCGCGAAGCACGTGCCGGCGGGCACGGTGTCGATCACGACCTACTTCCACGCCGGGCCGGAGCAACTGGCCGAGGTGGGCACGGGCTACCTGCTGGGCCGCGCGGCCGGGCAGCAGTTCTTCAACGGCTTCTTCGACCAGACGGCACATCTGTGGAGCGAGAAGGGCGTGCTGCTCGCCACCTCCAACCAGATCGTTTACTACAAGGAATAGCACCATGGCGCTGAACAAGGCTGCACTCATCGTCGGAGCCGGCGATGCCACCGGCGGCGCCATCGCCCGCCGCTTCGCACGCGAGGGTTATGCCGCCTGCGTCACGCGGCGCAGCCTCGACAAGCTGCAGCCGCTGGTCGCGCAGATCGAGGCCGATGGCGGCCGTGCCCATGCCTTCGCCTGCGATGCGCGCAAGGAAGAAGAAGTGGTCGCGCTCGTCGAGCAGATCGAATCGACCATCGGCCCCATCGAGGTGATGGTGTTCAACATCGGCGCCAACGTGCCCGAGAGCATCCTCACCGAGACCGCGCGCAAGTACTTCAAGGTGTGGGAGATGGCGTGTTTCTCGGGCTTCCTGAACGGGCGCGAAGTGGCCAAGCGCATGGTCGCGCGCGAGGTGCCGAAGGGCGGGCATCGCGGCACGATCATCTTCACCGGTGCCACCGCATCGCTGCGCGGCGCCGCCAACTTCGGTGCGTTCTCGGGCGCGAAGATGGCTTTGCGTGCGTTGGCCCAATCGATGGCGCGCGAGCTGGGGCCGCAAGGCATTCACGTCGCGCATGTGGTGGTCGACGGGGCCATCGACACCGAGTTCATCCGTAGCAATTTCCCCGAACGCTATGCGTTGAAGGAAAGCGACGGCATCCTGAACCCGGATCACATCGCCGACAGCTACTGGATGCTGCATTCGCAGCCGCGCGATGCGTGGACGCACGAACTCGACCTGCGGCCCTGGTCCGAGAAGTTCTGACAAATTACAAGACACAAGATCCGGAGACACCCATGACAAAGACCGTCGAGTTCTATTTCGATTTCGGCAGCCCCGCCGCCTACCTGGCCGCGACCCAACTGCCGCACGTCTGCGCAGACACCGGCGCCGAACTGGTGTGGAAGCCCATGCTGCTGGGCGGCGTGTTCCAGGCCACGGGCAACCATTCGCCCGCGGAGATCAAGCCCAAGGGCCCGTACATGAACATCGACCTCAAGCGCTTCGCCAGGCGCTATGGCGTGCCGTTCGTGCACAACCCGCACTTCCCCATCAACACGCTGCTGCTGATGCGCGGCGCCACCGGTATCCAGATGAAGGAGCCGGCGCGCTTCGGTGCGTACGTCGATGCGGTCTATCACGCGATGTGGGTCGAGCCGCAGAACCTCGGCGACCCGGCCACCGTCGGCGCGGTGCTTCAAAATGCGGGCTTCGACGCCACCGCCTTGCTCGCGCTGGCCGGCGCGCAGGAAACCAAGGACCGCCTCAAGGCCGTCACGCAGGAAGCCGTGGAGCGCGGCGTGTTCGGCGCACCCACCATGTTCGTCGGCGACCAGATGTTCTGGGGGCAGGACCGCCTCGATTTCGTGCGCGAAGCCCTCGACGCCTGAGCGCATCGCCAGCAGCAACCGTTTTTATCCAAGGACCATTCCCATGAGCGACATCCTCGTCCACACCGAAGCCGGTGTGATGACCATCACCTTCAACCGCGTCGACAAGAAGAACTCGATCACCAGCGGCATGTATGCCGAGCTGGCCGACGCGCTGGCCACGGCCGAGAGCGAAGTGGCGGTGCGCTGCGTGCTGATCCAGGGCGACCCGACGATCTTCAGCGCGGGCAACGACATCGGCGACTTCCTCAACGCGCCGCCCGCCACGCAGGAATCGCCGGTGTTCCGGTTCCTCCGCGGCATCGCGACCTTTCCGAAGCCCATCGTCGCGTCGGTGTGCGGCCCCGCCGTGGGCATCGGCACCACGATGCTGTTCCATTGCGATCTGGTCTATGCCGGCGACAACGCGGCCTTCTCGATGCCTTTCGTGAACCTGGGTCTGTGCCCCGAGGCGGCGTCGAGCCTGCTGGTGCCGCAGATGCTCGGCTACCACCGTGCGGCCGAAGCGCTGCTGCTGGGCGAGCCTTTCATGGCCGAGGCCGCGCTCGAAGTGGGTTTGGTCAACCGCGTCGTGCCGCCGACCGAAGCCAACGGCATCGCGCAAACGCAGGCCCGCAAGCTCGCGGCCAAGCCGCTGACCGCGCTGGTCGAGACCAAGCGCCTGCTGAAGAAGGGACAGATGCCCGCTGTGCTCGAGCGCATGGGCGAAGAGGGCGTGAGCTTCGGCCGCATGCTGCGCGAACCGGCCGCCAAGGAAGCGTTCGGTGCATTCATGGAGAAACGGAAGCCCGATTTCTCGAAGGTCTGAGGGTAGGCCCTCGTTGGCCCGGCTACACCGGCCGCATACACTGGCCGGCGTGCAAATTTCAGAGACAAGTCTGCTTGAAGCGCCCGTCCCACGGGCACATGATGCTACTGAAAAAGTAGCATTCAATCCCCTGCGCAGGCGTACTTTGGGTTTGCTCGCGGGCGCGCTGGCGACGCCTTCGCTGGCCTTGGCGCGTGTACGGCCATTGCGCATCGGCGTCATCGGTTCGTGGTCGGGCCCTTATGCCGGCGGTGGACGCCAGTTCGATGCGGGCATGTCGGCCTGGCTGGCCGCGCACAACCAGCGGATCGCAGGCCGTCCGGTCGAGTTGCTGCGCCGCGACGTGCCGGGCAGCGCGCCCGAGCAGGCGCGCCGCAATGCACAAGACCTCGTCGAGCACGAACGCGTCGACCTGCTCGCGGGCCTGGATTTCAGCTCCAACGCCTACGCCGTCGGCACTGTCGCTACGCAGGCCAAGCTGCCTCTGGTGGTGATGAACGCGGCGTCTTCGGGAATCACGGCGCGCTGTCCCTATGCGGTGCGGGTGTCCTTCACCATCGCCCAGGTCACGCTGCCGCTCGCGCGCTGGGCCTTGCAGCAGGGCCTGCGCGACGTCTGCACCGTGGTGGCCGACTACGCCTCGGGCGTCGATGCCGAAGCCGCCTTTGTCTCGGGCATCACCGCGGGCGGCGGGCGGGTCGGCGCGATGCTGCGGGTGCCGCTCAACACGCTGAACTACTCGGCCTACATGCTGCGGCTGCGCGAACTCAAGCCGCAGGCGTTGTTCTTCTTTCTGCCCTCGGGGCAGATGCCGGCGACCTTTCTCAAGTTCTGGCGCGACCGCGGCATGGCCGACACCGGCATCCGCCTGCTCGCGACCGGTGACGCCACCGACGACCACTACCTCGAAGGCATCGGCGAACTGGCCGACGGACTGGTGACCAGCCATCACTACTCGTTCGCCCACGAGTCGCCGGCCAACCGCCGCTTCACGGGCGTCTTCGAGACCGAGTACGGCAGCCACCTCAGGCCGGGTTACTTCGCGGTGGCGGCGCACGATGCGCTTGCGGCGATCGACGCGGCGATGAGCTCGCCGTCGGCGCGCGGCACCCCGAGCGGGGAGCGGTTGGTGGATGCCTTCCGTGGCCTGAAGCTCGAAAGCCCGCGCGGGCCCATCGAGATCGACGCCCACACGCGCGACATCGTGCAGACCGTCTACATCCGCCGCACCGAGCGGCACGACGGGCGCTGGATCAACCGCGAGTTCGAGCGCTTCGAACGGGTGCGCGACCCGGGCGTCTGATGTGATGCAGCAGAGCCGTTCGCACTGAGCTTGTCGAAGTGTGGGCGCAAGGCTTCGACAAGCTCAGCCCGAACGGTTTTGGCTTTCAGGTGGGCTGCTGCTCGATGACGCGCGGCCGCCCGTTTTCGTCGATCGCCACGTAGGTGAAGGTGGCCTGCGTCACCTTGATGTACTCGCCCTGCGCCATGAAGCGCTCGGCATACACCTCGACCGTCACCGTCACCGAGGTGCGACCGATGCGCACCAGCTTCGAATAGAACGAGAGGATGTCGCCCAGCCGCACCGGCTGCTTGAAGATGAATTCGTTGACCGCCACCGTGGCCTGCCGGCCCTTGGCGTAGCGCGCCGGAATCACCGAGCCGGCCAGGTCGCACTGGGCCATGACCCAGCCGCCGAAGATGTCGCCGTTGGCGTTGCAGTCGGCCGGCATCGGAATGACCTTGAGCACCAGTTCCATGTCGCTGGGCAGGCTCTTGAGGGTGGCTGCGGCCGCGGCAGCGTTCGAGGCGGCACTGGAAGAAGTGGACATGGGCACAATCTGGCAACAAACAACAACCACGATTGTCCCTCATGCGCCGCAGCGGCGAAGCCCTTCCCACCCCCCACACCGTCTCCGGCCACCCGCCCGAGAAAAGCGACCGTTCCGACTGGGCGACGCTGCGCCGGCTCTTCCCCTACCTCTGGCAGTACAAGTGGCGGGTGATCGCAGCGCTCGCGTTCATGGTGGGCGCCAAGGTCGCCAACGTGGGCGTGCCGGTGCTGCTGAAGAACCTCATCGACACGATGACGCCCAAGCCCGATATGGCGCAGGCGCTGCTGATCGTGCCCGTCGGGCTGCTGCTGGCCTACGGGCTGCTGCGCTTTTCGACCGCGCTCTTCGGCGAGCTGCGCGAACTGATCTTCGCCAAGGCCACCGAGGGCACGGCGCGGCAGATCGCGCTGGAGGTGTTCGGCCACCTGCACGCGCTGAGCCTGCGCTTTCACCTGGAGCGCCAGACCGGCGGCATGACGCGCGACATCGAGCGCGGCACGCGCGGCGTGCACTCGCTCATTTCGATGTCGCTCTACAGCATCGTGCCGACCATCATCGAGCTGGTGCTGGTGCTCACCATTCTGGGCGTGAAGTTCGATTCGCTGTTCGTGTGGATCACCGGCGCAGCGCTGGTGCTCTACATCGGCTTCACGGTGACGGTGACCGAGTGGCGCACCCAGTTCCGCAAGACCATGAACGAGCTGGACTCGATGGCCCAGAGCCGCGCGGTCGATTCGCTCCTGAACTACGAGACGGTCAAGTACTTCAACAACGAAGACTTCGAGGCGAAGCGCTACGACGCGAGCCTTGACCGCTACCGCAAGGCGGCCATCAAGAGCCAGCGCACGCTGAGCATGCTCAACGCCGGGCAGCAGTTGCTGATTGCCATCAGCCTGGTGCTGATGCTGTGGCGCGCCACTTCGGGCGTGGTCGAAGGGCGCATGACGCTGGGCGACCTGGTGATGGTCAACGCCTTCATGATCCAGCTCTACATTCCGCTCAACTTTCTGGGCGTGATCTATCGCGAGATCAAGCAGAGCCTGACCGACCTGGACAAGATGTTCGTCCTGATGGAAAAGGAGCGCGAGGTGCGCGATGCGCCCGGGGCGCAGCCGCTCGCGGGCGCCGACTCGACCATCCGTTTCGAGGACGTGAGCTTCGCCTATGAGCCCGACCGTCCGATCCTCAAGCATGTGAGCTTCGAGATCCCTGCCGGCAAGACGGTGGCGGTGGTGGGCCCTTCGGGTTCGGGCAAATCCACGCTCGCGCGGCTCCTCTATCGCTTCTACGACGTGCAGCAAGGGCGCATCACGATCGGGGGCGAAGACATCCGCGAAGTCACCCAGGCCAGCGTGCGCCGCGCGATCGGCATCGTGCCGCAGGACACGGTGCTGTTCAACGACACGGTCGAATACAACATCGCGTACGGCCGGCCCGGGGCGACGCGCGAAGAAGTCGAAGCGGCGGCGCGTGCCGCGCGCATCCACGACTTCATCTCGGCCACGCCCAAGGGCTACGAGACGACGGTGGGCGAGCGCGGCCTCAAGCTCTCGGGCGGCGAGAAGCAGCGCGTGGCCATCGCGCGCACGCTGCTCAAGAACCCTCCGATCGTGATCTTCGACGAGGCCACCTCGGCGCTCGACTCGGCCAACGAGCGCGCCATTCAATCGGAGCTCAGGAGCGCCGCGCAGGACAAGACCACACTGGTCATCGCGCACCGCCTGTCGACGGTGGTCGATGCGCACGAGATCCTGGTGCTGGAAGCGGGCGTGATCGTCGAGCGCGGCACGCACGCCGAGTTGCTTGCCAAGCAAGGGCGCTATGCCCAGATGTGGGCTTTGCAAAAGAGCGAGTCAGCCCCTTTGCTCTAGCGCGATCATTCATTCATTCCCTTTTCCATTGATCCAGGAGTTCAGACGTGTCGACCAAGATTCCCCTGCTGGTGCTCAACAGCCTCTCGAGCGCCCACCAGGCCCAGATTGCCGAGGTCTACGACGTGACCTATGCTTTCGGCGACGCAGAACGCGCGGCGGCCATCGCGGAGCACGGCAAGAAGTTTCGCGCGGTGCTGACCATCGGTGTGATCGGCATCACGCCCGAGGAAATCGCGGCCATGCCAGCGGTCGAGCTGATCTGCTGCATGGGCGCGGGCTATGAAGGCGTGCCGCTCGATGTGACGCGCGCGCGCGGCATCGTCACGGCCAACGGCGCCGGCACCAACGACGACTGCGTGGCCGACCATGCCTTCGGCCTGCTGATCGGCATCGTGCGCGAGTTCCGCAAGCTCGACCGGCTCTGCCGCGAAGGCGTGTGGCGCGAGGCCATTCCGCAGCCGCCGAACGTGTCGGGCAAGAAGCTCGGCATCCTGGGCCTGGGCACCATCGGCCAGAAGATCGCCAAGCGAGCCGCCGCGTTCGACATGGAGATCGGTTATCACAACCGGAAGCCGCGCGAAGGCGCGACGCACCGCTACTTCGACGACCTGAAGTCGCTGGCCGCATGGGCCGACTTCCTGATACTGGCCGCGCCGGGCGGGCCTTCGACGAAGCACTTGGTCAATGCTGAAGTGCTCGATGCGCTGGGGCCGCAGGGGTATCTGGTGAGCATCGGCCGCGGCAGCGTGGTCGACACCGAGGCGCTGGCCACCGCGCTGCGCGAGGGGCGCATTGCGGGCGCGGGGCTGGACGTCTACGAAAGCGAACCCAAGCGCCCGGAGCCGCTGGTCGGCCTGGACAACGTGCTGCTCACGCCGCACATGGCCGGCTGGTCGCCCGAGGCGACGCAGAAGTCGGTGGACCATTTTCTTGCGAATGCCCAAGGGCACTTTGCGGGGCGCGGCGTCCTGACGCCGATCTGAAGGTCTTGCCCCTTCCCCTCCGGGGGAAGGTTGGGATGGGGGCAGACGGCGCTGGCGATGCAGGCAGCGTTCGATAGATGCGCCGCTTGCCCCCACCCCCGCCCTCCCCCGAAGGGGAGGGAGTCAAGCCAAGGCAGAAGGGCGGTGGGCGCCCCATCCGCAGGCCTGGTCATACGCATGCCCAAGCCGCAGCACGTCGAGATCCGCATGGATCGGCCCGGCCAGCTGCAACCCCATCGGCAGCCCACCTTCACTGAAGCCCGCGCGCACATTCAATGTCGGCAACCCCGCCAGCGTGAACGGCGTGACGATCTCCATCCAGCGGTGGTACGTGTCGCTCTTCACGCCGGCCACCGAATCGGGCCAGTGCAGTTCGGCGTCGAACGGAAACACCTGCGCGGTCGGCGCCACGACGAAATCGAAACGCTCGAAGAGCTTGAGGAACGCGCGGTACACGTTCGAGCGATAGAGCGAAGCCTGGTACAGCGAGGCCGCATCCAGGTGCCGGCTCTGCTCGATTTCCCATTGCGCCTCAGGCTTGAGCTGCGCGAACAGCTTGGGATCGCTCAGGTAGGCGCCGAGCTTGCCGCCGACCAGCAGTTGCCGCAGCCGCAGCCACGCGCTCCAGTTGTGCTCGCGCGGCACGTCGAGCGTGCAGGGCTCGACCTCGCAGCCGATGGTGCGGAAGGTGTCCAGGGCCTTCTCGCCCAGTTCGCGAATGCCAGGCGCCAGCGGCAGGTCGGGCCAGATGCTGCCGAGCCAGCCGATGCGAAGGCCCGTGCCGTCGCCATTCAATTCGATGGCATCCGCCGAGGGCAGCGCATTCGAAGACGACAGCGGCACGCGCCCGTCGAAACCCGACTGCACCGCGAGCAGCCGTGCCGTGTCTTCCACCGTGCGCGCCATCGGGCCTTCGCAGCCCAGTTGCTGGAAGAACAGCTCCTGCTCCGGATCGCCGGGCACTCGCCCGCGCGAGGGCCGCATGCCGATCACGTTGTTGAAGGCGGCCGGGTTGCGCAGCGATCCCATCATGTCGCTGCCATCGGCCACCGGCAGCATGCCCAGGGCCAGCGCCACGGCCGCGCCGCCGCTGCTGCCGCCCGCGCTGCGCTCGGGCGCATAGGCGTTGCGGGTGATGCCGAAGACGGTGTTGTAGGTGTGCGAGCCCAGGCCGAACTCGGGCGTGTTGGTCTTGCCGATGACGATGGCGCCGGCCGCGCGCATGCGCGCAACGTGCAGGCTGTCGGTGCGCGAAGGCGAGCGCGGCGACAGCGGCGAGCCCATCGAGGTCGGCAGCCCGGCGGCGTGGCTCAGATCCTTCACCGCGAGCGGAAAGCCGTGCATCCAGCCGCGCCGTTCGCCGCGTGCCAGTTCGGCATCGTGCTCGCTGGCTTCGGCCAGCAGCTGTTCGGGCTCACGCAGCGAGACGATGGCGTTGAAGCGCGGGTTCAGCGCCTCGATGCGGGCCAGCGAGGCCTGCATCAACTCGTGGCAGGAGACCTCGCGGGCAGCGATGCGTTGCGAAAGCTCGGTGGCGCTGAGGTCGAGCAGGTCGTCTGAGGGCATGGCGCGTGCGGAAAAAAGGAGGGACGCCCAGTATGGCGCGGCGCTCGCATAATCGCCGCGTATGGAAACAAAGTGGCTAGAAGACTTCATCAGCTTGGCGGAAACCCGCAGCTTCAGCCGCTCGGCCCAGTTGAGGCATGTGACGCAACCGGCGTTCTCCCGGCGCATCCAGGCGCTCGAAGGCTGGGCCGGCACCGACCTGGTCGACCGCAGCTCCTACCCCACACGCCTCACGCCCGCGGGCCAGACGCTCTACAGCCAGGCCATCGAGATGCTGCAGTCGCTGCAGAGCACCCGGGCCATGCTGCGCGGGCACTCGGCCGCCGGGCAGGACGTGATCGAGATCGCCGTCCCGCACACGCTGGCCTTCACTTTCTTTCCCTCGTGGGTCACCAGCCTGCGCGAGCACTTCGGGCCCATCAAGAGCCGGCTCATCGCGCTCAATGTGCACGACGCGGTGCTGCGGCTGGTCGAAGGCAGCTGCGACCTGCTGATCGCCTACCACCACCCCTCGCAACCCCTGCAGCTGGACAACAACAAGTACGAGATGGTCAGCCTGGGCGAGGAAACCGTCGCCCCCTGGGTCAAGGCCGATGCCGACGGCGCGCCGCGCTTCCGGCTGCCGGGCCGCCCGGGCCAGCCGCTGCCCTACCTGGGCTATGCGCCGGGCGCCTACCTGGGCCGGGTGGTCGACCAGTTGCTCAAGGAATCGGGCACGGCCATCCACCTGGACCGCGTCTACGAGACCGACATGGCCGAAGGCCTGAAGGTCATGGCGCTCGAAGGCCACGGCATTGCCTTTCTCCCGCAGAGCGCAGTGCGCAAGGAGATCAAGGCCCGCAAGCTGGTGAGCGCGCTGCCGCCCGAGATCGACAGCCTGGAAGCGACCATGGAAATCCGCGCCTACCGCGAGCGGCCCGGCACGCCGGTGCCGGTCAAGACCGGCACCGGGCGGTCTTCCAAGACCGCCGTGGTGTCCGAGGGCATGCAGCCCAAACGCACCGCCGATGCCCTGTGGTCCTACCTGGTCGGCACCCAGCCGATCCGTTGACGACGGTTTTGTGCACCGCACAATCTATAAATGCTGCGCATAAGGCCTCCCGCAAACGGCATTGGCAGCGTGAGCACGGCGGTACTACAGTCGCGGCAGTTTTTCAGCTGCTGAGCCAGCCACCCCACCGGCACGCGCCTTGCGCGTGCTTTTTTTTAGCCGAGGAACCTGCATGAGCGCCAATTTCAGGACCGAACACGACTTCCTCGGCGAAAAGCGGATTCCCGCCGAGGCCTACTGGGGCGTGCACACCGCACGGGCCGTCGAGAACTTCGCCATCTCGGGCACCCGCATCTCGGCCATGCCCGACCTCATTCGCGCGCTGGCCTACGTCAAGAAGGCCGCCACCCGCGCCAATGCCGACCTGGGCGCCATCGACCGCGACCGCGCCGCGGCGATCATCCTGGCCTGCGAGGACATCATCGAGGGCAAGCTGCTCGACGAGTTCGTGGTCGACGTGATCCAGGGCGGCGCCGGCACCTCGACCAACATGAACGCGAACGAGGTCATCTGCAACCTCGCGCTCGAAAAGCTGGGCCACGAGAAGGCACGCTACGACGTGCTGCACCCCAACGACCACGTCAACGCCTCGCAGAGCACCAACGACGTGTACCCCACGGCGGTGCGCCTGGCGCTGTGGTTTGCCATCGGCAAGCTGCTCGAAGCCATGGCCGCGCTGCGCCGCAGCTTCGAGGCCAAGGCGCTGGAGTTCAAGGACATCCTGAAGATCGGCCGTACCCAACTGCAGGACGCGGTGCCGATGACGCTGGGCCAGGAGTTCCTGACCTACGCGATCATGATCGGCGAGGACGAGGCCCGCCTGGGCGAGGCCCGCGCGCTGATCGAGGAAATCAACCTCGGCGCGACCGCCATCGGCACCGGCATCAACGCGCCGCACGGCTACGCGAATCTCGCCTGCCAGTACCTGGCCGAGCAGACCGGCGTGCCGCTGAAGCAGGCCGCCAACCTCATCGAGGCCACGCAGGACACCGGCGCCTTCGTGCAGCTGTCGGGTGTGCTCAAGCGCGTGGCGACCAAGCTCAGCAAGACCTGCAACGACCTGCGCCTGCTCTCCAGCGGCCCGCAGGCCGGCTTCGGCGAGATCCGGCTGCCCGCGCGGCAGGCGGGCTCGTCGATCATGCCGGGCAAGGTCAATCCGGTGATCCCGGAGGTGATGAACCAGGTGGCCTTCGAGGTGATCGGCAACGACATCACCGTGACCATGGCGTCCGAAGCCGGCCAGCTGCAGCTCAACGCCTTCGAGCCGATCATGGGCTGGAGCCTGTTCAAGAGCATCAAGCACCTGGGCAACGCCTGCAACACGCTGCAGCTGAACTGCGTGGACGGCATCGAGGCCAACCGCGAGTTCCTGGCCAAGCGGGTTCGCGAGTCGGTGACGCTGGTGACGGCGCTCAATCCGCTCATCGGCTACGAAAAGGCCGCGCTCATCGCCAAGACGGCGCTGGCCACCGGCGGGCCGATCGACCTGGTGGCCGAGTCCCTCGGAATCATGACGCGCGCCGAAATGGAAGCGCTGCTCATTCCCGCGAACCTCACCCAGCCGGTGCGCCTGTCCGCCGCACCGGTTCCCCCCGCCGCCGAGCCTTCGGGCACAAAGGCTGCTTAGTGAAAGTCGGACAATGCCAGGAGGCAGGATCGCACCACGCTGGCGCTGCAATGCGCGCAGCCGGTGCAGGGCACGATGGGATGCCCTGCGGATGCACCGGGTTGGTCCGGGTATCACGCAGAATGTGAATGTCTAAAATTTAGTTGTATCTGTTTCAGTCACCCTCAGGAGTTATCTGCATGAAAAAACAAGCAATGGCATTGGCAATCGCGGCGTTCGCCACCAGCGGCGCTTTCGCGCAAGCCAACGACACCCTGGCCAAGATCAAGGCCTCGGGCGTCATCACCGAAGGCGTGCGTGAATCGTCGGGTCTGTCGTACACGCTGGGCAACGGCCAGTACACCGGCTTCCACTACGACGTCTGCGCCAACATCATCAAGGACCTGGAAAAGGCCGCCGGCAAGAAGCTCGAAGTCAAGTACCAGCCCGTGACCTCGCAGAACCGCATCCCCCTCGTGCAGAACGGCACCGTGGACATCGAGTGCGGCTCCACCACCAACAACGCCACCCGCCAGAAGGACGTGGCCTTCGGCGTGACCACCTACGTCGAAGAAACCAAGATCATCGTCAAGGCCAACTCGGGCATCAACTCGCTGGCCGACCTGAAGGACAAGACGGTGGCCACCACCACCGGCACCACGCCGCTGCAGACCGTGCGCAAGCAAAAGCGCGCCGAGAACCTGACCTTCAAGGAGGTCTACGGCAAGGACCACTCCGACAGCTTCCTGCTGCTGGAAACCGGCCGTGCCGACGCCTTCGTGATGGACGGCTCGATCCTGGCTTCGCTGGCCGCCAAGTCCAAGGCACCGAAGGACTACAAGATCCTGAACGACGTGCTGGCCGTCGAGCCCATCGCCATCATGATCCGCAAGGACGACCCCGCCTTCAAGAAGGCCGTGGACGACAGCATCAAGGCACAGGCCAAGTCGGGCGAGCTGACCAAGCTGTACGACAAGTGGTTCCTGAAGCCGATTCCCCCGGCAGGCGTGACCATCAACCTGCCGCTCGGCGAAGCCACCAAGAACGCTTGGGCCAACCCGAACGACAAGCCGGCTGAAGAGTACGTCGTCAAGGAATAATCGGCGCGTCGCTGCGTGAATGACGCCCACCTTTCAAGGTGGGCGTTTCTTTTCAAGAGACGGTTTTTTCGAAGACGGTGAAGGAGTTAAGAAATGGGAAACTGGGATTGGCAGGTCTTCCTGCAGGACCCGGGGGGGGACTATCCGACCTACCTGCAATGGATGCTCTCGGCCTGGGGCTGGACGGTGTCCGTCGCGGTGCTGGCGCTGATCGTGGCGCTGGTGCTGGGCTCGCTGATCGGCATCATCCGCACGCTGCCCGACAGCCCGTGGCTGGTGCGCTTCGGCAATGCCTGGGTGGAGTTGTTCCGCAACATTCCGCTGCTGGTGCAGATCTTCCTCTGGTATCACGTCATTCCGGCGATGGTCCCGGCAATGAAGAGCGTGCCCAGTTTCATCCTGGTGGTGCTGGCGCTGGGCTTCTTCACCTCCGCGCGTATCGCCGAGCAGGTGCGCTCGGGCATCCAGGCGCTGCCCAAGGGCCAGCGCTATGCGGGCATGGCGGTGGGTTTCACGACGGTGCAGTACTACCGCTTCGTGATCCTGCCGATGGCCTATCGCATCATCATCCCGCCGCTCACCAGCGAGACGATGAACATCTTCAAGAACTCGTCGGTCGCGTTTGCGGTGTCGGTCACCGAGCTCACCATGTTCGCCATGCAGGCGCAGGAAGAAACCTCGCGCGGCATCGAGGTGTACCTGGCGGTCACCGCGTGCTATGTGGTGTCGGCCCTGGCCATCAACCGGCTCATGGCGTTCATCGAGAAGAGGACCCGCGTGCCTGGCTTCATCGTCTCGGCCAGCGCCGGCGGCGGAGGACACTGACATGATGAATCTCGACCTGTCCTTCTACAACTGGGAAGTCATCAGCAACTTCGTCATCAAGGGCTTCTACTTCAGCATCATGCTGACGGTGGTGGCCACGATCGGCGGCGTGATCTTCGGCACGATCCTCGCGCTCATGCGCCTGTCGGGCAAGAAGTGGCTGGACACACCCGCCGCCATCTACGTCAACGGCATGCGCAGCATTCCGCTGGTGATGGTGATCCTGTGGTTCTTCCTGCTCGTGCCGGCGTCGTTCTATTCGCTGTTCGGCTCGCTCGGCTCGAACTACCGCTCCGAAATCTCGGCCGTGATCACCTTCGTCGCGTTCGAGGCGGCGTATTTCTCCGAGATCATGCGGGCGGGCATCCAGTCGATCCCGCGCGGCCAGGTGAATGCGGGCCAGGCGGTGGGCATGACCTACGGCCAGAACATGCGCCTAGTGGTGCTGCCTCAGGCGTTCCGCAACATGCTGCCGGTGCTGCTCACGCAGACCATCATCCTGTTCCAGGACACCTCGCTGGTCTACGCCATCGGCGCCTATGACATGCTCAAGGGCTTCGAAACCGCCGGCAAGAACTTCGGCCGTCCGATCGAGGCCTACCTGCTCGCAGCCGTCGTGTACTTCGTCATGTGTTATGCCTTGTCCTGGCTCGTGAAGCGCCTGCACAAGAAGATTGCCATCATTCGCTGAGTGGCTGAACCGGAGAGAAAGAAATGTCCGAAAAAATGATCGAAATCAAGAACGTCTCCAAGTGGTATGGCCCGGTGCAGGTGCTCAACGACTGCTCGGTGAACATCTCCAAGGGCGACGTGGTGGTGGTGTGCGGCCCCTCGGGTTCCGGCAAGTCCACGCTCATCAAGACCGTGAACGCGCTCGAGCCCTTCCAGAAGGGCGAGATCACCGTCAACGGCATCCCGCTGCACGACCCCAAGACCAACCTGCCCAAGCTGCGTTCCAAGGTCGGCATGGTGTTCCAGCACTTCGAGCTGTTCCCGCACCTGTCGGTGACCGAGAACCTCACGATCGCGCAGATCAAGGTGCTGGGCCGCACGCCCGACGAAGCCAAGACCCGTGGCCTGAAGATGCTCGACCGCGTGGGCCTGATGGCGCACAAGGACAAGTTCCCGGGCCAACTGTCGGGCGGCCAGCAGCAGCGCGTGGCGATTGCCCGTGCGCTGTCGATGGACCCGATCGTGATGCTGTTCGACGAACCCACCTCGGCGCTCGACCCCGAAATGGTCGGCGAAGTGCTCGACGTGATGGTGGCTCTCGCCAAGGAAGGCATGACCATGATGGTGGTCACGCACGAAATGGCCTTTGCCCGCAAGGTCGCGAGCCGCGTGATCTTCATCGACGTGGGCGGCAAGATCCTGGAAGACTGCGCGAAGGACGAGTTCTTCAATCACCCTGAAAACCGTCAGCCGCGTACCAAGGACTTCCTCAACAAGATCCTCCAGCACTGATCGATTCGCTGCGGCTCAAGAAAGACAAAAGCCACGCTGTTCTGCAGCGTGGCTTTTTTCATGGGGCTCGCCCAGCTCAGGGCAACCGCGAAATCCTCTGCGTCAGCAGATCGAAGAAGCCCTGCGCATCGCCCTCGGCGATCCAGTTCACGTTGGCGGGCCGCTTGAGGCCCCCGTACCAGTCCATCACCGTCTGGCCGAAGCTGATGCCTTCGCGGCTGTCGACTTCCACGTTCACCTGCTTGCCCTTGAACAGCGATGGCTGCAGCAGGTAAGCGATGACGGTGGCGTCGTGCACCGGCCCGCCGGGCAGGCCGTAGTACTGCATGTCGTGCTGCACATAGGCGTCGAGGATGTCGGCGACCGTCTTGCCCGCCTGGTTGCCGAGGCCGCGCAGCTTCGCGATGCGCTCGGGGCTTGTGAGGATCTTGTGCGTCACGTCCAGCGGCAGCATGGTGATCGGCACGCCGCTCTTGAGCACGATCTCGGCCGCGTGCGGATCGGCGAACACGTTGAACTCCGCCGTCGGTGTGATGTTGCCGCCGTTGAAGTGCGCACCGCCCATGAGCACCAGCTCGCGCAGGCCGCGCACGATGTCCGGGGCTTGGGTGAGCGCCAGCGCAAGGTTGGTTTCGGGCCCGAGCATCGCGAGCGTCACGCTCTTCTCTGGCGCGGTGCGCAGCGTGCGGATCAGGTAGTCGACGGCGTTGCCATCGGCCAGCGGCTGCTTCGGCTCGAACACCTTCACGCCCGTGATGCCTTCGCTGCCGTGCACATCGGCTGCGTAGATCGGCGTGCGCAGTAGAGGGCGGGGCGCACCGGCGTAAACCGGAATGTCGGGGCGCCGGGCCCACTCACGCGCCAGGCGTGCATTGCGCGAGGTCTTGGCCAGCGGCACGTTGCCCGCCACGGTGGTCAGCGCCTGGATCTTCAGCGTCTCGGGCGAGGCCATGGCGAACAGCAGCGCGATCACATCGTCGGCGCCGGGGTCGGTGTCGATGATCAGCGTGTGTACCTTGGTGGTGGCGTCTGCGGCGTGCGCTGCGGTCGGGGCGATGCTGGTGGTCATCAAGAGGGCGAATCCCGCGAGAAGGAACGAGAAAAGATCGGCTTTCCAGCGCGAAGACAGAGGCATGAATTGACTTTCTTGAAGCGCCCAAAGTGGGCGGAGAAAGTCAGTCTGCCAGAGCCATTCGCGCCGTTGGCATGAAATCGAAGGCGCGTTTTCGGCCACTGCCACGAGGCATCGGGCGATCCGCAAACCAAGGATTTCGCCGGCCATTTTCGTTGCAGTTGAAAGTGCGCAACCGGCAAAGAAAAAGCCCCGCGAGCGGGGCTTCGGCGAGGCCATCGAAGCCTCCGCAGTGTTGCGAAAACGCCGCTTACTTCTTGCGCGCCGCAATCGCCTTTTCGGCCTGTGCCACCAGGTCCGCACCCACCGTCGACTTCCACTTGTCGTACACCGGACGCGTCGCCTTCACGAACGCTTGGCGCTCTTCCGGCGTGAGCTGCGTCACCGTCACGCCCATGGCGGCGATGTCCTTGAACACCGGCTTGTCGGCTTCCACGAGGCCCTTGCGCGCGATCGCGATTTCCTGCTTGCCCGCATCGAGCGCGGCCTGGCGCACGATGGCCTGGTCGGCCGGCGTCCACGAAGCCCAGATTTCCTTGTTCACCACAAAGACCAGCGGATCGGCCACGTAGCCCCAGGCGGTCACGAACTTCTGGCCCACGGTGTGCATCTTGAGCACGGTGAACAAAAAGAGCGGGTTCTCCTGGCCATCGACCGCGCCGCTCGCGAGCGCGGGCTGCGCATCGGCCCAGCTCATTTGCGTGGGGTTGGCGCCGAGCGCGGTGAACATGTCGGAGTAGATCGGCGAGCCGACCACGCGGATCTTCATGCCCTTGAGGTCCGCCGGCGACTTGATCGGCTTCTTCGAGTTGGTGATTTCGCGGTAGCCGTTTTCGCCCCACGCGAGCGGCACCACGCCGGCCTTGTCGAGGGTCTTGAACATTTCCTTGCCCACGTCGCCCTGCGTGAGCGCGTCGATGGCCGCGTAGTCGGGCATGAGGAAGGGCATGGAGAACAGGTTGAGCTGCTTGACCTGCGGCGACCAGTTGATGGTCGAGCCCACGGCCATGTCGATCACGCCCTGGCGCAGCGCACTGAACTCGCGCGTCTGGTCACCTTGAATGAGCGACACGCCCGGGTACAGCTTGATGTTGATGCGGCCCTGGGTGCGTTCCTTCACGAGGTCGGCCCAGATCTTTCCGGCCTGGCCCCACGGCGTGGGCGGGCCCAGCACCAACGACATCTTGTATTCGGGCTTGTAGGCGGCCTGCGCCATGGCGCCGGTCGAGAAGAGGCCGAGCGTGGCGGCGACGGCGGCAAGGCCGAGCAGGGTGCGGCGGAATTTCATGAAAAGGTCTCCTGATGGTTTTATGGCGGAACGAAAAAAATCAATAACCCAGCTTGCGCGGCAGCCAGAGCGCGAGTTCCGGAAAGGCGATGACCAGCACCATCACCAGGAACATCGAGAACAGCATCCAGCCCACCCAGCGCACCGTCTCTTCCATGCGCACCTTGGCGATGCGGCACGAGACCATGAGGTTGACCGCGAGCGGCGGCGTGAACTGGCCCAGCGCGACCTTCAGCGTGAGGATCACGCCGAACCACACCGGGTCCCATTTGTAGTGCTGCACGATGGGCAGCAAGAGCGGCACGAAGATCAGGAAGATCGACACGCCGTCCAGGAACATGCCGACCGTGATGAGCAGCAGGATCAGCAGCGCGAGGATGCCGTATTCGCCCAGCCCCGAATTCACGATGGCGCGCGTGACCGGATCGATCACGCCCAGCGTCGACAGCGAGTACGCAAAAATGCCCGCGAGCGACACCACCAGCAGGATCACCGCCGACAGCTCGCCCGACTCGCGCAGGATGATGAACAGGTCGCGCACCTTGATCGTGCGGTGGATGCACATGCCCACGAAAAGGCCGTAGAACACGGCCACCACCGCTGCTTCGGTCGGCGTGAACCAACCCGCGCGCATGCCCCCGAGGATCAGCACCGGCGCCGCAAGGCCCCAGATCGCTTCGCGAAAGCTCTTCCAGAACGGCGGGCGCGGCAGCGTCGCTTCGAGCGCGCCCATCTTGTGCGTGCGGGCCAGCCACACGGCCGGAATCATCAGCGCCAGGCCGGCCATGATGCCGGGGATCATGCCGGCGGCGAACAGCGCCGGCACCGAGGCGCCGGGCACCAGCACCGAATACACGATGAACGCGACCGAGGGCGGAATCAGGATGTCGGTGGCCGCGGCGGCGCCCACCACGCTGGCCGAGAACGCGGCCGGGTAGCCGGCGCGCGACATGGCCGCGATCATCACCGCGCCCACAGCGGCGGCGTTGGCCGGACCCGAGCCCGAGATGCCGCCGAGGAACATCGCCACCGCAATCGCCACCAGCGGCAGCATGCCGGGGCCGCGCCCGACGATGGCGACCGCGAAGTTCACCAGCCGCAGCGCCACGCCCGAGCGGTCGAAGATGGAGCCGACGAGCACGAACATCGGAATCGCCAGCAGCGGGTATTTGCCCAGGCCCGCGTAGAAGTTCTGCGGCACGGCGAGCAGGCCGAACCATTGGGCGTCGGCGTTGGCCAGCGCGATGCAGGCGGCGCCCGCCAGGCCCAGCGCGGCGCCGATGGGCACGCCCACCAGCATCATCAGCACGAAGGCGACGAAGAGCAGGGTGGCGATCACGGCTTGTCGCCCTTCTTTGGCGCATCGTCGGAGGTGTAGTTGGTCTTGCGGCCGCGCCGGATCATGAGGCCCACCGCGCGCAGCGCAATGGCGAACGACACGATCGGCAGCCACATCGAATACCACCAGGCCGGCAGCCCGATGCCGGGCGTGGTTTCTTCGAAGCGGAAGTCGTCCCACACCATGCGGATGCTGAGCGCGCCGATCAGCGCGAAGAGCACGGCGATCATCAGCGCGCCGAACTGTGCCAGGCGCTTCTTGCGCGCCATGGAGCCGCTCTCGGAGAAGTACTCGATGCGGATGTGCCGGTCGCGCGCCACCGCGGCCGAGCCCGCCACCAGCGCCAGCATGATCATGAGGAACACCGAGAACTCTTCGGTCCAGGCGAAGGACGAGTCGGTGAAGTAGCGCACCAGCACGTTGGCAAAGGTGATGAGCGCCAGCGCGCCCATGATGAGGACGGTGAGCCAGTCCTCGATGGCCAGCGGCACCTTGGTGGGTTCGTCGGCGGCTTCGATGTCGGAGGGGAGGGGGCTGGCGGCGTCCAGCGTGGGGCCGGACTCGGGAGGAGTTGTCATCGCAGGAAGGGCAGGGAGGCAGGCGCCATGTCGCCGGGCGGACGCCGGACGCGATCCGTACACCTCGACAAGGGGGAGCAGGCACCGATGCTAGGGGGTCTATGACCATTCATGCATCGGGGGTTTCCTTAGCTGGCGGGCCTGCAAGTCCCTTGCCCGTCGGGCGAATCGGTCAGCGTGGCCAAACAGGTTGCGTGCGCTGGAACCCTCTGGATTCTGCTTCCCATTGACGCTTCTGCCTGGCCAGAGCGTCCTCGGCGGGGCTTGTTACCTGGACGGGGTTCATGGTCCGCTCAATCAACACGTCCAGCCCTGTGCTGCGGCTGAACACGTCGCGGTAGCAAACATGCCCGCCCAGTTCGCGGCGCGTCTTTCGAGTGATAAATCGCACGGCGCCCGAAGTCGTGATGTCCTCCATGGCCAGCAGTTGCTCGCGATCGGCATCGGTCAGCAACGGATAGACGCCCCTTGGTTCGCCCTTGGCGTCTTTGCTGGCGGGGTCCTTCTGGAGTTCATAGATTCGGCGCTCCAGGGCTGACAGCGTCCAGACCACGTCGTCCTTTGTGAAGTCCGTGTGGTTGCCCTGCATGGCCGTGGCGTTGCCCATCTTCCGGCGCATGGTTTCCAGTTTGTTGTGGATCTGCTTGATCTTTTCCTTGCGATCGAACTCGGTGACCGGCCCGGCCATGTAGAACGAGCCATGGGAGTCGTGAACCATCTCGTCAAAAAACCGATCGACCAGCGGCGGCACCTTGCCCGACTCCTTCGACTGGAAGTCACGCAGCACCTTCAGAAAATCGCGCTGTGCCTGGGTCATCGCGGGAAGCCCGGCGGTGGGGTCGTAGTTTGGATTGAATTTCATGACGTTGGCCGCCGCCGCTGCCGACGCCAACCCCTCTGCCTGGCGCCAGTCGGACAGGAAATCGTTGTTGCTCTCCCAGACATCGATCTGGTCTTGCCGGTTGGCCAACGCATAGCTGGGCAATTTCTGGATCGCGTTGGCATGCTGAATGCGCCAGCGCCAGTAATACTGCATGTGCGCTTGCTGCGACTTTTCCACTGTTCCGGCCCCGGCGGCGGACAAGGCCCACACGCGGTAGGCGTTGAAGAGCTTGGAGCATTCGGGGTCGATCTGCAGATCCGCCACGACGTCGTCTTTTTTACTCGCCCGCAGTTCAAAAAAGCTGTACAGCGGCACCTTGCTCGCGCGGGCCTCGTTGTACATGTCGAACAACGGTATCTGCGACAGCAGCGAAGCCCGGCCCCTCGAGCTTTTGCCCTGGTCGCGCGGCTGGTAGCCGCCCCCCACGTTCGAGTGAGCGCCGGGGTAGACCCTTTCCACGGCGTTCGAAGGGTACTTGTCGCCTATACGCACGGTTGACATCGGAAAGTTCGTGCGTATCTCGTGCCCGGCGCACAGGTGAACGGTGCGCTCCACGCATTCCACGATCTCCTGTGTGCCATTGGCCCAGCCACCAAGCCCACGAAAGCCCGGCGCGGCGTTGGCCAGGCCGACTGAGGCCACGCTGTCGAAGAGGCCCAGGAACTGCAGCCGGAAAGGCACGCCAGCGAGCGTGTAGCCCTGACCACCTTCGTCGCGCTTGAGCAGCGCGTGCTGTAGGAAGTGACAAAAGGCTCGTGCCTGTGCCGCGCCGCGCGAGAAGCCGAAGACCGACACATTGACCAGTGACAGTTTCTTGGGAGGCCGCGATTTCAGCGCGGTCTCAAGCCGGTCCAGCAAACCGCTGGCAATGAAGTATTTCTGCTTGCCGGGCAGGTTGGCCGTGGTGACCCAAGAGGCTGAGCCTCTGTGCATGGGGCTGGTGGTGGCATCGATCTTGGCTTGTTCATTGGAGATGAGGCGTTCTCGCAATACGCTTCTGTGCAATGAGTTCAGCAGTTGGATGAGAGCCCAGTTGATGCGTGCATCTCCTCCTGTGGCTTTGCTTTTTCCGTCAGACGACTCGGTCTCCTCGCCGATATCTTTGAACGGCGTACCTACACCGGGGACATAGAAGCGGTAGTAGCCGCTTTCCGGCTCATCTTTGTAGGTGTCGTAGAGCACCACCACATTGCTGTGGCCGAGCAGGGGCCGGTCGCGATCCATGTTGTTGTTGGTACCGTCAAAGAAGATGCCGACATTGACATGGGAATCGCACAGAGTGCGTTTTTCGGTGCGGTCGACGCATGCTGTGGCATCCGAGCGCTGGATCTTCTCCTTGTTGGTCAGCGCGCGCTCACCGGGCAGAACTACCTGGGGTACTGCTTCTACAGCCATCATTGCTCCTGCGGTTCAGGGTTTTTGGGGTACGCCATCCCAGAAGGATGCTTCTCGTGGCCAAGGTCGTAGTCGCTGACCCATACCTTGACTTCGTCATTAGGCAAAAAGAACACCTGCAGTTCGCCACCTTCGGAGCCATAGCGCTCGACGGGCACTGTCTTGGAGAGAGAGCGGCGGCGCCAACAACAAGCCCTGCTTTCTTCTTGCGTCATCAATTTGATCTCGGACCAAGGGCGTGTCCAATCACCCATCGTCCAATCGATCTTGGCGACCAGGCCAGGGCGCCACTGCTTGGGTAAATTCACACAGCAAGTCGTACCACCCCCCCCGCCATACGGCGGAAGGTTCGACCCCCACTGACCGTTGACATAGAACGCCTGCACGCCCTCCGAGGTGAAGTTGTAGCCCGTGATGCCTGCGGTATAGGACGCGGGTTCAGCCGGCTCCGCCGGCTTGCATGCGCTGATCAGGGCCAACAGGACCAGGGCCACAGCAAGCTGCAGCCAGCGAGCCAGCACCGGTCCTCGCGACCAGCCTTTGGAAATCGATTCATCAGTCATCGCGACTCCTGCGCTTGGGGGTTCTTGGGGTAGCCCATGCCCGAAGGATGGTCAGGGTGCTGCGGTCCTGCGTCGTAGATCCATACCTTGATCTCGTCGTTGGGCAAAAAGAACACCTGCAGCCGCCCACCTTCGGTCCCATAGCGCTCGATGGGCACTGTCTTGGAGAGGGTGCGCTCGGCCGAGCAACAAGCGACTTGCGCGGCTGGGGAAAGGTGCTTTCTTCTCTCGTAAGGGGTCGTCCATCGGCCCATCGTCCAATCGATCTTGGCGACCAGGCCAGGGCGCCACTGCTTGGGTAAATTCACACAGCAAGTCGTACCACCCCCCCCGCCATACGGCGGAAGGTTCGACCCCCACTGGCCGTTGACGTAGAACTCCTGCACGCCCTCCGAAGTGAAGTTGTAGCCCGTGATGCCTGCTGCATAAGAGGCCGACTCGGCCGGTTCTGCGGGCTTGCATGCGCTGGTTACAGCCAATAGCGCGAGGGCCATCGCAAGTTGCAGCCAGCGGCCCAGCATCGATCCTCGGACCTGGTCCTTGTTTATCGATTTAGCGATCATTGCTGTTCCTGAGGATCGGGGTTCTTGGGGTAGCCCATCGCCGAAGGATGGTCAGGGTGCTGCGGCCCTGCGTCGTAAACCCATACCTTGACTTCGTCATCAGGCAAAAAGAACACCTGCAGTTCGCCGCCTTCGGAGCCATAGCGCTCGACGGGTACTGTCCGGGACAGCGTGCGCTGACTCCAACAACACGCTCTGATTTGCTCTGAAGTCATTGACTCTCTCTGGGACGACGGCAGCGTGTAGTGACCGATGGTCCAATCGATCTTGGCGACCAGTCCTGGGCGCCAATGTTTGGGTAAATTCACGCAGCAAGTCGTACCGCCACCTCCGCCATAAGGCGGAAGGTTCGACCCCCACTGACCGTTGACATAGAACGCCTGCACGCCCTCCGAGGTGAAGTTGTAGCCCGTGATACCTGCGGTAGAGGACGCGGGTTCGGCCGGCTCCGCCGGCTTGCATGCGCTGATCAGGGCCAGCAGAACCAGGGCTACAGCAAGCTGCAGCCAGCGAACCAGCACTGCTTCTCGCGACCAGCCTTTGGAAATCGATTCATCAGTCATCGCCACTCCTGCGCCTCGGGGTTCTTGGGGTAGCCCATCCCCGAAGGATGGTTGGGGTTCTGTGGTCCTGCGTCGTAGACCCAGACTTTGATCTCGTCGTTGGGCAAAAAGAACACCTGCAGTTCGCCACCTTCGGAGCCATAGCGCTCGACGGGCACTGTCTTGGAGAGGGTGCGGCGCCTCCAACAACAAGCCCGACTTTCTTCCTGCGTCATCAATTTGATTTCAGTCCAAGGACGCGTCCAGTCACCCATCGTCCAATCGATCTTGGCGACCAGTCCAGGGCGCCACTCCTTTGGCAAGTTGACGCAGCAAGTCGTACCGCCACCCCCGCCATACGGCGGAAGATTCGACCCCCACTGGCCGTTGATATAGAACTCCTGCACACCTTCCGACGTGAAGTTGTAGCCCGTGATGCCTGCTGCATAAGAAGCCGACTCAACCGGTTCTGCCGGCTTGCATGCGCTGGTCAGGGCCAATAGCGCGAGGGCCATCGCAAGTTGCAGCCAGCGGCCCAGCATCGATCCTCGGGACCAGTCTTTAGGTATTGCTTCATCAGCCATCGCGATTCCTGCGGTTCGGGTTTCTTGGGGTCTTGTGGGCGCTCCCTGAGCGCATCCCAGATTCAGCGGCGACACACCGTCGTCCATCAGCGCTTTGTCTCGCGCTGCGTGAGCACTTCGATCGCGCGCCATTGCGTGTCGCTCCATCGCTGGCGCAGCGAGGTCAGCGAGACGCCGCCTTGGCGCAGCGCTTCCCAGGTCAGTGCCAGTTCCGGAAGGTCCTCGAAGGTTTCCGAGTTCCAGCGCGCAATGCGCGCGAATTCCACCTGATCGGGGAACTGGTTGGCGCCCTTGGCCCGCGCACGCCGCAAGACCTTGATGAACCATTCATGGGCCTTCACCGGCGGCACTCCCACCCCGATGATTTCGGGGTCGGCCCGGCGGAGTTCGGCATGCAACATGTCTGGCAGGCACGCAGACAGGATGCTGTCGTAGGCACGGTTGTCGAGCACGATGCTGCTTGCTGTTTCTGCCACTTCCGGGCCTGACCGGATCGCAGTCAGCGGCAGCGATTTCAGTTGGCCAGCCCTGTCCGGCACGGCCCAGGCCGTCACGCACTGCTTGAGCCGCGCCATTTGCTGCATGGTCATGCTGGCCAGTGCAGGCGCCAGCACGCGGGAGTCGCCGATGCGCAAGCACAAGTGCAGCCCGTCGGTAGTGATCGCGCCGCTCAGCCAGGCGAGTGCCTCGCCGGTCGGCCCTTCAGGCGTCGATGTCGCGATGAAGCTCACCGCTGGCACTTTCGTGAGCGCACTCAGCATCGCAACCGCCGCGTCACGCTCCAGCACATGGTCGAGCGGCCACAGCAAAATTCCCAGTTCGTCATAGGCATGAAGGTGGGTATCCGCGAAGGCGCGAATGGGATCGCCGTAGGCTGTCGCCAGATGCTGGACGCGCTCGGCCCCCGCGAGTGCGCCGTCGACCAACGCCCACGCCGAGCCGCCATCTGTCCTTTCGTGCCACAGCGCGAGTTGCTGGGCGAACTCGGGCGCAAATGCTTCCTGAAGGTGGGGAGCGCTGCTCATCAGCGCAGTCCAAAGGGAGCGGCCGCTGCCTGCGCCTTGAGCAGACATTCCTTGCACACCGGCTCGGGAAACTTCACCTCGGGCACGGGCAGGTTATTGGGGCCGACCATGCTGTGGATACTGGCGTGCTCGCGCCAGAGCCCTTGGGTGCCGTGCTCGATGCCGGCGCTGTTCCAGCGGCTGTAGCTGGTGCCACCGTTGATGATCACCTCTTCCCTGGCCGTGATGGTGATTCTGTTAGCCGTGTGGGTGATGTCCAGCCTGGCCAGCAGATGAATGTTTTTCTTCAACGCCTTGATATCGACGTCGGCACTGGCGGCCACGAGCTTGATTCCCGCTTTGAAAGCGAACAGGCGGATGGCTTCCCTGGCGCTCACCAACAGGCTCTTGCCCGCCGAAACGCTGGTGTGGCCTCCGCTGGTCAGGGCGTTGTGCTCAAGGCTTGCAATGTGCGTGGACTGGGGTGTGCTGGTCTCGATGCCGGCCGGGCTGGCCAGCACCAGGTGCGGCTCGCCCAGTTCGGGAAACCGCCCATCGGCCTCATTGCGACCTTGACCCTTGATCGCGTGGTTCTGTGCGCTGATCGCCTTGATGACCTCGTCCTGGTCGCCGTCCTCGTGCGCCTCGGCCTGCTTCGCTGCTTCGGACAGGTTCTCGTGCTGATCGCGTCCGGTCGTGAGCCGGGCCAGGGTCTCCGCGCTGTCCAGCGCATGAGCGCGGGCGCTGTCACGGGCCTCGGTGGTGATGAGCATGCCGTCCTTGGCCCGCAGCACCCCATGCCCATCGGTACGCAGCTCGAAGCCTTCCCCCCGCGCATCCTTGCGCCCCGCGTGGTCCTCGATGCGCGTGATATGCCCCAGGCTCAACTGGCTGTGCTGGTGGTCGCTCTTGAGCTGCGCCTGGATCTTGCCGGCCGTGTCGTCCAGCACCACGTGGTTGCTGCGCCCGGCCGCACTGTTGCCGCCTTCCTCGGTCAGCTCCCGGCTTCGGAAGCCCGAGAGCGCCTGTTGACCGGGCAAGGCCCACGGCGGCTGGTTGTTCTGGTTGTAGGGCCGCCCCGTGCAGATCGGCAGGTCCGGATCGCCGCCGTAGAAGTCGACGATCACCTCCTGCCCGATGCGCGGAATCTGCATGCCGCCCAGCTGATTGCCCGCCCACGGACTGGACACGCGAATCCAGCAGGTGCTGTGCTGGTTCTTCTGGCCGAGGCGGTCCCAGGGAAACTGCACCTTGATGCGGCCCAGTTCGTCGGTCCAGATGTTCTGGCCTGCAGGCCCGACCACCAAGGCGGGCTGCGGGCCGCGGGCGAACGGCTTGGGTTGCGTGGGCGCCGGGCGCAGCGGCTCGGTCATCGGATGCGCGGTGAAGTCGACCTCGACCTTCCAGTGCTGCTTGCGGCCGGGCGCCGCATCGGCGATCTGGCTGTCTTGCGCCACGTCTTCGATCAGGAACCGGGTGTCCAGGATCAGGTACTCGGCATTGGCCTTCTCGCGCGGGTGCTGCTTCAGTTCGAAGCTGCAGCCCGGCACCATGCCCCGCAGGTTGCCGCTGGCCTGGGCGCGGGCGCCGTGGGTTCTCAGGGCCTGCATGCGCAGCAGGGCCAGGTGCCGACCCTCGCCCTGCGGGTCGTTGGCATCGGCGCTGCCCGCCTGGGGCTGGGCGTAGTGACTGGCACCGCGCTCCGCGTGCCATTGATAGACCTCGCCATCGGCCTGCCCGGTAGGCCGCGGATCGCTTCGGCCAATGCTGAGGTCGGCCCTCGGGCGGGTGTAGTCGTAGTCCCGGCTGGTGTATCGCCCACTCGTCAGCTGGTGCTGCGGCACGAAACTGTGGACGTACTCGGCATCGACCTTCCACCCGGGCGCGTGGTACTCGATTTGGTGATACGCGGCGCTCTCGTTCTTCCTGTACGCCCCCATGTTGTCGATGAGCGCCAGGCGATGCCTGCCGCCGCTGTGCTCGAAGAAGTAGCTGATGCCCCATTCCTGGCACAGGCGGCTGAAGAACTCGAAATCGCTTTCGTTGTACTGGACCTGATAGTCGCGTGTCGGATACGTCTCGATCAGGCGCTTGTCGACCGGGAAGTCGTAGCCGCCCAGGAGGTCATCGAGGATCTGGGCGACGGTCTTGTTCTGGAAGATCTTGCAGTCGGTGGTGAGGGTCGCAAGATGCAGCCAGGGGCGCAGCGTGAGCTTGTATTGCACATGGCGGCCTTCTTCGCCCCACATGGCTGCATCGGTGATCAAGGCATTGATCTGGCGGATTCCTGCGCCGATGCGGTCGACCGAAGCACCGACAGCGCCCGGCAGGAACTGGCCCGCGCCGTCGAGCTGGATGTTGCAGCTGATCTCGCAGCCGATGAAGCTGTCCAGATCGAAGTCCATCGCCTGGCTCGCACCGAGGTTCAATCCGTCCGGCGTCTTGAGCAGCAGTTCGTACACGAACAGCGAGTTCAATCCCTCCCGGCCTGACAGGCGGACCGGCTCCAACGCCGGGCTGCCCAGAACCAGTGGAATGGCGCTGCTCGCGATTTCAAGCGTGCGCGTTTGCACAACATCGAGTGCCGACATCTGATGCTCCTCCCTGAAGCCGCTCCTGTGCTTCAGGAGTCGAGGCGCGGGATTATGGGAGGCACACAGCGGCCATATCCGCAGGAAAAGATGTGGCAACCATCTCGGGCAGGGCAGCGTGATGAACTGCACGAAGCCGTTGGCTTCGTTCGGTGGCGGGCAGGCTCAATACCCTCCGAAAATTACTTCGGGAGCGCCCATGCGCCCCGAAGCCTTCAGCCCATCCAGCCCCGCGCCCGGTCCAGATGCTCGCGGCATTCGCGCACCATGCGCTCGATCAGCTCCGCGCAGGTCGGCACGTCGTCGATCAGCCCGATGCACTGGCCGGCCGAGACCACGCCGTTGTGCACCTCGCCCGACTCGAGCGCCGCGCGGCCGCGTGCGCCGGCCACCAATGGGCGCACTTCTTCGAACTCGCAGCCGCCGGGTCGGTTCTCCGTTGCCACCACTTCTTCGGAGATCGCATTGCGGAACACCCGCGCGGTGTTGTGCAGGGTGCGGAACATCAGCTTCGTGTCGCGCTCGGTCGCATCGACCAGCGCCTGCTTGATGTTCGGGTGGATAGGCGCTTCCTGCGTCACGCAGAAGCGCGTGCCCATGTTCACGCCTTCGGCGCCCAGCGCCAGCGCGGCCGCCATGCCGCGCCCGTCGGCGATGCCGCCCGAGGCAATGATCGGAATCTTGAGCTTGCGCGCCGCAATCGGCAGCAGCACGAGGCCGGGCACGTCGTCCTCGCCCGGATGGCCCGCGCACTCGAAGCCGTCCACCGACACCGCATCCACGCCGTTGCGTTCGGCCGAAAGTGCATGGCGCACCGAGGTGCACTTGTGCACGATCTTCACATCGTGGCGCTTGAGCGCTTCGATGAAATCCTTCGGGCTGTTGCCCGCGGTCTCCACGATCTTGATGCCGCTGTCGATGATGGCCTGCACGTACTCCGCGTACGGCGGCGGCTTCACTGCGGGCAGGATCGTGAGGTTCACGCCGAAGGGCTTGTCGGTCAACGTGCGGGTGCGTGCGATCTCGTTGCGCAGATCGTCGGGCGTGGGCTGCGTGAGCGCCGTCACGATGCCCAGGCCGCCAGCGTTCGACACGGCCGCTGCCAGCTCGGCGCGGCCCACCCATTGCATGCCGCCCTGGATGATGGGGTAGCGGATGCCTAGCAGTTCGGTGATGCGGGTCTTCATCTGTCGCGACTCCTCTTACAGCGCCTTCACCAGTTCGGGCACGGCCACGAACAGGTCGGCCACGAGGCCGTAATCGGCCACCGAGAAGATCGGCGCCTCTTCGTCCTTGTTGATCGCGACGATGACCTTGGAGTCCTTCATGCCGGCCAGATGCTGGATCGCGCCCGAGATGCCCGCTGCGATGTACAGCTGCGGCGCGACGATCTTGCCGGTCTGGCCCACTTGCCAGTCGTTGGGGGCGTAGCCCGCGTCCACGGCGGCGCGGCTGGCGCCCAGGCCCGCGTTGAGCTTGTCGGCCAGCGGCGCCATCACTTCGGTGAACTTCTCGGCGCTGCCCAAGGCGCGGCCACCCGAGACGATGATCTTGGCGGCCGTCAGTTCGGGGCGTTCGCTCTTGGTGACTTCGCGGCCGACGAAGCTGCTCTTGCCGCTGTCTGCGACACCTTCAGCGGTTTCGACGGTGGCGGTGCCGCCCGTTGCTGCGGCTGCATCGAAGCCGGTCGTGCGCACGGTGATCACCTTGGTGGCGTCGCTGCTCTGCACGGTGGCAATCGCATTGCCGGCGTAGATCGGGCGCTCGAAGGTGTCGGGGCTGACCACCAGGGTGATGTCGCTGATCTGCGCCACGTCCAGCTTGGCGGCCACGCGCGGTGCGACGTTCTTGCCGTTGGCGGTCGAGGGGAACAGGATGTGGCTGTAGTTGCTGGCGATGGCCAGGACTTGAGCGGCCACGTTCTCTGCGAGGTTCTCGGCCAGGCTCGGGCTGTCGGCGGCGATGACCTTGGTGACGCCAGCGATCTGGGCAGCGGCCTTGGCAGCTTCCGCCGCATTGGCGCCGGCCACCAGCACATGCACTTCACCGCCGCAGGCCAAGGCTGCAGTCACGGTGTTGAGGGTCGCGGGCTTGACGGTCGCGTGGTCGTGTTCGGCAATAACAAGTGCGGTCATTTTTTGTTCCAAAAAATTCTGATCAGTTGAGGACAGAGCTTGCGGCTGCGCCGCTGCGGTCTGTCCCGCAATGACTTCAAATTACCTTCGCTTCGTTCTTCAGTTTGTCCACCAGCGTCGCCACATCAGGCACCCTGATGCCCGCGCCGCGCTTGGGCGGCTCGCTGACCTTCAGGGTCTTCAGGCGGGGCTTCACATCCACGCCCAGGTCTTCGGGCTTGAAGACATCGAGCTGCTTCTTCTTGGCCTTCATGATGTTGGGGAGCGTGACGTAGCGCGGCTCGTTCAGGCGCAGGTCGGTCGTGATGACGGCCGGCAGCGTGAGGGAGATGGTCTCCAGGCCGCCGTCGACTTCGCGCGTGACCGTGGCCTTGTCGCCAGCGACTTCGACCTTGGAGGCGAAGGTGGCTTGGGGCAGATCAGCGAGCGCAGCCAGCATCTGGCCGGTCTGATTGGCGTCATCGTCGATGGCCTGCTTGCCGAGGATGATGAGCTGGGGCTGTTCCTTGTCGACCAGCGCCTTGAGCAACTTGGCGACGGCCAGCGGCTGCAGCTCTTCGGTCGTTTCCACCAGGATGCCGCGGTCGGCGCCGATGGCCATCGCGGTGCGCAGGGTTTCCTGGCACTTGGCATCGCCGCACGAGACAGCGATCACTTCGGTGACCACGCCCTTCTCTTTCAGCCGAACCGCTTCTTCGACAGCGATCTCGTCGAAGGGGTTCATGCTCATCTTGACGTTGGCAATGTCCACGCCGGTGCCGTCGCTCTTCACGCGCACCTTCACGTTGTAGTCGACGACCCGTTTGACAGGCACAAGAATCTTCATGGTTGTTCCTTCAAAAAATCAGATGAGCTTCGTTCACTCGAGCTTCGCGCCCGATTGCTTGATGAGCCGTTCCCACACCGGGCGCTCCTGCTTCCAGGCGGCGGCAAAGAGTTCGGGCGAGCTGTCCTTGAGCTCGAAGCCCATGGCTGCGATGCGCTCGCGCACGTCGGGCTGCTGCGAGGCCTTGCGCACCTCGTCGGCGATGCGGTCCACGATGGGCTTGGGTGTCTTGGCGGGCACCGCGAAGGCGAGCCAGCCGGTAACGCGGTAGGCCTCGTCCTTCAGGCCCTGCTCGGCCAGCGTGGGCACATCGGGCAGCGCGGCCATGCGGCGCTCGCCGCTCACGCCGATGGCCCGCACCTTGCCTGCGTCGATGTGGGGCTTGGCCACCAGCGCGCTCGCATAGGCCATCTGGATCTGCCCGCCGATCAGGTCCTGGATCATCGGCGCCTCGCCCTTGTAGGCGACGTGGTTCATGTCGGCCTGCTGCGTAAGGCTCATGTGCGCGCCGGCCAGGTGCGGGTACGCGCCCACGCCGTAGGAACCGTAGGCGACCTTGCCCTTGTTCGCGGCCACGTACTTCAGCAGTTCCGGCGCGGTCTTGGCCGGCACGCTCGGATGCACCACCAGCACCAGCGGCCCCATCGCCACCTGGTAGACCAGCGTGAGGTCGCGCTGCGTGTCGTAGGGCAGCTTGTCGTAGAGGAACTCGTTGGTCAGCAGCGAGTTGCTGAGCGAGAACACGACGGTGTAGCCATCGGGCGCCGACTTGGCGACCGCATCGGTGCCGATGATGCCGGCCGCGCCCGGCTTGTTGTCGATGACGACCGGCTGGCCGAGGCCCGCCGACATCTTCTGGCCGAGCACGCGCGCGAGCACGTCGGTGGCGCCGCCGGCTTGGAAGGGCACGACGAGGCGGATCGGCTTGTTCGGGTAGGGCGCTTGCGCGTGGGCGGGGGCCACCGCGAACAGCGCGGCGGTCGATGCGGCTGCGGCACAGAGCAGCGCGCGGCGGTTGGAAGCTGGATGGGTCATGGTTTGTCTCTCGTTGGTTTCAGAAACTGTCTGTCGAAGTTCACTTCAGCGCGATGCGCGTCTTGAAGGGCAGCGGCGCCAGCGCCTTGTGCAGCCGCTCCTGCAGCGGTGCGGCCAGCGCACCCGCCGCGGCGGCGTCGATCTGCACATGCACCAGGCTCTCGCCTTCCGTGCTCACCGCAGGCTGTGCCGCGTCGCTCGCGCCGAGTTCGGCGCAAATCTCCCCGACCGTCGCGGCCACCACCTGCCGCGCAGCCATCGCACGCAACTCGGGCTTGTAGATCTTGCCGACGTTGGTCATCGGCATGGCGCCGATCACCGACACCCACTTGGGTTTGGCCGGTGCTTCGTCCACGCGCGCGGCAGTGAAGGCCAGCAGTTCTTCTTCGGTGGCCGAGGCGCCGGGCACGAGCGTCGCGAAGATCACGGGCAACTCGCCCGCATAGGCGTCGGGCGCGCCGACTGCGGCGCACAACTGCACCGCCGGGTGCGCGCCCAGCGCGTCCTCGATGGTCTTGGGGTCGATGTTGTGGCCGCTGCGGATGATCAGGTCCTTCGAGCGGCCGGTGAGGTTCAGGCGCTCCTCGCTGTCCATCCAGCCGAGGTCGCCGGTGGCGAGCCAGCCGTCGGCGGTAAAGGCCTTGGCGTTGTCCGCCGGGTCCACGAAACCCGAGAACACGTTGGGCGACTTGAAGAGCACCATGCCCTGCTCGCCGGGCGCCACGTCGCGGTCGCTCGCATTGCCGTTCTCGTCGAGCGCAACGATGCGGATCTGCGAGTACGGCAGGCGAAAGCCCACGCAGCCGGCAGGCCCTTCCACACCCGGCGGCGTGATGGTCGAGATGCCGGCCATCTCCGTCATGCCCAGGCTCTCGTGCACATGCAGGCCGAACATGCGCTCGAAGCGCGCGGCCAGTTCGGGCGCGAGCACGGCAGCGCCGGTGCGGCAGTAGGTGATCGATGAAATGTCCGCACCGTCCAGCGGCACGTTCGCCAGCGCCGCGAGCACCGTGGGCACGGCCGACAGCGAGGTCGGCCGGTACCTCGCGACCAACTTCCAGTAGTTGGCCAGCACCTCCTTGTTGCGCAGCAGCGAGGGCGTCGGAATGATCACCTCCACGCCCGCCGACAGTGCCGACAGCGAAGCCGGCAGCACGCCCGCCACATGGAACAGCGGATAGCCGTTGATCGAGATGCCGTTCTCGTTCATGCCCGCCAGCTGCACGCTGGCCCAGGCGGTGAACACCTGCGCGCCGTGGCTGTGGCGCGCGAGCTTGGGCGCGCCGGTGGTGCCGCCGGTATGGAAGTAGGCGGCGATGTCGGTGGGGGCGATGTCGCGGCCGCTCACGAGGCGGTCGCTTGGTTGCGCTGCGCGCAGCACATCGAACTCGGCCACGCCTTCGGGCAATGCACCTGCGGCGCCGGGCGCTTCGTCGTGCGGCGCCACGCGCAGCACCGTGGTGAGTGTCGGCACCTGGCCGTGCAGGCGCATCGCCTTCGACCACATGCCCGATTCGCTGTCCGAGCCGTAGGCGATCAGCACTTTGGCGCGTGCGGCGGTCATCAGCGCGACCAGCTTCTCATCCGTCAGCAGCGGGTTGAGCGGCTGCACGATGCCGGCCGCTTCGCCGCCCCAGAGGGCCAGGTGGTATTCGAGGCAACCGGGGAGCAGCACCGCGACCGCGTCCTGGGGCCCCACGCCCAGTGTGTGCAGCAGGTTCGCGGTCTGGTGGATGCCTGCAAGCAGTTCGGCATACGACCAGCGGATCGGCTCGTCCGCCGGGTTGCCCGTGCGCAAAAAGGTCAGCGCGGCCTTGTCGCCGAAGGCCGCGCCGGAATTGCAGAACAGCTCATAGGTGCTGCGCACCGTGAGCGCTTCTTCGAGCGGCGTCTCTTCCAGCCGCCGGATGTCGGCGAGGCCGCGCACCGGGAACAGCGGGCGGAACGGCGCACCGGCCGCATTCTTCTTGTCGTTGCCTGTTGTCATGTTGTCTCCTGGATGTCTTGCTGCCCGCCGCCGGCTGAAGACGCGGGCTCGTTGTCGCGGTTCTACTGGTTCGTGATCTTGTTGTCGCGAATGACCTTGCCCCAGCGTTCGAAGTCCTCGCGCATGCGCACGCCGGTCTGCTCGGGCGTGCGGTAGGCCGCAAAGGAGCCCACGCTCTCCAGCTTCTCCTGCACCTGCTTGTCGGCCAGGGCCGTCTTGAGCTCGGCGCTCATGCGGTCGATCACCTCCTTGGGCGTGCCGGCCGGCGCCAGCAGGCCGCCCCACGAGGTGGCGTCGAAACCGGGGAAGCCCTGCTCGGCCACCGTCTTCACGTCGGGCAACAGGCTCACGCGCTGGCCCGAGCCGACCGCGATGGCGCGCAGCTTGCCGGCCTTGACGTGCGGCAGCACGCCCACGAGGTCCGAGAACATCGCGGGCACCTGGCCACCGATCAGGTCGGTCACGGCCGGTGCGCTGCCGCGGTAGGGCACATGCTGCATGTCGAACTTGCCGATGGTCTTGAGCTGCTCGGTCGTCAGGTGGCCGAAGCTGCCGGCGCCGGCCGTCGTGTAGTTGAGCTTGCCGCCTTCGGCCTTGGCCTTGGCGATCAGGCCCTGCAGGTCGGTCACGTCGGGCAGCGACTTGGGGTTGACCACCAGCACGATCGGCAGGTCGTACACCGAGCCCACGGGCGTGAAGTTCTTGAAGATGTCGTAGCCCGTGGGGCCGTAGAGGTGCGCCGCCAGCAGCGTCGGCGTGGCCAGCATCACGAAGGTGTAGCCGTCCGGTGCGGCGCGTGCGGCGGCGGCTGCGCCCACGGTGCCCGAGGCGCCGCTGCGGTTGTCGATGACGATGTTCTGCTTGAGCGCCACCGACATCTTCTGCGCCACGATACGCGAGGCCACGTCGGTCGGGCCGCCGGGCGGGAAGGGCACGATCAGCGTGATCGGCTTGGCGGGCCAGGCTTGTGCGAAGGCAGCGCCGGTGACGAGGGGAAGGGCCAGGGCGATGAGCGCGCGGCGAAGGGGATTGCGAAGGGAGGCCATGGACTTCTATTGCTTCAGGGGATCGAAAAAAATGCGCGGGCGTCTTCTTCAGACGACGCCGCTCGATTTGAGCGCGGCCAGCTTGTCGTCCGACAGGCCGAGCAGGGACTTGAGCACCTCGTGCGTGCCTTCGCCCAGGGTGGGCGGTGCGCTGCGCACCGGCAGGCGCTCGCCGTCGAAACGGTAGGGCGGTGCCAGCACGTTGACCGTGCCGGCCACCGGGTGCGGCTGCGTGGTCACCAGGCCCGCATCGGTCGCGCGCTTCGATTGCAGCGCTTCGAGCAGGCCCAGCACTTCGCCGCATGGAATGCCGGCCTTCGTCAGCTTCGCAAGAAGGTCGGCGCGTTGCCGCTTGGCCAGCTCGGCGTGCAGCTCGGGCAGCAACGCCGCGCGGTTCGCCGACCGCAGGATGTTGGTCTTGAAGCGCTCGTCGGCCGCCAGGTCGGGCCGCTCGATCACTTCGCTGCACAAGCGCGCGAACTGCGCGTTGTTGCCCACGGTGATGACCAGCGGACCGTCGGCCGCGTCGAACACGCCGTAGGGCACGATCGACGGATGCGAGTTGCCGTAGCGCGGCGGGTCTTCGCCCATCAGCAGCGCCTCGAGGCCATAGTAGGCGGTGATCATCACGCCGCAGTCGAAGAGCGCCATCTCCACATGCCGGCCCTTGCCGGTCTTCTCGCGCTGGTAGAGCGCGGCGAGGATGGCCTGCGCCGAGTACATGCCGGTGAAGAGATCGACCACCGCCACGCCGAACTTCAGCGGCGGCTGGTTCGCTTCGCCGTTGAGCGCCATGAGGCCCGCCTCGCCCTGCACCACCAGGTCGTAGCCGGGGCGCGCGGCCTCGGGGCCGGTGCGGTCGTAGCCCGAGATCGAGCAGTAGATGAGGCCCGGCTGCTCCTTGCTCAGCTGCTCGTAGCCCAGGCCCAGCTTGTCGATGCCGCCGAACTTGAAGTTCTGGATCACCACGTCGCACTGCTTGGCCAGGTCGCGCGCGATCTGCTGGCCTTCGGGCGTCTGCAGATCGAGCGTGACCGAGCGCTTGTTGCGGTTCACGCTGTTGAAGTAGGCGGTCTCGGTGTTGCCCACGCGCAGGCCCCAGTCGCGTGTGTCGTCGCCGCGGCCGGGGTGCTCCACCTTGATCACCTCGGCGCCCATGTCAGCCAGCACCATGCCGCACCAGGGGCCCGCGAGGATGCGGGACAGATCGAGGACGCGCACGCCGGCAAGCGGCAGGGAGGAATTCAGCATTGGCATAGCGGCTCCAGGAAAACGTGAGACCGGGTTGAGGCGGAATAACAGATCCGTTCACGCTGAGCTTGGCGAAGCGCCGCGCGAGGCTTCGACAAGCTCAGCCCGAACGGTTGTTGCTTGCACCGTTCGCCCTGAGCCTGTCGAAGGGCTGTTCGCGGTGGGCGCAAGGCTTCGACAGGCTCAGCCCGAACGGTTCGGGGTTGGGGTTCGGCGAGGATGAGGCAGGTCGTCAGAGCGCGTCCTGCTTCTTGTGCCGCAGCGCGACGAAGTCCGCCTTGCGTTTGCCCAGGAACGCGCCGATGCCTTCGGCCGCTTCGGCATCGGCCTGCGACTCGACCATGTACACCGCCTCGGCTTCGAGCTGTTCCTCGAGCGTGGCGCGGTGTGCCTGGCGGCACAGCGTCTTGATGCGTGCGCTCGCGCGCTGCGGCCCGTCAGCCACCTTGGCCGCGAGCGCGATCGCTTCGGCCAGCGCGGCGCCCTTGTCGGTGAGGCGGTTGACCGCGCCCAGTGCGTGCAGGCGCTCGGCCGGCATGCGGTCGCCGGTGAGGCACATCTCGGTGAGCACCTGGCGCGAGACGAACTCCGAAAGAAAAGCGGTCGCGCCGCCGTCCGGCGTGAGGCCGACCTTGACGTAGGCCACCGTGTAGAAGGCATCGCGCGCCGACACCAGCATGTCGCAGGCCAGTGCCATCGACAGGCCCGCGCCCGCCGCGCCGCCTTCGACGGCCGCGATCACCGGCTTGCCGCAATCGCGGATCGCGCGAATCAGGTCGTGCAGGCCTTCGAGCTTTTCGCGGCGCTCCGAAGCGGGCAGCTCGCGGCGCTTGGCCAGCAGGTTGAGGTCGCCGCCCGAGCAGAAGAAATCGCCCGCGCCGGTGAAGACGATGGCGCCGACTTCGGGGTCGTTCTGCGCGTCGGTGAGCGCTGCGGAGAGTTCCGCATACAGCGTCGGCGTGATCGCGTTGCGCGCGCCGGGGTTGCTGTTGGTCAGGATGCGGACCGCGCCCTGCTGGCTGATGAGGACGGCCTTGTCCGTCATGCTGCAGTCTCCTTGCCGAGCGCGATGTAACGCTGCAGGTGATGGTCCTCGTCGCCCAACTGGTGGTCGATCATCACGAGCCGCTTGGCGTAGTGCGGCAGCGGCAGCTCCCAGGTCATCCCGATGCCGCCGTGCAGCTGGATGCTTTCTTCGGCGACCAGCGCGCCGATGCGGCCGATGCTGAACTTGGCGGCCGACAGCGCGCGCTCGCGCGCCACGCGGTCCGTGCCGTCGATGGCGGCCGCGGCATTGATCACCGCCGAGCGGGCCTGTTCGATTTCGAGCAGCACGTCGGCCATGCGGTGCTGCAGCGCCTGGAAGCTGCCGATCAGCGTGCCGAATTGCTTGCGTGTGCGCAGGTACTCCAGCGTGGCGGTCTTGGCGGCTTCCATGGCGCCCACGGCTTCGGCGCACAGTGCCAGCACGCCGCGGCCGATGGCGCGTTCGAGCGTCGCAGAGCCTTGCCCTTCAGCGCCGAGCAGTGCATCGGCGCCCAGCTTCACGCCGTCGAACGTGAGTTCGGCGACACGGCCGCCGTCGATGGCGGGGCAGCCGCGCACCGTGAGGCCGGCTGTCTTCGCGGGCACGAGGAACAGCGAGATGCCGGCTTCGTCGTCCACGTTGCCCGAGGTGCGGGCCGAAACCAGGAACAGGTCGGCCTGCTCGCCCTGCGGTACCACGGCCTTGGCGCCGTTCAGCACCCAGCCATCGCCGCTGCGCTCGGCGCGGGTGGCCACGCGCGTGCGTTCGTAGTGCGTGTCGGCTTCGTCGTGTGCGAAGGCCGCGACGGTCACGCCGTTGATGATGTCGCCGAGCTTCTCTTTCTGCGCATCGCTGCCGGCGGCGACCAGCGCTTCGCCGACCATCACCGCGCCCAGCAGCGGCTCGACCACGAGGCCGCGGCCCAGTGCCTCGAAGACCACGGCAATGTCGAAACCGCCGCCGCCGAAGCCGCCATCGGCTTCGCTGAACAGCGCACCGATCACGCCGAGTTCGGCGAACTGCTGGAAGGTTTCCTTGCTGAACCCGTGCGAGGACTTCGCGATGCGGTCGCGCGCATCGAAGGCGTACTGCTCGGCGATGAAGCGGTTCAGGCTGTCGGCGAGCATGCGCCGGTCTTCGGTGTGTTCGAAGTTCACTGCATGTCTCCTTACAGGCCCAGGATCATCTTGCTGATGATGTTCTTCTGGATTTCATTGGAGCCGCCGAAGATCGACAGCTTGCGGTTGTTGAAGTAGCGCGCTGCGGCGGCCGATGCGTAGGCGGGGCCGAAGGTCTGGCCGTCGAAACCGTCGTGCAGCGCTTCCTCGACGAAGGGCCGTCCGTACACGCCCATCGCGCGGCGGGCCAGTGAAGAAATCTCCTGGCGAATTTCCGTGCCGCGAATCTTCAGCATCGAACTCTCCGCACCCGGCACGCCGCCGCCGGCCACGGCGGCGATCACGCGCAGGTTGGTCGTCTTCATGTTCTCCAGGTCGATCTCCACGCGCGCCATGCGCGAGGCGAACGACGGGTCTTCGGCAAGCGGCTTGCCGTTCTTCGTCTGCGTGGCCGCAATGCCCTTGAGCTGTTCGAGCGCAGCCACCGAGAAGCCCACGCCCGCGATGTTCGTGCGCTCGTAGGTCAGCAGGTACTTGGCGCAGGTCCAGCCCTTGTTCTCTTCGCCGACCAGGTTCTCGGCCGGCACGCGCACGTCGGAAAAGAACACTTCGTTGACTTCATGCTCGCCGTCGAGCGTGATGATCGGGCGCACTTCGACGCCGGGCGAGGTCATGTCGATGAGCAGGAAGCTGATGCCTTCCTGCTTCTTCGCCTCGCGGTTGGTGCGCACCAGGCAGAAGACCATGTTGGCGTGCTGGCCCAGCGTGGTCCAGGTCTTCTGGCCGTTCACGATGTAGTGGTCGCCCTGTGCGTCGATGCCGCGCACCGCCGAGGTCTTCACCGCGGCGAGGTCGGAACCCGCGCCCGGTTCCGAATAGCCCTGGCACCACCAGTCGGAGCCGTCGAGGATGCGCGGCAGCCAGCGCTGCTTCTGCGCTTCGTTGCCGTACTTGATGAGCACCGGCCCCAGCATGTTCACGCCGAAGGGCACGATGCGCGGCGCAAAGGCCAGCGCGCATTCGTGTTCGAAGATGAACTTCTCCACCGCCGTCCACCCCGGGCCGCCGTACTGCTCGGGCCAATGGTTGGCGAGCCAGCCGCGTTCATTGAGGATGGCGTGCCATTCCTGCATGTCGGCCTTGCCGAGGATCTTGCCGCCGCTGACCTTGGCCGAGAGCCGCGCGGGCAGCTTGTCGGCGAGGAAGGCGCGCACTTCCGCGCGGAAGGCTTCTTCTTCGGGGGTGAAGTTCAGGTCCATCGCTGGCTCCTCAATAGATTTCGAACAGGCCCGCGGCGCCCATGCCGCCGGCGATGCACATCGTGACCACCGCGTACTTCGCGCCGCGGCGCTTGCCTTCGATGAGCACATGGCCCGTGAGGCGCGCGCCGGTCATGCCGAAGGGGTGGCCGATGGAGATGGCGCCGCCGTTCACGTTGAGCAGCTCCGACGGAATGCCCAGCTTGTCCTGGCAGTAGATCGACTGCGAGGCGAAGGCTTCGTTGAGTTCCCAGAGGCCGATGTCCTCGACCTTCAGGCCGTGGCGCGCGAGCAGCTTGGGCACCGCGAACACGGGGCCGATGCCCATCTCGTCGGGCTCGCAGCCGGCCAGCGCCAGGCCACGGAAGGCGCCCAGCGGCTTGATGTTGGCGCGCTCGGCATCCTTGGCTTCCATCAGCACGCAGGCCGACGCGCCGTCCGAGAGTTGCGAGGCGTTGCCGGCGGTCACGAACTTGTCTTCGCCCATCACCGGCTTGAGCTTGGCCAGCGCTTCGTAGGTGGTGCCACGGCGGTTGCAGTTGTCTTCGGTGGCGGTGACTTCGCGCAAGCTGACCTCCTTGGTCTCCTTGTCGGTCACGGCCATGGTGGTGGTGCAGGCGACGATCTCGTCCTTGTAGCGGCCGGCCAGTTGCGCCTCTTCGGTCTTGCGCTGGCTCTCGGCGGAGAAGCGGTCCTGCGCCTCGCGGCTGATGTTGTAGCGCTTGGCGACGATGTCGGCCGTGTCGATCATCGCCATGTAGAGGTCGGGCTTGTGCTCGACGATCCACGGGTCCAGGCTGAGGTCGCCGCCGTCACCGGGGCTGCGGCCGCGGATCTGCGAAATGCTCTCGACGCCGCCCGCGATCATGGCCGGCGCGCCGTCCACCACGATGCGGCCCGCGGCCATCGCGATGGCCTGCAAGCCCGAGGCGCAGAAGCGGTTCACCGTGGTGCCGGCGATGCTGATCGGCAGGCCCGAACGGATGATGGCCTGGCGCGCGATGTTGCGGCCGGTGGTGCCCTCGGGGTAGCCGCAGCCGAGGATCGCGTCCTCGATCAATGCCGGGTCCAGCCCCGAGCGTTCGACCGCGGCCTTGACCGCGAAGGACGCCAGCGTGGCGCCGGGGGTGATGTTGAATTCGCCGCGGTGCGCCTTGGTGAGCGGGGTGCGGGCGGTGGAAACGATGACGGCTTCGCGCATGGGGATATCTCCTTATTCGGGTTGGTTCAAGCTCGAGAAATCTGCACCGCGTTCGACCAGCTCGACCAGCAGCGGCGACGGCTTCCAGAAGATCGGGTCTTCCTTGGCGAACTCGCGGATGTCGGCCAGCACCTTCGGCAGGCCCACGGTGTCGGCGTACTTCATCGGGCCGCCGCGGTGGCGCGGAAAGCCGTAGCCGTAGAGGAAGGTCACGTCCACGTCCAGCGGGCGCAGCGCGATGCGCTGCAGCACGACGTTGGCGCCCTCGTTGACCATCGCGGCCATGTAGCGGCGGATGATTTCCTCGTGGGTGAAGGTGCGCGGCGCGATGCCTGCGCGCTCGCGTTCCGCATCGATGATCGCCAGCACTTCGGGGTCGGGCTGCCCGGTGCGCGCGCCTTCGGGGTACAGGTAGTAGCCGCGCTGCGTCTTCTGGCCGAACCAGCCGCGCTCGCAGATGCGGTCGGCGATCTGCACATAACGCGCCTCGGGGTCGCGCGTGGCGGCCTTGCGCTTGCGCGTGGCCCAGCCGATGTCGCCGCCGGCCAGGTCCGACACCTGGAACGGGCCCATCGGGTAGCCGAACTCGCGAACGGCTTCGTCGATCTGGTAGGGCGAGGCGCCGTCTTCCATCATGTGGTCGGCCGCCTGGCGGTACATCGCGAGGATGCGGTTGCCGATGAAGCCGTCGCACACGCCGGCACGCACCGGCACCTTCTTCAGCTTCTTGGCGAGCTCGAAGCCGGTGGCGACCACGTCGGCGCTCACCTTGGCGGGCACCACGATCTCCAGCAGCTTCATGATGTTGGCCGGCGAGAAGAAGTGCAGGCCCACCACGTCCTGCGGACGCTTGATGCTGGCCGCGATCTCGTCGATGTCCAGGTACGAGGTGTTGGTGGCGAGCACGGCGCCGGGCTTGCACACGCGGTCGAGTTCGGCGAACACGGCCTTCTTCACGCCCATTTCCTCGAACACGGCTTCGACCACGATGTCGACCTGCGCGAGCGCGTCGTAAGACGTGGAGCCCGAGAAGCGCGCCATGACGGCGGCCTTGGCTTCGTCGGTCATGCGGCCCTTCTTGATGAGTCCGTCGTAGACCTTTTCAACATGGGCGCGGCCGCGCGCGAGGCTGGGCTCGTCGCGCTCGATCATGGTCACCGGCAGGCCTGCATCGAGCATGGCCACCGCAATGCCCGCGCCCATGGTGCCGCCGCCGACGATGCCGGCCGATGCGAGTGCGCGCGGGCTGGCGGACTTGGTTTCGGGCGCCTTGAGCACTTCGCGCTCGGCGAAGAAGGCGTGGATCAGGCCGGCGCGCTGCGGGCTGTCGATGCACTGCATGAAGAGCTTGCGTTCCAGCGCCATGCCTTCGTCGAAGGGCAGCGAGAGCGCGCCCTCGACGGCTTCGATGATCTTCATTGGCGAGAAGAGGCCTCGGCTCTTCTTGGCCGTGTCGGCACGCGCGGCTTCGAGTGCGGCGCGGTTGGCTTCCTTGTCGGCGAGGCCGCCGGCTTCGCGCGTGCGGCGCACCGGGGCCTTGGCGGCGATCAGTTCCTGCGCGTAGGCCAGGCCTTCGGCGCGCGCGTCGGCGTCGGTGGCGAGGCGGTCGACGAGGCCGAGCGACAGCGCTTCCTTCGCGCCCGCGTGGCGGCCGCTGAGCATCAGCTCCAGCGCGGGCTTCACACCGATGAGGCGCGGCGCGCGCTGCGTGCCGCCCGAGCCGGGCAAGAGGCCCAGCGCCACTTCGGGCAGGCCCAGCTTGGCGGTGGGCGAGGCGATGCGGTAGTGCGCCGACAGCGCCACTTCGAGCCCACCGCCCAGCGCTGCGCCATGGATGGCGGCGATCACCGGCTTGGAGCAGTTCTCGATCGCAAGGCACACCTCGGGCAGCGACGGCGGCTGCGGCGTCTTGCCGAATTCGCGGATGTCGGCGCCCGCGATGAAGTTGCGGCCCGCGCCGACGATCAGCACCGCCTTCGCGCCGCTGTCGGCCTCCGCTGCGCCGATGGCGGCCACGAGGCCGCGGCGCACATCCACGCCCAGGGCATTGACGGGCGGGTTGTCGATGGTCACCACGAACACGCCGCCGTGAACGTGGGACGGCTCGAAGGTCACGGGACCGGAAGACGTGGAGGGGCTGGGGGTGCTCGAAGCGGTGGTGGCCATGTGCTTGTCTCTTGCGTTGGCGGGCCCTGCCACCATGCGCGAAATGCGCAAAGCGAGAGGGGCCCGAGGCTCTGGGGTGAACCCCGCATTCTTGGCCCGCATCGGCGCTTTGACAATTGCATAGACGGTTGACAGACTGTCAAAGAATTTTTGACACAATCGCCGCATGGACCTGCAATCGCTCACCCTGCTGGTGGAAATCCTTGACGCCGGCAACCTGAGCGCCGCCGCCCGCCGGCTCAAGATGAGCCGCGCCAACGTCAGCTACCACCTGAACCAGCTGGAGCGCTCGGTGGGCGCGCAGCTGGTGCGGCGCACCACCCGGCGCGCCGAGCCCACCGAAATCGGCCTGCGGCTCTACCAGCACGGCGTGGCCATCCAGACCGAACTGCTGGCCGCGCGCGAATCGGTCACCACGCTGGGCGAGGGCCTGCAGGGCCGCGTGCGGCTCAGCGTGCCCAGCGGCTACGGGCAGCTGGTCATGGCCGACTGGCTGATCGACTTCAAGCGCCAGTACCCCGGCATCGTGCTGGACGTGGTGTTCGAGAACCGCATCGAAGACCTGCTGCGCGACGAGGTCGACATCGCAGTGCGCGTGATTCCCGAGCCGCCGCAGAACCTGGTGGCGCGTGCCCTCGGGCCGGTGCGCTACGTGGCGTGCGCCTCGCGCGACTACGCGCAAAAGCATCCGCTGCCGGTGCAGCTCGACGAACTGCAGGGCGCGCCGGTGGTCACCGCCGCGGTCATCGGCCGGCAACTGCGCGTGTCGGCCTATCAAGGGGAAACCCGGCGCGAGGTGATCCTGGAGCCGACGCTGATTTCAGAAAACTTCTTGTTCCTGCGCCAGGCCGTTCTGGCCGGCCTCGGCATCGGCCTGGTGCCCGACTACGTGGTGCAGGAAGACGTGCGCAAGGGCGATGTGCTGACCACGCTGGACGACTGGCGCCTTTCCATCTTCGGCACGCAGATGTTCATGCTCTACATGCCCAACCGGCAGCACACGCGGGCGATCCGCACCTTCATCGACTTCATCCTCGAGCGGGTGCGGGCACCCGGCGCGGAAGCTGTCGCTCAGTCGCAGCGGTAGGTCACTTCGCTGTCGGGCGCGCGTGCCGCGGCCTTCGGGTCGAGGTAGCGCAGCGGCGCACCGAAATTGCGGCAGTAGGCCTCGGCATCCTGGGCGGTGGGCGACTTGAACACGCCGTCGCCGAGCCAGGTGACGCGGGGCACCGGCCGGGACGAGGCGCACCCCGCGACGGCCACCAGGGCGGCCGGAAGAAGGGCGAAGAGAGCGAGGGAGCGGCGCATCGAGGGATGCACATCGGGGGATGCGCACTGTGGGTGAAAAAGGAAGCCGCGACTTTAGCGGCTGTAGAGACCGACCACGCTTTGCCCGCCCAATGCGTGGCCCTTGAGCGCCGCGAGCAGCGCATCGCGCGTGAGCCCGGCCGGCAGCGCGCCCGGCGCCAGGTCGGAGGCCACCACCGTCAGCACGTAGTGGTGCGGATGGTCGCCGGCCGGCGGGCACATGCCCCGGTAGGCGGCCGCGCCCGCCACGTTCACGCCCACGGTGAAGCCACCTGTCTCGTTCGCCTTGAGCTGGCCGCGCTCGGCGGGGATGTTGTAGGCCACCCAGTGCGAGACGCCCAGGCCCAGCCCGCCGTCGGGGTCCGACATCAGCACGGCGACCGACCGGGTCTTGGCCGGCAGCTGCGTCCAGGCCACGGGCATGGAGACGTTCTTGCCGCCGCAGTCGCCCACGTTGGCGTACTCGGCCGGGATCAGGCCGTTGTCTGCGAAGGCGGTCGAAGTGACCTTCATGCCGGTGGGTGCCTTGCCGCCGGGCGCGGGGGCCATGGCGCCGCAGCCGGCCAGCAGGGCAGCGAAGGCGATGGTCGAGATTGAAAGGGTGCCGAGGCGAAGGGAGTTCATGCGTTTTCCTGGGTGGGTTGTGGTGGTCAATCGGTGAGCCAGACGCTGCCGTCCGCATCCTCGCGCAGCGCCAGTGGTGTCAGCCGCGCGCCGCGGCAGGGTCCGCCGACGCACTTGCCCGTGTCCGGCTCGAAGATCGCGCCGTGCCGCGCGCACATCAAAAAGCGGCCCGAGCTTTCGAGCACCTGGCCTTCGAAATCGAGCGGGCCGCCCGCGTGCGGGCACTGGTTCAGGTAGCCGTAGACGCCGCCGCTCCAGCGCACGGCAAAGGCCGGTGTGCCGTCGGGCATGGTGAAGGTGGCGGCCAAGCCGCCCTCGGCGAGGTGGGTGGAGATCGGGCGGCGGTCCGCGGTGTCGCGCGAGAGGGAAGGGGGAAACGTCATCTGCGGGCGAGCGTAGCCCAGGGATCGTCCGCTGGGCAATTCGCCGCGGCAAGCTCGCGGCTTTCTCCGACAAGGGCTTCTTTGAAACTGTATATTCATACAGTCTTTCCAACTCAAAGGCGCCCGTGGACCTCCAGCGCAAACTCGCCATCCTTGCGGACGCCGCCAAGTACGACGCTTCCTGCGCGTCCAGCGGCTCGCAAAAGCGCGACTCGCTCGGCGGTCGCGGCATCGGCTCGACCGAGGGCTCGGGCATCTGCCACAGCTACGCGCCCGACGGCCGCTGCATCTCGCTGCTGAAGGTGCTGCTCACCAACCACTGCCAGTACGACTGCCTCTATTGCGTCAACCGCGCATCGAGCAACGTGCCGCGCGCGCGTTTTCGCGTCGAAGAGGTGGTGCAGCTCACGCTCGATTTCTACCGCCGCAACTGCATCGAGGGGCTGTTCCTGTCCAGCGGCATCATCAAGTCGCCCGACCACACGATGGAGCAGGTGATCGAGGTGGCGCGCCAGCTGCGCGAAGACCACGACTTTCGCGGCTACATCCACCTCAAGACCATTCCCGACGCGAGCGACGAGCTCATTGCGCGCGCCGGCCGTTACGCCGACCGGCTCAGCATCAACGTCGAGATGCCCACCACCGAAGGCCTGCAGGCGCTGGCGCCCGAAAAGGACGAGAGCGCGATCCGGCGTTCGATGGCGCGGCTGCGGCTGCGCATCGACGACACGCGCGAAGAAGCGCGCCGCGTGGTGCCTATACGCGCACTGCCCGGCGCAGCGCCCACCGCCGCCAAGCCGCCGCCGTTCGCGCCCGCGGGCCAGAGCACGCAGATGATCGTGGGCGCGGATGCCACCGACGACCGCCGCATCCTCGCCTCCAGCGCCACGCTCTACGGCGCCTACAAGCTCAAGCGCGTGTATTACTCGGCCTTCAGCCCCATCCCCGATGCGGCACGTGCGCTGCCCTTGGTCGCGCCGCCACTGATGCGCGAGCACCGGCTCTACCAGGCCGACTGGCTCATGCGCTTCTACGGCTTCGAGCACCAGGAAATCGTCGCCGCGCCCGACGGCCTGCTGCGGCTCGATGTGGACCCCAAGCTCGCCTGGGCGCTCGCGCATGCCGAGCGCTTTCCGGTCGATTTGAACCATGCGCCGCGCGAGATGCTGCTGCGCGTGCCGGGCCTGGGCGTGAAGGCGGTCGAGCGGCTGCTGCAGGCGCGGCGCGTGCGCCGGGTGCGCGCCGACGACCTGCGGCGGCTGCATGTGCCCGCGCGCAAGGTGCTGCCGTTCGTGGTGGCCGACGGGCACCGGCCGGCGGCGGGCGCCATGGCTGCGTCGGCGCCCGCCGTGCAACCTCCGCAAGCGGCACAGGCCTCGCTGTTCTGAGGGTGTCCACGATGCATGTGCGGCTGGACGACCCCATCGATCTCGACGCCTTCCGCCGCCACGCAAGGCAGTTGCTGGCTGCGAGCGTGCCGCCGGATCGTGTCGAGTGGAACGGCGAGCGGCCGGGCGAGGGCGCGGCCGATCTTTTCGGCGAGCCGGACGATGCCGCACCGCCGACCGCACTGCCTGCTGCCGGCGCGCGGCACGCCGTGCCCGCATCCTTCGTCGCGCTCTGCGGCGACGTGATCCTGCACCGTGCCCCGCAACGCTTCGCGCTCATGTACCGGCTGCTCTGGCGCCTCGCGCACGAGCCTGCGCTGCGGCACGACCCGCTGGACGCCGACATGATGCAGGCCCAGCTGATGGCCAAGGCCGTGCACCGCGACATCCACAAGATGCGCGCCTTCGTGCGCTTCACCCAGGTGATTGGCGACGACGGGCTCGAGCGCCACGTCGCGTGGTTCGAGCCCGACCACCACATCGTCGAAGCCAACGCGCCCTTCTTCGCGCGCCGCTTCGCGCAGATGCGCTGGGCCATCCTCACGCCCGAGCGCTGCGTCGAGTGGAACGGCGAAGCGCTGGCCTTCCGCGACGGCGCCGACCGCCGCGAAAAGCCGCCGCCCGATGCCGGCGAGCAGCTCTGGCTCACCTACTACGAACACATCTTCAACCCCGCGCGCCTGAAGGTCGCGATGATGCGGCGCGAAATGCCGCGCCGCTACTGGCACAACCTGCCCGAGGCCGCGCTGATCCAGCCGCTGACCGACGCGGCCGAGGCGCGCAGCCAGTCGATGATCGAGGCGCCGCCCACCGTGGCTCGCCGCATCCGCGCGCCCATCGCGCTGCACTTGAAACCGGCGGCGGGCGTGGCCCCCGCCGACCTGGCCGAGTTGCGTGCGGCAACGCATGCCTGCCGCGATTGCCCCATCGGCGCGCTCGCCACCCAGGCCGTCTGCGGCGAGGGGCCGCTGGCACCGCAACACATGCTGGTCGGCGAACAGCCCGGCGACCAGGAGGACCTGACCGGCCGCCCCTTCGTCGGCCCGGCCGGCCAGTTGCTCGACCGCGCGATGGCGCAACTGGGCTGGGCGCGCGACACCGTGTACCTGGCCAACGCCGTCAAGCATTTCAAGTACGAGCTGCGCGGCAAGCGGCGCATCCACAAGACGGCGGCGCAGCGCGAGGCGCTGGCCTGCGCGCACTGGCTGGAAAGCGAGATCTCGCTGGTCCGACCGCAGGGGTTGGTGGCGCTGGGCGCGACGGCCGCGCGCGCCTTGCTCGGGCGGCCGGTGGCCGTGCAGGCCGAGCGCGGCGAATGGCTGCATGAACGCGCCGATGGCAAGCCGGTGTTCGTGACCCTGCATCCGTCTGCGCTGCTGCGGCTTGCGGACGGCGAGCGCGCCGCAGCCTACGCCCAATGGCTGGGCGACCTCGAACGCGCGCGCGGCACGGTTTCTGCTGCAATCGCGGCATGAACGCTGAACTTCCCCTTGCCGCGCCGCTGGTTGCGCAACCGCTCTCACCGACCGCGTTCGCGCCTTACGGCACGGTGATCGAGGTGCCCGCCGGCGAGGGCCGGTCGATCAACGGCGGCAACGCACGGCGCTTCGACCTCGTCGGCGACTTGCAGCTCGATGCCGACGGCGGCCGGCCCATGCTCGCGCTGTTCCGCGCGCAGGCGCGAAGCTTTCCGCACGAGGTATCGGAGATGGAGCGGCATGCGCTGGGCAGCCAGACTTTCGTGCCCCTCGGCGAGCGTCGCTTCGTGATCGTGGTGGCGCGGGCTGGCGACGCGCCTGCGTCGGCCGGTGATCTCGCTGCCTTCATCACCAATGGCCATCAAGGCGTGGTGCTCGCGCCGGGTACCTGGCACCACGCGCTGTTGGCGGTCGATGCGGGGGACTTCGTGGTGATCGAGCGTGCAGCAGACGGCGTCGATTGCGATGTGTGCTGGCTGCAGACGCCGGCCCGCGTCGTGACTGCGGCGTCGAACTGATCAGACCGGCCGCAACTGCTCCGCGAGCGAGCGCGTCTTCTCGGTGACCGTGCTCCCGGTGTGCAGCGTGGTCTTGCGCTCGATCAGCATCAGGTGGCATTCCTCGTCGGCCACGGGGTTGTGCCGCACGCCCTTGGGCACCACGAACATCTCACCTTCGCCGAGCTCCACGGGGCCGGCTTCCATCTCGATGCGCAGGCGCCCCTTGAGCACCATGAACAGCTCGTCCTCGTCGTCATGGCTGTGCCAGGCGAGCGAGCCATGGACCTTGGCGACCTTGATGTAGGCGTCATCGACTTCGGCGACGACGCGCGGCGACCAGAACTCGGTGAGCGAGGCGGCGATTTCCTTGGGGGTGCTGACTTGGTTGTTGTCGGACATGGGATTCCTGTGGCTGTTCGCGGCGTGAGGTACGCGGATTGGCTATGTGACCGTTTCCCGAAAAGGCTCTGCCGTGATCTGGAATGCGTCTTCGTAGACGATATACCCAGGCCGTTCCGTTTGCAGTGTGTCGACGGCGATGCCATGCGCTTCCAGGATCTGAATCAGCTCGTGCATCTTCGAGATGTGTTCGACCGCAGTGTCCTTGAACCAGCTCAGTGCCACTTTCTTTGCGTGTGGCTTGGGCGACCTAGTGAAGCTGCGGGGCTTTCGGAGGTGCTTTCGAAACCACTCGTAGGTTTCGTCGTACTGCGCCTGCTCGTGCGCGAGCAGAACGCCCTCATCTTCGAGAGCGAACAACGCCTGGAAGAGACCTTGCCGACGGCCCGAGTCCTGGTCGTTCCTGTGGATAACGAAGCGTATGAGCATGGGTGCGGCGCATCGCATCCAGCCTGACCGCGAGGCGGCAAGGACTTCCACGGCGCAGGGCCACGATGTGTTGCGAGAGTGTCGACTTCGACATCTGCCGTCCGTTTGTGTCTGCCATGATTGAGTCCTGATGACCCGAGAAGACCCGCGCTGGCACGCCTACCTCCACGAACGGCATTCGCGCGACGAACTGCGCGGCTGGGCGCGCAGCCTCGCGTACTTCCGCTTTTGCCGGGCCTTCGGCGGCCATGCCAACGACGGCGATTGCCTGCGCGTGGCGCTGGCTGCTCCCTCGGAGCAAGACCTGCTCGACGTGGCCGTGCAGCTGGGAATTTCGCTTGAACGCCTGCCGCACGACAACCCCGAACCCGTGGTGGGCAAGCGCTATACGAGCGCCGAGTTCGCGAAGTTCAAGCCATCGATCGCGGGCTACAACCCGCCGATTCGACAGCCGGGCCAGGTGCGCATTGCCGGTGCCTCCGTGTTCGCGTGGGTTCGCGCCGGTCGGCTCGATCTCTCGATGTCAGACGAAGACGAGCCCCATGAGGTGACCGCGCGCACCGTGCGTGATGCACAGGCCGTGGAGGCGCTGCTGCGCCCGCTGGCGCACCTGTGCATCGATCCGCCACAGGAAGGGCGCAATTGCCTGAGCCCGAAGGCTCATCCGGAGTTGTGGTCGGAAGCGGGCTGAGTCGGTGCAGCGGCTAAAGGGTCCCACCCTCGGGCCAGTTCTCCCAATGCGTGTTCGACTCGAGCGCGGGCCGGTAGTGCGAAACATCCCCGGTCACCAGGACCTTCGCCAGTTGCTGGAAGGTCGGCGAGTTGCCTGGACGATGCGCGTCCTCGACCACATTGGGGTGATGCCACGCTTCGAGTTGCAGGATCTGCTGCATCTCCGGCAGCACACTGGCACGGCGCTCCAAGGTGCTGGCCAGCACGTCGTCGCGGTTCGTGGCCGCGAGGACGCGGGCGAGTTCGAAGGTGTGCATCTGCGCCGCATCGAGCGGCACGATGCCGTGGGCGTGGCTGTCCGCAAGGACTGGTGCTGGCACCGGCTTGCCCCTCAGTATCAATTCATGCGGGCCGCCACCGACCCACTCGAGATTTTCCGGGTCCTGCCAGTCGCCCTCCTCGATGGGGTAGACAAAACGCGATTCGTTGTGCGGATGGCGGGCCAGATAGTTCTCGTAGGCCTCACGACTGACGTAGTTCGCTTCCGTGTCGCGGTTGTGCAGCCGGCTGGCGAAGTTGTGCACTTGCGTGTCCGGAATGCCGGCCCGCGGCGAAAAGCCAAACACCTCGATCACCAGCGCCCAGTTCTCGGGCGACCGGAACAGAGACAGGCGTGTCGCTGCGAGGTACACATAGCCGTTGTCCAGCATCGGGAATGTGTAGCTGTCGCAGCACTGGTCGAGAACGGAAAGGATGTCGGCTTCTTGCCAGTTCATCATGAGGACCTGATTCCGGAGTTGGTGTCGGGCCCGACTGTAGCCAGCTCCGGATGCCGCCGCGGCACGCTTGCTCAGGCCGCGATGTACTCCGCCAGCGCAATCAGCGACCGGTCCGACCCCGCCGGCCCCAGCAGCGAAATGCCCAGCGGCGCACCGTCGCGCGTCGCCAGCGGCATCGACAACTGCGGAAAGCCCGCCAGCCCCGCAATGCACAACATCCGGATCGCGCGGTTGCGATAGTCCTCCAGCGAGGCCTCGCTGTCGCTGCGCAGCGGCGCGATGTCGGGCATGGTCGGCATCAGCAGCACGCCGTCGGTGCCGAGCAGTTCGGCCAGGTGCGTGCGGAATGCGGTGCGGAACACGCGGGCGGTCGCCACTTGCGCATCGGTCACTTCGCGCGACCACGCAAAGCGCTCGGCCACGCCGGGGCCCAGCGGCGGCGCGTAGCGCTCGATCAGCGGGCCGTCGGTGAGCCAGGCCTCGCGCGATTGCAGGTAGCGAAAGTTCCAGTACATCGCATCGAAGGATTCCATCGCCACCGCCGTGCCCTGCGCCGGGCCGAAGAGGCCTTGCACGCGGTCGGCCGCGCCTTGCAGCGCTTCGGCCGCGGCGGGCACGGCCAGCGCCCACACATCGTCGGGCCGCAGCAGCCGCACGCGCTCGGGCAGGGGCGATGCATCGGCGCCCAGCAGCACGTCGGCCACGCGGGCGAAGGTGCCGATGTCGCGCGCGAACCAGCCGCAGGTGTCGAAGCTGGGTGCGAGGTCGAGCGCGCCTTCCAGGCTCACGCGGCCGTGCGTCGGGCGCAGGCCGTACAGGCCGCAGTGGTTGGCTGGCGCGCGCACCGAACCGCCGGTGTCGGTGCCCAGCGCAAAGTCGCACAGGCCCGACGACACGGCAGAGGCCGACCCCGACGACGAGCCACCCGTGATGCGCAATGGCGCGCCGCCGTTGACCGGTACACCGAAGTGCGCGTTGTTGCCGTTCATCGAAAACGCGAGCTCGTCGGTCACCGTCTTGCCTGCAAAGCGCGCGCCGGCGTCGAGCAGCTTCTGCACCGTGGGCGCAGTGCGGGTCTTGATGCCCGACATCGCGAGCACGATCGGGTTGCCGCCGCCGGTCGGGTAGCCGGCCACATCGAACAGGTCCTTGGCCGCGAAGCTCAGGTCCGACAAGGGGCCGGTGCCGGCGCGGACTACAGGCGCATCGGGGTACGGAACAAAGGCGTGGGCAGGGTCGTGCAACGGCATGGCAATGGAAGTGAGAGAAGCAGCGGGCGTTCAGGCCACCAGCACGGGCGCAATCGCCGCGGCCGCCTCCGTGTGGATGCAGCGCGCGCGGTGGTTGGGTGCGAGTTCGACCACCGGCGGCTGCGCCGCGCGGCAGGCATCGCTCGCCAGCGCGCAGCGTTCGGCAAAGGAGCAGCCGGGCGGCAGCGCGGAAAGATCGGGCGGCGCGCCGCCGATGGTCTCCAGCCGCGTGCCGCGCGCCAGCGCCCCATGCGCGCGGCTCTTGAGCAGCGCGATGGTGTACGGATGGCGCGGCGAGCGGATCAGCTCGCGCGCCGTGCCTTCTTCCACGATGCGGCCCGCATACATCACCGCGATGCGATCGGCCACCTCGACGGCCGCGCCGATGTCGTGCGTGACGAAGATCACCGAGAGGCCCAGGTCGCGCTGCAGCTCGCGCAGCAGCAGCAGGATCTGGATCTGCACCGTGGCATCGAGCGCGGTGGTCGGCTCGTCGGCCAGCAGCAACTGCGGCTTGCAGGCGAGGGCGAGCGCGATCATGGCGCGCTGGCGCATGCCGCCGGACATCTCGTGCGGATAGGCCTGCAGCCGCCGCTCGGGGCTCGGAATGCGCACGCGCTCGAACAACGCCAGCGCACGCCGCTGCGCCTCGGCCTGGCTCACGTTGTTTTCATGGCGGCGGATCGATTCGACGATCTGCGCGCCCACCGAATACACCGGGTCCAGCGCCAGCAGCGGCTCCTGGAAGATCATCGACGCCACCTTGCCGCGGAAGTCCGCGAGCTCGCGCTGCGACATCGCGAGCACATCGCGCCCCGCCACCTCCACCAGGCCGCCCATGCGCGTGCGGCGCTCGGGGTGCAGGCGCAGCAGGGTGCGCATGGTCACGCTCTTGCCCGAGCCCGATTCGCCGATCAGCGCCACCACCTCGCCGCGCTGCACCTCCAGGCTCACGCCGCTGACCGCATGCACGGGCTTGCGCCCGCCGCTGAAGCTGACGCTGAGCTCGCGCAGCCGGACCATGGGGCCGGTGGTGGCGGTTTCTGTTGTTGCCGTTGCTGCTGCTGTGCTCATGCGGCCTGCCTCTGCAAGGGTTGCGGCTGCGCCATCGGATGCCCGCTGCCCGGCTCGTGCACCAGGCAACTCACCGCATGCTGCGAGCCGGTCTCGATGCGCTCGGGAACGACCTTGCTGCACACGGGGGCCGCAATGGCACAGCGTGGATGAAAGCGGCAGCCCGTGGGCGGGTTGATGGGGTTCGGCGGATCGCCCGCAAGTGCCGCCACTTCGGTGCGGTTGTCGGGGTCCATCGACGGCATCGAGGAGAGCAGCGCGCGCGTGTAGGGATGCGCGGGCATCTCGTACAGCGCATCGGCCGGGCCGATCTCGGCCACCTGGCCCAGGTACATCACCATCACGCGGTCGCTCACGTAGCGCACTACGTTCAAGTCGTGGCTGATGAAGACGTAGGTAAGGCCGAACTCGGTCTTCAGGTCGAGCAGCAGGTTGATGACCTGCGCCTCCACCGACTTGTCGAGCGCCGACACCGCCTCGTCGAGGATCACCATGCGCGGCTGCAATGCCAGCGCCCGCGCGATGTTCACCCGTTGCCGCTGGCCGCCAGACAGTTCATGCGGATACCGTTCGGCAAAGCGCTGCGGCGCAAGGCCCACGCGCGCCAGCAGGTCGCGCGCCCGCGCCACCGACTCGCGCCGCGACACGCCGTGCACCTGCGGACCGAAAGCGACCGAGTCCTCGATGGTGAGGCGGGGGTTGAGCGAGGCGTAGCTGTCCTGGAACACCATCTGCACCTGCCGGCGGAACTCCTTGAGCGGCAGGTCGCGGCTGCCGACTTCGCGGCCGTCGAAGATCACTTCGCCGCGTGTAGGCTCGATCAGTTGCATGAGCAGGCGCGCGGTGGTCGATTTGCCGCAGCCCGATTCGCCGACCACGCCCAGTGTTTCGCCTTTCATGACTTCGAAGTCCACGCCGTCGACGGCACGCACCACACCGCCGCCTCGGCCCAGCGGGTCTTTCTTGAGCGGGAAGTGCTTGACCAGGCCTGTGACGGTGAGCAGAGGCTGGGCGGGGCCGCCTATGTCTTTCAGTGGTTCCATGGCTGTTCTTTTTTGGTCGTGCTGTGGAGGCGCTCTTGTTCAGGGCGTGTGCGCAGATCACCGGGTACTCCCCTCCGCGAATGTCCCCCGGCTTCGCCTCCTCCTTGATTTCGCTGCGGGGAGCACCCGGTGCTCTGCGCACCTGGGCGCGCTGCTGGTGTTCCGCGGATCAACGACTGCTCTGCACAACGATCGCGCTGATGGTGTGCTCTGCGCAGCGAAATAAAGGAGGAGGCCGCAGGCCGGGGGACATTCGCGGAGCAGAGCACACCGTCGGCGCGGTCGCGCCCTGAACGGCAACCCTCAAGCACAGCGCAATGAAAAAAAGCGCCCACCTTCACCCCTTGTTGTCCATCGCCGACCGCAATCCATCGGACAGAAGGTTGAACGAAATCGAAGTGATGAAGATCATCACCCCCGGCAACGCCGCCACCCATGGCTGCACATAGATCGCGGTGCGCAGCGTGTTGAGCATCAGGCCCCACTCCGGTTCGGGCGGCTTCACGCCCAGGCCCAGGAACGACAGCCCCGAGGCCAGGATCATCGACACCGCGATCAGGCTGGTGGCGTACACGAAGATGGGGCCGAGCACATTGCCCAGCACATGCACCCGCACGATGGTGAAGGGGCTCGCGCCCGAGGCGCGCGCTGCCTCCACGTAGTCACGGGTGCGCACCTGCGTGGTCACGCTCTCGGCCACGCGCGCGATCTGCGGAATGAACACGATGGTCAGCGAGATGAGTGAATTGACCACCCCCGCGCCCAGCGTGCCCGACAGCGCAATGGCCAGCAGCACCGACGGGAACGCATAGAACACGTCGATGGTGCGCATGATCAGCGTGTTGGTGATGCCGCCGGCATAGCCCGCGACGATGCCGATCACCGTGCCCAGCACGAAGGCGCAGAGCACCGGCGTGATGCCGATGAAGAGCGACAGCCGCGCGCCGACGATCAGCCGCGAGAGCATGTCGCGGCCCAGTTCGTCGCTGCCGAAGGGCAGGCCCTCGGTGCCGATGGGCTTGAGCCGCTTGAGCATCGACGACTGGTATGGGTCGAACGGCGCGATCCAGGGGCCGAACAGCGCGAGCGCGATGAGGAACAGCACGACCACGGCCGCGCCGATGGCCACGGGGTCGCTGCGAAAGCGCAGCCAGACGGAGGCCCAGTAGCCGCGCGAGCGTTGGGCCGGCAATGGTTCCACCGCGGCGGCGGTGGGAGAAGAAGCGAGCACGGTGGACATGGCTTGGCGGTTCTTTTTTTCTTCAGGCCCGCGCGATGCGCGGATCGAGCAGCGTCTGCAGCACATCCACCAGCAGGTTCAGCACCACGAAGAACATCGCCAGCACCAGGATCGTTCCCTGCAGCAGCGGCAGGTCGCGCTGGAAGATGGCGGAGTTGAGCAGAAAGCCGGTGCCGGGCCACGAGAACACCGTCTCGATGAGGATGGAGCCGCCCAGCAGGTAGCCCAGTTGCAGGCCCATCACGGCCAGTGCGGTGGGCGCCGCGTTCTTCACCATGTGGCGGAACACGCCGAAGTGCGTGAGGCCCTTGGCGCGCAGGCCGACGATGAACTCCTGGTCGAGGATGTCGGCCACCAGCGCGCGCACCGTGCGCGCGATGATGCCCATCGGAATCACGGACATCGTGAGCGCGGGCAGCAAGAGGAACTGCAGGTGCTCCCAGTTCCAGGCCCAGTCGCCCGAGCCGCTGGGCCCGGCACCCGTGGCCGGCAGCCACATGAGCTGCGACGAGAACACGATCACCATCACCATGCCCAGCCAGTAGTGCGGCACGCTCACGCCGAGCACCGAGACCATCGAGGCGAGCCGGTCGATCCAGGAGTTGCGAAAGTACCCGGCCACGAAGCCGAAAAGGCAACCGAGCACGAAGCCGATGAAGGTGGCCACCACCGCCAGCCGCAGCGTGTTGCCCACGGCGGTGAACACCTCGCCGGCCACCGCGCGGTTGCTCGCGATGGAGACGCCCAGGTCGCCGTGCAGCGCGCGCCAGACCCACATCGCGAACTGCTCGGGCAGCGAGCGGTTGAAGCCGTAGAGCTCGCGCAGCTGCGCCTGCAGGTCCGCCGAAGCGTCGGGCGGCAGGATCGACACCAGCGGATCGCCGGGCGCGATGTGCACGAGCAAAAAGCACACGAGGGCCACGCCGATCATGATCGGCACGGCGTAGATCACGCGGCGCAGGAGGTAGGCGAGCATGGCTGGCTGGGGAGCTGGCTGGAAGAGGCGGTCAGTCCATCGTCATCGTCGCGATGTCGATGAACCAGCTCTTGGGCTGCACCACGTTCTTCACCTTGGGCGAGAGGGCGCGCGGACCCACGTCGTGCGCGATCCACACGAAGGGCGCGTCGTCCACGATGTGGGTGTGCAGCTTGGCGAGCGCGGCATCGCGGGCCTTGTCGTCGAAGCTGGTGCGCGCATCGGCCACCAGCTTGTCGACCTCGGCGTTGCCGTAGTAGCCCCAGTTGTTCGACACCGGCGGGAAGGCCTTGGTGCTCACGAAGCGCACCATTGCGAAGAAGGGGTCCATCGCCGCGAAGCTGATGTTGACCGCGTTGGCGCCGTTGGCCGACGGGTCCTTCGCGCCCTTGCGCCAGTTGGTGAAGAGCGTGTTCCATTCGATCACGTCGAACTGCACGTCGAAGAAGCACTGCTTGAGCGACTGCTGCGCGAACTCGTTCATGGGCAGCGGCTGCATCTGGCCCGAGCCCGAGGCGGAGATCTGCACCTTCACCTTGATCGGCTTGGCCGCTGAATAGCCGGCCTGTGTCATCAGCGCCTGCGCGGCCTTCACGTCGTAGCGGATGTCGAAGGTGGGCTTGCCGAACCACGGGTGGCCCGGCGGCACCGTGCCCTTGGGCTCGGCCATCATGCCGCCCAGCAACTGCTTCATGCCGCCGCGGTCGATGCACAGGTTGGCGGCCTGGCGCACACGCTTGTCGAGCCAGGGCGAGCCTTCGGCAAACGACAGCTGCCACGGCCACACATGCGGCTGCGCGTTCGAGTAAATCTTGAAGCCGCGCTGCGTGATCTGCGCCATGGCGTCGGGCGAGGGCGCCTCGATCCAGTCGACCTGCCCGCCCAGCAGCGCGGCGGTGCGCGCATTGGCCTCGGGCATGGGGATCATCACGACCTTGTCAATTTTGGGCACGCGCTTCGCGTCCCAATACGTCTTGTTGGCGGCGAGCTCCAGCCGTTCGCGTGCCACGAAGCGCGTGACCTTGAACGGGCCCGAGCCCGAGGGGTCGGCGGCGAAGGCGGTCCAGGCGGCCTTGGACTTGTCCGCGGGGGTGGCGCCGGCGGCGGCGTCGAACTTTTTCTGCCACTGCGCGGGCGAGGCCATGAACAGGTTCGACAGATTGATCGGCAGGAACGCATCGGGCTCGCTGGTGGTGAGCTCGACCGTCATGTCGTCGATCTTGCGCGCCGACCGGAGCGTGGGCATGCGTGATGCGGTGACGCCGACCTGGCTCGCGTCGAACTGCGGGGCGTCCTTGTCGAGCACCTTCTGCACGTTCCACACCACCGCGTCGGCGTTGAAGGCCGAGCCGTCGTGGAACTTGACGCCGGGGCGCAGCTTGAAGACCCACTTGGTCTTGTCCTTGGCATCGACCGCCCACGTGGTGGCGACGCCGGCAATCAGCACGCTGGGCGCGTCGGCCTTCGACAGGTCCCACTGCGTGAGCGCGTCGTAGATGGGGATGCCGGTGAAGCGGTTGCCTTCGAAGCCCTGGTCGGGCTGGCCGAGGGTGCGCGGGATGTCGGCGGCGGTCATCGCGATGCGCAGCGTTTTCTCCTGGGCCAGCGCGGCGGGAGATGCAAACACCAGAACGGCGAGCGCCGCAGCGGCGGACAGGGGTTTCAGGGACAGGGCGGGGGCGGCACGCTTCACATGGAACTCCGGTGGGTGGAATGGCGGAAAGGGCGAAAGAAACGCTCAAGCACGACATGTGCCAGCCGGTGCAGAGCCCCCAGGCCGCTTCGGGTCATTGGGGCGGCGGCGCCGCCCCCCCGTGTTCCCGCCGGTCCGCGCCCGCGTCCGCATCTGTCCTGCCTGTCCTGCATATGGCGTCAGGCCAATAGACGCTGCGGCGCGTCATTTCCACAATTCAGTCGCCCGCTCGCTCCTCCAGAAGAATGCGGGCGAGGGGACACCCATGACATTGCTCAGGCAAGGCTCGCGCGGCACCGATGTGCGCCGTCTGCAGGAAGCGTTGAACCGCAAGCTACAGCCCTCGCCGGCCCTGGCGACCGACGGCGACTACGGCCCGCGCACCCGCACCGCCGTGCTGCGGCTGCAGGCCGCGAACTGGCTGGTGGAAGACGGCGAGGCCGGGCCCTGCACGCAGAACGTGGCCTTCGACAGCGAAGGCAGCGCGCCCATCCTGCATCCGGTGGCGCTGATCCCGCAGCCCACGCCCACGCAGTGCTGGGCCGCGAGCACCGCGATGGTCACGCGCACCACCGTGACCTCGGTGGTGAGCCGCACGCCCGCCGACCTCATCGCGTCCGACGGGGGCCTTCTCAACTTCTCGGACACCGGCGACGCCATGACCGGCAGCCAGCGCTATGCGGCCGCGCACAGCCTGTCGCTGCGCCCGCCGATGTCGTGGTCCGTCGGCATGCTGCGCGATGCCTTGCGCGGCGCGCCGCTGATGTTCGACATGCTGTGGAATGCGCGCGAGTACGCGACCGGCGCCGGCAGCCCCGGCCACTTCATCGTGGTCGCGGGCATTCGCGGCGACAACGACGCGAGCGGCCGCGGCACCACGCTGCGCATCTTCGACCCCTGGCCGCCGGGGCGCGGCGAGCGCTGCTCGGTGGGGTACTTCCAATGGATCCAGGACGTGCCGACCCGCACCTACCGGGTGTTCCAGCGTTAGGGAGCCACGGCGCGCGGAGGGCGGTGCGACAATCCCCGCGCCATGACAGACACCCTCACGATCACCCGCCCAGACGACTGGCACCTGCATGTGCGCGACGGCGCCGCGCTCGAAGCCGTCGTGCCCCACAGCGCCCGCCAGTTCGGCCGCGCGCTGATCATGCCCAACCTGCGTCCGCCCGTGACCACCGCCGCCCAGGCCGTGGCCTACCGCGACCGCATCCTCGCCGCCGTGCCCGAAGGCATCGCCTTCGAGCCGGTGATGTCGCTCTACCTCACCGACAAGCTGCCGCCCGAGGAAATCGCCCTCGCCGCCGAAGCCGGCGTGCGCGCGCTCAAGCTCTACCCGGCCGGCGCCACCACCAACAGCGATGCCGGCGTGACCGACATCCGCCACACCTACAAGACGCTCGAAGCCATGCAGAAGCACGGCCTCCTGCTGCTGGTGCACGGCGAGGTGACCGACCCCGCCATCGACCTGTTCGACCGCGAGGCGGTGTTCATCGACCGCGTGATGATTCCGCTGCGCCGTGACTTCCCCGAGCTGAAGGTGGTGTTCGAACACCTGACCACCAAGGAAGGCGCGCACTACGTGCGCGATGCCGGCAGCTTCACGGCCGCCACCATCACCGCGCACCACCTGCTCTACAACCGCAACGCCATCTTCACCGGCGGCATTCGCCCGCACTACTACTGCCTGCCGGTGCTCAAGCGCGAGACCCACCGCGTCGCGCTGGTTGAGGCGGCCACGAGCGGCAGCGACCGTTTCTTCCTCGGCACCGACAGCGCGCCGCACCCCGCGCACCTGAAGGAGCACGCGTTCGGCTGCGCCGGCTGCTACACCGCGCTCACCGCCATCGAGCTTTATGCCGAGGCCTTCGACAACGTGAACGCGCTCGACAAGCTCGAAGGCTTCGCAAGCTTCCACGGCCCCGACTTCTACGGCCTGCCGCGCCACACCGACACCGTCACGCTGAAGCGCGAAAGCTGGACGGTGCCGGAGACGGTGCCTTATGGCGAGGCCACGCTCAAGCCCTTGCGCGGCGGTGAAACCATCAATTGGAAACTCGTATGACACCCACGCTGCGCGTGATGCTGCTGATCGATGCCGACAACGTCTCGGCCGACGTGATCGAGCAGTCCGTGCAGCGCACCATGGACGAGTACGGCGCCATCCATGTGCGCCGCGCCTATTGCAACGCCGAGATGGCCGTCAACCGGCAGGCGATGTTCAAGCGGCTGTCGGTGCGGCCGATGGTGAACCTCTCGGCCGGCAAGAACAGCACCGACATCGCGCTCGCGGTCGATGCGATCGACCTGGTGATCGACGAGCGACCCGACGTGGTGGTGCTGGTGTCGTCGGACTCCGACTTCGCGCCGCTCGTGATCCGGCTGCGCGAAAAGGGCTGCCGTGTCTGCGGCATCGGCCAGCAAGGCAAGACGGGCGACGAGACGGTGGGCATCTACGACACCTTCATCGACCTGGCGCACCACAGCGTCAAGCCGGCGGCACGCACTGCCGTGGCCAAGAAGGTTGCGGCGAAGGTGCCTGCAACGAAGACGGCGCGCGCAAAGAGCGCGGCCACGCCGGCCAAGAAGGCCGCGACCAAGACCGCCGCGAAGAAGACGGCCAGCAGGGCCGCGGCCAAGCCCGCGCCGCGGCCTGTGTCCGAGGCCGCCGAATTCATCCTGCAGGCCGCGCCCGCGCTGCGCAACGGCGGCGACGTGCCGCTCAACGACGTGGCGCAGGCCTTGCGCGCGGCGGGGCTGCTCGGCAAGCACGGCAGTTCGCTCAAGCTGTTCGACAAGCTCACCTCCGAGTTCGCCGTGCTGCAGCACCCCGACCGCATCCGCTGGACGGGCGCGCCCGCGTCCTGATGCTGCCGGCGGTCGACTGGGCGCAGCCCTGGCTCGCGCCCTATCGCACCCATGGCGAAGCGGCGGCGCAGGCCGCGCACCGCACTTCGGTCGCTTCGGCGCTGCAGGCCTTGAAGGCTGCCCCGGTGCCTGACTTCGTGCACCAGGACCATCTGCCGGCCGGGCAGTCCTACGAAGCCCACATCTTCCAGACCCGCACCGTCCCGACCCGCGACAACCTGCACGACTTCTTCAACGGCCTGGTCTGGCTGGCCTTTCCGGAGGCCAAGCGCCGCCTCAACGAACTGCAGGCCGCCGAAATCGCCCGCACTGGCATCGGCGCCACGCGCGGGCCGTTGCGCGATGCGCTCACGCTGTTCGACGAGAACGGCGCGGTGCTTGATGCGCCCGCCGCGCTGTGGGAGGCGCTGATGGCGCGCGACTGGGCCACGCTCTTCGTGACGCGCCGCGCCCTGTGGTCCGACGCGCGCCTCTTGGTGTTCGGCCATGCGCTGCTCGAAAAGCTGGTGTCGCCCCGCAAGGCCGCGACGGCGCATGTGCTGCTGCCGCTGCCGGATGCAGACCGTTCAGCCGCCCTGGACGACGCCGCACTGGCCCGGACGCTGGCGCCCGGGCGGCTCGCGCAGAAGCCCTTCGTGCCGCTCCCGGTGCTGGGTGTTCCAGGCTGGTGCGCGGACAACGCAAGGCCCGAGTACTACGACGATCCGAAGGTCTTCAGGCCCCGTCCGTAGAACTTTTGCTCCTATCATCGCTCTACCCGCGAGCCGCCATGCCGGGCCGTCGTCAGAACTTAATACAACAAGGACACGCCCGCGGTGCATGGCTTGAAGAGGGCCCCGGGGCCCTCATCTGAGCGGCAGTGTCCCCCACGGAGAATTCAACTTGAAACGCATCCTTCTGTTCGTTTTGACCAATGTGATGGTCGTTGCAGTGCTCGGCATCGTCGCCAGCCTGCTCGGCGTCAACCGCTTCCTCGTAGGTACCAGCCTGAACCTGCCGGCGCTGCTCGGCTTTGCGCTGGTCATGGGCTTCGGCGGCGCGATCATCTCGCTGCTCATCAGCAAGCCCATGGCCAAGTGGACCGCGGGCCTGCGCATGATCGACAACCCCCAGTCGCCCGACGAGGCCTGGATCGTCGCCACAGTGCGCAAGTTCGCCGACAAGGCCGGCATCGGCATGCCCGAGGTCGCGATCTTCGAAGGCGAGCCCAATGCCTTCGCGACCGGCGCCTTCAAGAATTCGTCGCTGGTGGCGGTGTCCACCGGCCTGCTGCAGGGCATGACGCGCGAAGAGGTCGAGGCCGTCATCGGCCACGAGGTGGCGCACATCGCCAACGGCGACATGGTCACCATGGCGCTGATCCAGGGCGTGATGAACACCTTCGTGGTGTTCCTCTCGCGCGTGATCGGCTATGCGGTCGACAGCTTCCTTCGCCGCGGCGACGACCGCTCGTCGGGTCCGGGCATCGGCTACTACGTGAGCACCATCGTGCTGGACATCGTGCTGGGCTTTGCCGCCGCGATCGTGGTGGCCTGGTTCTCGCGCCAGCGCGAGTTCCGCGCCGACGCCGGTGCGGCCGCACTCATGGGCCAGAAGCAGCCGATGATGAATGCGCTGGCCCGCCTGGGCGGCCTGCCGGCCGGCGAACTGCCCAAGGCCGTGGAAGCCATGGGCATCACCGGCACCATGGGCAAGCTGTTTGCCACGCACCCGCCGATCGAAGAGCGCATCGCCGCGCTGCAAAACGCACGTTGATACGACCGACGGCCGCGGCACGCAGTTGCCGCCGGACATAAAAAAACCGCCAGCTTTTGCGTGGCGGTTTTTTTTCCGGCGGGGTGCCGGTGAGTGCGCGGGGTATCAGTCGGCGGCGGGTTCCGCAGGTTCTTCCGACGACGCGGCCGAATCCACAGGTGCAGCAGGTGCCGCGGGTTCGGCAGGCGAAGGAGTAGCAGCGGCCGGAGCAGCAGCGGCTGCCGGCGCCTGCCGCTCGGCGCGCGCATGCTGCAGCGTGCGCGCCACCTCGCCCGGCTTCATGCCGTACATCTCGGCAAATTCCTGCTCGCTGCGGCCGCTGGCCTCGAAGGCGCGCAGCAGCGCTTCGCGCTTGGCGGCCTGCTGGGCGAGCTCGGCCAGGGCTTCGTCGACCACGGCGTTGTTCTTCTCGTCGCGCGAACGCACGAGCACGGCATAGGCTTCGCGGTCCAGGCCCGAGGCTTCGATCGCCTTGGCGATGCGCGCCACCAGTTGCGGGCGCAGGTCTTCGCCGCTGCGCAGGGTGCGGCGGCGATGCAGTTCCAGGATGGCGTGGTGCACATGCTCGGGCGCCACCGGGTCCAGCGCATTGCCGTCGAGGTCGTGGCGCGCGAGGCCGGCGGCCACGCTTTCCAGGTAGCGGGTGGAGCGCGCATGCTGGCCCATCGCGATCTTCAGGTCTTCGGCCTTGAAGTCTTCGGGATGGCGGGCGAGCAGGTCTTCGTACACGCCGAGCTTCAAGGGCACGAAGCGCGCACCGAAGAGCTGCGGATACAGCTCGAACAGCCGCTCGAGCACCGGACTGACCTTGCGCGGTGCGCGTTGCGGCTGGGCCTGTGCCTGGCCTTCGCCTTGCGCGCCCTGGTTGCGGGCTTGCTGCGGCTGGCGTGGGGGGCGCTGGTTGCCGCCGCCCTGGTTGTTCTGCCGGGGTGGGCGGGACTGGCGGGGTTCACGGGGCTCGCGCGGTCCACGCGGCTCACGCTGCGGCTGCGCGGGCGATTCCGCGCTGGCGCTGGCGTCTGCGCCCGCATCGGGACCGGCCTGCAGCTGCTTGAGCTGATCGGCCATGTCCAGTTGCTGGCGCCGGGGCGGGCGCGCGTTCGTCTTCGGGGTGGCGGTGGAAGCGTCGGTCATGCGGGGGGCGCGGCGAGGAGCGCGGTGGAAGGAAAGGGTGAAAAAGAAATGAAGTCCGTTGCGCCTTCAGCGCGGCCGGAACATCCTGAAGAGATTGTCGGGGCTGACTTCGAAATAGTCCGCCGGTCCGCCGCCGCGCAATATCGGCTGCGCCGCGGCGGTGTCGTAGATGCCGTTTTTCAGCAGGTGGCGGGCAATGTGCACGCCCACCACTTCGCCCAACACCAGCCAGGTCTGCACTGGCGCGCCGTCCACGCCTTCGAGCTGCAGGATCTGCGTGAGCCTGCATTCGAAGGACACAGGGCTCTCGGCCACGCGCGGCACGGCAATGGTCCTGGAGGCGGCGGTCGTGAGCCCGGCGAGCTCGAACTCGTTCACATCGGGCGGCACCGCCGCGCAGGATTGGTTCATCTGCTCGGCCAGCGGTCGCGTGGCCAGGTTCCAGCCGAACTCGCGCGTCTGGCGGATGTTGTGCAGGCTGTCCTTGGCGCCGATGCTCGCGAAACCGACGATGGGCGGCGTGTAGTTGAAGGCGTTGAAAAAACTGTAGGGCGCGAGGTTGAGCACGCCGTTCGCGTCCTGCGACGAGATCCAGCCGATGGGGCGCGGGCCGACCATCGCGTTGAACGGGTCGTGCGGCAGGCCGTGGCCCTTGGCGGGCTCGTAGAAGTGGAAGTCGTCGCTGGACATCGTCGTCTTTCAGTGGCTCAGGGCCGAGGCACGCGCGGCCTGCCGCCCGATCAGCAAGCGGAACGGCAGCAGCATCAGCACGCCGACGCCGAGCTTCACCGCGAGGTCGCCCGCGGCCCAGCTGAGCCAGGGCCCGTCGGTGCCGGCAAACGCGATGCCCCAGAACACGATGCTGTCGAGCACCGCCGCGATCACCGTCGCCACCAGCGGCGCGCGCCACCAGAGGCCGCGGCGCAGGCGGTCGAACACGCGGATGTCGAGCAGCTGCGAGGCGATGTAGGCCAGGCCCGAGGCGAGCGCGATGCGCATCGGCGCCAGCGCCAGCGACGCGGCGATGGCCACCGCGAAACCCACCCAGGCCACGCGCCGCGCCGCGGCCGGCCCGAAGCGCCGGTTGACCAGGTCGCTCACCAGGTAAGCCACCGGATACGTGAAAGCACCCCAGGTCAGCCAGTCGTTGATGGCGAACTGCACCAGGATGTTGGAGGCCAGCACCACCGCGGCCATGGCCAGCGTGGCGGCGGCGAACTGGCCGGCTGTGGGACGAACGAAGGGCATGGCTTGCATCAGGCGTTCACCGTGCGTTCGCGCTCGGCCGCGGCGAGCACGTTGCGCGCCACGGCCTCGGCTACCTTGATGCCGTCCACGCCGGCCGAGAGGATGCCGCCCGCGTAGCTCGCGCCTTCACCGGCGGGGTAGAGGCCCCGCACGTTGAGGCTCTGGAAGTCGTCGCCGCGCGTGATGCGGATCGGCGACGAGGTGCGCGTCTCCACGCCGGTGAGCACCGCGTCGTGCGTATCGAAGCCCTTGATCTTGCGGCCGAAGGCGGGAAAGGCCTCGCGCATCGCCTCGATGGCGTAGGCGGGCAGGGCTTCGCGCAGGTCGGTGGGCGTGACGCCGGGCTTGTACGAAGGTGTCACGCTGCCGAGTGCGGTCGAAGGCTTGCCGGCCACGAAGTCGCCGACCAGTTGCCCCGGCGCGTGGTAGTTGCTGCCGCCGAGCACGTAGGCGTTGGATTCGAGATCGCGTTGCAAGGCGATGCCCGCGAGCGCATCGCCCGGGGCATTGGATTTCCATCCTGGGAAGTCCTTCGGATCGATGCCCACCACGATGCCCGCATTGGCATTGCGCTCGTTGCGCGAATACTGGCTCATGCCGTTGGTGACCACGCGGCCCGGCTCGCTGGTGGCCGCGACCACCGTGCCGCCGGGGCACATGCAGAAGCTGTAGACCGAGCGGCCGTTGCTCGCATGGTGCACCAGCTTGTAGTCGGCCGCACCCAGCAGCGGATGGCCCGCATGGCGGCCCCAGCGCGCACGGTCGATGAGGCCCTGCGGATGCTCCACGCGAAAGCCGATCGAGAAAGGCTTGGCCTCGATGTACACGCCGCGCTCGTGCAGCATCGCGAAGGTGTCGCGCGAGCTGTGGCCCAGGGCCATCACGACGTGGTCGGCGCGCATTTCGCTCGACTGGCCGGTGGCCTGGTCGAGCACCGTGAGGCCGCGCAGCTGGCCGTCTTCGATGCGCACATCGGTCACGCGCTGCTCGAAACGGATTTCGCCGCCGAGCGCGACGATCTGTTCGCGGATGTTTTCCACCACCTTCACCAGCTTGAAGGTGCCGATGTGCGGATGCGCGACATAAAGGATTTCGGGCGGCGCGCCGGCCTTGACGAACTCTTCCATCACCTTGCGGCCGAGGAAGCGCGGGTCCTTGATCTGGCTGTAGAGCTTGCCGTCAGAGAAAGTGCCGGCACCGCCTTCGCCGAACTGCACGTTCGACTCGGGGTTGAGCACGCTCTTGCGCCACAGGCCCCAGGTGTCTCGGGTGCGCTGGCGCACGGTCTTGCCGCGCTCGAGCACGATCGGTTTGAAGCCCATCTTCGCGAGCATCAGCGCCGCGAAGATGCCGCAGGGGCCGAAGCCGATCACCACGGGGCGGCTCGTGCCTTCGGGCGCGTTGGCCGGCGGCACATAGACCATGTTCGGCGCGGGCTGGATGTGCGGATGGCCTGCGTGTTGAGCAAGCAGGGCGGCTTCGCGCTTCGTATCGGCCAACTGCACGTCGCAGATGTAGACCGTGAGCAGGTCGGCCTTGCGCGCATCGAAGCTGCGCTTGAAGACGGTGTGGGCGGCGATCGCTTCGAGCGGGACGTCCAGCGTCCGGGCGATCAGGGTGACCAGCGCGTCGGGGGCGTGGTCGAGCGGGAGTTTGAGTTCGGAGATTCTCAGCATGTCGGTGGCTTGTGGTTATCAAGCAGGCCGGGCATTTTAAGCGCCGAAGGCGCTATGAAAGGGATAGCTGGCTCGGTGCCCGGTCAGGCCGGGAGGAAGCCTTCGACCGACAGGTACCGCTCGCCGGTGTCGTAGTTGAACCCCAGCACCACCGCATCGGGTGCGAGCGAGGGCAGCTTCTGCGCAATGGCCGCGAGCGTCGCGCCCGACGAAATGCCCACCAGAATGCCTTCTTCCTGCGCGCAGCGGCGGGCCATTTCGCGGGCCGGTTCGGCATCGACCTGCAGCACGCCGTCGAGCAGCGAGGTATCGAGGTTCTTCGGGATGAAGCCCGCGCCGATGCCCTGGATCGGGTGCGGCGACGGCGCGCCGCCCGAGATGACGGGCGAAGCCACCGGCTCCACCGCGAACACCTGCAGCTTCGGCCACTTCTTCTTGAGCACCCTCGCCACGCCGGTGATGTGGCCGCCCGTGCCCACGCCGGTGATGATCACATCGATGCCGTCAGGGAAGTCGGCCGCGATTTCCTCGGCCGTGGTGCGCACATGCACCTCGACGTTGGCGGGGTTGTTGAACTGCTGCGGCATCCACGCGCCGGGCGTGCCGGCCACGATTTCCTCGGCGCGGGCGATGGAGGCCTTCATGCCCCCGGCGCGCGGCGTGAGGTCGAAGGTGGCGCCGTAGGCCAGCATCAGGCGGCGGCGCTCGATGGACATGCTGTCGGGCATCACCAGCACCAGCTTGTAGCCCTTGACGGCCGCCACCATCGCCAGGCCGATGCCGGTGTTGCCCGAGGTGGGCTCCACGATGGTGCCGCCGGGCTGGAGCGCGCCGGACTTCTCGGCGTCTTCCACCATGGCGAGCGCGATGCGGTCCTTGATCGAGCCGCCGGGGTTGGCGCGCTCGGACTTGATCCACACCTGTTGCCTGGCGTGGCCGAACAGGCGGTTGATGCGGATGTGCGGCGTGTTGCCGATGGTCTGGAGGATGTTCTGGGCCTTCATGGGGTCTCCTTGGATCGATGCGGTTTGTCGGACGGACAGCGCGCATTGTGGGACCAGGCCGCGCGCATGAGGCGATAATCCGCGCCGTGAAGCACGCCAGACCGCCGCTGGTGCAAGCCCGAAAGGGGCAACGCCGCAAGGCGTCGCGTCGAAAGACCGCACTGGAGGAACGTCCGGACTGCACAGGACAGCGCAGGAGTTAACGACTCTCCACCGTGAGGTGAGGATCAGAGCAACAGAGACGAGCCGATTGAGTTCGGGTGAAACGGGCAATCTCTGCGCGCAGCAACACCAAGTAGGCCAGTATCGAGGTGGTTCCGCTGAGCTGGCGGGTAGGTGGCATCGAGCCGTTTGGCGACAAACGGCCCAGAGTAATGGCGGTCACGCCGGGCGCTTCGCAAGAGGCATCCGGTGCACAGAATCCGGCTTATCGGCGAGCTTCACACTTTTTCTTCGCCCGCGCTTTTCAGCGCGTGAACAGCCAGCCGCCCTTGGGCTGGCGCATCAGCTCGTGGCGCTTCACGGCGCGCTCCTCGCCGTCGTCGCCCACGTAGACCACCTCGAAGCGCAGCAGCCTGGGCGACACCATCTTCCAGTTCTGCAGGCGCTTGACGGTCACGCAGGCCGTCTTGTCGTGGTACTGCATCTGCGTCATCGGCCCGCCCTGGAAGCCTGTGCCGTCGAACAGCCGGCCCGGCGCCGCAAAGGGGTTGAGCACGGCGCCGTTGCGCGCGGTGATGCAGCCTTCGGTGCGCACGAAGGATTCGATGGTGGGCGCCGCGCTGCGCACCGCGCGGGTCACGGCGGGGCTGGGTGTCTTGGCGGCGATGGCTTCGCGGATGCGCTCGACCTGCTCGCCGGTGATCGGCGCCAGCCCGTTCCTGGACACCACGGGGGGCGGAGGCGGTGGGGGCGGCGGTGCCGCAGCGGGCAGCAAGGGCTCCAGAACGCTGCAGCCCGCGATGAGTGCCAGGGGCAGTGCAGAGGCCAGTGCAGCGGCCGGTGTTGCCAGTCTCATGGTGTGTTTCTCCCTGTCTGTCGATGTATCGGCGGCCTTGGCCGCTCTGCTGGAAAAAATCTTCTTCGAACGCCCTTCAAAAACCCTTCAAAACCGTTCCTGCGGCGACATGTAGCGCCACTGTCCGGGCGCCAGCCCCGCCAGCGGCACGCGGCCAATGCGGATGCGCCGCATCGCCACGATGGTCAGGCCCATCTGGTCGCACAGGTGCGCAATCTGCCCGGGCCGCGCGCCCTTGAGCGCAAAGCGCAGGCCGGTCTGCTTGCCGTCCTCGGCCTGCCGGCCGATGCTCACGCGCGCGGGGGTTCGCTCGAAGCGCATGAGCACTTCGGGGCTCACCGTGCCGGCCACGTCGACCATCACTTCGTGCTCCAGGATGCCCGCGTCTTCCTGCAGCTTGCGTTCGATGCGGAACTCCTGCGTATAGGCCACCAGGCCGCTGGCGCCGGTTTCCAGCGGCGTCATGCAGTGCAGTCCCTTCAGGTGCGCCGGCAGAAAACGCTGGCCGGCGCGCTCGGGTTCGTGGTGGTTTGCGCCCACCAGCAGCCTGTGCGCGTTGTCCGTGGGCATGCCGGCCGGTTTGTACAGCAGCATGGTGACAGGCAGCACCGGCTCGGGCTTGGCGCCGGCCGCGATCTCCACCTGCTGATGTGGCTGCACGCGCGCCGCGGGCGTCAGGGCGGGCACGCCGTCCACACGCACCGCGCCGTTCTCGATCAGCAGTTCGGCTTCGCGCCGCGACACGCCGGCCAGTGCGGCCACGCGCTTGGCCAGGCGGATGCCTTCGTCGTCCGGGGTCGATCTGTTCATCGGGCGCCCGCCTGTTGCAATTGCTGGATGCGCGCGACGTGCGCTGCCAGCGAGCGGGCCGCCACCGGCCACATGCGCTCGGGCACGTCGTCGTAGGCCAGCGAAAGCCACTGCTCGGGCGTGCCTTCGGGCAGCCGTTGCATGGCGGCGGCAATCTTGGCCTCGCGCTTGAGGCGGTGCGCCTTCAGCTGCGCGATGGCGGTGCGCGCCGAACCGATCACGTAGCCGTGCGCCGGCAGGATGAACCCGACGACGCCCGCCGCGCAGACCAGGTCCAGCGTGTCCAGCGAATCGAGGTAGGCCGTCATGTCGCCGTCGGGCGGATCGACCACCGTGGTGCTGCCGTTGAGGATGTGGTCGCCGGAGAACAGCAGGCCGTCTTCTTCGAGCACCAGGCACAGGTGGTTGGCTGCGTGGCCGGGCGTGTGGACCACCCGCAACGTGTGCGTGATGGCCTCGCCCTCGGACGTGGTGCCCGACAGCACGAGGCGCTCGCCGTCTTCCAGCGCGCGCTCGGGCGTGAAGCGCGCCGTGGCGCGTGCGGTCGGTGCCGAGGGCAGGCCCAGAATCGGCGGCCTCGCGGCCTTGCACAGCGCCTGCAGCGGCGCGGCCCCGGGCGAATGGTCGGCATGCGAATGCGTGCAGACGATCATGCGGATGTCGCCGTGCGTCAGCCGCCAGAGCCGGCCGATGTGGTCGAAGTCGTTCGGGCCGGGGTCGATCACGGTGTAGCCGGTGTCCGCGTCGCCCACGATGTAGGTGTTGGTGCCCGGGCCGGTCATCGCGCTCGGGTTGGGCGCGGTCAGGCGCTGCACGTTCTTCAAGAGCGGCACCGCATGCTCGCTCTGCCAGTCGAGCGCATGCGCCACCTGGCCGTCGGGGCACACCAGCGCGAGCTCGCCGAAGGGCGCATCGGTTTCCATGTAGCGCGCGTCTTCGCCCTTCAGCAGGCCCGCGCGCGGGCAGCTGGTCCACAGCGGCACTTCGCCGTCCGTGCCGGGCGCGCAGGCCGCGAGCACCGCATCGACCGTGGCGTAGGTGGCCATGCGCTGCAGCGTGCGCACCGTCGGAAAGATCATGAAGAAGGTGCCCGCGTCATGGCGCGCGAGCGCATCGGCGGGGCGCACCCAGCTGGGCTCGAACTGCTCGCTCTCGTCGGCCGTGGGCACCTGGCCTTCGGGAAAGCGGGCGACAAGAAAGGGCACGTCGAATCGCTTGGGCAGGTCGCGGTCGGTGATCCAGTGCGCGAAGGTGAAGACCTCGTCGGAACAAAGAATCAACCCGCGCTCGGCGCACTGGTCGGCGAAGCCGGTGCCCGCGGTGGCGTTGCGGTCCATCGAGGCGATGTCTTCGGCGGTGACGCGGCTGCCGTCGGCGCGGCGCGCGAGCAGCACGCCCAGCTCCTCGAAGCCCTCGCGAATGGCCGCGATGGCCTGCGTGCGCTGCACGCGGCTTTGTGTGGGACGGCGGGTGGCGATGCGCTTGGCGGCTTCGTCGGCCGCGTCGATGTGGCCGCCAGGGAAAACATAGGCGCCCGGCGCAAAGCTCGCGGTGGCCGAGCGGCGGGTCATCAGCACTTCGATGCCGGCGGGCGTGTCGCGCAGCAGCAGCACGGTGGCGGCGGCGCGCACGGGCGCGGGCTCGCGTGCGGGGTGTAGTTGTTGGGAGGTGCGGACCATGGGGGGATTATGGGGAGCGGGTGCGTGGCGGATCGGTGGCGGGCATAAGCTCATGCGGCAACGGGCATGAGCCGCGCGCCACAATGGGCCTTCGTATGTGCCTTTGCAATCGCCCGGGCAACGCCGCCTCGCAGAAAGACAGTCATGCGCCATTCTCCCTTCTCTGTGTTTTCACGCCGTTCGCTGCTGCTCGCGGGCGCGGTACTCGCAGCCTCGGCCTCGCCCCTGGCCCTTGCCCAGCAGGACTGGCCCCAGCAACCGGTCACGCTCATCATGGGCTTTCCGGCCGGCTCGGGCGTCGACGTGGTCGCCCGCACCATCCAGGAGCCGCTGTCCAAGAAGCTGGGCCGCCCGGTCACCATCGACTACAAGTCGGGCGCCGCCGGCAACATCGCCAGCGAGTATGTGGCGCATGCCAAGCCCGACGGCTACACGCTCTCCTTCGGCACCGCGGCCACGCACGGCAGCAACGCCGCGCTCTACAAGAAACTGCCCTTCGACGTGGAGGCCGACTTCGTGCCCGTGGCCCCGGTGCTCGACGTGTCGAACGTGCTCACCATCAATCCCGAGGTCATCAACGTCAAGACCTTGAAGGAGTTCGTCGAGCTCGTCAAGGCCAACCCCGGCAAGTACAACTATGCGTCTACAGGCAACGGCGCGGGCACGCACATGGCGTTTGCGGAACTCAATTCGCGCCTGGGCCTGACCATGGTGCACGTGCCCTACAAGGGCGGCCCCGAGGCCATCACGTCGGTGGTGCGCGGCGAAACCTGCTGCATCATGAACCAGGTGCAGACGGTGCTGCCGCACTACAAGGCCGGCAAGGTGCGCCTGTTGGGCGTGACCACGGCCGCGCCGGTGGCGGCCGTGAAAGAGGTGCCCACCATCGCCGCCAGCGGCGTGCCGGGCACCCAGGGTTTCGACAGCTCGATCTGGTTTGGCATCTTCGCGCCCAAGGGCACCGACGCTCAGATCGTCGACAATCTCAACGCGGCCGTCAAGGCGGTGCTCGAGCAGCCCGAGATCCGCGAGAAGTTCGAGGCCCAGGGCAACGCCATTCGCATCGAGTCGCCCGCGCAGTTCAGGAAGACCGTGCACGAGAACCGCTTGAAGTGGGCGGAGGTGGTCAAGGCTGCGAACATCAGCATCGACTGAACGATGCGCTGGCGGTGATCGTTACAGCGTCTTCGTCAGCGTGACGATCAATCGCGCCTTGTTGGGCGAATACGTTGTGCGGCCGAAGGTGCCGAAGCCCAGGTCCACGCCCGGATGGCTCACCGCCGTGTACGCGCTCTTCTGGTTCGCGCCCTGCACCGAGCCGGCCAGCGAGAGGCCGTTGCCGAAGTCGTACGACGCGCCCACGTTGTAGTCCACGTAGCTCTTGTAGCCAAGGCTGCGAATGTTGCTGGACATGTTCGTGTAGCCCACCGCCGCCTTCAGCGTGAGCTTGGGCGCGATCTCCTTGCTGTAGGCCAGGTTCAGGTAGCCCGTGTTGGTGCCCTTCAGGCCCGAGCCTGCCTTGTTGCCCGCATAGCCGAAGTAGTCCTTGGACACCGTGTGCGAGTACTTCAGCGTGAACGAGCCGATGGTTTCGTCGGTATAGCCGGCGCTTCCGTACAGCTCGGTGGTGTTGCCCGATGAATTGCCGGGGTAGATGTAGGTGAGCGCACCGACGTCCATGTCGAGCGGGCCGGCCTTGAATCTGTAGCCGCCGTAGAAATCGCTCTCCAGGCTGTTGCCCTTGAGCCAGTTGACGCTCGAATTCCAGTTGCCCACATAGAAGCCGCTGTCGCCGAAGGCGTAGTCGAAGCCGCCCTGGATGGCGGGCTTGAAGCCGCTTGTCTTGGCGTAGTCGTTCTTGCCCAGCATGTCCTGGTCTTGCCCGCGGAACTTGTAGTTGCTGGTGAGCGCGACATTGCCGGTGAGCTGCGCGCTCGCAAGCATCGGCAGGGCGGCCAGGGTGGGGAGAGCGAGCATCGGCAGGGCGATGCGAATCAGGTGTTTCATCGAGGGAGATCGCTAACGGATGGATAAGGAGGGAGCGTAGGAGGACGCGTCTAAAAGCCGCGTAAAAAATGACAGCTTCGGCGCAAAAGTTTTGAGCGCGGGCTTTCGCAGCAGCCGGCCCTTTGGTGGCAGGGCTGCTGCTGGAAAGACCGTGGGCGGTGCGCCCTGCTCAGGCGGACATGGGCGTCCCGAGAGGAGAGGGCAACGGGTCCGTGGGAATCTCCGTGCTTGGGTACTGCCCCAGCGGATGAACGGCGAAGTAGGAGTCGAAGAGGATGCTGTTCGGGCCCGGGCTGGCAACCTTGGCTTGTGGAACCATGAGGTTCCTGGGTCTTGTGCTGATTCCGTCGTCGGTCTTGTCGGCGGGGGCGGAGAGTTTGAAGATCTCGCAAGTGCCGCTGCCCATGCCATCGTTGCGAACGATGTATTGCACCGAGGGCAGGTACTTGTGCGTCGATGGGTCGGCGGTCATGCCGCACGCGATCAGAAAGTCGATGATGTAGTTGGTGTCTTCGATCTGCGCTCGCCGCGTGTAATCCTCTTCCGTATAGGCGGACAGGTAATCGAGGCAGACGTCCACGCCGAACGGCACACCACCGAGTGGATCGTTGTCGAAGCCTTTGAATTGCTTCCCGCCTGCCAGCGATATAGCGGTTGCCGTGGACTGCTTCAGGACCAGGATCTTGTAAGGGCCCAATCTGACTTTCCAATACTTCTGACCGTATTTCGTGACTTCCATGGCTCTGCCCGCCGTGTTTTTGAATGCAGTGAAATCGATGTGCGACACATTGCGCTTGGGCCACATCGCAATCGGTCGACTGCCGTCAGGGTTGGCCTCGCTGAAGTTGTCGATCACCAGCACGTAGTTGAGCGCTTCGTAGGATGGCAGGTCCTTGTCAGAGACGTTCTTGTCATCGGCCAGGGGCGCGGGTGTGGCATCGATGCGCTGCTTTGTCAGAACTTGCGCGGTTCCCGGCAGCAACGCCAGTTTGCCGTACTGCTCCTGCGGGAACAGCGCGATCAATGCGCGCACATGCTTCTGTACTTCGACGACGCAGGTGTTCGAGAAGACCTTGATGTCGTCTTCGGTCTGCACCGCATCCCAGTTCACATTCCAGAAAAACTCAGGCACCACGAAGTAGCAGAGATCGGACTCCGCGCTCTTCTTTGGGAGGCCCTGTGTCAGTGCATCGCGAAGCAGCGTGAATTTTTCTTGCAGGGCGCGTTGGGTATATGTCTTGATGTCTTCACTCGGCAGTCGTTGATTGGCGGGCGGCGTGTACGTGGGGGTCTGAAGATTGAGGACGCGTACGTTCTTCACTGCCTCTTGCACCGGCTTGGGTGGCGGGGCTTCGACGGGTGGCGCCTCCACCGCTACAGCGGCGGGCGTGGGCTCCGGGGGCGGGGGTGCGGTCTCCGGAACCGGCGGTGCGCTGGCCACGGGGGCGAACGACGCTCCGCCACCGTTGCCGCCACCACCGCACGCTGCCAGCAATGCGGTGGATCCCAGTGGCAAGGCCAGGCCGGCCCTGAGTAACGAACGCCGCCGTGTCCCTTGCGCAGACGGTTCTTCCGAATCAACTGTGTGTTGATGAGCCATGTAGGCAAACTCCCTGATTGATTGATACAGCACAAAAAGTGCGAACCAGCTTTTGCAACATCTGTGCCAATAAGGCAGCGCTTCAGTTGGGCTGTACCTCAATCAAAGAAGTGCAAATGCAATGTAAAAGCGCAACAACACTGCATTTAGAAAAATCATCGATCAACGGCGCGCAGGCATCGTCATCGCAACCACCCCAACCACAATGCACCCAAGCCCGGCCCACGCGGTGGGCACCAGCCTCTCGCCCAGAAAGACCATGCCGATCGCCACGCCGATGGGCACACGCAGATAAGCCTGCGCGGCGGTCGACATCGGCCCCAGGGTCTTGATGAGCCGGAAGTAGATCGTGAAGGCCAGCGCCGTGGAGAGCACCGCCAGCGCCAGCACCGCCGCCATCGACGCGGCCGACGGCGCGAGCGTCCATGGCCTGTCGATCAGCACGCTCGCGGGCAGCAGCATTGCCGCGCCGCTCAACAGCGAGCCCGCGGCCGGCACCATCGGGTCCAGCCCCTTGAACACGCGGCCGAACATCGCGGCAAAGGCGTAGCAGACGGCCGCTGCCACCAGCGCCAACTGCGCGCGCAGCGAATGCCCGAGCCCGTGCAACGCCTCGACGCCGACGATCAGGCAAATGCCCGCGAGCCCCGCCGCCACACCGAACAAGCGGCGCGGCGAAGGCTTCTCCGCGCCGCTCAGGCACAGGCCGAGCAGGAAGATGAAGATCGGCGAGGTCGAGTTGAGGATGGTCGCCAGCCCCGCATCGACACTGCGCGCAGCCCACGCAATGAGCGTGAACGGCAGCACGCTGTTCAGGCAGGCCTGCGCCACGAAGCGCCGCCACATGGCGGGCTCCGTCGGCAGCTTCAGGCCGCGCATGCGCAGCACCGCGAGCAGCAGCAGGGCGGCGATCAGCGTGCGTGCCGCGATCAGCGTGACCGGCGGCAGCGTCTGCACGCCGATCTTGATGAAGGTGTACGAGGCGCCCCAGCAGGTGGCGAGCACCGCGAGCAGTGCCCATTCGAAGGCGAGGTGCGGCGTGGCCTTGCCGGCCGGAGCGAGTGGGGTCGTCTGCATGTTGCGTCGATGATCGCGAGACCGCCTGACGAACACTTCGGTCTGGACCGAACCGTGGATGTGCTGACCACGCGCGTGAATCTGGGTACGCTGTCCGCACGAACCCCTTCGATGCCATTCAACGACAAATAAAACCATGTCCCCGATCCTGATCCGCAACGTGCGCCCGATGGGCGCGTCACCCGTCGATGTGCTGGTGCGCGACGGCCGCATTGCCGCCATCGGCGCTGCGCTGTCCGCGCCGGCCGATGCCACGGTGGAGGAGGGCGGCGGCGCATTGCTGCTGCCCGGCCTGGTCGAAGGCCACACCCACCTGGACAAGACGATGTGGGGCATGCCCTGGTACCGCAACGAAGTGGGCACGCAACTCATCGACAAGATCGAGAACGAGCGCGCCTTTCGCCACGCCAGCGGACACGACGCCGGCGCGCAGTCGCTGGTGCTGGCCAAGGCTTTTCTGGCGCTGGGCACCACCCGGCTTCGCACGCATGTCGATGTCGATACCCAAGCCGGCCTGCGCCACCTCGAAGGCACGCTGCGCACGCGCGAGACGCTGCGCGGGTTGCAGCAGATCCAGGTCGTCGCGTTCCCGCAATCGGGCCTGCTGGGCCGGCCCGGCACTGCGGAGTTGCTCGACCAGTCGCTCGCGCTCGGCGCCGACGTGCTGGGCGGCCTGGACCCCTGCGCCATCGACGGCGACGCCGTGAAGTCGCTCGATGTGCTCTTCGGCATTGCCGACCGCCACCAGCGCCCCGTCGACATTCACTTGCACGAACCCGGCGCGATGGGCGCGGCCTCGCTCGACCTGATCCTGCAGCGCACCGAGGCGCTGGGCATGCAGGGCAAGGCGGCCATCAGCCACGGCTTCTGCCTGGGCGATGTGCACGAGATCGGCGAACGCACGCGCGACGCGCTGCTCGCGCGCATGGCCAGGCTGGGCGTGGTGCTCATCACCAGCGCGCCGCCTTCGCGCAGCGTGCCGCCGCTCCTGGCCTGCAGGCAGGCCGGCGTGACCGTGCTCGGCGGCAACGACGGCATCCGCGACGCGTGGACGCCCTACGGCAACCCCGACATGCTGGAGCGCGCCATGCTCATCGGCCTGCGCTACAACCTGCGCCGCGACGACGAAGTCGAAGTGGCGCTGGACACCGTCACCCACTCGGGCGCGCGCGGTTGCGGCTTCGAGGCCTATGGGCTGCAAGCCGGCGACCGTGCCGACCTGGTGCTGGTCGATGCGCAGACGCTCGCGCATGCGGTGGTGGCGCGGCCGGTGCGCAAGCTGGTGGTGGCGGGCGGCCGGGTGGTGGCGCGCGATGGTGCGTTGCTGGCCGAGGTGGCATCGCTGTAAGAATCGCACGCGGTGTGTATTTCAATCGTCAGACAAACGGATGGGGGTCCTTTTGAAGCAAGGTTTTGTAGGTGCGTTTCTCCTTGGCGTTTGCATGGCCGTGTCGGCCCAGACTGCCTGGCCCAGCTACATCGGCGATCTGCCGCGGGCCGTTTCAGAAAGCCCCGTAGCGGCCGAGCTGCCGCCGCAGGTGGCTGCATTGGCGGAGGACGCCACTGCACCTGCCGCCGTGGCGCCCTGGAGCGGCATCTGGAAGGGGTGGGCATGCCGCGGGGCGGGTTGCGACGTCAAGGTGTCGATCAGAGACCTCTCCGCCACGGGCGCGACCGTGACCTATGCGGGCGCAAGCCTGTTGCAGACAGTCGTCGACGAAGCCCCCGGCCACTTCGAGAACGACGAACTCCATGTCAGGCTGAAGACCGGCGCCAAGCTGGTCCTGCGTCTTCGCCAGGACGGTGACATGGAGCTCGGTATCTGGCGGCCGGACACCCAACTGCTGTCCGTGGGCGTGCTGTCGCGGCGGCCGCCCGCCTACGTGCGGCGCGTCGAATGGCTGGACACTCCGTTCACGGAAAGCGGCAAGCCCGTTCGCCTGGAAATGGTCGTCCACCGACCCGAGGGCGACGGGCCTTTTCCGACGCTTGTCATGAACCACGGGTCCACAGGCATGGGCAATCGCCCGGAGTGGTTTCCGCTCACATGGGTCAGCCCCGAGGTGAGCGCATTCTTCGTCGCGCGCGGCTGGCAGGTCGTCTATCCGCAGCGCCGGGGACGGGGCAAGTCCGATGGGCTGTACGACGAAGGTTTTGAAGCCGATCGCTCGCGCTATTCATGCCAGGCTTCGCTGTCGTTGCCCGGCGCCGAGCGCGCACTGGCCGACATCGGCGTCGCCATGGCGGCGATCCGGCAGCGCGCCGACGTAGACGCCAAGCGCATCGTGATCGGCGGTGTCTCGCGCGGCGGCATTCTCGCGACGGCCTATGCCGGCCTCCATCCGCAAGAGGTGGTGGGCGCGATCAACTTCGTCGGCGGCTGGCTCGGCGCGCTGTGCCCGGACGCGGTCAAGGTGAACGGCGAACTCTTCGCGCGCGGCGCCGCCTTCCCCGGGCCGACGCTCTGGTTGTACGGCGAAAAGGATCCGTACTACCCCATTGCCCACAGCCGCGGCAACTTCAAGGCATTTCAGGCGGCGGGCGGAAAGGGCACGTTCACCGTTCTCACGCCGCCGCAAGGCCAGGATGGCCACAGCACCTATACCGTGCAGCGCCTGTGGGGCGCATCGGTGGACACATACCTGGATTCGATCCGCTGACAGACGAGGCCCCCAAGCTGTCGGGCGCGGCCCCGGGGCATGCGCGGCGACGGCTGACACGGCTTTGCTGCGGGCGATGCAAATATCAGGCATCGACAACATCTGGAGGAACACCCCATGAACAAAGCCCTGATCGCCATCGCCACATCGCTCACTCTGCTGGCCGCCGGCACCGCCAGCGCCCAGATCGGCAAGGCCGCCTCCGAGGCGACCGACGCCGCCCAGCACAAGATCGACGAGAAGCAGGCCGACAGCAAGGCCAAGAAGAGCGGCCCGGTCGGCAAGGCCGTGAACAACGTCAAGTCGGGCTATCACAAGAACCGCGCGAAGAGCTCGGCCGACAAGGCCAAGCAGTCGCTCAAGAACGCGGGCTGATCACAGCCCGGTGGCCGGTCGTTGGTCCTGCGCCGTTCGCAGCAACGCCAGCCTTTTCGAAATCAGATAACCCGCTCACTACACTGGCTCGGATGAGCCACCGCCTCACGTCCTACTTCTGGAGCGACACCGCCCTGCGCAGCCGAAGCGTGGGCGGTGTCGTGCTGTCGGGCACGGTCGATGTGCCACAGCCGCCCGCGCGGCTCTTGGCCGATTGGGAGCGGGAGATCGTCGCGACCCTCTTCCTGGAGCCCGGTGACGTCGAGCCTCTGTCGCTGGCGCGCGCCCGCATGCGATGGCCCGACTACAAGCGCTGCGTAGAGGCCGCGACCGAATGGACGCACACGCTTGGGCTGAACGGCGTGCTCGCTTCAAGCGATATCGCGCTGATGGCTTGCCGCGGCGCGAAGTACCACCATGACGGCGAGCAATACGGAAGCGCGGCTTTCTGCAATCTCTTCGTGAGCGAAGACAAGGGGCTCGAGGTGTACTTCCCCTGCATCGGCCACCGCATCCCGCTGGCCCGGGGTACGGTGCTGATGTTCGACACCGCGCAGCCGCATGCGGTGATCCGCCGCGGCAGCGGCGGCTTCGATGCGGATGACTTCGCATCCGATTGCGACTGCACCCAACTCTTCCTGACCTGGGAGCTCCCCATCGAGAACGCCGATGTGGCGCGCGCACTTCGGATCGACTTCGACACCGACCCTTCGACTGCATCGCGATTGAGTGAAGAACAGGTGTGGCTGAACGGCGCACGGGCCAGCGTGTGCCCCGAGTCCGGCCAGTGGCGCGCCGCCGGTTGAACGAGCGACTGACCGACCGACTGGACCCTCAGACGCGCTTGCCGCGCAGCCGTTCGGCCTGCTCCGTGCATCGATGCGTACTGAGGCATTCGTCTGGCTGCCTGGCCGGTCTCCTCGAGCCCGATCGTGCGAACCAAGGACCGCGTTGCAACCCGCATGACGATGCATTCGAGGACACCGATCTCTTGCGTGGCATCCGGAATTACGTCGATGGATTGAACGGGATTCCACGCGTAGACGATGCACCTGCCACAGGCAGAGACTCCGCTTCCCCGACCCGGGGAGTTCAATGATTTGAAAGGAGCTGGTCATGGCAGAGCCTGGAAAAAAATTCACCATCCTCTCGTTCGTCGGAGGTGGCATACGCGGACTGATGTCGGTCACGATCCTGCAGAAACTGCAGGAGAAATTTCCCGGCATCGTGGATGAGACCGATCTGATCGCAGGGTGCTCGACAGGGTCGATCATCACGAGCGAACTTCTTGCCGGAAAGACTGCGAAGGAGCTCGTCGAATTCTTCAAGACCGGCGAGATCAAGTTCTACGACAAGATGAACACCGACCCGAACACGCCCGCGTACGACATCGACGAAGTGTTCGGTTCGCAGTTGGCGCTGCATCCGGTCATGAAAGTCTCCGAACTCGAACGCAAGGTACTTTTCGTGACCTTCAATGTCGGCGGCCTCTCCACCTCGGCCGACGGCGTCGTGACGCCCACGCCCTGGGCACCGGTCATGTACACGAACATGGCGCCGGGCATGGGCGACGTGCTCATCGCCAAGGCCGCCACCTCCAGCGGTGCGATGCCGGGGCAGCTGGGCTCGTACGAAGGCAATGTCGACGGCGCCTTCTTCAACCACGATCCGACGGTGGCGGCCATCGCGCTGGCCGTGCAGGCAGGGCACAAGCTGGAGGACATCACGGCCATCACCATCGGCACCGGCCTCATGCACGACTGGATTGCGAGCGACACCCACAAGTGGGGGGCCAACCAGTGGATGACGGGCGACGGCAACCCGTTCAACAACACGCCGCCGTTCCTCATGAACCAGTCCACGCCCGGGCCGGTCCTGGACATGAGCCTGAACGGAACCTCCTGCAACCTCATGCCGACGCTGGCCGGTTTTCTGCTGGGGGATCGCTACGTCAACCTCAACCCGAGGCTGCCCTTCTTCATTCCGGAGAACACGACGTACCCCGAGGCCATCCAGCTGCTGCAGGACAAGGGCTGGACCGCGGACACCTCCGAGGCGGAGGCATTGATCAAGGCCTACTGGAGGACGAGCATCGTCGTCGACGACCCCCTCCTGGGCGACGCCCAGCGCAGCGCCGCGCGCGCCTGAGCGCTGTTTCTCTGCATTCCACGAACGTACGTATTCCTCTCAAGGAGCAACGATGTCGATCCTTCAAAAAGATGTTTCGCCAGCAACCCCGACCATGGGTCCGCTGGACCTTGGCCCCTACGCCATCCGGCACCTGGCCGGAAGCCATTACGTGCTCGATGTGTTCCAGAACAACGCCGCAGCGGGCACCAAGGTCATCGGCTATTCGCGCAATTCGCCGAACAGCAGCAACCAGCAATGGATGTTCGTTGCCGCAGGCCCGGAGAACCCGGGGTGGTGGTACCTGCAGACGCAGATGAGCACCGACTTCGTCGTCACGCTCGAGCCGTATACGCCGATCGAGCCGAACCTGCCGCTCGAGCCCAGGCCCCTGTTCATGATGCCGAAGGACACGCAGCCGTCCGAGTACCAGCTCTGGTGCCTCCTGTCCACCGAGAAACTCGGCTACTGGTACATCCAGAGCAAAGCCCATTCGAGCAATTCGCAGACGCCCATGGTCATCCAGCTTTCCAGCGACCAGTCCGCGGCGCCAGCGATGGCCGGCCCGATCAGCTTCAACGAGTTCGAGAAACAGGCATGGGGGTTCGTGCCGCTCCTGCCGCTGCCCTAGTGTGCTGTCCTGGCAGGCGAGACGGCCACGCGGCGGGTTTTAAATAAACTCCGCCCATGAAAAGCAAAGCGAACGCCCAGCCCATCCTGCAGCCCGTCGTCGAGCTGCGTGGCGAGGGCGCCTTGTTCGCTTACGCCGTGCGAGCGCCGCGCTCCAAGGGCGTGATACCGCCGAGCTCTTACAGGAACAGTGGCTTCGCCACCCTCGCCGAGTGCCTGCACGATGTGGGCAGGGCACTCGGTGGCGACTTCAAGCGCATCTATGTGCGCCTCGATGGCCACTGCGTCGGCGAGCGCGACATCGTCGAGCTGTACGCGGCGCCCGAGAAGGTTGCGGCCGAGTTGAAGGCCGAGTGCGATGCGTTGAACGCGCTGCGTTGCGTCGCCGGCTGATCAATCAATCGCTGGATGCGCAACGACGCCTCAGCTGGCTGAATCCTCCGGCCCGCGCGGCGGCCTTGGCGGCTTGCGCTCGAGGTGGCGCTCCCACAAGAACAGCGCCGGCATCGCGACCAGGTGCGCGGCGGCACCGAGCAAGCCGATGCAGAACAGGACGACGGCGATCAAGGGACTTGCGGCGATGCCGAGAAGGATCTTGAGCATGGTGGGTCAGCAGAAAGTCTGAGGTGCCGCGTGATCGAGCAGGTTTGATTTTTTTGCCGTCCTGGCCCACACAGACGGTGCAAGAAGGATGCCGCTCGCCGGAGCGATGTGTCAATGACCCGCAGGCGCGCAGGCATGGCCCCGGAAAGCGCCGCCGTCACGCAGCCGCTTCAGGCACCGCGAGCGGCAGCCGCACCGCGAACTCGCTGCCATGGCCTTTGCCGTCGCAGCGCACCTCCACGAACCCGCCGTGCGCGTGCACCAGGTCCCTTACCAGCGACAGCCCCACGCCGAAGCCGCCGTCCGATCGGTGCGGGTCTTCTTGCGTGAACAGGTCGAAGATCACCGGCAGCAGGGCGGCGTCGATGCCGATGCCCGTGTCTTCCACCCGGATGACCGCGTGATCGATTTCCACCGTGCAGCGCAGCCAGATCTTTCCGCCGGCCGGCGTGTACTTGATCGCGTTGTGCAGCAGGTTGAAAACGATCTGGTGCAGGCGCTGGCGGTCCGCCACGATCGGTATGCGCGCGGACGGCACCAGCACCGAAAGCGCCTGCTGCTTGGCCGCGGCGTCCGCGCGCACCACGTCGGCGATGGCGACCACCTCCGCACCCAGGTCGAACCCCGTCTTCTCCAGCCGCAGCTTGCCCGCGCCGAAGCGCACCACCTCGGCCAGGTCGTTCATCATCCGTTCCATCAGCGTGACCTGGCGCTTGACGATGTCGATGCGCGATGCCACCTCTTCGGCGGGCAGCGCCTTGCGCGCCACCAGCTCGGTGGCAATGCGGATCGGCCCCAACGCATTGCGCACCTCGTGCACCAGGCGCCCGAAGAACGCATCGCGCTCCTGCAGCGTCTGGTGGGCGGTCTGGAGCCGGTTCTCGGTGGTCTCGATCTGCGCGCGCAGGTTGGTGCGGTCGGCCATCACCTTCACGAAGCCGATGTGCTGCCCCGCTTGCGCCGGGTCGTACAGGGCGACCATGCTGCCCGCCACCCAGATGCGGGCGCCGTCCTTGCGCCGGTGCCAGCGGTCGTCCTCGGAGCGGTGCGCGGACACGGCCACGCGGCGCTCCAGCAGCGGAAGGCCCATGGCGCGGTCTTCCTCCACAAAAAGCACGTCGATGGGCTGGCCCACGATGTCGCTCTCGGCATAGCCGAAGAGCGCCTTCGAGGCGCCCTGCCAGGCGGTGATGACGCCCTCGGTGTCGAGCACCACGAAGGCGATGTCAGGCGACTGCTGCCAAAGCAGCACCGCGGCCGTTGCCACATCGACGGCTGCTGGCGCGGCCGTTCCCTCGAGCGGGCTTTTGTCGGGGCCGTCCTCTGGGCGCGGTTCGGGGCGCGGTTCGCCGGATGTTGTCATCGCGGCATCGTCCGCAAAGCGGCCACCTCGCGCAGTGGTGGGATGGGGCCGACACCGTGTGGGACAAGTTCGCCACTTCGAGCGCGAGGCGTGCGGAATCAGCGCACGTTCAACCTCAATCGAGACGTCAATCCCACGCCGGCGACAGCCCGGCCGGGTCCGTCAGCCGCTCGCCGCGCTCCAGCGCCGCCATCTGCGCCATCTCGGCGTCCGTCAGCGTCAACTGCCGCGCCTTCAGGTTGCCTTCGAGGTTCGCCCGCTTCGTGGACGAAGGAATCACCGCATACCCCAGCTGCATCGCCCACGCCAGCGTGACCTGCGCGGTGCTTGCGTCGTGCGCCTTCGCAATCGCCTCGATCACCGGGTCGGCAATCACCTTGCCGTAGGCCAGCGTCATGTACGAGGTGATGCGAATGCCTTGGCTCTTCGCGAACTCCGCCACCTTGCGGTTCTGCAGGTACGGGTGCAGCTCGACCTGGTTGGTGGCGATGTTCTCTGCGCCCACGGCGGCAATGGCCTCCTGCATGAGCGCGATGTTGAAGTTCGACACGCCGATGTGCCGGGTGAGCCCTTGCGCCTTGGCCTCGGCCAGCGCGCCCATGAACTCGGCCACCGGCACCGCATTGCCGGGCGAGGGCCAGTGGATCAGCGTGAGGTCCACATGGTCTGTGCGCAGCTTGGCGAGGCTGTCTTTCAGGCTGGGCACCAGCTTGTCTTTGGCGTAGTTGTCCGTCCAGATCTTGGTGGTGATGAAGAGCTCGCTACGCGCCACGCCGCTTTCGGCGATGGCCTGGCCCACCTCGGCTTCGTTGCCGTAGATCTGCGCGGTGTCGATGGCGCGGTAGCCCACGTCCAGGCCGTTCTTCACCGAGTCGATCACCACCTGGCCCTTGAGGCGGAAGGTGCCGAGGCCGAAGGCGGGGATGGTGTTGGGGTTGTTGGTCGTTGTCATGGTGTTGGTCCTTGGAAGAGTTGGGGTGGATTCAATTCGAGGAATGCCGCGGAACCGGCTTTGCCGGGCCGCTGGCGTTGCCCCCTGCAAGGGGGTTGGCGGAGCGACACGAAGTGCGCGAAGACTGGGGGTTTGCGTCAAGCTTTCCGCTCCAGTGCGTGAGGCCCAGCGACACCAGCACCACCAGCGCGCCGATCCATGGCGTGTGCATGAGGCCCAGGTGCGTCACGATCAGGCCGCCGGCCCAGGCTGCCAGGGCAATGCCCAGATTGAAGGCTGCGATGTTCAGGCCCGAGGCCACGTCCACCGCCTGCGGCGTGAAGCGCTCGGCCTGCTTGACCACATACACCTGCAGCCCCGGCACGTTGCCGAACGCTACCGCGCCCCACATCAGCACCGCCACCAGCGCCAGCCACTTGTGCGGCGCCGCGAAGTTGAACACCAGCAGCACCACGGCCAGCAGCGCAAAGATGATCTTCAGCGCCGGAATGGGCCCCAGCCGATCGGCCAGCTTGCCGCCCCAGATGTTGCCCGCCGCCACCGACACGCCGTACACCAGCATCACCCAGCCCACCGCGCCCGCGCTGAAGCCCGACACGTCGGTGAGGATCGGCGCCAGAAAGGTGAACGGAATGAACGAGCCGCCGTAGCCGATGGCCGTCTTGGCATACACCAGCAACAGGCGCGGCTCGGCCAGCACCTTGGCTTGCTGCGCCAGCGAGGCCGGCGGCGTGTGGCGGATGTTGGAGGGCACAAAGATCCAGCTGCCGACAAAGGCGACAACGCCCAGCGCCGACACCGCCAGGAAGGTTTCGCGCCAGCCGAAGTGCTGCCCGATGAACGTTCCCAGCGGCACGCCGGTGACCAGCGCCACCGTGAGCCCGGTGAACATGATCGCGATGGCGCTGGCCGCCTTGTCCTTGGGCACCAGGCCCGTGGCAATGGTCGAGCCGATGGAGAAGAACACCCCGTGCGCCAGCCCCGTGAGGATGCGCGCGGCCACCAGCGATTCATAACTGGGCGCCTTCCACGCCAGCAGATTGCCGAGCGTGAACAGCGCCATCAGCCCGAGCAGCAGCGCCTTGCGCGGCAGCTTGCTCGTGAGGGCAGTGAGCACCGGCGCGCCGATGGCGACGCCCAGGGCGTAGAGGCTGACCAGCAGGCCCGCCGAAGGCAGGCTGATGGCGAGGTCAGCGGCGACCGTGGGGATGAGGCCAACGATGACGAACTCGGTCGTTCCGATGGCGAAGGCGCTGAGGGTCAGCGCGAGTAGGGCGATGGGCATGAGGCACTCCTGGATGGGTTAGGAGGAGTGTCTTGCGGATACCTTTGCGGATAAATGGGAAGGTAGGCAGAAGATAGTTGCTCCAGGAGCAAGAGTCAGATAGGGGTAACGGTGTCTTTTTGGTTGTTGAAATTACGCAAACCTAGAACGCGTGGAGCTCCAAGTTTTCTGCCGAGAGCAATTGGCGGTTGCATTAAGTACTGTCTAGGTCAAGAATCAGTGACGATTCGATATCTTCGCGAATTAAATAACTTGGCTTGACAATGACCAAATTCGATGCCCGATTGTTAGATCCTGATCTTCTGCCGGATTACCTTTGGAATAAAAATACGGACAGGCTAACCCTACCCGAGCCTTTGGCAATTGCATATGTAAATTTAGTAGATCAGAAGAATCTTCGAGAATTGAGTGCTAATCGAGATAAAGGCCCAGTGGGTGGGCTGACACAAGAAAGCGCTGACGAACATTTTGCACAAGCTTTTGATGGGTCCGCTGCCCGCGCCATGCTCGCCGTGCTTGATCCAAAAAATGAAATTGGTTCTACCTCCAATAATTTCATAAGATCAACCGCAGGAGCTGCCCTGGCATTGACTGATGCTCCTTGTGGTGCTGGTGCCGCAACATTGTCTTTTTTGACGACTATTGCTGAACTTCGGAAGGCAAGCGTTTTACCAAGAGTGCCATTGAAGGTGCATCTCATTGCAGGTGAATTTTCAAATTATGCGGTTAATCACGCCAAAGATATGTTCGCCTCAGTTCTGGATTTTCTCGAGGAACAGGCGATTACTGTTGAGTTAAATTTCGTAAGCTGGGATGTTACGGACCCGGTAAGTACAACTACTTTGATTAAAAATTGTGTAATTAAAGGAAGTGTGGCCCCGGCGAAATTATTGGTGGTTGCAAATTTCAATGGATTTTTGGTAAGAGAAAAAAGACAAAAAGACGCTCGGCCTCAATTGGACGAGCTTTTTCGGTATGCTTCTGGAGAAAAAAGTTTCGCGATTTGGATTGAGCCGGATATGAATCGAGCAACGGGTAATGGTGGATTCTTCTCCTTTCTGTTAAGTTTTTTTAACAATACCCTGTCGAAATTCGGCATCGTCGATGCAAATAAAAATGCAGATGGACCTGCCTTTCGATCATCAGCCAAATTTTCTCTGCCCCTACAGCCTGGGAATTTTGCTGCTGTTAGGTTGGCTGTGATGCCAATTGATCTTACGAAAAATAGTCTATGAAGATGAAATCCGGAAAGTTGGCCGCCCGTGCAATCAATCAATATCGAAAAAGGGACGTAATTACGTATCTTGGATTGCGTTATTACCTAGAAAATTCGGCGGCTCGCTCTGATCATTGGATTCGTGAGGTTGCTGTAGATTTGGTTATTAGAAGGAGCGCGCCAGCATATTTCCCAGTTCAGCATTTTAAAGAAATTGATGCAAATGGAGGCGTTGGTCTAAGGGAGTTGTTATTGCCAGGGGCTAATGAAGCATTGGCAGAGTCAGCGTTAATCGATGCCTGTGGTGGAGCGGGCGGCAATTTTCTTCCCGGGAGAAATGTTTTTAGTTATCAGCAACCCGAAGAGCTTGAGACGTCAGGCATATTTAAACCATATATGCACGGACTCCGAGCTCGCCATTCAGCAATCTTAGATGCTTGTCGGGAAAGGCCAGAGGCAAGGGTTGAATTTTTGGATATTAGGAAATTTTATCCTTCAATTAAAATAGCGATTGCTCGGCAGGCTTGGCATTCGGCTTGTAAGTCAACGAAAATTTTAAAAAAATACTGCGAACTGGGGGATCGCATTCTTAGCGATCATGCAATTGCGTCTAGTGGGTCAGGCGGACATCTTTTGACTGGGCCGGCATTCAGTCATTTGATCGGAAATTTGGTTTTGCGCCGAGTGGATGAGCTAATGATGGCCGGCATTGCAAAATATACTAGATATGTAGATGACGTGACTCTAGTCGGAAGTTCAAATGAAATTAATGCCTCTAAGGAAATTCTTCGAGTAGAGTTGGAGAAGTTGGGGCTTGATCTTCACCCCTCGGATTCTCCTAAATCTATCAATATTAGTGCGAAGGACTGGCTTGCCCGCGAAGGCGATTATTCCGAGGAAAAAGGTGCGGAATCGTGGGCTGGGTTAATTGGAGATCTGAAAAGATTTTTGCTTTTATATCCTAACAATCGCGAAACCCTTGAGCAGAGTTTTTTCCAGAACGGTTACCGTATTCCAGTTCCAGACTATGGGGCCGCAGTTCGCGAGAAAAGCTACCTGACGAAATTTCAAGAATTACTTCAGCTCAAGTGGTTTCAATCGAGCGTCAGAAATGTCTCGGAGCAAAGTATATTGAGTCGAGCAAAAACCTTGCGAGAGAAGTATCAAAATGAAGTTTGGGATATTGTTCGGCGCGTAGATGGATTCACTCTGCTCGAGAAGAAGAGTCAAATCTCAAAGCTTCGTTATCGCCTAGGGCAACTTACATATCTTTCACCTCCCAGTGAGCTCGTATCTATAGGGCATGCGGTAAACTCAATTGACGGAATGCAGTTGCATAGTGCCGTTGCCAACGCCGTTGGAACGGGCTCTCTCGACAACATCATGCGTTTCGGAACTAATGCAGCACAAGCTGCTGCCCAGCCGATGAGAACGATGCACTACGACGCCAAACTCCTAAATCCTCCTTCTTCTAGCTCAAATCGCGAGGCATTGGCGATATTCCAAATGAACGGTGTGCGAGGTGATGTTGCCAAACTTGATGACGGAGGAAACAAGTTGCTGCAATTCGCGCAAAAAGGCGCCGATCGAGATCTCATGCGCAGCGACGATTTGTTTATTCAAGAAATTGCTTGTTTGCACGGAATTTCTGAAATTCCACGACATTCAAAGATTCTTTCTACAGCTTTTGACCCAGCGGAAGATATTGCGCTAGACGCTATTGAGCAAATTAACCAATATCCGTCTACATAGACAGGGTTGCTTCGTGTGCTGTGGCTCCGCGGCCGGTGCAGATATACTGCACCGTCGCGTAAAAAATCGCGACCGGGTTTGGAAGCCCGTCGAAGTTCTGCGACGAAAGCTGCAGTCACCGCAACATGGTCTGCGGCTTTTCTGTTTGCGCCTCCAGTTTTTGGCGGCTCGAACGGGAAGGCGCGAGCCTTGCCGGTTCTCGTCAGAGCTTCCCGGTCTTCCAACCCGTTCGAGCTGCCGCCACCGTTTGGAAGCGGGTGCGGCGGTTGTTGCAAACCGAAGTTCTGGGAGGCCGTACATGGCTGAATCCGCATCCACACCCGCGCAATCAAGCGCTGGTTCCACATCCCCCACCCTCGACGACCTCGCAATCCAAACTTGCGACGACGCCGACAGCCTCAACGAAGTGCTGCGCGCCTACAGCGCGTTCGAAAAGCTCATCGAACCCGGTGCCCCTGACGACAGCGAATCGCTCATCCCCACGCGCAGCGAACTCAGTGCCTTGCTGAGCCTGCTCAACGAAGCGCTCGTGGCGCGCATCGACGCCGTCAACTCAGCCGCCGCCGATGTGCGCCGCGTGTTGCAAGGCGGCAGCAGCCTGCCCTCGGCGACATAGGTAAGCCGGTAAGTAGATAAATAAGTAAGCGCCGGGCCGCCGGCAAGGTGACTCCGGCGGCCTTCTTCCTTCCTTCACCCGACGTTTTCTTCCCCCGCCAGGTCCGGCCCGCTCGCCCGCCTGCCCCGACCGCATCGCGCACCCGCACGTCCCGCTCACCACCCGCGCCCGTATTCCGTCGATCACCCCCAGCTGCGCCCAAACCGATCACGCCGATGGGGTGTCTTGCGCAGCGAAATCAGGAGGAGCCCGAAGGGCGGGGGACATTCGCGGAGCAAGGCACCCCGTCGGCGTGGTTGCGCCCTGAACAACAGGCGCTGGCAACGAGCGCGCCCCACGCAAGCTACCTGTTCTCGGGTATGGCCCCAGCCCGCCCGCAGCCCTACCATCGCCAGCGACAAAAATTCACAAAAGGGTTGCACAGATGGAACAACAACAGCATTCGGTGCGAACCAAACACCTCCCGGCCCAACGCGCCCTCCGCACCATCGGCGCCGCACTCGCAGCCCTGCTCATCACGGCCTGCGGCGGAGGAGGAGGCGGCGGCGGTGGTGGAAGCCCGGGCTTCCTGCCCATCGTCTCCCCACCGCCTCCGCCGCCGCCTGCTACAGCCACCAGCTTCACCATCGGCGGCACCGTCAGCGGCCTTGCCGGCACCGTCGTCCTGCGCAACAACGACAAAGACGAGCTCCAGCTCACGGCCGATGGCGCCTTTGTCTTCGCCACCGGCGTGGTCGGCGGCAACCCTTACAGCGTCACCGTGGCGCAGCAGCCCGAGGGCCAGACCTGCGCCGTCAGCGCGGCCCAAGGCACCGTGGCCGGCGCCAACGTGAGCGACGTGCGCGTCGTCTGCGCCGTGCAAACCTACGCCATCGGCGGCACCGTCAGCGGCCTGTCCGCCCCGGGCACGCTGGTGCTGCGCAACAACAACAACGGCGCCGACGAACTGAGCGTGTCGGCCAACGGCGGCTTCGGCTTTGCCCAGGCGCTGCCGCACGGCGCGGCCTACGACGTGACCGTGCGCACCCAGCCGGCCGGCCAGCTGTGCACGCTGACCAATGCAAGCGGCATCGCCACCGCGCCCGTCAGCACCATCGCCGCCGTCTGCGTGGCCGACCCCACGGCCCTGCCGCCCGCCGTGCCCGCGCCGCCGTCGGTGGGCTATGCGCCCAAGGCCTTTCTCTTCAACTGGGCGGCCGTCGCCAGCGCCGCCTACTACCGGCTCGGCGAAGACCCGACGAACAGCGGCAGCTTCAGCGTGCTGGCCGACAACCTCGCCGGCACCACCAGCTATGCGCTGCAGAACCTGGTGCTGACCGCGCCGCCCGCGGCCTACCGCTATGCGCTGCAGGCCTGCAACGCCAACGGCTGCAGCGCTTGGTCGGCCCCGGTGCTGCCCGACGCCACGCTGGCCATCGGGTACTTCAAGCGGCCGACGGACCTTGCCGGCCCGTCCACCTTGGGCCAGAACAGAAACGCCGTCGCGTTCACGCCCGACGGGCTGGTGATGGCCATCGGCGACGTGCGGGCGAACGCGGTCCACATGTACAACAACGACGCGGGCACCTGGCGCTGGGTGCAGACGCTGGTGTGGCCCGGGTCGGCGCCGGGGAGCCTCAGCCTGTCGGGCGAGGGCACCTTGCTCGCGGGGCGCTTCCAGACCGGCGACCTCGCGGGCGGGCAGGTCGAGGTGTATGCGCGCGGGCCGCAAGGCTGGGCGCACAGCGAGACGTGGACCTCACCGGCGCCTCGCAGCCGGGGCGATTTCGGCGCGTTCCTGAGCGTGTCGAGCGACGGCACGGTGGCCACGGTGTCCGAATACGGCAGTCCGGGGCCGGGCAACTTCTATGTGTACCGAAAGACGGCGGGCGTCTGGGCGATCGAGCAGCGCGTCGACGCACCGAGCGGCCAGGACGGCTCGCTCTTCGGCGCCTTTGCCACCATTTCGCAGGACGGCAACACCATCGCGGTGGGCTCGCAGTACGAGAACGTGGGCGGCATCGCCGACGCCGGCGCCGCCTACGTGTACACCAGGGCCGCCGGCCCCGGCACCTGGACGCTGAACACGCGCTTCGAATCGCCCACGCCCTCGGCCAACGCCTGGTTCGGCGGCTCGGTCGCCATGTCGGGCAACGGCGAGGTGGTGTTGGTGGGCGCGACCCGCGAGAACGACGCGGGCTACACGGTGGCCGGCGCGCTGTACGTGTATCGCCGGGTCGGCGCGGGCTACCAGCTGGAGCAACGAATCTCCGCGCCCTTTCCCCGGCAGGAGAGCCGCTTCGGCGGTACCGGCACGGCGGCGTCCGCCGACGGCTCGCTGATCGCCATTGCCAGCTTCCTCGACGGCGCGCCATCGGCCGGCGTGAACGGCGACATGACGCCGGTGGCGGGCATCACCACGGGCGCGGTCATGTTGTACGAGAAGCCCGGCGCCACCTGGACGCTGAAGACCTTCGTGAAGGCGCCGAACCCGGACAACGGCGACGTCTTCGGCTACGGGCTCGCGCTGTCCGCGGACGGCAAGACGCTCGCGGTGGGCGCGGCCAGGGAAGCGAGCAATTCGACGGGCATCGGGGGGAATCAGGCGGACAACTCGGTGCCTTATGCGGGGGCGGTTTATTTGTATTGAGGGGCTGGACCCTCGGTCCATTTGCAGCATGAGCCTGTTTTTGCGCATGCGGGCTGGACCGTTGCGTTCAGAACGTCAAGGCGCTCGGGATGCCTGATCGACCGGCTTTCGAACACCTCGACGTGGGTTTGCACTTCGAACGAGGCGCCGGTGCCCAGCGTCTTCAGAAGGTCGGCCACCTCGGCAAGGCGGCGCTGCGCCTTTCGTGATGAATCGACATCGTCTTTGATGGCGCTGGCGAAGATGCTGGCGCGGTAGACGCCCCCGGTCGCCCTGTTCGGGTCTCGCTGGACCACAAACCAGTTCGTCAGGGCGATGAGCTCGCGGGATTCGAGGTGTGTGCTGGCGGGCGCGAACTGCACCTCGTGTTCGAGGCCGCTGAATGAGCATGCGGTGGCCCATGCGGGCGCGAGGATGCAGGCAATGGCGATGCCGGTGCGGAGGTATTTCTTCATGCGAGGCCTTCGTGCGTGACGCCCAGGATGTACGCGGCGATGCTGTCCGCATTCATTCTTGCTTTGGCTCGGTTTTTTGGATCTGCTGCATTGATTCTTGAAATCCTCGTTCCGTACCACTCGTCGCTGGAACTGAAAGTGTCGTCAAAGTGAGTGACTTCGTGAAGCAACGTCAGTAGTCGGGAGTCGCCATCCAACACTTCATGCGTCTCGAAGTGGATCTTGTTGTCCCACTTGAAGGTGCAGAAGTCGAGCGCGATGGCGATCGTGTGAGTGGCGGTGTCGGGCTTGCATACCGCGGCAACAGTACCCGAAGCGCTGCCCATGACGCACATTGCCAGTTTGCCGCCTTCGGTGAAGCGGACAAAGTTCTTGGCCTCCAAACCGTTCAGCACACGCACGCAGGATGCCAAGCCTTTCTGCAGATGCTCGCGCGTGGATTGATCGGCGATGCCGAACCATGTCTTCACACGGGCTTGGGCCTGTTTGTCCCAGCGATTCAACTCCGGGAGCCGTTGCCTTGTGATGTAGTCGACCGCCGTATCGCGCAACTTCAGCGCCATTGCTGCGAACTCCTTGTTGGTCATGTTCGGGCAGATGTTCTCGGTCTGTTCGGCCTCCGGCGGATGCGTGACGGCAGCGTCCACTGCCTTCTTGAACGCGGCCATCTCGAGTCCGGGGTCGGGCGCAACTTTCGCGGCCAGTTCCGTGCCCGTGAAAACGACTCCAGCCGCGTGTGCGTCGTCATCGTCATATATCGCCGTCTGCTGCAACACAGAAACCAGCGGTTGCGGCACCGGGCAATGGCAAATCACCACATCGCCCTCCAGCGCGACCTCCGATATGAACCGGGGGCGGCGCCGCCCGCCGACCTTGGCGATGATGCCGACGCTGTTGCACCCCTCGCAGTAAGCCCTGCCGCCGATCAACGCGACCCGATGGCCATACAGGTTGAACAGCGGCCCGTCGTAGGGCAGCACGCGGCCGCCAGGGGCCGGCGGATCGCCGACCACGAGAATTTTTCGCATCATCTTGGAACCTCCCAGTTGTGGTCTGGGGGTTCTAGAAGGCGGCGGCTGATGACACTGTGGCCCAGTGTGAACCGGCCAAAAATTTGTCACGTTGGCCGCGGGTTTCGACGTTTCGCGACGGCTTGTTGCGCAGACCCATCAGGTCGGGGGGCAAAAAAAGTTTGCATCCCCTGCATCCAAACGCGCATCTGGTGTGTAGATCCTTCAGCAGCGAGGAGCTGCTGACCCTCTACAACCCAGGAGTAATTTCATGCACACCTCCCGTTCGATCGCCGTTCTCGGCGCCATCTCCGCCGCCGCCGTGCTCACCGCCTGCGGCTCCATGTCGATGGCCCCCACCTTCAACCAGTCGAGCCTGCCGCCGACCATCCAGGTGCCCGCCGGCAACAAGGTGGCCATGGAAACGGTCGGCGTGGGCGAGATCACGTACGAATGCCGCGACAAGGCCAACGCCCCCGGCCAGACCGAGTGGGTGTTCGCCGGCCCCGACGCAAAGCTGAACGACCGCAGCGGCAAGCAGGTCGGCAAGTACTACGGCCCGCCGGCCACCTGGGAAGCGAACGACGGCTCCAAGCTGACCGCCACGCAGCTGGCCGTTGCGCCCTCGGGCCCGACCAGCCTGCCGTACCAGCTGGTCAAGGCCAACCCGGCGATGGGCTCGGGCGCGATGACGGGCGTGACCTACATCCAGCGCGTGGCCCTCATCGGCGGCGTGGCTCCGACGTCGGTGCCCTGCACGCCGGCCACCAAGGGCCAGAAGCAGATCGTGAAGTACCAGGCCGACTACATCTTCTACAAGGCGTCCTGATGATCCGGGGGTGAAATTCGCGGCGGGCGCGCCGGCTCCACTACCATCGGAGCCGCCCACCACCCGCCGCCTGCTTTGCCCCCCACATCCACCGCCCCCTTCGACTACGACGCCGCTCTCATGGCTTGCGCCCGCGGCGACCGTATGGCCCTGCAACAGCTCTACAAGCGCGAAAGCCGCTACCTGATGGGCGTGGCGCTGCGCATCGTGCGCCAGCGCCAGCAGGCTGAAGACGTGCTGCACGATGCCTTCATCAGCATCTGGCAGCGGGCGGCGAGCTTCAATCCGGCGCTCGGCGAGGGCCGGGGCTGGGTGTACAGCGTGGTGCGCAACGCGGCGCTGAACATGGTGCGCAACGGCGCACGGCAAGTGAGCCTGGACGAAGACGCGGCCGTTGCGGTGGACGACCAGGCATCGCTGGCGGCCTATGCGGCCGATGGCGACCCTTTTGAATTGCGCGCCGACCTGGGCAAGCTGCACGGCTGCCTCTCGGGGCTGGAGCCGGCACGGCGCGATTGCATCCTGTATGCGTATGTCGAAGGCTGCTCGCATGGCGAAATCGCCGAGCGGCTGCAGACGCCGCTGGGCACGGTCAAGGCCTGGATCCAGCGCGGCATGCGCGCGCTGCGGGAGTGCATGGCATGAGCACCGCCAACGAACAACCGGACAACAAAGACGACATCAACGACATCGACGGGCTGGCCGGCGAGTACGTGCTGGGCACGCTCTCGGCCGGTGCGCGCGCGGCTGTCGAGGCGCGCCTGCGCAACGACGGCGAAGTCGCCTTGCGCGAAGCCGTGCGCGCGTGGGAGGCCCGGCTGCATCCGCTCACCGCGCTGGCCCCGCCGGCGGAGCCGTCGCCCTCGCTCTGGGCGCGCATCGAGCGCAGCGTGGACGAACTGGGCAAGGCCTCGAAGGCGCAGGCCGCCGGGGTGGTCGGCTGGTGGAACAGCCTTCAGCTGTGGCGCGGGCTGGCCGCGGGCAGTTTTGCAGTTGCGGCGGTGATGGGGGCGGTGCTGGTCACCCGGGTGGCCGCGCCGCCGGTCACGCAGTACATGGTGGTGCTGGTGGCGCCGGAGAACAAGGCGCCGGGCTGGGTCATCCAGACCACGTCGGCGCGCCAGCTCGACTTGGTGCCGCTGGGCACCTTCGAGGTGCCGCCGCAGAAGACGCTGCAGTTCTGGACCAAGGCCGACCAGTGGCGCGGGCCGGTGTCGCTGGGCCTGGTCAAGCAGCAGGGCCAGACGCTGCGCATTCCCATCGACAAGCTGCCGCCGCTGGAGCCCAACCAGCTGTTCGAGCTGACGCTGGAGCCCGAGAACGGCTCGCCGATCGACCGGCCGACCGGGCCGATCCTGTTCATCGGGCGGGCGGTCAAGGTCACTTCGTAGACCTACCCGCCGCCGGGGCGCGGCAGGCGGCGACTCAGAGAAACATGAAGGCCGCCGCGGCCACGGCGGTCGGTGCCAGGGCGCCGAGCAGCAGGCCGCCCGCGCCGATGGTTTCGTCGGCAAAGCCCCGCTTGAGCAGCGCCACGCCCGCCGGGTTGGGGGCGTTGGCAATCACCGTGAGGCCGCCGCCGGCCACCGCGCCGGCCACCAGCATGTACTTGGACTCGTCGGAAATGCCGACGATGAGCGAGCCCAGGTAGGTGAGCGCCGCGTTGTCGGTAATGGCCGTGAGGCCGAGCGCACCCAAAAACAGCGCAACCGGCGAGAGCCCCGACACGATGGGCTGCAGCCACCACTGCTGCATGCCGCCCAGCACGACCAGGCCCGCAAGAAAAAACCCGACCAGCAGCGCTTCTTTCAGGATCAGCGGGCTCTGGTGGCGCTCGTAGGCCTGGGAGAACCCGAGAAACATCAAAAACAGGCTGAGAAACACCACCGGGTGGTGGGCGAACAGCACCACGCCGGCCAGGAGCCCCAGATGCACGGCCACCACCGACAGCGGCACGCGGGCTTCGTCGGATCCGTCGGGCTGGCCGTCGTCGCCCGCCTCTGCGGGCTGCAGGTGGTTGCGCAGCATGTAGGTGGCGAAGGTGGCGTTCAGCAGCACGGCCAGCGCCGCCTTCCAGCCGAAGTTGGCGAGCATGAAGGCGCTGTCCCATTGCCAGGTGGCGGCCACCATCAGCACGGGCGGCGCGGCGTAGGAGGTGAGGGTGCCGCCGATGGACACGTTGACGAACAGCACGCCCAGCGCCAGGTACTTGACGCCTTCGGGCACCCGCGGCCTGAAGATCTGCGGCGCGAGCATGAGGGCCGCGATCGTCATGGCGGCGGGCTCGGTGATGAGCGAGCCGAGCAGCGGCACGGCAGCCAGCCCGAGCCAGGCGGTGGCCAGCGGCGTGCGCACGGGCACCAGGTGCGCCACGGTGTTCACCAGCGACATCACGGTGCGCAGCACGGGGCGCGAGGCGGCGATGACCATCACCACGAAGACGAAGAGGGGTTCGGTGTAGTTGCGCGACTCGGCGTAGTCGAGCGCGGCGCTGCCGCTGCCCACCAACGCCATCACCATGACCAGCACGATGGCCCAGAAACCGAAGACGACCTCGACTTCGCCCAAGAGATGAAAAAGGCCGGCGTGGCGCGGATAACGATGCGAAAGGCGCTCGAACTGCTTGGCGCTGAAGGTGTGCAGCAGGGCCACGGCAAAGATGGCTGCGGCGATCCACTGGATCGGGGTGTCGGTCATGAGACTCCTGGTCGTGACTGTGCAGCGAGGCGGCCCGACCTGCGCAAATCCTGGAACGCCCGAATTGGCGCGCCACCCGGGTTGGATCTTAGTCGGTGGGCATCGGGCGCTATCGGTGGCGATAATCCCCCGATGCGAATCCGCTTTACCAAGATGCAGGGGGCCGGCAACGATTTCGTCGTGCTGGACGAAACGCGCGGCACGCTCGGCCTCAGTGCCGCGCAATACCGTTTTCTGGCCGACCGCCATTTCGGCGTGGGGGCCGACCAGATCCTCACGGTGCGGCCGTCGCCCGGCGAGGGCATCGACTTTCAGTACGTCATTCACAACGCCGACGGCGGCGAGGTGGAGCAGTGCGGCAACGGCGCGCGCTGCTTCATGCGCTTTGTGCAGGAGCGCAAGCTCACCGACAAGGCCCAGGTGCGCGTGCAGACGCTGGCGGGCATCATCGAGCCGCGCATGGGCGCCGACGGCCGCGTGACGGTCGATATGGGCGCACCGATCTTCGAGACCGCGCGCGTGCCCTTCGACACCGCCGGGCTCGATGCGCAACCCGACGGCGCTTGGGAAAAGTGGCACCTGGCGCTGGGCACCCGGGCCGGCAGCGCCATCGTCGCGGTCGCGGTGCTGTCCATGGGCAACCCGCACGCGGTGCAGGTGGTCGATAACGCCGACACCGCCCCCGTGGCCGAGCAGGGCCCGCAGATCGAGCACCACCCGCGCTTTCCGCAGCGGGTGAACGCGGGCTTCATGCAGGTGGTGGACCGCGCGCGCATCAAGCTGCGCGTGTACGAGCGCGGCGCCGGCGAAACGCTGGCCTGCGGCACGGGCGCCTGCGCGGCGGTGGTGGCGGGCATACGGCTCGGGCTGCTGGACCGCCGGGTCGATGTGCAAACACACGGCGGCATTCTCACGATCGAATGGCAAGGCGAGGGCCAACCGGTGCTCATGACGGGGCCGGCCACCACGGTGTTCGAGGGCGACATCGACGTGCCCGAAATTTCGGAAAAGCCATGACCCAATTCACCAAAGACAACAACGCCATGAATCCGATCACCGAAGACGACATCGCCAACTACCTGGCGAACACGCCCGACTTCTTCGAGCGCCATGCCCAGTTGCTGGCGCAGGTGCAGCTGACCAGCCCGCACGGCAACCGCGCCGTGAGCCTGCAGGAGCGGCAGGCCGAGATGCTGCGCGAAAAGATCAAGGCGCTGGAGCATCGCCTGATGGACATGGTGCGCCACGGCACCGAAAACGTCGTCATCGCCGACCGCCTGCAGCGCTGGACCAACGGCTTGCTCACCACGCGCGACCCGCGCAGCCTGCCGTACCGCATCGCGGTGGACCTGCAGTCGCTGTTCCTGGTGCCGCAAACGGCGATCAAGGTGTGGGGTTGCAGCAGCGAATACCTGAACGAAGCCTATGCCCAGTGGGTGAGCGACGACGTGAAGGCGCTGGCCACCTCGCTGACCTCGCCCTACTGCGGGCTCAACGCGGGCTTCGAGGCGGCCAACTGGCTGCCGGAGCCGGCGGCGGCCATGTCGATTGCGCTGATTCCGCTGCGCGCCGATGCCGAATCGCCGGCCTTCGGCCTCCTGGTGCTGGCGTCGCCCGACGCGCAGCGCTTCAACGGCGAGATGGGCACCGACTTTCTGGAGCGCATCGCCGAACTGGCCTCGGGCGGACTCTCGCGGCTGCGTCCTTGAGCCGGCCGCGCTGGGTGCGCCGGCCCTGGCAGGTGGCGCTTTTCGGCGCGACGCTGTTCGTGGCGCTGGCCTATGCGGCCATCGGCGTGGCCATCTGGTGGCATGCCGAAGCAGTGCTGGCGCAGGCGCCCAAGCGCCCGGCCGACGCGGCGCTGGTGCTGGGCAGCCGCGCCTTTCTCGACGGCAAGCCGCACCCCTGTCTGACCGGTCGGGTCGATACCGCGCTGGCGCTGGCGAAGGCCGGGTTGGTCAAGCAGTTCGTGTTCTCCGGCGGCGTCGATTCCGAAGACGGCCGCACCGAGGCCTTCGTGATGCGGCAGCATGCGCAAGCGGCGGGCTTTGCAGGGCCGATGGTGATGGAGTCGGCCTCGACGTCCACGCGGCTGAATCTTTCGCTGTCGCGCCCGCTGCTGCTGGCGGCAGGGGTGCGCAGCGTGGTGATCGTGTCGGAGCCCTACCACCTGTGGCGCATCGAGCGGCTGGTGCGCATGAGCGGTTTCGACCGGAGCTTCGATGTGCAGTACGCCGCGGCGCCCACATCGTGCTGGCGCGCGCTCGGTCCGTTGTCCAAGGGCGCATTGCGCGAGCCCGCGGCCATCGTGAACAATGCCTTCCGTGGCTTCCTCTTCTGAATCCCCGGGGTCGGCCGAAGCCGCAGCGTCGGCCTCCGCGGGCTGGATCGACAAATACCTCGCGCATGTGCGCGTGGAGCGCCGGCTCGCGGCGCGCACGGTCGAGCTCTATGCCTTTCACCTGCAGGCGCTCAAGGAAAACGCGGCCGAGGCCGGGTTGCCGCTCGACCGCGTGCAGACCGCCCATATCCGCCGCTGGATGGCCAAGCTGCACAGCGCCGGCCGCGAGCCGCGCGGCATTGCGCTGGTGCTGTCGTGCTGGCGCAGCTTTTACCGCTGGCTGGGCAACGAGGGGCTGATCGGCTTCAACCCGGTGCAGGACGTGCATGCGCCCAAGGCCGGCCGCCCGCTGCCCAAGGCGCTGGGCGTGGACGACGCGGTGCGCCTGGCCGAACTGCACGACGAAGAAGCCGACCCGTGGCTGGAGGCGCGCGACCGCGCCATCGTCGAAGTGCTCTACGGCTGCGGGCTGCGGGTGAGCGAGCTCACGGGGCTCGATGCGCAAGCCGGCAACACGGCCCTGGGCTGGATCGACCTGGACGCCATGGAAGCCAACGTGCTCGGCAAGGGTGGCAAGCGCCGCATCGTGCCGGTGGGCGCCAAGGCGGCCGAGGCGCTGCAGGAGTGGCTGGAGGTGCGCGGCGAGCGCGCGGCGCCGGCGCTCTTCGTCAGCGCCAAGGGCGTGCGGATGTCCTCGCAGGCGGTGTGGAAGCTGCTGCGCGAGCGCAGCCTGAAGGCCGGGCTCGCGGCGCCGGTGCATCCGCACATGCTGCGGCACTCCTTTGCGAGCCATGTGCTGCAGTCGAGCAGCGACCTGCGCGCGGTGCAGGAGCTGCTGGGGCATTCGAGCATCGCAACCACGCAGATCTATACGCGGCTGGATTTCCAGCACCTGGCAAAGGCCTATGACGCCGCGCATCCGCGCGCGAAAGCCAAGCCCGAGAACGACAAGTAAACAACAAACATGAAAACCCTTCGCCTCAAACCCGGCAAGGAGCGCTCGCTCCTGCGCCGACATCCCTGGGTCTTCGAATCCGCCATCGCACGCGGCGGCGCCGACTCCGGCGAAACGGTGCGCGTGGAATCGCACGAAGGCGCCTTCCTGGCCTGGGCCGCGTTCAGCGCCGAATCGAAGATTCGCGCGCGGGCCTGGAGCTTTGTCGAAACGCAGCGCATCGATGCGGCGTTTCTGGCGTCGGTGTGCGCCCGCGCGGTCAATGCCCGCGGCCTGTTCGACCTGCAGAGCGACGGCGTGCGGCTGATTCACGGCGAAGCCGACGGCCTGCCGGGGCTGATCGTCGACCGCTACGGCAGCGGGCCTGACGGGGTTCTGGTGGCACAGTTTCTGTCGGCCGGCGTGGAGCGCTGGAAAAACGTGATTGCCGATGCCTTGCTCGAAGCCACGGGCCTCACCCGGCTTTACGAGCGCTCCGACGCGAGCGGCCGCGAGCGCGAAGGCCTCAAGCCGGTCACCGGCTGGCTGCGCGGGGAGGGCGCCACCGCGATCACGATCCGCGAGCACGACTGGCAGCTCTCGCTCGACATCGCAACCGGCCACAAGACCGGCTTCTATCTCGACCAGCGCGACAGCCGCCAGCGCTTTGCCGAGCTGGCGAAGCACCGGCGCTTCAGGCGCGTGCTGAACTGCTTTTGCTACACGGGCGGCTTCACCGTCGCGGCGCTGGCGGGGCTCAAGGCCGCGGGCGCGCTGGACGGGGCCGAGCTGGTGTCGGTCGATTCGTCGCTGCCGGCGCTGAACCTGGCGCGCGCCAACGTGGCGCTCAACGGTTTCGGCGGGGAAGGCTCGGGCGTGACCACCGAGTTTCTGGACGCCAACGTCAACACGGTGCTGCGCGAGTTCGTCGAACAGGGCCGCACCTTCGACGCGATCGTGCTCGACCCGCCCAAGTTCGCGCCCACGGTGGCGCACGCCGAACGCGCGGCGCGCGCCTACAAGGACATCAACCGCCTTGCGCTCAAGATCCTGGAGCCGGGCGGCGTGCTGCTGACTTTTTCGTGCTCGGGCGGCATCGGTGCCGACCTGTTCCACAAGATCGTCGCCTCGGCGGGGCTGGATGCGAACGTGGACGGTTACATCAGCGAACGGCTGGGCGCGGCGCCCGACCATCCGATGACCATCGAGTTTCCTGAAGGGGAGTACCTCAAGGGGCTGGTGGTGGTGCGCAAGCCCGCTTGACCCCTTCGCCAACGCAACTCAGTGGCATTGGCTAAACTGCCCGCCGATCCCCCGGCTTACCGCTTTTTTTGTTTTCCGCATTCGGAGCACTTTCCATGGCCCTCATTCCCGCGACCATCCTGACCGGCTTTCTAGGCTCGGGCAAAACCACGCTGCTCAAGCGCATCCTCACCGAGGCCCACGGCCAGAAGATCGCGGTCATCGAGAACGAGTTCGGCGAAGAGAACATCGACAGCGACATCCTGGTGACCGAATCGAAGGAGCAGATCGTGCAGATGAGCAACGGCTGCGTCTGCTGCACCATCCGCGAAGACCTGCGCGAAGCGCTGCAGCTGCTGGCCGCCAAGAAGCGCCAGGGCCTGCTCGATTTCGACCGCGTGGTGATCGAGACCACCGGCCTGGCAGACCCCGGCCCGGTGGCGCAGACCTTCTTCATGGACGACGAGATCGCCGAGAGCTACCTGCTCGATTCGATCCTCACGCTGGTGGATGCCAAGCACGCGCCGCAGCAGCTCAACGACCGCCAGGAGGCACGCCGCCAGGTGGGCTTTGCCGACCAGATCTTCATCAGCAAGAGCGAGCTGGTGTCGGCCGAGGAAACCGAGGCGCTGATTCATCGCCTCAAGCACATGAACCCGCGCGCGCCGCAGCAGAAGGCGCATTTCGGCGATGTGCCGCTCAAGGACATCTTCGACCTGCGCGGCTTCAACCTGAACGCCAAGCTGGACATCGACCCCGACTTCCTCAAGGAAGACGACCACGGCCACGACCATCACGACCATGACCACGCGCATGGCGAGGCCTGCGACCACCCCTCGCACAAGCACGAAGGGCACGGCCACCACCATCACACGGACGACGACGTGAAGAGCTTCGTCTACAAGGCCGACCGGCCTTTCGACCCGGCCAAGCTCGAAGACTTTCTGGGTGCGATCGTCAACATCTACGGCCCGCGCATGCTGCGCTACAAGGGCGTGCTGAGCATGAAGGGCACCGAGCGCAAGGTGATCTTCCAGGGCGTGCACCAGCTGATGGGCAGCGACCTGGGCCCGGAGTGGGGCAAGGACGAAGTGCGCCAGAGCCGCATGGTGTTCATCGGCATCGAGCTGCCGCGCGAGATTCTGGAGCAGGGCCTGGAGCAGTGCCTGGTCTGACCTGAACTTCATCGATTGCTGAAAAAAAGCGCTGCACCTGGAAGGGTGCAGCGCTTTTTTGTGGGGGCCGGGCTTATTGGCCCATGGCGTTCAGCGGCTTGCCGTTGACCTTCAGGTTGCCTTCGCTGAATTCGAGCTGCGCCGTCACGTCGTCGCCCTCGCGCTTCACGAAGCCCTTTTCTTCGCCTTGCTCGACCAGCCCGGCCAGCATTTCGGGCGGCGGCGTCTGGCCGCTCTCGGCGCCGATGGCGGCAATGGTTTCCAGCCACTGCATCGGCAGCCGCGCATGGGCCTTGAGCACGCCGCGCTTCATCAGCAGCGCCATGCCCGGCTCCTGCAGGTCTTCGTCGGTCACGCCGGCCATGCTGGCCGTGTAGCCGAGTTCGCCGCGCTTGCCGCCGATTTCGACCGCCATCTTGTCCAGGCCGAATTCGGGGCTGTACTTGGCCATGGCCTTGAGGTCGGGCGCCAGCTGGTCGGCCAGCGCCTGCATCGCGGCCTTCGAGGCCTTGCTGCTCTTGCCGCAGCCGCCCGCGGCGCTGGACTGCAGCCAGGCGTCGGCCAGCTTCTTGTAGCCGGCGGCGTGGATGCGGCGCGCGCCGCTGGTCATCTCGAAGCTGTCGATGGCGGTTTCGCCGATCTTTCCCTTGCCCTTGAGCGTGCCGTCGGAAGCGTAGAGGCCGTCCTTGAGGCTGGCCTGGCCGATGAGGTCGATGTTCTGCAGCAGCAGCTTCACGGGCTTCTGCGCGCCGGCCGGTGCATCGGCGTCGGTGGCGCCCAGGCCCTTGGTGGCGGAGAACTCGAGGGCTTCGAGGCGGCCTTCGGTCTTGCCGGTGGCCAGGATCCAGCCGGCGCTGCTGTCCATGTCGGCCTTGGCGGTGAAGCTGCCCATCTTCAGTTGCAGGCCCTTGGCCGGGTCGTTGACGTCCATGCCGGGCATCGTCATGTCGTAGCGCACCTGGGTGCGCGCCGCGTTCACTTCGACGCGGGCCTTGGCGCCTTGCCACGCGAGCTCGCCCTTGCCCTCTTCGGCAAACCTGGCCGGGGCGACGACGATGTCGCTGGCGTAGGCGCCGTCGAAGCCGACCTTGGTGTGGGCGGTCACGGGCTTGGCCTTGCCGAAGAGCTTCTCGGCCTGGGCCTGGGCCTTGATGTCGAGCACCAGCTCGCTGTCGATGGTGGCGGCCGCAAAGCTGCCGCCGGCGATCGGGCCGTGGCGGATGGTGTCGCGGAAGGTGATGCGCACCGGCTTGGGCGGCGTGCTTTCGGCTTCTTCTTCCTCCTCGTCGGCGGCTTGCGCCTCTTCTTCACCCTCCGCGGGCTTGGCGGCGGGCGTCTGGGCCGCGGCCGGGGCTGCTGCTGCCTCGGCGGCGCAGCCGATTTCCAGGGTCACGGTGCTGGTGGCGCCCATGAAGCCGCGCTCGTACTGGCGCTCGATCACGCGCACCAGCGCGGTCTGCTTGGGCAGCTCGGCGAACGCGTTGTCGTAGGACGACTTGACCTTCGTGCCGGCCCACCAGGTGCTCCCTCCGTACGCGACGGCGATGGCCGCGGCCAGGACTCCCAAAACTGCTTTCTTGCTCAAGGCTTGCTTTCTTTTATCGAATGATCGGATGGGCCCGCGCTGCATGAAGGACATGGCCGGGCCCGCATCGCCCCCTCAGGCGACGCCGGCCGATGCTAACGGAGCCGAACGTCAGGCACACACATCGCCCGCGTATTCGAGTTCTCTATACAATCGCGCGCCTGTTCCGGTGGCCATACCCCGTTCGATGGACGAGATGTGGCTTCCGGCATGGGGCGCCGCGGATTTCTGCAGGGCTTTCGGGGGTATAACCCCGGGGTTCGCGCAACCGGCGAGCACCCCGACAACGTGGAGCCCGCGCGGCACGAAAGCTGCGAGAGGTTCCCATGGGAGGAGACACCCAGTGAAAGCGCGTTCCAGTTCGTCCAAGGAGCCAGTCACCGTGAAGAAACCCGCCGCAAAGGCCACGCCAGCCTCCAAGCCCGCCGCAAAGAAGGCGCCGGCTGCGAAGGCCGTACCTGCGACGAAGAAGGTTTCCGCCGCGGCGAAAGCCCCTGCAACGAAGGAGAAAAGCGCGTCCAAAAAGCCCGCAGCACCACCGGCCAAGGCCGCAAGTGCCGCGACAACGAAGTCCGTCAAGCCCGCCCAACCTGCAACCGCAACCAAGACGGCAGGCACGGGCCCAGCGTCATCCAAACCCGTCGGCCGACCGGCCGCCGCTTCCACCGCTTCCCCGACCCCCATGAAAAAAACGGCTGCCGCCTCCTCTTCCGCCCCGGCGACACCCTCGATACCCGTTCAAACCGCCACGCCCGCACCCGCCGCGCGTGGGGGCCGCGTGTCCCGGCTGTCGCAACTGACCGTGCCCTCGATGCCGCAATCCGTGGCATCGACGGCCGCCAAGTCCAGCTTCTCGCAAGCGCCTTCCACCGCGCTGGTGCCGCCGCCGCCGCTGGCCGTCAAGAAAGACCCGAAGCTCGCCAACAACTGGAAGACCAAGTCGCCCGCCGAGTTGACCGACCAGGAAGTCATCGCGATGCCCGACACCGAGTACATGAACGAAAAGCAGATGGCGTTCTTTCGCCTGAAGCTGGTCGAACTCAAGCGCGGCATCCTGGAAAACGCCGGCGAAACCACCGAGCACCTGCGTGAAGACACGGTGGTGGTGCCCGATCCGGCCGACCGCGCCACCATCGAGGAAGAGCACGCCCTCGAGCTGCGCACGCGCGACCGCGAACGCAAGCTGCTCAAGAAGATCGAGCAGTCGATCCAGCGCATCGACGCCGGCGACTATGGCTACTGCGACGAAACCGGCGAGCCCATCGGCGTCGGCCGCCTGCTGGCCCGCCCGACCGCCACGCTGTCGCTCGAAGCGCAGCAACGCCGCGAGCTCAAGCAAAAAATGTTCGGGGATTGAAGCGGATCCACGGTAGATAAGAACCCGTCCGTCCGATAGCCTTCGCCGAATGTCAAAGGAAGATTCAGGCCGCCTTTTTTCCAAGGTGGCCAAATTTGTCCGCAATCCGCTCAAGGACTGGTCGGAGCTGGACGCGCCCCCCACGACCTCGGATTCCTCGCTGCCCGACCAGGCCTACAGCCGGGAAATGCTCAAGGAGATGATCGAGCGGCGCCAGCGCAACGATTTCGTTCGCCGGCGGGAGTTCGACATGCTGCGCAAGCTGCGCCAGCGCGAGGCGGCCGCGCATGCCTTCGAGGCCACGGCCACGCCCTCGTCCTTCAACATGAACAGCTCCTCGGAAAAATCCGAGGGCCGCGCGCTCACGCTCAAGAAGATCGACGAGATCGAAGAGCAGATGTCGCAGCAGTGGTGGAAGGGCCGGGGACCGAACGGCGAAACGCTGGTCAACCCGCCTCCCGATGCCGGCGCCGAGACGCTGCCGCCGGTTCATGTGGACGACCTGCTGCAGCCGGCCCCGGCGCGCCGCGCGCCCGCACCTGCGGTGGCTGCCGTACCGGCTGCTTCCGTTGCGGCGCCTGCTGCTGCCGTCGCGCCGCCGCTGCTGTCTTCCCGGCTCGCGCACGACGGCGCCATGGAAGAAGCCGTGATCCGCTTTGCGCACGGCGACGATGCCGGCGCCGAGGCCATCCTGCTGCAGGCCTTGGCGGCCGATGCGCCGCCGGCCGCCGAGGGCGAAGGCGATGCCGTGGCCGAGCGCGACGAGAACCGCTGGCGCACCCTGTTCGACCTGTACCGCGCGACCGGCGACGCCGCCAAGTTCGCGGCCGCCCGCATGCGCTACGCGCAGCGCATGAAGCGCATGGGGCCGGACTGGGTTTCGTTCGAGGAGCTGGCCCGCAGCGTGAAGGCGGTCACCGCCAGCGAAGAGGCCGGGCAGGGCGCCGAGGCCGGCGTGCTGGCCGACTGGAACAGCCCCGCGCGCCTGTCCCGCGACGGGCTGATGGGCCTCACCCGCGCGCTGTCGCAGGCCGGATCGGTCTGGACGCTGGATTGGCGCGCCCTCACCGCCATCGAGTTCGAGGCCGCCGCGCCCTTGCGCGTGCTGCTCACGTACTGGGCCGATTCGCCGGTCAAGCTGCGCTTCATCGGCACCGCGCAACTGCTGGCGGTGCTGGCCGAGGCGGCGCCCAACAACGAACGCGGCACCGACGACGTCTGGTGGCAGCTGCATCTGGCCGCTTTGCGCGTGATGCACCTGCCCGACGATTTCGAGCTGGTGGCGCTCAACTACTGCATCACCTACGAGGTGTCGCCGCCGTCGTGGCAGGACCCGCAAGGCGAGTGCACCGCGCTCGCCGCACCGGCGCCCAGCCGGCACAGCTCGGTGTGGTCGCTGCTGTCGAGCGCCGAGTCCGAGAGCTTTCCCACGCACGACACCGGCTTTGCCGCGCTGGCGGGCGATTTGCGGGGCGAATCGCTGTCGTCCTGGCAGCGTCTGGACACCGACCTGCGCCACACCACGGCGCCCGTCATTTCGTGCGCGGCGCTGCTGCGCATGGACCTGGCCGCCGCCGGCACGCTGCTCAGCTGGGTGCGGGCGCGGGACGCCAACGGCGAGCGGGTGCAGTTCGTCGACGCGCACCGGCTGATTGCCGCCCTGTTCGGCCTGGTGGGCATCGCCGACCACGCCACCGTAGCCGTTCGAAAGAACTGAAACACCCGCCGCGGTCCGGGGTTGCATTGCCTTGGGGCATCCCCAGATGGCTTCGATGGAACAGTTTCACGGCACCACCATCGTGAGCGTGCGCCGCAAGACCCCCCAAGGCGACCAGGTCGCCATCGGCGGGGACGGGCAGGTCACTCTCGGCAATATCGTCATCAAAGGAACGGCGCGCAAAGTGCGCCGGCTCTATCACGGCAAGGTGCTGGCCGGCTTTGCCGGCGCCACCGCCGACGCTTTCACGCTCTTCGAGCGTTTCGAGGCCAAGCTCGAAAAGCACCAGGGCCACCTGACCCGCGCTGCGGTCGAGCTCACCAAGGACTGGCGCACCGACCGCGTGCTGCGCAAGCTCGAAGCCATGCTGGCCGTGGCGGACGCCACCACCTCGCTCATCATCACCGGCAACGGCGACGTGCTGGAACCGGAAGACGGCGTGATCGCCATCGGCTCGGGCGGCGCCTATGCCCAGTCGGCGGCCAAGGCGCTGATCGACAACACAGACCTCACTGCCGAGCAGATCGTGCGCAAATCGCTGGCGATCGCCGGAGAAATCTGCATTTACACGAACATGAACCACACGGTGGAAGCGCTCTGACCATGTCCATGACCCCCCAGGAAATCGTCTCCGAGCTCGACAACCACATCGTCGGGCAGCCGGCTGCCAAGCGCGCCGTGGCCATCGCCTTGCGCAACCGCTGGCGCCGCCAGCAGGTCGACGAGAAGCTGCGCAGCGAGATCACCCCCAAGAACATCCTCATGATCGGCCCCACGGGCGTGGGCAAGACCGAGATCGCCCGCCGCCTCGCGCGCCTGGCGGATGCGCCCTTCATCAAGGTCGAGGCGACCAAGTTCACCGAGGTGGGCTATGTGGGCAAGGACGTCGATTCGATCATCCGCGACCTCGCCGAAATCGCCGTCAAGCAGACCCGCGAATCGGAAAGCGCCAAGGTGCGCGCGCGGGCGGAAGACGCCGCCGAAGACCGCATCCTCGACGTGCTGCTGCCCCCGGCGCGCGGCGCAGACGGCGCAACGCTGGCGCTGGACGGCCCCAACCCCACGCGCCAGGCCTTCCGCAAGAAGCTCCGCGAGCACCAGCTCGACGACAAGGAAATCGAACTCGACCTGGCCGAAACGCGCACCCCGCTGGAGATCATGGGCCCCGCCGGCATGGAGGAGATGACCGAGCAACTGCGCGGCATGTTCGGCCAGATGGGCGGCGGCAAGCGCAAGACGCGCAAGCTCAAGATCGCCGAGGCGCTGCGCCTGCTGATCGACGAGGAAGCTGCCAAGCTGGTCAACGAGGACGAGATCCGCGCGCAGGCCATCACCAATGCCGAGCAGAACGGCATCGTCTTCATCGACGAGATCGACAAGGTCGCCACGCGCAGCGAGGCGCAGGGCTCCGACGTGTCGCGCCAGGGGGTGCAGCGCGACCTGCTGCCGCTGGTGGAGGGCACGGCCGTGACCACCAAGTACGGCGTGGTGCGCACCGACCACATGCTGTTCATCGCGAGCGGCGCGTTCCACCTGAGCAAGCCGAGCGACCTGATTCCCGAGCTGCAGGGGCGCTTTCCGATCCGAGTGGAGCTGCAGTCGCTGTCCATCGCCGACTTCGAAAGCATCCTCACGCAGACCCGCGCATCGCTGGTGAAGCAGTACCAGGCGTTGCTCGCGACCGAGGGCGTGACGCTCGACTTCCAGCCCGACGGCGTGACCCGCCTGGCGAGCATTGCGTTCGAGGTGAACGAGCGCACCGAGAACATCGGCGCGCGCCGTTTGTCGACCGTGATGGAGCGCCTGCTGGATGAGGTAAGCTTCGACGCCACCCGCCTTGAAGGCCAGTCGATCCGCATCGATGCCGCCTACGTCGACCAGCGCCTTGCGGCACTAAGTCACGACGAAGACCTTTCGCGCTTCATCCTCTGAAGCCGCTTCTCATTCCCCCTGTAACGGGGGAATGCTTCACGCATTACTTTCATTGCGTGAGCTAAGTACTTCATTTTCAACGCAATTCGTCGATTCCGAGGTTTCGGAATCGACGCTAAGTCGTTGATTCCATTACAAAAAATACCACCAACGGCCAGTTGCGTGCCCAGTGTTTCCTGCTACAGTGCAAAAAAGTGCAGTTAAGTGGGAAATAGTGCGGACAGTGCCCCTTTCGGGCAGTGCAGCACCTCCCAACACAGGGGTTCGTGGTCGTGTTTCAAGGCGCTTCATCGCTCAGTCTGGATGCCAAGGGGCGGCTCTCCGTGCCGACCCGGCACCGTGACGTCCTGAGCGCGACGGCAGGCGGCCAGCTCACGATCACCAAGCATCCGCACGGGTGCCTCATGGTGTTTCCCCGTCCCGAATGGGAAAAGTTTCGCGAGCGCATCGGCGCGCTGCCGATGTCGGCGCAGTGGTGGAAGCGCGTGTTCCTGGGCAACGCGATGGACGTCGAGATGGACGGCACCGGCCGCATCCTGGTGTCGCCCGAGCTGCGCGCCGCCACCGGCATCGTGCGCGACACGCTGCTGCTGGGCATGGGCAACCACTTCGAGCTCTGGGACAAGGCCACCTACGAGGCCAAGGAGGCCGAGGCCACCCAGGGCGAGATGCCGGATGTGTTTCAGGACTTCGCGTTCTGAGGACCCACGTGAACACCCCATGGACCCATACGACCGTCTTGCTGAACGAAGCGGTGGAAGCCCTTCTTTCCGGCAGCGCGGCGGCCACCGGCACCTACGTCGATGCGACGTTCGGCCGTGGAGGGCATGCGCGCGCGATCCTCGCGCGGCTGGCGCCGGAAGGCAGGCTGATCGCATTCGACAAGGATGCGGAAGCGGTGGCCGAAGCAGCGCGCATCTCGGATGCGCGTTTTTCCATCCGTCACCAGGGATTCCGCTCGCTGGGCGAATTGCCCGACGCGAGCGTCAACGGCTTGTTGATGGACCTGGGCGTGAGTTCGCCGCAGATCGACAACCCGGTGCGCGGTTTCAGTTTTCGATTCGACGGCCCGCTCGACATGCGCATGGACACCACGCGCGGCGAGAGCGTGGCCGATTGGCTGGCAACGGCCGAACTTCAGCAGATTGCAGAGGTGATCCGTGACTATGGCGAAGAACGGTTTGCTGTTCAGATTGCAAAGGCGATTGTTGCTCGCCGACAAGAACGGGGCCCAATTTCAACCACCACCGAACTGGCCGAGCTCGTGGCTGGCACGGTCAAAACCCGCGAGCAGGGCCAGAACCCTGCAACGCGCACATTTCAGGCTTTTCGGATTTTCATCAACGCCGAGCTTGAAGAGCTGCAACAGGCGCTAGACGCGAGCCTGTCCGTGCTGCGACCCGGCGGCCGGCTCGCGGTGATCAGCTTCCATTCGCTGGAAGACCGCATCGTCAAGCAGTTCATCGCCAAGCACTCGAAGGAGGTCTACGACCGTCGCGCGCCCTTTGCCGCGCCCAAGGTGATGAAGCTCAACGCGCTGGAGCGCATCAAGCCGTCCGAAGACGAAGTGCGCGGTAATCCGCGTTCGCGCAGCGCGATCCTGCGGGTCGCCGAACGCACCGGGGCCAACTGACATGGCCCGGCTCAACCTCCTTCTGCTGATGGCCGTCATCGCGACGTCGCTCTATCTCGTCCATACGCAGTACCGCTCGCGCCAGCTCTACACCGAGCTCGACCGCGCGCAGCAGGAAGCGCGCCGCCTCGAAACCGATCACGACCGCCTGCAGGTCGAGAAGCGCGCGCAGGCCACGCCGCTGCGCGTCGAGAAGCTCGCCAAGGAGCAGCTGCAGATGCGCACCACCACGCCGGCCATCACGCAGTACGTGCGTCCGGATGGCTCGGTGATCCCGGCCGTCGCGCCGCTGCCGCCGGTGACCCCGCCCAAGCCGGCCACGTCGGCCAAGCCGGGCTCCACCGCTGCAAGAGGTACGCGATGAGCCGCCGCGACCGCAGCGTGCGCTACACCACCAGCCCCTTGCTCGCGAGCAAGACGCCGGTGTGGCGCAGCAAGTTCATCGTCGCGGGCATCGCGCTGGGCTTTGTCATGCTGGCGGGGCGCGCCGCGTACGTGCAAGTCTTCAACAACAGCTTCTTCCAGCGGCAGGGCGAAGTGCGCTTTGCGCGCACGCTGGAGCTGCCGGCCAACCGCGGCCGCATCCTCGACCGCAACGGACTCATCCTGGCCTCCAGCGTGGTGGCGCCCAGCATCTGGGCCATTCCCGAAGACATCGAGCGCGACGACCCCGAGGTCAAGGCCAAGCTCAAGCAGGTGGCCAAGCTGCTCGAGATGTCGCAGAAGGATTTCGACAAGAAGCTGCAGGACGAGGACAAGACCTTCGTCTGGATCAAGCGCCAGGTCGACGAGCCCATCGCCAAGCAGATCGCCGCGATGAACCTCAAGGGCATCTACCAGCGCAAGGAATACAAACGCCAGTATCCCGAGGGCGAGGCCGCGGCGCACGTGGTGGGCTTCACCAACGTGGAAGACAGCGGCCAGGAAGGCATCGAGCTCGCATTCAACGGCGACCTCGCCGGCAAGGCGGGCTCGCGCCGCGTCATCAAGGACCGCCTGGGCCGCGTGGTCGAGGGCGTGGGCGACATCGTGCCGCCGCTGGACGGCAAGGACATCCAGCTGAGCGTCGACAGCAAGGTGCAGTTCTTCGCCTACCAGAAGCTGCGCGACGCCGTGACGGCACGCCGTGCCAAGGCCGGCAGCGTGGTGGTGCTCGACTCCATCACCGGCGAAGTGCTGGCGCTGGCCAACTACCCGAGCTACGTGCCCGACAAGCGCCAGAACCTCACCGGCGAGCAGTTGCGCAACCGCGCCGTCACCGACACCTTCGAGCCCGGCTCGACGATGAAGCCCATCACCGCCGCCATGGCGCTGGAAGCCGGCCGCGTGAGGCCCTCGACCCTGATCGAAACCGGCCCCGGCCGCTACCAGCTGGGCGGCTTCACGATCAGCGATACGCACAACTACGGCACGCTCACGGTCGAGGGCGTGATCCAGAAGTCGAGCAATGTCGGCGCGCTCAAGATCGCGCAGAAGATGACGCCCCACGAAATGTGGGACACCTACACCGCGCTTGGCTACGGCCAGAAGCCGCAGATCCAGTTCCCCGGCGCGGTCACCGGGCGCCTGCGTCCGTGGAAGACCTGGAAGCCGGTCGAGCAGGCCACCATGGCCTACGGCTACGGCCTGTCGGCCTCGCTGTTCCAGATGGCGCATTCGTACACCGCGTTCGCGCACGACGGTTCGATCATTCCGCTCACCATCCTGAAAAACACCGAGCCGCCGGTCGGCGTGCGGGTGTTCTCGCCTTCCAATGCGCTGGCCGTGCGCAAGATGCTGCAGATGGCCGCAGGCCCGGGCGGCACCGGCACGCGCGCACAGACGGTGGGCTACTCGGTCGGCGGCAAGTCGGGCACGGCCCACAAGCAGGTCGGCAAGGGCTACGCGAGCAACAAGTACCGCGCCTGGTTCACCGGCATGGCGCCCATCGAGAAGCCGCGCATCATCGTCGCGGTGATGATCGACGAGCCCAGCGACGGCCAGTATTTCGGCGGCGTCGCCGCGGCGCCCGTGTTCAGCGAAGTCGTGCAGCAGACCCTGCGCATGATGAATGTCGCGCCCGACCTCGCGGTCAAACCCCTGGTGATGACGCAGGGCGTGGACGAGAGCTTCTGAGCATGCTGACACTCACATCCCCCCAACAGGCCGCGCTCTGGCTCAAGGCGCGCGTGCAGGGTGCGCTGCACGCCGACAGCCGCCCCGTGGGCGCGGGCGACGGCTTCATCGCCTGGCCCGGCGCCGCGACCGACGGGCGCAAGCATGTGGCGGCGGCGCTGGCACAAGGTGCGGTGGCGTGCCTGGTCGAGCAGGAGGGCATCGACGCGTTCGGCTTCGACGCCGCCGACGACCGCATTGCGAGCTACCCCGGCCTGAAGGCCGCCACCGGCCCGATCGCCTCGGCCTTCTACGACAACCCTTCGGACCTGCTCGACGTGCTGGCCGTGACCGGCACCAACGGCAAGACCTCCACCGCGTGGTGGCTGGCCGAATCGCTTTCCACGCTGCGCGCGGCCGGCGGTGTTCGCGCGATGCGGCCCGACGCCACGATGGAGCGCAGCGCGCCGTCGCCTTGCGCCGTGATGGGCACGCTGGGCATCGGCGTGCCGCCCGACCTGGTCTACACCGGCCTCACCACACCCGACCCCGTGATGATGCAGCGCGAACTGCGCGCGCTGGTCGAGCGTGGCTTCGGCGCCTGCGCCATCGAGGCTTCGTCGATCGGCATCGCCGAGCGCCGGCTGGACGGCGCGCGCATCGCGGTGGCCGTGTTCACCAACTTCACGCAGGACCACCTCGACTACCACGGCAGCATGGACGCCTACTGGCAAGCCAAGGCCGAGCTGTTCCGCTGGCCGGGCCTGCGCGCCGCGGTGATCAACATCGACGACATGCACGGCGCGAGTCTGTGCGCGAACCTGGTCGATGCCGGCATCGGCGCGCTCGACGTCTGGACGGTGTCGGCCGATGGCAAGCCAGCACGCCTGGTGGCGCGCGACATCGGCTACGACGCACAGGGGCTGAAGTTCTCGGTGGCCGAGCAGGGCTCGGTCTCGGTCGAGCGGCTCTCCACCGGCCTCATCGGCCAGTACAACGTGGCCAATCTGCTGGGCGTGCTCGGCACGCTGCGCGCGCTGGGGCTGTCGCTCTCGCGCGCGGTGGCGGCCTGCGCCAACCTCAGCAGCGTGCCCGGTCGCATGGAGCGCGTGAGCGTGGCGGGCCCCGCGCCGCTGGCGGTGGTCGACTATGCCCACACACCCGACGCGCTCGACAAAGCGCTGGCCGGCCTGCGCCCGCTCGCGCAGCAGCGCGGCGGCACCCTGTGGTGCGTGTTCGGCTGCGGCGGCGACCGCGATCCGATCAAGCGCCCGATGATGGCCGCCGTGGCGGAGCGTCAGGCCGACCACGTGGTGGTGACCAGCGACAACCCGCGCAGCGAAAAGCCCGACGCGATCATCAGCCAGGTGCTGCGCGGTTTTTCGCGCCCCGAGGCCGCGCAGGTCCAGGCCGACCGCGCCGCAGCCATTGCCGACACGATCGCGCAGGCCGCGCCGCAGGACGTGGTGCTGATCGCCGGCAAGGGCCACGAGGCCTGGCAGGAAATCGGCGGACAGCGCATTGCGTTTTCCGACAGAAGCCACGCGCTGGATGCGCTGGCAAAGCGAGGTGCGGCATGAGTCGCCGGGCCGTTCCCAAGACGAATACCGCAGTGCGAAGCGCGAAGGTGTCCGAATGACCGATCTGACACCGCTGAACATGACGCTCGCGCAGGCGCAGCAGTGGGTTCCCGCCTCGCGCCTCGTGGGTGATCCGGCCACGGTCATTGCGCGCGTCCACACCGACACCCGCACGCTGGCCAAGGGCGACCTCTTCGTCGCGCTCAAGGGCGAGCGTTTCGACGCCAACGATTTCCTGGACCAGGCCCGGGAACAGGGCGCGATTGCCGCCATTGCCCACCACGGCCTCGAAGCTGCAGGCCTCGCGGGCCTGGAAGTGTCCGACTCGCTGGCCGCGCTCGGTGCGCTCGGTGCGGGCTGGCGCGCGCAGTTCGAGCTGCCGCTGATCGCGGTCACCGGCAGCAACGGCAAGACGACGGTCACGCAGATGATCGCGGCGATCCTCGTCGCCTTCCGCGCCGACCGCACGCTCGCCACCGCCGGCAACTTCAACAACGAGATCGGCGTGCCGCTCACGCTGCTGCGCCTGCGCGCCCGGCACCAGATCGCGGTGCTCGAACTGGGCATGAACCATCCGGGCGAAATTGCGCGGCTGGCCGCCATTTCCCGTCCGACCATCGCGCTGGTCAACAACGCGCAGCGCGAGCACCAGGAATTCATGGCCAGCGTCGAGGCGGTGGCCATCGAGAACGCCGCGGTGTTCGCGGCGCTGCCCGACGACGGCACCGCGGTCTTTCCGTACGGCGACACCTTCACCTCGCTGTGGAACGACATGGCGCGCCAGAACGGCGCACGCCGCTGCATGACCTTCGGCGAGCACGCGGATGCCGACATCGCACTCGACAGCGCCCAATGGACGCAGGGTACCTGGGCGGTGCGCATCCGCACGCCGCTGGGCGCCTTCGATGCGCAACTGCACATTGCCGGCCGCCACAACGTGGGCAATGCGCTGGCAGCCACGGCCTGCGCACTCGCCGCGGGCGTGTCGCTGGAGACCATCGCCGCGGGCCTTTGCGCCTTCGAGCCGGTCAAGGGCCGCTCCAAGGCCAGCGAGATCTTGCTGTCGAACAAGCACACGCTCACGCTGGTGGACGACAGCTACAACGCCAACCCCGATTCCGTGATCGCCGCCATCGACGTGCTCGCCGGCCTGCCCGGCCCGCGCCTGCTGGTGCTCGGCGACATGGGCGAGGTGGGCGACCGCGCACCGGAGTTCCATGCCGAGGTCGGCGCCCATGCACGGGCGCGCGGCATCGAGGCCGTGTACACGCTGGGCGCAGAAACCGCGCACACCGTCGCGGCCTTCGCCAACGAGGCCGACGGCCGCCACTTCGGCGACTACGAGGCGCTCCACGCGGCCGTGCTTGCGCGCCTGCCGCTGGTGGGCAGCGTGCTGGTCAAGGGATCGCGCTTCATGAAGATGGAACGCGTGGTCCAGGCCATCGGTGACTTGTCGCAAACGACAACGACAACGACAAAAGGAGGCCAGTCATGACGCATGAGCTGGGCAAAAAAATATGCTGCTGAGCTTGGCCCAATGGTTGCAAACGCTGTCGCCCGAATTCGGGTTTTTGCGCGTTTTTCAATACCTCACGTTCCGCGCGCTGATGGCCGCGTTGACCGCGCTCATCGTCGGCCTGGTGGCCGGCCCGTACGTGATCCGCCGCCTCGCCGCGCTCAAGATCGGCCAGCCGATTCGCGGCTACGGCATGGAGACGCACCTCACCAAGAGCGGCACCCCCACCATGGGCGGCGTGCTGGTGCTGTTTTCCATCGCCTTCGCCACGCTGCTGTGGTTCGATATTTCGAACCGCTTCGTGTGGATCGTGCTGTGGGTGACCATGGGCTTCGGCGCCATCGGCTGGGTGGACGACTGGCGCAAGGTGGTGCGCAAGGACCCCGAAGGCATGCGCTCGCGCGAAAAGTACTTCTGGCAATCGGTGGTGGGCCTGCTTGCGGGCTTCTACCTGCTCTTCAGCATCTCCGAAAGCTCCAACTGGCGCGTGCTGCAGCTGTTCTTTGCCTGGGTGCAGTCGGGCTTCGACCTGGACTTTCCGCCCAAGATCAACCTCCTGGTGCCCTTCTTCAAGGAAGTGAGCTATCCGCTGGGCGGCATCGGTTTCGTGATCCTCACGTACCTCGTGATCGTGGGCGCGAGCAACGCGGTCAACCTGACCGACGGCCTGGACGGCCTGGCGATCATGCCGGTGGTGATGGTGGGCTCGGCGCTGGGCGTGTTCGCCTACGTCACGGGCAGCGCGGTGTATTCCAAGTACCTGCTGTTCCCCAACATCCCGGGCTCTGGCGAGCTGCTGGTGTTCTGCTCGGCGATGGCCGGCGCGGGCCTGGCGTTTCTCTGGTTCAACACCCATCCGGCGCAGGTCTTCATGGGCGACGTGGGCGCGCTCGCGCTCGGCGGCGCGCTGGGCACCATCGCGGTCATCGTGCGCCAGGAGATCGTGTTCTTCATCATGGGCGGCATCTTCGTGGTCGAGGCGATCTCGGTGATGGCGCAGGTCATGTACTTCAAGTACACCAAGAAGCGCTACGGCGAAGGCCGCCGCGTGCTCAAGATGGCGCCGCTGCACCACCACTTCGAGAAGAGCGGCTGGCGCGAGACGCAAGTGGTCGTGCGCTTCTGGATCATCACGATGCTTTTGTGCCTCGTGGGTCTTTCGACGCTGAAGCTGCGCTGAGAAACAACCGATGCGCCACCTGAAAGATCTCCCCGTCCTCATCCTCGGCCTCGGTGCGTCCGGGCTGGCGATGACGCGCTGGTGCGCGCGCCACGGAGCGATCGTGACCGTGGCGGACACGCGCGAGGCGCCCGCCGCGCTGGCGACACTGCAGGCGGAGTTGCCCGATGTGCGCTTCGTCGGCGGGCCGTTCTCGGCCGCGCTGGTCGAGGGCACACCCATTCGTGCGGTGTATCGCTCGCCAGGGTTGTCGCCCGCGACCATTGCGCCGGTTGTCGATGCGGCACGCGCCGTGGGGCTCACGGTTGGTGGCGAGCTGGATCTCTTCGCGCGCGCGCTGCTGGATTTGCGGACGGTCGAAGTGCCTCCGGTGGAAGTTGCCGAAGCTGAGCCCGTTGCAGAAGTCCCTGCAGAAACCCCACTGCCCGAAGCGCAGGCAGAGCTGGCCTTGACGGTCGAACCGGCGGAAGCCGCACCCGTGGAGGCGGTGGAAGTCCCCTCCGCACCGGAAGTGTCGGCAGCGACAGAAGAACAGGTCGAAGCCGAAGCGGTTGCGCCTGCCGAGACGACCGAAATTGCCGAAGTCGCCGAACCGGCTGAAGTGCCTGCGCAAGCCGCCGGGCCCGTTCCAGCAGCCGAAAGCACGGACGCTGCCGAACCGACCGAACCTGCAGCTTCCGCGATGGCAGAAGCGATGCCGCGCGATCCTTCGTTGAGCGTTCCGGTTTCGTCGCCCACGGAAGACGCAGTACCGGCTGCAGAAGCCGCGGCAGCCACCGATGCCGCGCCCGGAGCGACGGCGCCTGCGGTTTTGCCCGCCACCGGCTCGCGTTTGCCCGCCACCGGCAAGCCCTACGTTCCCACGGCTGCGCGCGAGGCCGCCGACTTCGTTGCCAAGATCGCCGAGATCTCCGCCACCAACCCGGCCTCCGCCGCGGTGGAAGAAGAACCGACCGCCCAACTTCCGCTGGTGCCCATCGAGGAGCCCCCGGCCCCCAAGGGCTACACCCCTGCAGTGCTGGCCGTCACCGGCACCAACGGCAAGACCACCGTCACCGCGCTCACCGGCCAGCTGGTCGAGCGCGCCGGCAAGACCGTGGCCGTGGCCGGCAACATCGGCCCGACGCTGCTCGACACCCTGGCCGCGCACATCGATGCCGAGACGCTGCCCGACGTCTGGGTGCTCGAACTCTCCAGCTTCCAGCTGGACGGCGTGCAGGGCTTCGAGCCGACCGCCGCAGCCGTGCTCAACCTGACTCAGGACCACCTCGACTGGCATGGCGATATGCCTGCCTATGCGGCCGCGAAGGCGCGCATCTTCGGCGCGCACGGCCTGCTGGTGCTCAACCGCGACGACGCCGGCGTGATGGCCATGCTGCCGCCGCCCGTGCGTGTGAAGCTGCAGCGCCCGCTGATCCGCGCGCATGTCACCTTCGGCGGCGCAATGCCGCTGCGCCCCGGCGACTACGGCATCGAGCGCATCAACGGCGTTGCCTGGCTGGTGCGTGCCCTCGAAGCCGACGAAACGCAGAAGCGCAAGCGCGGCGCGGTGGTGGAAGAAGAAATCTTCTTCCAGCGCCTCATGCCCGCCGACGCACTGCGCATCCGCGGCCGCCACAACGCCATGAACGCACTGGCCGCGCTCGCGCTCGCCAGCGCCGCCGATTGCCCGCTGGGCCCCATGCTCTACGGCTTGCGCGAATACCGGGGCGAGCCGCACCGTGTGGAGCCGATCGCGTTGATCGACGGCATCGAGTACTTCGACGACAGCAAGGGCACCAACGTGGGTGCGACCGTCGCCGCGCTGAACGGCCTGGGCGAGGACCGCCGCGTGGTCGTCATCCTGGGCGGTGAGGGCAAGGGCCAGGACTTCGATCCGCTCGCCGACCCCGTGGCCCGCCACGCGCGCGCCGTGGTGCTGATCGGCCGCGATGCGCCGCTGATCGAGGCCGCGCTGGCGAACACCGGCGTCTCGCTGATGCACGCCACCACGCTGACCGAAGCGGTGAAGCTCGCCGCGGCGCGCGCCAACCCCGGCGATGCCGTGCTGCTGTCACCGGCCTGTGCGAGCTTCGACATGTTCAACGACTACGAGCACCGCGCCGAGGTGTTCCGCGAGGCCGTGCTGGCGCTCGAGGACGAACCGCGCGAATCCCTCGCCGGTCCCTCTTCGGAGGACACGCTGTGAACACCTCTGTTGCCGGCGCCACGCCGAACACCCGCCCGAGCCGCTTTGGCGGCTGGTTCAGGCGCGCCCGCAGCGGCATCGATTCGCTGCCGGTGCACCTGCCGGTGCGCCTGGGCGGCGCCGGCATCTCGCAGACCAAGGCCACGCCGATGCGCGTGCTGGGCTTCGACCAGGCGCTGGTGTGGGTGACGGTCGCGCTGCTGACCTGGGGCCTGGTGATGGTGTACTCGGCCTCCATCGCGTTGCCCGACAACCCGCGCTTCGCGCGCGCCGGCTACGGCGCCCTGTTCTTCCTCACGCGGCACGCGGCCTCGGTGGCCATCGCATTCATCGCCGCGCTGCTGGCGTTCCAGATTCCCATGAAGACCTGGGAGCGTGCCGCGCCCTGGCTTTTCGTGGCCTCGCTGCTGCTGCTGGTGGCGGTGCTCATTCCGCACATCGGCATCAACGTCAACGGCGCGCGCCGCTGGTTGCCGCTGGGCTTCATGCGCTTCCAGCCCTCCGAACTCGCCAAGCTCGCCATGGTGCTCTACGCCGCCAGCTACATGGTGCGCAAGATGGAAATCAAGGAGCGCTTCTTCCGCGCCGTGCTGCCGATGGGCGTTGCGGTGGTGGTGGTCGGCATGCTGGTGATGGCCGAGCCCGACATGGGCGCGTTCATGGTGATCGCCGTGATCGCGATGGGCATCCTGTTCCTGGGCGGCGTGAACGCGCGCATGTTCTTCGTGATCGCAACGCTGGTGGTGGTGGCCTTCGGCACCATCGTGGCGAGCAGCTCGTGGCGCCGCGAGCGCATCTTTGCCTACCTCGATCCGTGGAGCGAGGAGCATGCGCTGGGCAAGGGCTACCAGCTCTCGCACTCGCTGATCGCCATCGGGCGCGGCGAGATCTTCGGCGTGGGCCTGGGTGGCAGCGTCGAAAAGCTGCACTGGCTGCCCGAGGCGCACACCGACTTCCTGCTCGCCGTGATCGGCGAGGAATTCGGCCTGGTCGGCGTGCTGCTGATCATCGGCATGTTCCTCTGGCTCACCCGCCGCGTCATGCACATCGGCCGCCAGGCCATTGCGCTGGACCGCGTGTTCTCGGGTCTCGTGGCCCAGGGCGTGGGTGTGTGGATCGGCTTCCAGGCCTTCATCAACATGGGCGTGAACCTCGGCGCGCTGCCGACCAAGGGGCTGACCTTGCCGCTGATGAGCTTCGGGGGCTCGGCCATTCTGATGAACCTGGTGGCGCTGGCGATTGTTTTGCGCATTGACTATGAAAACCGCGTTCTCATGCGCGGAGGCCGCGTATGAGAACGTGGTTTCGTCAAAACCGCGTCAGCGCGAAGCGCTGCGGCGCGAATGCGCCGCTGATGCGCGGAGGGCGCGTATGACCGGCCGCACTGCGCTCGTCATGGCCGGCGGCACCGGCGGCCACATCTTCCCGGGCCTTGCCGTGGCCGAGGCATTGCGCGAGCGCGGCTGGCGCGTGCACTGGTTGGGCGCGCCCGGCAGCATGGAAGAGAAGCTCGTGCCGCCGCGCGGCTTTGCCTTCGAGCCGGTGCAGTTCGGCGGTGTGCGCGGCAAGGGGCCGGTCACGCTGTTGCTGCTGCCCTTGAAGCTGCTGCGCGCCTTCTGGCAGGCCTTTCAGGTGGTGCGCCGCGTGAAGCCCGACGTGCTCGTGGGCCTGGGCGGCTACATCACCTTTCCGGGCGGGATGATGGGCGTGCTGCTCAACAAGCCACTGGTGCTGCACGAGCAGAACTCGGTCGCGGGCCTGGCCAACAAGGTGCTGGCGGGCGTGGCCGACCGCGTGTTCACCGCATTCCCGAACGTGCTGAAGAAGGCGCAGTGGGTGGGCAACCCGCTGCGCGCGGCGTTCACTTCGCAGCCCGACCCGGCCACGCGCTTCGCGGGCCGCACCGGCCCGCTCAGGCTGCTGGTGGTGGGCGGCAGCCTGGGGGCGCGCGGCCTCAACACCGTGGTGCCGCAGGCGCTGGCCCGCATCGCACCCGAGACGCGTCCGCAGGTGCTGCACCAGAGCGGCGCCAAGCAGATCGATGAACTGCGCGCCAACTACACGGCGGCGGGCGTCGAAGGCGAACTCACGCCCTTCATCGAAGACACCGCGCAGGCCTACGCCGACGCCGACATCATCGTCGCGCGCGCCGGGGCCAGCACCGTCACCGAAATCGCGGCCGTCGGCGCAGCAGCGCTGTTCGTGCCTTTTCCTTCCGCGGTCGACGACCACCAGACCACCAATGCCCGCTTCCTCGTGGACGCGGGCGGCGGCTGGCTGGTGCAACAGAGCGACCTCACACCTGAATTGCTGGCCGACTTGCTACAGAAAACCGAGCGCACCGCGCTGATCGACAAGGCCGCCAAGGCCAAGACCATGCAGAAGACCGACGCTGTGGCAGCGGTCGTCCGTGCCTGCGAGGAGTTGGTGAAATGAAGCACGCGATTCGTCACATCCATTTCGTGGGCATCGGCGGTTCGGGCATGAGCGGCATCGCCGAGGTGCTGTTCAACCTGGGCTACCGCATCAGCGGCTCCGACCTGTCGGACAGCGCCACGCTGCGCCGGCTCGCCGGGCTGGGCATCGGCACCTTCGTGGGCCACGCGGCCGCGCACATCGAGGGCGCGGACGCGGTCGTCACCTCTACCGCGGTGCAGTCGGACAACCCCGAAGTGCTGGCCGCGCGCGAGAAGCGCATTCCGGTGGTGCCGCGCGCGCTGATGCTGGCCGAGCTGATGCGCCTGAAACAGGGCATCGCCATTGCGGGCACGCACGGCAAGACCACCACCACCAGCCTGGTGGCGAGCGTGCTCGATGCGGCGGGGCTGGACCCGACCTTCGTGATCGGCGGGCGCCTGAACAGCGCCGGTGCCAATGCACAGTTGGGCAGCGGCGACTACATCGTGGTCGAGGCCGACGAGTCGGACGCCTCGTTCCTGAACCTGCTGCCCGTGATGGCGGTGGTCACGAACATCGACGCCGACCACATGGAGACCTACGGGCACGACTTCGCCAACCTCAAGAAGGCGTTCGTTGACTTTTTGCACCGCATGCCGTTCTATGGCGTGGCCATCCTTTGCACCGACGACCCGGCGGTGCGCGAGATCGTGGCCGAGGTCACCTGCCCGGTCACCAGCTACGGCTTCGGCGAAGACGCCCAGGTGCGCGCGGTGGACGTGCGCGCGGTCGGCGCCCAGATGCATTTCACCGCGCAGCGCCGCAACGGCGTGACGCTGCCCGACCTGCCCATCGTGCTGAACCTGCCGGGCGAGCACAACGTGCGCAATGCGCTGTCGGTGATCGCGGTAGCGGTCGAGCTGGGCATCGCCGACGAGGCGGTGCAGCGCGGCCTGGCCGGCTTCAAGGGCGTGGGCCGGCGCTTCCAGAGCTACGGCGAAGTGAGCGTGCCGGGCGATGCGGGCAGCTTCACCGTCATCGACGACTACGGCCACCACCCGGTCGAGATGGCAGCGACCATCGCGGCCGCACGCGGTGCGTTCCCGGGGCGCCGGCTGGTGCTGGCTTTCCAGCCGCACCGCTACACCCGCACGCGCGACTGCTTCGAGGACTTCGTGAAGGTCATCGGCACGGCCGATTCGGTGCTGCTCGGCGAGGTATATGCCGCCGGCGAAGCACCCATCGTCGCGGCCGACGGCCGCACGCTGGCCCGTGCGCTGCGCGTGGCCGGCAAGGTGGAGCCGGTGTTCGTCGACGACATCGCCGCGATGCCCCAAGCCATCCTGGACAACGCATTGCCGGGCGACGTGGTGCTCTGCATGGGCGCGGGGTCCATCGGCGCGGTGCCGGGCAAGGTGGTCGCGCTCGCGAACCTTGCGACCGCCGCAGCCACGCCTTCTTCATCAACATCGGAGCGCGTCTCGCGCAAGGGGAGGGCCTCGTGAGCCTTCAGGATCCAAAACTCTTCGGCAAGGTCGCCGTGCTGTTCGGCGGCAGTTCGGCCGAACGCGAGGTCTCGCTGATGTCCGGCAACGGCGTGCTCGAAGCCCTGCGCTCGCGCGGCGTCGATGCGCACGCCTTCGACCCGTCCGAACGCGAACTGGTGGAGCTCAGGCGCGACGGCTTCGCGCGCTGCTTCGTCGCGCTGCATGGCCGCCATGGCGAAGACGGCACGGTGCAGGGCGCGCTCGAGCTGCTGGGCATTCCCTACACCGGCTCGGGCGTCATGGCCTCGAGCGTGGCGATGGACAAAGTCATGACCAAGCGCATCTGGCAGGCCGACGGCTTGCCCACGCCCAAGTACGTGCGCCTGGCCTTCGACCAGCAAAGCCGCGAGCAGATCATGGTGGTGCCCGACGTGCTGGGCCTGCCGCTGATCGTGAAGCCGCCGCGCGAGGGCTCGTCCATCGGCGTCACCAAGGTCGAGGGTTACTCGCAGATGCAGGACGCCGTCGCGCTCTCGGCGAAGTACGACGCCGACGTGCTCTGCGAGGAATTCATCGAAGGCGAGGAAGTGACCTGTGCCGTGCTCGGCCACGGGCTCGATGCGCGCGCGCTGCCGGTGGTGCGCATCGCCGCGCCCGAAGGCGCCTACGACTACCAGAACAAGTACTTCACCGACGTCGTGCAGTACCGGTGCCCAAGCGGCTTGCCCGCGGCCGAGGAGCACGAGATCCAGCGCATCACGCTGGCCGCGTACCACACGCTCGGCTGCCGCGGCTGGGGCCGCGCCGACGTGATGATCCGCGCCAGCGACCGCAAGCCCTTCCTGCTCGAGATGAATACCTCGCCCGGCATGACCAGCCATTCGCTGGTGCCGATGTCGGCGCGCGCGGCGGGCATTCCCTACGAAGAGCTGTGCCTGCGCGTGCTGGCCTCCGCTTCGCTGGATGCCAGGGGAGGAGCGCAATAGCCATGGCCGACAGCATCCAGGCACCCTTCGACGTCAAGCTCATGAACATCGTCGCGAACCTTGCGTTCGTGGTGGTGGCGGTCATGCTGCTGGCGGCGGGTGCGTGGTGGGTGCTGCGCCAGCCTTTCTTCCCGCTCGCCGGCATCAAGGTGGACGGCGAGGTCACGCACAACAACGCGGTCACGCTGCGGGCCAATGTGGCGCCGCAACTCTCGGGCAACTTCTTCACCATCGATCTTGCGCGTGCGCGCACCGCCTTCGAATCGGTGCCGTGGGTGCGCAGCGCGGTGGTGCGGCGCGAGTTCCCCAACAAGCTGCGCGTGACGCTGACCGAGCAGGTGCCGGTGGCCACATGGGGCGACGAAGCGGGCTCGAAGCTGATCAACGGCTTCGGCGACGTGTTCGAAGCGAACGTGGCCGAAGTGGACGACAAGCTGCCGCGCCTGGACGGCCCGATCGAGCAGGCCGGCCAGGTGCTGGGCATGTACCGCGTGCTCGCGCCGCAGTTCGAGCCTTACGACTTCGGCATCGACGAGCTCACGCTGTCGAGCCGGGGCAGCTGGAAGGTGGTGCTGGACAGCGGCGCGCAGCTGGAACTGGGCAGAGGCCAGAGCGAGGAAGTGTCGGCGCGGCTGCAGCGTTTTCTCAAGTCCGTGACCCAGGTCGCGGGCCAGTACCACCGCACGGTGGCCGATGTCGAAGGCGCCGATCTGCGCCACAACGAAGCGTATGCATTGCGGCTGCGCGGCGTCACCACGGTCTCGCCCGAGGCCCCAAGAAAAATCAAGTAGCGCTCATCGAGGAATCGAGGACATATTTCAATGCCTAAAGAATACAAAGACCTGGTCGTAGGACTCGATATCGGCACCGCCAAGGTGATGGTGGTGGTGGCCGAGGTGCTGCCCGGCGGCGAGCTCAAGCTAGCGGGCCTGGGCATCGCGCCGAGCAACGGCTTGAAGCGCGGCGTGGTGGTGAACATCGACGCCACCGTGCAGAGCATCCAGCAGGCGTTGAAAGAAGCCGAGCTGATGGCCGACTGCAAGATCAGCCGCGTCTACACCGGCATCACCGGCAGCCACATCCGCGGCATCAATTCGAGCGGCATGGTCGCGGTGAAGGACAAGGAAGTGACGCCCGCCGACGTGGCCCGCGTGGTGGAGACCGCGCGCGCGATCAACATCTCGAGCGACCAGCGCCTCTTGCTGGTGGAGCCGCAGGAATTCGTGATCGACGGCCAGGACGTGAAGGAGCCGATCGGCATGAGCGGCATGCGCCTCGAAGCCAAGGTGCACATCGTGACCGGCGCGCAGAGCGCGGCCGAGAACATCATCAAGTGCGTGCGCCGCTGCGGCCTGGAAGTCGACCAGCTCATGCTGAACCCGCTGGCCTCCAGCCAGGCGGTGCTGACCGAGGACGAACGCGAACTGGGCGTGGTGCTGGTGGACATCGGCGCGGGCACCACCGACGTGGCGATCTTCACCAACGGCGCGATCCGCCACACGGCGGTGATCCCGATCGCGGGCGACCTGATCACCAGCGACATCGCGATGGCGCTGCGCACGCCCACCAAGGACGCGGAAGACATCAAGGTCGAGAGCGGCTACGCCAAGCAACTGCTGGCCGATCCCGACCAGCAGGTGGAAGTGCCGGGCCTGGGCGATCGCGGTCCGCGCATGCTGAGCAAGCAGGCGCTGGCCGGCGTGATCGAGCCGCGCATCGAGGAAATCTTCTCGCTGGTGCAGCAGGTGGTGCGCGAGTCGGGCTACGAAGAGGTGCTCTCTTCGGGCGTGGTGCTCACCGGCGGCAGCGCTGTGATGCCGGGCATGGTCGAGCTCGGTGAAGACATCTTCCTCAAGCCCGTGCGCCGAGGCATCCCGAAGTATTCGAGCGCGTTGTCCGACATGGTGGCGCAGCCCCGTGCGGCTACCGTCATGGGGCTGCTCGAAGAGGCACGCTTCGCACGCATGCGTGGTTTCAAGGTCGCACAGAAGAACGGGTCGGTAAAGACTGCGTTCGGACGTTTCAAGGACTTCATCGTGGGGAACTTCTGACCATGCATCGCTCCCCACTCTGGCTCGCACGCGGCAGTCCGCCGTTGCACTTCAACGAACGATGGCGACGCACAGGTCCACCATCGCGACGACACACTCGTTGAACGCGGCACGGTACTCAAGAACATTCACAGATACACAACGGCAACTGCAAATTCAAGGAGCTACAAATGACCATCGAAATGATCGAAGTCGAAGAATTCAACCAAGGCACGCAGATCAAGGTGATCGGTGTCGGCGGCGGCGGCGGCAATGCGGTCGCCCACATGATGGAGCGCGGCGTGCAGGGCGTGCAGTTCGTGTGCGCGAACACCGATGCGCAAGCGCTCACCCGCAGCAGCGCGAACAAGATCATCCAGCTGGGCACCAGTGGCCTGGGCGCTGGCAGCAAGCCCGACAAGGGTCGTGAAGCCGCCGAAGCCGCCGTGGACGAGATCCGCGCGGCCATCGACGGCGCGCACATGCTGTTCATCACCGCCGGCATGGGCGGCGGCACGGGCACCGGCGCGGCGCCGGTGATCGCACGCATCGCCAAGGAAATGGGCATCCTCACCGTGGGCGTGGTGACCAAGCCCTTCGACTGGGAAGGCGGCCGCCGCATGAAGAACGCGGACGACGGCCTGGCCGAACTCGAAGCCAATGTCGATTCGCTGATCGTGGTGCTCAACGAAAAGCTGCTCGATGTGCTGGGCGACGACATCACCCAGGACGAGGCCTTCGCTCACGCCAACGACGTGCTCAAGAACGCCGTGGGCGGCATCTCGGAAATCATCAACGAGTACGGCGGCGTGAACGTCGACTTCGAAGACGTGCGCACCGTGATGGGCGAGCCGGGCAAGGCCATGATGGGCACGGCTGCGGCCGCGGGCCCCGACCGCGCGCGCATCGCCGCCGAACAGGCCGTGGCCTGCCCGCTGCTCGAAGGCATCGACCTCTCCGGTGCCAAGGGTGTGCTGGTGCTGGTGACGGCCTCCAAGGGTTCGCTGAAGCTGAACGAGTCGAAGCTCGCGATGAACACCATCCGCGCCTACGCCTCGCCCGATGCGCATGTGATCTACGGCGCCGCCTACGACGAAAGCCTGGGCGACGAGATGCGCGTGACGGTGGTGGCCACGGGCCTCTCGCGCGCGGACGCACGCCGCCAGGCACCGACGCTGGAAGTCATTCGCACCGGCACCGACAACATCCCGTTCAACGTGCCCACCATGGGCGGCGTCGGCCACGCCGGCGGCCACTCGGTCGGCGGCAGCCAGCCGAACTACGACGGCATGGCGGTTCCCAGCGTGTGGCGCACCAACCGCACCATGGCCGCGGCCAAGGTGGATGCGCTGTCGTCGGGTGGCATGGACGATTTCGAGATCCCGGCTTTCCTGCGCCGTCAAGCCGATTGACGGAATGCGACCGGACGCTCAGGGCACGAAGGTTCGCAAGGGGTACGGGGAAGACCTGAAAGGGACTTCCGCCGGCTCTAGGCGCTGCGTTCACTTCGTGCCCTTTGCGTCCATCGCAGTGACTGCACAGACCTCATGTCTATCGCTGCCATAGCGAGGGGAATAGGCCTCCACAGCCGTGGCGCGCCTAAAATCCCCGGCGTGCTGCAACAACGAACCCTCAAGTCGATCAGCCGCGCCGTGGGCGTGGGGCTGCACAGCGGGCAACGCGTGGAACTGACCCTCAGGCCGGCACCGGCCGACACGGGCATCGTGTTCCGCCGCGTCGACCTGCCCGAGCCGGCCGAGATCCGCATGACTGCCGAAGCGGTGACCGACACGCGCCTCGCATCCACGGTCTCGACCGGCGGCGCGAAGGTGCAGACGGTCGAGCATCTGATGTCGGCCTGCGCGGGCCTGGGCATCGACAACCTCTACATCGACATCACGGCCGATGAAGTGCCGATCCTCGACGGGTCGGCATCGTCCTTCGTGTTCCTGCTGCAAAGCGCGGGCATCGAACTGCAGAAGGCGCCGCGCCGCTTCATCCGCGTGACCCGCAAGGTCGAGGTGCGCGAAGGCGAGGGCGCCAACGAGAAGTGGGCGAGCCTGGAGCCCTACCACGGCTACAAGCTGAGCTTCGAGATCGACTTCGACCACCGCGTGGTCAACTCCACCGGCCAGCGCGTGGAGTTCGACCTGGGCACCGATTCGTACAGCCGCGACATCGCGCGCGCGCGCACCTTCGGCTTCACCAAGGAAGTCGAGTACATGCGCAGCAAGGGCCTGGCCCTCGGCGGTGGCCTGGACAACGCCATCGTGATGGACGACACCAAGGTGCTCAATGCCGGCGGCCTGCGCTACGACGACGAGTTCGTGAAGCACAAGATCCTCGATGCGATGGGCGACCTCTACATCATCGGCAAGCCGCTGCTGGCGGCCTACACCGCGTTCCGCTCGGGCCATGCGCTCAACAACAAGCTGCTGCGCGAACTGCTGGCCAACAGCGACGCCTACGAGGTCGTGACCTTCGAGGACGAAAAGCGCGCACCGCGCGGTTTCGGCGAAGTGGCGCGGGCCTGGTAGGCCGGCGCTCCAAAGATGCTTCTTTTTCGCTGGGCCATCCTGCTGCTGTTGCTGGTGGCCGGCGTGTCCTTTGCGTTCTACGCGGGCACGGGGCAGGTCAAGTACCGCCGCTTCGGCTGGATCGTGCTCAAGTGGACGCTGCTCGCGGCATTCGGCTTCTTCGCGGTGTTGATCGCGGAGCGCGTTGCCTGAGGCTTTTCTTTTTCCGGAGGCCTCAGCGCGAACGCCCTTGCCGGTAGGTGCCGGCGTGGCTCCTGGAGAGTTCCGCCGCCTGCGCGAGCCGCGCCATCGACCGCCCCACCTGCGCATGCGTGATCGCAATGCCCAGCGCATCCGCCGCATCCGCGCCCGGCAGGCCCGGCAGGTCGAGCAGGCGCTTGACCATCTCCTGCACCTGCGCCTTGGCGGCCTGGCCGTGGCCCGCCACCGCCTTCTTCATCTGCAGCGCCGTGTATTCGGCCACCGACAGCTTGCAGTTCACCAATGAGGTCACGCATGCGCCGCGCGCCTGCCCGAGCAACAGCGTCGACTGCGGGTTGACGTTGACGAAGATGATCTCGACCGCCGACGCATCGGGCTGGTAGCGCGCCGCGACTTCCGCGATGCCGTCGAACAGCACCTTCAGGCGCGCCGGCAGGTTGCCGGTGCCCAGGTGCCGGGTGCTGATGGTGCCGCTGGCCACGTAGCGCAGCGCATGGCCGTCGGCATCCACCACGCCGAAGCCGGTGGTCGTCAAGCCGGGGTCGATGCCGAGGATGCGCATGTCTGTCAGGCGTTGAAGTACCAGCGGATGGAGTGGAAGAAGATGGGTGCGGCAAAGCACAGCGCATCGACGCGATCGAGCAGCCCATTCGCGCCGGTCACGCCCACGCCCTTCTGGCCCCAGTTCGGAATGCCCCGGTCGCGCTTGAGCGCCTTCATCACCAGGTGCCCCATCGAGCCCGCGATGCAGGCGATGACCGAGACCGCGAGCGCCTGCCCGAACTTGAACGGCGTGATGAACGAGAACAGCGCGCCCACCAGGCTGGCCACCGCGATGCCGATGCCCCAGCTGGTCCAGTTGAAGCTGCGGCTCACGTTGGGTGCGAAGGGCGTGCGCTGCGTGCGCCGCGAGATGAGGTGCTGCACCAGCACCGAGGTCTGCACCACGAACACCAGGAAGAACACGAGGAACGCGCTCTTGCCCTCGTAGCCCGGAAAGCTCAGCAGCAGCAGCGCCGGCACATGGCTCATGCCGTAGACGCAGACCATGATGCCCCACTGCAGCTTGGCGTTGCGCTCGAGGAAATGGCTCGGGTCGTTGGCCAGCGCGCTCGCCACCGGGATCGCAAGGAACACGTAGACCGGGATGAACACGGTGAACAGGTCGAAGCGCGCGGTCGCCACCAGCCAGAACTGGATCGGCAGCACCACGAAGAACGCGAGGATCAGGCTGCGGTGGTCCCCGCGCCGCGTGGGCGAGAGCGTGATGAATTCGCGCAGCGCGAAGAACGAGATCAGCGCAAAGAGCACGGTGGCCACCGTTTCGCCCAGCGCCCAGCCGATCCAGAAGACCAGCACCATGAACCAGGTGGTGCCCAGCAGCGCGCGGTAATGCGCGAGTTCGGCCTGCCAGGCGGCGTCGTGCACCGGGTTGCGCTTTTCCCTGAAGCTCAGGAAGAAGGCGGCGGTGCTGATGATCACCAGCAGGCCGAAGACGATGAGAAAGAGGGCCGCGACCTGCTGGGTCGGGGTGAGGCTGCGCAGGAACTGGTTCATGTCGTCAGACGTCGCGCAATGCGATCACCGCGGCACGCGCGCGATCGAGGAAGGGGCGGCGCTCCTCGCCTTCCTCGACGCGCAGCGGCGCGCCGAAGGTGACGGAGCAAAGAATGGGCACCGGCACGATCTCGCCCTTGGGCATGACGCGCTGCACGTTGTCGATCCAGGCCGGCACGAGCACCACGTCGGGAAACATCGTCGCGAGCGTGTAGAGGCCCGACTTGAACTTTTGCGGCTCGCCGGTGTGGCCGCGCGTGCCTTCGGGGAAGATGATGATCGAGTCGCCGCTGCGCAGCGCCTCGACCAGCGGTGCCAGCGGGTCGATGGCGGGCGCTGCGGCCGCGGCTGGCGCCTCCGGCTCTGCAATGGGCGGCGGTTCAACGGGCGGCGGGGGAAGTGGCGGCGCGGGCAGGTCGAGCACGCCCTGCATTTCGTTCACCGGCTCCGCAGGCGCCTGGGCAAGGGGCGGCGCGAGGGGCAGCAGGGGCTCCATCGAAGGCTCGATGCGCTCGGTCTGCGCACCGACTGCAGCGGATGCAGGCGCTGCCTCTGCCTGCACCGGCGCGGACGTCACAGGTGCGCCGGGCGCCGTGGCCGCGCGCTCCACATACACCGCGTTGAACACCTCGGTCGTGATCCAGCGCTTGAACGGCGTGTTGGCCCAGTAGTCGCGCGCCGCGATGGGCCGCGTGATGCTGCGCAATTCTTCGGGCAGGGCCGCCCAGATCATCACGAGGTCGGCGTGGCTCTGGTGGTTGGCGAAATAGATGCGCTGCTCGGCCTTCGGTGGGCAGCCGTACCAGCGCGCCTGCGCGCCAGTGAGCAACCGGACGATTCCCAACAACAACCAACCTGTGAGCTTAGCCAGCATAGGGCGCGATGATACGGGCCATGCGATGGCGTCTCGATCCTCTTTCTCTGGCGTGGGCGGTGGCCCTGTTCCTTGTGCTCTTGCTGCTGGCCACCGTCGGCGCGCGATGGGGCTGGGTGCGAAGTTTTCTCGGCGATGTGCTGGCGGTGATGTGGGTCTACGTCGTCTTCAAGACCTTCGTTGCCGCGCGCATGCTGCCGCTGGCATTGGCTGCACTCGGCGTGGGCTACGTGGTGGAGCTGGGCCAGTTCCTCGCTTCGGCCTGGCACCTGCATATTCCGAACCGCGCCTTGCGCATCGTGCTAGGGAGCACGGCCGACTGGTGGGACGTGGTGGCCTACACCATCGGCTTCGCGGCCGTGCTGGCCATCGAAGCGCTAGGCAGCAGGATCAGGGCAGCTCGGCCGACGACATCCGCACCATGACCGTGGCCGACCTGTTGCCGAGGTAGGGCGAGCCCGGCCGGCGCTCGAAGAACTTGGGGCTCGGCAGCATCACCGCGAGGCGCGCGGCCTCGTTGGCGCTCAGGCGCGAAGCCGGCTTCTTGAAGTAGTACTGCGAGGCCGCTTCGGCACCGAACACGCCTTCGCCCCATTCGACGTTGTTCAGGTAGATCTCCAGGATGCGCCGCTTGTCGAGGAACACCTCGAGCAGCGTCGCAAGCACCAGCTCCTGGCCCTTGCGCAGCATCGTGCGTTCGCCCGAGAGCAGCAGGTTCTTTGCCAGTTGCTGCGTGATGGTGGAGCCGCCGCGCAGGCGCACCGGCTGCATCGGCTTGCCGCGCGCCACGGCGCGGGCCGCGCGCTTGGCCGCCAGCTCCTCGGCCTTGGCGTTGCGTTGTCGCGCGCGCTCGATGGCTTCCCACTCCACGCCGTTGTGATCGACGAAGCCGGCGTCTTCGCTGGCGATGACCGCACGCTTGAGCGTGTCGTTGATCTGCGCATACGGCACCCATTCCTGGCGCCAGCCGCGCTCGCCGCCCTGGTGGGTCGCAATCTGCCAGGCCTCGGAGCGCTGGAAGGCGGTGCTTTGCGGATCGATCACTGCCATGGCGGCGATGCGCGCCACGAAGAACAGTTCGAGCGCGAGGCCGGCCACGAACAGGCAGGCGATCAGACGCAGCGCGGCTTTCATGCGCCGGTGGCGAGCAAAGCCCGCAATTCGGCCAGCACCTGTGCGGACGGCGGGCGCACGCCGCGCCAGATCTCGAAGGACTCGGCCGCCTGTTCGACCAGCATGCCCAGGCCGTCGCGCGGCACCGCGCCATGCGCTTGCGCCCAGGCCATGAAGCCGGCGGCGGCGGGGCCGTACATCATGTCCACGGCCAGCGCGCCGGGGCGCAGCACCTGCGCGCTCACGGGCACGGCATCGCCGGCGAGGCTGGAGGCGGTGGCGTTGACCACCACGTCGAAGCTGCCCGGCACCTCGTCGAGCGCCCAGGCTTCGAGCGTGGCGCCGTGGCGCAGCGCCAGCGCGGCATGGCGGCGCACCACGGCGACGGCCTTGTCGACCGTGCGATTGGCCACCACGATGCGCGCCGCGCCCGCATCGAGCAGCGGGCCGAGCACGCCGGCCGCGGCACCGCCGGCACCGATCAGCAGCAGCTCCTTGCCCGCGAGCGGCACGCCCGCGTTGCGCACGATGTCGTTGACCAGGCCGACGCCGTCGGTGTTGTCGGCGTGGATGCCCCCGTCGGCCTCGAAGCGCAGCGTGTTGACCGCCTGCGCCAGCAGGGCGCGCTCGCTGGTGTGCTGCGCCAGGGCGGCAGCTTCGAACTTGAAGGGCACGGTGATGTTGCAGCCGCGCGCCGTGTCGCCGCGTTCGGCGGCCTCGCGGCGGAATGCGGCAATGCCTTCGGCGAAAGCGCCGAGCGGAATCAGCCGCCGGCTGTAGTCGAGCCTGTGGCCGCAGAGTTCGGCAAAGCGGGCGTGGATGCGCGGCGAGCGGCTGTGCTCCACCGGGTTGCCCATGACGCAGTAGAGGTCCATGGTGGGCGCCCTTGTCGTTATTGCGTGATTTCCATCGTGCCGTCGCGCGCGAAGTGGAAGGTGCCCTGGATCACCATCTGGTCCGCTTGCTCGCGGCGCATGGCGGGCGTGAACTTGCCGAAGTTGCCGGTGCTCGCGACGATGGCCTGCGCCCGGCGGTCGAGCGCGATGTTGCCCGAACTCTGGTCGATGACGGTGTCCAGCACGTTGCCGTCGAAGTTCACGGTCATCGTCATCTTGAGTTCGCCGTAGAGCTTCTTGCCGGCCAGCTCCGGAAAGTTTTCGGCCGCGCGTGCCTCGACGCGGCGCAGCATGGTGTCCACATAGACGGCAAAGGCGACTTCGCGCGTGGAAGGGCTGATGTAGCGCTTTTTGGGACGCGAGTTCTCTTCGTTCACGCGGCGCTCGATCTGGGCCAGCAGCTCGACCATCTGGCGGCGCTTTTCTTCCTGCGCGGCGGCGGCGGTCGGATCGCCCGCCTTGCGCGGATCGCGCACCGGCATGGCGGCGATCTCGCGCTTGAGCTGCGTGATCATCTGCATCTGCTCAGCCTGCAGGGCGTCGACCTGTTTGCGTGCGTCCTCGAAGGAGTCGCCCACCGAGGTGAAGCTGGACGGTGGCAGCGGGCTGGTGGCGCGCCCCTTGTCCAGGTCGCCGCCGCCGGCGAGCGAGGTTTGCGCCATGAGCCTGGCATTCGCATCGGGCCGCTCCTTGGTCTTGCTGTTGACCAGGATCACCTCGAGCGGCGTGTCGGTGAACGCGCGATTGAAAGACTCGGGATCGACGAAGCGCACCGCCAGCAGCGCGGCATGCGCAATGACCGACACGCCCAGGGCAATCTGCAGCGTGCTGAGGTCCTTGAAGTTCATTCTCGAAACTCCTCCAGGGGGCGCACTTCTCCGGACGTCTCGCCGGAGTTCATGCAGGTGCGGGTGTGTTTTCCGGCGCGGCCTCGCTGTCGCTCAGGTCGACGGCAATGGCGATCGGGCCGGCGACTTCTTCTTCGTCCTCGCCGCTCTCGTCCTCGGCGGAGGCATCGGCCTTCGGCGTGTCCAGGCGTTCGAGCACGGTGCCGCTCACGTCGAGCGCGATCTCGTCGATCTCGCCGAGCTTCACGCGCAGGCGCGCACCGCGCTCCTGCTGGCCGGCTACCGGGAACACCAGCGGCAGCGCATCGGCACGCACCAGCGCGCCGTTGGGGATGTCCTTGATGACCGTGGCCTCGAGCTCGGTGATGCCTTGCTGCTGCAGGTACTTGAGCGTCCAGAAGCGTTCCATGCCGCCCTGGTAGCCGTTGTACGTTGCATAGGCCGCATCGAAGCCCGAGAGGATCGAGAACAGGTCGGCGTCCTTCGGCTTGAAGGGCGCGGCCAGCGCCGCGGTCTTGCCGTGGCGGGCGGCCGCGATGATCTGCCACTGGTTCACCAGGTCGGTGTAGCGGCGCAGCGGCGAGGTGCTCCACGCGTAGCTCTTCACGCCCAGGCCCGCATGCGGCAATGCGCGCGTCCCCATGCGCACCTTGACGCCGGGCGCCATGCTCGCCTGGCTGCGGTAGAGCCCGGGCACGCCCAGTTCGCCGAGCCAGCTGCCCCAGCTGCTGTTGGCCAGGATCATGGCCTCGGACACGATCAGGTCCAGCGGTGCGCCACGCTGGCGCGTGCCGATCTGCACCTGCTCGTTGCCGGTGGGCTCGTTGCCGTCGTTGCCGACGAGGCGGAAGTTGTAGTCGGGCCGGTTGAAGTTCTCGGGCTTGCCGCGCACCACTTCGCGCTGCGCCTTCAGCTGCTTGGCCAGGCGGAACAGGAAGGAGAGCGGGGCGCGCAGCTTCGCGGCGGCGTCGGGCGTGTGGTCGCTCGTGAATGCGGCGTCTTCGAGCCAGGGCTGCGTGACGACGGTGTCGAGCTGGTCGTGGCGCAGGTTGGCGACGATGGGCACGCGCTCGAGTTTGGTCTCGGTGGCTTGCAGCTCCAGCGTGGCTTCGTCGAAGCGCGCGTAGAGCGACACCGCGGGCCGGTCGCCGCCTTCGAGCAGCGTGTAGGTGTCCACCACCTCGGCCGGCAGCATGGTGATCTTGTAGCCCGGCATGTAGACCGTGGACATGCGCGCACGCGCCACGTTGTCGATGGCACTGCCGGGCGTGAGCGCCAGGGCGGGTGCGGCGATGTGGATGCCGACGGTGACGGTGCCTGTGCCCAGGCCCTGCACCGAGAGCGCATCGTCGATTTCGGTGGTCTGCGAATCGTCGATCGAGAAGGCCTGCACCTCGGCGGCCAGCGGCAGGTCGTCGGCGATGGCCGGCGCGGTGAGCGCGGGAAAGCCCGTGCCCTTGGGGAAGTTCTCGAACAGGAAGCGCCGCCAGTGGAACTGGTAGGGCGAATCGATGGCGCCGGCCCGCTCCAGCAGGTCGAGCGGCGGACGCTGCGTGGCGCGCGCGGCGTCGACCACGGCCTTGTATTCGGGGGCGTTCTTGTCGGGCTTGAACAGGATCTTGTAGAGCTGCTCGCGGATCGGCGCCGGGCACACGCCCTCGGCCAACTGCCCGGCCCATTCGACGATCTGCGCCTGCACGGCTTTCTTCTTCTCGATGGCGGCGAGCGCCTGCTGCACGATCTCGGCCGGCGCCTTCTTGAAGCGCCCCTTGCCCGCGCGGCGAAAGTAGTGCGGCGCCTCGAACAGCGCGAACAGCGCGGCGGCCTGCTGGGCCAGCGACGGCTTGTCGCTGAAATAGTCGGCGGCCAGGTCGGCGAAGCCAAACTCTCCCTCGGCCGCGAATTCCCAGGCCAGGTCGAGGTCCATGGCTGCGGCGAGCGTGCGCGCCTCGGTGATCAGCTCGGCCGGCGAGGGCTTTTCGAAACGAAGGACGATGTTGGCGCCCTTGACCTTGACGCGCTTGCCGGTCTCGAGCTCGACCTGCGCAGAGGCTTCGGCCTCCGACAGGACACGGCCGCCGAGGTACTTGCCGGCTTCTTCAAACAATACAAACATAGGCGCGGATTGTCCCACGCAGGCCGGGGTCGTCCGGCCCGGCCGTGCTCAGACCGGGTTGATGAAGGCCATCACGTCGTGCAGATGGCTGCTCTCGAAATCGGACAGGGCGTGGTCGCCGCCTTCGAGCAGCTTGATGTTGCTGTCGGGGTAGCGCGCGGACATCTCGTGCCAGTCGAGCGCTTCGTCGCCCTTGGCGATGACCGCGAAGACGCGTTCGGGCCGGGTGAGCGGACCGACTTCCATCGCGCGCAATTCCTGGATGTACTCGGGCCGGAAATAGAAGTGCTCGGACGGGTCGTGCCAGGCGCTCTGGTCGCCGATGTAGCGCGTGAGGTCGCGCGCCGGGTGCACCGCGGGGTTGAGCAGCACGGCGCGGCAGCGCGTCATGCCGGCCACGTAGGTGGCGTAGAAGCCGCCCAGCGACGAGCCGATCACCGCCATCGACTTGCGCGGCCAGTGCGCAATGCCCTTCATCACCATGTCGATGGCTTCATGCGGCGACGGCGGCAATTGCGGACACCACCACTCCAGGTTCGGATGCTGCTGCGCCACGTGGGCGGCCACGATCCGCGCCTTGGTCGAACGAGGCGAGGAGCGAAAGCCGTGCAGATACAGCAGGTGGGTGGTTTGCGGGTCCATGCGGGGGAGCGTTGGGAGGTACGAATGCCGCGCCTCGCTCGTCGATGCCAGGCGATTCTGCATGAGGTGGGTTTCCGTATCGCGTTTGCGGGCCTGCAAAAACCTTGCGATGTCCGGTTCTTGGGGAAAGCGACAGCTCATGACGACGCGGCGGTTGCCACGACCCTCGATTCCGGCACCGCGGGGCAGACCGCTTGCCTGGCTCCAAAAGTATTCATGGTCGTGCTCCCGATCGCCGATGCCGCCGCGCGCGGCGGCGAACGCGCAGCAAATAAAAAGAAAACGCCCGAGTTTCGTGACCCCCGCGAGGACGCGCATCCCATGAAAGGGGTATGCATGCGCGGCGTTTCCGCGCGCATCGAGGCTTATGCTCCAGCCCATGAACACAGACGCTCTGGATAACGGGTCGCTGCGCCGCTGGGGCGTGCTCGTGGTCGAGGACGACAGCCGCGCCCGCGCCTTTTTCGAAGCCAGCGTGCAGCGCAGTCCGCGTCTTTTATGGCTCGGCAGCGCGGGCACGGTGCAGGAAGCGCTCGGCTGGCTGTCCCGCACCGCGACGATTCCCGACGTCCTGCTGGTGGACCTGGGCATGCCCGACGGCACCGGCCTGGACGTGATCCGCGATGCCGTGGCGCGCTTTCCGGGCTGCGAGCCGCTGGTGGTGTCGGTCTTCGGCGACGAAGAGAACGTGCTCGCGAGCATCGAGGCCGGCGCCGTGGGCTACATCCACAAGGACGCCGCCCCGGAAGACATCGCGCAGACCATCGTCGAGATGAAAGCCGGCGCCTCGCCGATCTCGCCCATGATCGCGCGCCGCGTGCTGGCCAAGTACCGCAGCCTGCAGTCGGCGAGCACCCTCGTGCCGGGCGCCGCCGAGCCGGGCGCCGCCCACGAGGTCGTCTTCGACGAGAACGAGCGCGGCCTCCTGTCCGCGCGCGAGCACGAGGTGCTGACGCTGATCGCCCGCGGCTTCTCGTATGCGGAGATCGCGCGGCTCAAGGGCCTGAGCGTTCACACGGTGCAGACCCACATCAAGAACCTCTACGGCAAGCTCGCGGTGCACTCCAAGAGCGAAGCGGTGTTCGAGGCGACGCGGCTCGGCCTGCTGCCTCACCCGGGCTGAGGCCGGATGCGCTCGAGGCTGGCATCGCTGCTTGCGCTGTGGCTGGCTGCGATGCTGCTGGCAGGCCTTGCCGGAATCTCGGCAGCCGCGCCGGTCGAGGCCACGGAAGGCCCCATCGAGCTGCGCGCGGGCACGGTCACCACCACGGTCGACGGCGTCACCCGCACGGAGCCGGTCGCGCTCTCCTACCACTGGGACCGCCAGCACGGCGGCCGCCCCGGCTTCGCCAGCTTCGATCTGCCGTTCTCGCTCAGGGCCGCGCCCGACACGCCCTGGGGCATCTTCATTCCCCGCGCCGGCAATGTCTTCGAGGTGCGGCTCAACGGCGCGCTGCTGCAGGTCTACGGCGACATGGCCGAGGCCAACGGCGCCGACTACGCCAAGGCCCCCATCTACGTGCCGGTGCCCGGCCATCTGCTGGCGGCCGGCGACAACCGCCTGCAGATTCGCCTGCGCGCCGACAGCGCCCGGCGCGCGGGCCTCTCGCGCGTGACCGTCGGCCCGGCGGCGCCGGTGCGCACCGAGCTCTTCGAGAGCGCCTATACCTGGCGCTTCACCGGCTCCGTGCTGCTGACCGCCTTCAGCCTGATCGTCGGCGGCATCGCGCTGGCGCTCTGGCTGACCCAGGTCGACACCGCCGTCCAGGGGCGCCATCGGCGGGACGGCATCTATTTGTGGGCGGCGGTGGCCGAGTTCTGCTGGGCGATCCGCGTGGCCGACGGCGTGATCGCCGAGCCGCCGCTGCCGTGGGTGCCATGGGGCGTGCTGATGGCCGCCTGCTACGCAGGCTGGGCGGCCTCGGCCATGATGTTCTGCTACCACCTCTCGGGGTGGGCGCAGAACCCCCGGCTGCGGTGGGCGCGCTGGCCGGTGGCCTCGGTGGTCGCCGGCACGGTGGTGAGTTCCTGGCTGGCACTGGAACGTGAACAGCCGGCCTGGCTCACGGGCTGGCTCGCCATCGAGATCGTGATCGTTGTGGTTTTCGTCGGCGCCTTCGCGGTGGCCTGCGTGCGCCACCCGAGCACCGAACGTACGCTGGTGGCCGTCGCCGCGCTCGTCACCGTGGCCTTCGGCACGCGCGACTGGCTGGTGATCCGCCTGAGCGATGCGTACGGCGAAACCACCTGGGTGCGCTACTCGTCGGTCTTCTTCGGCATTGCGCTGCTGCTGATCGTGCTGCGGCGCTTTCACGCGGTGAGCACCCAGGCGCGCGGATGGGTCGCCGCGCTGGCCGAGCGGGTGGCCCAGCGCGAGCGCGAACTGGCCCAGACCTATGCCGAACTGGAGCAGGTGGCGCGCGACCAGGCGCGCACCCACGAGCGGGAGCGCATCCTGCGCGACATGCACGACGGCGTGGGCTCGCACATCAGCTCGGCGATCCGGCAGCTGCAGTCGGGCCAGACCAGCTCGGAAGAATTGCTGCGCACCCTGCGCGATTCGCTCGACCAGCTGAAGCTGTCGATCGATTCCATCCACCTGCCGCCGGGCGACGTCGGCGCGCTGCTGGCGGCGCTGCGCTACCGGCTGGAGCCGCGCCTGCAGGCCGCGGGCATCGCGTTCGAGTGGGCGGTGGACGAGCTCGCGCCGGTGGAGCGGCTCGACGCCCACGCCATCCGGCAGCTGCAGTTCCTGCTGTTCGAGGCCATCTCGAACGTGCTGCAGCATGCGCACGCGAGCGTGTTGCGGTTGGAGGCGGACATGCTCGGCGAGACGGTGCGCGTGCGCGTGGTCGACAACGGCAGGGGTTTCGACGTATCGCACGTACCGGCGGCGCTGCTGGAGCGTTCGGCGGCCGTGGGCGCCCGGCTCTCGGTCGAAAGCCGACCGGGGCGCACGGTCGTTCAGCTTGAATTCGCGTGAAGGCCGGACCCTCGGGTCCTTCGCGCGCCTAGAACTGCTTGTAGAACAGCACGAACCGGGTCAGGCCGAGTCCTCGTGCGTTGGTCGCCTCGAACGCCAGATAGTGCACGCGCGTTCCTTCGGCGTACTGCTTGCCGTTGCTGCTGTCGCAATGCGTGTCGCCTACGGTCTCTGCCGAGCAGTTGATCGTCATCTTGCGCGCGGTGGTGGCCAGCGCCATGCTGTCGTTGAAGCGGGTGCCGGACTTGGCGAAGCCGTAGGCCGTCAGCACTGAGGGCGCCAGGGCACCGGGCGGCACGGCCCAGGCATCCTGGTTGCCGGTCGCGCTGATGTCCAGGACGTTCGGCTGGTTCACGCTGTTTGCCGGGTAGACCAGTCCGGCGTTCGCATTGGTGCGCGCGATCAGTTGGGTACGCATTGCAGGTGTCAGGTCAAACATCGGCTGCTCGCGGATTTCACCTATCGTCGGTGCGCGCGACAGGGTGCGTTCGTACTGGATCACGTTGGGCACCGACGGGTCTGCGTGCACGAACTCGAACTTCCAGACGCTCTGGTCCTGAAGCTGGCTGATCTGTTGGTCGGAGTACTGGGGGTCCAGCAGCCCGATGCCGGACTCCCTGACCGCCAACTGGCCGGGTGTCGAAGGATTCTGATAGATGCCGCGCAGATTGATGCCGTTGTTCAGGAGCGGCGTACCGTCGGCTTTGGTCACCACCAGAAACGACAGGCCATCCTGCGGCACGAAGGTCATGGGCGCGTTCAGCGGCGATGTCACGATGACTTTGCTGAAGACCGACACCCCGCCCACGAGCCGGTTCCGGATCGGCATGGCATAGCCTGTGGTGTAAGCGTTGAAGGCGGGCGAGTTCATCATGTCGCGGAACGCGAACACGGGACGCACGCTAGACGCATAGACGTGGCCGTCTCCCGCTAGCTTGAGCGTGTCGCCCACCTTGCGCGCGGTGAGCGTGCCGAAGGAGACGTTGTCTCCCGGGTCCGTCGCGCGATAGCTGAATGTCAGGTCGCCGTTGTCGCGAAAGAACTCGAAGTTCGCGCGGTCCCACTTGCGGTTGGTGTTTTCCGGTCGGAACAGGGTCGTGAGTGAGCCAACGTTGCTGGCATCCCGTCCCACGCCGTAGCCGCTGTTGAGATAGCTGGCAGGGTCGTTTCCGACGAAGAGTTCGCGGCAGGCGGGCGCAATCACGTTCGAGGCGCTTCCCGTGACCGCAGTCGTGTCGTTCGGCGCATTGACGCGCTGCGACAGGGGAAGCTGATAGCACGCGTTCAAGCGGTCGAAGAGCCCTGCCAGCAGGGCCGGGGACGGAATGTTCGCCAGCTGATTCGAGGTGATGCTCGACGGCAACGCCGGCACGCTCGAGTCGCTGCTGCGGAAGATGATCGAGACGGGCGCGCTGCCGCTGTTCGACGACGAACCCTTGACCGTGATCTCAATGTTGGCCGCGCCGCTGTCGGGGCGCACGCTGACCGACAGCGCGTCGAGCACCCTGTCGTGGCCGGTGCCGTCGGCGCTGAACCGACCGGTGATCGGGGCGAGACCGCTTTGGCCCAGCGCGTCCAGCACCGGCTTCAGTGCTGCAAGCAGCGCGGCCGTCTGCTGCAGCAGGCGTGCTTCGGTCACTGTGTCGGCGTTGGCCTGGACGGCGGCCGCCAGGTTGGCAGGCTGGCCGCCCGGCGCAAGCCGGGACACGATCACGGTGGTCAGCGGCGTGATGTTGGCAACGCCGCTGTTGCTGGACGTTGTGCTGTAGAGCGCCTGATCGTCGCGCAGTGCCGTGATGGCCAGGGGAGCCTTGGTTGCCGAGGGCAGGGTGCAGTTGTAGAGGCCCTGGCCGTCGGTTTGGGTCGTGCAGACTGTTGCGCCGGTCTGATCCTTGACTGTGACGGTGGCACCGCTGAAGGCGGCACCGGTCGCGGCCGTGCCGCTGAGAGAGAGCGAAGTCGGGGTGGGGGAGCCGCTACCGCCGCCCAATGAGACAGGCCACCCAAGGCCTCCGCCGCTGCCACCACCACCGCCACCGCAAGCTGCGATCGAGACACACAAGCCTGCAGCCAGCGATAGGCGCAAAAGTTGAAACTTCATTTGGACTTCCCCCCGTTGTTGATCCTCCAAATGTAAAAGCAGGTGACGGCCGATTTGCGACAACGCGGGCAGGTATTTCTACGCAAAGACATGTGCGGGCTATTCCTATAAGACTGGATAATCCGCCCCCATGTCTGCCGTGTTCAATCAGCCCTCCCTGGCGCGTCGTATCGCGCCCATCTTCCAGGGCTTCGACGGCTTTCTGGCCTTTGCCGTGCTGCTGCTGGTCTTTGCTGGGCTGCTGACCATGTATTCCTCCGGCTACGACCACGGCACGCGCTTCGTCGACCATGGCCGCAACATGCTGCTGGCCGGTTTCATCATGTTCGTGGTGGCGCAGGTGCCGCCGCAGCGATTGATGATGTTCGCGGTGCCGCTCTATGCGGCGGGCGTGGCGCTACTGATCGCGGTGGCGCTGTTCGGCATCACCAAGAAGGGCGCCCAGCGCTGGATCAACGTGGGCATGGTGATCCAGCCCAGCGAAATCCTCAAGATCGCCATGCCGCTGATGCTGGCCTGGTGGTTCCAGCGCCGCGAAGGCCAGTTGCGGCCGCTCGACTTCGTGGTGGCGACGGTGCTGCTGGCGGTGCCGGTCGGGCTCATCATGAAGCAGCCCGACCTGGGCACCTCGCTGCTGGTGCTGGCGGCCGGGCTGGCGGTGATCTTCTTTGCCGGGCTGCCGTGGAAGCTGATCGTGCCGCCGGTGGTCATCGGCGCCGTGGCCATCACGCTGATCGTGGGTTTCGAGTCGAAGCTCTGCGCGGACGGCGTCGACTGGCGGGTGCTGCATGAATACCAGAGGCAGCGCGTCTGCACGCTGCTCGATCCCAGCAAGGACCCGCTGGGCAAGGGCTTCCACATCATCCAGGGAATGATCGCCATCGGCTCGGGCGGCATGGGCGGCAAGGGCTTCATGCAGGGCACGCAGACGCATCTCGAATTCATTCCCGAGCGCACCACCGACTTCATCTTTGCCGCCTATTCCGAGGAATTCGGGCTCATTGGCAACCTGGCGCTGATCTCGGCCTTCATCCTGCTGATCTTCCGGGGGCTGGCCATCGCGGCCAGCGCCACCACGCTGTTCTCGCGGTTGCTGGCGGGGGCGGTCACGATGATCTTCTTCACTTATGCCTTCGTGAACATGGGCATGGTGAGCGGCATCCTGCCGGTGGTGGGCGTGCCGCTGCCGTTCATCAGCTACGGCGGGACGGCGATGGTGACGCTGGGCCTCGGGCTGGGCCTGCTGATGTCGATCGCCCGGGCGCGCAAGCCCGCACAGAATTAGCTGGCGCCCAGTGCCCCCGGCGAGGCGCGGAAGAGGGTGCCTGCCTAGAATGGCGCCATGATCTCCCGCGAACCCACCATCGAGCGCCTCGCCACGGCGCAACAGCTCCTTCTCACGCCGTTCGGCCTGGACGAATCGCACCTGAGCAAGGCCCTGGCCGAGATCGCCTCCCACAAGGTGGACGACGCCGACCTGTATTTCCAGTACACCCGCAGCGAAGGCTGGAGCCTGGAAGAGGGCATCGTCAAGACCGGCAGCTTCAGCATCGACCAGGGCGTCGGCGTGCGCGCGGTCAGCGGCGAGAAGACGGCATTCGCCTACTCGGACGACATCTCCGAAGCGTCGCTGCTCGATGCGGCGCGCACGGTCCGCTCCATTTCCTCCGCCGGCCGCACGGGCCGGGTGAAGACGCCGGCCCGCAAGATCGCGTCGAGCCGATCGCTTTACGACGGCGTCGACCCCATTTCCACGCTGGACAGCACGGCCAAGGTCAAGCTGCTCGAAAAGGTCGAAAAGCTGGCGCGTTCGCGCGATCCGCGCGTGGCGCAGGTCATGGCGGGCCTGGCGAGCGAGTACGACGTGGTGCTGGTGGCGCGGGCCGACGGCACGCTGGCGGCCGATGTGCGTCCGCTGGTGCGCCTGTCGGTCACGGTGATCGCCGAGCAGAACGGCCGGCGCGAGGTCGGATCGGGCGGCGGCGGCGGGCGCTTCGGCCTGGCCTACTTCAACGACGAACAGATCGCCGAATACGTCGACCAGGCCGTGAAGGCCGCGCTGACCAACCTGGACGCCCGCCCGGCACCGGCCGGCGAGATGACCGTGGTGCTCGGCTCCGGCTGGCCCGGCATCCTGCTGCACGAAGCCATCGGCCACGGGCTGGAGGGCGACTTCAACCGCAAGGGCTCGAGCGCCTTTGCCGGCCGCATCGGCAAGCGCGTGGCGGCCAAGGGCGTCACGGTGCTCGACGACGGCACCATCGCCGACCGCCGCGGCTCGCTGAACGTGGACGACGAAGGCAATGCCAGCCAGCGCAACGTGCTGATCGAGGACGGCATCCTCAAGGGCTACATCCAGGACTCGATGAACGCCCGCCTCATGAAGGTCAAGCCCACGGGCAACGGCCGCCGCGAGAGCTACGCCCACGTGCCGATGCCGCGCATGACCAACACCTACATGCTCGGCGGCGACAAGGACCCCCAGGAAATCGTGGCCAGCATCAAGAAGGGCCTGTACGCCACCAACTTCGGCGGCGGGCAGGTCGACATCACGAGCGGCAAGTTCGTGTTCTCGGCCAGCGAGGCCTTCTGGGTGGAGAACGGCAAGATCCAGTACCCGGTCAAGGGCGCGACCATCGTGGGCAACGGCCCCGATGCGCTCACCCGCGTGACCATGATCGGCAACGACATGAAGCTCGATTCGGGCGTGGGCACCTGCGGCAAGGAAGGCCAGAGCGTGCCCGTGGGCGTCGGCCAGCCCACGCTGCGCATCGACGGGTTGACCGTGGGCGGAACGGCCTGAAGCCTTGTTAAGCTGCGCTCCTTCACAAACAAGGAAGGAGCCTTCGATGAGGAACAGGATCAATTCTTCTGCGGCGCTTTGGGCCGCAACTGCCGTTGTTGTATTGGCAAGCGCCGGCTGCGCATCGCGTGGCGGCTCCGGCGCCAGCCAGCCTGCGGCGGCGCCTGCCCCCGCACCCGCGGCATCGGCCCGCACCGGTTCCGGCGCCGGCATGGACGGCCGCGGCAACGTGACCGATTCCTCCAAGGTCGAGGCCGGCAGCGGCCGTACCGTCAAGGGCCTGAACGGCTACGAAGGCGAGATCACCGGCAATCCGGCGCGCAACAGCAAGTTCACCCGCCTGCAGATCGGCATGAGCGCCAAGCAGGTCACCGACCTCGCCGGCCCGCCGACCGACCAGGGCGCGTACGTGACGGGCAAGGCCTTCATTCCGTTCTATTTCGGCAGCGATCGCCACCGTTTCGAGATGACCTACAAGGGCCAGGGCCGGCTGATTTTCGCGGGCGGCGGCATGGGAGATTTCTCCAGCGGCAACCTGATCTGGATCATTCACAACGCCAACGAATCGGGCTACCGGTGATTCGCCCGAGGCCCGCTCGCTTGACCGGGCCTTTGTTTTCCGTGCTACATTCCGCCCCTATGTCCGCCCTCCGCGCTTATTTCTTTGCCTACTTTTGGTTCCCGGTTTCCGGCGGACGAGAGGCGAGCGCGTAAAGCAAACGAACACCCTCCCAAAACCGCCGGCGCCCCAAGCCCCGGCGGTTTTTTTATGCCCTGACGATATTCACTCCAACAAGGAACAGCACCATGAGCACGAACACTGCCCCCGCCAGCGACAGCTGGTATGCGAGCGTCGAAAAAACCAGCAAGACCGACGACGAACGCATCAAGGACATCAACGTGCTGCCCCCTCCCGAACATCTGATCCGCTTTTTCCCGATTCGGGGCACGGCCATTGAAACGCTGATCGAAGGCACCCGCCGGAACATCCACAACATCATGGGTGGCAAGGACGACCGGCTGCTGGTGATCATGGGGCCCTGTTCGATCCACGATCCCGCCGCCGCCCTCGAGTACGCAAGGCGCCTGAAGGTCGAGCGCGAAAAGTACGCCGGCACGCTCGAGATCGTGATGCGCGTGTACTTCGAGAAGCCGCGCACCACCGTCGGCTGGAAGGGCCTGATCAACGACCCGTACCTGGACGAGAGCTTCCGCATCGACGAGGGCTTGCGCATCGCGCGCCAGTTGCTGATCGACATCAACCGCATCGGCCTGCCGGCTGGCAGCGAGTTCCTCGACGTGATCTCGCCCCAGTACATCGGCGACCTGATCGCCTGGGGCGCCATCGGTGCGCGCACCACCGAAAGCCAGGTGCACCGCGAGCTGGCCTCGGGCCTCTCGGCCCCCATCGGTTTCAAGAACGGCACCGACGGCAACATCCGCATCGCGACCGACGCGATCCAGGCGGCGGCCCGCGGCCATCACTTTCTGTCGGTGCACAAGAACGGCCAGGTCGCGATCGTGCAGACCAACGGCAACCGCGACTGCCACGTGATCCTGCGCGGCGGCAAGGCGCCGAACTACGACGCCGCCAGCGTCGAAGCCGCCTGCAAGGACCTCGAAGTCGCCAAGCTGCCGCCCACGCTGATGGTCGACTGCAGCCACGCCAACAGCTCCAAGCAGCACCAGAGGCAGATCGATGTCGCCAAGGACATCGCGGGCCAGATCGCCGGCGGCTCCAACCGTGTGTTCGGCGTGATGGTCGAGAGCCATCTGCAAGCCGGCGCCCAGAAGTTCACGCCGGGCAAGGACCAGATCGCTGGCCTCGAATACGGCAAGAGCATCACCGATGCATGCATCGGCTGGGACGATTCGGTGCAGGTGCTGGAGACGCTGTCGCAGGCGGTCAAGGCCCGCCGCGGCTGAGCAAGTTTCAGAGCATCCCGGCCAGGTCGGGCCAGTGGTGCCGCATGGCCGCCGCCTCGTCGCTGTCGGGCGGCACCATCGAGAAATCGGCAAAGTCGAAGCCCGGGCCGACCATGCAGGCGACCAGCGTGTAGTCGCCCGTGGTGTGGCCTTGAATAGGCCGGGCGGCCTGCCATTGCCCGGCGGGCACCACATGCTGCGGGCGCGTGCCATGCGCGTCGACCGGACCCAATCGCACATGGGCCGGTGCGGTGCGCATCGCTGCATCGCAAGTCCAGAGCGCCAGCGGCACGCCTTCCAGATGCACCCAGACCTCGTCGGAAAGCACCCGGTGCCAGCGCGAATGCTGGTTCGCCTCGAGCAGGAAATAGATGCTGGTGAGCGCGCTGCGCGAAGGCCGGCCGTCGGTGGGCAGCACGCTCGCGGTCGAGCGGAACACCTCGCCGTACCAGCCGCCCTCGGGGTGGGGCTGCAGTCGCAGGGTGTCGATGAGTTCGCGGGCGCGCATGGCACTCATGATGCGGCGTTCGTACGGAGCGCCACAAGCAGTTTGTCGTGCACCCCGCCAAAACCGCCATTGCTCATGCAGACGATGTGATCGCCTGGCCGCGCCGCGGCAACGATCTGCGCCACCAGCGGCTCGATGGCGCCCGCCACCTGCGCGCGCTCGCCCATCGGCACCAGTGCGGCAGCGGCATCCCAGTCGAGCCCGGCGGTGTGGCAGAACGCCAGATCGGCCGATTCCAGGCTCCAGGGCAACTGCGCCGCCATGACGCCGAGCTTCATCGTGTTGCTGCGCGGCTCGAACGCCGCGAGGATGCGCTCACTTTGCCTGCCTGCGGCATCGAGCTTCCTGCGCAGGCCGTCGAGCGTGGTGCGGATGGCCGTGGGGTGATGTGCGAAGTCGTCGTAGACCGTGATCGCTCCGCCGCTGCGTTGTTCGGCCGTTCCGCGCAGTTCCATCCGACGGCGCACGTTATGGAAGCTGCCCAGCGCGCGGGCCGCATCGGTCGGCATCACGCCCACATGCTCGGCCGCTGCGATGGCGGCCAGCGCATTCATCTGGTTGTGCAGGCCCGAGAGTTCCCACTCGACACGGCCCACCGCTTCGCCCCTGTGCAGGACGTCGAAGGCATCGTGGGAGCCGCGGGCCTGCCATCCGTCGTGGGTGCCGTCGGTGCCGCCGAAGTACGCGACCTCGCTCCAGCAGCCCTGGGCCAGCACGCGCCGCAGGCTGTCTTCGATGGCGTTCACTACCAGCCGGCCGGTGCCCGGCACGGTTCGCACGAGGTGATGGAATTGGCGTTCGATGGCAGCGAGATCATCGAAGATGTCTGCGTGATCGAACTCCAGGTTGTTGAGCACCGCCGTGCGCGGCCGGTAGTGAACGAACTTGCTGCGCTTGTCGAAGAAGGCGGTGTCGTACTCGTCGGCTTCGATGACGAAGGCCGCGCCGTCGCCCAACCGGGCCGACACGCCGAAATCCAGCGGCACGCCGCCCACCAGGAAGCCCGGCGCCTTGCCGCCCTGTTCGAGCACCCAGGCCAGCATCGAGGTGGTGGTCGTCTTGCCGTGGGTGCCGGCCACCGCCAGCACATGACGGCCGAGCAGCACGTGCTCGGCCAGCCATTGCGGACCGCTGGTGTAGGGCTTGCCGGCGTCGAGGATGGCTTCCATCAGCGGAAACTTCGGCGAGCCGTCGGGCAGCCGAGCCCTCGACACCACGTTGCCGACCACGAACACGTCGGGTGCAAGGGCCAGCTGATCGGCGCCGAAGCCCTCGATCAGGTCGATGCCCAGCGAGCGCAACTGGTCGCTCATGGGCGGGTACACGCCGGCGTCGCAGCCGGTGACCCGATGGCCCGCTTCGCGCGCCAGGGCGGCCAACCCGCCCATGAACGTGCCGCAGATACCCAGAATATGAATGTGCATCGGGCGATTCTAGGGAGGCGCCCTGCGGCGTCCGCCGCGCATCCCCCGCGTTCGCCCCGAGCTTCATGTTGATTTCGTGTGGGCGACGGCGACTGCGGGCAGAATGCCCCGATGGACACGTCCAAGCGTGAAATCGCCGCCACCGCAGCCCGCCTTGTCGTCGAGGAGGGGCTGGAATACGGCCCTGCCAAACGCCGGGCGGTGCGTGATCTGGGGCTGTCGTCACGCTCATCGCTGCCGAACAACGACGAGGTCGAAGCCGAGGTGCGCGACTACATCGCGCTTTTCTGCGCCGACACCCAGCCTCAGGAATTGCACGCGCTGCGCCTGCTCGCGCTTGAATGGATGGAGCGCATGGCCGCTTTCCGCCCGCACCTGGGCGGTGCCGTATGGCACGGCACGGCCACCCGCCTGTCCGACATTTACATCCAGATGTTCTGCGACGATTCCAAGTCTGCCGAGATCGCCCTGATCGACCACCACGTGGACTACGAGCCGCGGATGGTCACCGGATTCCACGGCGAGCAGGTCGAGGCCTTGAGCGTGCATGCGCACAGCCGCGCGCTGGGCGAGGAAATCGGCGTGCACCTGTTGGTCTACGACCTCGACGACCTCCGGGGCGCCCTGAAACCCGATGCCCAGGGCCGCACGCCCCGCGGCGACCTGCCGGCATTGCGCCGACTGATCGAAAGAGAAAAGGACAATTGAATGACTTCTTCGCCGACACGACGCGGCATGCTCTTTGGTGGCGTGGCGGCGGTGGCCGCCGCTGCCGGGGCGGGTGGCGCCTGGTGGCGGGAGCGCAGCGAAGGCGGCAGTGCGGCGGGCGGCGAGAAGCTGGACGCCAGCTTCTGGGCCCAGAAATTCGAACGGCCAGAGGGCGGTGAGCTGGCGCTTGCGAGCCTGCGCGGCAAGCCGTTGCTGCTCAATTTCTGGGCGACGTGGTGCCCGCCTTGTGTCGAGGAAATGCCGATGATCGACACCTTTTTCCGCGAAAACAGCGCCAACGGATGGCAAGTGGTGGGATTGGCCATCGATCAGCCCAGCGCCGTGCGCAAATTCCTGCAGCGTACGCCGGTCACATATCCCACGGGATTGGCCGGACTGCAGGGCACCGAAATGGTCAAGAGCCTGGGCAACACGGGCGGCGGATTGCCCTTCACGCTGGTCCTGAATGGCAACGGATTGGTAGCAGCTCGTAAAATGGGCAAGCTGGAGCCGAGCGACCTACAGACGTGGCGGCGTGAACTTGTTCATGGTTAGAATCGCCCGCTCACGCTGGCGTTAGCCGCCAAACGCTGAAAATCACCGATTTTCGGCCAAGTTATATCCGAATGACCGTTCAAGCCGGCACTGGAGTCCCATGGATCTGCGCAAACTCAAGACACTGATCGATTTGGTGTCCGAATCGAATATTTCCGAACTGGAAATCACCGAAACCGAAGGCAAGGTTCGCATCGTCAAGGGCGGCGGCGCCGCTCCGGTGCAGTATGTGCAAACCCTGGCCGCGCCGCCTGCCGCCGCCCCGGCCGCAGGCGCACCCGCAGCCCCAGCGCCCGCAAGCGCCCCCGCAGCCGAAGCCGCACCGGCCGGCCACGCGGTGAAGTCGCCGATGGTGGGTACCTTCTACCGTTCGTCCAGCCCGGGCGCCGCCGCTTTCGTTGAAATCGGCAGCAAGGTGAACGAGGGCGACACGATCTGCATCATCGAGGCGATGAAGATCCTCAACGAAATCGAAGCGGACAAGTCCGGCACGATCACCCAGATCCTCGGCGAAAACGGGCAGGCGGTCGAATACGGCCAGCCGCTGTTCATCATCGAGTGACCATGTTCAAGAAGATTCTGGTTGCGAACCGGGGGGCTCGCGCCTCGGCGCGGACGGGCGCAGACCGTCAAATTGCCCTGGCACGCGCAGCGTGCGGGCGATGCAGCCGCGAGGGCGCATATGTTTAAAAAGATCCTGGTCGCCAATCGCGGCGAAATCGCCCTCCGGATTCAGCGTGCCTGCAGCGAGATGGGCATCAAGGCCGTGATGGTCTACTCCGAAGCCGACCGCGACGCCAAGTACGTCAAGCTGGCACAGGAGGCGGTCTGCATCGGCCCGGCGCCATCGGCGCTGAGCTATCTCAACATGCCGGCGATCATCTCGGCGGCCGAAGTGACCGACGCCGAGGCCATCCACCCCGGCTACGGCTTCCTGAGCGAAAACGCCAACTTCGCCGAACGCGTGGAGCAGAGCGGCTTCCAGTTCATCGGCCCCACGCCCGACAACATCCGCACGATGGGGGACAAGGTCTCGGCCAAGCAGGCCATGATCAAGGCCGGCGTGCCGTGCGTGCCCGGCTCCGAGGGCGAGCTCTCGGACGACGCGACCACCAACAAGCGCATTGCCCGTGCGATCGGCTACCCGGTCATCATCAAGGCGGCGGGCGGCGGCGGCGGTCGCGGCATGCGTGTGGTGCACACCGAGGCGGCGCTGGTCAACGCGATCCAGATGACCAAGGCGGAGGCCGGCGCGGCCTTCAGCAATCCGGCCGTGTACATGGAGAAGTTTCTCCAGAACCCGCGCCACATCGAGATCCAGATCCTTGCCGACAAGCACAAGAACGCGGTCTACCTGGGCGAGCGCGACTGCTCCATGCAGCGCCGCCACCAGAAGGTGATCGAGGAATCGCCGGCCCCCGGCATTCCGCGCAAGCTGATCGAGAAGATCGGCGAGCGCTGCGCCGCAGCCTGCAAGAAGATCGGCTATCGCGGCGCCGGCACCTTCGAGTTCCTTTACGAGAACGGCGAGTTCTACTTCATCGAGATGAACACGCGCGTGCAGGTGGAGCACCCGGTGACCGAGTTCACCACCGGCATCGACATCGTGAAGACGCAGATCATGGTGGCCGCCGGCGAGAAGCTGCCGTTCACCCAGCGCCAGATCGAGATGCGCGGCCATGCCATCGAGGTGCGCATCAACGCCGAAGACGCCTGGAAGTTCACGCCGTCGCCGGGCCGCATCACGATGTGGCACCCGCCGGGCGGCCCCGGTGTGCGCGTCGATTCGCATGCGTACACCAACTACTTCGTGCCACCGAACTACGATTCGATGATCGGCAAGATCATCGTGTACGGCGACACCCGCGAGCAGGCCATGGCCCGCATGCGCACCGCGCTGAACGAGACCGTGATCGAAGGCATCCAGACCAACATCCCGCTGCACCGCGAACTGATGGTCGACGCCAAGTTCATGAGCGGCGGCACCAACATCCACTATCTCGAAGAGTGGCTCGCGGCGCACAAGCGCTGAGCGGAACGCACGACGCCATGTTCGAACTTCGCCTGATGGCGCCGGAAGACCGGATCGAAACGCTCAGCGACGCGCTCGACGCACTCGATGCGCTGAGCGTCTCGGTCGAGGACGCCGATGCGCAGACCGATGCCGAGCAGGCGCTCTTCGGCGAGCCCGGCATGCCGCCGCCCAAGGACGGCTGGCAGCGTTCGCGCGTGATCGCGCTGTTCGCCGACGAGGCGCTCGCGAACGAGGCCGCATCGGTGCTGGCGCTGCAGGACTTCTTCGAAGGCTGTGCGGTGCTGGGCGTGGCGAACGTGCCCGAGCAGGACTGGGTGCGCCTGACGCAATCGCAGTTCGCGCCGGTCGAGATCACGCCCGAATTCTGGATCGTGCCGACCTGGCACGAACCGCCCGCGCAGGCGAAGCAGGTGATCCGGCTCGACCCGGGCCTGGCCTTCGGCACCGGCACGCATCCCACCACGCGCATGTGCCTGCGGTGGATTGCGAGGCAGGGCGAGGGTGCCTTCGGCGACCAGCGCGTTCTGGACTACGGCTGCGGCTCCGGCATCCTGGCCATCGGCGCGGCGAAGTTCGGCGCGCCGGACATCGATGCTGTGGACATCGACGAGGCGGCGGTGTCGTCGACCCGGCTCAATGCCGAGGCCAACGGCGTTCGCCTGAACGCAGGCCTTCCGGACGCGGCCAAGGGCAACTACAACACGGTGCTCGCCAACATCCTGGCGACACCGCTCAAGGTGCTCGCGCCGCTGCTGCGCAGCCATGTGGCGACAGGCGGATCGCTGGTGCTGGCCGGCATCCTCGAGCGCCAGGCCGACGAGCTGAAGGAAGCCTACGCCCCCTATGCGGCGCTCGAAGTGAGCGACAGCGAGGACGGCTGGATCCTCATGACGGCACGCTGCTGAGCAGCGAGGCCGGGTTGTCGCGTCGCTGCGCGCCTTTCGCGGCATTCATGCCGTCCGCGCGGCAGGGGCCCAACCCTACAATCGCCCGGTCATGAGCCTCGTCACGCGTTGCCCCGCCTGCGCCACCACCTTCAAGGTGGTGCGCGATCAGCTTCGCATTTCCGACGGATGGGTGCGTTGCGGCCGGTGCAGCCATGTGTTCGACGCCACGCTGGATCTGCACGAGGCGCCCGACGGTGCGAATGCCGAGGTGTCGGCGTCGTCATCAACCGCGCCAGCGCCTGCACACTCGCCTGTGTTGACCGCGCCGTCCTCCGAGGCGCGGGTCGAGCCTGCCGGGCCGACAGCGCTGCCACGCGGCGCTCACGGCACCGAAGACGCGGACTTCTTCGACGACGAACCTGAAGAGCAAACGCCCACAACTGCCGCGGCGCCTTCGCCCGCATCAAACTTCTCATTGCCGACGCACGGCCTCATTTCCGACGAGCCCTGGTCCGACCTGGACGTCACCGAGCCCGCGTGGCGGCCGCCTGCGAGCTCCCTGCCGCCTTTCCCGAACATCGACCTGAATCTCGCGGCCCCGCCGCCGTCGTCGCCTCCACCGGCCCCGCCGTTGCCCGTGCCGCGGATCATCAAGTCGCACGGCCTGACCGAACCGACCCTGGCTGACGGCGACGCCGGCGACGAACAAGGCGAGAAGAGCGGGGAACAGGACCACGACCAGGTGCAGATGCAGAAAGCGCTGCGTCGGGCACGCGTCAAGTCGGCCAAGATCGCGAGCGCCAACAAGTCCCGCGAAGCGCGTGCCGCGGCCAAGGCGTCGGCCCCGACGGCCATCAGGGAACAAAGCGAGCCCGAAGCCGCCTCGTCGTCGTTGCCGCCGATGTTCGCCGAGCGTGAAGACGAGCATCTTTTTCCCGATCACGAAGACCACGACATCCCGGCCCCCGGTTTCTGGCAACGCAGGGGCGTGCGTTTCATGCTCGTGCTTTTGGCTGTGCTCGCCGTCGTGCTGCTTGCCGTGCAGGTGGTTCGCCACGAGCGCGACGGCATCGTTGCGCGCCAACCGAACCTGCGCCCCGCGCTGGCGGCGCTGTGCCAGTACACCGGCTGCGAGCTTTCGGCCCTGCGCCAGATCGGCGACATCGTGATCGAAGGCGCCGCCTTTTCCCGCGAGAAGAGCGGCAGCAACGATTACCGGCTGAGCTTCAGCTTGCGCAACAGCGCGACCGTGCCGCTCGCGATGCCGGCCGTCGAACTGTCGCTGCTCGACACGCAGGAGCGTGCCGTGGTGCGGCGCGTTCTGCTGCCCGCGGACTACGGCGCACCGTCGGTGCTGCAGGCGCGTGCCGATCGCGCGGCCTCGTTGCCGCTGACGCTGTCTCCGGCCGAGGCGGCTGCGCTGCCGCCCATCGCGGGCTATCGCGTGGAAGCTTTCTACCCTTAGCGGGGCGCTCGCACGCGCGCGTCCTTTTCTTCTTTCATCTTCAATCAACGGTCCACCCATGGCAGCAGTGATTTGCGGTTCGCTCGCGTTCGACACCATCATGACTTTCGAGGGCCGGTTCGCCGATCAGATCCTTCCTGACCAGTTGCACATCCTCAATGTGTCGTTCCTGGTGCCGGGTCTGCGCCGCGATTTCGGCGGCTGCGCCGGCAACATCGCCTACAGCCTCAACGCACTGGGCGGCACGGCGCTGCCGATGGCCACGCTCGGCAGCGACGGCGCCGACTACCTGGAGCGCATGCGCACGCTGGGCATCTCCACCGAGTTCGTTCGCCAGCTCGACGACACCTTCACTGCGCAGGCGATGATCATGAACGACGTCGACAACAACCAGATCACCGCGTTCCACCCCGGCGCGATGCAGCAGGCGCACATCACCCAGGTGGTTGCGCGCGAGGACATTTCGGTCGGCATCATCGCGCCCGACGGCCGCGAGGCGATGCTGCAGCACGCGGAGCAGTTCGCCGCCGCCGGCATTCCCTTCGTGTTCGATCCGGGCCAGGGCCTGCCGATGTTCGACGGCGAGGCGCTCAGGCATTTCGTCGAGCTCGCGAGCTGGGTCGTGGTGAACGACTACGAAGGCAAGATGCTGTCGCAGCGCACCGGCTGGAGCCTGGCGGAGATCTCGCAGCGCGTGCGCGGCCTGGTGGTCACGTTGGCGGCCGAGGGCTGCGAAGTCTGGACCGACGGCCAGCGCGAGCATGTGCCGGGTGTCACGCCCACCGCCGTGGTCGAGCCCACCGGATGCGGCGACGCATGGCGCGGCGCGCTGCTGTTTGGCCTGGAAAAGCAATGGCCGCTCGCGCAATGCGCGGCACTGGGCAACCGCATCGGCGCGCTCAAGATCGCGCAGCGCGGACCGCAGAACTACCAGGTCGACCGCGAGGCGCTGGGCCTGTAAGGCGCTGTTTCTGAAGCGCCCATAAAAAAAACCCGACACCGTGAGGTGCCGGGTTTTTTGCCGTCAAGGCCGCTGAAAGACTCAGGGCTTGCTGGCCGTCGGAAACGGCCATGCTGCCTGGGGGTTCAGCGTCGTTTGCGCAGCAGGAGCAGGTGCTACGGCGGCCTTGGCAGGAGCCTTTGCAGCCTTCTTTGCAGCAGGCTTCTTGGGCGCCGCCGCAGGCTTTGCAGCAGCGGCAGGCTTGGCGGCAGCGGCAGGCTTGGCAGCGGGCTTCTTCGCGGCTTTCTTGGCCGCAGCCTTTTTCGCAGGCGCCTTCTTGGCAGGAGCCTTCTTCGCAGCAGCCTTCTTCGCAGGCGCCTTCTTGGCGGCGGCCTTCTTGGCAGGCGCCTTCTTCGCAGCAGCCTTCTTGGCAGGCGCCTTCTTGACCGCGGCCTTCTTCGCCGGCGCCTTCTTCGCAGCGGCCTTCTTGGCCGGTGCTGCCTTCTTGGCGGCTACCTTCTTCGCAGGCGCCTTCTTGGCGGCTACCTTCTTGGCAGCGACCTTCTTGGCCGGAGCCTTCTTCGCAGCTACCTTCTTTGCCGGAGCCTTCTTGGCGGCCACGACCTTCTTTGCCGGAGCCTTCTTTGCAGCGGCTTTCTTAGCCGGCGCTTTCTTTGCAGTTGCCATTTCTATTTCTCCTTGATCAAGTTGAAAAAATCAACCTATTGAAGCACTCCACGCACGTTGGTAGCGTGAAGCGATTCATGGCGTTGGAATCTGAGCTCCAGCACCATGAACACCTGAGCCCTCGTCCATGCCGCGCTCTTTGGCGCGATCGGTGGCAAGGGCAATTCTTGAATTCATTAATTCTTGTCGGAAAGATTCAATCCCAGGAGAGCGCACCACCCGACTGGTACTCGATCACGCGGGTTTCGAAAAAGTTGCGCTCTTTCTTCAGGTCAATCATTTCGCTCATCCAGGGGAACGGGTTTTCTTCGTTCGGGAAGAGCGTTTCGAGGCCGATCTGCTGTGCGCGCCGGTTGGCGATGTACCGCAGGTAGCCCTTGAACATGGAGGCGTTCATGCCGAGCACGCCACGGGGCATGGTGTCTTCGGCGTATTTGTATTCGAGCTCGACGGCCTTCATGAAGAGGTCCTTGATCTCGGCCTTGAACTCGGAGGTCCAGAGGCCGGGATTTTCGAGCTTGAGCTGGTTGATCAGGTCGATGCCGAAGTTGCAGTGCATCGACTCGTCGCGCAGGATGTACTGGTACTGCTCGGCGGCGCCGGTCATCTTGTTCTGGCGGCCGAGCGCAAGAATTTGCGTGAAGCCGACGTAGAAGAAGAGGCCTTCCATCAGGCAGGCGAACACGATGAGCGACTTGAGCAGCGTCTGGTCGGTTTCGTGCGTGCCGGTCTTGAAGTGCGGATCGCTGATGGCGTCGATGAACGGAAGCAGGAACTGGTCCTTCTCGCGGATCGACTGCACTTCGTTGTAGGCGTTGAAGATCTCGCTCTCGTCCAGGCCGAGCGACTCGACGATGTACTGGTACGCGTGCGTGTGGATCGCTTCCTCGAAAGCCTGGCGCAGCAGGAACTGGCGGCATTCGGGGGCCGTGATGTGGCGGTAGGTGCCCAGCACGATGTTGTTGGCGGCCAGCGAGTCGGCGGTCACGAAGAAGCCGAGGTTGCGCTTGACGATGCGGCGTTCGTCTTCAGTCAGGCCGTTCGGGTCTTTCCACAACGCGATGTCGCGCGTCATGTTCACTTCCTGCGGCATCCAGTGGTTGGCGCAGGTGGCGAGGTATTTTTCCCAGGCCCACTTGTACTTGAACGGCACCAGCTGGTTGACGTCGGTCTGGCCGTTGATGATGCGCTTGTCGGAAGCCTTGACGCGTTGGGCGACCGCGGGCGTTGCGGTGGTGGCAGCCTGGCGCAGCGGTGCGGCGATGCCGTCATCGAGCTTGCGCGCTGCGGGTTGTGCAATCGACGAAGTCGGAGCATCCACCGTACGGCCTGCGGGCAAGCCGCTGGTCGATGCGTTGTGGTGCTGCAATCCTTGTTGCATATCCTTTGGTAAGGAGGGCTTGACTTCTTCGTCCCAGGTCAACATAGAAAAATCCAATGCTCAAATTATCGGAGTAACGATGTGAGTTGCAAAGTGCTCGATCACATCGCGCTCCATTTATGTGGTTGTTATGTTGCTCGCATGCATCGCGCGATGTCAGTCAATGCCTTCATTGCTTGAACGTCGCGCGACTCTCGCATGCACCTCACTGACTCACTGTCGCGAGCATCGGCGTGTCACTGGCACGCTTCACAGGTCGGATCGTCCACACCGCAGAAGGCGATGTCGGTGGCAGGCATCGCGCTCATCTGTGCCTTCGCTGCAGCAGCGGCGGCTTCGAGTGCGCTCATGGCCGAGGGTGCATCGCTGCCCGACGACACCGCGTTGAGACGGCCCGATTGCACCGTCGATTTTTCGGCGTGCGTCGCGCTCTGCGTGCGCAGGTAGTAGGTGGTCTTCAGGCCGCGCAGCCATGCGAGCTTGTAGGTGTCATCGAGCTTCTTGCCCGATGCGCCGGCCATGTAGATGTTGAGCGACTGCGCCTGGTCGATCCACTTCTGGCGGCGCGAGGCAGCTTCGACCAGCCACGTGGTTTCCACTTCGAACGCGGTGGCGTAGAGCGCCTTCACGTCCTGCGGCACGCGGTCGATGGGACGCAGCGAACCGTCGAAGTGCTTCAGGTCCATGACCATCACGTCGTCCCACAGGCCCAGGCGCTTGAGGTCGCGCACCAGGTAGTGGTTGATCACGGTGAACTCGCCCGACAGGTTCGACTTGACCGAGAGGTTGCCGAAGCACGGCTCGATCGAGGCGTCCACGCCGATGATGTTCGAGATGGTCGCGGTCGGTGCGATGGCCACGCAGTTCGAATTGCGCATGCCGTCGGCCTTGATCTTCTGGCGCAGCGCATCCCAGTCGAGCGTGGACGAGCGGTCGACCTCGACGTAGCCGCCGCGTGCCTGCTCGAGCAGGTCGAGCGTGTCGATCGGCAGGATCCCCTTGTCCCACAGCGAGCCCTTGTAGCTGGAGTACTTGCCGCGTTCCTTGGCCAGATCGGTCGATGCCCAGTAGGCGTGGTAGCAGATGGCTTCCATCGATTCGTCGGCGAACTGCACGGCTTCCTGCGAAGCGTAGGGAATGCGCAGTTCGTACAGCGCGTCCTGGAAGCCCATGAGGCCCAGGCCCACCGGACGGTGGCGCAGGTTCGAGTCGCGCGCCTTCTTCACGGCGTAGTAGTTGATGTCGATCACGTTGTCGAGCATGCGCATCGCGGTGGAGATCGTCCGCTTGAGCTTTTCCTGGTCGACCTTGCCGTCCTTCAGATGCTGCAGCAGGTTCACCGAACCCAGGTTGCAGACAGCCGTTTCGGTGTCGCTGGTGTTCAGGGTGATTTCGGTGCAGAGGTTCGACGAGTGCACGACGCCCGCATGCTGCTGCGGCGAGCGCACGTTGCAGGCGTCCTTGAACGTGATCCACGGATGGCCGGTCTCGAACAGCATCGTGAGCATCTTGCGCCACAGGTCCGAAGCCTGGATGGTGCGCGCGGGCTTGATCTCGCCGCGGGCAGCCTTCTCTTCGTAGGCAACGTAGGCCTTTTCAAAGTCGGCGCCGAACAGGTCGTGCAGGTCGGGCACGTTGGAGGGCGAGAACAGCGTCCAGGTGCCCTTTTCCATCACGCGGCGCATGAAGAGGTCGGGGATCCAGTTGGCGGTGTTCATGTCGTGCGTGCGGCGGCGGTCGTCGCCGGTGTTCTTGCGCAGTTCCAGGAACTCCTCGATGTCCAGGTGCCAGGTTTCCAGGTAGGTGCAGACCGCGCCCTTGCGCTTGCCGCCCTGGTTCACCGCCACGGCGGTGTCGTTCACCACCTTGAGGAACGGCACCACGCCCTGCGATTCGCCGTTGGTGCCCTTGATGTGGCTGCCGAGCGCGCGCACGCGGGTCCAGTCGTTGCCCAGGCCGCCCGCGAACTTCGAGAGCAGCGCGTTTTCCTTGATCGACTCGTAGATGCCGTCCAGGTCGTCGGGCACGGTGGTCAGGTAGCAGCTGGACAGCTGCGAGCGCAGCGTGCCGGCGTTGAACAGGGTGGGCGTGCTCGACATGAAGTCGAACGACGACAGCACTTCGTAGAACTCGATGGCGCGGGCTTCACGGTCGATTTCGCCGAGCGACAGGCCCATGGCCACGCGCATGAAGAAGGCTTGGGGCAGCTCGATGCGCGATTTGCGCACGTGCAGGAAGTAGCGGTCGTACAGCGTCTGCAGGCCGAGGTAGTCGAACTGGTTGTCACGCTCGGCCTTCAGCGCCGCGCCCAGGCGGGGCAGGTCGTACTGCAGAAGCTTCTCGTCGAGCAGCTCGTTTTCGACGCCCTTCTTGATGAACTGCGGGAAGTAGTCGGCGTAGGCGGTGGCACGGTCGACCGGCATCACTTCGCGGCCGATGATTTCCTTGAAGATCGTGTGCAGCAAGAGGCGCGCGGTGGCGAAGGTGTAGTCGGGGTCTTTCTCGATCAGCGTGCGGGCGGCCAGGATCGATGCCTTGTAGACCTCGTCCAGCGGCACGCCGTCGTAGAGGTTCCGCATCGTCTCGGCGACGATGGGCTGGGCGGTGATGCTGTCGCCCAGGTTTTCGCAGGCCGACTCGATCAGGCCCTTGAGCTGGTTCAGGTCGAGCGCGACGCGTTCGCCGTTGTCCAGCACGTGCAGCGTCGGCGTGGCCGGTGCTTGCTGTTCGACTTGCTTCGAGCGCTCCTGCGTGCGGCGTTCGCGGTACAGCACGTAGGCACGCGCGATTTCGTGGTGGCCGCCGCGCATCAGGCCGAGCTCGACCTGGTCCTGCACGTCTTCGATGTGGAAGGTGCCGCCGCCCGGGCGCGAGCGCACCATGGCGCGGATCACGGCTTGGGTGAGCGTGTCGACCGTTTCGCGCACGCTGGCCGAAGCCGCGCCCTGGGTGCCATGCACGGCCAGGAAAGCTTTCATCATCGCGATGGCGATCTTGTTCGGCTCGAAGGGCACGACAGCGCCGTTGCGGCGAATGATCTGGTAGTGCGCGAGGTTCTGACCGGCGGGGGAGCCCGCGGTGTCTCGCTGCTGCTGCGTGGGCGTGGACGGAACGGCACGCGGCGTGGATGGGGTGTTCAGGGCAGTTTGCATTCGCTTCCTCTCGGTAGGCAATTCTTGTTGGGTGGCAACGCCGCGGTCGGGCGCTGCGCCGGTGTTGTTGACCGGACGGAGGACACTATATCTAGGGTGCGGAGGGTCCACAAGCCACTACCGGTAGTGTTTTACGAGGGGTTCGATCGACCCGTCTATCTCTCTGGGCAGATGCCATCGCTGTCGATGCCGCGTGAATACTGGCCTATGGTCCCGCAACCCGCATGGGGCGTGGCTTGCGAGCCGATTTGGGCTTGCAGGGCGCATGGTTGCTGCGCCGCGCGTTTGCATTTTCGAGATTGCTGCAGTGCGGCCCGAGCGCATCGCAAGCTGCCCCGCGATTGAAAAAAACTAGCGCTCGATCACATGTGGGGGAAACATCTGTGATTTCCACCCCAATTGCGCGTGCAGCAAGCGCCAATCGAAGCCCGCGCCGGGGTCCTGTTTTCGGCCCGGTGCGATGTGCTCGTGACCGGCGATGTATTCGATGGCGTAGTGCTGCGCGATCGCGGGGCAGAGGCTGGCCAGCGTTTCGTATTGCGCGTCTTCGAAGGTGTGGCCCTCGAGGCCTTCGAGTTCGATGCCGATCGAGTCGTCGTTGCAGTTGCTACGGCCGCGCCACGACGACACGCCTGCATGCCAGGCGCGGTCGTCGCAGCTCACGAACTGCCAGAGCTCGCCGTTGCGGCGCACATAGAAATGCGAGGACACCTCGATGCCGCGGATCGACTGGAAGTACGGATGCGCGTCCCAGTCGAGCCGGTTGGTGAAGAGTTGCTGCACCGCTTCGCCGCCGTATTCGCCGGGCGGCAGGCTGATCGAATGCAGCACGATCAGATCGGTCTGCGCGCTGCCCGGGCGGGGGCCGAAGTTCGGCGAGGGCAGGGCTTTCGCGAAGCGGTACCAGCCGGCCTGCCAGAGCTCGTCGTCGGCGGAGTGCGCGTCGAGTGCGGCGTCGTCAGTCGTCGACATGGCTGCTGGCGCCATCGTCGCCGTTGGGCGTGGTGATGCCCAGGCGCGCGATGCGATAGCGGATTTGCCGCAGGCTCATGCCCAGCCGCGCGGCGGCCGCGGTGCGGTTGAAGCCGCTTTCGTGCAGCGCGCGCACGAGGATCTCGCGCTCCTGCTGGTCGAGGTAGGCCTGCAGGTCCGAAGGCAGAGGGGGCGGTGTTGGTGGGGTTGGCTTGAACGCCGCCACCGCGGCGGCCGGTGACGGCGGGGCCGCGACCGGCTCCTGCATCGGCGCGTCGTCGCGGGCCGCAAGCCCGGCGGGCGTGAGCGACGCCACTTCGGCGGCAGCCATCGTCGTGGCGACGTTGCCACCCATCAGGTCCAGATGCAGCTCGTCGCCGTCGTTGAGCGCGACCGCGCGGTGGAGCAGGTTTTCCAGCTCGCGCACGTTGCCGTCGAGCGGGTGCAGCGCCAGGCGGCGCAGCAACTCGGTCGACAGGTGCGGCACCGGCATCCCGCCGTCCTGCGCGATGCGCGCGAGCAGCGCTGCGCACAGCGCGGGCAGGTCTTCGCGGCGGTCGCGCAGCGCGGGCACCGCGATCTCGATCACGTTGAGGCGGTAGAACAGGTCTTGCCGGAAGCGGCCGGCCTGCACTTCGGCGTGCAGGTCTTTGTGGGTGGCGCTCACGATGCGCACGTCGACCGCTTCTTCCTGCGTCGAGCCGATGGAGCGCACGCTGCGCTCCTGAATGGCGCGCAAGAGCTTGGACTGCATGGCCAGCGGCAGGTCGCCGATTTCGTCGAGAAACAGCGTGCCGCTGCGCGCGGCCTGGAAGTAGCCGTCGCGGTCTTGCGACGAGCCGGTGTACGAGCCCTTCTTGGCGCCGAAGAATTCGGCTTCGAGCAGGTTCTCGGGAATCGCGCCGCAGTTCACCGCGACGAAGGGCCCTTCGGCGCGCTGGCTGCAGGCATGCACGGCACGCGCCACCAGCTCCTTGCCGGTGCCCGACTCGCCGCGCACCAGCACCGGCGCCATGCCGCGCGCGACCTTGGCGATGCGCGACTTGACCAGTCGCATCGGTTCCGAATCGCCCACCAGGCGATCGAGCGCGGTGACGCCGCTGCCGTTGATGCCGGGCGCATCGGCGGCGCGTTCGTCGCTCACAGCGGCAGTCGGCTGCATCGGCTTGACCTGCACCGCAGGCGCCCGGTGCGCCTGCACCGCGGAGGCGACCACCGCACGAAACTGCTTCAGGTCGACCGGCTTGGTGAGGTAGTCGAAGGCGCCCGCCTTGAGCGCTTCGACCGCGTTCTCGGCGGAGCCGTAGGCGGTCATGACCACGCAGCGTTCGCTGCGCTGGCTCTTCTGGATGCGCTGGATGATCTCCATGCCCTGTCCGTCGGGCAGCCGCATGTCGGTGATCACCGCGTCGAAGCGGCCCGCCTCCAGGTGCTCCCACGCTTCGGACACGCTGCCGGCCGCCTCGACGTGATAGCCCTCGCGCAGCAGCGTCATCTCATAGAGCGTGCGCAGATCGGGTTCGTCGTCGATGACGAGAATCTGCGCGGGACGCGGGGCGGAAGAGAGGGGGGTGCTCACGGGCGCTATTGTGTCAGCCGGTTCTCGCTGGCGGCGAAGCTCACGAAGAATTCATTGCCCTCGGGCCCGCCCGCCACCAGCGCCCGCCGCTCGTAGCCGATGGTGGCGCCGTGGCGCCGGCAGAGCTCGCGGCACAGAAAAAGGCCCAGGCCGCTGGAGCGGCTCTCCGACGAGAAAAAGGGCTCGAACAGGTGGCGCTGCACCGCCGGATCCAGCGGCGCGCCGTCGCTCCACACCAGCAGGCTGGGCCGGTTGACGCCGCCGCGCTGCAGCGTGGTGATGACCTGGATCGAGTCCTCGCGCTTGCCCGCGTAGCGCGAGGCGTTGTCCAGCAGGTTGACGATCAGGCGGCGCAGATGCTCGGCATCGAAACGCACATCGCTGTGGGGCGCATCGAGCGCGATGCGCACGCCCTTGCGCTGTGTCTGGCGCACCCATTCCTCGGCCAGGACCTGCACCGCGGGGTCGAGCACGATCTGTTCGCCGAGCGACAGCACGCGCTGCTGGCGGGCGCGCGACACGTCGAGCACGTCGTCCACGATGCGGGCCAGGCGCTGCGCGTTGTGCTGGACCATGTCGGTCAGCTTGCGGTGCGCGGGGTCGGTCAGGTCTTCGTTCAGCAGCGCGCTGGCCTGGGCGATGGCGGCCAGCGGATTGCGGATTTCATGCGCCACGGCGGCCGACATGCGGCCCATGGCGGCCAGTTTCTCGGTGCGGATGCGGGCTTCGAGCTCGCGCAGGTCCTGCAGGAACATCACGCACAGGCTGTCGGCGCGCCGGTCGCTGGTGGGCGTGAGCCGGGTGCGCACGCGCACTTCGCGCGCGGCGCCGCGGGCCTGCGCGACGGGGATCTCCTCGGTCTGCGGCGCCCGCCGCGCGAAGGTCTGGCGCGACAGCGCGGCCAGCGCATGCCAGGCCGGCTGGGCGTGCAGCGCGAAGGGCAGCGTGAGCTTCGCCAGGCCCTGCCCGAGGATGGTGTCGGCGGCCGGGTTGGCGGCATGCACCATGCCTTCGGCGTCGATCACCAGCACGCCTTCGGCGAGCGTCTCGATCACCAGGTCGTTGACCTCGGCCTGCATCTGCGCACTGCTGCGGTTGCGCTGCGCCACCACTTCCTCGCGCGCCAGCCGCCGCGCCAGCTCGTGCGCCAGCATCGCCACCACGAAGAGGCCGGTGCCGGTGAGCGCCGCCTGAACGAAGCGGGTCGACGAGTCGCCGGGCTGCTGCAGCCAGTGCCAGCCCGCATCGGCCAGCAGCAGCAGCGTGACGGTGGCCGTGGTGCCCATGCTCACGATCACCGTGCCGAGCACCGCGCTCATGAGCACCGGCAACGCGAACAGCGGCGTGTAGTTGACGTTGCCGCCCTGCAGCACCTGCAAGGTGGCGAAGGTGGCCAGATCGACGCCGATGGTCAGCAGCCAGAGCGTCGAGAAGCTGCGGATCGGCGGCTCGAAGCGCGCATAGCGCAGCTCCAGCCAGGTGGCGACCAGGTAGCCCGCCGAGATGGCGATGGTCAGCGCCTGCATCGTCTGTCCGAGCGCGAAGGCCACGCCCTGCAGCAGCACCAGCACCAGCGCGACGAAGCAGCGTGCGGCCATGAAACCGCGCCACAGCCGCAGCAGCGCGGTGCTTTCGCTGCCGCCTTGCTCCAGCACGTCCCAGTCGGTGACCGGATCGCCGCGCGTCCAGAGAGGGGTGCTCATGGCGCCTGGTGCGCGTTCAGCGGTGCGCCTCGGCGGCGGCCTGGCGGTGCGCCGGGCTGCAATAAACCGCGCCGTCGGGGGATGCGACGGCATCGCTGGCGGGCAGGTGCAGGCCACAATGGGCGCATCGCACCATGGCCTGCGGAGCGGCGACAGCGGGTGGCGTGGCGTGCCGTTGCTGCGCCTTGGCCATGCGCTCGCGCTGGGCGTCGCGCATCTCTTCGCGCCGGTTCTTGCGCCAGAGCCAGATCGCGATCCAGATCACCGCGAGGAGAAGGAGGTACTTCATACCGGAGGACGCGCCAGCACCACTTCGAGCACGAAGCGCGAACCCACATAGGCCAGCAGCAGCAGCGCCGAGCCCGCATACAGCACGCGGCGGGCCGTGCGGCCGCGCCAGCCGAAGCGCGCCCGGCCGATCAGCAGGACCGCGAAGGTGGCCCACGCGAGGACGGAGAACGTCGTCTTGTGGTCCCACTTCCAGACACGGCCCGCGGTGCCGTACAACTGCTCGGTGAACAGCAGGCCGGCCAGCAGCGTGGCCGACAGCAGCACGAAGCCCGCCGTGACGAAGCGGAAGGTGAGGCGCTCCAGCGTGAGCAGCGGCACGCCGCCTTCGGGGGGCGCGCCGGTCGTCAGGCGGATCTGCTTCTCGGCGCGCGTGATCAGCCATGCGTGGACCACGGCCGCGCCGAAGAGGCCATAGGAGGCGATGGCAAGGGCTAGATGCAATGGCATCCAAGGCGAGGCGCTGACATGAAGCGGCGTACCAGGGAAAAGAACGGCGATCAGCACGGCGGCGGCGCCCAGCCATGCCAGCGCGCGCCGCACCTTCAATTGCGGATACATGCGGCTCTCGATGGCGTAGACGGTGAGCACCAGCCACGCCGTGACCGAGAGCGCCGGCGCAAAGCCGAAGCGCGGCTCGCTGCCGATCAACCCATGGGCGAGGACGGCGGCATGCAAGAGCCACGCAATCCCGAGGGCCCATTGGGTAGTCTGACGGCTCAGCCTGGCACCTGCAGCGGCGGCAAAACCGTAGGCCGCCGCGGTGGCGATGCCCAGCGCCACGCCGAGTGGGGAGGGGATCGCTAAAATCATCGGTGGAGTGTAAAGGCTCGCCCCCAGGCTTCGCGCACTTCGTGTCGCTGCGCCAACCCCCTACCGGGGGCAACACCAGCGGCCCGGCAAAGCCGGTTCCGCGGTGTTTCGCGAAAAAGGCAGTGTCTGCCGTCGGCTCCAGGTTCCACGACTTTCCATCGGTTCGCCTAGCGGACAACAAGGTATTTCCTCCATGGCCACCGCCCTCACCGAAAAATTCTCCCGCCTCGTCAAGACGATGAGCGGCCAGGCGCGCATCACCGAAAGCAACGTGCAGGACATGCTGCGCGAGGTGCGCATGGCGCTGCTGGAGGCCGACGTGGCGCTGTCCGTGGTGCGCGACTTCGTCGCCCGGGTGAAGGAAAAAGCGCTGGGGCAGGAGGTGCTGGGTTCGCTCAAGCCGGGCCAGGCGCTGGTGGGCATCGTCAATCGCGAACTCGCCGCCACCATGGGCGAAGGCATCTCGGACATCAACCTGGTGGCCCAGCCGCCCGCGGTGATCCTCATGGCCGGCCTGCAGGGCGCCGGCAAGACCACCACCACCGCCAAGCTCGCCAAGCACCTGATCGAAAAGCGCAAGAAGAAGGTGCTCACGGTGTCGGGCGACGTGTACCGCCCCGCTGCCATCGAGCAGCTCAAGACGGTGACCAGGCAGGCCGGCGCCGAGTGGTTCCCGAGCACGCCCGACCAGAAGCCGCTGGACATCGCACGCGCCGCGCTCGACCACGCCAAGCGCCACTACTTCGACGTGCTGCTGGTCGACACGGCAGGCCGCCTGGCCATCGACGAAGTGCTGATGACCGAAATCAAGCAGCTGCACGCGGCGCTCGACCCGGTCGAAACCCTGTTCGTGGTCGATGCCATGCAGGGCCAGGATGCGATCAACACCGCCAAGGCCTTCAAGGAGGCGCTGCCCCTCACCGGCATCATCCTGACCAAGACCGACGGCGATTCGCGCGGCGGCGCGGCGCTGTCGGTGCGCCAGGTCACGGGCGTCCCCATCAAGTTCGCCGGCACCAGCGAGAAGATCGACGGCCTCGAAGTGTTCGACGCCGAGCGCCATGCCGGCCGCATCCTGGGCATGGGCGACATCGTCGCGCTGGTCGAGCAGGTCACGGCCGGCGTCGACGTGGCGGCGGCACAGAAGCTCGCGGCCAAGGTCAAGAGCGGCGCGGGCTTCGACCTGAACGACTTCCTCGGCCAGCTGCAGCAGATGAAGCAGATGGGCGGGCTCTCCAGCCTGATGGACAAGCTCCCCACGCAGATGGCCGCCAAGGCGACCGAGGCCGACATGACGCGTGCCGAGCGCGACATCCGCCGCAAGGAAGGCATCATCCAGAGCATGACCCCGCTGGAGCGCCGCAAGCCCGAGCTGCTCAAGGCCACGCGCAAGCGCCGCATCGCGGCCGGCGCGGGCGTGCAGGTTCAGGAAGTGAACCGCCTGCTCAACGAGTTCGAGCAGATGCAGGGAATGATGAAGAAGATGAAGGGCGGCGGCCTGATGAAGATGATGAAGAAGATGGGCGGCATGAAGGGCATGGGCGGGATGGGTGGGCCTGGCGGGCCGAAGCTGCCGTTCTGAGCCTCATACATATATAGAGACACACAAGAGAAGCCCGCCGGGGCATTTCCCGGTGGGCTTCGTCGTTTTCAGGTCTGCACTTCGTAGACCGTGTCGTGCGCCTCGATCGGCGCCGGCAGCTCCCAGCGGTGCAGCATTCGCTCGATGCCCGCGTTCGACAGCGTGGTGTCGCGCTCACGGTTGCGGCGCATCAGTTCGGCATGCGGCACCTCTAGGTACACCAGCTCGATCTGCGCGTGGTACGCCCACAGCAGGTCCAGCGTCTTGGTGCGCATCTGCTGGCTCAGGTGCGTGGCGTTCCAGACGAAGCGCTCGTGCTTGCGCAGCAGACCCTTGGCCTGGTCGACCGCGTGGTGCGCGGCCATGCCGTCGTTCTCGCCGTGCTTCAGGCCCAGCTCGGCGCGCGCATCGTCGAAGGACACCACCGGCCAGCCTTTGCGATGCTGCGCCACCCAGTGGTTCTTGCCGCTCGCGGGCAGCCCGCACATCACCGTGACCTGGGCGCCCTGCTGCTGGAACAGCGGGTAGTCGGGGCTGGTGTCGGCGCCGCGAAAGTAGGCCAGCCGCGTGTGCGCATCGGCCATTTTTCTCGGGCCGTGCCAGCAGCCTTCTTCCTGCGCGAGCTGCTCGAAGAGCGCGATATCGGCCAGGCTGTTCGCGCGCTTCTCGTAATGGCGGCCGAGCATGTCGCAGCGTGCCATGCAGCACAGGTCGGGCAGGCCCAGTTCCCACGAGAGCCTGTGCACCAGCCACTCGGGCCGCTCGCCCTTGCGCGAGGCGAAGGCATGGAACGGCACCTGGTGCACCGCGATGATCCGGCACACCGCCTCGCGCAGCGCGAAGGGCACGCAAGCCTTCCACATCAGCACGCGCACGTCGACCGCGCCGCGTCGCGAATGGCCGGGCTGGCCGATGCGGCCGCTGGCTTCGTCGATCACGGTGGTGTCGGGCTTGGCGATGTCGTGCAGCAGGCAGGCCATGAACAGCACGAAGCGGCGGTCGGCATCGGCGCGTTCGTAGTGCGGGTCCTGCATCAGCGCGTCCAGCACCATGCGCGTGTGGATGCCGACGTTGCCTTCGGCGTGGTAGTACGGGTCTTGCGGCGTTTCTTCCAGGCGCAGCAGGGCCGGAAGCAGTTCGCAGCATTGCGTCCAGTCGTAGCCTTGCGCGGGCGTGGGGACCAGCGCGCTCAGATCGTCGTAAGTCATCGCGGCCTCCTTGCGGTTGTTGCCAGATCGGTGGGGTCGCACAGCGTGCGCAGTCCCAGGTCTTGCCAGCTCACTTGCGGCGTCGGCGCATAAAGGTCGACGCCCGACGCGAGCCGGTTGGGCAGCACCGGCCGGCGGCTGTGGTGCGAGCCCGAGTCGAGGATGGTCTGCACGAAGTCAGGCCGCACCCACTTGTAGCGGCTGGTCACCTGGCCACCCGATTCGGTCTTGAGGTACAGGCCCTCGGCGAGGTCGGACAGGTCGGTTTGCTGTCGCACAAGGTCGAGTGGTTGGCCCTCCTGGGCGACGGCCAGTTCGAAGGCGGGCATCCAGTCAGCGCTGCGCGCCAGCGAAGGCTGCACCAGCGTGCGCAGTGCCTTCGCGCTGCGTGGCATCTCGCCTGCGTACAACACGGGCACCGACATCACCGGGCCATCAGCCAGCAGTGCATGCCGTGCAGGCGTCGAGAGAAAGCACGCCGCCTTTCGGTCGTAGAGATCGAACTCCAGGAAGAACGCGGGCAGCCGGTCGTACCAGCAGCTGTGCTTGGCAAAGCACCACTCGCCGTACATCACATAGCGGTCTTCGAGCCGTTCGAGCAGCGCCGCTTCATGCGCCGCGGCCCAGTGCTTGAACAGGTTGAACTGCCGCTCGCCCGCGCCCCCGGCTAGTGTCCTGTCCCGTTAATTCGTAGGCACGAGAACTGCTTGTGGTGAGGCATCCTTGGAGATGCTGCCATGCCCAACGCCCACGTACGCACT
>NZ_JBEPKK010000007.1:0-284781 GCF_040544675.1 Variovorax boronicumulans
GCGAGTTCTGCGAGACCCCGCCCGTCGCGAGCAGCGCAGGGAAGCCCGAAGGGCCGGTGACGTCGGCCGCCCAAGGGCACAGCACCCATCGCCGCCAACCCCCGAGGCGAAACACAAACAAGAAACAGGAACGCTTTATGCGTGCTGCAGCGCAGCACACCAACCATCCGCGAAGGAGCGCCCCATGCTGGACCGTACCGCCACCCAGTTCTCCCACGTCAAGCCCGGTGACACAGAATTCGTCTCGGGCGGCCTGCGCGATTTCTTTCTCTACCGCGACCTGGGCATTGCGCAAGCCACCAACGGCAAGGTCATCGCGCATCTGGTCAAGGCCAACATGGCACCCGAAACGGGCACCGGCTGGCACCTTCACGAGGCGGATTTCCAGATCGTGATCATGGTCAAGGGCTGGGCGCGCTTCATGTACGAGGACAAGGAAACCCTGGTCGAGGCCGGCGACGTGGTCCACCAGCGGCCCGGCATCCGGCACTTTCTCTTCGACTACTCACCCGACATGGAGTACCTGGAAATCGTCTCGCCAGCGGACTTCAAGAGCGTCGACGTGGAACCGGTCTGCGAGATTCCGCCGCCCACGCCCTGGAAGTAGCAAGTCTTCAGCGGTCACTTGGGCGCCGGCGTCGAGTGCGCGGCGGCGATTGCCAAAACAGGCTTCGCTCGGTCAGAGCGCGAGCCGCTGCCTGGCTTCCTGATACTCGCGCTTGAGCTTCTCGATGAAGGCCGCGGCGCTGGCCACTTCAGTCACGGCGCCGATGCCCTGGCCCGAGCCCCAGATGTCTTTCCAGGCCTTGGCCTTGCTGCCGTCGCCGCTCGCGAAGTTCATGGTCTTGAGGTCGCCTTCGGGCAGGTTCGCCGGGTCCATGCCCGCCTTGACGATACTGGGCGCGAGGTAGTTGCCGTGCACGCCGGTGAAGAGGTTCGAATAGACGATGTCGTCCGAGTTGCCGTCCACGATGGCCTGCTTGTAGTCGTCGCTGGCGCGCGCCTCTTCGGTGGCGATGAAAGCGGTGCCGATGTAGGCGAAGTCGGCACCCATGGCCTGCGCCGCGAGCACCGCGCCCCCGGTGGCAATGGAGCCCGACAGCGCGATCGGGCCGTCGAACCACTGGCGAATTTCCTGCACCAGCGCAAACGGGCTCTTCACGCCCGCGTGGCCACCGGCACCGGCCGCCACCGCGATGATGCCGTCGGCACCCTTCTCGATGGCCTTCTGCGCGAACTTGTTGTTGATGATGTCGTGCAGCGTCACACCGCCGTAGCTGTGCACCGCGTCGTTCACGTCGGTGCGCGCGCCCAGCGAGGTGATGACGATGGGCACCTTGTACTTCACGACCATCTCCATGTCGTGCTCCAGGCGGTCGTTGCTCTTGTGCACGATCTGGTTGATGGCGAAGGGCGCGGCGGGCTTGTCGGGGTTGGCCTTGTTGTAGGCCGCGAGTTCTTCGGTGATCTCGATGAGCCACTCTTCAAGTTGGGCCGCGGGGCGTGCGTTGAGCGCCGGCATCGAGCCGACCACGCCGGCCTTGCATTGCGCAATCACGAGCTTGGGGTTGCTGATGATGAACAGCGGCGAGCCGATGATCGGCAACGGCAGGTTCGCCAGGACGGGGGGCAGCTTGGACATGAAGTCTCCGGAAATGGTGTTCGGTTTTATAAGAGAGGAAGCCCGCGCCGCCGGTCAGATGGGCGACACGGGCCGTAGCGAGCCGTGAACCCGGGGCGTCAGAACGCGTCGAGCGCCAGCGCGGTGACGCTCTCGGCGCCGTCCACGATGCTGTCGCGGATGCCCGGCACCTTGTTCAGGATGTGCTCGGCATAGAAGCGCGCGGTGGCGATCTTGGCGAGCATGAAGTCGGTGTCGAAGCTGCGCGAGGCGAGGTCCTCGGCAATGATCAGCGAGCGCGCCAGCTGCCAGCCGGCCACGAGATTGCCCGCGAGCATGAGGTACGGCACGCTGCCCGCGAACACGGCGTTGGGCGAGGCCTTGGTCTGGCCCGCGACGAAATCGACCACTTCGATGAAGGCTTCGCGCGCGGCCTTCAGGCGCTTGTGCACTGAGGCGGCGGCGGGGCTGTCGCTCTTGGCGAGCTCGGCTTCGGTCTTCTCGATTTGCGCGGCGATGGCCTTGGCCGTCTGGCCGCCGTCGCGCGCGGTCTTGCGGCCCACGAGGTCGTTGGCCTGGATGGCGGTGGTGCCTTCGTAGATCGTGAGGATCTTCGCGTCGCGGTAGTACTGCGCAGCGCCCGTCTCCTCGATGAAGCCCATGCCGCCGTGCACCTGCACGCCGAGCGAAGTCACTTCGAGGCTCATCTCGGTGCTGTAGCCCTTGACCAGCGGCACCATGAATTCGTAGAAGGCCTGGTTCTGCTTGCGCGCGTCCGCGTCGGGGTGGTGGTGCGCGGCGTCGTAGGCAGCGGCAGCGACCGAGGCCATCGCACGGCAGCCTTCGGTGTAGGCGCGCATCGTCATCAGCATGCGCTTGACGTCCGGGTGATGAATGATCGGTGCGCTGGCGTTGATCGAACCGTCGACCGGACGGCTCTGCACGCGGTCTTTCGCGTAGGCCACGGCGTGCTGGTAGGCGCGCTCGGCAATCGCGATGCCCTGCATGCCCACGGCGTAGCGGGCCGAGTTCATCATGATGAACATGTACTCGAGGCCGCGGTTCTCCTGGCCGACGAGGTAGCCCACCGCCCCACCGTTGTCGCCGTACTGCAGCACGGCGGTCGGCGAGGCCTTGATGCCCATCTTGTGCTCGATGCTCACGCAGTGCACGTCGTTGCGCTCGCCCAGCGCGCCGTCCTTGCCGACCACGAACTTGGGCACCACGAACAGGCTGATGCCCTTCACGCCCTCGGGCGCGCCGGTCACGCGGGCCAGCACGAGGTGCACGATGTTCTCGGCCATGTCGTGCTCACCGTAGGTGATGAAGATCTTGGTGCCGAACACCTTGTAGGTGCCATCGGGCTGCGGCTCGGCACGGCTGCGCACCATCGCCAGATCGCTGCCGGCCTGCGGCTCGGTGAGGTTCATCGTGCCGGTCCACTGGCCGCTCACGAGCTTTTCGAGGTACACCGCCTTCAGTTCGTCGGAGCCCGCGGTGAGCAGCGCTTCGATGGCGCCGTCGCTCAGCAGCGGACACAGCGCGAAGCTCATGTTGGCCGAGTTGAGCATCTCGCCGCAGGCCGCGCCGATGGTCTTTGGCAGGCCCTGGCCGCCGAAGTCCGACGGGTGCTGAAGACCCTGCCAGCCGCCCGCGACGTACTGCGCGAAGGCGTCCTTGAAGCCGGGGGTTGTGGTGACCTCACCGCCCTTGAACGACGAAGGATTGCGGTCGCCTTCGATGTTCAGCGGCGCCACCACGTCCTGGTTGAAGCGCGCGCATTCCTCGAGCACGGCCTGCGCGGTTTCAAAGCCGGCGTCTTCGAAACCCGGCAGCTTGGCGATTTCGCCGATGTTGGCCAGGTGCTCGATGTCGAACAGCATGTCCTTGAGGGGGGCGGTGTAGCTCATGTGTTGTCTCCAGATACGGCGGATACGAAAAGGGCATCGCGAACGATGCCCTTCGGCTCAATGCAGCGATGCGGCGATCAGAGCGCCTTCACCAGTTCCGGCACGGCCGTGAACAGGTCGGCCACGAGGCCGTAATCGGCCACCGAGAAGATCGGCGCCTCTTCGTCCTTGTTGATCGCGACGATGACCTTGGAGTCCTTCATGCCGGCCAGATGCTGGATCGCGCCCGAGATGCCCGCTGCGATGTACAGCTGCGGCGCGACGATCTTGCCGGTCTGGCCCACTTGCCAGTCGTTCGGGGCGTAGCCCGCGTCCACGGCGGCGCGGCTGGCGCCCAGGCCCGCGTTGAGCTTGTCGGCCAGCGGCGCCATCACTTCGGTGAACTTCTCGGCGCTGCCCAAGGCGCGGCCACCCGAGACGATGATCTTGGCGGCCGTCAGTTCGGGGCGTTCGCTCTTGGTGACTTCGCGTCCGACGAAGCTGCTCTTGCCGCTGTCTGCGACGCCTTCAGCGGTTTCGACGGTGGCGCTGCCACCCGTTGCTGCGGCTGCATCGAAGCCGGTCGTGCGGACCGTGATCACCTTGGTGGCGTCGCTGCTCTGCACGGTGGCAATCGCGTTGCCGGCGTAGATCGGGCGCTCGAAGGTGTCGGGACTGACCACCAGGGTGATGTCGCTGATCTGTGCCACATCGAGCTTGGCGGCCACGCGCGGTGCGACGTTCTTGCCGTTGGCGGTCGAGGGGAACAGGATGTGGCTGTAGTTGCTGGCGATGGCCAGGACTTGAGCGGCCACGTTCTCGGCGAGGTTCTCGGCCAGGCTCGGGCTGTCGGCGGCGATGACCTTGGTGACGCCAGCGATCTGGGCGGCCGCCTTGGCTGCTTCGGCGGCATTGGCACCGGCCACCAGCACATGCACTTCACCGCCGCAGGCCAAGGCTGCGGTCACGGTGTTGAGGGTCGCGGGCTTGACGGTCGCGTGGTCGTGTTCGGCAATAACAAGTGCGGTCATTTTTTGTTCCAAAAAATTCTGATCAGTTGAGGACAGAGCTTGCGGCTGCGCCGCTGCGGACTATCCCGCAATGACTTCAAATTACCTTCGCTTCGTTCTTCAGTTTGTCCACCAGCGTCGCCACATCAGGCACCTTGATGCCCGCGCCGCGCTTGGGCGGCTCGCTGACCTTCAGGGTCTTCAGGCGCGGCTTCACATCCACGCCCAGGTCTTCAGGCTTGAAGACATCGAGCTGCTTCTTCTTGGCCTTCATGATGTTGGGCAGCGTGACGTAGCGCGGCTCGTTCAGGCGCAGGTCGGTCGTGATGACGGCCGGCAGGCTCAGGGAGATGGTCTCCAGGCCGCCGTCGACTTCGCGGGTGACCGTGGCCTTGTCGCCAGCGACTTCGACCTTGGAGGCGAAGGTGGCCTGGGGCAGGTCGGCCAGCGCAGCCAGCATCTGGCCCGTTTGATTGGCGTCATCGTCGATGGCCTGCTTGCCGAGGATGATCAGCTGGGGCTGCTCCTTGTCGACCAGCGCCTTCAGGAGCTTGGCGACAGCCAGCGGCTGCAGCTCTTCGGTGGTTTCCACGAGGATGCCGCGGTCGGCACCGATGGCCATCGCGGTGCGCAGGGTTTCCTGGCACTTGGCATCGCCGCAGGAGACGGCGATCACTTCCGTGACCACGCCCTTTTCCTTCAGGCGCACAGCTTCTTCGACAGCGATCTCGTCGAAGGGGTTCATGCTCATCTTGACGTTGGCAATGTCCACGCCGGTGCCGTCGCTCTTCACGCGCACCTTCACGTTGTAGTCGACGACCCGTTTGACAGGTACAAGAACCTTCATTGACTTGACTCCATTGGATTGCAAAAAGGGGGCTTCGAGGGCAGCCGGTCATTCTAGGGTTCGACCCCTGCGCCCCAAGGCGTTCGTTCAGACCGGCATCGCAGGCGATCAAAAAGAACGGTCGTGCTATTTAACGATTATAAAACAGCGTTTGGCGCCGGCGCCATCTCCGGCGGCAAAGATTCCACACGCAGCACGCGCTGCGGATAGGGAATGTCGATGCCCGCCCCGCGCAGCCCCTGGAGGATGGCGACATTGATGGCCGAGCGCAGGTTGTCCTTGCCCTTCTCAGGGTCGGCCACCCAGAAGTGCAGGCTGAACTCCAGCCCGTCGGGCGCGAAGTTCACGAGATAAGCCACAGGCGCGGGGTCGGTCATCACACGCGGCTGCACCTTGGCCGCCTCGCACAGGATGCTCTGCACCTGCGCCACGTTGCTCTCGTAACCCACCACGATGTTGGTCGTGATGTTGAACTTGCGGTCGGCCAGCGACAGGTTTTCCACCCGGCTGGTGATCAGCGATTCGTTGGGCACGATGGCTTCGCGCCCGTTGCCCGCGCGAATGAGCGTGTAGCGCGTCTTGATGTCGGTGATGCGGCCTTCGAAGGTGTCGACCTTGACGTTGTCGCCGATGCGGATCGAGCGCTCCAGCAAAATCACGAAGCCGCTCACATAGTTGGCCGCCAGCTTCTGCAAGCCGAAACCCAGGCCCACGCCCAGCGCGCCGCCCAGCACCGAGAGCGCCGTGAGGTCCACCCCCACCGCCGACAGCGCGAACAAGAGCCCGATGAGCAGCAGGAAGGCGCGCACCGCATTCGATGCCACCTTGCGCATCGACAGGTCGGTGACGGCTTCGCGCAGGATGCGCTTCTCGATGGTCGAGGCGATCCACAGCGCGATCACCAGCACCAGCCCGGCCGACAGCACGCCCTGGAAGATCGTCTGCACGCTCACCCGGGTCTTGCCGAAGGCCAGCGTGATGTTGTCCAGCTCGGCCAGCACCGGCGGCAACAGGCCGACGATCCAGAGCACGGCGGCGATCCACGCGAGCCAGGAGATGGTGCGTTCGATCAGCCGCACCAGGTTGGAGGTGGGAAACACCGCCCGGAGCACCCGCGCGAACAGGCGGATGACCAGGAGCGACAGAAACACCGACACCGCGATGCGCAGCACCAGCACCGTCTGGAAATCGATCACCACGCGCCGTGCAAGGTCGGTGAGCACCAGTGCGAGCAGCGGAAACAGCACGCCGTCGAAGGTGTTTTCACCGAACCAGATGGAGTCCTTGGGCTGGTCGCGCCCGAACCATTTGCAGACGGCCCACGCCAGGGCCACGCAGGCGGCCAGCACGGCCAGTTCGATGCCGATGCCGCGCGCATCGACCTGGGCGAGGCGTTGTGTGAAGTCGTTGAAGGTCATCAATCTGGGACCGTTCGGGCTGAGCTTGTCGAAGCCTTCGCAGCGCTTCGAGAAGCTCAGCGTGAACGGACTGTCTTTCGATCAGGAATACGAATCAGAGGTCCGCGAGCACGCGGATATGGGCTTCCACGCTGCGCGCCAGGGCGTCGAGGTTGTAGCCGCCTTCGAGCATCGAGACGATGCGGCCGCGCGCGTGGCGCCTGGCGACGTCGCGGATGCGGCCGGTGATCCACGCAAAGTCGTTCTCGTTGAGGCCCAGCTGGCCCAGGTCGTCCTCGCGATGGGCGTCGAAGCCCGCGCTGATGAAGACCATTTGCGGGCGGAATTCTTCGAGCCGCGGCATCCAGGCGGCCTCGATCAGCTCGCGCACGTCCATGCCCTTGGTGTAGGCCGGGATCGGCAGGTTCAGCATGTTCGACGCCGGGTGGTCGGTGCCGCTGTACGGATAGAAAGGGTGCTGGAAGAAGCCGACCATCAGCACGCGCGGATCGTTCGAGAGGATGTTCTCGGTGCCGTTGCCGTGGTGCACGTCGAAGTCGACGACGGCCACCCGGTCGAAGCCGTGCACCTCCAGCGCATGCCGCGCCGCGATGGCGATGTTGTTGAAGAAGCAAAAGCCCATGGCCTGCTCGCGGCAGGCGTGGTGACCGGGCGGGCGCACCGAGCAGAAGGCGTTCTCGATGTCGCCCGAAATCACCGCATCGGTCGCGGCAATGGCGGCGCCGGCGCCGCGGCGTGCGGCCAGCAGCGTGAAACGGTTGAGCGAGGTGTCGGGGTCCAGCAGCGCGTGGTCGGGGCCGCCCGCGGGTTCGTCGGCCACCAGGCGCTGGTGAAGTTCTTCCAGGTGCTCCACGTGCGCCACGCTGTGGGCCCGGGTGAGCTGCTGCAGCGTGGCCAGCGGCACTTCGCAGTGCTCCAGCGCGTCGCCGACGCCCGATACCAGAAGCCGGTCTTCGATGGCATCCAGTCGCTCGGGGCACTCGGGATGACCCCGGCCCATGTCGTGCTTCCAGAAGTCTCGGTGTGTGAAGTAGCCTGTCTTGCCCATGTCTCTTGTCGCGTGTAGACCTCACGCGGCATGGGGCCGCAAGGTCTTACGGTATCGTTTGCATATGGATACAAATATGGACGTTGCTGCGAAGCTTGCCACTTTGCTGAGTCAGCTTAACACGGTGATCGTGGGCAAAGAGGCGCAGGTGCGCGACTGCGTGGCATGCCTGCTCGCTGGAGGACACCTGCTGATCGAGGACGTGCCGGGGGTCGGCAAGACCACCCTCGCCCATGCGCTGTCGCACACCTTCGGCCTGCAGTTTTCGCGGGTCCAGTTCACCGCCGACCTGATGCCGGGCGACCTGTCGGGCGTGGCGATCTACGACCGGGGGCAGCAGGCCTTCGTGTTCCACCCCGGCCCGATCTTTGCGCAGGTGCTGCTGGCCGACGAAATCAACCGCGCAAGCCCCAAGACGCAGAGCGCCCTGCTCGAAGCCATGGAAGAAAAGCAGGTCACCATCGAAGGCGAGACCCGCCCGCTGCCCACGCCCTTCTTCGTGATCGCCACGCAGAACCCGCAGGACCAGTTGGGCACCTTCGCGCTGCCCGAGTCGCAGCTGGACCGCTTCCTGATGCGCATCTCTCTCGGCTACCCCGACCGCGCCGCCGAGCGTTTGCTGCTCTCGGGCGCGGACCGCCGCGAGATGCTGGCCGGCCTGCCCGCCATGCTGACCGCCGGCGAACTCACCGCCATCCAGCAGCGCGTGCAGCAGGTGCATGCCTCCGAGCCGCTGCTCAACTATGTGCAGGACCTGATCGCCGCCACGCGGTCGGGCCGCTGGTTCCTGCAGGGCCTGTCGCCGCGCGCCGGCATTGCCGTGCTGCGCGCCGCGAAGGCGCAGGCGCTCCTGGCCAACCGGAGCTACGTGGCGCCTGACGACGTGCAGGCCGTGCTGCCGCAGACGATTGCGCACCGGCTCACGCCCGTGGGCGATGCGGGCCGCGGTGCTGTCGAGCAGGTGCGCGCAATGATCGCGGCCGTCCCGCTGCCGTGAATCCGGTCGGCGCCCTGCGCTCGCGCATCGACGGCTGGTTCCTGTCGCGGCGGCCGCCGTCGGACAGGCTGGAACTCACGCAGCGCAACGTCTACATCGTGCCCACGCGGGCCGGCTGGACGTTGGCCGCCACGCTGCTGGTGCTGCTGGTCGCGTCGATCAACTACCAGCTCAACCTGGGCTACCTGCTGACCTTTCTGCTCGCGGGCAGCGTGGCGGTCGGCATGCATGTGTGCCATGCCACGCTGCGCGGGCTCGCCATGCACATGCAGCCGCCCGAGGCGCACTACGCGGGCGCCGCGGCCGTCTTTCGGGTGGTGCTGCACAACACGCGCCGCAGCGTGCGCTACGGCATCGGCATGGCGGTGCGCGGCAGCGGGCAATGGGCCTGGACCGATGTGCCGGCCGAGGGCACGTCCACCGTCGAGATCGCGTTCCTGCCCGAGCGGCGCGGGCTGCATGCCGTGCCGCCCTTGACGGCCGAGACGCGTTTTCCGCTCGGCACCTTCCGCGTGTGGACGGTGTGGCGGCCGGCGGCGCAGATGCTGGTGTATCCCACGCCCGAGGCGCACCCGCCGCCGTTGCCGGCCGGCGAACCGCTGTCGGGCCCGGCGGCGGCTTCGGCGGCGCTGCGTCCGCAGGGCGCGGGCGAGTACGACGGCGTGCGGGCCTACCGGCGCGGCGATCCGTTGAAGCTGGTGGTGTGGAAGAAGGCGGCGCGGGCGCAGGCGGCGGGGTCGGAAGACCTGGTCAGCCGCGATACGCAACACACGCAGCGTGAAGAGCTCTGGCTCGATGCGCAGGCTTGCGGGGTTGTCGATACCGAGGCCCGGGTGTCGCGGATTTGTGCTTGGGTGTTGATGGCGGATCGGTTGGGGGTGGATTACGGGGTTCGGGTGGGGGGGAGGGTTTTGAAGCCTTCTCAGGGGGAGGCTCATCGGAGGGCTTGTCTAGAGGCGTTGGCTTTATGTTGATGTGTTGTGTGATGGCTTCCCGGGGCCGGGTCTCGGCCCGGCGGCCGACCTACTTTTCTTTGCTTCGCCAAAGAAAAGTAGGCAAAAGAAAGGCGACCCTGCTGTGTGTGTCCCGCAGCGAAGCTGCGGGCAACCTGCGGTGCTCGCGGTTCGCGGGGTCTCGCAGAACTCGCTTCGCTCAAACAGCTGCGAGCCCTGATCCGCGAACCGCTGCGCTCCTCGGCACACCCAGAAGGGCTTTGGACGGGCCATCGCTTCGCTCGGCGCTCGACACCATGCGGGCCTTCGCTGCGCTCGGCTTGGGTTGCGGCTGCTCTCCTCGGGGAGGGTCGGGGTGGGGGCAAGCAGCGTGCCTATCGAGCGCTCTGCCTGCCCCCATCCCAGCCTTCCCCCAAAGGGGGAAGGAGCAAGTCAAGTCGGCGGCCGAGCGAAGCGAAGGCCCGACTGAAACCCGAGGCCGAGCGAAGCGACGGCCCGAACGGTGCCCCCTCCCCTCTGGCTGCGCCGAGGAGCACAGCGTTTCGCGGATCAGGGCCGCAGCTGTCCGAGCGCAGCGAGTTCTGCGGACCCCGCGAAACGCGAGCACCGCAGGTCGCCCCGTAGCAACGCGAAGGGGTCGCAGACAGTGGGGTCGCCTTTCTTTTGCCTACTTTTCTTTGGCGAAGCAAAGAAAAGCAGGTCGCCCGCCGGGGCGAGACCCGGCCCCGAGACAAAAAAGAGAGCACACAACATGAACAACCTCATGCAAAAGCTCTCAACCTTGCCAAGAGACGCAAGAGACACCCTCTTCCTCCTCACAGTCATCGCCCTGATCGTGCTGCCTCAGGTCGAGAACCTCCCCTGGTGGTGCACCCTCCTCACAGCCCTGGTCCTCCTCTGGCGCGGCTCCCTCGCCGTAGAAGCACGCCCCCTCCCCAGCCGCTGGTGGCGCATCGCCCTCCTGGCCCTGGCGCTGGCAGGCACCTACGCCACCTACCGCACCCTGCTGGGCCGCGACGCCGGCGTGACGCTCATCGTCATCCTGCTGGCGCTCAAGACCCTGGAGCTGCGCGCCCGGCGAGATGCCTTCGTCGTCTTCTTCCTGGGCTTCTTCGCGATGCTCACGAACTTCTTCTATTCCCAGTCGCTGCTGACCGCGTTCACCATGCTGCTCGCGCTGCTGGGGTTGCTGACGGCGCTGGTCAACGCGCACATGCCGGTCGGCCGGCCGTCGCTGATGCAGGCCGCGCGCACCGCTGGCTGGATGGCCCTGCTCGGCGCGCCGATCATGCTGGCGCTGTTCCTGCTGTTCCCGCGCTTCGCGCCGTTGTGGGGCACACCCAGCGACGCCATGGCCGGGCGCACGGGCCTGTCGAACACGATGCGCGTGGGCACCATCGCCGAGCTGGCGCTGGACGACAGCATTGCCGCGCGCGTCAAGTTCGAGGGCAACCGGGCGCCGCCGCAGAGCCAGCTCTACTTTCGCGGACCGGTGCTCGCGCAGTTCGACGGGCGCGAGTGGACGGCGCTCTCGCCCTGGGCGCGTGGCGGACAGGGCGCCGCCAACCTGCGCGTCAGCGGCGAGCCCGTGCGCTACGAGGTCACGCTCGAACCAAGCAACCGCCCCTGGCTGCTGACGCTCGATGCGGCCCAGCGGCCGCCCGAAGGCCCCGGCCTCGAGGTGACCGGCACGCCCGACTTGCAGTGGATCGCGAACCGCCCCGTCACCGACCTGCTGCGCTACAGCGCCGAAAGCTACACGCGCTTTTCGAGCGGGCCGACCCGCCGCATCGGCGGACAGCTGCAGGCCTACCTGGCCCTGCCGCCCGGCAAGAACCCGCGCACTGCCGCCCTCGCCGCCGAGATGCGCGGCGACCCCCAACTGGCCAACGCCGACACGCCGGCCTTCGTGCAGTCCGCGCTGCGGCGCCTGCGCACCGGCGGCTACACCTACACGCTGGAACCCGGCGTCTACGGCGACGACACAGCCGACGAATTCTGGTTCGACCGCAAGGAGGGTTTCTGCGAGCACATCGCCTCGGCCTTCGTCGTGCTGATGCGCAACCTCGGCGTTCCCGCGCGCATCGTCACCGGCTACCAGGGCGGTGAACTCAACACCATCGACAACTACTGGACCGTGCGCCAGCGCGATGCGCACGCCTGGGCCGAAGTCTGGCAAGAAGGCGCGGGCTGGGTGCGCGTGGACCCGACGGCTTCGGTTTCCCCCGGCCGCATCGGGCAGTTCCAGCGGCTCGCGCCGCAGCCCGGGCTGTTTGCCGGCGCCATCGGCGCGATGAGCCCGACGCTGGTGCAGAACCTGCGCGCCGCCTGGGAGGCAGTGAACAACAGCTGGAACCAGTGGGTGCTCAACTACACACAGAGCCGCCAGCTCAATCTGCTGAAGAACATCGGCTTCGATGCGCCGAGCCTGGAAGACCTGGCCTATGTACTGCTTTACCTGCTCATCGCCGCAAGCATCGCGGGCGCCGGCTGGACCCTGTGGGAGCGCACCCGGCACGACCCCTGGCTGCGCCTGCTGGGCCAGGCGCGCACGCGCCTGCAGAAGGCCGGGCTGCCCCTGCCCGAGACCACGCCGCCGCGCCGGATGGCCGCCGAGGCCGATGCGCGCTTCGGCACCGCCGCGCAACCGGTGCGCGACTGGCTGCTGAAGCTGGAGGCCCAGCGCTACGCGCCGCAGGCCGCGCCGGGCGCGCTGTCCGAGCTGCGCGCGGAGTTCCGCCGCCTGAGCTGGCCCGCCGCAGCGCCGCGCGGCTGAAACCACATGTGTCCCGCCGAAGCGCTCGCGCGAGCGGGCGGCACAATCGACGCATGCGATTTTTCTCCTCCAAGCCTTCTCGCGCCGCCACAGCCGCCGTCGCCCTTCTCGCCGCTTGCTGCGCGTGGTCCACGCAGGCGCTGGCGCAAAAATCTTCCGCGTCCGGCAATCGCAATGGTGCGAGCAACAGCAGCACCGTGCGCGGCGGCATCCCCTACGCCACGCGCGAAGACGCCATGCGCTTCGCCGACGACGTGGCCGAACGCCGCGGCCTGGACCGCGAATGGGTGCGTGCCACCATCGGCAGCGCCCGCTTCCTGCCCAATGTGCCGCGGCTGATGCTGCCGGGCCCGGTGGGCACGGTGAAGAACTGGCAGACCTACCGCAGCCGCTTCATCGACCCGGTGCGCATCGCGGCCGGCGTGCGCTTCTGGCGCGCCAACGCCGACACGCTCGCGCGCGCCGAGCAGGTGTACGGCGTGCCGCCCGAAATCATCGTCGGCATCATCGGCGTGGAAACCATCTACGGCCGCAACATGGGCAGCTTCCGGGTGATCGACGCGCTCGCCACGTTGTCGTTCGACTTTCCGCAAGGCCATCCGCGCGCGGCCGAGCGCGAGACCTTCTTTCGCGGCGAGCTCGAGAGCTTTCTCAGCACCGAGAGCCGCACCGCCGAAGACCCGCTGGTCCCCGTCGGCAGCTATGCCGGCGCCATGGGCATGCCGCAGTTCATGCCCAGCAGCATCGCCAAGTACGCGGTCGATTTCGACGGCGACAGCCGCATCGACCTGGTCAACAACCCGGCCGACGTGATCGGCTCGGTGGCGAGCTACTTCAAGGGCTTCGGCTGGACGCCCGGCATGCCGTCGATCTACCCGGTGCACTTCGAGGAAGCGCGGCTCAAGAAAGAGCTGCTGCTCGCACCCGACATCCTCCCCACCTTCAGCGCCGACAGCTTCGTGGCCGCCGGTGCCGTGCCCGAGGGCGAAGGCCTTCGGCACAAGGGCCTGCTCGCGCTGGTCGAGCTGCAGAACGGCGCCGACGCGCCGCCCACCTATGTGGCCGGCACGCGCAACTTCTACGTGATCACGCGCTACAACTGGAGCAGCTACTACGCGATGTCGGTGCTGGACCTCGGCCAGGAAGTCAAAGCCGCCATGGCGCAATAGCCGCCATGACACCCGAAGCGCTGCGCGCGAACTGGACCGCCGCCTGGCAGGTGCTGGGTGTGGCCGCACCCGCGCCCGCGCTGTGCGCCGAACTGCAGCACTGCTACGGCGAGCCGCAGCGCCACTACCACACGATGCAGCACCTGGGCGAATGCCTGGTCTGGTTCGAGCGCGAGAAGGCGCTGGCCGAGCGGCCCGGCGAAGTGGCGATCGCACTGTGGTTCCACGACGCCATCTATGACGTGCATGCCCACGACAACGAGGCCCGCAGCGCCGACTGGGCGCGCGACGTGCTGCGCGCGGCGGGCGCGGCACCGGAGGCGGCCGAACGCGTCCACGCCCTCGTGATGGCCACGCGCCACGATGCGGTGCCCGAAGGCCGCGATGCCGAATTGCTGATCGACATCGACCTGTCCATCCTCGGCGCCGACGAGGCGCGCTTCGACGAATACGAGCGCCAGGTCCACACCGAATACGCCTTCGTGCCGCTTGAGCTTCGCCTGCCGCGGCGCCGCGAAATCCTGCAGCGCTTTCTGGACCGCGAGGCGATCTACGCCACGCCGCGGATGCATGCGCTGCTCGAAGCCCGCGCACGCGCCAACCTCCGGCGCTCGATCTCTGCGGCATAGCCGCTGCCGGGTCAGGCCGGCACCAGCCGCCACCACTCGGAGCGCGCAGGCTCCGCGTCGCGCTCCTCTTCGACGATGCCGAACAGCAGCCCGTCACGAGAAGCACCGAGCTGGGACAGCTGAAGCAGGCGCTGCGCATCCTGGCACAGCATGAAGCTCGCGTCGCCCTGCCATTCGAGGCAGCGGCCGACTTCGGCGAGCATCAGCGCGGGCTGGCTCTGCATGAAGGTGAACGGCATCGGCAGGCCGGCATCGAGCTGCTCCAGCCCCGTGTGCATGGCGCGCCAAGCGCCGCGCTTGCTGGCCACCCGCAGGCGCGCGCCCTGGGGCAGCGCGGCTTCGTTTGCCGCGTCGAGGCAGCGCCGCGCACCGTACATCGCAAGCTCGGTCCACACGCCCACGCGGCGCGGCCGGCGGCCGAGGCGGATGGCCAGCTCGTCGCGCCAGTCCGCGGGCGGCGGATGAACGACGAAGTGAGCCGCGGTGCGCCAGACGGTCGAGCTTCCCGAATTCATGCGTGGCAATCCTCGATCAGCAGCGAAGCATGACCGCCGCCGAAGCCGACCACGTTGAGCAGGATGTTGCGCAGCTTCGCGGGCGCCTCGGTGGCCAATGCAATGCCCAGCGTCGGGTCCAGCGCGTAGCCGATCGACGGCCACGCCCCGCCCTCGATGCAGCCGACCAGCAAGGCCAACTCCGCGGCGCCCGCGGCACCCAACGTGTGGCCGAGCGACGACTTGAGCGACACCAGCGGCGGCAGCCGACCGAACACCTCCTTGAGCGCATTCACCTCGATGGTGTCGTTGACCAGGCTGCCCGCGGCCTGCACCTTGATGAGGTCGATGTCTTCCGGGCCGAGGCCGCTCTGCGCGAGCGCGGCGCGGCACATGGCGCGCACGGCGCTGGCCTCGGTGCCCGACGGGTTGCGCCCGTCGACCACGTTGGCACCGCCCGTGATGCGCCAGCGCGACGGGCGCGCGCTCAGGCGCAGCGCCGCGACGGCTTCACCGAGCACCAGGCCCTTGCGCTCGGCGCCGAAGGGCTGCGCGCTGCCCGGCGCCAGCAGTTGCATCGCGTGGAATCCGGCGGCGGTGAAGCGGTTGTCCATTTCGGCGCCCAGCACCAGCGCCTCGTCGTTGCCGCCGTGGCGGATCAGGTCGGTGGCCGCCAGCACGGCGTTGAGCGCCGACGTGCAGCCCGTGGAGACGGTGAAGACCGGGCCTTGCCAGTCGAGCGCCGAGGCGACGAGGCCGGCAAAGTCCTGCAGGTCGCCGCCGAAGCGCAGCGCGGGCTTTTCGAACTCCATGCCGCCGATGTCCAGCGACGACGAGGCCACGAAGAGCGGCGCGGTGCGATCGCCCCATTCGCCGGTCTGCGCGACCACGCTGCGCGCGGTGTGCTGCACGCGCCGGGTCCAGTCGCCTTCTTGCGGCGGCAGCTTGTAGACCGTGCAGCCCACACCGTCGGCCAACGCCACGGGGGTGGGCGGCACGCCGCCGCGCCCCAAGGCGTTGAGCGCGGCGGGCATGTCGTTGCCCAACACGCAGGCCAGGCCGGTCGCGGCCAGGTACACGTCGCCGTTCACGCCGCCGCTCATGCCTTGCCCGCCTGGGCAAGGTGCTCGGCAAGGTGGGCGATGGAGGTCAGCGCACGGCGTGTTTCCTTGCTGTCGGGCATGCGCACGCCAAAGCGCTGCTGGATCGCCATCGACACCTGCAGCGCATCGAGCGAATCGAGGTCCAGCCGCGCCTGCGGACCGAACAGCGGCTCGTCGTCGCCGAGGCCGCCGGGGGGCGCCTCTTTCTCGACGGACTCGAGCACCATCGTCTTCAGGTCGGCAATGAATTCAGGAGAAACGGTGCTCACGGTGTGCGCCTGCGAAACAGAAAGACCGCCACGAAGAACATGAACGCCGCGAACACGGCCAGCCGTCCGATCTGCGGCAGGGCATCGGCCACGCCGCCGCCGCGCAGCAGCACGGTGAGCAGGGCTTCGAGCCCCCAGTTCATCGGCGAGACCTCGACCAGCCGCTGCATGAAGCCCGGCATGACGAACTTCGGCACCATGATGCCGCCCGCCGCCGCCATCAGCACATTGACCATCGGCCCGAGCGTGGCGGCCTGCGCATGGCTGCGCACCAGGCAGGCCAGCGCGAGCGACAGGCTCACCGCCGCCAGGCTGATGGCCGCGAGCGAGAGCAGCAAGGCGCCCCAGTGGATGCCGGCGAGCGACAGCGCATCGCCGCCCACGAGCGGCATGAACCAGATGCCGGCCGCCAGCATCAGCAGCGCCTGCAAGGCGTTCACGCCCAGGTACGGCAAGGCCTTGGACGCCAGCAGCATCGAGCGCGACACGCCCAGGCTCTGCAGCCGGCCGAGCGCGCCCGAGCTGCGCTCCTGCACGAACAGGCTGGAGAGCGAGGCCACGACGAAGAACATGCCGAACACCAGCCACGCGGGCACGTTCTGCTGCACCGAGGTGGGCCGTGGGCCGGCGGTGGCGAAGCGCTCGGCCTGCACCATCGCCTGGATGGAAGCATCGGGCGCCGGGCCGGCGGTGCCGGGCACCGCGAGCGCAAGGCGCGCCTTCAGCTCGCCCGAGGCGCCGATGAGCTCCGCGCGCAGTGCATTGAAAAGATTGGCGTCGATGCCCGGCTCGGTGAGCAGCCGGATGTAGGGCTTGGTCGACAACGCGGCCGACTCCAGTTCTTCGGACAGCCCGGGCTCCAGCACGATCACGTACTTGAGCGTGCCGTTGCGAAGGCGCTCTTGCCAGTCCGCGCCCAGCGGCTGCGGCGCACCGTGGTTGCGCTGCCAGAGCTGCTGCAGCCACTGGGCGGGCGTCGCGGTATCGCGGACGTCGACGGCGTAGCTCAGCTCGGCGAGCGGCGGGCGGTAGATGTCCTTCAGGGTGAGCGACATCAGCACGATGAAGACCATCGGCATCAGGAACAGCACCGCCAGCCCATGCATGTCGCGCACGAGGGCGAGCAGTTCCTTCTTGATGAGCGCCAGCAGCATGGGGTTCAGGGCCTGTTCAGTCGCGCAACGAGCGGTGGGTGAGCGCCATGAAAAGCTGCTCGAGGTCATGGCGGCCGAACTCGGCATGGCGCACCACGATGCCCGAAGCTTCGAGCGCCGCGAGTACCGGGCCGGGGCCGGTGTCCGCGTTCAGGTGAATGCGCCAGTGCGCCGCGCCCTCGCCTGCCTCCACCGTGCCGAAGCGCGACAGCATCTGCGCATCGAGCCCGTCGGCGGCCAGCGTGAGCAGCATGGCGCTGCGCGACAGCAGATCGTCGAGCGAGCCTTCGCGCAGCACGCGGCCGTGGTCGAGGATGGCCACGCGGTCGGCGATGGCCTCGATCTCTTCCATGTAGTGCGAGGCGTAGATCACCGCAGCGCCGGCCTGCGCGAGGCTCTTGATGGCGTCCAGGATGAACGCGCGCGATTGCGGATCGACACCCACGGTGGGCTCGTCGAACAGCATCAGCTCGGGTTCGGGCAGCAAGGCGATCGCAAGGTTGAGCCGACGCTTCAGGCCGCCCGAGAGCCGGTCGGCGCGCACGCCCGCGAACTGCTCGAGCTGGGCGAACTGCGTGCAGCTTGCGATGCGCGATTTCTTTCTCGCGCCCGACAAACCGCCTGCCGCGGCAAAGCACGCGAGGTTCTCGGCAACCGTGAGCATCGGATAGAAGGCCTGCTCCTGCGGCGCCACGGCAATGCGCGTGGGCGTCTTCGCACGCACCTGCTTCAGCGCCTGCCCGTCGATGCGGATCTGGCCGGACTGCACGGCCAGCGCGCCCGACAGATGGGAAATCAGCGTCGTCTTGCCCGCGCCGTTGGGCCCGAGCAAGCCCAGCACGCAGCCCCGGGGCACCGCCAGCGACACATCGGTCAGCGCGGCCGCGTCGGCATGCGGATAGCGGTAGCCGAGCTGTTGCAGTTCGAGCATCGGGCCGTCAAGAGCGGGCTGCAACGCGGGCCTCATTCAGGTCAGGCGACGGCCGCCTTGAGATCGCGAAAGAAGGCTTCCTCCTGCTGCGCCTGCTCGCGCAGCTTGCCCGCCAGCGCCACCGGATCGACCGGCTCGCGGCCCTTGACCATGCGCGCCGCCTTGAGTGCAAAGGCGCGCCAGCCGTCGCCGATGGCGATCAGCCGCTCGGACATCTGCTGCAGTTGCGGCTTGTCGAGCAGCTGGGCCGCCTCTTGCAGAAAGCCCGCGTAGATGAAGCGAAAGCCCGCCCCGCCCGTGCCGATTTCTTCCTGCATGCGCACCAGGTGGCCGATGAAATCGACGCTGCGCGGGTCGGTGGCCGAAAGCCGTTGCAGCCGGTTGGCCAGCATGCGCATGCCGCGCACGCCGACGATGGGAATGGGCGCGAGCATGCCGCGCACCGTCTTGCGGATGGCCTTGGTCACCGAGGCGGGATCGACCGCCTTGCGCTCGATGGCCTGCGGGTAGTACATGAGCCCCTTGGGCGCGAGCACGCCCTTGGCAAAGCGCGCGCGCAGCAGGTCGGCGCTCGCGCAGCGCACGGGCTCCTCGAACACCGGGTCGCTGATGAGGTAGTCGTCGCCGTCCTTGCCGTAGACCAGCAGGTTGTGCGCGTTGAAGTGAAAGCGCATGTTCGGCGGAAAGTACGGCAGCCAGTACACCGAGGTCTGCAGGCCCACGAGCTGGCCGTCGGCCAGGAGCGCATCGAGCCGCCGCTGGCCCTTCTCGGGACTGCGGAAGGTCTCGAAGCGAAAGCGCGCGGCCATCGGCGCCATCAGGCCCTTGATGATGGCCTTGGGCGGCATGCGGTACGAGATGAGCGGCAGGCCCGACAGCTTGATGAACGGCAGGTAGGCGAACGACAGCGCCGACGACAGGCCCAGCGCCATGCTCTCGGTCATCGGTGCACCGTGGTGGCGCATGAGGCTGGAGATGACACCGCTCTCGCAGTGCGCCGCCTGTTGGTGTTGAAAGTTCACGGCAGGCCCTGCAAGGTGGAAATCGGAAGGCCCAGCGCCTCGGCGTAGCGCGCGAGCTGCGCCTGCGAAAGACCGGCGAAATGCCGCGGCTGCAGGTGGCGCCGCACGCGCCACTGCCAGAAGCCGCTGGTCTGCGAGAGCAGCGCCACGTCCATGCGGCGCTCGTACATCCAATATTCGAGCGGCGATGCGAGCCCGGCCTTGACCCGCTCTTTCGCCTCTTTCGCCTGCTCGACCAGCACATCGACCGCATGGCTGGTGACGATCTCTTCCGCCTCCCAGCCGCGCGAAGTGGTGGTCACGACGCGGCCCTGCGCGTCGCGGGCGTACATCAGCTTGGAATGGCCGGCCAGGGTCGCGTTGCCCTCCTGTGGAACTGCGTCGAGGTCCATGTCAGGCCTCCCGCCGGGCCGCCCCAAGGGAGGCCTGCGCCCCCTCGGGGGGCAGCGATACGCGAAGCGATGAGCGTGGGGGTTTCATACGGCCTCCATGTGGATGAAGCCGCTCGAAAAACGGCCGCTTTCGGGCACGAACATCAGCAGCTTGTGGCCGGGCTGGATGCGTCCGGAGCGGAACAGCTCGTCCAGCATGATGTACGGCGATGCCGAACCGGTGTTGCCCTTGCTGCTGAGGTTGCTGAACCAGCGCTCGCGCGGAATAGCAAAACCCATGGCGTCGAGGCAACGGCTGACGGGCTCGACGAAATAGTTCGACGACAGGTGCGGCAGGAACCAGTCGATGTCCGCCGACTTCAGCCCGCGCTTGCGGACGATGGCCTCAAGCGGCTCGCCCAGCGTGGCGCGCACGATGTTGTCGTTGAGCAGGCGCACGTCCTGCTTGACGGCGAAGGTCGAGTCGCGGTGCCAGTCGGCCGGCGAGGTGCGGGCCCAGCCGTCCAGGCCGCCTTTGGCGTTCTTGTCGGCGCCGGCATACATGCACACCGGCAATTCGTGCGCGGCCGAAGACAGGTCGATCCATTCGACGCGCAGCGACAGCGGCCCGCGCGGCGCGCGCTCCAGCAGCACGGCGCCGGCGCCGTCGGAGAGCATCCAGCGCAGGAAGTCTTTTTCGAAGGCCAGCTCGGGCCGGGCTTCGAGGGCGTCGAGCTTGTGTTCGAGCTCGGCCTCGAAGCTGGCGCCGCGCATCACGGCCGATGCCAGCTCCGAGCCGGTGGCCACCGCCCGCTGCGCATCGCCCGAACGCACCGAGAGCCACGCGTGCTTGAGCGCCGTGGTGCCGGCCAGGCAGATGCCCGCGCAGGCCACCACTTCGAGCCGGGGCCAGCCCAGTTCGCCGTGCACCATCACCGCATGGTTGGGCATGAGCTGGTCGGGCAGCGAGGTGCCGGTGGCCAGGCAGTCGACCGGGCCGATGTCGTCGCCCAGCGCCCGGATGGCCGCGGCGGTGAGCTGCGCGTTGGTCATGGCCAGTTGGCCGGTGGCGCGGTCGATGGCGTAGTGGCGCGACCGGATGCCGTTGCTGCGAAGAATCAGGCGCCGCGCGCGCGACGCCTTGCCGGCGATGCGGCCCAGGACCTCTTCGATGTCTTCGTTGCTGACCGGGGCAAAGGGCAGAAAGGCAGCGGTGCGGGTCAGGAAGACATCAGTCGTCATAGAGGTGGGAGCGGTCCGTGGCGGAGCCCGACGGGCACTCGAATTGGGCTGTCATTTTAGTCAGCCACCCCTTGAACAACGGTCGCAGGAGCGCCTGCAGGGTCAGGCTCACCGGAACGACGGTGACGATCAGCGCCAGCAGGAACACCACGTAGAGCAGCAGCAAGGGCTTGCGCGCCGGGGCGCCGGGCCCGCCGGCCGCCATGATCAGCTTGCCCCACAGATAGAAGCTGCGGGTGCCGGCCTTCTCGCTGATCAGCAGACGCGCATCGGCCTGCACCGCGCCCAGGCCGGCCAGCAGGGGCTGCGTGCCGCGCTCCAGGTCGCCGTGCAGCGCGTCGCGCAGCGCACGGCCGAAACGGCCCGCACCGCGAACCTGCGCGGCGCTGAGCCCCGCATCGGGCATGCCCCAGAAACCGCGCTTGCGGCCCCAGATCAGCCACGCCGGCGTGGTGAAGAAGGTGGCCAGCGTGGGGCCGGGGTCGGTGAGCACCACGTTGTCGATGAGGCGCGCGCCCACGTCGCCGAGCATGCCCTTGAGCTTTTCGTGCGCCAGCAGCCACATGTTGCGGCAGGCAATGACCGTGACCACCGGCTTGCCCTTGAGCAGGCGTGCCGCCACCGGATGCTTGAGAAATGCGGTGACCGGCTGCGACGGCGCCAGGAACCACACCTGGTACGGCAGGATGACCAGGTCGAAGTCTTCGTCGCCCGACAGCGAGAGCGGCGCCAGCGGCGGCGGCTTCATGTGGGCCGACTCCGGGAAGGCGTCGAAGAAGCTGATGAACGGCCAGGGAAAGGGAAACGGCGCCTGCGGCCGCAGCGTTTCCTCGTGCACCTCGATGGACGGATCGGCCTTGAGCGGCGCGACGATCTGAGCGGCGACGCTGTCGAGCTGCCCGGACTGCGAGTAATGAATCACCAGCACCCGCTTGGGGCGTGCGACCGGGTCGGCGGAACTGGGAAAGCTGGAAGTCACTGGGTGGGCTGTTTCGAGGGCCGTCGAATGTAATTCAACCGTTAACGAAACGCATCTGCCATTGGTCATGACGTCGCGCCGATCCCACGTTCAAGACTGTTCCATGGGCCGTTTCGACCGCCTTGCAGAGGAATGGCGACAGCAAACCCGAACCCGGCAACGCCGCGGGCACCGTGCAGATGCTTGCGACGCTGCTGCCCGCTCAGGCGGGCGGGCGCGGTGAGCCCGCCGGCGGGGGCCTCAGCGCCGCCACGAGGTGATCGACCAGAACGCGCACCTTCGGCGTGGTGTAGCGAGAAGCCAGGAACAACAGGTAGGCCATGCCCTGGTAGTTGGTGTCCAAGGCCCACTCCGGCAGCACATGGACCACCCGTCCGTCCGCCAGTGCATCATGTGCCACGAAATCCTGAACGCAACCCACGCCCAGGCCGGCCTCGATCGCCGCCAGACGCATCTCGCCGTGGTTCAGGGTGTAGCGGCCGGCCACCGCGAGTTCGACCTCGTCGTCGCCCCGCACGAAGCGCCAGCGGCTGTCGCGCTCCTGCTCGCCGATCGACAGGCAACTGTGGGCCATCAGGTCCTCGGGACTGCGGATGGCCTCGTGGGAGGCGAGGTAGTCCGGACTTGCCAGCACCAGTTGCCGCACCGGCATCAGCGCGCGCGCCACCATGCCCTGCGGTGGGTCGTCGGTCAGGCGGATCACGAGGTCGACGCCTTCGCGCAGCGGATCCACCGGCCGGTCGACCACCAGCAGATGCACATCCACGCCGGGATAGCGCTCGAGAAAAGACAGCAAGGGCCGCTGCAGCACATGGCGGGCGAACGCCTTGGGCGCGCTGACGCGGATCAGCCCCTTGGGCGTGCCTACATGGCCCTCGGCCACACGCATCGAGGCCTGTGCCGCGGCCACCATGTCGCGCCCGCGCTCCAACACGGCCATTCCCGCTTCGGTGAGGCGCAACTGCCGGGTCGTGCGCTGCAACAGCGACACGCCCATGACGCTTTCGAGGCGAGCCACTTGCCGGCTGATGGCCGACGGCGTTTGCCCATGCCGCCGTGCCGCGGCCGAAAAGCTGCCCGCTTCCGCCACACGGACGAACGCGACCAGTTCGCGCATCACCTCCAGGAAATCATCTGTTCTCAAGGCGCAAAGCTCCTGTTCTGGCGCCGAGTCTAGTCAACGCAGGAAGCGAAACGAACAATCCGCACGCCCACAACATCGAGGAGGAAACGGCATGTCGACACGCAGGATTCGCAGCTTCAAGGTTCCGGCCGTCATGAAAGATCGCGTCGACCAACCGGGGGCGACGGGTCTGCGTTCGATCAGGACGGGTGCGCGGCCGTGGCCGTCGTTCGGCCCGGTCGAATGGCTTCTGCTTCTGGTGGCCGTGATCTGGGGCGGCAGCTACAGCGCCGCCAAGCTCGCTACCGGGCAGATGCCCGTGCTGCAGTTTCTGGTGCTGCGCTTCGGCCTCACTTTCCTGATACTGCTCCCCGCGTTGCGCGGGCTGGCGATGGCGTCATGGCCGGCGGCGCTGACCGGCGCATCGATGCTGGGCATCAATCTGCTGGCCATTTTTGTCTGTGAGACTTTCGGTGTGTCGTTGACCACGGCCTCCAACGCGGCATTCCTGATCAGCCTCTGCGTCGCCTTCACGCCGTTGTGCGAGTGGTGGCTGCTCAAGGCAAGGCCCAGCGGCGCGGTGCTCGCGGCGGCGGGCTTGTCCTTGCTGGGCGCGGGACTGCTGGCGTTCCAGCATGGCGGATCGGCCAACCTTGCTTGGGGAGACGGCCTGATGGTGCTCGCTGCATTCCTGCGGGGTGTCATGGTCTGCCTGACCCGTCGCCATGGTCAGGCACACGGCCTGCCCGCGCTCACGGTGACCGCGGTGCAGATGGGCGTGATGACGCTGGGCTCCGCGATCCTGATGCTCGCCGTGCACGGCGCCGCGTGGCCACCGCTGCCGCGCAGTGCATCTTTCTGGTCTGCCATGGCGTTCCTGGTGCTGCTGTGTACGTTGTTTGCGTTCTTTGTGCAGAACTACGCGGCATCGCGCAGCAGCCCCTCACGGGTGGCCCTGCTCATGGGCAGCGAACCGATGTGGGGCGCGCTGATCGCCGTCTTCTTTCTGGGCGAGCAGATGGCATTGCAGGGCTGGATCGGTGGCTTGTTGATCGTTGCATCGGCATGGTGGGTGACCCAGCCGGCAAAAAAATGAACTGCGCCTGATTCTTTTCTCGCGGAAGAACGCAAGCCGAGAGCTACCGCAGTCGGACGCAAAAAAAGGGCCGCACCCTCCGGCACGGCCCTTTTCGCTGTGGCTGCTGCTGTCCCTTCGGGCAGCTCGACCAGGCGCGTTCAGCGCACCTTGCCTTCCTTCCAGGCGCTCAGCAGCTTGTTGTAGTCGATGGTCTCGCCCTTGGGCTTTTCGTTGGCCAGCTTCTTCCACGGTGCGTTCTTGTCGCTGAGCCACTTGTTCGGGTCGCCCTTGGGGTTGAGCTTGGGCGCGCAATGGGCCATGCCGGCGCGCTCCAGGCGGGCCATCACGTTGTCCATCTCGTCGGCCAGGTTGTCCATCGCCTTCTGCGGGGTCTTCTCGCCGGTGACCGCCTCGGCCACGTTCTTCCACCAGAGCTGCGCGAGCTTCGGATAGTCGGGCACGTTGGTGCCGGTGGGCGTCCACGCCACGCGGGCCGGGCTGCGATAGAACTCGACCAGGCCGCCGAGCTTGGGCGCCAGGTCGGTCATGGCCTTGCTCTGGATGTCCGATTCGCGGATCGGGGTCAGGCCCACGATGGTCTTCTTGAGCGAGACGCTCTTGGAAGTCACGAACTGGGCGTAGAGCCAGGCGGCAGCCGTCTTGTTGGCGTCATGGCCGTTGAAGAAGGACCACGAACCCACGTCCTGGTAGCCGTTCTGCATGCCCTGCTTCCAGTACGGGCCGTTCGGGCCGGGCGCCATGCGCCACTTGGGCGTGCCGTCCTCGTTCACCACGGGCAGGCCCTTCTTGGTCATGTCGGCGGTGAAGGCCGTGTACCAGAAGATCTGCTGGGCGATCTGGCCCTGCGCCGGCACCGGACCGGATTCGCCGAAGGTCATGCCCATGGCTTCCTTGGGCGCGTACTTCTTCATCCAGTCGATGTACTTGGTGAGCGCGTACACGGCGGCCGGCGAGTTGGTCGCACCGCCGCGCGAGACGGCAGCGCCCACGGGCGTGCACTTGTCGTCCGCCACGCGGATGCCCCATTCGTCGATCGGCATGCCGTTGGGGTTGCCGATGTCGGCGGTGCCGGCCATCGAGAGCCACGCATCGGTGAAGCGCCAGCCCAGCGACGGGTCCTTCTTGCCGTAGTCCATGTGGCCGTAGATCGGCTTGCCGTCGATGGTCTTCACGTCGACGCTGAAGAATTCGGCGATGTCCTCGTACGCGCTCCAGTTGAGCGGCACGCCCAGCTCGTAGCCGTACTTGGCCTTGAACTTGTCCTTCAGGTCCTTGCGCGCGAACAGGTCGGCGCGAAACCAGTAAAGGTTGGCGAACTGCTGGTCGGGCAGCTGGTACAGCTTGCCGTCGGGCGCGGTGGTGAACTTGGTGCCGATGAAGTCCTTGAGGTCCAGGCCCGGGTTGGTCCACTCTTTCCCTGCGCCGGCCATGTAGTCGGTCAGGTTCATCATCTTGCCGTAGCGGTAGTGCGTGCCGATCAGGTCGGAGTCGGAGATCCAGCCGTCGTAGATCGACTTGCCCGACTGCATCGAGGTCTGCAGCTTCTCGACCACGTCGCCTTCCTGGATCAGGTCGTGCTTGACCTTGATGCCGGTGATTTCCTCGAAGGCCTTGGCCAGCGTCTTCGATTCGTACTCGTGCGTGGTGATGGTTTCGGAGACCACCGAGATCTCCTTGACACCCTTTGCCTGAAGCTTCTTGGCTGCGTCGATGAACCACTTCATCTCGGCGGCCTGCTGGTCCTTGCTCAGGGTCGACGGCTGGAACTCGCTGTCGATCCATTTCTTGGCCTCGGGCTCTGCGGCCCATGCACCGTGTGCGGCGAACATCGCCGCCGCCATCGCCAATGCCGTGTAGCGCATCTTCATGAATGTGTCTCCTCGGTTGTGCTTCCCCGGTGTTCTTCGTTTCGCGGCTCCGGGGAGGCGGAGAGCCGGACGCGTCTGAAAAAAACTTGAAGCCTAGCCTTTGCGCATCACCAGGGCCAGCACGAACATCGACAGCACGAAGCTGATCCAGATGGAAGGCTCGGCCTCCAGGCTCATCCATTCCTGGAACTTGCCGGCCAGGCCGATGAAGATCAGGTTCACATAGGCCGCCGACAGCAGCCCGATGAAGAGCCGGTCGCCGCGCGTGGTGGCAATGGGCAGCCAGCCACGCCGCATGACGGTGGGCGACTTGAATTCCCACACCGTCATGCCGACCAGCATGAGCACGATGCAGATGAAAAACACGGCCACCGGGGTGGTCCAGAACATCCAGTCGAACATCACAGATTCCTTCTCAAAGACCCGCCGACGCTTCTTGCGCCCACGGAGCTGGATACAGGCACAGCCCAGGCGGGAAACACCGCGGAACCGGCTTTGCCGGGCCGCTGGTGTTGCCCCCTCGAGGGGGGATGCGAGCCACACGAAGTGGGCGAGAGTCGGGGGTGGTCATACTCTGCCCATCGCGAAACCCTTCGCGATGTAGTGACGGACAAACCAGATCACGATCGCGCCGGGCACGATGGTGAGCACGCCCGCCGCCGCGAGCGTTGCCCAGTCCATGCCCGATGCGCTCACCGTGCGCGTCATCGTCGCCACGATGGGCTTGGCATTCACGCTGGTGAGCGTGCGCGCCAGCAGCAGTTCGACCCAGCTGAACATGAAGCAGAAGAACGCCGCCACGCCCACGCCGGCCTTGATGAGCGGCAGGAAGATCGTCGTGAAGAAACGCGGGAACGAGTAGCCGTCGATGTAGGCCGTTTCGTCGATCTCGCGCGGTATGCCGCTCATGAAGCCTTCCAGGATCCACACCGCCAGCGGCACGTTGAAGAGCAGGTGCGCGAGCGCCACACCCAGGTGCGTGTCCATCAGGCCGACCGTGCTGTAGAGCTGGAAGAACGGCAGCAGGAACACCGCGGGCGGCGTCATGCGGTTCGTCAGCAGCCAGAAGAACACGTGCTTGTCGCCCAGGAACGAATAGCGCGAGAACGCATAGGCCGCCGGCAGCGCCACGGCGAGCGAGATCACCGTGTTGATCGCCACGTAGATCAGGCTGTTGATGTAGCCCGAGTACCACGACTCGTCGGTGAAGATGCGCGCGTAGTTCGCCCAGGTGAGCTGCTGCGGGAAGAACGAGAAGCTCGAGAGGATCTCTTCGTTCGTCTTGAAGCTCATGTTGATCATCCAGTAGATGGGCAACAGGGCGAACAGGATGTACAGCACCAAAAAGATGCTGCGCTTGTGGAATCTCTTTTCGTTCATTTCTCGACCTCGACTTCCTGCGTACCGACCCGCTGCATCCAGTTGTAGAGCACGAAGCAGAACAACAAAATGATCAGGAAATAAATCAGCGAGAACGCAGCCGCCGGCCCGAGGTCGAACTGCCCCACCGCCTTCTGCGTCAGGTATTGGCTCAGGAACGTGGTCGCATTGCCCGGCCCGCCGCCCGTCAGCACGAAGGGCTCGGTGTAGATCATGAAGCTGTCCATGAAGCGCAACAGCACCGCGATCATCAGCACGCCGCGCATCTTGGGCAGCTGGATGTAGCGGAACACCGCGAACTTGCTCGCACCGTCGATGCGCGCGGCCTGGTAGTAGGCGTCGGGAATGGAGCGCAGGCCTGCATAGCAAAGCAAGGCCACCAGCGGCGTCCAGTGCCACACGTCCATCACCAGCACGGTGAGCCAGGCGTCGGTCGCGTTGCCGGTGTAGTTGTAGTCGATGCCCAGCGTCTGCAGCGCATGGCCCAGCAGGCCGATGTCGGCACGGCCATAGATCTGCCAGATGGTGCCTACCACGTTCCATGGAATCAGCAACGAAAGCGCCACCACCACCAGCACCGCCGACGACTTCCAGCCCTTGGCCGGCATCGAGAGCGCCAGGCCGATGCCCAGCGGAATCTCCACCAGCAGCACCGACAGTGAGAAGCCCAGTTGGCGCCACAGCGCCTGGTGCAGCTCGTCGTCGCGCATCACCGCGGCGAACCATTCGGTGCCGACGAACACGCGGCGCTCGGGCGAGATGATGTCCTGCACCGAGTAGTTGACCACCGTCATCAGCGGCACGATGGCCGAGAAAGCCACGCAGATCAGCACCGGCAGCACGAGCCACCAGGCTTTTTGATTGATGGGTTTGTTGGTTGCGTTCATTCCAATACCTCCGTGCTTCGCACTGCGGTGCGAACTTGCTTGGGGCGGCCCGGCGCGGCGTTCATGCCACCAGCTCCTCGTCCTTGTAATAGCAGGTGTGGGCATCGAGCACCCGCAGCCACACCGTCTCTCCCACGGCGGGCGGTTGCTCGTCGGAGTGCAGCCGCACCTTGATCACGATGCCGTCGACTTCGGCGCTCAGCATCGCGTGCGTGCCTACGTCCTGCACCTGCCTGACCACCGCGGGCACGGCGCCGGCGGCACCGGCGTTCGACAGGCGCAGGTACTCGGGGCGGATGCCGATCTTGAGCGCGCCTTGCGGCAGCTCGCGCGTGGGCACCAGCGGCGTACCCGCCACTTCGAGCGTGCCGTTCGCACTTTGCGCCGACAGGAAGTTCATGCCCGGCGATCCGATGAAGTGGCCGACGAAGGTGTGGGCCGGCCGCTCGAACAGCGCTTCGGCGCTGCCCACCTGCACCGCCTTGCCGCGCGTCATGACCACCACCTCCTCGGCGAAGGTGAGCGCCTCGACCTGGTCGTGCGTCACGTAGATCAGCGTGAGCTTGAGCTCGCGATGGATCTGCTTGAGCTTGCGGCGCAGCTGCCACTTCAGGTGCGGATCGATCACGGTGAGCGGCTCGTCGAAGAGCACCGCCGACACGTCGCTGCGCACCAGGCCGCGGCCCAGCGAGATCTTCTGCTTGGCGTCGGCCGCCAGGCCCGCCGCGCGCTGGTTGAGCTGGCCGCTCATGTCGAGCATCTCGGCGATCTCGCCGACACGCTTCTTGATCTGGTCTTCAGGCACCTTGCGGTTGCGCAGCGGAAACGCGAGGTTCTCGGCCACGGTCATGGTGTCGTAGATCACCGGGAACTGGAACACCTGCGCGATGTTGCGCTCCTGCGGCGTGGCGCGCGTCATGTCGCGGCCGTCGAAGGTGACCGTGCCGTGCGAAGGCACGAGCAGGCCCGAGATGATGTTGAGCATGGTCGTCTTGCCGCAGCCCGAGGGGCCGAGCAAGGCGTAGGCGCCGCCGTCGCGAAAGCTCATCTTCAGCGGCAGCAGCGCGTAGTCGCTGTCCTGCGTGGGGTTGGCGCGGTAGGCGTGGGCCAGGTCGAGATCGATGCGTGCCATCTCAGTTTCCTTTGCGCCATGCGGGCGCGAGCGCCAGCTTTTCGCCGGCATCGAACACATAGGCTTGCGATGCGCTGAAGTACAGCGTGATCGAAGCGCCCAGCTCGAAGCGGTGCACACCGGTGAGCTGCGCCACCAGCTCGCCCACCGGCGTCTCGACGTGCACGAAGGTGTCGGAGCCCGAAATCTCGGCCAGCTCCACCTTGCCGGGCAAGGCGATGTCGCCCTCGCCCGCGCCCACGTTCAACGCACTCGCGCGCAAGCCGACCGTGACCGGACCCGAAACGCCCTCGGGCAAGGCCAGCGCCAGCGCGGGGCCTCCCGCGAGTTGCACCTGGCCGGCGGTTGCGGTGCCGGCCAGCAGGTTCATCGGCGGATCGCTGAAGGCGCGCGCCACGCGCAGCGACTGCGGCGCATGGAACACCTCGGCGGTCGGGCCGTACTGCAGCAGTTCGCCCGCATCCATCACCGCGGTGTAGCCGCCCAGCAGCAGCGCTTCGCCGGGTTCGGTGGTGGCGTAGATCACCGTCGAATCGCCGGTGGCGAAGAGCTGGGTGAGCTCTTCGCGCAGGCCTTCGCGCAGCTTGTAGTCCAGGTTGACAAGCGGCTCGTCCAGCAGCATCAGCGGCGCGTTCTTGGCGAGCGCGCGCGCCAGCGCCACGCGCTGCTGCTGGCCGCCCGAAAGTTCGGCCGGCAGGCGGTCCAGGAACATGCCGATGTGCAGCTTGTCGGCCAGCGCCTTCACCCGCGCGTCGATGTTCTTCTCGCCGCGCAGCTTGAGCGGCGAGGCGATGTTGTCGGACACCTTGAGCGAGGGGTAGTTGATGAACTGCTGGTAGACCATGGCGACGTTGCGCTCGCGCACCGGCATGCCGGTCACGTCCTTGCCGTCCACCAGGACCTTGCCCGTCGTCGGCGTGTCCAGCCCCGCCATCAGGCGCATCAGGCTGGTCTTGCCGGCCTGCGTGGCGCCCAGCAGCACGGTCACCGCGCCGCTCCTGGGCGCGATGCTCTGCTCATAGAGCCAGGTCTGCGCGCCGACCTTCTTGGTGACGCGCTCCAGAGTCAGCTGCATCAGCTCACCTCCACTTTCATGTTGTTGTTCGTCGCATGGGCCTGCAGCCAGGCAGCGACCTGTTCGCGCTCGGCCGGCGTGTAGTGCAGGCCGAGCTTGGAGCGGCGCCAGAGCACGTCGTCCGCGCTCATGGCCCATTCGTGGGTCTGCAGAAAGCGCAGTTCGCGCTCGTGCAGGCCGGGCGCCACTGCCGGGCCCAGGTCGGCCAGCGATTTCGCATCGCCCAGGAGGTCGGACACCCGCGCGCCGTAGGCACGCGCGAGACGGCGCGCCAGCTTGCCGTAGAGCCACGGATACCGAGTCTCGACCGCCGACACGAAGCGCTCGAAATCTTCGTCGGGCCGCCGGCCCGCGCCGATCCAGGCCGACAGGTCGCCGCCGGCGAGGAAGGCGCCGTCGGTCCATGCGGGGCGCTGCGCGCTCGACTGGCCGAGCATCTTGCCGACCTCGTCGGCCGCGTCTTCGGCGAGCTTGCGGAAGGTGGTGATCTTGCCGCCCCACACCGACAGCAGCGGCGCCGCGGTGGTGTTCGACTCCAGCATGTAGTCGCGCGTGACGGCCGACGGGTCGCCCGAGGCGTCGTCCAGCAGCGGGCGCACGCCCGAGTAGGTCCACACCACGTCGGCGGGCGCGATGGGCTTCTCGAAGTAGCGGCTGGCCTGCGTGCAGATGTAGTCGATTTCTTCCTGCGCGATGCGCGCGGCACCGGGGTCGTCGCCGCTCAGTTCGATGTCGGTGGTGCCGATGAGCGTGAACTCGTCCTGGTAGGGAATGGCGAAGATGATCCGCTTGTCGGGGTTCTGGAAGATGTAAGCGTGGTCGTGCTCGAACAGGCGCGGCACCACGATGTGGCTGCCCTTCACGAGCCGCAGGCTCTTGGTGGCCAGCGCTTCGCCCCTGGCCGATTGCGCCACGCCGCGCAGGAACGATTCGGCCCACGGCCCCGCGGCGTTGACCACGGCGCGGGCGCGCACGGTACGCGGCCCTTCTGGCCCCTCAAGCATTGCGGTCCAGCCGTCGGCATCGCGTTGCGCATGCGTGCAGCGGGTGCGGGTGAGCACCTGGGCGCCGCGCGCCTGGGCGTCGATCGCGTTCAGCACCACGAGCCGGGCGTCGTCGACCCAGCCGTCGGAGTAGACGAAGCCGCGCTTGTACTGGGCCTTGAGCGGCTTGCCGGCCGCGTGCGTGCGCAGGTCGACGCCGCGCGAGCCCGGCAGCACTTCGCGCTTGGCCAGGTGGTCGTACATGAACAGGCCGATGCGGATCATCCAGGCCGGCCGCATCGAGGGGTCGTGCGGCATCACGAAGCGCAGCGGCCACATGATGTGCGGCGCGCTCTTGAGCAGCACTTCGCGCTCCTGCAGCGCCTTGCGCACCAGCGAGAACTCGTAGTACTCCAGGTAGCGGAGCCCGCCGTGGATCAGCTTGGTGGACGAGGACGAGGTGTGCGAGGCCAGGTCGTCCTTCTCGCACAGCACCACGCGCCAGCCGCGGCCCGCGAGGTCGCGCGCAATGCCGCAGCCGTTGATGCCGCCGCCGACGATGAGCACGTCGCAATCGATGGCCGGCGAAGACGAATTGGAGGAGATATCACTCACAGGAATGCACTCACAGGAGGGGCCCGTTGAACCGTGACTTTGGTCACTGAAAGGCGCCATTGTATTTTCGGGTTTTTTCATTTGGATTCCTTTTAGCGCGATTTTCCTCCGAGTTTTCCCTTATGTGGGTTCGTTTTGATTCGCTTTAAAGTCACGCGCCCTGTACCCTCCAGCCAGCACTTCGCAGTCTTCACGTACTCCACGACGCCTTTGTGAACTCCAACCCGCGCCAGATCAACCTCCTGGACACCGTGCGCACGCGCGGCTCCGTCACCGTCGAGCAGTTGGCCGACATGTTGGGCGTGACCCTGCAGACCGTGCGGCGCGACGTGCAGCGGCTGGCCGACGAGGGCCTGCTCACGCGCTTTCACGGCGGCGTGCGCATGCCCAGCTCGACCACCGAGAACATCGGCTACCAGCAGCGCGAAACGTTGAACGCCGAAGGCAAGGCGCGCATCGCGCAGCGCGTGGCCGAGCTGGTGCCCAACGACTGCTCGCTGATCCTGAACATCGGCACCACCACCGAGGCCATCGCCAAGGCGCTGCTTCGCCACACGGGGCTGCGCGTGATCACCAACAACCTGAACGTGGCGACCATCCTGAGCGGCAACACCTCGTGCGAGGTGATCGTGGCGGGCGGCTCGGTGCGTGCGCGCGACCGCGCCGTGGTGGGCGAGGCCACCATCGATTTCATCCGCCAGTTCAAGGTGGACATCGCGCTGATCGGCGTCTCCAGCATCGAGGCCGACGGGTCGCTTCGCGACTTCGACCTGCGCGAGGTGAAGGTGGCGCAGACCATCATTGCGCAGGGGCGCGAGGTGTGGCTCGCGGCGGATGCAAGCAAGTTCAACCGGCCGGCGATGATCCAGCTGGGGACGCTCTCGCAGATCGACCGGCTGTTCACCGATGCCGTTCCGCCGGCGCCTTTTGCGGACCTGCTGCACAGCGCGCAGGTTCGCCTCGAAATCGCGCGCGAAACATGAGCTGCTCTTGCATTGCTCCCTCCCCCGCTGGGGGAGGGTCGGGGTGGGGGCACGACGGCTTCCGAAACGACGCGGCGCCTGATCGACGCCCTGCCCCCATCCCAGCCTTCCCCCGGAAGGGGAAGGAGCAAGACCATGCCGCTCCATTGACCGGACCCAGAGGAACATGAACCCATGACCTACCTGCTCGCCCTCGACCAGGGCACCTCCAGCTCCCGCAGCATCGTGTTCGACCGCGAAGGCCACATCGTCGCCATCGCGCAGAAGGAACTCACGCAGATCTACCCGCAGCCCGGCTGGGTCGAGCACGACCCGATGGAAATCTGGCGCAGCCAGCTCGCCACCGCACGCGAAGTGCTGGTGAAGGCAAAGCTCAAGCCCACCGACATCCACGCCATCGGCATCACCAACCAGCGCGAGACCACCGTGCTGTGGAACCGCAAGACCGGCCAGCCGGTGCACCACGCCATCGTCTGGCAGGACCGCCGCGCCGAGCCGCTGTGCGCGCAGCTGCGCGACGAGGGCATGACCGACACCATCCGCGAGAAGACCGGCCTGGTGATCGACGCGTACTTCTCGGGCACCAAGCTGCGCTGGCTGCTGGACAACGTGCCCAACGCCCGGGCCGAGGCCGAGCGCGGCGACCTCGCCTTCGGCACAGTCGACAGCTGGCTCATGTGGCAGCTCACCGGTGGCAAGGTGCATGTGACCGACGTGAGCAACGCCTCGCGCACGATGCTCTTCAATGTGCACACGAACGAGTGGGACGCCGACCTGCTTGCCGCGCTGAAGATTCCCGCCGCGCTGCTGCCCAAGGTGCAACCGTCGAGCTCGCACTTTGCCGACACCGATGCCGCCTTGCTCGGCCACACGCTGCCCATCGGCGGCGTGGCCGGCGATCAGCAGAGCGCCCTCTTCGGCCAAGCCTGTTTCGAGGCCGGCATGGCCAAGAACACCTACGGCACCGGCTGCTTCCTGCTGATGCACACGGGCGGCGCATTCCAGCCTTCGCACAACGGACTGCTGGTGACCAGCGCGGCGCAGGCCGACACCACGCCGCAGTACGCCATGGAGGGCAGCGTGTTCGTCGGTGGCGCGGTGGTGCAGTGGCTGCGCGACGGGCTCAAGGCCATCAAGGGCAGCGCCGAGGTGCAGTCGCTCGCCGAGAGCGTGCCCGATGCGGGCGGCGTGATGATGGTGCCGGCCTTCACCGGCCTGGGCGCGCCCTACTGGGACGCGGATGCGCGCGGCACGATCACCGGGCTCACGCGCGGCACGACGGTCGCGCACATCGCGCGCGCCGCGCTGGAAAGCATCGCCTACCAGAGCGCCGCGCTGCTGCAGGCCATGAGCCGCGATGCCGTGGCCGCGGGCGGCAAGCCGGTGGCCGAACTGCGCGTGGACGGCGGCGCGAGCGTCAACGACCTGCTGATGCAGTTCCAGGCCGACCTCTTGGGCATTCCGGTGGTGCGGCCCGAAGTGATCGAGACCACCGCGCTCGGCGCCGCGTACCTCGCGGGGCTGTCGACCGGCGTCTATGCCGACGCGCGCCAGCTCTCGAAATTGTGGAAGGTGGAGCGGCGCTTCCTGCCGACCATGGGCCGCGCGCAGGCGGAAGAGTCGATGGCGCGCTGGGAGCGCGCGGTGCGGCAGGCCACGGCGACCTGATCGGGTTGACGCCGGCGATCCCGGCCGAGCCCCACAGGTTCCGCGCGCATCTCTTGCGGCGAACTCGCCATGGCCCCCGCGACCGGCGGGCCACTGGACCCCGCTGCAGGCTCCCCGAGGCAGAATGCGCCCGCCCTCGACTCGCCGCCATGCCCGCTTGACCACTCTTCCTTCCGAATCGCCCATGCCACGGGACGCATCCCGCCAGCGCGCCCTGCTGGCCTGCGGCATCGTCGGCGCCACGCTGCTCGCACTGATCGCCCTGGGCCACGACGGCCGGCGCATCGCACAACTCGCGGTGCTCGCCATGCCGATGGTGCTGTGGCTCGCATGGCCACTGCGCAGCCTGCGCATGCGGCGGGCGCGCGCGGTGCTCGTCTGGCTCTGGGTCATGGGTTTTGCACTCGACGGCGTGGTGCGCGCCTACCTGCTCGACACCTACCAGGCCGCGCCCGACGGCGCGATGGTGCTGGGCGCCGCGGCCAATACCAATGCGCGCGAAAGCAGCGAATACCTCTGGATGCACTGGCGCTCCGCCGTCGTCTGGACCGGCATGCTGGCCATCGCCGGTGTGATCGCAGGCGTTTTTGTGCGGCGCGGCGCAACGGCCGATCCCGTCGCCCGGCCGGTGCGCGCGCGCCTTCCGTTCTGGGCCAGATCGCTGGTGCTCGTGCTGCTGCTGATCGCCTGCGTGGCCTATGCGAGCAAGCCGTGGCGCAGGCTCCATCCCGCCGTCTTCTGGGCCGACTGGACGCAGTCTGTGCACACGCAGCGCGCCGCCTGGGGGCAGCAGCAAGAAGTGCGCGACCGCGCGATGGCGCGCGCCAAGGAGATCGCACCGGTGTTCTCGCAAGCCGGCCCGTCGACCGTGGTGCTGGTCATCACCGACAGCATCAACCGCGACAACATGGCGCTCTACGGCTACGGTCGCCCCACCACGCCGCGCCTCTTGGCGCACAAGGCGCAGGCCGGCGACCAGATGGCGGTGCTGCAGAACGCATGGTCGGTGGATGCGAGCACCCTGCCCGCGCTGCGCAACATGTTTCACTTCGGCGCGCCCCAGAACGAGAGCACTGCCAACCCGCCGCACCTGCTGGCGCTGGCGCGCGCGGCGGGCTACAAGGTCTGGTGGATCAGCAACCACGACGACCTGGCCATCGAGCAGCAGCATGCACGCTACGCCGACGTGGTGGACATGGTCAACCGCACACCCGGCCGCGCCAGCGCCTCGCTGGACGGCGAGATCCTCGACTGCGTGCAGGAAGCCTTTGCGGACACGAGCACCGACCGCAAGCTGATCGTGGTCCACCTGATGGGCGCGCATCCGCACTACAGCCTGCGCTTTCCTGCCAATGCCAACCCCTTCGACGACGATGTCGACGCGGTCGAGAACGGCCTGGTGAAGGACGGCCGCTCGGCCTGGGTGCGCCGCTTCCGGCAGGAATACGACGCGGCACTGCTGTATCACGACTTCGTGGTGTCGGAGCTGCTGCAGCAGACCCGCACCACCGGCAAGCCGGATGAGTACCGTGCCTGGATGTACCTGTCGGACCACGGACAGGAGGTGGGCCACGGCAGCAACCGCGCGGGCCACAGCCCCGCGACCGCATCGGGCTACCGCATTCCAGCCGTGGTCTGGCGCAATCACGGGCCGCTGCCCACCGGCGCCGCCGCGCAGCAACCCTTTCGCGCGGACTGGGCAGGCTGGAGCCTGATGGACCTCCTCAAGATCCAGTGGAGCGGGCAGATGCCAGAGCGCAACGTGCTGGGCGACAGCTACCGCTGGGAAGCGCCCAGGATTCCGGTGGCTGTGGAGTCGTTCTCGCGCTAGGGCGACAACTGCCGCGCATGCCGTTCAGGCGGCGCTGCCATACATCACGTCGGAGCGCAGTACGTACTTCGTGCCCTCTTCGATCGCCGACCCTTCATGCCATGTGTCGTGAATGAAGAGCAAGGCCGCGCCGGTTTTTGGCTTGACGCGAAACTCCCGAAAATCGGTGTCGCCGCCCGTTAACCCATCGTTCAGATAGACGAGCAGCGTGAGCCGGCTGGTAAGCCCGTCTTCATGCCAAGGGCCGTCCTTGTGCATCTTGAAGCGCTGACCCGGCGAGTACTTGTAGAAACGCAGGTCCTTCGGCAAACCTTGGGGCGTCTGCCCGTCGATCTCGGGCAGGGCCACATCGCGCAACCGCTGCCAGAGCAGATCGACCCACTGCGGCGACGGCAACATTGCGCGTTCGTTGTTGCGGATGGCCGGCATGGCCTTGGGTCCGTCCGCTGTGCGAACGCCGGCCGAGGCGAAACCTTCGCGCTCGGCCAGTGCGATGAGCTGCTCGCACGCTTCGTGTTCGAGGAACCCCTCGATGGAAAAGGCGCGGGACGAATGGGCGACAAGCCGCATGCGTCCGCCGCCGTCGTTCTCGCTCAGTGCGCAGGCACCAGGAAATCCTGGCTGATGCGCCCGCCCAGTTCGTTCACCCGGTCGAGGAACTGCGTGAGGTAGGCATGCAGCCCCGTCGCCAGGATCTCGTCGACGCGCGCGTACTGCAGGTCGGCCAGGAGCTTGCCGGCGCGGCGCTGGGTTTCGGCGCTCTGTTCGTTCTGCACCTTCGCGAGGTTGGCGACCACCTCGGCCAGGCTGGCATGCAGCGAGCGCGGCATGTCGGCACGAAGAATCAGCAGCTCGGCCACACGCTCGGGCTTGATCACGTCGCGGTACACCTTGCGGTAGACCTCGAAGGCCGAAACGCTGCGCAGGATGGCGCTCCAGTGATAGAAGTCGTACTCCTGGTCTTCCTCGGTGGCGGTGCCGAAGAACTCGCTGTTGAGGGCATGGAACTTCACATCGACCAGCCGCGCGGTGTTGTCGGCGCGTTCGAGGAACGTGCCCAGGCGCGAAAAGTAGAAGGCCTCGTCCTGCAGCATGGTGCCCAGCGTCACGCCGCGCGAGAGGTGCGAGCGGAACTTGACCCATTCGAAGAACTGGCCGGGGTCGCGCTCGAAATCGCCGGCGCGCAGCATGCGGTTGACTTCGAGCCAGGTGGTGTTCTGCGTTTCCCAGGCTTCGGTGGTGAGCGCGCCGCGCACGGCGCGTGCGTTTTCGCGCGCGGCCTTCAGGCACGAGACGATCGACGAGGCGTTGCTCTCGTCCTTGACCATGAACTCCATCACGTCGGTGGGCGTGATCTGCTCGTACTTCTTGTTGTACAGCGGCAGCAGTTCGCTGATGGACAGCACGCCCTGCCAGCCGTACTTGGCCACTTCGGCGGACTGCGGCAGCAGCGAGGTCTGGTAATTGACATCGAGCATGCGCGCGGTGTTTTCGGCGCGCTCGGTGTAGCGGGACATCCAGTAAAGATGGTCGGCGGTGCGGGACAGCATCGTGTGGGCTCCTACGACGACGACGATTGGCTTTGCGACTGCGCGGCCGGCTTGGGCCGGGGCGCACGGTCGGCTTCGAGAATCCAGGTGTCCTTGGTGCCGCCGCCTTGCGAGGAGTTGACCACCAGCGAACCCTCCTTGAGCGCCACGCGCGTGAGGCCGCCGGGCACCATCTGCACTTCGCTGCCCGAGAGCACGAAGGGGCGCAGGTCGATGTGGCGCGGCGCGATGCCGGCGTCCACGAAGGTCGGCGAGGTCGACAGGCTCAGCGTGGGCTGCGCGATGTAGCCGTCGGGCTTGGCGAGCACGGCCTTCTTGAAGTCCTCGATCTCGGCGTGCGTGGCGGCCGGACCGATGAGCATGCCGTAGCCGCCGGCGCCGTGCACTTCCTTGACGACTAGGTCCTTCATGTTGTCGAGCGTGTACTGCAGCTCGTCCTTGTTGCGGCACATGTAGGTGGGCACGTTCTTCAGGATCGGCTTCTCGCCGAGATAGAACTCGATCATCTTGGGCACGTAGGGGTAGATCGACTTGTCGTCGGCCACGCCGGTGCCCACGGCATTGCAGATCACCACGTTGCCCGCTCGGTAGGCTCGCATGAGGCCTGCCGTGCCGAGCGTGGACGTGGGACGGAACACGTCGGGGTCGAGGAAGTCGTCGTCCACGCGGCGGTAGATGACGTCGACGCGCCGGGGGCCGCGCGTGGTGCGCATGTAGACGAAGTCGTCCTTGACGAACAGGTCCTGTCCCTCGACCAGCTCGATGCCCATCTGCTGCGCAAGGAAGGCGTGCTCGAAGTAGGCGCTGTTGTACATGCCGGGCGTGAGCACCACCACCGTGGGCTCGGCCGTGGCCGGCGGCGCGCTGGCGCGCAGGGTTTCCAGCAGCAGGTCGGGGTAGTGGGCGACCGGCGCGATGCGGTTCTGGTTGAAGAGCTCGGGGAAGAGCCGCATCATCATCTTGCGGTTTTCCAGCATGTAGCTCACGCCGCTGGGCACCCGCAGGTTGTCTTCGAGCACGTAGTACTCGCCGTTGCCGTCGGCATCGGGGGCGCGCACGATGTCGATGCCCGAGATGTTGGAGTAGACGTTGTGCGGCACGGTCACGCCCATCATCTCGGGGCGGAACTGCGCGTTGTTCAGGATCTGCTCGGCCGGAATGATGCCGGCCTTGATGATGTCCTGGTCGTGGTAGACGTCATGGAGGAAGCGGTTGAGCGCGGTGACGCGCTGCACCAGCCCCTTTTCCATGCTGTCCCACTCGTGGGCGGGAATGATGCGGGGCAGCAGATCGAACGGGATGAGCCGCTCGGTGCCCGAGCCGTCCTCGTCCTTGGCGCCATACACCGCAAAGGTGATGCCGACGCGGCGGAAGATCATTTCCGCCTCTTCGCGCCGGGATCGCATCACCTCACCGGGTTGCTTGGCAAGCCATTGGTCGTAGCGCTTGTAATGCTGCCGGATCGCAGCCCCCGAATAGGGCAACTGCTCATACATCTCGTCGAATTTGTGCATGGGAACGACCAATCTCCTTCATCCATAGCTTAGCAAGTTCGAGGCCAGTGAAACCCCTTATCTGCGCGCCGGAGACAGGCCGGAAGACTTTTCTGCCGTCAGTGCACGGGGCCGTCGTCGGGCACCCGGCTCTTGCGGGGCGACAGGAACTCCTTGATGCGCTCTCCGCTTTCATCGCCGTAGAGACTGGCAATGAACGACTCGCGTTCGGCATCGAGCTGCTCCCGCCGGCTGCGGCCGCGCGCCGAATACACCAGTTGCTTGATGCGCGCCTGAACCTCGAAGGGGCCGCGGGCGAGTTGCTGCGCCCATGCCAGTGCCGCGGCGCAGGCGCTGCCGTGCGGCACCAGCTTGTTGACCACGCCCCAGTCGTATAGGCGCCCGGCGGTGCACGGCGTGCCGTCGAGCAGCATTTCCAGCGCGGCCTGCGGCGGCAGCGCGCGCACCAGCGAATCGGTGCCGCCGCCGTCCGGGGTGAGCCCGACGTTCACATAGGACATGGCGAACTTCGCGTCTTCGGCCGCGACGATCAGGTCGCAGGCCAGGCACAGCGAGAACCCACCGCCCATGGCCGCGCCCTCGACCGCGGCGATGACGGGCTGCGGCGCCTCCTGGATCGCCATGATCCATTCGTTCAGCGCATCGATGTGCCCCTGCTGCTCGGAGGCCGGGAGCTTGCGCTGCCGGGCCAGCCGCCGCAGGTCACCGCCGCCGCTGAAATGCGCGCCCTCGCCGCACAGCACGATGGCGCGCACGGTGCGAAAGCCCGAGGTGGCGCGCATCGCCTTGGCCGCGGCGCGGTAGACCGACGGGTTGATCGCGTTGCGCGCGGCGGGGTTGCTCAGGGTCAGCACCAGCACCGGGCCCTCGCGGTGCATCTTGAGCCGGGCGCCGGCGGCGGTTGCGGCGCTGGCCGAGCCGGCGGCACTGGCCGCGCCGGTCATGGCGGGGACGCTGGTCGTCACGGCGCCCGGCCTGAAAGCAGGCCCCCGCATGATGTTGCTGCTGCGTGGCGCATGTCGTCCCCTTTTGAGTTGTTGCAGCACCATACAACGCTGCCGGCGTGCTGCGGCATGACGCCGAAGCACGCAACACGGCCAGATTCAACAATTAGTTCACATTTCGGCGAGCCCATCGCGACAAATCGGGGTCTTCAAAGTCCGCGCGAGCCGTCTCAAGACGGGCTCACCGCGGTTTCAGGGACCCGGTGATGCCAGTAGCGGCCGTGCCGTTCCCGTTCGCAGATCACTTTGCCGGGCGTCGCACTGCCCCAGCGCGCGGCACCGCAATGCGTGCTGGCGACCACCCGCACGCCGCGCTCCGCGTAGCGCGCCAACACGTCGGTCGCAGGGTGTCCGAAGCGGTTGCGGTAGCCGGCCTGGACCAGCGCGAAGCGCGGCTGCACCGCGTCCAGAAACCGCGCGCTCGACGACGTCTTGCTGCCGTGGTGCGGTGCCAGCAGCACATCGGCCCGCAAGCGCTCGCCTGCCGTGCGCGCGACCAGCGCGGCCTCCTGCAAGCGCTCGATGTCGCCGGCCAGGAGCGCCGTGGCGCGGCCGTTGCCGATGCGCAGCACGCACGAGACCGCGTTGGGCTTGGTGAAGCTGCTGTAGTCGGTGTCGAACGGGTGCAGCACCTCGAAGCTCACGCCGTCCCAGGTCCAGCGCTGGCCGGCTTCGCAACGCTGCGCTGGACGGAGCGCCTGCAAGGGATGGGTGGCTTCGATGGAACTGAGCAACGCGGCCTGCGGCTGCATCGCCAGCACCGCGGGCGCGCCGCCGGTGTGGTCGATGTCGCGGTGGCTCAGCACCAGCAGGTCCAGCCGCTCGCCCAGCGCGCGCAACAGCGGCACCAGCACGCGGTGGCCGGCGTCGCTCTCCAGGCTGTAGCGCGGGCCCGCGTCGTAGAGCAGGCTGTGCGTGGCGGTGCGCACCAGCACGGCGTTGCCCTGCCCGATGTCGGCGGCGAGCAGTTCGAACTCGCCGGCGGCGGGCCTGGGCATCTGCCACAGCAGCACCGGCAGCAAGAGCGGCACACCGAGCACCCGCACCGACCATGGCAGCCGCATTGCAAACAGCACGCCGCCCGCCACGCCGCAGGCGGCCATCCACCCCGGCGGCGCGGCCATCGACAACGTGGCGAACGGCAGCCCCGCGCACCATTGCAGCAGCACGGCGAGCGCCTGCACGGCCCAGGCGGCAAGGTTCCACAGCGGCGCCGCCAGCGCCCCGAGCATCGCCAGCGGCGTGATCACCAGGGTGACCCATGGAATCGCGACCGCGTTGGCCAGCAGGCCGACCAGCGACACCTGATGGAACAGCAGCAGGCTGAGCGGCGCGAGCGCCAGCGTGATCACCCATTGCTCGCGAAAGAACAGCATCAGCCGGCCGGCGGCGCCCGGCTTCTTGCCGCCCGGCGCGGACGCATCGGTGGCAAAGAGCACGCCGACCGCGACAAAGCTCAGCCAGAAGCCGGCCTGCATCAGCGCCCACGGGTCGATCGCCACCACCACGGACGCAGCGAGCAGCCAGACATGCGGCCACGGCCAACGCCGCCCGGCCAGTCGCAGCAGCGCGACGGTGGCAAGCATCCACACCGTGCGCTGCGACGGCACGCCCCAGCCGCTGAAGAGCGCGTAGAGCGTGGCGAGCAGCACGCCGCCCACCAGCGCCGCCTGCTGCGCCGGCAGCCGCAGCATCAGCCGCCGGCTGCGCCGCCACAGCGCGCCGACCACGTGCGTGGCGAGCCACGCGAACATGGTGATGTGCAGCCCCGAGATCGACATCAGGTGCGCGACGCCGGTGGCGCGGAACACATCCCAGTCGGCGCGGTCGATGGCGCCCTGGTCGCCGGTGACCAGCGCGGCGATCACACCCGCCTGCCGGCGATCGGCCACGCGTTCGAACGCCGCATCGCGCACCGCTTCGCGCGCACGCTCGATCGGGTGCCGCCAGGTGGTGGCGACGTGCGCGGGCGGTGCGTCGCGCGTGCCGGTGCGCACATAGCCGTTGGCATGCACGCCCTGCTCCCAAAGCCACAGCTCGTTGTCGAAGCCATGCGGATTGCGGGTGCCGTGCGGCGCCCTGAGCCGCACCGTAAAGCGCCATCGCTCGCCGGCATGCAGTTCGCCGACGGCGGCGGCAGGCGAGGTGCGCCCCTCGACGGCCCGGCCCCACAGCCCTGTGTTCTCGCCATACCAGGCCAGCGCGATACGGGGCGGCACCGTCGGCGGCGCGCCCTGGCCCGCGCCGTCTTGCGCGCCGGCCCATTGCGCCGACTCCACGTCCAGATGAAACCGCGTCCCGGTCTGGCTGCGCTGCGGCATCTGCGCCACCATGCCGGTCACCCGCAGGTCGCGCCCTTCGAGCGCCGGATCGAGCGCACCGCCCGCATAGACCACCGCGCGCCAGCCCGCGAGCCCCGTTCCGCCCATGGCGCCGCATGCCAACGCCGCGGCCAGAAGCAGCCGCCCAAAGTACCGCCGCCACCACAGCCCCGCAGCCCCTGCGAACAGCAAGCCGGCGTACACACCGGCCGGCCACAGCACCGGCTGCTGCAATTGCAGGGCCGCGCCCAGCAGCGACCCGCTCAACGCCGCAAACGCCCACGACCCGGCCGCGGCCGTGCCCGACACCCGCGACGGCGTCATTTCGCAACCTCGCAACACATGATGCAACCCCTCCCCGAACCCGCGCTCGATGGCGCGTTAATTGCTTGCTATCTCGGCTAGTATGCGTCTCACAAGAGACATCTTTTCGATGCAATCTCGCAGTACTGCACACAAAAACGCATGTCCATTCACGCCGCACTCCACCACGTCACCCACTACAAATACGACCGCCTGGTGCAGTTGGGCCCGCAGGTTGTTCGCCTCCGGCCCGCGCCGCATTGCCGCAGCAACGTCATCTCCTATTCGCTGCGGGTCGAGCCGGCCGAGCACTTCGTCAACTGGATGCAGGACCCCTTCGCCAACTACCAGGCGCGGCTGGTGTTCCCCGAGAAGACGCGCGAATTCAAGGTCACGGTCGACCTCGTGGTCGAGATGGCGGTCTACAACCCCTTCGATTTCTTCCTCGAGCCGCAGGCCGAGAACTTCCCCTTCAAGTACACCGCCTCGCAGGCCGAGGAGCTGGCGCCCTACCTCGTGGCCGAGCCGGTCACGCCGCTGGTGGAGGCCTATCTGGACAAGGTCGACCGCAAGGAGCAGCGCACCATCGACTTCCTGGTCGGCCTCAACCAGCAGGTGCAGAAGGACGTCAACTACCTCATCCGCATGGAGCCCGGCGTGCAGACGCCGGAAGAAACGCTCACCAACGGCAGCGGCTCGTGCCGCGACTCGGGCTGGCTGCTGGCGCAGCTGCTGCGCCACATGGGCCTGGCCGCGCGCTTCGTCTCGGGCTACCTGATCCAGCTCACGCCCGACGTGAAATCGCTCGACGGCCCGAGCGGCACCACGGTCGACTTCACCGACCTGCACGCCTGGTGCGAAGTGTTCCTGCCGGGCGCCGGCTGGATCGGCCTGGACGCCACTTCGGGCCTGATGGCCGGCGAAGGCCACATTCCGCTCGCCTGCACGCCCACGCCCTCGAGCGCCGCGCCCATCGAAGGCGTGATGGACGAAGCCGAGGTCGAGTTCGGCCATGAGATGAAGGTCACGCGCATCTACGAATCGCCGCGCGTCACCAAGCCCTACACCGAAGAGCAGTGGGCCGAAGTTCTGTCGCTGGGCGATGCCGTCGACGCGCGCCTGAAGGCCGGCGACGTGCGTCTCACGATGGGCGGCGAGCCCACCTACGTGGCCACCAGCGACCGCGACGCGCCCGAGTGGAACACCGACGCGCTCGGCCCCACGAAGCGCGGCTACGCCACCGAACTGGTTCACAAGCTGCGCGCCGAATACGGCAACGGCGGCTTCCTGCATTTCGGCCAGGGCAAGTGGTACCCGGGCGAGCAGCTGCCGCGCTGGGCGCTCTCGATCTTCTGGCGCGCCGACGGCCAACCGCTGTGGCAAGACCCCGAACTCTTCGCCGACGAGCGCGTGCCCACGCACTACACGAGCGAAGACGCACGCCGCTTCACCACCGTGCTGGCGCACAAGCTGGGCCTGACCGAGCGCTACATGCAGGCCGGCTACGAAGACGTCTACTACTACCTCTGGCGCGAACGCCGGCTGCCGGTGAATGTCGATCCCTTCGAATCGAAGCTGGACGACGAACTTGAACGCGTGCGCCTGCGCCGCGTGTTCACGCAAAAGCTCGACGCGGTGATCGGCTACATGCTGCCCATCGAACCGGGCAACGCCGACGGCGATGCGCCCGCGCTCGAGGGCCCCGGCTGGAAGACCGGCCCCTGGTTCCTGCGCGACGACCGGCTTTTCCTGATTCCGGGCGATTCGCCGATGGGCTACCGCCTGCCGCTCGATTCGCAGCCATGGGCCAGCAAGGGCGACTATCCCTACCTGATCGAGCGCGACCCCACCGCCCCACGCGGCGTGCTGCCGAGCGCCACCGACTACCGCGCGCGCTACGACGCGGCCTCGTCCGCGCCCGCCGAAGGCCTGGGCGGCGTGCCCTACACCTTCGGCGCACCGCCGGTGGTGCCCGCGGCGCTGCGCATGCAGGACCCCGCAAGCGCGGCAGCTGTTGCAGCCGCCGCAGCGCAGGGACCGGCATCGGCATCTTCAACCCCCGCCCCCGAGGCCGTCGACACCAGCGCCACCCGCCAGCCGCTGCGCGGCGAGTCGGCCCACTGGGTCACGCGCACCGCGCTGTGCGTCGAGGTGCGCGATCCTCGCCGTGCCAACGGCCCCTCGGCCGAGAAGAAAGGCAGCGCCTCGGGCGTGCTGTATGTCTTCATGCCGCCGCTTGCGCGTCTGGAGGACTACCTCGATCTGGTCGCAGCCATCGAAGCCACCGCCAGGCAGCTGGGCGTGAAGATCGTGATGGAGGGCTACCCGCCCCCGCGCGACCCGCGCCTGAAGATGCTGGCCGTCACGCCCGACCCGGGCGTGATCGAAGTCAACATCCACCCGGCCCACAACTGGAAGGAACTGGTCGCGCACACCGAGTTCCTCTACAACGCAGCCTTCGAAACCCGCCTGTCGGCCGAGAAGTTCATGACCGACGGCCGCCACACCGGCACCGGCGGCGGCAACCACTTCGTGATGGGCGGCGCCACGCCGGCCGACAGCCCCTTCCTGCGCCGGCCCGAGCTGCTCGCGAGCCTCCTGCTGTACTGGCACAACCATCCGTCGCTGAGCTACCTGTTCTCTGGCATGTTCATCGGCCCGACCAGCCAGGCGCCGCGCGTGGACGAAGCGCGCAACGACCAGGTCTACGAGCTCGAAATCGCGCTGAAGGAAATCGCGAAGAACCGCGAGATCTACGGCGCCAACATGCCCGCATGGCTGGTGGACCGCACGCTGCGCAACATCCTGATCGACGTGTCGGGCAACACGCACCGCAGCGAGTTCTGCATAGACAAGCTCTATTCGCCCGATTCGAGCACCGGCCGCCTGGGCCTGCTGGAGCTGCGCGCCTTCGAAATGCCGCCCCATGCGCGCATGAGCATCGCGCAGCAATTGCTGATCCGCGCGCTGGTCGCCCGCTTCTGGGACGAGCCCTACAAGGCGCCCGTCACCCGCTGGGGCACCGAGCTGCACGACCGCTTCCTGCTGCCGACCTTCGTGAAGATGGACTTCGACGACGTCATCAGCGAGATGCGCCAGGCCGGCTTTGCCTTCGATCCCGACTGGTTCGCGCCGCACTTCGAGTTCCGCTTCCCGCTGGTGGGACAGATGCAGGCCATGGGCGTGGAGCTCTCGCTGCGCAATGCGCTGGAGCCCTGGCATGTGATGGGCGAAGAAGGTTCGGCCGGCGGCACGGTGCGCTATGTCGATTCGTCGCTGGAACGCATCGAGGTGCGCGTCACCGGCCTCAACGAAAGCCGCCACGTCGTCACCGTCAACGGCAAGGTGCTGCCGCTGCAACCCACCGGCGTGACCGGCGAGTTCGTGGCCGGCGTTCGCTACAAGGCCTGGAACCCGCCTTCGGCGCTGCACCCGAGCATTCCGGCCCACGCACCGCTGACTTTCGACCTGGTCGACACCTGGATGAAGCGTTCGCTGGGCGGCTGCCAGTACTTCGTGGCCCACCCGGGCGGACGCAACTACGACAGCTTCCCGGTCAACGCCTACGAAGCCGAAAGCCGCCGCCATTCGCGCTTCACGCGCATGGGCCACACGCCCGGCCTGCTGCGCACGCCGCCGGCCACCATCGAGATTCCGGGCAGCCGCGAATTCCCGTTCACGCTGGACCTGCGCCGATAAGGGGATGTTCAAGCACACCGCCCCAACGGCTGCGCCGTGACGGGGGTGTGACAATCCCCCTCCTGTGGAACCATTGAACGAATCCCTGTTCGACGCCCAGGCACTGGAATTTCCAGCGGCCCTGGCGTCGGCGCTCGCACCGGCTGCACTGCCCGGCCACTTCGACGAGTTGCGCGGCCAGGCGACCGCGGCGGCGCCCTCGGCCCTTGCAAAGCCCGGCGCCGGCGCTGCGGTGCCGGCCTCTGCGCCGGCCCCGCTGCTGTATGACGCGATGGCGGAGCGGCCGCCGGCTGCGCTCTCTCAGTCGCAATCTCAATCCCAGTCTTCCCAGACGCAGTCGCAGTCGCAATCCCAGCCGCAGATCTCGCCCGGCGACACACCGCCGCTCACCCCTGCCTGGAACGCCTTCTTCGACCAGCTCGGCCCCGGGGGCTTCAACGACCTGCCACGCCGCGCCGTCAGCCTCGACCGCCAGATCCGCGACAACGGCGTCACCTACAACGTCTATGCCGACGCCGACGGCCCGCAGCGCCCCTGGTCGCTGGACCTGTTTCCGCTGATCGTCTCGCCCGAGAGCTGGAGCCAGATCGAGGCCGGCGTGCTGCAGCGCGTGCGCGTGCTCGACCGCGTGATGGCCGACGTCTACGGCCCGCAGCAACTGCTGAGCGAAGGCCTGCTGCCGCCGGCACTGGTGCGCGGCCATCCGGGCTACCTGCGCGCCATGCACGGCGTGAAGCCGCCCGGCGACACCTGGCTGCACATCGCGGCCTTCGACCTCGCGCGCGGCCCCGACGGCAACTGGTGGGTGGTGTCGCAGCGCACCCAGGCGCCCTCGGGCCTGGGCTACCTGCTGGAGAACCGGCTGGCCGTGACGCGGCAATTTCCTCAGGCCTTCGAGGCACTGCATGTGCAGCGCCTGGCCGCCACCTACAGCGCCATGATGGAGGGTCTGCAAGGCATGTGCCCGGCTGGCGTTCCGCCCCATATCGCGCTGCTCACGCCGGGTCCGTACAACGAAACCTACTTCGAGCACGCCTACCTCGCGCGTTACCTGGGCGTGACGCTGGTCGAGGGCAGCGACCTCACCGTGCGCGACCAGCGGCTCTACCTGAAGACGCTGCAGGGCCTGCGCCCGGTGCACGGCCTCATCAAGCGGCTGGACGACCAGTTTCTCGATCCGCTGGAGCTGCGCCCCGATTCCACGCTGGGCGTGCCAGGACTGCTGCAGGCCATTCGCGCCGGCAACGTGCTGGTGGCGAACATGCCGGGTTCGGCGTTTCTCGAATCACCCGCGCTGCTGGGCTTTTTGCCGGGACTAGCGCGCCGGCTGATCGGCGAGAAGCTCAAGCTGCCGGCGTTGCCCACCTGGTGGTGCGGCGAGCGGGCCGCGCTCGAAGCGGTGCTGCCGCAGTTGGGCGACTGCGCTATCAAGCCCACCTACCCCGGCTCCGACGGCCAGACCAGTTTCGACGCGGTGCTGGGCAGCCAGCTCGGCCGGCGCGAGCTCGACGAATGGGCCGGCCGCATCGTGCGCGAGGGCGACGCCCACACCGTGCAAAGCTACCTGCCGCTGTCGCAGATGCCCACGTGGGCGAGCGACCTTGGCCCCGGCCACATCGCGCCGCGCGCGGTGCTCCTGCGCGTGTTCGCGGTGAGCGACGGCGCGCAGTCGTGGCGGGTGCTGCCCGGCGGTCTCGCACGGCTCGCCGGTGCCAATGCGCAGATCGCCTCGATGCAGCGCGGCGGCAGCAGTGCCGACGTATGGGTGCAGACGCACGGCGAGGTCGATCGCACCACGCTGCTGCAGCCGCATGCCACGCCGGCCTCGCTCGCGCGCCACCGCGCGCCGGTCACCAGCCGCGCCGCGGAAAACATGTTCTGGCTCGGCCGCTATACCGAGCGCGCCGAGAACGCGGTGCGCCTGGCGCGCCTCACGCTCAACCTGCTGGGCGGCGAAGACCAGTCGTCGCTCGCGCTGCTCGAATGGCTGCACCGCATGGCCGTGCGCAATGCGCTGGTACCGGCCGAGGCGCCCAGCGCGCCCAAGTCGCGCCGCGTGTTCGAACGCGCGCTGGTGGCCGAACTGGGCGATGTCGACAAGGGCGGCAGCGTCGGCTACAGCATGCGCTGCATCCGCCAGGCCGCCGCCGCCGTGCGCGAGCGGCTCTCGCAGGACAACTGGAACCAGATCGTGCGGGCCGAGGCCGACTTCCTGCGCCGTGCCGCCGAGCAGGCGGGCGAAGGCAGCTTTGCCGCCAGCGCCGCCTTGCGCGCACTCGAATCGGCCAGCACCGCGCTGGCCGCGATGACCGGCGCGCAGACCGACCGCATGACGCGCGACGACGCCTGGCGCCTGCTGTCCATCGGCCGGCACATCGAGCGCCTGGGCTTCCTGTCGAACGCGCTGGGCGCGGGCTTCGACAACGGCGCGGTGCACGAGGTCAGCGGCTTCGAGGCGATGGTGGCGCTGTTCGACAGCACCATCACCTTTCATGCGCGCTACCAGCAGCGCCGCGATGTCGCGACGATGGTCGACCTGCTGGTGCTCGATGCCGAGAACCCGCGCTCGCTCGCCTGGGTCACGCAGACGCTGCGTGGGCGCATCGCGCGCCTGGCCGGCAGCGCGCCCGGCAAGCTCACCGCGCTGTCTTACGAGCTGCCCGACCCGGCCAGCTGGACGCTGGAGCACCTGTGCGCCGCCGGGCCGGACGCCAACTATCCCGCGCTGATCGAGCTGCTCGCCAACTGCGAGACGGCGGCCTACCATGTGTCGGACGCCATCGGCACGCGCTACTTCACGCTCACATCCGAATCGCTGCGCTCCGTCGGCGCGTGACTTTGGCTCTCCCCCATGCTTCGCGCACTTCGTGTCGCTTCGCACTCCCCCTCGCCGGGGGCAATGCCTGCAGCCCGGCAAAGCCGGTTCTGCGGCATTCCAGAATGAATTCAAGGAGGCAGAACATGCTGATCAATCGCCGTCTTACCCTCACCACAGCCTGCCTCCTGGTCGGGCTTGCTCTGGCCGGCTGCGGCAAGCAGGAATCCGCCGCACCCGCCGCCGGCTCGGCACCGCCGCCACCTGCCGCTGCGCGCGTGCTGGTCGTGGGCACCGACGCGGCCTACAAGCCCTTTGAGTCGCAGAACGAAAAGGGCGAGGTCGTGGGCTTCGACATCGACGTGGTCAAGGCCGTGGCGCAAAAGGCAGGCTTCGAGGTGAAGTTCGTCAACACGCCGTGGGAAGGCATCTTCAACGCGCTGGCCCAGGGCGACCGCGACCTGCTGGTGTCGGCCATCACCATCACCGAAGAGCGCCGCCAGACCATGGACTTCTCGCAGCCCTACTTCGAAGCCAGGCAGCTGATCGCGGTCAAGAACGACTCGAAGGTCGCGAAGTTCGAAGACATCAAGCCGCTGACGATCGGCGTACAGAACGGCACCACCGGCGACGAAGTGGTGGGCAAGCTGCTGGGCAAGTCGAGCACCGCCATCAAGCGCTTCGAGTCCACCCCGCTCGCGCTCAAGGAGCTGGAGGCCGGCGGCGTCGAAGCCGTGGTGGCGGACAACGGCGTGGTGGAGCACTACCTCGCCAACAACGCCGGCGGCGGCTTCAAGACGGTGAGCGATGCGGGCTTTTCCGCCGAGCAGTACGGCATTGCGGTCAAGAAGGGCAACACCGAACTGCTGGCAAAGATCGACAAGGGCCTGGCCGACATCAAGGCCGACGGCACCTACGCGAAGATCTACGCCTCGCACTTCGGCGCCGGGCCGAAGTAACGCAGCAGCACAACGGCCCGCCATGCTGCTCCACGTCACCCACGAAACCCGCTACGAGTATTCGCCGCCGGTCGAAACCGCGCAGCACCTGGCCCACCTGAAGCCGCTGGCCACCGGTTCGCAGCGGCTCGTGAGCCACACGCTCGCGATCGACCCGCCGCCCGCGCAGCGCAGCGAACTGCCCGATCTCTACGGCAACACGCGCGCGTTTTTTGCCCTCGAAGCCACGCACGACCGGCTGGTGGTGACCGCCGAGAGCGTCGTCGAGACCTCGGTGCCGGTGCTCTCGCCGGATGTTGCGCGCGATCTGCCGTGGGAGTCGGTGCGCGAGCGCTTCCGCTTTCGCAAGGACGCCACCTTCGATGCGGCCTCGGAGTTCGTGTTTCCGTCGCCCTACGTGCCGCGCCACGACGACTTCGCCGCCTATGCGCGTGCGAGCTTCGTGCCGGGCCGCCCCACCTTCGACGTGGCCATGGACCTCACCGAGCGCATGTACCGCGACTTCGACTACGACGCCGACAGCACCGAGATCAACACCCCCGCCGTCGAGGCGCTGGCCCAGCGCAAGGGCGTGTGCCAGGACTTCGCGCACATCATGATCGCGTGCTTCCGCACCCTGGGCCTGCCCGCGCGCTACGTGAGCGGCTACCTGCTCACACAGCCGCCGCCGGGCCAGCCCCGGCTGGTGGGTGCCGACGCCTCGCATGCGTGGGTGTCGGTGTACCTGCCCGGCGAAAGCGACGGCGACGGTCCGCCAGGCGCCGGCGGCTGGGCCGACTTCGACCCCACCAACGGCCGCCAGCCGGGCGAGGACTACGTCACGCTGGCCATCGGCCGCGACTACTCCGACGTGTCGCCGATGCGCGGCGTACTGCATGGCGGCGCCAGGCACACGCTGGACGTCGGCGTGACCGTGCAGCCCGTGGGGGAAGTGGTCGAGCTGGCGCCGCAAAGCCAGACACAATCGGCATCCCAAGACAAGGAGTCTCCATGAGCGTTTACGACAAACTTTCCAGCCTCGGCATCACCCTGCCCCCGGTCTCTGCCCCCGCCGCCGCCTACGTGCCTTTCGTGCGCACCGGCAACCTCGTGTTCCTCTCGGGCCACATCGCCAAGAAGGATGGCAAGGTCTGGGCCGGCCAGCTCGGCGCCAACATCAGCACTGAAGAAGGCAAAGAGGCCGCACGCGCCATCGCCATCGACCTGCTGGGCACGCTGCACGCCGCCGTGGGCGACCTGAACAAGGTGACGCGCATCGTCAAGGTGATGAGCCTGGTGAACTCGGTGGGCACCTTCACCGAACAGCATCTGGTGACCAACGGCGCGAGCGAATTCTTCGCCGAGGTCTTCGGCCCCGAAAAGGGCGCGCACGCACGCAGCGCCTTCGGCGTGGCGCAAGTGCCGATGGGCGCCTGCGTCGAGATCGAACTGATCGCCGAAGTCGGCTGATCCAGCACAAAAAAACGCCCCGCCGGCCGGGGCGTTTTCTTGAAGCGTTTTCAAGCCATGACCATCGCCCTGCGCAGCTTCGCCTCGACCGCGCTCCTGCTCGCCGCCATGCACCCGGGCGGCGCGGCGGCGCAGTCGCTCAGCTGCGGCGGCTTTCTGGCAGGCGTGGGCGAATCGAAGTTCTCCGTGCTCAACAAATGTGGCGAGCCGGTCCTCAAGGACATCGTCTGCGTGCCACGGCCCCAGGTCGAAGTGATCGTCACGCCGGGCGCGCGCGGCGGCGGCACGCGGCAGATCATCAGCCAGCAATGCATTCCGATGGAAGACTGGACCTATCACCGCGGCCAGGGCAACTTCCTCGGCATCGTGCGGTTCTACAACGGCGCCGTCGAATCGGTGCGAGATGGAGATCGGGTGCGCTGAGCACTACCGCACCCATCAAAGGCTAAAGGCCTGATGCGTCTGGCGACGCGCCGAAGCTCTCTTCCAGAAACCCGATCAACGCCTGCACCCGCGCCGTGCGCCCCTTGCGCACGGGCACCAGCAGCGTCACCGGCGCACTGTCGAATTGCCAGTCCGCCAGCACCCGCACCAGCGAGCCTCGCGCGATGGCGTCCGCGGCGTCCCACTCCGAGCGCAGCACCAGGCCCATGCCCTGCTCGGCCCATTGCCGGGCCACGCTGCCGTCGTTGGTCACGAAGGCCGGCGCGATGCGCAGCGTTTCGCGCGCGCCCGCCTTCACCGCCGATGACGGCGATGTGCCGGGCTTGGCGGCACGTCGCACATGCCACAGCGTCACGTCTTCGTCGTTCTCGCGGATGACGATGCAGGCATGCGCCATCGCGTCGCGCGGAACACGCGGCGTGCCGTGCACCCGCAGGTAGGCCGGGCTCGCGCACAGCCAGCGCTCGTTGGCGCTCAGCGTGCGCGCCACCCATGACGAGTCGCGCACCGTGCCGATGTGGATGATCGCGTCGGCATCGTGCCGGTCGGGCCACGGCGTCTCGCGCAGGTCGAACTGGAGGTGCAGTCCCGGATGCAGCCGGGCGAATCGCGCGAGCATCGGCGCCACGTACTGCCGGCCATAGCCGAAAGGCGCGGCAATGCGCAGCGTGCCGGTGAGGCGACGGTCGTCGCGCTGCATCGATTCGCGCAGCCCCTCGATCTGCGCCAGCAGCGCCGCAGCCTCGCGCGCGAAGCGCTCGCCCTCGGCCGTGAGGCTCAGCCGCCGCGCGGTGCGGGTGGCGAGCGAGAGGCCGAGCGTGGCTTCGAGCTTGCGCAGCCGCATCGACAACGCGGGCGGCGTCACATCGAGCGAACGCGCCGCGGCGCTGAGCGAAGGCTCGCGCAGCAGGGCTGCAGCCAGTTGCATGTCTTCGATCTGGATCATTCAGCAGTGCTTAACGATTGATGAGTTGGTATTGAAGCACAACGATGACTTTGAAACGTACAGTCGGTTTCCATGCAAGCCCCCATCGCCCCATCCGGCGCCTACCCCCGCGCCGTGCTTTTCGACCTGCTCACCGCCCTGCTCGACTCCTGGACCGTGTGGAGCGCCGCCGCCGGCTCCGAGGAAAAAGGCCGCGCGTGGCGCGCCGAATACCTGCGCCTCACCTACGGCTGCGGCGCCTATGTGCCCTACGAGCAACTGGTGAAGGACGCCGCCCGCAACACCGGCATGGCCGACACCGCACCGGACGCGCTCGAAGCGCACTGGGACCAGCTGCCCGCATGGGACGGCGCACGCGAACTGCTGCAGGCCCTCAAGCCGCATTGCAAGCTCGCGGTGGTCACCAACTGCTCGCAGCGGCTCGGCCATCGCGCGGCGGCGCTGCTGGGCATCGAGTGGGACGTGGTGGTCACTTCGGAAGAAGCCGGCTTCTACAAGCCCGACCCGCGCCCGTACCGCATGGCGCTGGCCCGGCTGGGCGTGCAGGCAGATGAAGCCGCCTTCGTCGCCGGCTCGGGCTACGACATGTTCGGCACCTCGGCCGTCGGCCTGCGCACCTTCTGGCACAACCGCGTGGGGCTCGCCCTGCCGAAGGGTGCGCCGCCGCCCGAGCAGCAGGCCCCGACGCTCGCACCCGCGCTGCCCTGGCTCCAATCCTTCGCTTCGATGCCCTGAACGGAACGTCCCCATGAACGCCCTCGCCCTTGCCACCATCGACACCCCCGCCGCCATCGTCGAGCGGCCGCGCATGCAGCACAACATCGCGCGGATGCAGGCGCGCATGAACGACCTCGGCGTGCGCTTTCGCCCGCATGTGAAGACCAGCAAGTGCATCGAGGTGGCGCGTGCGCAGCGCGATGCGGGTGCGCAGGGCATCACCGTCTCCACGCTGAAGGAGGCCGAGCAGTTCTTCGCCGCGGGCTTCACCGACATCCTCTATGCGGTGGGCATGGCGGCGCACCGGCTGCCGCATGCGCTCGAGTTGCGCCGCCGCGGATGCGCGCTTTCGATCATCACGGACGGCGTGGCCTCGGCGCGCGCCATTGCGGAGTTCGGCCGTGCGAACGGCGAAGCCTTCGACGTGCTGATCGAAGTCGACACCGACGGCCACCGCTCCGGCATCCGCCCGGACGACGATGTGCTGCTCGAAGTGGCGCATGTGCTGCACGACGGAGGCATGCGCCTCGCCGGCGTGATGACGCACGCCGGCTCCAGCTACGACCTCGACACGCCCGAGGCGCTCAAGGCCATGTCCGAACAGGAGCGGGCCGGCTGCGTGCGTGCCGCGCAAAGGCTGCGCGATGCCGGTCTGCCCTGCCCCATCGTCAGCGTGGGTTCCACACCCACGGCGCTGATGGCCAAGCGCCTCGACGGGGTGACCGAAGTGCGTGCGGGCGTCTACGTGTTCTTCGACCTCGTGATGCGCAATGTCGGCGTGTGCGACGCGGGCGAGGTCGCGCTGAGCGTGCTCACCACCGTGATCGGCCACCAGGTCGAGAAGGGCTGGGCCATCGTCGATGCAGGCTGGATGGCCATGAGCCGCGACCGTGGCACGCAGAAGCAGAAGCGCGACTGTGGCTACGGCCAGATCTGCAGCCTCGATGGCGCGGTGCTCGACGGCTATGTGCTCAGCGGCGCGAACCAGGAGCACGGCATCCTGTCGCGCGAAGGTGCGCCTGACACCGACATCGCGACGCGCTTTCCGATCGGCACGCGCCTGCGCATCCTGCCGAACCATGCGTGCGCGACGGGTGCGCAGTTCCCCGAATACCAGGCGCTCGGCGAAGACGGGGTGCTGCAGACGTGGGGCCGTTTTCACGGCTGGTGAGCGATCCGCAGAGAACGAAGCGTGCCTAGAACGCCTGCGACGAGCCCCGCACCATCAACTCACCGGGGAGCAGGAGCTGGCGCGGTGCAGCGTCAAGCCCCCGCAGCCGCTCGATCAGGCAAGTAGCGGCCGTGCGGCCGATGGCGTCGGTGGGCTGCGCCACCGTGCTCAGGCCGGGGCCGATCAGCGAGGCCCATTCGGGATCGTCGAAGCCGACGAAGCCCAGGTCGCCACCGAACTGCAAGCCCATCCGCGCCATCGCCTGCGCCACGCGCAGCGTGACCACGGCATTGCCCGCGACCACCGCAGCGCGACGGCCGCGCCTGGCGCGCTTGCGCAGAGCGGCAAGGGCCGCATCGAGCGCATCGTTATCGCCTTCGACCGACTCGAACACCTCGCCCGCCACGCGAGGCGCATGCGCGGCCACGCAAGCGCCGAAGGCCGACGTGCGCTCGCGCCGCGAGCTCACGCCCTTCTGCGGCTCGGTGACGTAGAGCAGCTCGCGGTAGCCGCCTTCGAGCAGATGCTCGCAAGTCGCCTGCATCGCTGCGTGGTTGTCGAGCGAGACGAAGTCGGTGTGCATGCCCGTGTGCCGGCGGTCGACCAGCACCGCGGGCTTGCCATGCAGCGTGACCGCATCGACCACGTTGCTGCCGCGCCCCAGGGTGTTGAGGATGAAGCCGTCGACCTGGTAGCCCGCGAGCGCATCGATGGCCTCGCGCTCGCGTTCGCTTTCGTTGCCCAGGTTGAACAGCATCACGAGGTAGCCGGCGTCCTGGCAGGCTTTTTCAGCGCCCCGCAGCACGGCGACCGAATAGGGGTTGGTGATGTCGGCCACGATCAGCCCGATGAGTCGCGAACGGCCGTGGCTCAACGCCTGCGCCATCGGGCTGGGCGTGTAGGCCAGCTTGGCGATGGCGACTTCGACGCGCGCGGCGATGTCGGGGCTCAACAGCCGCTCGCGATGGTTGAGGAAGCGCGAGACGGTGGCTTTGGAGACGCCCGCCGCCTCGGCGACGTCGGCGATGGTGGCGCGGCCTGTGGGTTTCATGGCTTTGCTCCTTCCCCCGCTGGGGGAAGGCTGGGATGGGGGCAGGCAGAGCGCTCGATGGATGCGCCGCTTGCCCCCACCCCGGCCCTCCCCCAGAGGGGGAGGGAGAAGAGCGGGATCGCAGTCATGCGGCGGTGGTGTCGTAAGGCGCGGTCGGCTTCTCGCCGGCCAGCACTTGCAGCAGATTGGTCGTCGCCAGTTCCGCCATCGCATGCCGCGTCTCGTGCGTGGCCGAGCCGATGTGCGGCAGCGGCGTGACGCGCGGGTGCGTGCGCAGTGGCGAATCGGCGGGCAGCGGCTCCTTCGCGAACACGTCCAGGCCGGCGGCGCGCAAGCTGCCGTGGTCCAGCGCGTGCAGCAGCGCTTCTTCGTTCACGGTGGCACCGCGTCCGACGTTGATGAAAGAAGCGCCCGGCTTCATGCGCGCAAAGAACTCGGCATCGATCATCCCGCGCGTGGCATCGGTCAGCGGCAGCATTGCGAGCACGATGTCGGCGCGCGCCAGCAGGTCGTCGAGTGGTGTGTGCGTGGCGCGGCCCTGCAGCTCAGGCGCTTGCGAGGCCAGGTCCACCGCGCGGCGCGAGTGGTACAGCACCGGCATGCCGAAACCCAGCGCCGCGCGCCGCGCCACGGCCTGCCCGATGCGGCCGAAGCCGAGGATGCCCAGCGTCTTGCCATGCACATCGGTGCCGAAGAGCTCGTCGCCGATGTTCTTCGTCCAGTTGCCTTCGCGCACGAGATTCGACAGCTCGACCACGCGCCGCTGCGTCGCCATGAGGATCGCGAACACCGTGTCGGCGACCGTCTCGGTGAGCACGTCGGGCGTGTGGCACAGCACGATGCCGCGCTTGTGCAGCTCGCCCAGCGGATAGTTGTCCACGCCGACCGACACGCTCGAAATCACCTCGAGCTGCGGCGCCGCATCGAGCAGCGCGGCATCGACCGTGTGGCTCGATCCGATCAGGCCGTTCGCCGTGGCGAGTGCCGCAGCAAAGGCATCGGGTTCCGTGCGCGGATCGGCAACAGTCACGGAATGCACGGCCTGCAGGCGCGCCAACTGGTCTTCAGGCAAGGGCCGGAACACGAGCACGTTCTTTTTCGTCATGGTCTTCAAATCCCCGCTTCTTCAAGTTCGGCGCGTGTCGGCAACCCTTCGGTATCGCCCAGCACCTGTACGGCGCGTGCGCCGATCCACGCGCCGCGGCGCACCGCCTCGGGCACGCTCCTGCCTTCGAGCAGCGCGCTCACCACGCCGGCCGCGAAGCCGTCGCCCGCGCCCACGGTGTCGATCACTTCCTTCACCGGGAACCCATCGACGCGGCCGGTGCCGGCCACGTCGCTGTCGTAGTAGGCGCCCTCGGCGCCGAGCTTGACGACCACCAGCTTCGCACCGCGCTCCCGGTAGAAGCGCGCCACGGCTTCGGGCTCGCTGTGGCCGGTGAGCAGCAGGCCTTCTTCGATGCCGGGCAGCACCCAGTCGGCGCGCGAGGCCAGCTCGTTGATCCAGTGGCGCATGGTCTCGGTCGAAGACCACAGCGTCGGTCGCAGGTTGGTGTCGAACGAGATGGTGCGGCCGGCCGCGCGCATCACGTCCATGGTCTTGAGCGCAGCCTGCAGGCTGGTCTCGGAAATGGCGGCGAACACACCGGTGGCATGCAGGTGGCGCGCCGAGCGCAGCCACGCTTCGTCGACATCGGCCGGGCCCATCTGGCTCGCGGCCGAGCCCTTTCGGTGGTATTCGACCGGTGGGTCGCTGCCGTCTGTGACGCGGCCCTTGAACTGGAAGCCTGTGCGCTGCGTCGCGTCGCAGATGACATGCGAGCAGTCGATGCCCTCGCGCTTCATCGTCGCGAGCAGCGCGCGCCCCATCGAGTCGGTGCCCAGGCGGCTGGCCCAGCCGACCTTCAGGCCCAGGCGCGAAAGGCCGATGGCCACGTTGGTCTCTGCGCCGGCGGTGCGCTTGTGAAACGCCTCGGCGTTCTCCAGCGGCCCCGGCCGGTCGGCCACGAGCAGCAGCATCGCTTCGCCGAAGAGTGCGACGTCGAAGGCAGTGGGTTCTGTCATGTGCGGTTCTATGCGCGCGCGGCGCGGATGAATTCGATTTGCGTGCGGACAACGGCCGGCAGGTCGTCGCCCGCCAGAGGGTATTCGATGGCGTGGGGCACGTCGGCGGGCAATGCGCGCAACACCGCACGCCATGGCGCCACGGAATCGCCCAGAGGCACCGCCACCCACTTGTGCGGCAGGCGCTGCGCGCCCTTGCAATGCACATAGCGCACGCGGTGGCTGAGCGCTTGCGCAGCCTGCAGCGGGCATTCGCCCACCCAGTGCCAGTTGCCCATGTCGAAGGTCATGCCGAGCGGCACGCCCGCGCGGTCGGCCACCTCGAAGAAAGTCTGCAATGCGGGCAGCGTGCCGGCGCGCACGGTCTGGTCGTTCTCGATGAGCAGTTCGACGCGTGTCTGCGACAGCTCCACCTTCAGCCCCCAGAGCGAGCCGTGCGACGACGCCTGGAAGTCGCCGATGGACATCTTGAGCCGCTTCGCACCGACCTTGGTGGCCGCGGCAATGCCGCGCTTGAGCGCCGCGCTGTCGAGCCAGCCGCCCTCGGCCCACAGCCCTTCGGGGCTGGAGTACACGGCGGCGAGGCCGTTCAACGCGGGCAGTTCGGCATCCGCATCGCGCAGCATCTCGCCGCGCACTTCGACCGAATCGGCTCCGGCGACGCGCGCAAGCTGCGCGCACCAGAGTTGGCCGTGCCGCCCCACCTCGGCCGCGCCGAAGGACGACAGAGAAATCAGAACCTCGAAGGACATCAGTGGGCCTGGTGGGAGCTGAGGATCTGACCGAGGAACTGGCGCGTGCGCTCGTCCTTCGGATTGCCGAAGAATTCTTCGGGCGGCGCCTGCTCGACGATCTTGCCTTCGGCCATGAAGATCACGCGGTCGGCCACGCTGCGGGCAAAACCCATCTCGTGCGTCACGCACAGCATGGTCATGCCGTCTTCGGCCAGGCCAATCATGGTGTCGAGCACTTCCTTGACCATCTCGGGGTCGAGTGCGGAAGTGGGCTCGTCGAACAGCATGATCTTCGGCGACATGCACAGCGCGCGAGCGATCGCCACGCGCTGCTGCTGACCGCCCGAGAGCTGGCTCGGGTACTTGCTGGCCTGCTCGGGAATGCGCACGCGGGTGAGGTACTTCATGGCCACCTCTTCCGCCTGCGCTTTGGTCATGCCGCGCGAGCGCATCGGCGCGAGCGTGCAGTTCTCCAGGATGGTGAGGTGCGGAAACAGGTTGAACTGCTGGAACACCATGCCGACTTCGGCGCGCACTGCATCCACGTTCTTGCCGCCGGCGGTGAGGTCGATGCCATCGACCACGATGCGGCCCTTCTGCACCGTCTCCAGCCGGTTGATGCAGCGGATGAGCGTCGACTTGCCCGAGCCCGAAGGCCCGCAGATCACGATGCGCTCGCCCTGGCGCACCGACAGGTCGATGCCGGTCAACACCTGGAATTCACCGTACCACTTGTTGACCGCTTCCATGCGGATGATCGATTCCGTCGTCATGCCAGGGTTTCCTTCAAGCGCTTTGGCTTATTGCATTTTCGGCAGGTCGGCCTGCAGCCACTTTTGATAGAGCTTGTTGAGCTCGCCGTTGGCGGTGTTCTTCGCAACGAAGTCGTTCACCGCCTTGGTCAGCTCTTCCTGGCCCGGGCGCATCGCGATGCCCATCGACTGCTGCACCAGCGTGAACTTGTTTTCGTAGGTGCCGGCGGGCACGCGCTTGGCGATCTGCGCGGCCACGGTGACCGAGCAGCCGATCGCATCGACCTGGCCAGAGATCAGCGCCTGCATGGCCGAGGCGTCGTCGTCGAAGCGGCGGATCTCGGTGCCTTCGGGTGCGGCCTTGGTCACGGCCACGTCTTGCGTGGACGCACGCGCCACGCCCACGCGCAGGCCCTTCAGATCGGTGGCTGCCTTGATGGGCGACTTGGTCGCGCCGTACAGCACGATGGTCGCGGCCGCGTAGGGCTGCGAGAACTGCACCTGCTTCGCGCGCTCCGGCGTGATGGCCAGCGAGGCGACCAGCACATCGACCTTGTTGGTCAGAAGGAAGGGAATGCGGTTCGGGCCGGTCACCGGCACGATGTTGGCCTTGACGCCCCAGTCCTTGGCCAGCAGCTTGGCCACGTCGGCGTCGTAGCCGTCGGGCTGGTTCTTGGCGTCGGTGGTGCCGTAGGGCGGAAAGTCGACCAGCATGCCGATGGTGATCTCGCCCTTCTTCTTGATGTCGGCCACGCTTTGTGCCGAGGCGAAAGGCGCGAACACGGTGAGGGCGGCGCCCAGGCCAAGGGCGGCCAGTGCGGCGCGGCGGGTAGAAGTGCGGGTCATGGGTTTTGTCTCCTGAATAAAGAAAGGAAGCGACGAGAAAAAGAAATGGGTCAGCGTGCAAGTGCCAGAGCGCGCTTGCGCTCCATGCGTGCCGCGAGCAGCGACAACGGCCAGCAGATCACGAAGTAGATGGCCGCCACCACCGAGAACACGATGAGCGGCTGGAAGGTGGCGTTGTTGATGATCTGCCCCGCGCGGGTGATTTCGGTGAAGCCGATGATGGCCGCCAGCGAGGTGCCCTTGATGATCTGCACCAGGTAGCCCACCGTGGGCGCCAGCGCGATCTTGAAGGCCTGCGGCAGCACCACGTCGCGCATGCGTGCGGTGTACTTGAGGCTCAGCGCCTCGGCCGCTTCCCACTGGCCGCGCGGCACGGCCTCGATGCAGCCGCGCCAGATCTCGCCGAGAAAGGCCGCGCTGTTGAGGATGAGCGCCGCGCCCGCGGCGATCCACGGGTTGATGTCCAGGCCCAGCACCGGCGCGCCGAAGAAGATCAGGAAGAGCTGCAGCAGCAGCGGCGTGCCCTGGAAGATCTGGATGAAGGTGGTCGACACGCCGCGCGCCCACACCGATTCGGAGGTGCGCATCAACGCGATGGCCAAGCCCAGGATCGCGCCGCCGACGAAGGCGATGGCCGAGAGCGCCAGCGTCCACTGGGCCGCTTCGAGGATGAAAAGGAATTCGGAAAAGCCGAAGGTACGCATGATGTTTTCTTCCGTGCGGTTGCGTTACCGGCGGTCCGGATAGTTGAGCGTGCGCTTGTAGATCAGCTTGAACATCGCCGAGAAGGCCAGCGCCAGCGCCAGGTAGATGGCGGCCACCACGATGTAGATCTCGAAGCTGCGGAAGGTCTGCGACTGCAGGTTGGCGGCCACCGAGGTCAGGTCGTCGGCCGAGATGACCGACACCACCGCCGAGCTCAGCATCAGCAGAATGAACTGGCTCGTGAGCGCCGGGTAGATGGCCTTGAGCGCGGGCTTGATGATGACGAAGCGAAAGATTTCCCAGGGCTTGAGGTTGAGCGCCCTGCCCGCCTCGATCTGCCCTTTGGGAATCGACTCGATGCCCGCTCGGATGATCTCGGTTGCATACGCGCCCAGGTTCACCACCATCGCCACCAGCGCGGCCGTCTGCGGCGACCAGCGCAGGCCGATGGCCGGCAACGCGAAGAAGAAAAAGAACAGCTGCACGAGGAACGGCGTGTTGCGGATCACCTCGATGTAGGCATTGATGATGAAACGCAGCCACCCCGGCCCCGAGGTCTTGCCCCAGGCGCAGAAAATCGCAACCACAAGGCCTAGCACCGTCGCGATGAGCGACAGCTGGATCGTGATCCATGTGCCCTTGAGCAGCAGCGGCCAGGCCGCGAAGACGGCGTCGAATTGAAACTGGTAGTTCATGGTGCGGCGTGCACGACAGGGCCGTGCGCATGCCTCGAAAACAAGGCTTGCAGCTTATATGAAACCGGTTTCAGGCGATGTCAGGGATTCCCCTAGTGGGACGTTTTGACCTGCCATTTGCCTACACTCGCGCGATGCTGAACTCACCCGCGGCCACCTTGCCCACAGAGGCGAACACGCCCTCCTCCGGCGCACCCACCGTGCAGCATTTCAGGCAGGCGCTGCTCTGGCCCCTGCGGCTGGTGCCCGCGCCCGGCGCCACGCCCGCGCATCACGGGCCCTGGCACCTGCTGCGCGAGATGGGCGACGCCTCGCCCTGGCGAGAAGAGGTGGACGAATACACCGGCGACAGCAGCCGTTTTCATGAGCGGCACTACAACGAGTTCGTGAGCTTCCTGCCCTACGTGCAGCGCTTTCTCTATGGCGAAGGCCGCTCGCGCAACACGAGCGAGCCCTCGGCTTCGGGCAACGAAGGCGATTCGCCGATGCGCATCTTCCGCCGCCACGACATCGCGGCGGTGCGCGTGGTGGCCCGGCCCGGGGATGTGCCGGTCACGCTGGACGTGATCCATTGCGACCTCTACTTCTTCTTCGACATCGACGTGGTGATGCTCAACCTCGAAGTCGGTGTCAATCACCTCAGCCTGGCGCAAGCGCAGGACATCCTCTACCGCTTCGGCCGCGCCTACCCCGCCGGCTGGGAGCCCGACGGATCGGCCCTGCACTGCATGGCCAGCGTCGAATGGCTGGGCGCCGACGGCCGCGTGCTCGCGAGCTCCGACGCGCAACAGCGCGAGAGCTTTCTCTCGCACGTGGCGCAGCACCGCGCGCCGCGCATTTCCTCGCACTGGGGCTACCTGATGCAGCCGCTGGTGAGCGACCATTCGGAAGCCCCCGGCGCGCTGCGCTACCGGCAGATCGAGTACTACCGCATGCCGGTGATGGCGTACCTCTCGATGGACGATCCGCGCCGCCTCACCCGCGACGACTTCGTGCGGCTCGCGCTGGTCACCGGCGCCGGCACGCCCGATGCGCACCTGCCCTACGCGGACCATCACCTGGCCGACTTCGAGCACAAGTACTGCTACGACCGTTTCTGGGTCGATGCGGGTGCCGCGCCCAACACGCGCTACCTGTGCAACGGCCACGCGCTGATCGTGGTGGGCGATGCGCGCTCCGAATTCTTCTGCTGCCGCGACCGTGGCGTGCTCGCGCAGTTCAGGCACCAGCACTTCCTGCTGTTCCTCATTGCGCATTTCCAGAAGGCGTCGCTGCTGATGTTCTCGGACCAGCTGGTCGAGGCGCTCAAGAAGCTGGACATCCGCAGCACGCCGAGCGTGAAGCAGTTCAAGCGCGCGATCCGCTCGAGCTTCGAGCGTTTTCTGCGCTTCACCCACCGCTACTGGTTCCACGAAATTTCCGAGCAGGCGCAGGTGCGCGCCCTCTCGCACATGTGCGCGAAGCACCTGGGGCTCGATCCGCTCTACGACGAGGTCAAGTCGCGCATCGCCGACATGAACACCTACCTCGACGCCGACAGCCTGCGCCGCCAGGCCAGCACCGTGGTGCGGCTCACGGTGGTCACGCTGTTCGGCCTGATCGGCACCGTCACCACCGGATTTCTGGGCATGAACCTGCTGGCCGAGGCCGACGCACCGCTGTGGCGCAAGGCGATCTGGTTCGGCGTGGTATTCGCCTTCACGACCTGGCTCACGATCTACACGATGGTGAAGTCGCAGCGGCTCTCCGACTTCATCGATGCGCTGTCGAACGACCGGCTGGGCTTTCGCGGCAAGATGGCTGCGCTGGCGCGGGTGTGGCGGGCGGGGTCGGACTGAAAGGCCAAAGAATGCGCATCGCCATCGTCTCGGACATTCACGGAAACCTCCCCGCACTCGAAGCCGTGGTGGAAGACATCGCCCGCCGCGGCTCGGATGCCGTCGTCAACCTGGGCGACAGCCTCTCGGGCCCGTTGATGCCCCTGGAGACGGCGCGGTTCCTGATGGCGCAGCACTGGGTTCATCTGGCGGGCAACCACGAGCGCCAGTTGCTCAGCCTGCCTTCGGCGCGGCGCGGCGCATCCGATGCGTTCGCGCATGCGCGGCTGGGTGCGAAGGAATTCGAATGGATGGCTTCGCTGGGGCACAGCCTGCGCCTGAGCCCCGAAGTCCTGCTCTGCCACGGCACGCCGGCCAGCGATCTCGAATACTTTCTGGAGACGGTCGAGCCTGCGAATTTCCGCGCGGCCACGCAGGCGGAAATCGATGCGCGGCTGGGCGAAGTCGATGCCGAGCTGATCGCGTGCGGCCACACGCATGTGCCGCGCGTGGCGCGCGCCGCCGGCGGCCAGCTGATCGTCAACCCGGGCAGCGTGGGCTTGCCAGCGTACGACGATGTTCATCCTTATCCGCACGCCGTGGAAACCGGCTCGCCGAATGCGCGCTACGCCATCGTCGACAAGCGCGACGGCGACTGGACCTGCAGATTGATTTCGGTGCCCTACGACCACACCTCGATGGCCGCGCTGGCGCTCGCGAACGGGCGGCCCGACTGGTCCCACGCCCTGGCCACCGGGCGCATGCCTTGAGCGTCAATCGCCGAACGCGATCTCCGCGCTGTCGACCGCGCTGATCCGCACGCCGAAGCTCGTGATGTCCGACAGCGTTGCGTTGTGGTGCGCGCGAATGAAAGCGCCGGTGGCATGGGGCTTGTCGTGCGAGGTGTGCGCATCGGCCGCGAGCACCACCTCGTAGCCCAGCGCGGCGGCGCGGCGGGTGGTGGTGTCCACGCAGAACTCCGACGAGTAGCCGCAGATCACCACGCGCCGCACGCCCTGCCCGGCGAGCCAGGCTTCGAGCGGTGTGCGCAAAAAGGAATCGGGCGTGGTCTTGCGGATCTTCGTGTCGCCCGCCTCGACCTGCAGCGCATCGGCAAGCTGCCAGCGCTCGGCGTCGAACTCCAGGTCGACCGCGTTCTCGTGCTGGATGAACGCCACCGGCACGCCGGCCGCACGGGCGCGGGATGCGAGCGCGTTGATGCGCTGGATGACTTCTTCCGACTCATGCGGGCGCGGCGGGTCGTCGCACAGGCCGCGTTGCACATCGATGACCAGAACGGCTGTCTTCATGGCGTTGGCAATGGATTCAGAAAGCAAGGCCCTTGACCGACCAGAGGATGGCGCCGGACAGCAAGGTCGAGATGAACGCAATGATCGCACTGGCGCCGAACGAGGTGCCGATGCCGATCTGGAAGCCCAGCGTATACGCAACGAACAGCCCCGCCATGGCCACCAGCGCGGGCGCGCTTGTGACGTGGTGAATGCCGGTTCCGCTGAAAAAACTCATGTAGCCCAGCAGCGCCAATGCCACGGCCAGCGAGGCATAGAACACCGCCTTGAACGACTCGCCCAGGGTCGGCGTGACGCCCGAGACGACCTGCGCGGAGATCTTCACCACCACCGTCACGAACAGCACCAGTGCGCATACCGCGATGGTGAGCTTGAGCGGCGCCATGAAGGCGAAGAAGACGCAGGCGCCGATGAAGAGGAGGTAATGCATGTGGGGTGCGATTGTGGACCTCGCGCACCGCTCCGGGGCATCAATCCCACGCGCTCACCTCCAGGCGCACCTTGCCGGTGATGCCTGGCGCCGATGGCGCGGCGCCCAGGCTGGAGAGCGGCACGATGAACTGCAGCTTGCCGTTGGTCAGCTGCTTCGGGCTGATGGGCAGCGACGCCTGCCCCGCGGTGTCGGTCTGCCAGCCGTACTTGACGTTCCAGTTCTGCGCCGGGTCGTCCGCCAGGGGCGGCGCGATCTCGATGACCAGCGTGTCGCGAAACAACGAGCTGCCCTCGTAGTGGCCGTCGAGCCAGAACTTCTTGTTCACCTGGTAGTCGGGCACGCGCACACCCAGCGTCATGGCGTAGGCGAGGGTCGGGCGGTTCTGGTTGACGCGGGCCTTGTTGGCCAGGAACACGGTCGACAGATAGATCGAGCGCCGCTCGGGCTTCTTCGGATCGGTCAGCTCCTTGTGGGTGCGGCAGGCCGGCGAATCTTCTTCGGCCACGCGCCGGCTCAGGTACCAGCGCTTGCCGCGCGGCGAGGCGAGCAGCTCGACCTGGTAGAGCGCATCGACATCGGCGTCCTTGGGCAGGTCGGGCGGCAGGATCACGCCGTCGACATCGAACCACAGGTCGACCCGCACGTCGCCGAACAGGAAGCGCACGAGGTTCTGATAGGCCTCCTCGGAGTTGACGATGCCGAAGTAACCCGAGTGCGAGCGAAAGGCATAGGCGGTGGCCACCGGCTGCGTTTTCTTGTTCGCGTCGACCGACCAGAGCGAGGCGTTCTCGATGCGCACCAGCCCGTCGCTGCCATGGCCCGCGAACATGCGCGAAAGCCCCTTGGCGGTTTCGTAGTCGCCGCGGTTGGAGCCGACCATGCAGAAGACGCGTTCGGCCGGGAAGGCCGAAGCCGGCAGGTAGTCCATGCGGCCGTCGATGGCCGGCGTGGCGAGAAATTCGGCCATCTTCTCGCGGTTGAAGGTGTTCATCTCGGCGGCCGTGAGCCAGGCCGGGATGTTGACGCCGCCCATCTCGATGCCGTTGTGCGGCGTGGCATAGGTGAACACCTTGTCCACGCAGGCGCGCGCCGCGGCATCGCCCAGCGCGGGGTTCTGCAGGAAGGCCCGCACCACCAGCCCGCCCATCGAATGCGCCACCAGGTAGCAGCGAAAGTCCTTCTTCGGCGCGCCGGCCGCGCCCTCGCGCAGCGCCACCAGGTCGCGCACCCGCAGGATCAGCTTGCTCAGGCCTTGCGCATAGAACTTGATGTTGCGCGACTTGCCGTCGCCCAGCAGCTCGGAGCCGGTGTCGTAGTAGCGGTAGATGACGATCGAGGCCGAGGGGATGCCGTCCACGTCCTTGCCGGTCTCGTCGGGCGAGGGCTTCCAGTCGTTGTCCAGGATGTCCAGGCCGTTCTGGTACACGCTCTGGTACTGGTAGTCGGCCAACAGGCGCACCACCGGCGACTCGAAGACGAACTTCTGCGCCGGCGCGTCTTTCTTGACGGTCGCGCGGTAGACCGTGGAGCCGATGTTGAAGCCGCAGAACGGGTCGGCCGCGGTTTCGTCGCGCTCGGCTTCGGTCATGGCATAACCGCGCACGTAGATGATGGGGTAACGGTTGCCGCTCATGCGTGTGGCCTCCTGGCAGGCCATGGGAGCCATGGCGCCCCGCAGTCTGGCGCTTTGCAGGCGCCGGGGCCATAGAACGCATGGCATAAGACCTGCGCCCTGCACCGGCCGGCCCCGAATTTCCCTGCGCGCCGAATGTTTCTGTCGCTGAAACCATCCGGGCGCGGGCTCCCGCTAGGCTCGCGCCTCCAATCCACAACACACGACAGAGGTTTTCTTCATGGCTGACGATTCGGCTTCGCAGGGCTCCTACCTGCCCGCGCTCCTGCGCAGGGGCACCGCGTTCGCGGCGGCGGGCTGCGCTTTCTTTGCGGGTTGCAGTGCGGCCGGCGGCGGCGAAACACGCTACGACAACTCGCCGCAGTTCAGGGACGGCGTGTTCCAGAACATGCCCAACCCCGAAGAGAAGCCCTCGGCCAGCGGCTGGCGCATCTGGTCGCGCTTCATCGTCGGCAGCAAGGTCGACACCGTGCCGGTCGATGCCATTCCGGTACGCGCGCTCGAACGCAAGGACCTGGACGCGCTCGACGCCACGGCGAACCACGTCGTGCGGCTCGGCCATTCGTCGCACCTGCTCAAGCTCAAGGGCAAGTACTGGCTGATCGATCCGATGTTCAGCGAGCGCGCATCGCCCGTGCAGTGGGCCGGCCCCAAGCGCTTTCACAAGCCGCCGCTCACGCTGGAGCAGTTGCCACCCATCGAGGGCGTGATCCTCTCGCACGACCACTACGACCACCTGGACGTGGCGACCATCGAGTACCTGGCGAACAGCGTCAAACGCTACTTCGTGCCGCTGGGCGTACGCGCCCGGCTGGCGGTGATGGGCGTGCCGGTGGAGCGCGTGAGCGAGTTGGACTGGTGGCATGAGGCCGCGCACGACGGGGTGAAGCTCACCGCCACGCCTGCGCAGCATTTCTCGGGCCGCACGCTCGCCGACCGGGGCCGCACGCTGTGGGCCTCGTGGGTGGTGCAAAGCGGCGAACAGCGCATCTTCTACAGCGGCGACTCAGGCTACTTTCCGGGCTTCAAGCAGATCGGCGACCGCTTCGGCGGCTTCGACCTGGCGCTGATGGAAAACGGCGCCTACGACCCCTACTGGCCCGGCGTGCACATGACGCCCGAGCAGAGCGTGCAGGCCTTCGAAGACCTGCGGGGCAAGGTGTTCCTCTCGGTGCACAACAGCACCTTCGACCTCGCCTTCCACAACTGGCACGACCCGCTGGACCGCATCGCGCGCCTGACCGAAGCCAGGAACATCGAGCTGGCGACGCCGGTGGTCGGCGAGGTGGTCACGGTGGGGCAGGCGCGGACCAACACGCGGTGGTGGCAGGGGCTGCGCTAACCAGCTCGCGGGCAACGCGCTCCTGCATCCGTAGCGCAGCCGTACGGCGCGCGCATGACACGGCCGTTCGCTTCGAGGGGACAACTTTCGTTCGCAATCAGACTGTCTTGTTCGGCAACAACACTCCATGACTGTCTCGATGCCGCAAGGCACGAGGCGCCCAGCGCCCGCTTCGACCGGAGCGGCGATTCCCCCTCATGGAGTGATACGAATGAAGAAATCCCTGGTCGTCCTGGCCGCACTCGCCGCTTGCGGCGCAGCCTCGGCACAGTCCACCGTGACCCTGTTCGGCGTGGTCGATGCCGCCGTGCGCAGCGTTTCGAACAAGAGCGAATCGGCCACCCCCTTCGGCCCCGTCTACTCGGTCAAGACCAGCCGCACCGAGCTCGCCAACTCGGGCCTCAGTTCCAGCCGCCTGGGCTTTCGCGGCGTGGAAGATCTGGGTGGCGGTCTCGCTGCGGGCTTCTGGCTCGAAGCACCGATCACCAACGACGACGGTGCCACCGGCGTCTCGGCGTTCTCGCGCCGCTCCACCGTGAGCCTGTCGGGCGCGTTCGGCGAAGTCCGCATCGGCCGCGACAAGACCGCCACGGTGTACACCGAAGAGCAGTACGACCCGTTCGGCGACACCGGCATCGGCGGCTCGCTGATCATCGACGCCAACGAAACCAGCGTGAGCGGCACCGGCTTCGGCTCGAACAGCGCCTACAAGCGCAGCGGCAACATGGTGCAGTACTTCCTGCCGCCCAAGCTGGGCGGCTTCTACGGCAGCGTGGAATACGCGCTGCACGAGCGCACCCGCACCTCGCCGGACACCCTGGCCGGCGCCGACCGCTCCAGCGCCGGCCGCCACATCGCAGGCCGCATCGGCTACGCCAACGGCCCGTTCGACATCTCGGCCAGCTATGCGCAGAACGACACCACCTTCACCACCGGCACGGGCAATGCCGCCGTGGCGCGCCCGGGGAAGATCAACACCTTCAACCTCGGCTCGACCTATGACTTCGGCGTGGCGAAGGTGTTCGGTATCGTTTCGCGCTCCAGGGACGAGCGCGATCCGCTCAACATCTTCACGCGCACGCCGGACCTGGACCTCACGGGTTACCTGCTGGGCGTAAGCGTGCCGATCGGCCCGGGCGTGATCCGCGCGTCGTATTCGCGCGTGAAGTACGACTTCAACCGGCCGCAGCAACTCTTTGCCGTGACACCGGCCGACCCCAAGGCAAGCAAGCTGGCGCTGGGCTACGTGCACAACCTGTCCAAGCGCACCGCGCTCTACGGCACGATCGCGCGCGTCTCCAACAAGAACGGCGCGAACCTCACGGTCGGCGCCGGCCCGTCGTACGCCGCCGCATTCAATTCGGTGGCGCTGCGCCCCAAGACTTCGACCGGCTACGAGTTCGGCATTCGCCACACGTTCTGAGACCGGCGCAAGCTCGAGGTTTTCTCCAAGGGTCCTTGAACAGATCCTTTTCAGGCCCGCCTCGTGCGGGCCTTTTTTGTTGCGGCTGGCCGGCTACTTGCCGACTACTTTCCGCTCTCGCGCCGCTCGCGCGCCCGCCGCACCTGCCGCGTCTCGTTGGCCTGCGATGCAATCCGGTCCTTCTCCCGCTTCCTGGCCGCGCGCTTCTCGCGCATGCGCCGGCCCAGCACATAGCTGCCGATGCCCGTGACCACCGCGATGAAAAGGCCGATGACGCTGACGTCGATACCGCTGATGTCGATGCCGCCCATCACAGCACCCGCACGATGCTGGCCGGCTTGAAGCCCAGGTCGGCCGCCTTGCCCTTGCGCGCACGGCTGCCGCGCGCGTTGTTGAGCGTGCGGATTTCCAGGGTCTCGTCGCGCTCCTTTCCGCCGCGGCCGATGCCCTCGATCTTCACGCTGCGCGTGTAGGCCGCGGCACCGGCGAGGGTGTCCTTGGGTTCCAGGTCGATCAGCGTGAGGCCGCGGCCGCCCTTGGGCAGGCTCTTGAGTTCGGCGATGTCGAAGGTCAGGATGCGGCCGCCCGTGGAGGCGCAGGCCACGTGCGTGGCCGCCGGCATCGGTTCGGCGCCGCTCGCGCCGCCCACCAGCGAGGGGCGGCAAAGCTGTTCGCCCTCGCCCACGTCGATGAAGGCCTTGCCGCCGCGCTGGCGCGACACCATGTTCTCGACCGTGGCGATGAAGCCGTAGCCGCCGGTGTTGGCCAGCAGAACGCTCGCGCCCACGGGGCCCGCGAAGAAATGCGTGACGTGCGTGCCGGCGTCGAGTTCGATGAGCGTGGTGACCGGCTGGCCGTCGCCGCGCGCGCCGGGCAACGAGGCCACGGGCACGGTGTAGACGCGCACGGTCTTGTCCTTGGCGGAGCCGAACACCAGCAGCGTGTCGACGCTGCGGCATTCGAAGGCGCCGTAGAGCGCGTCGCCCGACTTGAAGCTGTACTCGGGCGTGGTGCTGCCCTTTTCCCCGTTCGCTCCGGCCTTCTCGCTCGCCCAGCCTTTTTGCGCGCGGACCCAGCCCTTCTGCGACACGATGACGGTGACCGGCTCGTCGACCACCTTCACTTCGGCCACGGCGCGCTTCTCGGCCTGGATGAGCGTGCGGCGCGGGTCTTCGAAGGTCTTGGCGTCGGACTCGATTTCCTTGATCAGCAGGCGGCGCAACGCCGCCGGATTGCCCAGGATTTCTTCGAGCTTTTTCTGTTCTTCGCGCAGGCCCTTCAGCTCCTGCTCGATCTTGATGGCCTCCAGCCGCGCAAGCTGGCGCAGGCGGATTTCGAGGATGTCCTCGGCCTGGCGCTCGCTGAGGTTGAAGCGCGCAATGAGCGCGGCCTTCGGGTCCTCCGCCGCGCGAATGATCGCGATCACCTCGTCAATGTTGAGCAGCACCAGCTGCCGCCCTTCGAGGATGTGGATGCGCTCCAGCACCTTGTTGAGCCGGTGCCGCGAGCGCTTCTCGACGGTGATCTCGCGGAAGGCGATCCACTCGTTGAGCATCTGGCGCAGCGACTTCTGCGTGGGCTTGCCGTCGATGCCCACCATCGTGAGGTTGATCGACGAAGAGGTTTCCAGCGAGGTCTGCGAGAGCAGCGTGGTGATGAACTCGTCCTGGCTGATGCGCGAGGTCTTGGGCTCGAACACCAGGCGCACGGCGGCGTCCTTGCTGGATTCGTCGCGCACCACGTCCAGCATCGACAGCATCGCGGCCTTGAGCTGGGTCTGGTCGGCCGAGAGCGCCTTCTTGCCCGCCTTGACCTTCGGATTGGTGATTTCCTCGATCTCTTCGAGCACCTTCTGCGTGCTGACGCCGGGCGGGAGCTCGTTGACCACCAGTTGCCACTGGCCGCGCGCGAGTTCCTCGATCTTCCAGCGGGCGCGCACCTTGAGCGATCCGCGGCCGGTGCGGTAGGCGTCGGCGATGTCGCCCGCGCCGCTGATGATCTGCGCGCCGCCCGGATAGTCGGGGCCGGGCACGATGGTGAGCAGTTCTTCTTCGCTGAGCTTGCCGTTCGACTTGATCAGCGCCACGCAGGCGTCGGCGATCTCGCGCAGGTTGTGGCTCGGGATTTCGGTGGCCAGGCCGACCGCGATGCCGCTCGCGCCGTTGAGCAGCGTGAAGGGCAGGCGCGCGGGCAGGAGGCGCGGCTCTTCGGTGCTGCCGTCGTAGTTGGGAATGAAGTCGACCGTGCCTTCGTCGATCTCGTCGAGCAACAGGCTGGTGATGCGGGCCAGGCGCGCTTCGGTGTAGCGCATGGCGGCGGCACCGTCGCCGTCACGGCTGCCGAAATTGCCCTGGCCGTCGACCAGCGGATAGCGCTGCGAGAAGTCTTGCGCCATGCGCACCAGGGCGTCGTAGGCGGCCTGGTCACTGTGGGGGTGGAAGCGGCCGAGCACGTCGCCGACCACGCGCGCGCTCTTGACGGGCTTGGCACCCACGGTGCCGTTGGTGCCGCCGAAGCCCAGGCCCATGCGCGACATCGAATACAGGATGCGCCGCTGCACCGGCTTCTGGCCGTCGGACACATCGGGCAGCGCGCGGCCCTTGACCACGCTGAGCGCGTACTCGAGGTAGGCGGTCTGCGCGTAGTCGGCCAGCGTGAGGGTGGTGTCGCCGTCGGTGGGACCCTGGAGATCGAGCGGAGGTTGGGAGTCGTCCATGGAGAAGAAGAGAAGAAAGAATCAATGGCTGCGGGCCGCGCGCGTTGGCGCTCAGCCCGGGGTGGAAGTAAGGCGCCTCGATGAAGACCCGGCAGGGCTCGTCGCCGGAAGGAATGGCAGACACAGCGCCATCACGACACCGGCGTCTCGGCGGCGCCGGGCGGAACCGGCGCTGGCTCGGGGATGTCGGGCATCGACGGCATGCCGGCGGGCGAGCCGGGCGGCATGTTGCCACGGCCGACGGCACCGCCCTTGGGCACCACCAGCTCCATGCGGATGCGGCCGGGCGCATTGCCGCCGCGCCCGCCGCCGCCCCCGGTCGCGGCCGAGGGCTTGAGGTAGGCATAGAGCTGCAGCACCGTCTGCACGTAGTTCTGCGTTTCCTTGTAGTTCGGAATCTTGTTGCCCGCGCGCTGCACCGCGCCCTCGCCCGCGTTGTAGGCCGCGAGCGCCAGTTCGATCTGGCCCGGGAACATCGCGATCAGGTCGCGCAGGTAGCGCGAACCCGCGGCGATGTTGATGCGCGGATCGAACAGCTTTTTTTCGATGGTGCTGCGCTTGTCCGCCGCGACGCCATAGCGCTGCGCAGTCGCGGGCATGAGCTGCATGAGGCCCATCGCGCCCTTGGGCGAGACGGCCTGCGCGTCGAAGCCCGATTCGGTGGCAATCAGCGCCTGCAACAGTTCGTAGTCGATCGAGTGTTTGTTCGACGCATCGCGCAGCGCGGCCTTGGCGGTTTTGTAGCTGGGCGAGGCCTCGAAGAGCGCGAGCAGCGTCTGCGACGCGGGCGGCACCTTGCCGTCGAGCTTGCGCCCGCTGCGCGAGAGCGGCGAGATGCCCTTGGATGTGTCGAAACTCTGGCCGCCCCGGAAGAAGATCTGGTAGCGCTCGTCGATTTTTTCGGAGGCGAAGTGGGCGACGCCCTTGCTGTCGATGTAGCCGTAGATGTCAGCGGCGTGCGCGAGCCCCTGCTGCATGCACAGCAGCAAGGCCAGGAGCAAGGGACGCATGAAATCTGAAAGTGTCACAGGGCATCAAACATCGATATCGACGTCATCGGCGCGCAGTTCCATCAACTCGCGCCGGGCGGCCGCTTCGCCCTTGCCCATGAGCTTGGTGATTTCGCCCTGGGTGGATGTGAAGTCGAAGCGTCCCAGCTGCACCTTCATGAGGCGCCGGGTGTCCGGATTGAGCGTGGTTTCCCACAATTGTTCCGCGTTCATTTCGCCCAGGCCCTTGAAGCGGCTGATGCTCCAGGCGCCTTCGCGCACGCCGTCCTTGCGCAACTTGTCGAGCGTAGCGGTGAGTTCGCCCTCGTCGAGCGCGTAGACCTTGGAGGCCGGCTTCTTGCCGCGCGCGGGCGCATCGACCCGGAACAGCGGCGGCTTGGCCACATACACATGCCCGGCTTCGATGAGCTTGGGAAAGTGGCGGAAGAACAGGGTGAGCAGCAGCACCTGGATGTGCGAGCCGTCCACGTCGGCATCGGAGAGGATGCAGACCTTGCCGTAGCGCAGGCCGCTCATGTCGGGCGAGTCGTTGGGGCCGTGCGGATCGACGCCCACGGCCACCGAGATGTCGTGGATTTCGGTGTTGGCGAAGAGCCGGTCGCGCTCTACTTCCCAGGTGTTGAGCACCTTGCCGCGCAACGGCAGGATGGCCTGGCTTTCCTTGTCGCGGCCCATCTTGGCGCTGCCGCCGGCGGAGTCGCCCTCGACCAGGAACACTTCGTTGTGGCTCGTGTCCTTGCTCTCGCAATCGGTCAGCTTGCCGGGCAGCACGGCCACGCCGGAGCCCTTGCGCTTCTCGACCTTCTGGCCGGCGCGCTGGCGGGTCTGCGCGGCCTTGATGGCCAGTTCGGCAAGCCGCTTGCCGTAGTCGACATGCTGGTTGAGCCACAGCTCGAGCGCGGGGCGCACGAAGCTGGAAACCAGCCGCACCGCGTCGCGCGAATTCAGGCGTTCCTTGATCTGGCCCTGGAACTGAGGGTCGAGCACCTTGGCGCTCAGCACATACGAAGCGCGTGCAAACACGTCTTCGGGCAGCAGTTTCACGCCCTTGGGCAGCAGCGAGTGCAGCTCGATGAAGCCCTTCACCGCGGTGAAGAGGCCGTCGCGCAGGCCGCTTTCGTGCGTGCCGCCGGCGCTGGTCGGAATCAGGTTGACGTAGCTCTCGCGCACCGGCTGGCCGTCTTCGGTGAAGGCCACGCACCAGTCGGCGCCCTCGCCTTCGGCGAAGTTGTCGGCGTTCTTGTCGGCATGGCCGCTGCCTTCGAACAGCGGAATCACCGGGTCGCCGTTGAGCGTCTGCATGAGGTAGTCGCTCAGGCCGCCCTTGTAAAGCCACTGCTGCACTTCCTTGGTCTTTTCGACGGTGAGCGTGACGCTCACGCCGGGCATCAGCACCGCCTTGCTGCGCAAAAGGTGGGTGAGCTCGGCCATGGGCAGCGCGGCGGTTTCGAAGTACTTGGCGTCGGGCCAGGCGCGCACCGTGGTGCCCTGGCGGCGCTCGCCGGCTTCGAGCTTGCGGATCTCGAGCGCCTCGATCACGTCGCCGGCGCTGAAGGCCAATTTGGCGATCGAGCCTTCGCGGTGGGAGGTCACTTCGAGCCGCTTTGACAGCGCATTGGTCACCGACACGCCCACGCCGTGCAGGCCGCCCGAGAAGCTGTAGGCGCCGCCGGAGCCCTTGTCGAACTTGCCGCCGGCATGCAGGCGGGTGAACACCAGCTCGACCACGGGGGCCTTTTCCTCGGGGTGCAGGCCGAACGGGATGCCGCGGCCGTCGTCTTCGATGCTCACCGAGTTGTCGGCATGCAGCGTGACCTTGATCTTCTTGCCGTGGCCGGCCAACGCCTCGTCGGCGGCGTTGTCCAGCACTTCCTGGATGATGTGCAGGGGGTTGTCGGTCCGGGTGTACATGCCCGGGCGTTGCTTCACGGGCTCGAGGCCCTTGAGCACGCGGATGGAGCCTTCCGAATAGCCGGAAGCGGAATCTGAGGAGGTCTTGGGGGGAGTCGCCATGGGGGCGGATTGTAGTCAGTCGCCACCAAATGACTGGATACCCATACAGCAAACGCTTTGATGACAGATGCGCATCGAAACGGCGCGGATAAATCATCAATGGCAATGCGCGCCCGCGCACCTGCCCCGGCGCGCAAGTGGCTACATTCGACGCCATGCAAGCCCCCACGCCCACTCTCTCGATCAAGCAGGTGCTGTTCTGCGGCGCCATGATCGTCACGCTCTCGATGGGCATCCGCCACGGCTTCGGGCTCTGGCTGCAGCCGATCACGCAGGCGCAGGACTGGAGCCGGCAGACCTTTTCGTTCGCGCTGGCCATCCAGAACCTCTCCTGGGGCATCTTCGGGGTGTTCGCGGGCATGCTCGCCGACCGCTTCGGGGCCTTCCGGGTGCTGATCGGCGGCGCGGTGTTCTATGCGCTGGGGCTGCTGGGCATGGCGCATTCGCCGACGCCGCTGCTCTTCACCCTCAGCGCGGGCGTGCTGATCGGCGCGGCGCAGGCGGGAACCACCTATGCGGTGATCTACGGCGTGATCGGGCGGCAGATTCCGGCGGAGCGGCGCTCGTGGGCCATGGGCGTGGCGGCGGCGGCCGGGTCGTTCGGGCAGTTCCTGATGGCGCCCATCGAAGGGCGCCTGATCGGCCAGTTCGGCTGGCAGACCGCCCTGGCGGTGCTGGCCGTGCTGGTGCTGGTGATCGTGCCGCTGGCCTTCGGCCTGCGCGAGCCGCGGCGCGAGGCGCTCGCCGGGCAGCGCGAGCAGTCGGTGCTGCAGGCGGTGGGCGAGGCCTTCCGCTACCCGAGCTTCGGCCTGCTGATGGCGGGATATTTCGTCTGCGGGTTTCAGTTGGCCTTCATCGGCATCCACATGCCGACCTACCTGCGCGACCGGAGCCTGTCGGCCGACGTGGCCGGCTACGCGCTGGCGCTGATCGGGCTCTTCAATGTGTTCGGCACCTACACGGTCGGCCTGCTGGGGCAGACGCTGGCCAAGCGCAAGATCCTCGCGGCGATCTACTTTGCCCGGGCGATCTCCATCGCGCTGTTCCTGATCGTGCCGATCTCGCCCATCAGCGTGTATGTGTTCTCCGCGGCAATGGGCTTTCTGTGGCTCTCGACCGTGCCGGCGACCAATGCCATCGTGGCGGGCATCTTCGGGGTGGCGCACCTGTCGATGCTCAGCGGCTTCGTGTTCCTGAGCCACCAGGTCGGCTCGTTCCTGGGGGTGTGGCTGGGCGGGTACCTGTACGACACGACCGGGAGCTACGACGTGGTCTGGTACATCTCGATTGCGCTGGGCGTGTTCGCGGCGCTGATCAACCTGCCGGTGAAGGAACACGCCATTGCGCGCGGGGCCGGGCCGGCAGCCGTGCCGGGCTGATGCCGGACGGGCAGACAATCGCACCATGACACCGCAAACGCGTCACCACCTCGTGCATGCCGCCTGGCTCGCCGCCGCGCTGGGAGTGCTGGGCGGCGTGTTCATGCTCTATACCCATCCGGACTTTCTGGTGACGCTGGTCGATCAGGTGTGGTCCTGTTTCTGAAGCTGACCTGCCTGATCCACCCATGAAAGAAGCAAGCACGCTGCACGGCACCGGGGCGCCTTCCGAATGGATCGTGCGCTGGTCGCATCTGTTGGCTGCCGGCGCGACCGTGCTCGACGTGGCTTGCGGTTCGGGGCGGCACATGGAATGGCTGTCGGGGCGCGGGCATGCGGCCACGGGTGTCGACCGTTCATCGGAAGCCATCGAAGCCGCGAGCGCCTTCGGCCGCACCGTCACGGCCGACATCGAAAACGGCCCCTGGCCCTTCGCCGGCCAGACCTTCGGCGCGGTCGTCGTCACCAACTACCTTTGGCGCCCTCGCCTGGCCGACATCGTCGACGCCGTGGCACCGGGGGGCGTGCTTCTCTACGAAACCTTCGCCGCCGGCAACGAGACCGTCGGCAAACCCTCGCGGGCCGACTTCCTGCTGCAGCCCGGCGAGCTGCTCGCCGCCTGCGCAGACCTGCGCGTGGTGGCCTACGAAGACGGGTTCCTGACCGGTCCGGCGCGTTTCGTGCAGCGCATCGCCGCGATCCGCCCGCCTGCGCCCGTGCCCGGCCAGCCGCTGCGCGCGCCCCTCGAGGGAAACTGAGGGGGCGGCCCCGGCTGCGGCTGCGGCGCCCGGAGTAAGTAGAATCGGCGCTTTCGTCCACCGACAAAGAGATTCCCCCTTGGAGCAACTGACAGGCAGCATCGTCGCGCTCGTCACGCCGATGCACGACGACGGCAGTGTCGACTACCCCGCCCTGCGGCGGCTCATCGACTGGCACATCGAAGAAGGTACCGACTGCCTCGGCGTGGTCGGCACCACCGGCGAATCGCCGACGGTCGATGTGGAAGAACACTGCGAAATCATCCGCGTCTCGGTCGAGCAAGCCAAGGGCCGCGTGCCCGTCATGGCCGGCTGCGGCGCCAATTCGACCAAGGAAGCCATCGAGCTGGCCAAGTTCGCCAAGGGCGTGGGCGCCGCTTCGCAGCTGCAGGTCGTGCCCTACTACAACAAGCCGACGCAAGAAGGCCAGTACCAGCATTTCAAGGCCATCGCCGAAGCCGTGGGCGACCTGCCCGTGGTGCTTTACAACGTGCCCGGCCGCACCGTCGCCGATATGGCGCACGACACCGTGCTGCGCCTGGCCCAGGTGCCCGGCATCATCGGCATCAAGGAAGCCACCGGCAACATCGAACGCGCCCAGTGGCTCATTCGCGACCTGCCCAAGAACTTTGCCGTCTACTCCGGGGACGACCCGACGGCAGTGGCGCTCATGCTCTGCGGCGGCCAGGGCAACATCAGCGTCACGGCCAACATCGCGCCGCGCAAGATGCACGAGCTGTGCGTGGCGGCGCTCGCAGGCGACGTCAAGCGCGCGATGCAGATCCAGTTCGAGCTCATGCCGCTGCACCGCAACCTGTTCGTCGAGCCCAACCCGATCCCGCTCAAGTGGGCCATGGCCAGGCTCGGCCTGTGCGGCGGCGCCCTGCGGCTGCCGCTCACCGAACTCGGCGAAGCGAGCCGTCCGGCCGTCGAAGGCGCGCTGCGCGCCACCGGCCTGCTCAAGGGCTGAGCCTCCACCCCACCCACACCTCCACCGATTCATTCCCCCGGCCGCATCAGGGTTAAGCAACCTTTTGCCAGAACTGTGCTCAGAGATGGCGGGCGCTGCGGCCCACGACAGACCGAACCATTCCAACAAGGAAGACGACGTTGAAGAACCTTTCGCAACTTTCGCGATTTGCATTGCTGGCCACACTTGCCGCCAGCCTCGCCGCCTGCTCCGTCCTCGAGAGCGACAAGATCGACTACAAGAGCGCCGGCAAGGCCCCGACGCTCGAAGTCCCGCCCGACCTGTCGCAGCTCTCGCGCGACAACCGCTATGCGGTGCCCGGCGGTGCCGTCACCGCCAACGCCTACCAGGCCGGCATTGCCAATGCGCCCGGCATTCCCACCGCCGTGACCAGCATCGGCGACGTGCGCATGGAACGCGCCGGCACGCAGCGCTGGATCGTCGTCAACCGTACGCCCGACCAGCTCTGGGACCCGGCCAAGGACTTCTGGCAGGAAAGCGGCTTTCTGCTGACCACCGAGCAGCGCAACCTGGGCATCATGGAAACCGACTGGGCCGAAAACCGCGCCAAGCTGCCGCAGGACATCATCCGCGGCACGCTGGGCAAGCTGGTCGATTCGGTCTACTCCACCGGCGAACTGGACCGCTTCCGCACCCGCATCGAGCGCACCCCGAACGGCACCGAGATCTTCATCAGCCACCGCGGCATGCAGGAGGTCTACAACAACTCGCGCCAGGACCAGACCGTCTGGCAACCGCGCCCGAGCGACCCTGAGCTCGAAACCGAATTCCTGCGCCGCCTGATGGTCAAGCTCGGCGTCTCGCAAGAGCAGTCGAAGATCCTGGCCGCCACCTCGGCGCCGGCCAAGACCGCCACCGTCGCCAGCGTGGGCAACCAGCCCGTGGTGCAGATCAGCGAAGGCTTCGACCGCGCATGGCGCCGCGTCGGCCTGGCGCTCGACCGCACCGGCTTCACCGTGGAAGACCGCGACCGCAGCGCCGGCGTCTATTTCGTGCGCTACGTGACGCCCAACCCCGACAAGAAGGAAGCCGGCTTCTTCGGAAAGCTGTTCAGCGGCTCGGCCAAGGACGAAAAGCCGATCAAGTTCCGCATCCTGGTCAAGAGCCAGGGCGAGGCCACCACGGTCTCGGTGCAGAACGAAGCCGGTGCGCCCGAAACCTCGGCCAACGCACAGCGCATCGTCAAGGTCATCGCCGACGATCTGAAGTAACCCGCATGCTCCGCTTCCGAAGCCTCGGCAGCGGCAGCACGGGCAACGCCGCGCTGGTCGAAGCGACCAGCGGCGGCCGCACCTCCAGGCTCCTGGTCGACTGCGGCTTCGGCATCCGGCAGCTCGACCAGCGGCTGGCCCAGGCGGGCCTGGCCGCAGGCGACATCGACGCCGTCTTCATCACCCACGAGCACGGCGACCACATCGGCTGCGCCCACACGCTCTCGCGGCGCAACCGAATACCCGTGTGGATGAGCGAAGGCACCTGGCTTGCCACGGGCGGACGCGACTTCGAAGGCCGCCTGAACCTGGCGCGCGATGACGAAGAATTTGCAGTCGGCGACATCGCCGTGCAGCCCTTTACCGTGCCGCACGATGCGCGCGAACCGCTGCAGCTGCGCTGCTCGGACGGCGCGCGCACGCTGGGCGTGCTGACCGACCTGGGCCACGCCACCACCCATGTGCTGAACCGCCTGAGCGGCGTGCATGCGCTGCTGCTCGAGTTCAACCACGACAGCGACCTGCTGGCCGGCTCGGCCTATCCGCCGTTTCTCAAGATGCGCGTGGGCGGCAACTACGGGCACCTGTCGAATGCCGCCGCCGCGGAGATCGCGCGTGCGGTGCTTCACGACGGGCTGCGCCATGTGGTCGCGGCGCACCTGAGCGAGCAGAACAACCGGCCCGACATCGTGCGGCGCCTGATGGCCGAAGCGCTGGGCGGCCATGAGGCCGAAATGCTGACCGCCACCGCCGCCGGGGGCTCGCCCTGGCTGGATGTCTGATCGCCGTCCCGCCCTGCTGAGCCTTGTACCCATGAAAAAGCCGCCCTCAGGCGGCTTTCTGCATTTCGGGCAAAGCGCCCTCTGCTCTTATTGCTTGGGCGCTTCTTCCTTCTTGGCCGCCTCGGTGGCTGCATTGGCAGCGTCCAGCGCCGACGACGCAGCAGGTGAAGGGGTCGAAGCAGCCGGGTCGGCGGAAGGCGCCGGTGTGGCCGCAGGCGGCGCGGGCGCCGGCTCGATCACAGGCGCGGGCGGCGGCGTCACGACGGCGGGAGCGGCGTCCTCTTTCTTGCCGCAGGCAACGAGTGCGGCGGCGGCAATCAATGAGGCAATCAGGACGGATGAAGACTTTTGCATGATGGAAACTCCTTTGGCAAAGAATGTCTGGACCTAAAAAATTCTAGACCCCCATCTCCGCCCGAATGTGTCGCGCGGCGGGATTCGCGGCATTGGCTTACAAGCCGAGCGTCGATGCCGGGAATGCCGGGCGCGCAAGGCGCCAGCTCTCGTCGATGGCCTCGCGCAGCGCGCGGCGCGCACGCGCATCGGTGCTGCTGACGCCCCCGCTGCGCTCGGGGTCGATGCGGTGCACGAACCATGTGGGCGTCCAGATGGCGCTGGGCACGTCGGCAGAGCCCGCCGCCTTGCCGGTCGCGCGGCACTCGATGATGTGGTCCCACATGCGGCGCCACGGCACGAAGCGCGCGTGCCCGCGTTCGATCAGGTCGAAGCGCCGGGCGAGCAGCACCAGGCGCCGGCCGCTTGCGGCCCACGCCTGCAGCGCCTCGATGCCGGCGCGTTCGCCCAGGGGCCAGTCGGCGAAATCGGGGTCGCTGAAGACGATCTCTTTCCAGCCCTGCCGTGCCGCCGCCGACAGCGCTTGGCGAACGATCTCGCCGAAGGCCTGCGGGCCTTCGAAGCGGCCTTCGGGCAGCGGCGGGAAGGCCTCTTCCACGATGTCACCCGGCATGCAGCCAGCCCGCCTCGCACCATTCGCCCAGCAGGGCCACGGCGCCGTCGCTGGCACGGGCCAGTTCGCGCGCACCGAGCGTGCGCTGGTCGGCCAGCCGGCGCATCAGCGTCGCGTCGGCGCCGCCGGCTCTGAAGCTCTCGCCGTTGATGTAGATGTGCCGCGTGTCGTAGAGCATCCGGGTGCGGCGGTCGAGCGCCACGTGCTGCAACACGTCGGGGACCTGGCCGCCTTCGTCGAACCAGATGTTGGCCTTGGGCTCGGTCAGCGACTCGCCGAGGGCGCGGGCGATGGCGTCGGGGTCGCGCAGCGCGGCCTCGACGGCCTTGCGCGCGAAGTCCTGCAGGGCTGCGGGCATTGCGGCCGGGTTGTCGACCGCAGGCTGCGTGGGGTCGCGGTAGCGCGCCAGTTCGGCCGGGCCGGCGTCCTCAAGGTCTTCGGCGTACGCCTGCGCCATGCGCGCCAGCAGATCGGCGCCGAGTTCGCCCACGGCGGACGAACGCAGGCCGATGGAGAAGGTCATGCAGTCGTCGCCCACCGCCACCCCGTCGTGGGCGTATTTGGGCGGCAGGTAGAGCATGTCGCCCGGCTCGAGCACGAAGGTGTCTTCCGGCTCGAAGTTCTCGAGGATCTTGAGCGGCAGGCCCGCTTGCAGGCTCAGGTCGCGCTGCTTGCCGATGGACCAGCGGCGGCGCCCCTGCGCCTGCAGCAGGAACACGTCGTAGCTGTCGAAATGCGCACCCACGCCGCCGGTGTCGCTCGCGTAGCTGATCATCAGGTCGTCCAGGCGCGCGTCGGGCAGGAAGCGGAACTGCCGCAACAGATCGTGCACCCCGTCGTGGTGAAGATCGACGCCCTGCACCAGCAGCGTCCAGGCGGGCTGTTTCAACGGCGGCAGGGCGCGCCGTGACACCGGGCCGTGCTTGAGCGTCCAGCCGGCCTTGCCGTGGCGAATGAGGCGGGATTCCACCCCTTCGCGTTCGGCCAGCGCGAACAACGCATTGCGGTCGATCGGTGGCACCATGGCGGGAATGGCCTGGCGAACCAGCAAGGGCTTTTTCTGCCAGTACTGCCGCATGAACTGCGCGGCACTCAGGCCGCCGAGCAACGGCAGCGGTTGTGTAGTCTCCATGGGAGAATTCTGCAATGGAAATCTCTGAACAATGCGTGGTCGGCTTGACCTGGACAATGAAAGACACGCTCGGCGACGTGCTGGACGTCCTCGACGAGCCGGTGGAATTCATGGTGGGCGGCGACGATCTCTTCGACGTCATCGAGGCCGTGCTGCAAGGGCACGAACCCGGCGCCCGTGTGCAACTGCAGATCGAACCCGAACAGGGCTTCGGCGACTTCAACGACCGCTTGCTCTTTCTGGAGCCGCGCTCGCTGTTTCCCGAAGGCACCGAGGAAGGCATGACCTTCGACGGCTCTGCCCTGCCGAAGGGCGTGAGCGAGGACATGCCCAAGGACACGATCTACACCGTGGCCGAGATCTACCCCGAGCACCTGGTGCTCGACGGCAACCACCCGCTGGCGGGCATTGCGATCCGGCTGGACATCACCGTGCGCTCGGTGCGCGAAGCCACCGAAGAAGAAGTGGGCCGCGGTACCGCGGGCACGGCGTTTTTCAAGGTGCCGCCGATGGCGCCGGGCAACCAGATGCTGCACTGAAGCCGAGCTGGGGCCGAGGACCGCAGACGCAAAAAAACCGGGCACCGCCCGGTTTTTATTTTGCGCCCGCGACACAGGCTTACATGCGCGAGATCTGTCCGTTGTCGATGCGCACCCGGTCGCCGATGCGCAGGTCGCCCGGACTTTGCACGTCGAAGGCCCGGTATCCGCCGCGGTCGGTCTGCACCGACACGCGATAGGTTTCATAGGCACGCGGCCCGTTCTGCTGGGCTTCGATGGTGTTGCCCAGCAGGGCGCCGCCCACGATGCCCAGGGCGGTGGCGGCCGCGCGGCCTTGTCCGCGTCCGAACTGGTTGCCGACCACGGCGCCGATGACGCCGCCGGCGACGGCACCGCCGCCCGAGGTGCCGGTGCCGGCCGTTTCGCTGCGCAGCACCTCGATGTTGGCCACATGACCGTATTCGACATACGCCGCCTCGCGGTACTGGATGGCCTGCGGCGGCGCTTGGTAGGGATAGCGCGAGGTCTGGTAGACCGGCGCGGGGGCGACGCAAGCGGTGAGCGTGGCCAGGGCCAGCACCGTGGCGGTAACGGATGCGAAGCGCATTGAAATCTTCATGTTGAGTGGCTCCTCAGGTAGAACGGCGCAAGGGAAAAGAAAAGATGCGCCTGCCTGTGCCTAACGCCGCAGCTTTCTCTGCGATGACGCACGACACATGCTGAAACTATCGAGCGCGGCGGCGCCTGCGCGGTTCCGTTCTTTACCCCTCGCTTACCTGTCGCTTACTCAGGTTCGCTTCAGGATCCAGCGGCTAATGCTTGCCCGTGGATCCGTAGCCGCCCTCGCCGCGTTGCGAAGCTGCAAACTCCGAAACCACCTGAAACTGCGCCTGCACCACCGGCACGATGACCAGTTGCGCAAGCCGCTCCATGGGCTGCAGCACAAAGGGCGTGTTGCTGCGGTTCCAGGCGCTGATCTTGAGTTCGCCCTGGTAGTCGCTGTCGATCAGGCCGACGAGGTTGCCCAGCACGATGCCGTGCTTGTGGCCCAGCCCCGAGCGCGGCAGGATCAGCGCCGCGAAGGCCGGGTCCGCCAGATGAATCGCGATGCCGGTCCCCACCAGCTGCCAGCCGTTGGGCTCCAGCGTGATCGGCGCATCGAGGCAGGCGCGTAGATCGAGGCCCGCGCTTCCGGGCGTGGCATAGGCGGGCAATTGATCCGCCATGCGCGGATCGAGGATACGGACGTCGACTTTCACTGACTTACTTGCCTTGCTTTTGTTGCTGTTCTCTTTGCTTGCGAGCGGCCTCTTCGAGCACCTGCTGCCACTTGGCAGGGCCAGGCGTCAGCTTCAGACCCTTGAAAAAACTCTTGCCGAACCACGCGGCCGCGACGAACCCCGCGACCAGCACGAAGAACGGCACACCGATGGACCACAACACCAGGAACACCAGCGCCCCCACGCCGCCCAGCACCTTGAGCAGCACCGGGTCCAACGAGCCCGGCTCCCGCTTCTGTTCCTGGCCGTTCGGCAGGTCGGCGCGCTGCATCGCGGCCGTGACCGGGCCCTGCTGACCGGGCGACGGCGTCATGCCGACGTCGAGCCCGGGCTCTCCCGGTTGCCCCGGCCGTTTCGGCAGCGCGGCCCGCGCCGAAAGCTGCTCCACGTAACGGGCAAAGTCGCCATTGGGCGGTGTGTTCGATTCGGTGTTCATCAGACTCTCCAGTCGATAAGGCGTGCGGCAATCTCGGTCATCAGTTCACGCGCCAGCGTGAGCTTGGGTGCGCGGGGCAGTTCGCGCACGCCCTGGGCGTCCACCAGCAGCAGCGCGTTGTCGTCCTGCCCGAAGGTGAGCGGGCCGATGTTGCCGACCAGGAGCGGAATGCCCTTGCGCTCGCGCTTGGCCTTGGCATGTTCGACAAGGTTCTCGCTCTCGGCCGCGAAGCCGACGCAGAACAGTTTCTTCGCCTGCGCCCGATCGCTCTTGGCAACCGTGAGCAGGATGTCGGCGTTCTCGACGAAATTGAGCACCGGCGTCTTGCCGCTGCCGTCCTTCTTGATCTTCTGGTCGCTGTGCGTGGCCGGGCGCCAGTCGGCCACGGCGGCCGTCGCTACAAAAATGCTAGCGCTCTGCGCGGCCTGCACGGTGGCTTCCAACATGTCCTGCGCCGAAAGCACATCGATGCGGGTCACGCCCCGCGGCGTCGGCAAGTGCACGGGGCCGGCCACCAGCGTGACGTCGGCGCCGGCCTCGCGGGCCGCGCGCGCGATGGCGAATCCCATTTTTCCGGACGAATGGTTGGTGATGCCGCGAATCGGGTCCAGCGCCTCGAAGGTAGGCCCCGCCGTGACCAGCAGCTTCTGCCCTGCCAGGAGCTTCGGCTGAAAGAAAGCGGTGATGTCCTCGAGCATCTGCGCCGGCTCCAGCATGCGGCCGTCGCCGGTTTCGCCGCAGGCCTGCCAGCCGCTGCCCACGCCCAGCACGGTCGCGCCGTCGGCCGACACCTGCATCAGGTTGCGCTGGGTGGCGGGGTGGGCCCACATCTCGCGGTTCATGGCCGGGGCGATCAGCAGCGGCACGCGGTCGGTGGGGCGGGCCAGGCACATCAGGCTCAGGAGGTCGTCCGATCGGCCCTGCACCAGGCGGGCGATGAAGTCGGCGCTGCAAGGCGCCAGCACGATCGCATCGGCCTCGCGGCTCAGGTTGATGTGCGGCATGTTGTTGGGCTCGCGGGCGTCCCACTGCGAGGTGTAGACGGTGCGCCCCGACAGCGCCTGCATCGTCACTGGGGTGATGAACTGCTCGGCCGCCTCGGTCATCACCACCTGCACGGTCGCGCCCGCCTTCACGAGCAGCCGGCACAATTCGGCCGACTTGTAGCAGGCAATGCCGCCCGTGAGGCCCAGGACAATGTGTTTTCCGGCGAGATCTTGCATGGGCCGTATTGTTGCTCATAGGCCATCGAACAAATGGCAACAAGCCCTCGGCGGGAGGTGTCGCAAAGGGCACACCTATAATCGCAATTTCCCACTGCCCGGATTCACGCATCCGGAACTGGCATGACCAAATTTGTCTTCGTCACCGGTGGTGTCGTATCTTCCCTTGGCAAGGGAATCGCCTCCGCCTCGCTCGCCGCGATCCTCGAATCGCGCGGCCTTCAAGTCACCCTCATCAAGCTCGATCCGTACATCAATGTCGACCCCGGCACGATGTCGCCTTTCCAGCATGGCGAGGTGTTCGTCACCGATGACGGTGCCGAGACCGACCTGGACCTCGGCCACTACGAGCGCTTCATCAACACGCGCATGCGCAAGGCCAACAACTTCACGACCGGCCAGATTTACAAGACCGTGCTCGAGAAGGAGCGCCGCGGCGACTACCTTGGCAAGACGGTGCAGGTGATTCCGCACATCACCAACGAAATCCAGGAATACATCAAGCGCGGCGCCGGCATCGGCACCTCGCACGAAGTGGACGTGGCCATCGTCGAGATCGGCGGCACGGTCGGCGACATCGAATCGCTGCCCTTCCTGGAAGCCGTGCGCCAGATGAGCCTGCGCAACGGCCCGAACAACTCGGCCTTCGTGCACCTCTCCTACGTGCCCTGGATCGCCGCCGCCGGCGAGCTCAAGACCAAGCCGACGCAGCACACCGCCAAGGAACTGCGTGCCATCGGCATCCAGGCCGACGTGCTGCTGTGCCGCGCCGACCGCCCGATCCCCGACGACGAACGCGCCAAGATCTCGCTGTTCTCCAACGTGCCCGAATGGGGCGTGATCTCGATGTGGGACGTGGACACCATCTACAAGGTGCCCCGCATGCTGCACGAGCAGGGCCTGGACGGCCTCATCTGCGACAAGCTGCGCATCAACACCCCGCCCGCCAAGCTGCAGCGCTGGGACGAACTGGTCTACGAGGTCGAGCATCCGCAGCAGGACGTGTCGATCGCCATGGTCGGCAAGTACGTGGACCTTTCGGACAGCTACAAGTCGCTCAACGAAGCGCTGCGCCACGCCGGCATGAAGAACCATGCGCGCGTGAAGATCGACTACATCGATTCCGAAACCATCACCGCGCAGGACGTCTCGCGCCTCGCGAAGTACGACGCGATCCTCGTGCCCGGCGGCTTCGGCCAGCGCGGCGTGGAAGGCAAGATCTCCGCGGCCCGCTTCGCCCGTGAAAGCAAGGTGCCGTATTTGGGCATCTGCCTGGGCATGCAGGTGGCCACCATCGAGTACGCCCGCCACGTGGCGGGCCTCAAGAACGCCAACAGCACCGAGTTCGACCCCGAGACGCCCACCCCCGTGATCGCGCTGATCACCGAGTGGAAGGACAACGACGGCACCGTCAAGACGCGCGACGAGAAGTCCGATCTCGGCGGCACCATGCGCCTGGGCGCACAAAGCTCCGACGTCACGCCCGGCACGCTGGCCCACAGCATCTACGGCGACGTGGTCACCGAGCGTCATCGCCATCGCTACGAAGCCAACGTCAACTACCTGGACGAGCTGCGCGCCGCAGGCCTGGTGATCTCTGCGCTCACGCAGCGCGAGCACCTGACCGAAATCGTCGAGCTGCCGCAGGACGTGCACCCCTGGTTCATGGGCGTGCAGTTCCACCCCGAGTTCAAGTCGACGCCGTGGGGCGGCCATCCGCTGTTCAACGCCTTCATCAAGGCAGCGCTCGATCACAAGGACCGGGGGGCGGGAAGCACCAAGGCCCTGAAAGCCGTCGCATGAAACTTTGCGGATTCGACGTCGGGCTCGACCAGCCCTTCTTCCTGATCGCCGGCCCCTGCGTGATCGAATCCGAGCAGCTGCAGATGGACACCGCCGGCACGCTGAAGGAAATCACTTCGGCGCTGGGCATTCCGTTCATCTTCAAGAGCAGCTTCGACAAGGCCAACCGCTCCTCGGGCACCAGCTTTCGCGGTCCGGGCCGCGACAAGGGCCTCGAAATCCTCGCCAAGGTGAAGCGCGAACTGGGCCTGCCCGTGCTCACCGACGTGCACACCACCGAAGACATCACCGAGGCCGCCAAGGTGGTCGACGTGCTGCAGACGCCCGCCTTCCTGTGCCGCCAGACCGACTTCATCCACGCCGCGGCGCAGTCGGGCAAGCCGGTCAACATCAAGAAGGGCCAGTTCCTCGCGCCGCACGACATGAAGAACGTGATCGACAAGGCGCGCGCGGCCGCCAGGGAAGCGGGCCTTGACGAAGACAGCTTCATGGCCTGCGAACGCGGCGCGAGCTTCGGCTACAACAACCTCGTCTCGGACATGCGCTCGCTCGCGATCATGCGCGAGACCCAAGCGCCCGTGGTGTTCGACGCCACCCATTCGGTGCAGCTCCCCGGCGGCCAGGGCACGACCTCCGGCGGCCAGCGCGAAATGGTGCCGGTGCTCTCGCGCGCGGCCGTGGCCGTTGGCGTGGCCGGCCTCTTCATGGAGACGCACCCCGACCCCGCCAAGGCACTGAGCGACGGCCCCAACGCCGTGCCGCTCAAGCACATGAAGGCCCTGCTCGAGACGCTCGTGGCGCTCGACCGGGTCACCAAGAAAACCGCTTTCCTCGAGGACATCTTTCAGCAATGAGCAGCGCCTACATCATCGCCAACGTCGTCGTCACCAACCCGACCCAGTACGAGGACTACAAGAAGTGGTCCACCGAAGCCATGAAGGCGCACGGCGCCGAGGTGTGCGTGCGCGGCGGCAAGGTCGAAGTGCTCGAGGGCGACTGGTCGCCCGAGCGCATCGTGATCCTGAAGTTTCCCAGCGTCGAAGCCGCAAAAAAATTCAGTGCGTCGCCCGAGTACAGCAAGGCGCGCGCCGCGCGCGAGGGCGCAGCGATCATGCGAATGATCGTCGTCGAAGGTCTGTGAACCGTTTTATTTGAGAAAGAGAAAAAGATGAGTGCAATCGTTGACATCGTCGGCCGCGAAATTCTCGACAGCCGAGGCAACCCCACCGTCGAGTGCGACGTGCTGCTCGAGTCGGGCACCATGGGCCGCGCGGCCGTGCCCTCGGGCGCATCGACCGGCTCGCGCGAAGCCATCGAGCTGCGCGACGGCGACAAGAGCCGCTACCTGGGCAAGGGCGTGCTCAAGGCCGTGGAGAACATCAACACCGAGATCTCCGAAGCCGTGCTCGGCCTGGATGCCAGCGAACAGGCCTTCCTCGATCGCACCATGATCGACCTGGACGGTACCGACAACAAGGCGCGCCTGGGCGCCAACGCCACCCTCGCCGTCTCGATGGCCGTGGCCCGCGCCGCGGCCGAAGAATCGGGCCTGCCGCTGTACCGCTACTTCGGCGGCATGGGCGGCATGCAGCTGCCGGTGCCGATGATGAACGTCATCAACGGCGGCGCGCACGCCAACAACAGCCTGGACCTGCAGGAGTTCATGATCATCCCCGTGGGCGCCAAGAGCTTCCGCGAGGCCGTGCGCTACGGCGCCGAAGTGTTCCATGCACTGAAAAAGATCCTGGGCGACCGCGGCATCAGCACGGCGGTGGGCGACGAAGGCGGCTTCGCTCCCAGCGTCGAAAGCCATGAAGCGGCCATCCAGCTGATCCTGGAAGCCATCGACAAGGCCGGCTACACGGCAGGCGAGCAGATCGCCCTGGGCCTGGACTGCGCGGCCAGCGAGTTCTACAAGGACGGCAAGTACATGCTGTCGGGCGAAAACCTCTCGCTGTCTGCCGAAAGCTGGACCGACATGCTGGCCACCTGGGTCGACAAGTACCCCATCATCAGCATCGAAGACGGCATGCACGAAGGCGACTGGGACGGCTGGAAGCACCTGACCGAACGCCTGGGCAAGCGCGTGCAGCTGGTGGGCGACGACCTGTTCGTCACCAACACCAAGATCCTGCAAGAAGGCATCGACAAGGGCATCGCCAACTCGATCCTGATCAAGATCAACCAGATCGGCACGCTCACCGAAACCTTCGCCGCCATCGAGATGGCCAAGCGCGCGGGCTACACCGCCGTCATTTCGCACCGCTCGGGCGAAACCGAAGACAGCACCATCGCCGACATCGCCGTGGGCACCAACGCCGGCCAGATCAAGACCGGCTCGCTCTCCCGTTCGGACCGCATCGCCAAGTACAACCAACTGCTGCGCATCGAAGAAGACCTGGGCGACATCGCCAGCTACCCGGGCCGCGGCGCGTTCTACAACCTGAAATGAACCACCCCCAGGCTGCGCGCACTGGCCCCAGGCTGCCCTGCGATAGCCCGCTCAGGGCCTGACCATGCGCGCGCGCTTCGTTCCCCCCATCGTGTTGCTGCTGCTGCTGGTTGTGCTGCAGTGGCAGCTGTGGAACGGGCGCGGCAGCGTGCGCGACGTGGCGCAACTGCAGACCAAGCTGACCGACCAGAAGGAAGCCAACGCCAAGGCCACCATCGCCAACGAGCGCTTGTCCTCGGAGGTCAACGACCTCAAGGACGGGCTCGAGATGGTCGAAGAGCGCGCGCGAGCCGAGCTCGGCATGGTCAAGCCGAACGAAGTGTTCGTGCAGATCACCCACTGACCACGCACTGACGCCGCAACGCTGCGCCTGCCGATGCCCGAGTTCCTCTCGGCCCCCGCCTTCGCGCTCTGGGGCTCTCCCGTCAGCTGGCTCGAACTCGTGGCCGCCGTCCTGGCGCTCGCCATGGTCGGCTGCAACATGCGCGAGATTCACTGGGGCTGGCCGCTGGCCGTCGTCAGTTCTCTCCTTTATGTCGTGGTGTTTGCCAGGGCGCGCATCTACGGCGATGCGTCGCTGCAGGTGTTCTTCGCTTTCGTCGCGCTGTGGGGCTGGTCGCAATGGCTGCGCGGGCACCGGGCCGACGGCAGCGCGCTGCAGGTCAGCCGGCTTTCGCCGCGCGGCATCGCATTCACCCTGGCGGCCTGTGCCATTGCATGGCCCGCCGTCGCCCTCTTTCTTCGCCGCTTCACCGACACCGACGTGCCTTGGTGGGACGGCTTTGCCACGGGTCTCAGCCTGGTCGGCCAGTTCCTGCTCGGGCGCAAGTTCATCGAGAACTGGCTCGTGTGGCTGGCCGTGAACGTCGTGAGCGTGGGCCTGTTCATCCACAAGGGGCTGTGGCTCACCGTCGGGCTCTACGCGGTGTTCGCCGTGCTCAGCGTGGCCGGCTACCTGGCCTGGCAGCGGCGCCTGCCCGGGGCGGCGCGCGCATGACGCCGACGCTGCCCACCGGCTGCGTCATCACCGTGCTGGGCGCCGAGAGCACCGGCAAGACCGAACTGGCCCGCGCCATCGCGCAGCGGCTGCAGCAGCGCGGCATTCCGACGACGCTGGTCGGCGAATACCTGCGCGAATGGTGCGAGCGCGAGCGCCGCACGCCGCGCCCCGACGAGCAACAGGCCATTGCCGACGAGCAGACCCGCCGGATCGCCATGGCCGCCGCAACGGGCGTCGTGGTGGCCGACACCACCGCGCTCATGACCGCGGTCTACAGCGAGCAGCTCTTCGGTGACCGCTCGCTCTACGCCGACGCCCTCGCCGCCCAGCGCCGCTACGCCGTGCATCTCCTCGCCGCGCTCGACATCCCCTGGGTCGCCGACGAGATGCGCGACGGCCCGCATGCGCGCCAGCCGACCGACACGCTGGTGCGTGCCGCGCTGGTGGGGGCCGGGCTCCCGTTCGCGGTGGTTCACGGCAGCGGCGGCGAACGGCTCGCCAACGCCTGGAACGCCATCCATTCGATCGCCGGCAGCGAAACGCGTGCGCGAGTGCGCGGCCAAACCGAAGCAAAGCCCGCCGCGTGGACATGGCCTTGCGAGAAGTGCTCCGACCCGGAGTGCGAACATCGCCTCTTCACCGACCTGATCGGCCGGCGCGAATGAAGATTTGCTGAACGCGCCGCCCCCTGAATCTGTTTGCCTCTTCCCACGGAGACCTGATGCCCCTGCCCCACGCCCCTCGCACCAGCCGCCTCTTTTTCACCTTCGCCGCCGCGCTGCTTTCGGCCGGCACGGCAGCCATTGCAGCCCCGGTCGCCGCCACCGTCGAGAACGGCACCACCACCACCGCCTGCGCGGAAGAAGACAACGTCTCGATGGTGTTGCGCGGTGACGGCATCCGTCGCATGCGCATCGAGGCGCTGCAGCCCGACTACCTCGACAAGATCGGCAAGGACATCACCGCGCCCGATTTCTCGGGCTGCAACTTCGACGGCGGCGCGCACCCCACCGATCCGGCGCACCGCTTCAAGAAGCGCACCGTGGTGCTGCTGGACAACGCCCAGTGGCGCATCGTCGGCATGACCCTGCCCACCTTCTGGCGGCCGCAGCGCGTGCCGGTGCAGGTGGACAACCGCAGCGACCGCGGCTTTCATCTGCTGCAGGTGTTCAAGAAGGAAAACGGCAAGGCGCTCGAAGCCATCGTGCTCTACCCCTCCGACGGTTATTGGCGCCTCAAGCCGCTGCCCGAGGCGCGCTTCGGCGACGGTGTGTACGGCTCGTCGTTCCTGCTCGGCCCGGTCGAGCAGGCCGGGCGGCCGGTGGTGAACATCGCCTCGATCCGCGTGGTGACGAAGCCGCTGGCGATTCATCTGCGCTTTGCGAACGGCGGCAGCGCCTTGGCGAAGGTGGACGAAATCAGCCGCAAGCGCACCGCGCTCGACGTGACGCTCACCAAGCCCACGGCGAACGCGCAACCTTTCGCCGTGCTGCGCTCGATGTACGTGACGCCCGACAACGCCGACATGAGCGAAGTGCGCTGGCAGGAATCACCGAGCGCCGCCTTGCAGGCCAAGCCTTTGCCCGAGGTGAAGTCCTTGCAGGCCACGCAGGTGCGCTTCGGCCGCAGCCTGCCGTCCAAACACAACACCAGCGCGCCCGACATCGAATTCAGCGGCTTCGACAACGAAGCCCGCTGATCGATGGGGGCCGCAGTAACAGGCCCTTCCCTTAGCCCGCGCGCCGCAGCTCGCCCGGCGTCACGCCCAGCACGCGGCGCATGCAGCGCGCCATGTGGCTCTGGTGTGAGAAGCCGCTTTCCAACGCAACCAGGCTCGCCGGCATGTCGCCGCGCACCAGCAAACCGCGCGCGCGGTCCACGCGCCGGTACACCACGTACGCATGCACCGGCAGGCCGGTGGAGCGCTTGAACTGCGTCTTCAGGTGCGAGGCGCTCAGGCCCGCAACGGCAGCCAGTGCCGGCAGCGAAAGATCGCCGTCCAGGTGGGCTTCGATGTACTCCGTCACGCGGCGCAGTTGCGGCCGCGTCAGGCCCTGCACGGGTGTCCGACCGGTCTCGCCCTGGTGCCCGGCGATCAGCCGCACCGCCAGCGCGGTGCCCAGGCTGTCGGTGTAGAGCCTGCCGTTCGCAAAGCCCGCGCGGCGCTCGGCGTCCAGCGCCCAGGCGATGTGTTCGATCTGTGCGTCGCGGAACTGGTGGCGCTGGTCGAGCCGCGCGCGTTCGGCCGGCAGCCCCATCTCGTCGGCGGTGCGCTGCAGCAGCGAAGGCGCCAGGCGCACCACGATCGAGGTGCTGGGCGCTTCCTCCTGCCAGATGTCGGTGGTCCCGGCCGGCAGGATGTCGAGATCGCCGCGTGTGTAAAGGAACTTGTGCAGCCGGCAGGCACCGGTGACCGGCGCGCCCGCGTGGAGCTTGATGCGGTGGTCGGGCAATGCCTCGTAGCCCACCACGCCGGCCGGCGTCTGGCGCATGTCAACGCGCAGGCCGGAGGCAGCGGGCATCACGAAGCTGTCGGCTGCAAGCGCCACATCGCGCTCGCGTCCATGTTCTTGCAGGTCGGTGTCCAGGTCGGAACTGCTCATCCGAACCATTATCGGCCGCGCGCTACCGCATGTCTTCGTCCGTTTGTGCTCCTGCACAGCCGAACGTGCGCGACCGTTCGGGCGGCATTCCCGATCATCTGCAGCCATGAACTCCACCCCTTTCAAGGCACGCAGAAAATCATGAACTCTCCCTATGCAGGCAAGAAGGCCGTCATCACCGGCGGCACCATCGGCATGGGCCTGGCGACCGCGCAGGCGCTGCTCGATGGCGGCGCCGAGGTGCTGGTGACCGGACGCAATCCCGAGAACCTGGCCGCGGCACGCCTCGCGCTCGGGCCGCGCGCCCAGGTGCTGGCGTCCGATGCCGCGTCGCTTGCCGACATCGACGCACTCGCCGCGACGGTGCGCGAGCGTTTCGGCCACATCGACCTGCTCCACATCAACGCGGGCATCGCAACGCTGGAGCCTTTCGAGCAGGTGACCGAGGCGGGCTACGACCGCGCCTTCGCGATCAACACCAAGGGCCCGTTCTTCACCGTGCAGCGCCTCGCGCCGCTCATGCGGCCGGGCAGCGCGATCGTCGTCACTTCGTCGATTGCCGACGAAGGCGGCACGCACGGCATGAGCGTCTACAGCGCCACCAAGGCAGCACTGCGCTCATTCGCCTCGGGCTTCGCGGCGGAGCTTGTGACGCGCGGCATCCGCGTCAACGTGGTGAGCCCCGGCTTCATCGACACGCCCACGCTCGGCATTGCCGGTGCGACCGCCGACGAGCGCGCGGAATTCATCCGCATGGGCGACCAGATCACGCCGATGCAACGCCACGGCACGGCCGCCGAAGTGGCGCGCGCGGTGCTCTTCTTCGCCTTCGAGGCGACCTTCACGACGGGGGCGCGGCTCACCGTCGACGGCGGGCTGGGGCAGAACCTCACGCCGGCAGCCGCCTGAAACCCACACCCCAAAGGAACAAGCACATGACCGACGTTTCCCTCATCGGCCTCGGGCCCATGGGCATCGCGCTCGCGCGTGCCCTTCAACCGAAGTTCACGCTGACGCTGTGGAATCGCACCGCCGAACGCGCGAAGCCACTGTTGAACCAAGGCACGGTGCTCGCGCCGACCGCGCTTGCCGCAGTGCAGGCCAGCCCCGTCGTGCTGATCTGCGTGGCCGACTACACGGCTTCCCGTTCGATCCTTGCCGCCCCCGGTGTCGTCGATGCGCTGCGCGGCAAGGTGCTGGTGCAGCTGAGCACTGGCACCCCGCAGGATGCGCGCGACAACTGGGCGGCCCTCGGCGGCGTGGCCTACCTCGACGGCGCCATGCTCGCCACGCCCAGCCAGATCGGCCGGCCCGACACGCCGCTCTTCATTTCCGGTGAAGAGCGCGCCCTCGCCGCCTGCCGGCCGGTGCTCCAAGCCGTTGCCGGCAACGTCCAGTACATGGGCGAGCCCATCGGCAATGCCGCCGCCTGGGACCTGGCCACGCTCTCGTGCATGTTCGGCGCAATGAGCGGCTTCTTCCACGGCGTGCGCATCTGCGAATCCGAAGGGCTCAAGATCGACGCGTTCTCGCAGATGATCGGCGCGATTTCGCCAGTGCTCGGCGAAATGATCAGCAGCGAAGGCGAGGCCATCCACGCCAGCCAATACGGCGAGCCCGAGAGTTCGATGGCCACCTGCGCGAGCTCGGGCCGGCTTTTCGTGAAGCAGGCGCGCGAGGCGAAACTCGATGCGAGCTTTCCGGATTACTTGATGGGGTTGTTCGAGCGCTCGCTGGAAGCGGGCTTCGCGAACGAGCGGCTGGCTGCGATGGTCAAGGTGCTGCGCCAGCCCGCCTGAAACGGGGCCGGCGCTCCAGGACTACTGAACGATCGGACTGCCCGGAATCTGATCCGTCGGCGGCCTGAAGATCTGCGCCGCATCGACCGCGTCGAAGCGGTACTGCTTGCCGCAGAAATCGCAGCCCACCTCGATGTCGCCGCGCTCGGCGAGGATCTCTTCGGCTTCTTCCGCGCCGAGCCCGCGGATCATCTGCGCCACGCGCTCGCGGCCGCAGGTGCAGGCGAAGTGCGGGCCCAGCAAGCCGGCCTGCGGCTCGAAGCGCAGCAGCTTCTCTTCCCAGAAAAGGCGGCGAAGAATGGTCTCGATGTCGAGCGTGAGCAGCTCGTCGCGCGTGAGGCTGGAGGCCAGGATCGAGATGCGGTTGTAGTCCTCGTTCAGGCCGATCTGGTCTTCGTTGGCCTGGTCGCGGTCTTTGTCGGACGTGCCTTCGAGGTTGCCCTCGCCCTTCACCGGCAGGCGCTGGATCAAAAGGCCCGCGGCCACCTTGTCGTCGGCCGCGAGCACCAGCGTGGTGTCGAGCTGTTCGCTCTGCAGCATGTAGTGCTGCAGCACGTCGCTGAGCTTGCCGAGCTTTTCGCCTTCGTCGCCGAAGAGCGGCACCACGCCCTGGTAGGGCGTCGCGCCCGGGAGCTTGTCCTTGGGGTCCAGCGTGATGGCGCAGCGGCCCTTGTTGTTCACGTTGACCATGTCGGGCAGGCGCGCATCGGCCGGCAGGTCGCCGATCACCTTGGCGGTGGCGCGCAGGCTCAGGTCGGGCTTGGCCTCGGCCACGGCGACCTTGACCGGACCGTCGCCGAAGATCTGCAGGATCAGCGCGCCGTTGAACTTGATGTTCGACTGCATCAGCGTGGCCGCCGCCGTCATCTCGCCCAGCAGTTCGGCCACGGGCGGTGGGTACGGGCCGGTCGAGGTGTTGGAGGCGCGCCGCGCGAGGATCTCCTGCCACGCATCTGTCAGGCGCACGATCATGCCGCGCACCGGCAGGCCATCGAACAGGAATTTGTGCAGCTCGCTCAAAACGGATTCTTCTTTCTGTTGGGCCTGCGCGGGGTCAGGCGATTTTCTTGAGGCCCTTCGCGTAGCGAATGGCGTTTTGTACGTAGTGCTCCGAACCGTGACGCAGCCGGGCAGCGTCTTCGTCGCTGATCGTGCGCATCACCTTGGCGGGCGAGCCGAAGATCAGGGAATTGTCGGGAAACTCCTTGCCCTCGGTGACCACGCTGCCGGCGCCAACGATCGAATTGCGGCCGATCTTCGCGTTATTCAAGACCACCGCCTGGATGCCGATGAGAGAGTTGTCGCCGATGGTGCAGCCGTGCAGCATGACCTGGTGGCCGATGGTGACGTTCTCGCCCACGGTCAGCGGGCTGCCGGGGTCGGAGTGCAGCATCGACATGTCCTGCACATTGCTGTTGCGGCCGATGGTCATGGTCTCGTTGTCCCCGCGCAGCACGGCGCCGAACCAGATGCTGGCGTTCTCGCCCAGCTGCACGTTGCCGATCACCTGCGCGCTGTCGGCGACCCAGGCGCCATCGGCCAGTTGCGGCGCAACGCCGTCGAGTTCATAGAGGGCCATCGTGGGGTCTCCGGGGGCAAAAACTAGAATTGTAGGGATGCACCCCCGATTGAGCGCGCTGGCCGCGCTGAGACTGACCGATCCTGAACAAAAGGTGGCTGCAACACGCGCTACCGTGGCGCTGGCCGCTACCGATTCCATAGCAACCGACCCGATCCGCGCCGAGGGCGACGACCTGGGCGTGCCCGGCCGCCCCGAACGCCCCGAGCGCGTGTCCGCCACCGCGGTGCAAAAACGCTCGCCCTTCACGCCCGAAGGCCGCGCGGCGCTGATCCATTCGATCTGCCACATCGAGTTCAACGCGATCAACCTCGCGCTCGACGCGGTGTGGCGCTACGACGGCATGCCCGAGGCCTACTACCGCGACTGGCTGCGCGTGGCCGACGAGGAGGCGCTGCACTTCACGCTGCTGCATGCGCACCTGCAGGGCATGGGCTACAGCTACGGCGATTTCCCGGGCCACGACGGCCTCTGGAACATGTGCGAAAAAACGAAGGACGACGTGCTCGCCCGCATGGCGCTGGTGCCGCGCACGCTGGAGGCGCGCGGGCTCGATGCCACGCCGCTGATCCAGGCGAAGTTGAAGCGCGTCAACACGCCCGATGCGCTGCGCGCGGTGGAGATCCTGGACATCATCCTGCGCGACGAGGTGGGTCACGTCGCCATCGGCAACCACTGGTACCGATGGCTTTGCGACGGCGCCGGGCTGGACCCCGAAGCGACCTACCCGGCACTGGTGGCGCGCTACGACGCACCCCGCATCAGGCCCCCCTTCAATTTCGAAGCCCGCGAACGCGCCGGCTTCACCGCCGAAGAACTGCGCGCGCTGGCGGGCGGCAACTACACATGAACACGGCCAGCGCCCTCGTGGTTTCCGACCGGACCTTCTCGCGCGCCGAGCTCATGGCCTGCCTGCAAGGCCGGGACACACCCCCGCACTTCGAGCGCTGCAACTTCGACGAAGCGGGCCTTTCTAGGCTCGACCTGCGCGGCGCGCAGTTCACCCTGTGCAACTTCGCCGAAGCCTCGTTCGACCGGGCCCTGCTGTCGGACACCCGCTGGGCCGGATGCAGGGCGCGGCAAGCCGACTTCGGCCTCGCCGACCTCACGAATGCGCGCTTCCAGGACTGCGACCTCAACAACACGCAATGGACGCGCGCCAAGCTCGCATCCGCGCTCTTCACGGGCGTGAAGCTCACGGGCGCGCACTTCGCCGAAGTCTCCGCGCTGGGCATCGTCTTCAAGGACTCGCTGCTGATCGACGCCCATCTGCGCAGCCTGTCCTTCCGCAAGCAGACGCTGGCGCAACTCGACTTCTCCGAAGCCGACCTGTCGGGCTGCGATTTCCGCGAGGCCGTGTTCGAAGGCGGGAGCCTGCGCAACGCGCACCTGAAGCTCGCGCGCTTCGAAGGCGCGGACTTGCGCGATACCGATCTGGGTGGCCTGCGTCTGGCGAATGCGGCGCAGTTCAAGGGCGCGACCATCTCGCACCGGCAGGCGGCGTCGCTGGTCGAAGAATTGGGCCTGCGCGTGGTCTGAGCCCGCGAGCTCAGCCCGGCGCTGGCCGGCTGTGCACCACCAGCTTGGGCGTGAAGTACTGCAGCACCTCGCCGCGCTGATTGCGCGTCTGGCAGCGCATCGTCACCATCGCGCGGCCGGGCTTGGAGCGCGAGGGCGTGATGTCGACCACTTCGCTCAGCACATGCAGCACGTCGCCGGGCCGCGTGGGCTTGGGCCATTGCAGTTCACCGCCCGAGCCGATGATGCCGTCGGCCAGCGGAATGCCGCTGTCCACCAGCAACTTCATCGTGAGGGCCGCCGTGTGCCAGCCGCTCGCCGCCAGCCCGCCGAAGAAGGTGCTCTTGGCCGCCTCTTCATCGGTGTGAAAGGGCTGCGGATCGAACTGCAATGCAAAGGCCTTGATCTGCGCCACGTCGAGCGCGTGCTCGCCGCTCTGGAAGCGGTCGCCGACCGACAGGTCTTCCAGGTACAGCGCGCTTCTTGCGCCGGTGCCGGGGTCATTCGATGTGGCCATGAGGGCTCCTTGTTGTACCTGTGCCGGCGTGCATTCTCGAACTTTCAGACGCGCTCGAGGATCGTCGCAATGCGCTGCCCGCCGCCGATGCACTGCGTGGCCAGCGGGTAGCGGCCTTTCTCGCGCGCCAGCAACGATGCGGCCGTGCCGGTGATTTCCAGGCGCAAGCCGCAGGGTCAATCGGCCTTGATGTTCGCGGCTTTCACGATGCGCGCGTTGCTCTCGAACTCCACCGCGATCTCCTTGGCGAAGGCCGCGGGCGTGCCGCCTGTGGGGACGTTGCCGGTCGCAGTGAGCTTGGCGCGCAGCTCGGGGCTGGCCAGGGCCTTGTCGATCTCGGCGTTGTACTTCGCGATGAGTGCGGGCGGCATCGCTGCCGGAGCGAACACACCGAACACCGAATTGATGTTCGCCGCGTTGTAGCCCAACTCGCCCAGCGTGGGCACCTGCGGCAGGCTCTCCAGCCGCGCCGGCGCACCCACGGCCAGCGGCCGCAGCTTGCCCGACTGGATGTGCGAAGTGAGCGTGGGGCTCGCATTGGTCGAGAGGATCTCGAACTGACCGCCCAGCGCATCGTTGAGCTGCTGGCCGCCGCCCTTGTAGGGCACGTGCGTGATGTCCACGCCCGTCGCCGCCTTCACCTGCTCCAGCACGATGTGGCCGAGCGACGCCGGCCCCGAGGTGGCCCAGCGCACCGCGCCGGGCTGCGTCTTGGCGTCGGCAATGAGCGCGCGGAAATCCTTGGCCTTGCTGGCGGGCGTGGCGATCAGCAGCACCGGCGAATACATCACGCTCGCGACCGGTGCAACGTCCTTCAGCGGATCGAAAGGCAGCTTGCCCAGGTGCGGGCTCAGCACCAGCGGGCTGATGGCCGAGAAGCCCAGCGTTGCGCCGTCGGGCGCGGCCTTGGCCACCGCGTCCATGCCGATGGCACCGCTCGCGCCGGCCCGGTTCTCGACGATCACCGTGGTGCCCATCTGCACGGCGAGCCGGTCGCCGAGCGCACGCGCGACCACGTCGCTGACGCCGCCGGCGGGGTAGGCCACGATGAGGCGCACGGTCTTGGGAACGGAGGGGGCTTGCGCACCGGCGCAGGTCGCTGCCAGGCTGGCGGCGGCCGCCAGCAACAGGCCGCCGGGATGTTTGTTGAAATTCATGGTTCTGTCTTCTCGAAGGAATCGACGATTCTGAAGCAGCCGCGCCGTCCGCGGCTCAACCGCGCGGATGGTGCGCCGCATGCAACTGCTTGAGCCGCTCGCGCGCCACGTGCGTGTAGATGGTGGTCGTCGAAATGTCCGCATGCCCCAGCAGCAATTGCACCGCGCGCAAGTCCACGCCATGGTTCAACAGGTGCGTGGCGAAGGCGTGCCGCAGCGTGTGCGGCGACAGTGGCACATGAATGCCGGCCGCGGTGGCCTGCTTCTTCACGATGAACCAGAACATCACGCGCGTCATGCCAGCGCCGCGCGCGGTCACGAAGAGGTCTGGCGTCTGCTGGCCGTCGAGGATGACGGGGCGCGACTCCTCCAGGTAGCGCTCGATCCAGCGCCGCGCCTCGCCGCCGAAGGGCACCAGGCGTTCCTTGTTGCCCTTGCCCAGCACGCGCAGCACGCCGTCGTTCAGGCTCATGTCGATGACCTTGAGCGCCACCAGCTCGCTCACGCGCAGGCCGCTCGCGTACATCAGCTCCAGCATCGCGCGGTCACGCAGGCCCAGCGGCGTCTGCACGTCGGGCGCGGCCAGGAGGTCGTCGACCTGTTTTTCCGACAAGGTCTTGATGGCGCGCGGCATCTGCCGCGCGGGCGCGAGCCTGATCGTCGGGTCGGCGGTGATGCGCCGCTCGCGCAGCGCCCAGCGGTAGTAGCGCTTGAACACCGTGAGCCGCCGGTTGGCCGAGGTGGCCTTGCCCTTGGTGGAGAGACGCACGCCCATGTAGGCCTGCACGTCGGATTCCTGCGCGGTGTCCAGCGCGATGCCGCTGCGCTCCTTGCCCAGCCACTGCGAGAACAGCGCGAGGTCGCGGCGGTAGGCGGCCAGCGTGTTCTTGGAGAGGCCGTCTTCGAGCCAGAGCGCATCGATGAAGTCGTCGATCTCGGGGGTTTGTGTGGCGGCGGCCTCGGTCATGCGGTGCAAGATAACAAAAGAAAAAGCCGCCCGGGGCACGGGCGGCTTGGCTCGAAAAAGATTCAGCGCGAGGCGGATCAGTCGATCTTCAGGTTCTGCTTTTTCACGACCTGCTTGTAGACCTCGAACTCGGCCTTGATCTGCGCTGCGAACTGATCGGGCGTGTTCGCCACGATGATCGAGCCGGTGTCTTCGATGCGCTTCTTGACGGCCGGGTCTTCCACCGACTTCTTCACGCCGGCGTTGATCTTGTCGACCACGTCCTTCGGCAGGCCCTTCGGGCCGAGGATGCCGTAGTAGGCCATGCGGTTGACCGGCTCCAGGCCGACTTCCTTGAAGGTCGGCACGTTCGGCAGGCCGGCCACGCGCGCCGGCGCCGACACCACGATCGGCACCAGGCGGCCGCTCTGGATGAAGGGCATCGCCGAGGGCAGGTTGTCGAAGATGATCGGCACCTGGCCGGCCACCACGTCGTTCAGCGCCGGGCCCGCGCCGCGGTACGGGATGTGCGTGACGAAGGTGGTGGTCAGGCTCTTGTACAGCTCCATCAGCAGGTGGCCGATGCCGCCCGTGCCCGACGAGGCGTACGAATACTTGCCCGGGTTCTTCTTGAGCTCGGCCACGAACTCGGCGTAGTTCTTGGCAGGGAAGCTCGGGTTCACCGCGATCACGTTCGGCGTGGCCGCGATGTTGATGATCGGCGTGAAGTCGTTGATCGGGTCGTAGGGCGTCTTGGGGTTGATGGCCGGGTTGGCCGCCGTGCTGGAGACGGTGGCCACGCCCAGCTTGTAGCCGTCGGCGGGCGCGCGTGCGGTCTCGGCCGCGCCCACGATGCCGCCGCCACCGGCGCGGTTGATCACCACCACGGGCTGGCCCAGCACCTTGCCCAGCGGGTCGGCGATCACGCGGGCGACGATGTCCGTCGTACCGCCGGGTGCGAACGGCACGCTCAGTTCGACCGGCTTGTTGGGATAGCCCTGGGCAAAGCTCTGGCCCGCGACTGCTGCCAGTGCGGCTGCCCCCATCAGGGTGCTCCATTGACGACGTTGCATCTATAACTCCTTGAATTGACTTGACCGACGGTTGTCGAAAAAAGCGAAGCCCGGATGCTAGCGGGTGCCGCCCGGCCGCCGTGCTGTGGATTACCCATGGTCCATGCGGTTTATGCTCGAAGCGGTGAACTATGCACAGCTGCTTTTCCCCGACTTTTCCCTCATCGCCATCGGCTGGCTCCTGTGCCGCTACACCGCGCTCGACCGCCGCGTGTGGGACCAGGTCGAGAGCCTGGTGTACTACTTTCTTTTTCCTGTTCTGCTGTTCCACTCGATCGTGCGCAGCCCGCTGGACTTCGGCGCCACCTCCAGCCTGCTGACCGCGGGCGTGGGCGTGGGGCTGTCGGGCATCGCACTGGCCTACGCCCTGCCCTATGTGCCGGGGCTGGGCGCGCACATCGACAGGCGCGACCATGCAGCGAGCGCGCAGATCGCGTTCCGCTTCAACTCCTTCATCTGCCTGGCGCTGGCCGACCGGCTCGCCGGCCCCGAGGGCCTGTTGCTGATCGCGGTGCTGATCGGCGTGTGCGTGCCGATGTTCAACATCGCCGCCGTGTGGCCGATGACGCGGCATGCGCAGACCAGCTTCGTGCGGCAACTGGTGCGCAATCCGCTGATCGTGGCCACGCTGGCCGGGCTGCTGGCGAATGTGCTGGGGCTGACGGTGCCGGCGTGGGTCACGCCGACGCTCACGCGCATCGGCGCGGCCTCGCTGGCATTGGGACTTCTGGCCGCGGGCGCGGGCATGCAGTTCGCGACGCTGGGGCGCGGCAAGGCGCTGGCGGTGTCGGTGCTGGCGATACGTCACCTGATCCTGCCGCTGGTGGCCTGGGGCCTGGCGCTCATGCTGCGGCTCGACGCGGTGCAGGCGTCGGTGCTGATGGCTTTCTCGGCCGTGCCCACGGCCTCGAGCGCCTATGTGCTCGCGGCGCGCATGGGCTACAACGGACCGTATGTGGCGGGGCTGGTGACCTTGTCCACCCTGCTGGGCGTCGTGAGCCTGCCGTTCGCGCTGTCGCTGCCCCGCTAGGGTTGCAACAACGCGGGCACCGCCGACGCCAGCATCGCGATGCCCGACAAGGTGAGCAAGCCCAGCACCAGCTTTCGAAACGCCGCCTCGCTGATGCCGATGTAAAGGCGCGCACCCAGCAACACCGGCACCGCGACGGCCAGCGCCACCAGCCCCAGCAGCGGCACCATCGAGGCCGCGATGCTCCCGCTGTAGAGATGCATCGCAAACGCCACCGCCAGCATCGAGAGATTGAAGTTCTGGATGACCGCGCGTTGCGTGTCGCGCTGAAAGCCGCGCAGCGTGCACCAGAGCGTGGGAAAGACCCCCGAGAAGCCGCCGATGCCGGCCATCGCGCCGCCGATGGTGCCCACCACGCCGTCCGCAATGCGGCCGCCGAAGGCCACCTTCGGCAGGTGCTGCGACATCAGCATCGCCGGGCACCACAGCGCCAGCAGCACGCCCAGGCACAGCTTGAAGACCACGAGGTCCAGGTGCGGCAGCAGCCACACACCGAAGGGCACGCCGACCAGGCCGCCGAGCACGAAGGGCCAGAGCAGGGATTTGTCGAAGGCGCGGCGCACGGTGAGGGCCGCGATCACCTGCCCCGTCAGCGCGCCGAACAGCGCCAGCACCGCGGCCAGCTGCGGCTCCAGCGTCCACGCCCAGACCGACATGGCGACCATGCCGAACGCAAAGCCCGACAGGCCCTGCACGAAACCCGCCAGCACGGCACCGACGATCACATAGACATACAAGGCTTGCATGCGGCCGATGATAGAAGCCGCTGCACCATGCCCGCCCTCGACGGACGGGCCGGAAAGGATCAGGCCGAAGCCGGCACCAGCGCCGTGCGGCGCACCCGCGTCACGTTGAACGCGCTGGCAATCAGCACGCCCTGCACCAGCGCCAGGCCGACGATCACGCTGGTGTACTGGCCGTGGTCCATCAGGCGGCCGAACACCAGCGGCGCCAGCGCCTGCCCGATGTCGAGCCCCGCATACACCACGCCGTAGACGCGCCCGGTGGCGTTGGGCGGCGTCGAACGCTTGACCAGGAGGTCGCGCGACGGCCCGGCCACGCCGGAGACAAAACCCATCGCGCCGAACAGCACCGGCACCAGCACCGGCGGGAACTGCGCAAAGGCCAGCACCAGCGCCAGCGCCGCCGCGATGCCGAAGCCCGTGCCCACGATGCGCTCGCAGCGCGAAGGGTCGGAGGCCAGGAAGCCGCCCACCACCATGCCTGCCGCGCTCGCCACCATGTAGACCGTGAGGCACACCGCCACCAGCGCCACCGGCACGGCATGCAGATGCCCGGCGGCCACTGGCGCAAAGGTCTGCACCACGCTGATGACCGCGGCATAGAAGAAGAAGAAACCGAAGCACATCCACACGGCGGGGATGCGCAGGAAGTCGAATTCGCCGCCCACCGGCGCTGGCTCGCCCTGCCCCGTGGCCTTGTGCACCGCGGCCGCGTCGAGCGACAGCACGCTGCGATAGACCCACAGCACCAGCAGCACCACGATGGCCAGCACGCCCGCCGAAGCCAGCGCCACGCGCCACGAGAACGCGATGGCAATCGGCACCACGAAGGCCGGCGCCAGCGCCCAGCCCAGGCTGCCGGTGATGCCGTGCACGCTGTAGGCATGGCCCAGGCGCGTGGGCGCGACCTTGCGGTTGAACAGCGTGTAGTCGACCGGGTGGAACACGCCGTTGCCGATGCCGCCGACCACCGCGGCCGCCAGCAGCATCCAGTAGCTCTGCGCCAGCGCATAGCCGAACGCGGCCAGCCCGAGCGCACCCAGTCCGACGAACAGCACCGGACGCGGACCCAGCTTGTCCACGATGAAACCCGAGGCAGCCTGCACGATGCACGAGACCACGAAGAACACCGTCAGCACCGCGCCCAGTTCGGTGTAGCTCACGTTGAAGGCGTCCTTCAGCCACGGGAACAGCGGCGCCAGGATGAGCTGGCTGAAGTGGCTGATCGCGTGCGCCAGACCGACGAGGCCGATCAGCTGGGCGTCCTTGCCGAGGGTGGTGGGAGGAAGGGTGGTCGCTGGGGAAGACATGGATTGCTACAAAAAACCGGGGCAGGCACCGATGCTATGTGGACGCGGCACGGCAGAATGGCGATACAGCGACAACATTTGTCGAAACCATGCCACGCGCTGCTTCTTCCTCTTCTGCGTCCCCCTCGCCGGTCACCAACGTGGCCTCGCTCACGCCGCACCTCTACGCGCCCGATGCGGTGCGGCCGCTGCGTGCCAAGGAACATTTCCTGAGCGCCGACACCTTCGTCGAACTGCACCAGCACCCCTGGCCGCAGCTCACGTTCTCCACGCGCGGCGTGATCCGCCTGAGCACCGAGGACGGCAGCTACATCGTGCCGCCTTCGCGCGCGCTCTGGGTGCCGGCCAACATGCCGCACAGCATCATGCTGATCGAGGACGCCGAGCTGCGCACCATCTACCTGCATGCCTGGCTCGCGCCGGCCTGGGAAAAATGCGAGGTGCTGGAGATCAGCCCGTTGCTGCGCGCCCTGATGCTCGCGCTGGACACCACGCCCGACGGCCTGCCGCTGGCCGACCCACAGGCGCCGCAACGCGAGCGCATGATCGCGCCGCTCCTGGTCGACGAGATCGAGCGCGCCACGCAGATCCGCATCGACGTGCCGCTGCCCACCGACAAGCGCCTGCGCCAGCTCTGCGAGGCGCTGCTGCGCAATCCGGCCGACCGCTCCACGCTGGCCGAGCGCGCGGCCACCATCGGCGCGAGCGAGCGCACGGTGGCGCGGCTCTTTCGCGACCAGTTGGGCATGAGCTGGCAGCAGTGGCGCCAGCAAGCGGTGATGGCGCACGCGCTGCCGCTGCTGGCGCGCGGCATGGCGGTGAGCCAGGTGGCTGCCGCCAGCGGCTACGCCACCGACAGCGCGTTCTGCGCGATGTTCAAGGCGGCCACGGGGCGATCGCCGACGTCGTTCCAGCACAAGAAGCGGTCCGCTGCATCGGCCTGAGCGCCGACGCGGAGCGTCACAACGCTCTGGCAAGATCTGCGATTCCGACAACACACGGACCTCCCCAGCCCCGCACATGGCATCGCCCCCCCGACCGCAGACCTGGACCTCCGACATCGGCCTGCGCATGCGCCGCCACTTCCTCCTGAAGGCGGTCGGAACCACGGTCTTCACGTGGATCTTCTTCATCGCGTACTTCCATCTGCTGCGCAACCCTGCCTTCCCGGTCACGGTGATGCCGCTCACGGCGCTGGACCATCTGATTCCGTTCCAGCCGTACGCACTGGGCGCCTACCTCTCGCTCTGGCTCTATGTGGGCGTGGCACCGGGGCTGCAGCTGACCTTTCGCGAGCTGGTCGTCTACGGGCTGTGGATCGGCGGGCTGTGCATCACCGGCCTGGGCCTTTTCTATGTCTGGCCGAGCCAGATCCCGCCGCTGGCCATCGACGTTTCGGGCTACCCCGGCTTTGCGATGCTGCAGGGCGTGGACGCGGCGGGCAACGCCTGCCCCTCGATGCACGTGGCGGTCTCGATCTTCACCGCCATCCGCATCGAGCACCTGCTGCGCCAGGCGGGCACGCCGGTCGTGCTGCGCGTGCTGAACTGGATCTGGTTCGCGGCCATCGCCTACTCGACGCTGGCGGTCAAGCAGCACGTGGTGCTGGACGTGGTGGCGGGTGCGCTGCTCGGCATGGCCTTCGCCTTTCCGTCCCTGTACTGGCGGCCGGGAAAGCGTGTGCCGGGGGAAGCCCCTGCGGGTAGAACGGATATCATCGGCCATCACTGACCCCCCACTGGCCGAGCGAGGAAGGGATCGATTCCGTGGCCTCCGCGGGTGCAATCGATCGACGGCGGCACAAGACGACAGGCATCGCACGATGAGTTCGCTGAAGGAATTGCAGGACCTGATTCACGAGAAGTACGGCATCGAACCGTCCAAGCTCGACCCCAACGCCTCGATGCGTGAAACCGGCGGCCTCGATTCGCTGGCGCTGGCCGAATTCCTGTTTGCCATCGAAGACCATTTCGGCATCACCATGCCCGACGAGGACGCGAACATCGACACCCTGGCCGAGCTCGCGGAACTGGTCGACAAGGTCCGGGCCGCGAAGACAGCGTGAACCACCACCAGGTCGCCGTCACCGGACTGGGCGTGATGGCGCCCCACGGCGACGAGCCCCACGCGCTCTTCGACGCACTGCTGCAGGGCCGCTCGGCCATCCAGCCCATCTTTCCCGAACTGCCCAAACCCGCCGCCGCCGCCCTGGTGGCCTTCGACGAAACCCGCTGGTTCACCAAGCTGCAGCTCGCGGGCGTCGACCGCGTGAGCCAGCTTGCGGTGGCCGCGGCCGACCTGGCGATGCGGGATGCGGGCCTGTCGCTCGGCGCCAAAGACGCCGACGCTGGCGCCGACCCCGAACGCGTGGGCGTCTATGCCGGCTGCGGCATGGGCGGCGCCGCGGCGCTCGAGGCGGCCTACCGCGGCAACGGCCGCGTGTCGCCGCTCACCATTCCGGCGTTCATGCCCAACGCGCCGGCCGCCCATGTGGCGATGCGCAACGGCGTGCTCGGCCCGGTGCTCACCTATTCGGTCGCCTGCGCCTCGTCGTCGGTGGCCATTGCCGAAGCGGCCAAGGCGATCCAGCGCGGCGAAGTCGACATCGCCATCGCCGGCGGCAGCGAGGCGCTGATCGTGCCGGGCGTGGTGCTGGCCTGGCAGGCGATGCAGACGCTGGCCACCTTCCAGCCCGGCGAAGCGGCCGGCGCGGTGCGTCCGTTCGCGAGCGACCGCAGCGGGTTCGCGCTCGGCGAGGGCGCAGCCTTCCTGGTGCTCGAATCCGCCGAGCGCGCGCGACGCCGCGGCGCCCGCAGCTACGCCACGCTGGCCGGCTGGGGCCTGAGCAGCGACGCCACCCACCTCACCAAGCCCGACGCACCCGGCCAGGCGCGCGCATTGCGCCAGGCGCTGCGGCAAGCCGGCCTGCAGGCCCGCGACGTGGGCTACTGCAATGCGCACGGCACCGCCACGCGCATCGGCGACGTGGTCGAGCGCAACGCGCTGGCCGAAGTGTGGGGCGACGATCTCGACAGCCTGCGCGTGAGCTCCACCAAGGCGCTGCACGGCCACATGCTCGGCGCGGCGGGCGCCATCGAGGCCGTGGTCACGGTGATGGCGCTGCACCGCCGCGAGTTGCCGCCCAACGCCCACTGCCAGGAGATCGACGCGGCCTGCGGCCTGAACCTGGTGCAGTCCGGCGACACCGCCGCGCCCGCGCTGAAGGCCGCCATGAGCAACTCCTTCGCCTTCGGCGGCACGAATTCGGTGCTGCTCTTCCGCAGCCCGTGAGGCGCGGTTCCGTCGGGGGTATGCTGACGACGGATCCTCCTTCACATCGACAGACACAGACGGGAGTACGTCATGCATGCTCGTTCCACACTCATCTCCGTCATGCTGCTCGCGGGCAGCCTCGTCGCCCCGGCGCATGCCAACAACCTGCTCGACCAACTCAAGGAGCAGGCCGGCGCCGCCGCCGGCTCAGGGTCGCAGGACGGCAACTCCGCGCTCGGCAATCTGGGCTTCAAGATGCCCGCCATCGGCTCCAGCACCATCGGCAGCGCGGCCGGCGTGCTTCAGTACTGCATCAAGAACAACTACCTGGGCGGCGATGCGGCCTCGGTGAAAGACAAGCTCCTGGCCAAGATCACCGGCCAGAAGCAGCAGGAAAAGAACTTCCAGACCGGCGCCAAGGGCCTGCTGATGGGCGGCGACGGCAAGTCGCTCAACTTCAAGCTCCTGACATCCAAGGTCAAGGAAAAGGCCTGCGACTACGTCCTCAAGAACGCGACATCGCTGATCTGACAGCGCTTTCCGCACGGCTCCCGCGCGGCGCACCGCGCACCTGCTTTTCTGCTTTTTTGTCCCGTGCGCCAGCAACGACTCCATGAACCCGGCAGCCCCTTCTTCTACTTTGCGCCAGCGCCTCGCGCGCTGGGTCCCCTGTCTTGCATGGCCCCGCCCTTCGCCAGCACTGCTGCGCAGCGAGGCGATGGCCGGCATCACCGTGGCGCTGATGGTCATTCCGCAGGGCGTGGCATATGCGGCGCTGGCCGGCATGCCGCTGGTGACCGGCGTGTACGCGGCGCTGTTCCCGGCGCTGATCGCGGTGATGTTCAGTTCGTCGCAGCGGCTGTCGGTCGGGCCCACGGCGCTCACCAGCCTGCTGGTCGGCGCCTCGCTCGCGCCGCTGGCGGTGGCGGGCAGCGCCGAGTGGGTGGCCATGGCGGTGTGGCTCACGCTGATGTCGGGCGCCATCCAGATCGTGCTGGGCGCGGGGCGCGTCGGCTGGCTGCTGCGGCTGGTGAATTCGCCGGTGCTGATCGGCTTCACGCAGGGAGCGGCGGTGCTGATAGCGATCTCGCAACTGCCGTCGCTGCTGGGCTTTACCGGGCGCACGATTCCGCAGGTGCTGCAGGGCGGTCCGCTGCCGGATCTCGTGGCCATCGCCTTCGGCCTCGGCAGCATCGCGGTGCTGTGGCTGGGCAAGCGGATGCTGCCGCGCTTTCCGACGACGATGGCGCTGGTGGCGGGGGCCGCGGCCATCAGCTGGGGCATGAACTACGCCTTGCGCGGCGGCGCGGTGGTCGGCAGCCTGCCCTCGGGCCTGCCCTCTTTCTACTGGCCCAGCCTGCTGCCGCTGGGCACCTTCAGCGCACTGGTGCTGCCCGCGCTGATGATCACGCTGGTGAGCTTTTTGGAGACCGCCTCCAGCGCCAAGGTCGACAACGCGCGCGCCGGCACGCTGTGGAACGAAAACCAGGATTTGATCGGCCAGGGCCTGGCCAAGCTGGCTTCCGGCTTCTCGGGCGCGTTCCCCACGAGTTCTTCGTTTTCGCGCTCGGCCATCACGCTCTATGCGGGCGCGCAGACCGGCTGGGCCACGCTCTTCAGCGTGGCGGTGGTGGCCGGTGCGCTGCTGTGGCTGATGCCGCTGCTCTACCACGTACCTCAGGCGGTGCTGGCGGCGGTGGTGGTCACGGCCATCCTCGGGCTGGTGAAACCCGCGAGCTTCACCGCGCTGTGGCGGGTGTCGCGCATCGAGGCGGGCATCGCCTTCGGCACCTTCGTGCTGACCATCGCGACCGCGCCCAGCATCTACTGGGGCGTGCTGGGCGGGCTGCTCGCGAGCATGGCGCACTACATGTACCGCCACCTGCATCCGCGCATCATCGAAGTGGGCCTGCACCCCGACGGCAGCCTGCGCGACCGCAACCTCTGGAAGCTGCCGCCGCTCGCGCCGAAGCTCTACGCACTGCGCATGGACGCCGAGCTCGACTTCGCCTCGGCGTCCACGCTGGAACGCGCGCTCACCGTGGCGCTGGCCGAGCGCCCCGAGCTCACCGATGTGTGCCTGTTCGCGCAGCCCATCAACCGCATCGACATCACCGGCGCCGAGGTGTTCGGCTCGATCCGGCGAATGATGGAATCCAGGGGCATTCGCCTGCACCTGAGCGGCATGAAGCTGCCCGCCATGCAGGTGCTCGAACGCGCGGGGCTGCTGGCGCCCGGGCCGATGCTCTTCAGCTACCGCACCGATGGCGAAGCGCTCGCGGCGCTGATGCCGCGCATCGAGGTTCCCGCAGCGAACGAAGCCGCACGCTGAGGGCGACGGCAGCACCGGCCCCATGAAATCCACCATCGAAGAACTGGTCGCGTTCCGCACGGTGGTGGACACCGGCTCGATCACCGCCGCGGCCGAGCAGCTGGGGCAGACGGTCTCGGGCATCAGCCGCGCGCTGAGCCGGCTCGAACAGAAGCTGGACACCACGCTGATGCGCCGCACCACGCGGCGCCTCGAAATCACCGAAGAAGGCGCGGCCTTCCTGCTGCGCACGCGCGCCATCCTCGACGCCATCGACGATGCCGAGGAGCAGATGGCCGTGCGCCGCGAGCAGCCGGCCGGACGGCTGCGGGTGAATGCGGCCTCGCCTTTCATGCTGCACGCCATCGTGCCGCTGGTGCCCGAATTCCGAAAGCTCTACCCGCAGATCAGCCTGGAGCTGGACACCGACGACCTGCCCATCGACCTGCTGGAGCGCCGTACCGACATCGCGATCCGCATCGGCCCGCTGCGCGACTCCACGCTGCACGCGCGGCCGCTGGGCACGCACCGCCTGCGCGTGCTCGCAAGCCCCGCGTACCTCGAGGCGCACGGCAAGCCGCGCAAGGTGAGCGAGCTGGCCGGGCATGCGCTGCTGGGTTTCACGCAGCCCGAGTCGCTCAACCGCTGGCCGCTGCGGGGCGAGAACGGCGCGACCGGCGCGAGCAGCATCCACGGCGACGAATGGCCCACCGTGCCCACCATAGCCGCATCGAGCGGCGAAACGCTGCGCCAGCTCGCGCTGGCCGGCGCGGGCATCGTGTGCCTGTCGGATTTCATGACGGCCGCCGACCGTGCGAGCGGCGCGCTGGTGCAGGTGCTGGCCAGGGACACGGTGGACGTGCGCCAGCCGGTCAACGCGGTGTACTACCGCAACACGCAGCTGTCGGCGCGGATCACCTCGTTCCTGGATTTTTTGTCGCAGCGCATGACCTGAACGGCCACGGCGCACGGCGCACGGCGCACGGCGCGGGCGCGGCTCAGTTCGGCTGCTTCGGCACGAAGCGCTCGACCGATGCCGAGGTGATCTCGTACCCGCTCACGCCCATGTCCGCCGACGCATAGCGCGCCGCCTTCAGGATGCCGCTGACCTTGACGGTGTCCATCGCATGCAGTCCCTTGACGGTATCGGCCGCGGTCACGTGCACGATCTGGTTGGCGGGCGGCGGCGGTGTGTGGATGCAGGCGCCGAAGTACGGCACCAGCAGGAATTCGCGGATGCCGCCTTGCGTGTTGTCCAGCGGCACCACAAAGCCCGAGAGCCTGGCCGCCGAGCCGTCGAGCGCCACGTTGACCGGAGCGTTGTCCCACACGGCGCGCATCTCGTCGAGCATCTGGATCGCGCGCGGGTCGTTGTCGCGCAGCGCTTCCAGGCTGATGTTGCGGTAGCGCTTGGTCGGGTCCCAGTTCTTGGGGATCAGTTCGTCCCACTGGAGCTCCGGGGCCATGGCCACGTTGGTGTCCTTGGCCGACGCCGAGCCCGGGCCGCAGCCCGCGATCAGGCAGGCGCTGAGCGTCAGGAGGAGCGCGGCCAGGGCACGCGGAAACAGGGCTTTCATGGCGTCGATTGTGCTTGGGAGATCGCGGAAAAACGTCGGGGAGGTGTTTCAGACCGGTAAAGCGGGGCCGAGTTGCCTCTTTTTCCGGCAACCGGCACGAATTTCGGGCGAAGACCAGAATGCCGCACCACGCTATCGAGGAGATCCGCAATGGCAGCAACAGGATGGCTGGGACTCACGTCCTTGGGCATTGTTCACACCGCGATCAGCCTGATCGCCGTTGTCGCGGGGATCATCGCCCTGCTCCGTTACAAGGAAATCACGCTGCGCACCGGCTGGGGCCAGGTTTTCGTGTGGACCACGGTGCTCACCTGCCTGACCGGCTTCGGCATCTTCCAGCACGGCGGCTTCGGCAAGCCGCATGTGCTGGGCATCGTGACGTTGCTGGCGCTGGTGGCGGGCGCGATGGCGGGCCGGGAGCGCCTGGGCAAGCACTCGCGCTACATCGAGGCCGTCGCCTATTCGGCGAGCTTTCTATTCCACTGGATTCCGGCCTTCACCGAGACGCTCACGCGTCTTCCGCTGGGCGCGCCGCTGCTGGCGGATGCCGAGGCACCCGCGCTGAAGGCGATCACCGGGGTGCTGTTCGTGCTGTACATCGTGGGGGTGGCGCTGCAGATCCGGCGGCTGCGCGGCGGCGGCGGTACGGTCAGTCCCGCACAGGTCCGCGCAGGTTCTTGATCTGCGAGCGCTGGCTCTTGCCTTCGAGCCGGCGCTGCTTGGAGCCGTAGGTGGGCTTGGTGGCGCGGCGCACGCGCGGCGGCGTGGCCACGCTGTCGATCACCGCCTGAAGGCGCGCGAACGCGTCGGCGCGGTTCATCTCCTGGGTGCGGTGCTGCTGCGCCTTGAGCACGAAGACGCCTTCCTGCGTGATGCGGCTGTCGCGCAGCGCGAGCAGCCGTTCCTTCACGTCGTCGGGCAGCGAGCTGGCGGGAATGTCGTAGCGCAGGTGCACCGCGCTGGACACCTTGTTGACGTTCTGCCCGCCCGCGCCCTGCGCCCGGATGGCGCTGATCTCGACTTCGTCGGGATCGATCAGGAGCGGTGGACGCAGCATGGCAGTGCTCAGACTCTCTCGAAAACGGCGGCAATGCCCTGCCCGCCGCCGATGCACATGGTGACCAGCGCATAGCGCCCGCCGGTGCGATGCAACTCGGCGATGGCCTTCGTCGTGATGATCGCGCCGGTCGCGCCCACCGGGTGGCCGAGCGAGATGCCCGAGCCGTTCGGGTTCACCTTGGCCGGATCGAAGCCCAGTTCCTTGATGACCGCGCAGGCCTGCGCCGCGAAGGCTTCGTTCGACTCGATCACGTCGAAGTCGCTGACCTTGAGGCCGGTGCGCTCCAGCACCTTGCGGGTCGCCGGCACGGGGCCGATGCCCATGTAGGCGGGCTCGACGCCGGCATGCGCATAGCCGACGAGGCGCGCCATCGGCTTCAGGCCCAGCGCCTTCACGCGGCCGCCTTCTGCCAGCACCACGGCAGCCGCGCCGTCGTTGATGCCCGAGGCGTTGCCGGCGGTGACGAGGCCGTCCTTCTTGAACGCGGGCTTCATCTTCGAGAGCGTGTCGACGGTGGTGTCGGCGCGCACATGCTCGTCGGTGTCGAACAGCACCACGCCCTTGCGCGTCTTGATCTCGACCGGAACGATCTGCGCCTTGAAGCGGCCCGCCGCAATCGCGGCCGCCGCGCGCTGCTGGCTGGTGGCGGCCAGTTCGTCCATCTGCTCGCGCGTGATGCCATAGCGCGCCGCCACGTTCTCCGCGGTGATGCCCATGTGGATCTTCTCCCACGGATCGTGCAGGATGCCCAGCATGTAGTCGACCAGCACCGCATCGCCCATGCGTGCGCCGTAGCGGGCCGAGGTGTCGAAGTACGGGCCGCGGCTCATCGACTCCGAACCGCCGCCGATGGCGATGTCGCAATCGCCCAGCGCAATCGCCTGCGCCGCCGACACGATGGCTTGCAGCCCCGAGCCGCACAGGCGGTTGACGTTGAAGGCCGGCGTCTCGATGGGGCAGCCCGCATCGATGGCGGCGACGCGGCTCAAGTACGCGTCCTTCACGTCGGTGGGAATCACGTTGCCCATCACCACATGGCCGATGGCATCGGCCGCAACGCCGCTGCGCTCGATGGCGGCCTTGACCGCGGTGGTGGCCAGTTGGGTGTTGGGCACGTCCTTGAGCGCGCCGCCGAAGGTGCCGATGGCGGTGCGGGCGGTGCCGACCACGAAGATGTCGCGTGAGGTCATGGGAATGTCTCTCCTGGATGAAGGCGCGCCCACCGACAACGGCGGGCGCGGGAGGACCATTTTGACGGCGAACGGCGCAACGGGCTGTCGCCTGCGGCCCGGGGTGGTGCCGCGTCAGTGCCTGAAGCTCAGCCGCGCGAGGCCGATTTGGGCGCGACGTCGGTCACGTCGTTGGCGCTGCCGCGGATGCGTTCGGGGCTGCGCACCGACTCGCCGCGCGCCCGCGCGCCCACCACATCGGCGGCCGTGGGCTCGGCGGGATTTGCCGCATTGCGAAACCGATCGAAGCCCGAGCGCGGGTTGAAGCGTCCGCCCATCGAAGCCATCCAGGGCGTCACAGGCTTGCCCGTGAGGCGCGCCCAGGCATAGCGCACGCCCCACACAGCCGCCAGCAGCATGACCGCGACGGCCAGGCTGGCCGCGAAGACCAGCCCCAGGAGCAGAAGAATGACGCGAAGAATGAAGTTCATCATCCGACTTTAGGCCGAAGCCGCCGCCGTTGGTTCCCCGCCCTTGGTGAACGAGAACTGGCCCGGCGACTGGATCGGGTCGGTGTTGACCTCGATGGTGTCCTTCGGCCCGAAGCTGCCGTCGAGCAGCAGCCGCGAGAGCGGGTTCTCGATGCGCTGCTGGATCGCACGCTTCAACGGCCGCGCACCGAACACCGGATCGAAGCCGACCTTGGCGATCTCGGCCAGCGCCGCGGGCGACACCTCCAGGCCCAGGTCCATCTTCGCCAGGCGTGCCTTCAGCACTTGGAGCTGGATCGCGGCGATCGCTTCGATGTTCTTCGCGTCGAGCGCGTGGAACACCACCGTCTCGTCGATGCGGTTCAGGAACTCGGGGCGGAAGTAGTTCTTCAGTTCGTCCCACACCGCCTCCTTGATCTCTTCCGAAGGCTTGCCCACCATGGCCTGGATGATGGGCGAGCCGATGTTGCTGGTCATCACGATCACGGTGTTCTTGAAGTCCACGGTGCGGCCCTGGCCGTCGGTCAGGCGCCCATCGTCGAGCACCTGCAGCAGCACGTTGAAGACGTCGGGGTGCGCCTTCTCGACCTCATCGAGCAGCACCACGCTGTAGGGCTTGCGGCGCACGGCTTCCGTGAGGTAGCCGCCCTCTTCGTAGCCCACGTAGCCCGGAGGCGCGCCGATGAGGCGGGCGACCGAATGCTTCTCCATGAACTCGCTCATGTCGATGCGGATCAGGTGGTCTTCGCTGTCGAACATGAAGCCCGCAAGCGCCTTGCACAGCTCGGTCTTGCCCACGCCCGTGGGGCCGAGGAACAGGAACGAGCCCGTGGGGCGGTTGGGGTCCGACAGGCCCGAGCGCGAGCGGCGGATCGCATTCGCGACCGCACCGATGGCCTCGTCCTGGCCCACCACGCGCTCGTGCAGCTTGTCTTCCATCACGAGCAGCTTGTCGCGCTCGCCCTGCATCAGCTTGGCCACCGGGATGCCGGTGGCGCGCGCCACGACCTCGGCGATTTCTTCGGCGCCGACCTGGGTACGCAGCAGCGTGGGCGCGCTGGACTTGCCCTTGCTCGCCTCGCTGGCTTCGGCTTCCTTCAGGCGCTTCTCGAGCGCGGGCAGCTGGCCGTATTGCAGTTCGGCAAGCTTGTTGAAGTCGCCCTTGCGCTCCCATTCCTTGATTTCGATCTTGAGCTTCTCGACCTCTTCGCGGATGTGCGCGCTGCCCTGGGCCTGGGCCTTCTCGGCCTGCCAGATTTCGTCGTAGTCGGCAATTTCCTTCTGCAGCTTGGCGATCTCTTCTTCGATGAGGTTGAAGCGCTTCTGCGAGGACTCGTCCTTTTCGCGGCGCACGGCTTCGCGCTCGATCTGCAGCTGGATGAGGCGGCGGTCCAGGCGGTCCATGACCTCGGGCTTGGAGTCCATCTCGATCTTGATCTTGGCCGCGGCCTCGTCGATCAGGTCGATGGCCTTGTCGGGCAGGAAGCGGTCGGTGATGTAGCGGTCGCTCAGTTCAGCCGCGGCCACGATGGCCGGGTCGGTGATCTGCACGCCATGGTGCACTTCATACTTTTCCTGCAGGCCGCGCAGGATGGCGATGGTGGCCTCCACGCTGGGCTCGCCCACGATGATCTTCTGGAAGCGGCGCTCCAGGGCTGCGTCTTTCTCGATGTACTTGCGGTATTCGTCGAGCGTGGTCGCGCCCACGCAGTGCAGCTCGCCGCGCGCCAGCGCGGGCTTGAGCATGTTGCCTGCGTCCATCGCGCCCTCGGCCTTGCCCGCGCCGACCATGGTGTGCAGCTCGTCGATGAAGACGATGGTCTGGCCTTCGTCCTTCGCGAGTTCGTTGAGCACGGTCTTCAGGCGCTCCTCGAACTCCCCGCGGAACTTGGCGCCCGCCAGGAGCGAGGCCATGTCCAGCGACAACACCCTTTTGCCCTTGAGCGAATCGGGCACCTCGCCCGCAACGATGCGCTGCGCGAGGCCTTCGACGATGGCGGTCTTGCCCACGCCGGGTTCGCCGATGAGCACGGGGTTGTTCTTGGTGCGGCGTTGCAGCACCTGGATGGCGCGGCGGATTTCCTCGTCGCGGCCGATGACCGGGTCGAGCTTGCCGAGGCGCGCGCGCTCGGTCAGGTCCATGGTGTACTTCTTGAGGGCTTCGCGCTGGCCTTCGGCATCGGCGCTGTTCACGCCCTGCCCGCCACGCACCGCGTCGATGGCCGATTCGAGCGACTTGCGGCTCAGGCCGTTTTCCTTCGCGATCCTGCCGATGTCGGACTTGCTGTCGGCCACGGCCAGGAGGAAGAGTTCGCCGGCAATGAACTGGTCGTTGCGCTTGATGGCTTCCTTCTCGGTGGCCTGCAGCAGCTTGCCCAGGTCGGGGCCGACCTGCACGATGTCGTGGCCCTGCACCTGCGCCAGTTTCTTGATGGCCGCCTCGGCCGCCTGCGTGAGGCCGGCCACGTTGACGCCGGCACGCTCCAGCAGGGCGCGGGGGCCGTCGTCCTGGCGCAGCATCGCGACCAGCAAGTGGGCCGGTTCGATGTAGGCGTTGTCGTTGCCGAGCGCCAGCGTCTGCGCGTCGCTCAGCGCTTCCTGAAATTTGGTGGTGAGTTTGTCTTGTCGCATGGTGGTATTCCTGCTTCCAAAATAGGGGCGTTCGGGCACGATTCAAGGTTGCAAACCGGACTCGCGCTGCGGGCACGGGTATTGCACGGTGCCCTGCACTTTCATGCCGTAGGCATTTCTCTCTCTCGAATGGAGTCGATCATGGTTTTTTCAATGCAGCGCATGCAGCCGATCCGCAGGGCGGTCAGCGCGAGCCTCTTTCTAGCCGCCGTGGGCCTGTCGGGTCTTGCGCAGGCGCAAGGCAGCACCCCCATCCGCCTGCTCGTGGGCTTTCCGGCGGGCGCGGGCACCGACGCCATTGCGCGCACGCTGGGCGAAAAGCTCAAGGACGTGCTGGGCGTGCCGGTGGTGGTGGAAAACCGCGCCGGCGCGGGCGGGCAGATCGCCGCGACGGTGCTGAAGTCCTCGCCTGCCGACGGCCACACGCTGTTCCTCACGCACGACCACACCATCTCGATCCTGCCGCAGGTCGTGAAGAACCCCGGCTTCAACCCCGCCACCGACTTCGTGCCCGTAGCCGGTTTCGCCACCTTCGCCAACGTGCTGGCCGTTTCGGGCGGCACGCCGGCCAAGAGCATCGACGAGTACGTGAAGTGGGTCCGCACCGCCAAGGATGGCAAGGAGACCATCGGCATCCCCGCGCCCGCGTCGATTCCCGAGTTCCTCGTGAAGATGATCTCGGACACGTACAAGATCGACGTGCAGCCCGCGCCCTACCGTGGCAGCGCGCCCATGGTGGCCGACATGCTGGGCAACCAGATCACCGCGGGCATCGCTTCGGTGCCGGACTTCATCGAGAACCACAAGGCGGGCAAGGTGCGCATCGTGGCCTCCATCGGCGCCAAGCGCCAGGCGGTGATTCCGAACGTGCCGACCTTCACCGAACTCGGCTTCTCGAACCTGGAAGACCTTCCCTACTACGGCATCTTCGCGCCGGTGGGCACGCCGCAGCCGATCATCGACAAGTACGGCGATGCGCTGCAGAAGGTGCTGGCGATGCCGGATGTGAAGCAGAAGCTCACGACGATGGGCCTCACGGTCGGCTACGAGCCGCAGGGCCAGTTCGCGGGCCGCGTGCGCAGCTACACGCAGACCTGGGAGCGGATCATCCAGGCCAGCGGCTTCAAGCCTCTTTAAGCCTCTTTAAGCGTTCGGGGCCGTGATGCCCCAGCGCGCCAACGCCGCGTCGTCGCTGACGCGCGCATCGACCCAGCGGGCGCCTTCGGGCGTCTGTTCTTTTTTCCAGAACGGGGCCTGGGTCTTGAGGTAGTCCATCAGGAACTCGCAGGCCTCGAAGCTCTGGCCGCGATGGGCCGAGACCACCGCCACCATCATGATCTGGTCCAGCGGCTGCAGCAGGCCCACGCGGTGGATCACGCGGGCGCCGAGGATGTCGAAGCGCTTGTGCGCCTCGTCGATCATGGCCTCGATGGCTTTCTCGGTCATGCCTGGGTAGTGCTCCAGTTCCATCGAGGCAACGGTGCTGCCATCGTTGCGGTCCCTTACTGTGCCGATGAAGCTGCAGACGGCGCCCACCCGCTTGTCGCCCGCGCGCAACGTGGCAAGCTCCTGGCTCAGGTCGAAATCACCCGTCTGGATCGAAACACGCGCAACGCTCATGTCCGGATTGTGTCATCGAGATAGACTGCGCCCATGCCTTGCCTCGCCACGTTCTCCACGGTGCTTTCGCACCCGGGGAGCCGTTGCGCGCGCCAGGGCAGCAAAGCCAAAAAACCCAAGCTCGTCTGACCGGAGCTGCGGTTCCGTCGTCGGATGAGCGACGGAACCTGCCCAAGGCTTTGACCCTGCATGGTTGTGCGCGCATCGGACGGTGGTTCTTTCCATCGGTCGATTCCTGAAAGGAAGCCTGCGTGCCACAACAACAGACAACCTCCCCCACGCCTGATTTTTCGGGCCTCTGGATTCCGCTCGTCACACCGTTCCGGGACGGCGCAGTCGACCATGCGGCGCTCGCTGCGCTCACCCGCCGCCTGGCGGACCACGGCGTGGCCGGCTTCGTGGTCTGCGGGTCGACCGGCGAAGCCGCCGCGCTCGACGAGGCGGAGCAGCTGGCTTCGCTCGACACGGTGCAAGCCGCCGCCGGCGGACTGCCGGTCGTCATGGGCCTCTCGGGCTACCACCTGGGCAAGACGACGGCCTGGGTGCGCAAGCTCTCGGAGCGGACGCTCGCGGGCCTTCTTGTGCCCGCGCCGCACTACATCCGCCCGTCGCAGGCAGGCCTCCTCGAATGGTTCCGCGCGATCGCCGACGCGAGCGCGGTGTCGGTCTTGATCTACGACATTCCCTACCGCACCGGCGCCACCCTCTCGCGCGAAACACTGCTGGCGCTCGCCGCACACCCGCGCATCAGCGGCATCAAGGACTGCGGCGGCGACATGGCCAAGACGCGCGCCCTGATCGCCGATGGCCGCCTTCAGGTGCTGTCGGGCGAAGACCACCAGATCTTCTCGACGGTGGCCGAAGGCGGCGTGGGCGCCATCGCGGCCAGCGGGCATGTGCAGACGAAGCGCTTCGTGCAGGTGCTGCGTCTCCTGGCCGACAACCGCGTCGCCGAGGCCCGCGCCGAATGGCAACCGCTGCAGCCGCTGATCGAGATGCTGTTTGCCGAAGCGAACCCCGGCCCGCTGAAGGCGCTGCTGGCCAGCGACGGTTCGATGCGCGACGAGCTTCGCTCACCGATGACCCGCGCCTCCGACGATCTGCGCGAGCGCCTGGTGGCGCTGGACGCGCGGCTCAGCCGCCCGTAACCGGCGGGAAGAAGGCGACTTCGCAGCCCTCGTGCAGGACTGCGGCTTCGTCGCTCATGACCTGGTCGAGCGCCATGCGCACCGCCTTGCCGCGCGCGAGGGCGGTGGCGTGCGCGCCGCCGCGTGTGATGAGTTCGTCGCGCAGCGCGGCGAGCGTTTCGGCACGGGTATCGACGGTTTCGTTGCTCGTGGAGAGCGCCTCGCGCACCGAGGCGAAATAGCGGATCTGGACCTTCATGGGCGTATCAGGCGAGCAGCGAGGCGAAAGGAATGAAATTCACGGTGTCGCCGGACTTGATCGTCCGGCCCGAGGGGTTGTCGACCACGCCGTCGCCCCAGACCATCGAGGTCAGCACGCCCGAGCTCTGGTTGGCGAACAGGTCGAGCCCGCCCGCGGCGTTGCGCCGTGCGCGGAGGAACTCGCGGCGCTTGTCGGCACGCGGCCAGTCGAAATCGGCGCGCATCTGCACGGCCTCGGGCGTCACGCGATCGGCGCCTTGCAGCGTCAGCAGGAAAGGGCGCACGAGCATCAGGAAAGTCAGGAAGCTGGACACCGGGTTGCCGGGCAACCCCGTGACGTGGCAAACACCCTGCCCGTTGCTGCGCGCAATGGAGCCATAAGCGAAAGGCTTGCCGGGCTTCATCGACAGCGACCACAGCTGCAGTTCACCCAGCGTCTGCAGCGCGGCGCGGATGTGGTCTTCTTCGCCGACGGAGACACCGCCGGTCGTGATGATCACGTCGCTGGTCTCTGCAGCATCGCGCAAGGCGGCGATGGTGGTCTCGCGGTTGTCGGCCACGATGCCCAGGTCGTTCACCTCGCAGCCCAGCCTGTGCAGCAAGGCGCGCATGAAGAAACGGTTGGAGTTGTAGATCGCGCCGGGCGCCATCGCGTCGGGCGCGACCTCGCCGGGCATCACCAGCTCGTCGCCGGTGGAGAGCATCGCCACGCGCGGCTTGCGTGCCACCCGCAGTTTGTGAAAGCCCACGCTGGCCGCGAGGCCGAGCGCGGCTGGCGTGAGCCGTTCACCCTTCCTCAAGACGACGTCGCCGGAGGCCACGTCTTCGCCCGCGCGTCGGACCCATTGCCCGGCCACCGGAACGATCGCAACACGCACCGAACCCAGGCTGCCTTCCTGCGGTGTGGCGCCGGTGTCTTCCTGCATCACGACCGCATCGGCGCCCTCGGGAATCTGCGCACCGGTGAAGATGCGCGCCGCGGTGCCGGCCGCGAGCGGCGTGCCGACGGTGCCCGCGGGAATGCGCTGCGTCACCGGCAGCAACGCGCCGGGCGTGGCGCAGTCGGCCGCACGCACCGCGTAGCCGTCCATCGCGCTGTTGTCGCGCGGTGGCACGGTGAGGCCGGAGACCAGGTCTTCCGCCAGCACGCGGCCGTCGGCGTCCAAAGTGATGACGCTTTCGTCGGCAAGCTTCGGCACGGCCTTGGCCAGCAATTGCGCGATGGCCTCATCCAGCGGCATGAGCGGGGGCCGCGCGTTGGACGCGGAGAACGGAACGGGTGTGTCAGCCATGGTGTTCCGGGTTGTACTCGAAGCGCTCGCCATGGGCGATGAGCCACTGCGCGATGGCCTCGGCGTCGTTGAGGTCGAACAGCGGCCGCTCGGTGGGCGACGGCAGGCTGGCCGGTGCATCGGTGGCGATGGCGGTGACGAACGGATCGTCGGCATAGAGCAGGGGCCGAGTCGGCTGGCCGTCCTCGGGCGGGCGCCAGACCTCGATCTTGTGCACGTCGCTGTGCCGGAATCCTTCGACCAGCACCCAGTCGGCGGCCGGATGCAGCTCGGCCAGAAGCTGGTGCACGCTGAGCTCGGCCGGCTGCTCGAACTCGCGCATCAGCGCCAGGCGCTTGCCGGAAGCGACGACCACCTCGAAGGCTCCAGCTTCCCGATGGCGCCAGGTGTCCTTGCCCGGATGGTCGATGTCGAACTTGTGGTGCGCGTGCTTGACCACCGACACGCGTTGCCCCAGCCGCTTGAGCGCCGGAATCAGACGCTCGAGCAGCGTGGTCTTGCCCGCGCCCGAGTAACCGGCAAAGCCGACGACCTTCATGCCGGACAGCCGAGGACGTCAGTCACAGTTTTCGGCGATGTAGGCCTTGACCGCTTCGGCATCGGCCGGCAGCTTGACCACGCGCTTGGGCAGCGCCTCGATGCCTTCGAACTTCGCAGGCCGGTCGGGCTCATGACCCAGCGCCTCGACGATGGTGGCGGCGAACTTGATGGGCAATGCGGTTTCGAGCACCACCATCGGCACGCCCGGCGCGAGGTGCTCGCGCGCGGCCTTCAGGCCGTCGGCCGTGTGCGGGTCGATCAGCGTGGCAAAGCGCTTCTCGGTGTCGCGGATGGTGGCCAGGCGGTCGGCGTGCGTGCTGCGGCTGCTCTTGAAGCCGAAGCGCTCAGCCGCCTGCTCGAAGGCCGGGTCGGCGCTCAGGTCGAAGCGGCCTTCCAGGCCCAGGTCTTCGACGAAGAGCTTGCGCAGCCTGCCTGCGTCGCGGCCGACCAGGTCGAACACGAAGCGCTCGAAATTGCTGGCCTTGCTGATGTCCATCGAGGGGCTGGAGGTCTCGTGCGTGTCGACGGCACCGCGCACGCGGTAGATGCCGGTGCGGAAGAACTCGTCGAGCACGTCGTTCTCGTTGGTGGCGACCACCAGCGTCTGGATGGGCAGGCCCATCATGCGCGCCACGTGGCCCGCGCAGACGTTGCCGAAGTTGCCCGAGGGTACGGTGAAGCTCACCGGCTTGTCGTTGCTCGCGGTGGCCTGGAAGTAGCCCGCGAAGTAGTAGACGACCTGCGCGAGCAGCCGCGCCCAGTTGATCGAGTTGACGGTGCCGATGCGGTACTTGCGCTTGAAGCCCAGGTCGTTGGACACCGCCTTCACGATGTCCTGGCAGTCGTCGAACACGCCGGTGATGGCTATGTTGTGGATGTTGTCGTCCTGCAGGCTGAACATCTGCGCCTGCTGGAACGGGCTCATGCGGCCGTCCGGCGAGGTCATGAAGACGCGCACGCCCGTCTTGCCGCGCATGGCGTACTCGGCCGCGCTGCCGGTGTCGCCGCTGGTGGCGCCCAGGATGTTGAGCTCTGCGCCGCGGCGGGCCAGTTCGTACTCGAACAGGTTGCCCAGCAGTTGCATCGCCATGTCCTTGAAGGCCAGCGTGGGGCCGTTGGACAGGGCTTCGATGTACACGCCGTCTTCGAGCTCGCGCAGCGGCACGATCTCGTCGGTGCCGAACACCTCGGCGGTGTAGGTCCTGGCGCAGATCGCCTTCAGGTCGGCGGGCGGAATGTCGTCGATGTAGAGCGAGAGGATCTCGAAGGCCAGCTCGGCATAGGGCAGATCGCGCCACTTCGCGAGCGTGGCGGTATCGACCTGCGGGTACTGCTCGGGCAGGTACAGGCCGCCATCGGGCGCGAGGCCTTCGAGCAGGATTTCGCAGAAGCGCTTGCGGTCCGGGTGGCCGCGGGTGCTCAGATAGTTCACTTCAACTCTTCCTTGCGGATGCGCACGATGGGTTCGAGCACGGTCGGCAGCGCCTGAAGCTCGGCCAGCACGTCGTCGACGGTGCCTTCGCGCGCGTCGTGGGTGAGGATGATCAGGTCGGTCTGCGTGGAGCCCTCGCCGCCCACTTCGTCGGCTTCGCGCTGCAGCACCGCGTCGATGCTGATGCCGGCGGTGGCCAGCAGCCCCGTGACCTTGGCGAGCACGCCGGCCTGGTCGGCCACGCGCAGGCGCAGGTAGTAGCTGGTGACGACCTCGGCCATCGGCAGCACCTTCAGGTCGCTCATCGCATCGGGGTGGAAGGCCAGGTGCGGCACGCGGTGCGCGGCGTCGGCCGTGTGCAGGCGGGTGATGTCGACCAGGTCGGCGATCACTGCGCTCGCGGTCGGCTCGCTGCCGGCGCCCTTGCCGTAGTAGAGCGTGGTGCCGACGGCGTCGCCGTGCACCACCACCGCGTTCATCGCGCCTTCGACATTCGCCAGCAGGCGCTTGGACGGCACGAGCGACGGGTGCACGCGCAGCTCGATGCCCTTGGGCGTGCGCTTGGTGATGCCCAGGAGCTTGATGCGGTAGCCGAGCTGCTCGGCGTACTTGATGTCCTGCGCGGCGAGCTTGGTGATGCCCTCGATGTGCGCCTTGTCGAATTGCACCGGAATGCCGAACGCGATGGCGCTCATCAGCGTGACCTTGTGGCCGGCGTCCACGCCTTCGATGTCGAAGGTGGGGTCCGCTTCGGCGTAACCCAGGCGCTGGGCTTCCTTCAGCACGGTGGCGAAGTCCAGGCCCTTGTCGCGCATCTCCGAGAGGATGAAGTTGGTGGTGCCGTTGATGATGCCGGCCAGCCACTGGATGCTGTTGGCCGTGAGGCCTTCGCGCAGCGCCTTGATGATCGGGATGCCGCCGGCCACCGCCGCCTCGAAAGCCACCATCACGCCCTTGGCATGCGCGGCCGCGAAGATCTCGGTGCCGTGCACCGCGAGCAGCGCCTTGTTGGCCGTGACCACATGCTTGCCGGCCGCAATGGCTTCGAGCACGAGCTGCTTCGCGATGCCGTAGCCGCCGATCAGCTCGATGACGATGTCGATGTCGGGATTGGCAATGATTTCGCGCGCATCGGCCACCACCTTGACGCCTTCGCCGGCCACTTCGCGGGCGCGGGCGGTGTCCAGGTCGGCCACCATGGTGATCTCGATGCCGCGGCCGGCGCGGCGCTTGATTTCTTCCTGGTTGCGCTGGAGCACCTTGAAGGTGCCGCTGCCGACCGTGCCTGCGCCGAGCAGGCCTACTTGGATGGGTTTCATTGGGAGGGTCGCGTTCATGGTTTGGATGGGGTGGCGCCGCGATCGACGTAGCGGGGCAGGCTCCAGGCGCCGCCGGCAAAACCTCGGCACATGCCGTCGCCGGTGGCGCTCGTGCGCACGAAGTCGCGGCCGTTGAAGTTCCAGGTCTCGCTCCACCAGCAGTCGCCGATGCCGCGGCCTTTCATGGACGAGGTAACGCTCGCGTCCTTCTCGTCGAAGTCGCCGTTCGCCTCGATGGACACGGGCGCATATGGCGGCTTGTCGTTGGCGATCCAGAGCAGGCTCGAGTAGTTGTAAGCCCCCATGCCGCAGCCCAGGGACAAGAGAACCTTGCTGCCGGTCAGGCGGTGGACGGCCAGCGATTTGGCGTTCAGCTCCTGGCTGTTGTTGCACTGTTCCTTCACGTCGGCCATGTCGAGCGACGGAAAGATACGCGCGGCCAATGCATCGTCGCCGGGGCGCGCCTTGGGCGGCTTGAATACGCTCGTGGTGGGGACCCGCACCGGCGGGAGCACCGAAGACTCGGGCTTCGCGCCGCGGCGCACCAGCGCACCGGGCGTGCCGACACGGCCTTGCACCTCGTCCATCTTCAGCAGCACGGCGTTGAGACCGGCCAGCGACAGCGTCCACGTCCTGCCGCCGGCGGTGACGGTCGCTTCGTCGCCCTTGAGCAATTCGGGAAGGATGGTGCGGACCTGGTTCGCCTCGAGCTCGGCGATGTCGCCCTCGAGGCCGGACACGGTGGCCTTGCCAACCTTGAACCGCAGCGGCCCTTTGACCTCGCCCTCACCGCCGACCTGCAGCTTGACGTCGATGGCCGTGCCCGGACCCGCGGCGCGGGTGATGAGCATCGACACGGGGTCCGACGGCCCGGCGTCCAACTGATAGCCCGCCGCGCGGCAGGTGCGCGTGTTGTCGCAGGCCACCTCCCAGTCGTTGTGCGAGAACGCCATCGGGTCTCTTTCCGCGGCATAGGCGGAAAGCGCGGCGAGCGACAGCGCCGCGGCGATGCAGGCGGATTTCATGACCTCGTCTTGCGGCGCAGGCGGTACTGCTCCAGGAATTTCGCGATGCGGTTGATGGCCTCGCGCAGGTCGTCTTCGTGGGGCAGGAACACGATGCGGAAATGGTCCGGCGTGGCCCAGTTGAAGCCGGTGCCCTGCACCAGCATCACGCGGGTTTCCTTGAGCAGCTCGAGGAAGAACTGGCGGTCGTCCGCGATCGGATAGACCTCGGGGTCGAGCCTGGGGAACATGTAGAGCGCGGCGCTGGGCTTGACGCAGCTCACGCCCGGAATGGCGGTGATGAGTTCGTAGGCCAGGTCGCGCTGGCGGCGCAGGCGCCCGCCCTCGCAGACCAGGTCGTTGATGCTCTGGTAGCCGCCCAGTGCCGTCTGGATGGCCCACTGGCCCGGCACGTTGGCGCACAGGCGCATGTTCGAGAGCATGTTCAGGCCCTCGATGTAGTCCTGTGCTGCGCGCTTGTCGCCGGAAACAACCAGCCAGCCGGCGCGGTAGCCGCACGAGCGATAACTCTTGGAAAGCGAATTGAAGGTGAGCGTGAGCACGTCGGTCGACAGGCTGGCGATGGCGGTGTGCTTGACGCCGTCGTACAGCACCTTGTCGTAGACCTCGTCGGCGAAGATCACGAGGCTGTGTTCGCGGGCGATGGCCACGATGCTCTTGAGCAACTCGTCGGAATAAAGGGCGCCGGTCGGGTTGTTGGGGTTGATGACCACGATGCCCTTGGTGCGGGGCGTGATCTTGGCGCGGATGTCGTCCAGGTTGGGCATCCAGCCGTTGGCCTCGTCGCACAGGTAGTGCACCGGGGTGCCGCCCGACAGGCTGGAGGACGCGGTCCACAGCGGGTAGTCGGGGGCGGGCAGCAGCATTTCGTCGCCGTTGTCCAGGAGCGCATTGGTGGCCATGGCGATCAGTTCGCTGGCGCCGTTGCCCAGGTAGATGTCGTCCAGCGTGACACCGGCAATGCCCTGCTTCTGGGTCTCGTGCATCACGGCCTTGCGCGCGGCGAAGACACCCTTGCTGTCGGAGTAGCCCGCCGAGGTCGGCAGGTTGCGGATCATGTCCTGCTGGATTTCCTCGGGCGCATCGAAGCCGAATACGGCGAGATTGCCGATATTGAGCTTGATGATCTTCTGGCCGTCCTCTTCCATCTGCTTGGCGGCGTCCATGATGGGGCCGCGGATGTCGTAGAGAACGTTGGCCAGCTTGGCCGATTTCTTGAGCTGCTTCAAAAGGCCCTCCCGGGCGGGTTTACTCAAAGGTCAAAAGGCCCTGGCAGGCCTCGTGTCACTGGGGAAAACCTATAATTTGACCACAGTTCCCAGCGCCCCCATGAAGCTCCAGCCCGACAAATCCGACACCCAGTCCCTCACCGCGCACGGCCCCGGCTGGGTTGCGATCAACAACGAAAAGGTCGAGGGCAGCGTAGTGGTCGGCTCTCGCGGCGAGCGTTTCGAGTGGAACTGCACCCGTTTCGACGAACTTGGCGCCGAACATTTCGCCCAGCTTGCGTCGCTGGGCGCCGAATTGATCATTTTCGGGAGCGGAACCCGCATCCGGTTTCCCCAGCCTGCCTGGCTCCAGCCCCTGATGGCGCAGCGCACCGGCGTCGAGACCATGGACACCCCGGCGGCCTGCAGGACCTACAACATCCTGGCCGGCGAAGGCCGGCATGTGATTGCCGCCCTGCTGGTGGAGAGCCCCGCCGCTGGCTGAGAGGGGTATTTTCGGGGTAAAATCGCCGGTTGCGAACAGGCGAGCTACCCCAAAGTTAGCAACGACCAATCCTCCGTGCATCGAGTCTGCGAAAAAGAACTCGATCCATGGAATCTAACGGAGAAAACAAGTTTCATGGCGATCGTTGTCAACAAACCCATTCCTGAATTCGACGCCAACGCCACGGGCGGCCTCAAGGTCTCGAATACCTCGCATCTCGGCCACGTGCTGGTCATGTATTTTTACCCGAAAGATAACACCCCGGGTTGCACCACAGAAGCCATGCAGTTTCGCGACCGCTACAAGGACTTCGAAAAAGCCGGTGCCACCGTTTTCGGCGTTTCCCGCGACAACATGAAGTCGCATGACGAATTCAAGGCCAAGCTCGAGCTTCCCTTCGAACTCATCGCCGACACCGAAGAAAAGATGTGCCACATGTTCGGCGTGGTCAAGAACAAGATCATGTACGGCAAGAAGGTCAAGGGCATCGAACGCAGCACCTTCCTCATTGGCGCCGACGGCATCCTGAAGGCCGAATGGCGCGGACTCAAGGTCCCGGGCCATGTCGACGACGTGCTCAAGGCAGTCAAGACGCTCAAGAAGGCTGCCTGACACGGCAGCAAGCTTCCTCCGGGGGTTCGCTTGACGCCATCGCGTGGGGAATGCCCAACGCAGTGCGTAAAAGCCGCAAAGAGCCTCTGGTGCGTCGCCTGCGGTGTGCATAATGGTTTCATGCCGTTGAGCTCCACGACCGCATCCCCCGAACAAAGCCGCCTAGGTCTTCAGGCGGCTTTTTCGTTTTCTGGTTTCCACTTCCTGCGAGCGATCTGACACATGCCATTGCCTCCCGCCCCCACGAAACGCGCCGCACTGCTCTCGCCGGATGCGCACGACGCGCCCGCACGGTCCTCGCACAGGGGCTCGCGCCGCTCCGAGGATCAGCGCACCGACGAAGCAGCCCCGAACCGCCCGCAGCCACTGGAGCTGTTTGACAGCGTGGGCTCCGAAACGGCAGGCGGCGGCGAAGCCGCACGCTCCTCACGCCGGGCCAGGTCGCGGACGGCACCGACGCCCTCGCCTACACCCTCTCCCACGCCCGTGAGCGCGCCACAGCAGCAGCCCGCCGCGATCCAGGTCGAGACCCGGGTGCAAACGCCCCCGGCGCCTGCCCCGGCACCGGCTGCCGCGCCCCAGGCCCCGGCTCGCCCCAAGCGCAGCAAATCCACCGGTCCGGCCAAGCTCTTCGTGCTCGACACGAACGTGCTGCTGCACGACCCCATGTGCCTGTTCCGCTTCGAGGAGCACGACATCTTCCTGCCGATGATCGTGCTGGAAGAGCTCGACGGCCACAAGAAGGGCACCACGGAAGTCGCGCGCAACGGCCGCCAGACCAGCCGCACGCTCGACGCGCTGGCCGGCGCCCAGGACGCCGACATCGACAAGGGCCTCAAGCTGGACACCACCGGCCATCGCGAAGCCGGCGGCCGCCTGTTCTTCCAGACCGCCCCGCTCGACTACTCGCTGCCGGTCAGCCTGCCCCAGGGCAAGGCCGACAACCAGATCCTCGGTGTGGTGCAGGCGCTGCGCGACCACCACGCCAAGGACCAGCCGGGCAAGCCGAAGCAGGAAGTGGTGCTGGTGTCCAAGGACATCAACATGCGCGTCAAGGCGCGCGCACTGGGCCTGGCCGCCGACGACTACCAGAACGACAAGACGCTGGAAGACGGCGACCTGCTCTACGCAGGCTCGCTGGCGCTCCCGCCCGACTTCTGGACCCGCCAGAGCAAGACCGTCGAGAGCTGGCAGAGCGGCAGCAACACCTTCTATCGCATCAGCGGTCCGATCGTGCCCAACCTGTACATCAACCAGTTCGTCTTCTTCGAGGCGCCCGGCGAGCCGAGCATGTACGCGCGCGTCACCGAAATCCGCGACAAGACCGCGGTGCTCAAGACGCTCAAGGACTACAGCTCCGGCAAGAACGCGGTCTGGGGCGTGAACACGCGCAATCGCGAGCAGAACTTCGCGATGAACCTGCTGATGGACCCGGAGATCGACTTCGTCACGCTGACCGGCACCGCCGGCACCGGCAAGACGCTGATGGCGCTGGCCTCGGGCCTCACGCAGGTGCTGGACGACCGTCGCTACACCGAGATCATCATGACCCGCGCCACCGTGAGCGTGGGCGAGGATATCGGCTTTCTCCCCGGCACCGAGGAAGAAAAGATGGGTCCCTGGATGGGCGCGCTCGACGACAATCTCGAGTTCCTGGCCAAGGGTGACGGCGGCGGTGCCGGCGAATGGGGCCGCGCGGCCACCAACGAGCTGATCCGCAGCCGCATCAAGGTCAAGAGCATGAACTTCATGCGCGGCCGCACCTTCCTGAACAAGTACGTGATCATCGACGAGGCGCAGAACTTGACGCCCAAGCAGATGAAGACGCTGATCACCCGCGCCGGCCCGGGCACCAAGATCATCTGCATGGGCAACCTGGCGCAGATCGACACGCCGTACCTGACGGAAGGCTCCTCGGGCCTCACCTTCGCGGTCGACAAGTTCAAGGGCTGGCCGCACGGCGGGCACATCACGCTGGCGCGCGGCGAACGCTCGCGGCTGGCTGATTTCGCGAGCGACGTGCTCTAAAAAAGCCGCCAGCTCGGCACGAGCCCGCGCATGCTCCCAGAGGCATGGCGGGCTTTTTTTCGCCCGCGATGACAGGCTCCTGACAAGACGTTGTCAGGAGGCGGGTCGCACCATCGAGGCTCCTTCCAACACAACGAAAGAGAGCTCCTCATGCAGAACGCAATCACCTGGTTCGAGATTCCGGTCAGCGACCTGGACCGTGCCCAGGCCTTCTATGAAACCGTGCTGGCGCGCAAGCTGCGCCGCGAAAATCTCGGCGGCGAGGCGCTGGCTATTTTTCCGTATGACGCCCCAGGCGTCGGCGGCGCCTTGCAGGCCGGCGCAAGTGCCGCTGCCCGCGCAGGCAGCAGCACCCGCATCTACCTCGATTGCATGCCCAGCATCGACGCCGTGCTCTCTCGCGTCGAGGCGGCCGGCGGACAGATCGTGGCGCCCAAGTCCGCGCTGCCACCGGGCATGGGTTTCATCGCCCACCTGCGCGACACCGAAGGTAACGAAGTCGGCCTGCACGCCCTCGCCTGAAGGGTCATGGCACAGCGCAACTGGATCGCCGTCGCGAGCGCCGAGCATGCCCGGCGCGGGCGCGACCACAAGCCGCTCGGCTTCATGCAGGTTGGGCACGGCAAGCTGGGCCCGCTCAAGCGGGTCGCCGCGGGCGACCGCGTGGCCTACTACGCGCCGGCCAATGTGTTCGGCGGCACGGACAAGCTGCAGAGCTTCGTCGCGATCGGCACCGTGCTGCCCGGCGAACCGTACGAGTTCGACATAGGCGGCGGCTTCGTGCCCTGGCGCCGCGATGTGAGCTATGCGGCCTCGCACGAAGCGCCCATCGCGCCGCTGATCGAGCGCCTCGCCTTCATCGAGACGCCGAAGCAATGGGGCTACAAGTTCCGCTTCGGCATGTTCGATATCGCCGACGCCGACATGGCATTGATTGCCCGAGCCATGAAGGCCGACCTGAAAACACTCGCGCTCTGACCGGCACAACAACGACATCACCTTTGCAGGAGAAGAACCCATGGAACCCGCCCGCCAACACCACGACGCCTTCCGGGTCGCCGGTCTCACGGTCCGCACGACCAACCGCGAAGAAAACGATCCCGCCACGGCCCGCATCGGCGCACTGTGGGGCCGTTTCTTCGGCGAACAGACCTACGAATCGACGCCTCACCGCACGAGTGACACGCGCATCTTCGGCATCTACTCCGCCTACGAATCCGATGCCCATGGCCCGTTCGACATCACCGTCGGCGTGGCAGTCTCGGACGGCGCGAACAGCGTGGCCGTCGAAGCCGGCGACTACCTCGTCTTCAACGGTCAGGGCGAGATGCCGCAAATGGTGGTCGCCACCTGGCAGCGCATCTGGCAGTATTTCGAGGCGCACCCGGAAATCGCGCGGCGCTACCGCTGCGATTTCGAAGCCTACGAGGGGCCGGACAAGGTGGCGATCCACATCGGAGTTGCATGAGCATGAAGAAAAGCTGGCCACCATCGGCTGCACCGTGACCACGGCGATCTTTTCGCACATGGTCGCGCAAGCCACCGAAGAGTCGAAGATTCAGGACGAGACGCCCTACCGGCGCACCCTCAAGATCGGCGGCGAACTCCACCCCAAGTACCCCGGCAGCATCGGGGCGCAGATGGCCAGGTTCGAATCCGAGGGCCACACGGTCGTGCAGCGCGGCAAGCGCTACTTCGTCGAGAACTTCGCCAAGAAGCTCTCCGGTACGCGCTGATGCGCCGCGCCGACCGCCTGTTCCAGCTCGTGCAGCTCATCCGCGGGCGTCGGCTCACCACGGCCGCGTTTCTCGCACAGCGCCTGGAGGTGTCGGAGCGCACGGTGTACCGCGACGTGGCCGACCTGCAGCACCAGGGCGTGCCGATCGAGGGCGAAGCCGGCGTGGGCTACCGGCTGGGCGTGGGCTTCGAGCTGCCCCCGCTGATGTTCACCCAGGACGAGGCTTCGGCGCTCGTGGCCGCGGCGCGGCTCGCGCAGAGCTGGGTCGATCCAGCGCTCGCACGCGACATCGAAACGGGCTTGGGCAAGATCCTCTCGGTGCTGCCGCCGGCCGCGCGCGTGTCGGCGGAAGCGCTGGCGCTCTATGCGCCCGCACTCGGCCTGGACGACGTCATGGGCGCGCGGCTGCAGGCCTTGCGCGAGGCCGTGCAGGCGCGCCAGAAACTGCGCCTGAACTACCGCGACGTGTCAGGCGATGCCAGCGAGCGCACGGTGCGGCCGCTCGGCTGCTTCTACTGGGGGAAGGTCTGGACGCTCTCGACCTGGTGTGAGCTGCGCAATGACTTTCGCGGATTTCGCGTCGACCGCATGGACGCGGTCGATGTGCTGCCCGAGCGCTTTCGCGACGAACCGGGCAAGACGCTGGCCGATCTGCTGCGCCAAATGAAGGCGAGGCAGGTGGACACGACACCGCCGGAACCGCAGACATGGCCGTCGAAGGCCCAAGGTCCTTCGACCCGATGATCTCACTCCGTTCGCGTCAGTACTGATCGCTGTGGCTGTAGCCTTCCAGGTTCTCGAACTTGGTGATCGGCTTGAGGAAGGCCAGCTTGATGGTGCCCGTGGGGCCGTTGCGGTGCTTGCTGATGATCACCTCCGCCACGCCCGGCTCCTTGCTGTTCTTGTCGTAGTAGTCGTCGCGGTAGATGAACATGATGATGTCCGCGTCCTGCTCGATGGCGCCGGATTCGCGCAAGTCGCTCATCATGGGGCGCTTGTCGGTGCGGCTTTCGACGCCGCGGCTGAGCTGAGACAGCGCGATCACCGGGCACTTGAGCTCCTTGGCGAGCATTTTCAGGCCTCGTGAGATTTCACCCACAGCCGTCGCGCGGTTCTCGTCGCCGCTGGTGCTGGTCGACATGAGCTGCAGGTAGTCGACCACGATCAGGCCCAGGCGCCCGTATTGGCGCGCCAGCCGGCGTGCATTGGCACGCAGTTCGCTGGTCGACAGGCCCGGCGTTTCGTCGATGTGCAGCGACACGGTGCGCAGCTTCTCGATGGCTTCGGTCAGGCGCGGCCACTCTTCGTCGCTGAGCTTGCCGGTGCGCAGGTGGCCCTGGTCGATGCGGCCGATCGAGCCGACGATACGCACCGCCAATTGCGAGGCGCCCATTTCCATCGAGAACACCGCCACGGGCAGCCCCTCGTTGAGCGCCACGTGCTCGGCAATGTTGATCGCCAGCGAGGTCTTGCCCATCGAGGGGCGCGCGGCCAGCACGATCATGTCGCCCGGCTGCAGGCCGGAGGTCATCTTGTCGAAGTCGTGAAAGCCGGTGCGCACGCCCGTGATGTCGTTCGGGTTTTCGGCCATCTCGGTCACGCGGTCGAGCAGTTCGACCACCAGGGCGTCCATGCTCTGGAAGCCCTGCTTCATCCGCGAGCCTTCTTCGCCGATGTTGAAGATCTTCTGCTCGGCCTCGTCCAGGATCTTGTCGACCGGCTTGCCCTGCGGATTGAAGGCGTTGGTGGCAATCTCGTCGCTGGCGGTCACCAGCTTGCGCAGGATCGAGCGCTCGCGAACGATCTCCGCATAGCGACGGATGTTGCTCGCGCTCGGCACGTACTGCGCGAGCGAATTGAGGTACACCAGCCCGCCGATCTCGTCGGCCTTGCCGTGGCTCTGCAGCTGCTCGTAGACGGTGATGACGTCGGCCGGCTTGCTGGCGTTGATCAGCCCGCCGATGGCGGCATAGATCAGCTTGTGCTCATGGCGATAGAAGTCGCCGTCGACGAGCAAGTCGCCCATGCGGTCCCACGCCGAGTTGTCGAGCAGCAGGCCGCCCAGCACGCTCGACTCGGCCTCGATGGAGTGCGGCGGGACACGCAGTTGGGCGATCTGGCGGTCGGCCGACGAATTACCGTCGGCATAGGAGAAAACGGCGGACATGGACTTCCCTTGCAACCCTGCATGCTAAGCCGCGGACGGCACTGCACCTGTGGACAAGGTTGTGAATAAACGGTGATCTTCCAGTGCAGTGCATTGAAAAACTCCGGGGCAAAAAACAAAAGCCGCCCGAAGGCGGCTTTTGTTTCAGCGCACGAAGCGCTGCGAACGATCAGGCGGTTTCGCCGTAGACCGTGACGGTGATCTCGACGACCACGTCGGTGTGCAGCGCGACGCTCACGGTGCTGTCGCCGACGACCTTGATCGGGCCGTTGGGCAGGCGCACTTGCGACTTGGCAACCTTGTAGCCTTGCTTGCCCAGTTCTTCGGCGATGTCGCCGTTGGTGACCGAGCCGAACAGGCGACCGTCGACGCCAGCCTTTTGCGTCAGCTTGATGGTCGTGCCACCGAGCTTCTCGCCTTGGGCTTGCATCTCGGCCAGCTTGGCGGCCGCGGCCTTCTCGAGTTCGACGCGCTTGGCTTCGAATTCGGCCTTGTTGGCGGTGGTCGCGCGACGGGCACGGCCCGAAGGGATCAGGAAGTTGCGTGCGTAGCCGTCCTTGACCTTGACGATATCGCCCAGGGCGCCGACGTTGAGAACTTTGTCCAGAAGAATGATTTGCATGGTCTCTGCTCCTTAGACGCGGTGCTGGTCGCTGTACGGCACCATGGCCAGGAAGCGCGCGCGCTTGATGGCGGTGTTCAGCTGACGCTGGTAGATCGCGCGCGTGCCGGTCAGGCGTGCGGGGATGATCTTGCCGTTTTCGCTGATGAAGTCACGCAGCGTGTCGATGTCCTTGTAGTCGATTTCTTCGACGCCAGCGACGGTGAAACGGCAGAAGCGCTTGCGCTTGAACAGCAGCGACTGGGTGTTGCGCTTGGGGCGCTTGTCTTTGTTGAATTTCTTGAACGTGGCCATGATGGACCTCTAGAAAAAATTAATCTTGCTGGAAATCCTGCACATGCAGGACCGGATGCTTGCCGTTGCCCGGTGTCGCGAGAAACCCCTGAAATCGCCAGAGGCTTCCCATCGACTGTCTTGCGAGCCGCTCGGCGATGGCGCCGAAGGCGACGGCCTTGAGGGCCGTCTTCACCTGCCGGGGTTTTCCTGCTTCATCGAGCGTCGACTCGTGTTCGAGTCTGAGGTCGATGGCGGGAAGGCCGGCGGGCGTGTATCGCAAGGCTCCGAGTTCGGCAACCGAGGCGGTCAGCAAAAGCTGATTGACCCCTTTTGCCGCAGCGGCGGCAGTCACACCATCAGTTGTTGTTGGCGGCGTACTCGGCCTGCTGGGCCTTGCGGGCTTCTTCGCGCTCGACCGTCTTCATCATCGAAGAAGGACCGGTGTCGGCCTTCTTCTTCTGGACGGTGAGGTGGCGCAGCACGGCATCGTTGAACTTGAACGCGTGTTCGAGTTCGCCCATCACGGCTTGTTCGGCTTCAATGTTGACGCACAGGTAGTGGGCCTTGTTGAGCTTGTTGATCTGGTAAGCCAGCTGACGGCGGCCCCAGTCTTCAACGCGGTGGATCTTGCCGCCGCCGGCCGTGATCAGGCCCTTGTAGCGCTCCAGCATGGCCGGAACTTGTTCGCTCTGATCCGGGTGGATCAGCAAAATGATTTCATAGTGACGCATGGCACTCCTTGTGGATTCTTCCGTGGAAGAGAAAAAGCCACCTGCAGCGTCGGGCGCAGTGTGGCAAGGCAAAGCCGGCGATTATAGCCCTGGAATTCGCACCCCGGCAAGCGGCCTCAGTCGTTGAGGGCTTTGTCCAGTGCGGCGGCCTTCTCGGCGCCGACCGCGGCGCGGATCTTGGGCGCCAGCGCCACCAGGTCGTCATAACTCGCCGTGCCTTCGACCTGAAGGTTGAGCCGGAACCCCATCAGCCCGAGGCCGCCCGTGAGCTGGGTGGCGATGGGGTAGGCATCCTTGTAGCGCTGCTGCTTGCTGCGCCCTGAAGCGCCCGCCGGCGTTGCAGCGGGTGCAGTCGGGGAGGACTGCGCGGGCTCCACGGGGGCACTGCCTCCCATCGGCTCCAGCAACCCCAGCGCGACCATCTGTTCGATGTCCTCGCGCACGATGCCCATGCCGTTGGCCAGCACCTCATCGACCGAGCGCTTGCCATCGAACAGGATGAAGGCCGAGCGCTGGCGCGGCGAGAGAGGAACCGAGCGGTCCTTCAAGGTCTGCTGACCCGTTTGTGTCTTGACAAGAATCATGGTGGTCTTCCCTTCCGGGATGCGCCCGTGAATCTCGCCAGTCTGTCATCAAATACGCAATTTGTTTCAATAACACCCCGCAATCGCGGGAATCCCCCCATGGGGATTTCCGCCATTCGCGAGTTCAGCGCTTGGCCAGTTGTTGCCAGGTCTCGATCACGCTGTCAGGGTTGAGCGAGATCGATTCGATCCCTTGCTCCGCCAGCCAGAGCGCAAAGTCCGGATGATCGCTGGGGCCCTGGCCGCAGATGCCCACGTATTTGCCCTCGGCCTTGCATGCCTTGATGACGCGGCTCAGCAGCGCCTTGACCGCCGGGTCGCGCTCGTCGAAATCGGCCGCCAGCAGTTCGAGGCCCGAATCGCGATCCAGGCCGAGCGTGAGCTGGGTCAGGTCGTTCGAGCCGATCGAGAAGCCGTCGAAGAACTTCAAGAACTCTTCCGGCAGGATCGCGTTGCTCGGCACCTCGCACATCATGATCAGCTTGAGATCGTTCTCGCCGCGCTTCAGGCCATGCTCACCCAGCAAGGTGGTCACGCGCTCGGCCTGGCCCAGGGTTCGCACGAAGGGCACCATGATCTGCACGTTGGTCAGGCCCATTTCGTTGCGCACGCGCTTGAGCGCCTCGCACTCCATGGCAAAGGCCTCGCCGAAATCGGCGCTCAGGTAGCGCGCCGCGCCGCGGAAGCCCAGCATCGGGTTTTCTTCTTCAGGCTCGTAGCGGCTGCCGCCGATCAGCTTGCGATATTCGTTCGACTTGAAGTCCGACAGGCGCACGATCACCTGCTTGGGCCAGAAGGCGGCAGCGATGGTCGCGATGCCTTCGGCGACCTTGTCGACGTAGAACGCACGCGGCGAGGCGTGTCCGCGAGCCACCGATTCGACGGCCTTCTTCAGGTCGTTGTCGACGTTCGGGTAGTCGAGGATCGCCTTCGGGTGCACACCGATGTTGTTGTTGATGATGAACTCAAGCCGGGCCAGGCCCACGCCATGGTTCGGCAGTTGCGCGAAGTCGAAGGCCAGTTGCGGATTGCCGACGTTCATCATCAGCTTGATGTCGATCTCGGGCATCACGCCGCGCTGCACTTCGGTCACTTCGGTTTCGAGCAGGCCGTCGTAGATGAAGCCGGTGTCGCCCTCGGCGCAGCTCACGGTGACCAGCGTGCCGTCCTTCAGCAGGTCGGTCGCGTCGCCGCAGCCGACCACGGCCGGGATGCCGAGTTCGCGCGCAATGATGGCCGCATGGCAGGTGCGCCCGCCGCGGTTGGTGACGATGGCGGCCGCGCGCTTCATCACCGGCTCCCAGTTGGGATCGGTCATGTCGGTGACGAGCACGTCGCCGGCCTGCACCTTGTCCATTTCGCTGATGTTGTGCACCAGGCGCACGGGGCCGGTGCCGATCTTCTGGCCGATGGCACGGCCTTCGGCGAGCACGGCCCCCTTGCCCAGCAGCTTGTAGCGCTGCTCGGCCTTGCCCTGCTGCTGGCTTTTCACGGTTTCGGGGCGCGCCTGCAGGATGTAGAGCAGGCCGTCGGTGCCGTCCTTGCCCCACTCGATGTCCATCGGGCGGCCGTAGTGTTCCTCGATCACCAGGGCGTACTTGGCCAGTTGCTCGACGTCGGCGTCGCTCAGCGAGTAGCGGTTGCGCTGCTCGGCCTTGACGTCGGTGGTCTTCACCAGCTTGCCGCTGGCCTTTTTCTCTTCGGGCGTCGCGAACTCCATCTGGATCAGCTTGGAGCCCAGGTTGCGGCGGATCACCGCGCGCTTGCCGGCGCGCAGCGTCGGCTTGTGCACATAGAACTCGTCAGGGTTCACGGCGCCCTGCACCACCGTCTCGCCGAGGCCGTAGCTCGAGGTGATGAACACCACCTGGTCGAAGCCCGATTCGGTGTCGATGGTGAACATGACGCCGGCGGCGCCGAGGTCGGAGCGCACCATGCGCTGCACGCCGGCCGAGAGCGCGACCACATCGTGCTCGAAGCCCTTGTGCACGCGGTAGCTGATGGCGCGGTCGTTGTAGAGGGAGGCGAACACCTCCTTCATCTTGTGCAGCACGTCGTCGATGCCCACCACGTTCAGGAAGGTTTCCTGCTGGCCCGCGAACGAGGCGTCGGGCAGGTCTTCGGCCGTGGCCGAGGAACGCACGGCGAACGAGGCTTCGGGGTTGCCGGCGCTCAGCGTGGCAAAGGCTTCGCCGATGGCTTTCTGCAAGTCGGCGGGAAAGGGCTGGGACTCGACCATGGCGCGGATCTCGGCGCCGGCCGTGGCCAGCGCGCGCACATCGTCGGTGTCCAGCGCGGCCAGGCGCTTGCTGATCTTGTCGGCCAGGCCGTCGTGGGCCAGGAACTGGCGGAATGCGTGCGCCGTGGTCGCGAAACCGGTGGGCACCCGCACGCCCTGCGGCAGCTGCGAGATCATTTCGCCGAGGCTGGCGTTCTTGCCGCCGACCGACTCGACGTCGGTCATCCTCAGGTTTTCAAACGGTACGACCAGTGCGGTCGCGTCGAAAAGTGCAGACATGGGAAAGCTCCAGAAGTTGAAACCGGTGCTGCAGGCAGGCGCCACGGCACGATCGTTGTCGTTGCTTTGGGTGCGGGTGCGGCCTGCATGGAAAAGAAAGGAATTGGGGTCGGGAAAGCGGATTCCCCATAATCGACCGGATTGTAGGCGTGGCAAGGTCGCCCGCGCCGCAGGACAAGGCCGCAAGGGCTACACCATGCATACACGCACTGTTTTCTTCATTTCCGACGGCACCGGCATCACCGCCGAGACTTTCGGCAACGCCGTGCTCGCCCAGTTCGAGATGAAACCGCGCCATGTGCGGCTGCCCTTCACCGACACCGTCGACAAGGCGCACCAGGCGGTGCGGCAGATCAACCACACGGCGGAGATCGAGGGCGTGCGCCCCATCGTCTTCACCACGCTGGCCAACATGGACGTGCTGGAAGTGATCGAAACAGGCTGCAAGGGCATGCTGCTGGACATGTTCGGCACCTTCGTGCGGCCGCTGGAAATCGAGCTGGCGGTCAAATCGAACCACCGCATCGGCCGTTTCAGCGACGTGAGCAAGAGCAAGGAATACAACGCCCGCATCGCCGCCATCGACTTCAGCCTGGCGCACGACGACGGCCAGAGCAACCGCGACCTGCAGGGCGCCGACGTGATCCTGGTCGGCGTGAGCCGCAGCGGCAAGACGCCCACTTCGCTTTACCTCGCAATGCAGCACGGCCTGAAAGCCGCCAACTACCCGCTGATCCCCGAGGATTTCGACCGCCGCCAGTTGCCGCCGGCACTGATGCCGCACCGAAAGAAGATCTTCGGCCTGACGATCCAGCCCGAGCGCCTGAGCGAAATCCGCAACGAACGTCGCCCCGATTCGCGCTACGCCAGCCTGGAAAACTGCCGCCACGAGGTGAGCGAAGCCGAAGCCATGATGCGGCGCGCCGGCATCCGCTGGCTCTCGACCACGACCAAGTCGATCGAGGAAATCGCGACGACGATCTTGCAGGAACTGCGGCCGGAGCGGCTGACGTACTGATCCGTTAGCTTGTAGATAGCGCCCGCGGGCTAGCCGAACAGGTACTGCACCGTGCCATCCGCGCTGTGGACCGGCTGGCAGGGCATGCCCCAGACCGCTTCGATCAACCCGGGTTGGAGCACCTCGGCCGCAGCCCCCTGCCGCAGCCCGTCCGCCGCCCCCAGCACCACCACCTCGTCGGCATAACGCCGCGCCAGGTTCAGGTCGTGAAGCACGGCCACCACGCCCACACCCCGCGCCGCCCAGGCACGCAGCAGGCGCATCGCCGAATGCTGGTGCGCCAGGTCCAGCGCCGCGGTGGGTTCGTCGAGCAGCAGCCAGCGGCTCGCGCCATCGGGGCGCGGATGCCAGAGCTGGGCCAGTGCCCGCGACAGGTGAACCCGGGCCTTTTCTCCGCCGGAGAGCGTGTTGAGGATGCGTGGCGCCAGCGCCGTGACGCCGGTCAGCGCCATCGCCTCGGCAATGATCGCGTCCTCGTCCTGCCCGGGCGTCCGGCGGTGCGGATAGCGCCCCAGCGCAACGATGTCCTGCGCTGTGAAGTCGAAGGCTACCGCGCTCTCCTGCGGCATCAGCGCGCGGCGCAGCGCCAGCGTCGGCATGCCGTGGTCGGCGAGCGGCCGGCCGTCGAGCATCGCCCTGCCCCGCGTCGGCTGGCGCTGGCCGGCCAGCACCGACAGCAGCGTCGACTTGCCCGCGCCGTTCGGGCCGAGGATGGCCGTCACGCAGCCCGGCTTGAGGCTCACCGAGGCATTCGCCAGCAGCGTCTTTGCGCCGATGCGCACTTCCACATCCGCGCACAACAGCGCCATCGCATCGCGCCCAGCCGCCGCAGCCGTCATATGCGCCCCCTGAAATGCCGCAGCATCAAGAGGAACATCGGCACCCCGATGAAGGCGGTGAGCACGCCCAGCGGCAGTTCCGCAGGCGCCATCACCGTGCGCGCCACCGTGTCGGCCGCGAGTACCAGCGCCGCGCCCAGCAGCGCCGAGGCCGGCAGCACGATGCGGTGATCGGGCCCCGCCACCATGCGCACCCAGTGCGGCGCGATCAGCCCGATGAAACCGATGATCCCGGTGGTGGCCGTCACCGCGCCCACCGCCACCGCCGTGATGACGACCGCGCGCCGCTTGGTGCGCTCCACATCCACGCCCAGCAGCGCCGCCTGCGCTTCGCCGAGCGCGATGGCGTTCAGCGGCGATGCGAGCGAACCCGCCGCCCAGCACGAGAGAAACACCGCGCCGCAGACCAGCAAGACCGCGCTCCACCGCGCCCCACCCAGGCTGCCCAGCAGCCAGAACTGCAGGCTGCGCAGTTGCTCGTCGGTGGCCATCACGCTCAGGAGGCCCAGCCCCGCGCTCGCGAGCGCATTGATGGCGATGCCCGCGAGCAGCATCAGCGCCATGCGCGTGCCGCCTTCGCTGCGCGAGAGCCCGTAGATCAGCAGCGTGACGATGAAGCCGCCGCCGAAAGCCATGAGCACCAGGGTCCAGCTTCCCAACGTGCGCGGCAGCGCCGGCCACAGCCACGCCCCCAGCACGATGGTGATGCCGGCCGCCAGCGCCGCGCCGCTGCTGATGCCGATGAGCCCCGGGTCGGCCAGCGGATTGCGGAACAGCCCCTGCATCAGCGTGCCCGCCATGCCGAGCCCCGCGCCAGCCGCCACGCCGAGGACCAGGCGCGGCAGGCGGATGTTGAGAAACACCAGGTGCTCGGGCGACTGGCTGCTGGCGCCCTGCCCCAGCGAAGTCAGCACATTCCAGAGCTGCGAAAGACTGATGGCGTAGGCGCCCGACACGGCCCCCGCCGCGAAGGCCACGGCGAGCAGCATCACGCTGCCGCCCAGCACGGCACGCGCTCCAAACCTTTGGGTCATTGCGTAGCCTTCGCGCTTCGCGCTGCGGTATTCGCCTTGGGAGCGGCCCGGCGGCTCATGCCAGAGCGGCCTGGAACTTGTCTTGCAACTCGCCGACGGCGGCCGGCAGGCGCGGGCCGAAGCCCAGCAGCAGCAAGGCATCCTGGGTGATCAGCGCGCGCTTCCTGTAGGCGGGCGTCAGCGCCAGTTCGGGCCGCTCCCAGAATTTGTCGATGCCGCCGTGCGCCTCGATGCTCTGGGTGCTCGTGAGGATGATGTCGGGCGCGGCGCTGGCCATGGCCTCGGCCGTCATCGGCCGGTAGCCGTGGAAGCCGCCGAGCGCGTTGACGCCGCCCGCAAAGCCGATCATCGAATGCGCCGCCGTCTTCTCGCCGGAGACCTGCGGGCTCGCGCTGTGCGAGAGCACGAAAAGCACCTTCGGCTTGCGCCCCTTGGCCGCGCCCACGCGCTGCAGCACCTGCGCCCATTCGGCATCCAGCCGGGCCTGCAGTTCGCGCGCCTGCGCTTGCCTCGCGGACGCGCGGCCCACGGCCTGCACCTTGCGCTGCACTTCCGCCCAGGTGTGGTCGGCTTCGATGATCTCGACCTTGACGCCGGCGCTGCGGACCTGGTCGAGCACCACGGTCGGACCCGACTCGTTGGTGGCGATGATCGCGTCGGGCCTGAGCGACAGCAGGCCCTCGGCCGACAGCTGGCGCATGTAGCCCACCTTGGGCGTGCCGCGCGCGGCGGCGGGATAGAGGCTGGTGGTGTCGGTGCCCACCAGCTGGCCTTCGGCACCGAGGAGGTAGACCACCTCGGTGATCGCGCCGCTGACCGTTACCAGCCGCGGCAGGCGCTTGTTGTCCTGCGCAAGCGCGGGCCAGGCGGCCGCGCCAAGCGCCGAAGCGGAAAGAACGCGCAGCACCTCGCGTCGGCGCTGCGATGGAAGCGATGGAAGAAGAGAGTTTTGGCTGTAGGTCATGGGTCGGCGGCTCAGCCGTGCAGGGATGCGTCGTTCTGGCGCGGGAGCTTGCGCACGATCTGGCGCCATTCCTCGCGCTCGGGAACGCCGGGCTTGCGCGCGCCGAAGAACATCGCCATCAGTTCGCCCTCTGCGTCGAAAGCCTCGACCGAGGTGACGACGCCGTCGCTGGTGGGCTTCTCGACGATCCAGACGCTGGCAATGCGGTCTTCGCGCAGGTGAAGGTTGAAGCCGGGATCCAGCACGTTGAGCCAGAGCATTCCGTGCATCTCCATCGGCTCCACGCGCACCACGGGGCCCGAGTGGATCTGGATGCAGCCGGGGCTTCCGACGAACACCATGATCGGCGTGCCGTCGAACGAGGCTTCCTGCAGCAGCTCGCGCACCGCCGATGTTTGCGCGCGCTGCGTGAACTCGCCTTCGGTCAGGCGAAAGCTCTGCTGGCGCTCCACCTCGAACTTGTTCAGCAGGCCGAAGAACTCGTGCGTGTCCTGCATGCCGCGCCAGGCCTGGGCGAGCCCGCTCGCGTCGATGGCGCTGTCCTCTCGCGCTGCGGCCTTGGCGTCGGCAGGCACGAACGCGACCCGCGCTTCGGGCGCGGCGTGGCTGTCGATGACCGACTGGAACGCGTCGCGGTCGGTGGCCTCGCGCGCAAAGATCTTGTGGACCGCCACGCCGTTTTCATTGAAGAACTGAAGGCTCAGCGAAGGCAACACGCCGGCATTGGCCGCCGCCTCGCTGACCGCGAACCCGGCATGCCAGCGGCCGAAGAAAAGACGCAGGTCGATGGCCTCGCCCAACGCGAGGCCCATCTTGTCGCTGCCCGAGACCTTCTCGTAGACACCGGTCTTCTCGTGCACCGTGGTCTCGTTGCGCGTGAGCGCGAGCACGGGACCGCACAGCTCCAGCGCCTGCAGAAGCTCGACCCACGGACCTTTGAGCGGCGTGGCGCGCAAGGGCTTGTCGTGCGTGCCCGTGTGCGCGGCGATGGCCGCGCCTTCGGACAGCCCCATGGCTGCGGCGGCGTCCTTGTGGCGCATGCCCTTGGCGCGCAGTTCTGCGAAACGTGCGCGGGTTTCTTCGGCGTTCATCGGATTTCCTTTTTTGCTGGTTCGCGTGTTGCGGTGGGACGGATCAGAAGTCCGCCACGAGCGAGACGTTGAAGCTGCGGCCCGGCTGGGTGTAGGCATCGCGCAGGGCCGAGGTCGTCGTGAGGCCGCGCACGTCGCTCCACATCCAGTAGCGCTTGTTGGTGAGGTTGGTCACCGATGCGTTCAGGCGCAGGTCCTTGCGGATGCGCCACTGCGCGCTGATGTCCAGCGTGGTGGCTGCCGGCGTGCGGAATTGCAGGCCGGTGGTCACCTCGCTGCGGTCGACGTCTTCCCACTCCTTGGCACCGTGATGAACCGCGTCGAGGCCCACGCTCCAGTTCGGCGCCTGGTACTTGAGGCCGGCGCTGAATTTCTGCGGATCGATCGAGTTGAGCGGCCGGTTGCTGGTGCGATCGCGGCCTCGCGTCTGGCCGTAGGCGAAGGGCACGGAGAAGCCGGTGCCGTTGTCGGTGAAGTCCAGCTCGCCCTTGATCTCGAAACCGCTGATGCGCGCGCGTCCGACGTTGACCGACTGGAAGATCGACGGATCGATGCGCGGGATGCCCCGGCCGCCGACAAGACGGTCGTTCTCGATCAGGTCCTTGTAGTCGCCGGTGAACGCGGCCACGTCGTAGCGCAGCACGCCGGCGTGCCCGCGCATGCCCAGCTCGATGTTGCGGCTCTTCTCGGGTTTGAGGTTCGGGTTGGGAATGGTCCGGTAGCCCGAGATCACGTTCTCGAAGAAGTTGTTGACCTGGAACGCGTTGGGCGCCTTGAAGCCCGAGGCGTAGTTGCCGTAGATGCTCCATTGCGGCGTGGCGCGGAACAGCACGCCCAGCTTCGGCGACACCGCCGAGCCCGACAGCGACACGGCCCGCGCATTGAAACCCGCCTGATTCGCGTCGAGCGAGAAGCGGTCCAAACGAACGCCCGGCGTGATGCTCCAGCGGTCGTGGATGAACTCGTCCTGCAGATAGAAGGCGGACGAGGTCTCGCGCGTATCGGGGAAGCGCTTGAGCGGATAGCTCTCGCCGACCGGGGGACCCAGGCCGGTCTGCAGGTTCTCGACGTTGGTGCGGGTGTAGTCGAAGCCGTAGGTGATCTTCTGCGCCCAGTTCCCACCCATGCGAAGGGTCTTGTCGGCCTGCAGGCCGAGCTGCCAGGTGCTCTCGTCGTAGGTGACGTTTCGCGTCCGGTCGGCGGCGCTGAAGCGGTCTTCGTCGATGTACTCGCGCGATTTGGACTTCTGGTAGCTCACCACGGCCAGCAGGTTGTCGGCCACGACGGAGTTCAGGCGCAGGCGCCCTTCGTAGGTGAGGCGGTCGCGCTCCAGTTCGGTCTTGGCGTTGAGGCCCACGACCGAGGTGGACACGTACCGCGGCTTGGAGATGCCGGACAGCAGGTTGTAGCGGCTGGTCTTTTCGACGTGCTCGAAGGTGAAGGCGTGGCGCTGGTCGGCGTTGGGCGTGACGATGGCCTTGGCCAGCAAGGAGGCGTTCCTGTCGCGCTGCGGATTAGGCGTGGTGCGATCGATGTTGGGCACATCGAGCCGGCCCATGTTCTCCAGTTCGCTCGCGCGGCCGAGGTTGGCGGAGATGAGCCACTGGAGCGCATCGTTCGCCTTGCCCGCAAGCGTGACACCGCCGCGAACGCCGTTGTCGTCGCCGCTGTAGCCGATGTTCGCGCTGCCGCCGAAGGTGCGGCCGTCGCGCAGGAAGGACGACGGTTCGCGGGTGACGAAGTTGACGAGCCCCGCAAGGCCGTCCGAGCCGTAGAGCGCCGAGGCCGGGCCCTTGATGATCTCGATGCGCTCGACCAGGCCGACGTCGAAGTAGTCGCGGCCGAAGGCATTGGCGCCGAAGACGTAGCTGCGCGGCGTGCGGATGCCATCGGTGAGCAGCAGCACGCGGTTGCCGTCCAGGCCCCGGATGTTGAAGCCCGCATTGCCGTCGCGGCCGGTGTTGCCCTGCGCGAGCCCGAAGCGCGCGGGCGAGCGTTTGACAGAGACGTTGGGCAGGTCGCGCACGGCATCGCGGATGTCGCCGATCTGCTTGGATTCGATGTCGTCGCGGCCAATGACTTCGATGCTGAGCGGCAGGTCGTCCTTTGCCTGCTCCGAGCGCGAACCGCTCACCACCACTTCATTGAGTGCTGCGATTTGCTGCGACCAGGCAGGAGCGGCCGTGCCGAAGCCAGCGGCGATCAGCAAAGGCAGGAGCGCGAGCCGATGGTGAGAGGGGCGAAGGGAATGAGTGGCCACGAAAAAGGTCCAGAGAACAGTTGCAAAAACTGCTTGCTGGACCTTGAGGCGCAGAGGGCTGCGCGCGTGACCTGGCTGGCAATGAGGGGCAATGAATGTGCATCGCCCGGGCCTTTTATTGTATGAGAACGATTCTCATTGAAACAACTTAAGACTTACTCATGCTGGGGCTGAAGTGCGGATCAGATGGTCGAACGCACCGAGCGCCGCCTTTGCGCCGTCGCCGGCCGCGATGATGATCTGCTTGAACGGCACCGTGGTCGCATCGCCGGCCGCAAACACGCCGGGCACCGAGGTCTGACCACGTGCGTCGACGATGATTTCACCGTGCTTGGACAGCTCGACCACGCCCTTGAGCCAGTCGGTGTTCGGCACCAGGCCGATCTGGATGAACACGCCCTCGAGCGCGACCGTCTTCAGTTCGCCCGATGCGCGGTCTTTGTAGACCAGGCCGTTGACCTTCTGGTCGCCGGTGATCTCGGTGGTCTGCGCATTGGTGAACACCTCGACGTTCTTCAGGCTGTGCAGCTTGCGCTGCAGCACGGCGTCGGCGCGCAGGGCGGTGTCGAACTCGATCAGCGTGACATGGCCCACGATGCCAGCCAGGTCGATCGCCGCTTCGACGCCCGAGTTGCCGCCACCGATCACCGCAACGCGCTTGCCCTTGAACAGCGGGCCGTCGCAGTGCGGGCAGTAGGCCACGCCCTTGTTCTTGAACTCGTGCTCGCCGGGCACGTTGATGTTGCGCCAGCGCGCACCGGTCGAGATGATGATGGACTTGCTCTTGAGCGAGGCGCCGCTTTCGAGTTGCACCTCGATCAGGTCCTTGCCCGGCACCAGCGCCTTGGCGCGCTGCAGGTTCATGATGTCGACGTCGTAGTTGCGCACATGCTCTTCGAGCGCATGGGCGAACTTGGGGCCTTCGGTTTCCTTGATCGAAATGAAGTTCTCGATGCCCATGGTGTCGAGCACCTGGCCGCCGAAACGCTCCGATGCCACGCCGGTGCGGATGCCCTTGCGCGCCGCGTACACCGCAGCCGCGGCGCCCGCTGGACCACCGCCGACGATCAACACGTCGAACGGATCCTTGGCGGCGATCTTCTTGGCTTCGCGCTCGACGCCGCTGGTGTCGATCTTCGCGAGGATTTCTTCCAGGCTCATGCGGCCCTGGCCGAACTCGGTGCCGTTCAGGAACACGGTCGGCACGGCCATGATCTGGCGTTCCTTCACTTCGTCCGGGAAGGTGCCGCCTTCGATCATCGTGGTGCGGATGCGCGGGTTCTGCACTGCCATCAGGTTCAGCGCCTGGACCACATCCGGGCAGTTGTGGCAGGTGAGCGAGACGTAGATCTCGAACTCGAAGTCGCCGTCGAGCGCCTTGATCTGGTCGATCACGGCTTGCTCGACCTTGGGCGGGTAGCCGCCGATCTGCAGCAATGCAAGGATCAGCGAGGTGAATTCATGGCCCATCGGCAGGCCGGCGAAACGCGGGCCGTGGTTCTCGCTCGGGCGGTTGACCGAGAAAGAGGGCTTGCGGTGGCTGTCGTCGCGGCTCTCGGTGAGCTTGACCAGGGGCGACGACTCGGCAACGTCCTTCAGCAGCGACAGCATTTCGCCCGAGGCCTTGCTGTCGTCGAGCGAGGCAACGATTTCGATCGGTTGCGTGGCGCGTTCGAGGTAACTCTTCAATTGGGCTTTGGTGCTGGCGTCGAGCATGACGGACTCACTTTCGATAACTGAAAACTATCAACTGGGGACAAAAAAGCCCGGGGCCTCGTGAGCGCCCGGGCTTTCGCACGGGAGCGCTTAGATCTTGCCGACGAGGTCGAACGACGGTGCGATGGTCTTGTCGCCGTCATTCCACTTGGCCGGGCAGACTTCGTTCGGGTGGGCGGCGGTGTAGACCGCTGCCTTGAGCTTGCGCAGGGTTTCCTTGACGTCGCGGGCGATTTCGTTGGAGTGAATTTCGGCGGTCTTGATGATGCCGTCGGGGTTGATCACGAAGGTGCCGCGCAGTGCCAGGCCTTCTTCGGGGATGTGCACGCCGAAAGCGTTGGTCAGCGTGTGGGTCGGGTCGCCCACCAGCGGGAACTTGGCCTTGCCGACAGCCGGCGAGGTGTCGTGCCAGACCTTGTGCGAGAAGTGCGTGTCGGTGGTCACGATGTAGACCTCGGCACCCAGCTTCTGGAACTCGGGGTAGTTGTCGGCCGCGTCTTCGACTTCGGTCGGGCAGTTGAAGGTGAAGGCCGCCGGCATGAAGATCAGCACGGACCATTTGCCCTTGAGCGTCTCGTCGGACACATCGATGAACTTGCCATTGAGGTAGGCCTGGGTCTTGAAGGGCTGGACTTGGGTGTTGATCAGGGACATGGTGATTCCTTGGATGCTGCGGGTGGACAAAAATAAATGCGAGCCATGAGTATAACTACCAAATATGACAAATTCATAGTAATGAGCTATCGACTGCATCGGTGCGGGCTATGAAAAACAAAGGCGCCGGCGCCTAGTCGTCCCGCTCGAATACGAACGCCTATCACCCTCGTACGCATGCAGACCGCCGGAGCAGGGGAATGCTTGCGCGCTCGCTGCGAGGACCCGGACAATCCCCTCTTTCAGAACAAGGAAAAAGATCATGAAGGGCGACCCCAAGGTCATCGAACATCTGCAGGCGCAGCTCAAGAACGAGCTGACCGCGATCAACCAGTACTTCCTCCACTACCGCATGCTCAAGCATTGGGGCCTGGACAAGCTGGCGAAGAAGGAATACGAAGAATCCATCGGCGAAATGAAGCACGCCGACAAGCTGATGGACCGCATCTTCATGCTCGACGGCCTGCCCAACCTGCAGGACCTGGGCAAGCTGAACATCGGCGAAGACGTGCCCGAACTGCTGCGCTGCGACCTGGGCGCCGAAACCGGCGCGCAAGCCACCATCAAGGACGGCATCCAGCATTGCGAACTCGTGCGCGACTACGTCTCGCGCGACCTGCTGCAGGAGATCCTGGACGACACGGAAGAGCACATCGACTTCCTGGAAACCCAGATCGACCTGATCGACAGGGTCGGCCTGCAGAACTACCTGCAATCGCAAATGGGCGAGCTGGAATAAGTTGAGCCTTTAGCTCTCAATCGACGGGACTTCGGTCCCGTTTTTTATTGCTTTACGTAACTTAACGATTGTCAAATAGCAGTCATTCTCATTTGCACGGATAGAATCCGCGCCTTCGATGACCGCTGCAGCCCGCCCCGACAACCGCCGCCGTGCCTACTGGCTCAAGACCCTGCACGAATGGCATTGGGTAAGTTCCGCGATCTGCCTCGTCGGCATGATCCTGTTCAGCGTGACCGGCTTCACCCTGAATCACGCAGGACAGATCGAAGCCAAGCCCGTCATCACCCGACTCAACGGATCGATCGGCCAGGCGCTTCGCACCCGCCTCGAACAACAGCTTCCCGCCGCCAAGGCGCAAAAAGGCAAGGCGCCCTTGCCCGCCGACCTGCAAAGCTGGATCCAGGCGAAGTGGGATGTCGCCACCGACGGCCGGGAGGCCGAGTGGTCCGACGACGAAATCTATCTCTCGCTCCCCCGCCCCGGCGGCGATGCCTGGCTGCGCCTGAACCTGGCCGATGGCGAGATCGAATACGAGCGCACCGACCGCGGCTGGCTCTCCTACTTCAACGACCTGCACAAGGGCCGCAACACCGGCACCGCCTGGAGCTGGTTCATCGACATCTTCGCGGGCGCGGCGCTGGTCTTCTCGATCACCGGGCTGTTCATTCTCAAGATGCACGCAGGCAACCGGCCGTTCACCTGGCCGATGGTGGGCATGGGGCTGGTCGTGCCGGTGCTGCTCGCGCTGTTGTTCATTCATTGACCCCACCCTTGATTCAGGAAAAGAGGTTCTTCGTGCACGTTCGCTATTCACTCGCACCGATGGCCATGTCGGCCCTGTTCGCCGCACCTGCGTTCGCGGCGAGCCTGGCCGTCAACATCGAGATTCCGCGGCTGAACGCCTCCGAATACCACCGCCCCTACGTGGCGACCTGGATCGAACGCGCCGACAACACCGTGGCGGGAACGCTGGCCGTCTGGTACGACGTGCGCACCAAGACCAACAACCCCGAGGGCGAAGGCACCAAGTGGCTCAAGGACATGCGCCAGTGGTGGCGGCGCGGCGGCCGCGAACTCGCGGTACCCGTGGACGGCGTGACCGGCGCCACCAAGCCCGCCGGCAAGCACCAGCTGAGCTTCACCGAGGGCACGGCGCCCATGCCCAAGCTCGCACCGGGCGCCTACAAGCTGGTGGTCGAGGCGGCACGTGAAGTCGGCGGCCGCGAGGTCGTGAGCATTCCGTTCCAGTGGCCGCCCACCGCGGCAGCGCAGCCGACGGCAGCCGGCAAGGAAGAGCTCGGCGAGATCAAGCTCGAACTCAAGCCCTGATCGACGCCGGACCGATCCGCCCACCACTTCACAACAAGGACTCTCCATGACCCGCTCCATCCTGCGCGCCACCGGCCTCGCCATTGCCCTGTCGGCCATCGCTTCCGCTGCCATGGCGCACAACGCCTGGCTGCTGCCCTCCTCCACCGTGTTCTCCAAGGCCGACACGGTCTCGGTCGACGCCGCCGTGTCGAACGACCTGTTCGTTGCCAACCATGCGCCGCTGCGGCTCGAAGGCCTGCAGATCACCGCGCCCGACGGCAGCACCGTCAAGCCCGAAAGCGAAGCCAAGCTCAAGCTGCGCAATGTGTTCGATGTGAGCGTCGCGCAGCCGGGCACGTACCGCATCGCCGTCGTCAACGCGGGTGCCTTCGCCAGCTGGAAAGACAAGGCCACGGGCCAGAACAAGCGCGCCCGCGGGACGGCCGAAACCATTGCCAGGGACATCCCCGCCGACGCGCAGGACGTCACCATCACCCAGTCGTCGGGCCGCATCGAAACCTTCGTGACCGTCGGCAAGCCCTCGCCGCTCAAGCCGATCGGCCAGGGCCTGGAACTGATCGCGGCAGGCAGCCCTACCGACCTGGTCAAGGGCGAGAAGGCCACCTTCACGCTGAACCTCGACGGCCAGCCCGCGAAGGACCTGGAAGTGACCGTGACCGCAGGCAACACCCAGTACCGCGACAAGCTCGAAGAGGTCAAGCTCAAGACAGACGACAAGGGCCGGTTCAGCGTGACGTGGCCCAGCGCCGGCATGTACTGGCTCGACGCCAGTACCAAGGACAACAAGACCACCGTGCCGCAAGCCAAGGAGCGCCGCCTGAGCTACGCGGCCACCCTTGAAGTGATGCCCTGATTCCAGCCGGCCCCTTGGGACCCTTGGGAGTTTCGTTCAGCACCTGGCGCGCCGGCGGCTACGCCAACGCGGCCGTACCGCGCCGCGCCGACCCGACCACCTTGCAGCAGTTGGGCGGCCAGACCATGGGCACGACCTGGTCGCTGCGTTTCGACAATCCGCGGATGCTTCCGCTGGAAGACGTGCGCGAAGCGGTCGAGGCGGCCCTCGCCCGCGTGATCGCGCAGATGAGCCACTGGGAACCCGCCTCGGACATCAGCCGCTTCAACGGTGCGGCGCCAGGCACACGGCACACGCTGCCCGGGGAATTCGCCGACGTGATGCGCTGCGCCCTCGCCTGGGCCGCCGCCAGCGGTGGCGCCATCGATCCGACGGTGGGGCCGCTGGTGGCCTGCTGGGGCTTCGGTCCCGACGCGCGTGAAGGCCTGCCCGCACCCGAAGCACTCGCCCAGGCGCGGGCGCGCATCGGGTGGGAGCGGCTGGCCTTCGACACGGCGGACGGCTCGCTGTTGCAGCCTGGCGGTGTCACGCTCGATCTTTCGGGCATCGCCAAGGGTTTTGCGCTCGATCAGGGCGTCGAGGCGCTGCGCGCGCTGGGTCTTGCGGATCTGCTCTTCGAAGTCGGCGGAGAACTGCGCGGCGCGGGCCGTCGCCCCGGTGGGCAGCCATGGCAGGTGATGGTCGACGGCGACCCGGCGACCGCCCGGCGCGTGGCGCTCGCCGACATGGCGATCGCCACCTCGGGCGATCGCTGGCACCAACGCGCGCAGGACGGCCGCCGGTGGTCGCACACCATCGATCCACGCAACGGCGAACCGGTCGCGCATTCCTTGGCCAGCGTCACGGTGCTGCATCCGCAGTGCGTGCACGCCGACGCGCTGGCCACCGTGCTGACGGTGCTGGGCCCCCACGAGGGCTTTGCCTTTGCCGAGCGGCACGATGTCGCGGCGCTGTTCGCGAGCCATGACCCCGCATTGCCACGCCCCCAGGCCACGCGCGCCTGGCTCACCCACACCACCGGCTCATGACAGAGGCGACATTGCGCGCGCTGGGCGCAGGCGCCACGGCGACGGCCTACGCGGCGCTTTGCCTTGCCATCTATGCGCGGCGGCTGCGGTGGCGCACAGCGGCGGCGCAGGAAGCCGCCGCACTCACTTCAGACGACCGCAAGCCCCCTACCCTGGTGCTGTTCGCCAGCCAGACCGGGCAGGCTGAATCCATCGCCCGGCAAACCGCGCGGCAGTTGCGCGCCGCAGGCACCTCTGTGCGCCTGCTGGAACTCAACGCTCTCGATGCCGCCACGCTGGCCTCGGCGACCCGCGCGCTCTTCGTGGTCAGCACCTACGGCGAAGGCGATGCCCCGGACAGTGCCAGCGTGTTCGCCGAACACCTGATGGGTGCAAGCTCGGCCTTGCCCTCGCTGCGCTATGCCGTGCTGGCGCTGGGCGACCGGCAGTACAAGAACTTCTGCGGCTTCGGGCGCGCATTGGACACATGGCTGCACGCGACCGGAGCCCGGCGCGATTTCGAATGCATCGAGGTCGACAACAGCGACCCTGCGGCACTGGGCGCCTGGCATGCGCAATGGGGCGATGCGCAAGTTGTGCAGGACGATTCGGCCGACGCGTTCACCCCCTGGCGGCTGACCACACGCGAACTGCTCAACGCCGGCAGCAAAGGCGCGCCGGTGTTTCTGCTGGGCTTTGCGCCCCCCGCCGGCACGATGCCCCGCTGGGCTTCCGGCGACCTGGTGCAGGTCGCCGTGGCCAGCGATCCGTCGCGCCCCCGCGACTACTCGATCGCTTCGCTTTCCACCGACACCGAGCTGCAGTTGCTCGTGCGGCAGGAACAGCACCCCGACGGCACGCTCGGCGCCGCGTCCGGCCTGCTCACTTCCACGCTCACCATCGGCAACACGGCGGCATTGCGCTTGCGGCCGCACCGCGCATTCCGCCTGGATGGCAACGAGGACCGTCCGTTGATCCTCGTCGGCAACGGCACCGGACTGGCCGGCCTGCGCGCCCATCTGCGCGCCCGCGAAGCGGCCGGCCGCCACGACAACTGGCTGGTGTTCGGCGAGCGGCAGGCCACGCATGACTTTCTGTGCCGCGCGGAGATCCAGGCCTGGCAGTCCAGCGGGGTGCTGCAGCGGCTGGACATGGTGTTTTCACGCGACCAGGCCGAGCGCATCTACGTTCAGCACCGGCTGCTGCAGTCCGCCGACGTGCTGCGCGCATGGCTGGACAAGGGCGCGGCGATCTACGTTTGCGGGAGCCTTCAGGGCATGGCGTCGGGTGTGGACGCCGCGTTGCGGCAGATTGCCGGCGATGCGCTGTGGCGCGACCTGACGGCGACTGGGCGCTATCGCCGCGACGTCTACTGAACCTTGGCCGGTGCCACAGGCCATCCAGGCAGTTGCTCACTCGCAACAATGCGGCCATAACTTTTGCCTTAATCCGCTTACAGTTAAAGCAAATGTATTGAGAAACATTATCATTTGGGTCAATTTGCAAACACTGCAAATTGACTCACCCAGCCAGTCCCCGGTTTTCTCCTGAAAGCGCGCGTGCGACACGCCAGTCGAGTCCCTCGCTCGCAGCCTTTTCGGAGAAATACTTCATGGCCTACATCAAGAGCCGCAAACACGCCGTTGCGCGCGCCGTTCCACATCTCTCGGGCGCTGCCGCCGCAACGCTGATGGCCTTTGCGGCCCCGGCCGCCTTGGCCCAGACCGGCGGCGCACTGCCCGAAGTCCGCGTGCAGGACTCCGCCGGTGCCGACTACAAGACCGACACCTCGGCCAATCCCAAGTTCACCGCGCCGCTGGTGAACACGCCGCAAACCATCCAGGTGATCAAGGAACAGGTCATCCGCGAACAGGGCGCGACCACGCTGACCGAAGCGCTGCGCAACAGCCCCGGCGTGGGCACCTTCTTCCTCGGGGAAAACGGCAACACCAACACCGGCGACGCCGTCTTCATGCGTGGCTTCGACAGTTCGAGCGCGATCTTTGTGGACGGCATTCGCGACCTGGGCTCGGTTTCGCGCGACGTGTTCAACATCGAGCAGGTCGAAGTCGTGAAGGGTCCGTCGGGCACCGACGTGGGCCGCACCTCGCCCACCGGCTACATCAACCTCGTGACCAAAAAGCCCAAGCTGGAAGACAGCTTCCTGGGCTCGATCAGCCTGGGCAGCGCCGACTTCAAGCGAGGCAGCATCGACTGGAACAAGTCGCTCAGCAGCGCCAACGGCATCGGCGCGGCATTCCGCCTGAATGCGGTGACCGAAGACGGCGGCGTGGCCGGCCGCGACATGGTCAACAACAAGCGCACGGCCATCGCCCCGTCGCTGGCACTGGGCCTGAACAGCCCGACGCGCATCTTCCTGGACTACCTGCACGTCAAGCAGAACAACGTCCCCGATGGGGGCGTGCCCACCATCGGCCTGCCGGGCTACTCGACGCCCGACGCCACCGCGATCCGTCGCGGCCTGGCACGCCGCACGTACCTGAACGCAGCGCAACGCGTGGATTCGAGCAATTTCTACGGCACCAGCTCGGACTTCGACAACGTGACGGCGGACATGTTCACGGCTCGCATCGAGCACGACCTGACGCCCGACATCACGATCCGCAACACCACGCGCTACGGCAAGACGTCGCAGGACTACATGCTCACGGCATTCATGGGCGGCGGCCTCACCTCGGTGAACGGCGTGGGCACCCTGCCGGCAGCCAACGCGGGCTTCCTGAACACGGTGATCCCCACGATCCCGGGAAGCTGGACCCTCACGCGCAACCTGCCGACCAACAAGGACCAGGAAAACACGATCTTCACCAACCAGACGAGCGTGTCCGCCAAGTTCAACACCGGCAGCATCAGCCACTCGTTCAACGGCGGCGTCGAATTCATCCGCGAGACGCAGCGCGCCAACAACTTCTACGCCCCGGGCTTTGCCGGCGTAGGCACCACGCTGGCCGCCGCCGGTTCGTGGCCGGTCGCCAATCTGTACAACCCGAATCCGTACGTGAGCGGCTACAACCGCATCCCCAACGGCACAGGTTCGGACGGCAGCACCGACACCATCGGCCTCTATGCCTTCGACACGCTGAAGTTCAACGAGCAGTGGCAGCTGACCGCCGGCCTGCGCTACGACCACTACTCGACCACGTACAACGCCACCGCGCTCGCGCTGGCGCGCAGCGGCAACGGTCCGCAAACCGCAACGGTCACGCCGACCAGCCTGAAGCTGTCGGACAACCTGCTGTCCGGCAAGATCGGCCTGGTCTACAAGCCGACGGAAAACAGCAGCGTCTATGCCGCCTACGGCACCGCCGCGCAACCGCCGGGCGGCGCGAACTTCACGCTGGCCGCCGGCGGCACCGGCAACAGCGCAGCGCGCACCGACTTCCTGCCGCAAAAGGCCAAGACGTACGAGGTCGGCACCAAGTGGGACGTGCTGAACAAGCGCGTAGCGCTCACCGCGGCGCTCTACCGGACCGAGGTCAGCAATGAAGTGGTGCAGGACACTGTCTCGCAGCAGTACTTCCAGACCGGCAAGAAGCGCGTGCAGGGCATCGAGCTGGGTGTCTCGGGTGCCATCACCGACAACTGGGGCGTGACGTCGGGCTTCACCACCATGAACACGCGTGTTCTGAGCGGCCCTTCGGTGCTGGCCGACGGCTCGACCGCCCTCGCCTACACGCCCAAGAAGGCGTTCACCCTCTGGACCACCTACCAGCTGCCGTTCGGCCTGAGCCTGGGCGGCGGAGCGCGCTACAACGGCAAGCTCATGCGCGGCAGCGACGGCGCGGTCGGCACGCCGTCCTATGTCGATTCGTACTGGGTGTTCGATGCGATGGCGTCGTACCGGGTCAACAAGAACGTCGACATCCAGTTCAACGTCTACAACCTGTTCGACAAGGACTACGTGGCGGCGATCAACAAGAGCGGCTATCGCTACACGCCCGGCACGCCGCGCTCGTACAAGGTCACGGCGAACTTCGCGTTCTGATCCTGCTTGCGTGCCGGGCCCGTCCCCGGCACGGTGCGAAACTCTAGCCCCGGCCCGCGCCGGGGCTTTTCTCTTTGCGGAGTTCCTCAAAATGATGCTGCATGTGCCCGACGTGCTCAGTCCCGTCCAGGTGCGCGAAATGCGCGCGGCGCTGGACGCCACGAACTGGATCGACGGCCGGGAAACCGTCGGCGAGCAGGGCGCGCAGGTCAAGCGCAATCGCCAGTTGCCCGAGTCTTCACCGATCGGGCGCGAGCTGGGCGGCGTCGTGCTTGCCGCACTGGCGCGCCACGCGCTGTTCTTCTCGGCGGCATTGCCTTCGCGCTTCGTTCCGCCGCTCTTCAATCGCTATGAAGGGGGCGAGCACTACGGCGTTCACATCGATGGCGCGGTGCGCGTGCTGCCGGGCGGCGGCCAGCAGTTGCGGACCGACCTGTCGTGCACGCTGTTCCTGTGCGATCCGGAAGACTATGACGGCGGGGAGCTCGAGGTGATCGACACCTACGGCTCGCACGAGGTCAAGCTGCCGGCCGGCGACCTCATTCTTTATCCCGCCAGCAGCCTGCACCGCGTGCATCCGGTGACGCGCGGCGCGCGCGTGTGCTCGTTCTTCTGGCTCCAGAGCATGGTGCGCAACGACCAGCAGCGCGGCATGCTGTTCGAACTCGACCAGAACATCCAGAAACTGCGAAACCGGCTGGGCGAATGCGATGAGACGGTGGCGCTCACCGGCCACTATCACAACCTCCTGAGGCTCTGGTCGGAGGTTTAGCGCACGCAAAAAGGCGAAAACGGCCCGTTGCGGAGGTCCGTCGCAAAGGCTGGTAACACCATAGTTATTGCAAATGCGACGGATTCTTATTTATAATCGCTCACATCCAACAGCCAGCCAACTGCCGCTTCACAGCCATGATCGTTTGCGTCTGCCGCCGAGTCTCCGACCGCGAAATCGCACGTCATGTGCGGGCCGGCATGACTTTCGACGAAGTGCAGTTCGAACTCGGCGTTGCCACGCAATGCGGCCAGTGCGAAGGTTGTGCGCGCGACATCGTCGCGCAGTGCAGCGCTTCACACCCGGTCGCCGCGTTGAATCGCGAATCGGGCACCAGAGCGATCCAGCTTGCCAGCTCCATCACGGAAAGCAAGGCATGGAACTCTTCTCGGCACTCGGCGGCAGCCTGATCTTCGTCGCAGGCTCGGTCTGGTGGATTCTTCGCAAGTAATGTCGTAGCGGTTTTGCTGCAATCGGGGCACGTTTCGACGTGCCCGCACTCGAATGGTTGATCGTGTCTGACCGCTTTGCCCCCCCTCCCTCCGCCTTCGGCCTCTCGCGCAATGTAGTCATTGCCGGAAGCGTCATCCTGTTTCACGCGGCCGCGCTCTGGGCGCTGCAAAGCGGGCTGCTGCACCGGGCCGCCGAAGTGGTCATTCCCGTCCAGATATTGAGCCAGTTCATCGAACCGCCCCAGCCCAAGGTGGAGCCGCCGCCTCCCCCACCGCCGCCGCCCCAGCCGAAAGTGACCAAGGCCCCGCCGCCACCCAGGCCGCAGGCCGTCCGCGAACCCAGACCCGCGCCAGCGCCCCAGGCCCCTGTCGGCACAACGGAGCCTCCGCCGCCGCCCGCCCCTCCTGCAGCGCCCGCACCGCCCGCCCCCCCAGCGCCTCCCGCGCCGCCGCCGGCCCCGCCGGCACCGCCCGCGGTGCAGCTGCCCTCGAGCAACGCCGATTACCTGCAGAACCCCAGGGCGGTCTACCCCGCCATGAGCAAGCGGCTCGGCGAGCAGGGCAAGGTGATCGTCCGGGTTCTGGTGGGTGTCGACGGCATGCCCAAGAGCGCGGAGGTCAAGAAGTCCAGCGGCTTCGATCGCCTGGACGAGGCCGCCGTCGAATACATCATGAAATGCCGGTTCGTGCCCGGCAAGGTCAACGGCGTGGTGCAAGCCATGTCCTATGACGCCCCCGTCAACTACGTCTTGAACTAATTTTTCTCTGGAGCAACTTCGTATGGAATCCCATTTCGGCTTGATGAACGTCTGGAACCAGGGCGACTTCGTCACCAAGGCCGTCGCCGTGCTGTTGATCGGCATGTCGCTCGTATCGTGGATCGTGATCATCACGAAGGCCATCGACGTCGTCAAATACAAGCGCCTTGCCAAGAGCTCGGGGGACTTCTGGCACAGCGAAGACTTTGCCACCGCACTCAACAAGCTCGGCAAGGACGACAGCAATCCATTTCGCGCGCTCGCGCTCGAAGGCCGCGAGGCAGCCGCGCACCACCGCAACACCAAGGCCCATTTGCACGACGCGCTGGACGTGAGCGACTGGATCACGCGCTCCCTGCGCAACGGCATCGACGCCTTCACCGCCCGCCTGCAAACCGGCCTGGCCATCCTGGCGTCCGTGGGCTCCACGGCACCGTTCATCGGCCTGTTCGGCACGGTCTGGGGCATCTATCACGCGCTGATGAGCATCGGCTCGGCCGGCCAGGCCACCATCGACAAGGTGGCTGGCCCGATCGGCGAGGCGCTGATCATGACGGCGCTGGGTCTGGCCGTGGCCATTCCGGCCGTGCTCGGCTATAACGCGCTGGTTCGCGGCAACAAGTTCGTGCTGACCAAGCTCAACAGCTTCGCCCACGACCTGCACGCCTACTTCGTCACCGGCGCCCGCGTGCAAAGCGGCAGCGGCGACGCCATCGTCGTCCCGCTCAAGAAGGGCTGAGCACCATGGCCTTCGGAACACAAGACGAACCCGATGAGGTGATGAACGAGATCAACATGACGCCGCTGGTCGACGTCATGCTGGTGCTCCTGATCATCTTCATCATCACCGTGCCGGTGATGAAGCACGCGGTCAACATCGACCTGCCCCGCGCCAGCAGCGAGCCCGAACAGCCCAAGCCGCAGAACATCCTGTTCAGCGTGGCCGCCGACGGCGCCTACTACTGGAACGAACAGAAGATCGACGACAGCGAGCTGCCCGGCCGCCTGGCCGCCGAGGCCGCCAAGGACCCGCAGCCCGAACTGCATATCCGCGGCGACAAGGCCGTGCGCTATGAGCGCGTGGCCAAGGCCATGTCCGAAGCGCGGGAGGCAGGCGTCCGGAAGATCGGGTTCATCACCGAACCGGACACGAAGTGATCTGAACTCGGATTCCGTGAAATAAATCAATCTTCGCGATTGACTTATTATTGAGAATCATTATCATTCACGCATCGCTTCGATAAACGGAACTCCAGATGCCAGCCACACCGAATGCCTTCACTGTTCTGAACCATCCCTCGCTCGACAATTCGGGTAGCGGTCATGCGATCCAGGCATCGCGGCCGGTGCCAATGGTCGAAAGCACGGAGCTTCTCAAAGGAAGCAAAACCGTGGGCATCATGCACAACGGTTCTCTCTACCGGCTTCAAGCCACCAAACTCGGCAAGCTGATCCTCACCAAGTAAAGAGTTTCAGCCCGCCCTTCGCGCAAGTTTCATCGTGGGGCGACTCAAGGAGATTCATCTCCGAAGGGTCGTTTTTTGCTAGCCAACGGTTCGCCGACTAGCCAAGCTTTTTTTCACGCTGAACGTCCAAAAGAAAACGCCGACCTCGAGTCGGCGTTTTGCTTTGTGGACCCGAAAAGGGTCAGAGGCCGAGGGCGGCGATGCCGGCTTTGGCGATCTGGGCGTCTTCGTTCGATTTCACGCCGCTGACGCCGACCGCGCCGATCACCTGGCCGTCCTTCACGATCGGCACGCCGCCTTCGAGCAGGCCGTGCACCGCTGGCGCCGTCAGAAAAGCCGTGCGGCCGCCGTTGATGATGTCCTCGTAGACCTTGCTCTCACGCCGCCCCATCGCGGCCGTATGGGCCTTGGCGGGAGCGATGTGCGAGGAAAGCGCAGCTGCACCGTCCAGGCGCTGCAGCCAGAGCAGATTGCCCGCGTCGTCGGAGATGGCGATGGTCACGGCCCAGTTGTTCTTGAGGGCCTCGGCTTCGGCGGCTGCGGCGATGGCCTTGACGTCGGCAAGTTCGAGGAATGATTTGGTCTTCATGTTGAGCTCTGGTTGCTTTAAAACCCGACAGCATAACGGCGGCCCAGCTTCGATTGCCAGGGGCGTTCAAGAACCTCCTGCACGCGGTCTTTTCATTGCGCCGCTCTTGCAGCCGCCTAGAATGCGCCCAACTGCGTCATTGCAGCAACCACAGGAGCTTCGGCCATGAACGACCGCGTCACCACCCTCGACACTTCCACCGGCTACGGCCAGGCGTTGCCGCAGGCGGAGCGCCAACGCGTGTTGCGCAACACGTACTGGTTGCTGGCCTTGAGCATGCTGCCCACCGTGCTGGGCGCCTGGATCGGCGTGAGCACCGGCATCACGCGCTCGCTCACCGGCGGCATTGGACTGATCGTTTTCATGGCCGGCGCTTTCGGTTTCATGTTCGCCATCGAGAAGACCAAGAACTCGGCGGCCGGCGTGCCGGTGCTGCTGGCCTTCACCTTCTTCATGGGCCTGATGCTCTCGCGCCTGATCGCCATGGTGCTTGGCTTCAAGAATGGCTCCGAACTCGTCATGACGGCCTTCGGCGGCACGGCTGGCGTGTTCTTCGTGATGGCCACGCTGGCGAGCGTCATCAAGCGCGACCTGTCGGGCATGGGCAAGTTCCTGTTCGTCGGTGCGCTGGTGCTGATGGCCGGCGCCATCATCAACGTGTTCGTCGGTTCGTCCATCGGCATGATGGTCATCTCGGTGGTGGCCATCGGCCTATTCTCGGCGTACATGCTGTATGACCTGAAGCAGATCATGGACGGCGGCGAAACCAACTACATCAGCGCCACGCTCGCCCTTTACCTCGACGTATTCAACGTGTTCCAGAGCCTGCTGGCCTTGCTGGGCATCTTCGGCGGCGAGCGCGACTGATCGATCGAAATCAAGGCGAACTTCGCTGAATAACCAAGGGCCCGTAAGGGCCCTTTTCTCATTCCAGGTCGAACACCGCAATCGACTCGACGTGTGCCGTGTGGGGGAACATGTTGACCACTCCCGCAAAGGTGCAGCGGTACCCCGCCTGATGCACCAGCAAGCCGGCGTCGCGCGCCAGCGTCGACGGGTTGCAGCTCACGTACACGATGCGCTTGGGCGGCGTCCAGCCGTCGGTGCGCAGTTCGGGTTGCAGGTGCAGGTCCGCCATCGCCTTGGCGAGGGCGAAAGCGCCTTCACGCGGCGGATCGACCAGCCACTTGTCGGCACTGCCGTCGGCCACCAGCATGGCGGGCGTCATCTCGAACAGGTTTCGCGCCACGAAGCGGGTTGCAGACAGCGCACGCCGGGCGCTCGTGGCCGGCTGGTTCCTGGTGAAGTTCTCCATCGCGCGCGCCACCAGGGTGTCGCTGCCTTCGATGCCGAGCACCTCGCGGGCGCGGCTCGCCAGCGGCAGGGTGAAGTTGCCGAGTCCGCAGAACCAGTCGATGACCCTTTCGTCGGATTGCACGTCGAGCAGGCGAAGGGCCTTGCCCACCAGCGCGCGGTTGATGTGCGGATTGACCTGCGTGAAATCGGTGGGCTTGAACGGCATCGTGACGCCGAACTCGGGCAAGCGGTACGCCAGCGGCGTGCCGCCTTCTTCCAGCAGTTTCACCGTCTCGGGTCCCTTGGCCTGCAACCACCACTGCACGCCCTCGTTGCGCGCCGCAAAGGCTTTCAGCCGGTCGACATCGGCGTCCGACAGCGGCTGCAGATGCCGAAGCACCAGGGCAATCGTTCCGAGCGCCGTGGAGTCCGGCGCGTCGCCGCAGGCCAGCTCGATCTGCGGGCAAGTCTCGCGCGCATCCATCGAGCCGATGAGCGCGCGCAATGGCATCAGCATGGCGCTGACCTGCTTCGGGAGCACGGGGCATACCTGCATGTCGGCCAGGTAGCGGCTCTTGCGCTCGTGAAAGCCGATCAGCACCGTGCCCTTCTTGACCACGTGGCGCACCGACAGGCGCGCACGGTAGCGGTAGTGCCACGCCGGCCCCTCGAGCGGGCGCAGCACGTTCTCGGGGCGCACCTTGCCCAGGTGCCAGAGGTTGTCTTCGAGCGCGCGCTGCTTCACGGCGACCTGGGCGGCGGCGTCCAGGTGCTGCATCTTGCAGCCGCCGCAGGCGCCGGTGTGCAGGCCGAAATGCGGGCAGCCGGGACGCACACGCTGCGACGACTCGCGCCGGATCGTGGTGACCGTGCCCTGTTCCCAGTTGTTCTTGCGGCGATGGACGTTGAACTGCACTTCCTCGAAGGGCAATGCGCCCTCGATGAACACGACCATGCCGTCGGCCTTGTGGGAAACACCCTGCGCGTCGAGGTCGAGCGACTCGACTTTCAGCCATTCTTCGCCGGGGTACGTGGGGACTTTCTTTTCTTCGATGGATTCCGTCATCCCCCGATTGTCTCAGCGCGGCCGCCCCTTCCTGACCGCGCCGCCGGACCGCCTTTTTCAGAAACTAGAACAGCGCATCGCGCCCGATGCCGGAGCGCGCCAGCTGCCGCCGCATCTTGGCCAGCGCTTCGTTCTGGATCTGCCTGACACGCTCCCGCGTCAGGCCCAGCCGCACACTCAGCACCTCGAGCGTTTCGGGCTCGCGATCGTGCAGGCCGTAGCGCCCTTCCAGCACCTCGCGCTCACGCGCATCGAGCGCGTGCACCCATTGGTCGAGCAGGCGCTCCACCTCGTGCGTCTGGGTCACGTCGCTCGGGCTGCCGTGTTCGTCGTCGGATGCCACGGTGTCGGCCAGCGTGAAGCCTTCGTCCCCGCGCGCATCGCCCGCGTCCAGCGACCGCGGCGCCTCGGACAGTGCCAGCAGGTCGGCCACGGCCTGCACCTCGCGGCCGAGCAGCGCGGCGATGTCTTCCACGCGCACACCGTCGGGCCGGCGCGCAACGAACGCGGCATCGCCCTCGAGGGTGCGGCGGGCGCGCAGCACCTGCTGCAGTTCACGCACCACGTGCACGGGCAGGCGGATCGCGCGGGCCTGCGTCATGACGGCGCGTTCGACCGACTGACGAATCCACCAGGTCGCGTAGGTGGAAAAGCGGAAGCCGCGCTCGGGCTCGAACTTGGTGATGGCATGCATCAGCCCAAGATTGCCCTCTTCGATGAGGTCCGAAAGCGGCACGCCGCGGCCCAGATAACCCTTGGCGATGTTGACCACCAGCCTGAGGTTGTGTTCGATCATCGATTGCCGTGCCGCGAAATCGCCAGACCGCGCGGCGCATGCGGTCTGGAATTCCTCGTCGGGCGAGAAGAGCTGGGTGCGCCGGACCTGGCGCAGGTAGATGGTGAGCGCATCGGCCCCTTCACCACCGATCAACTCGGCCGCGGCGCCCTGTGCGGGCGACGTGTCGATCGTCAGCGGATCGACCGAAGGCGCTTTTTCCGCCAGCCCGCGCACGGGCAGCGTGCGGCGGGGGCGGGAGGCAGCCATGGCATTACCGGCCGGGCAGGTAGCGCGAGGGGTCGACGGGCTTGCCCTGGCGGCGGATCTCGAAGTGCAGCTTCACGCGATCTGCATCGCTGTTGCCCATTTCGGCGATCTTCTGGCCCTTCTGAACCGACTGGTCTTCCTTCACGAGCAGCGCCTGGTTGTGCGCATACGCAGTGAGGTAGGTGTTGTTGTGCTTCAGGATGATCAGGTTGCCGTAGCCGCGCAGGCCCGCGCCTGCATAAACGACGCGTCCATCGGCGGCAGCCAGCACGGGGTCGCCCGCCTTGCCGCTGATGTCGTAGCCCTTGTTCTTGGCTTCGTCGAAGCCGGCAATCAGCGAGCCGCTCGCCGGCCAGATCCATCCCAGGTCTTCGTCACCCGAGCTTCCGCTGCCGGGGCTGGCCGGAGAAGCAGTGACCGGTGCCGCAGGCTTGACCGCGGCGCTCGCCCCGGTCGCCGGCACGGGCGCCACCACCGAGGGCGGCGTCACGGGACGGGTGACTGCGCCGTCGGATCCCGCTGTTGTTGCGGGAGCGACGGCCACGGCGGTGCCCGAAGGCGGAATCACGCGCAGCACCTGGCCCACTTCGATGAGGTCCGGGTTGTCGATGTTGTTCCAGCGGACGATGTCCTGCCAGCGCTGGCCGGTTTCGCTGCCGATGCGGCGGATCGTGTCGCCGGGACGCACGGCGTAGTAGCCCGGCTTGCCGTAGTTTTCAATGCCGGGCAGCGGCTTGCCGTTGGCGTCCGTGGTGATGAGCGGACCACCTGGCGTCCCACCCGGTGCCCGCGTCATGGTGCCGCGGTCTTCGACGGGCGCCGGTCCGCGCGGTGCGGAGCAGCCCGCGATCACGAGCACAACGGCCAACGTGATGCCTGCGAACAAACTCCGATTGCCAAAACCCTGCATGTGTTATTCCTTCAAGCGATGCCCGATTTTAGGGGGACAAAGTGAACCGCCTCAAGAATGAGACGCTCCAGTCCCCGGGGGGTCTTGTCGATGACGACAAGGGCCTGTCCGCCGCTTGCCGAGTGGGTCGGCGCGACGATGCGCCCGCCGACCGCAAGTTGCGCGATCCAGGCCTCCGGCACGGCTTCTCCGCCGGCTGCGGCGATGATCCCGGCGTAGGGCGCGCCCTTGGCGTAACCCACCATGCCGTCGCCCAGCATCAGATGCACCGTGGCCAGCCTGAAGTGGCGCAGATTGGCACGCGCCCGCTCGTGCAGGCCGCGAAGGCGCTCGATGCTGTAGACCTCGGTGGCCACGTGGTTCAGCACGGCAGCCTGGTAGCCGCAGCCGGTGCCGATCTCCAGCACCCGGCCCAGGCGATCCTGCGGCTTGCCGGCGAGCGCGGGGGCGCCCAGCAGCAGCTCGATCATGCGTGCCACCACACTGGGCTTGGAGATCGTCTGCCCGAGGCCGATCGGCAGGCTCGTGTCTTCGTAGGCCTGGTTGACCAGCGCGCTGTCGACGAAGCGATGCCGCTCCACGGCACTCAACGCGCGCAGCACGCGCGGATCGGAAATGCCCTGGGCCGCGAGCCTTTGCACCATGCGCGCGCGCACGGCATCGGACGCCATCGAAGGCGTGGACGGCACCATGGGCTTCACCGGTACGGCAGGCATGCGCCCGCGCGTGGCAGCCGAAGCGGTAGGTGTCAGGCGAACCGGGAAACTGGGCCGTTGCGTCGCCATGTCAATTGCCCAGGCGGGCAACCGTCTCGCGCCACTGACCCAGGTTGGCGTGATCCGTCAGGTCGATCTGCAAGGGCGTGAGCGCGATGTGGCCTGCGGCGGTGGCATGGAAATCGGTGCCCTCGCCGCTGTCCTTGGCGCTGCCGGCGCCGGCGATCCAGTACATGGTCTCGCCGCGCGGACTGTCTTGCGTGATGACTTTTTCCGCCGCATGGCGACGGCCGAGGCGGCACACCTTCACGGGCTTGAGTTCGTCGAACGGCCGGTTCGGCACATTCACGTTGAGCAGAAAGGCCGGGCCGCCGAGCATGCGCTCGCGCTCGACCTGCTGCACCAGCCGCCGCGCCACCTGAGCCGCCGCATCCACGTGCGCCCAGCCTTTTTCGATCTGCGAGAACGCTATCGCGGGAATGCCGAACAGGTAGGCCTCCATGGCCGCGCCGACGGTGCCCGAATAGATGGTGTCGTCGCCCATGTTGGCGCCGTTGTTGATGCCGGACACCACGAGGTCCGGCCGGTAGTCCAGCAGGCCCTTGAGCGCGATGTGCACGCAGTCGGCCGGCGTGCCGGTCACGTAGCGGAAGCCGTTGTGGGCCTTGTGCACGTAGAGCGGTGCGGCAAGGGTCAGCGCATTCGACTTGGCGCTGTTGTTGTGCTCGGGTGCGACGACCTCGACATCGGCGATGTCCTTGAGCGCATCGTGCAGAGCGACGATGCCCGGCGCCTGAAAGCCGTCGTCATTGGAAATAAGTATCTTCATGGTGCTTCTGGGTGCACAGGATTGTAGGCGTCGGGTGCGTCGCAGCAGGGACAAGGCCGGCCCGCGGCGGCCCCTATCATGCCCTCAGTCATTGCCTCAACATTACCCATCCGAAGGAGACACTTGCATGCACGCATGGCTTTGCGAAAACCCCATTGGCGTCGACGCGTTGACCTGGAAGGAACTGCCGACGCCCACGCCAGGCCCGGGCCAGGTGCTGATCGAGATCAAGGCGGCCAGCCTCAATTTTCCCGATCTGCTGATCGTGCAGAACAAGTACCAGATGAAGCCGCCCCTGCCCTTCGTGCCGGGCTCCGAATATGCAGGCGTGATCCAGGCGGTCGGCGACGGCGTGACGCACCTCAAAGTCGGCCAGAACGTGGCCTGCCTGTCGGGTACCGGCGGTTTCGGCACCCACACGCTGGCGCCCGCGGCGCTGTGCATGCCGCTGCCCGAAGGCTTCGGCCATGTGGACGCGGCGGCCTTCATCATGATCTACGCCACCTCGTGGCACGCGCTGATGGACCGCGCGCAACTGAAGGCCGGCGAAACCGTGCTGGTGCTCGGCGCGGCCGGCGGCGTGGGCACGGCGGCCATCCAGATTGCAAAGGCGGCGGGCGCCAAGGTAATTGCAGCCGCTTCGACCGACGAGAAATGCGAGCTTTGCAAATCCATTGGCGCGGACGCCACGATCAACTACACGACGCACGCATTGCCCAACGGTTTTCGCGACGCCGTCAAGGCGGCGACCGACGGCAAAGGCCCCGATGTCATTTACGACCCGGTGGGCGGCGATTTTGCAGAGCCCGCATTTCGCTCGATCGGCTGGCGCGGGCGCTATCTGGTCGTGGGTTTTGCATCCGGCCCCATTCCGTCGCTGCCATTGAATCTGACCTTGCTCAAAGGCGCCTCGCTGGTCGGCGTGTTCTGGGGCGATTTCGCCAGACGCGAACCCAAGGCCAATGCACAGATGATGGCCGAATTGGCGCAATGGTACGGGCAGGGAAAGATCAAGCCGGTGATCGACAGCACGATGCCCATGGCGGAATTGAAGGCCGCATACGCCCACATGGGCTCGCGCGGCGTCAAAGGAAAACTGGTGATGGTGAACTGAGCCAGGCTCGTTTCAATGCCCAATAAAAAAGCCCGCTCATGCGGGCTTTTTTATTGGCAAATGCTCGGCCAACCGGGGCGCTTACTTGATTTCGTAATCGGAAAGCGACTTGCCCGCCGCCAATGCCTCGGTGACCCACCGTGGCTTGCGACCGCGGCCGCCGGACCAGGTTTCGCCCGTCGGGCCGCGGTATTTGGCGGCTGCCTTGGGTGCTGCTGCAGCCGTGCTGCGCTTGGCGGCTGCGCCGCGGCCGCCGAGTTTCAGGTCGGAAGCCGTCAAGCCGAATTCCGCAATCTTCTTGCGCAGCTCCTCGATCACGCCCGCGCGTTCCTGGTTGCGCATTTCTTCGGCCTGCTTGCGCAATTGCGCAATCTGCTCGTCGTGCTTCTTGATCTGGGAATTGATATCGGCAAGGGTCGAAGCCATTGTTGGACTCCTGTAAATTGAAAACGGGTGGAGTTTAATTCAATTTACATTTGTCGCAAGCGCATCGGCAGCAAAAAAACGACCGCTCAATGAAAGCCGGTGCAACAACGCGCAACGTAAAGCGCACCTGTCGGGCGCTTTATTCGAGGCGAAGGCAGGAAGGACGGAGGTAAAAGTCCGTTGCGCGCACAGGCAACAAACAGAGAGCGCCGGAAATGACAACGCCGGGTAAACCCGGCGTTGGATTCCTTTGAAAGCTTTTGAGAAATAGCGTCGACAGAGCATTTTTGGGGAGCCAATTAGACCAGCCCTCACAAGTGCCGAGTCAAAATTTGTTGCGCCAACGCGACATCCATACAGACCCCGGTGTAGTGGACCACGAATTCAACCGCATTCCGAGGTCGACGAGGTTCAGCCGGGAAATCGCTCTCGCGGACTGGACCGCGCCCGTCGGACCCACCGCATGCACTCACCTGCCTGAGCTTAAGGGCCCATGCATTGGATGCGCGATCGCGGGAACCACAACCCTTTGGCGTTCACTCGAATGAATACTTTTCAAATAAGGGTAAACCCGTGAATTACTACTCAATAACTATTGCAGCTTTATTGCGTTATGACACACTTGACCTCTTTGAAGTTTACAGTCGGATCACTAACACACTCTCGAGGAGATTCAGTGATTTTTTTCCGATTTTTGGTATTGGCGGCCACTGCCGCTCTATTGGCGGCTTGTGGGGGCGGCGGTCATGGCGGCTTTGCATTTCCGTTCGTCCCACCTACGCCACCTGCGCCTCCGTCAATGCTGACCGTCGGCGGCAACGTCAGCGGACTGGCTGTACACGGCCGCCTTGTGCTTCAGAACAATGCAGGAGACGACTTGCGCATCACTGCGAATGGCCCCTTTAACTTCCCCACGCCTGTCGCGCAAGGCGCCACCTATGCAGTGACGGTCGCAACTCAGCCCGCATGGCAGCTTTGCACTGTGACCAACGGTGCTGGAACGGCCAATGCCGCGGTGAGCAACATCACGGTGGAGTGCACGCAGGCTCGCGTCGAAGTGACTACGTTCGCCGGCTCAGGCGCTTTCGGCAGCATCGACGGCACGGGTACCGCAGCGTCGTTTGCCTACCCGGCCGGCGTGGCAGCTGATGCCGGCGGCAACCTGTACGTAGCCGACGCCTTCGGCCATACCATCCGAAAAATCACTCCCGCCGGCGAAGTCACTACGCTGGCCGGCTCTGGCGCCAAGGGCAGCGCAAACGGCAACGGTATCGCCGCATCGTTCGCCCATCCGTCTGGTGTCGCCGTGGACGCCCATGGCAATGTTTATGTAGCTGATAACAACAATCATGCAATTCGAAAGATCACTCCTGCGGGAGAAGTTTCTACGCTGGCCGGCTCTGGCGCCGAGGGCAGCGCAAACGGCAACGGTACCGCGGCATCGTTCGACCATCCGCACGGTGTAGCCGTGGACGCCCATGGCAATGTGTATGTAGCCGACAGGGGCAACAATGCAATTCGAAAGATCAGCCCTGCCGGGGAAGTTACGACGCTGGCCGGCTCCGGCGCGCCAGGTAGCGCCGATGGCACAGGAACTGCTGCATCGTTCAACAGGCCAGGGGCTGTCGCCGCAGATGCCAACGGCAACGTCTATGTAGCCGACACGGGCAACCGCATCGTTCGAAAAATCTCGCCTGCAGGCGAGGTCACAACGCTGGCAGGCTCTGGAGTGCAAGGCAGCACCAACGGCAACGGTGCCGCTGCATCCTTCGATGCTTTGACTGCCATTGCATTGGACACGAGCGGCAATCTCTACGTGGGCGATGAGAACAGCAATTTGATTCGCATGATCTCTCCGTCTGGCGACGTCACGACGCTCGCGGGCTCTGGCGCCGCGGGCAGCACCAATGGCTCGGGCACCAACGCATCGTTCAGTGGCCCTCTTGGCATTGCCATTGACGGGAATGGCAACCTTTATGTAGCCGACGTCAATAACAACATGATCCGCAAGCTCGCGTCCGTCGCCCCGTGAGCTGGAAAAATCGAGGCGCGAGCTGATCACGATCAGGGGCGACTTACAAAAAGCTCCTGATTGGCTGAAGGCGATGGGGGACCGCTCGCTCATGAGACGCCGTGTTACGTGTGCCGCGTGACGAGCCCCCTTTTTTTGAAGCCGCTTAAACGCCAAGCAGCAGCGTCAGATGCAAAAAAGCGCTCCACGCAAAGTCAATTGCGGAGCGCTTTGTGCACGTTTCACGACCTTTGCGGCCACTACACGACGTATTTCAAATCGCAGTTTGGGGACAGGCCGAATTGCACGCTGATCCGAAGACCAGAGTTTGCTTGTAAGAAAGCATCCGGGAGGTGTGCCGCCAGCCGCACTGAATTCCCAAAATGGGAATTTCTGGACTATGTTGCTATCAGCTCGATAGCAACGAATGGCGAATTAGTTGGGGTGGCTGATGGGACTCGAACCCACGACGACCAGAATCACAATCTGGGACTCTACCAGCTGAGCTACAGCCACCGCAGAGCCAGCGATTGTAGCGTCAAAAAACGCGATTCTGGTCCGGGCTCGCAACGACGTGGCTTGAAATTCACATTCAGCCTGCCGCCAAAGGCCCGGCCGGCACAACCCTGCCCTCTTCGATCTTGATCGAGCTGTCGGGCCGTTCGAAGCTGCCGATCAGCAATCCGCTGGCGATGGCGTGCTCTTTCAGGGCATCGAACACCTCGTCGCGGCCAGGCGCCTCGGAGAACACTGGCGTGCCGGCAAGCGCGAACAACTGAAAGGCGTAGCGATGGACCCCATGGCCGGGCGGCGGGTCTGGCGGCAACCATGCCGATTGCAAGCTGGAGTTGCGTCCGACGTGCAGGCCGGTGTCTTCGTCGTCGCTGCTCGCAATGGCGCCCTCCGGCAAACCGCCGTCTTCAGCTTGCAAACCCACCACGATGGCATGCACCAACGGATTCGGAGTGGGCGAATCAGCGTCTTCGACGATCAGCACCAGCGACGCGGCCCCCGCCGGCAGTCCCGTCCATTGCAACGGCGGCGACACGCCTTCGCCATCCGCCGTGTAGCGCGGCGGCAGCGGCGCATGGTCGGCAAAGGCGATGCTGGTGAGCTCTATGGATGCCATCCCCTCGCGCAGTCCAAGCGTGTTGAAAACGATGTTGTCCAGCCCGGCGCGCACACCATGCAATGCGCGACCGATCGCCTCAGGTAAATTTTCAAGCATGCGACCGGTATAGCCCCGCCCCGGACGCCGCGCTGTAGGACGCCGCAGCGCCCTCGCCACTGCCGGGTTCGGCAGAAATTCCCGCTCACATGTTCGACGCGGCCACCGGATGCGGCTGCCCATGGTGCTCCGCTATCATCGACGCGGCCCGTGCAAAGCTGCCCGGAGGGCACGGCCCCAAGCCACATCCACTTCACCAAAGGAATTTCTACATGAGCATCGTCTGGACTATTCTGATCGGGTTCGTCGTGGGTCTGGTGGCGCGCGCCGTCAAGCCGGGCGACGATTCGGCGGGCTTCATCGTGACCACGCTGATCGGCATCGCAGGCTCGCTGATCGTGACCTACGTCGGTCAATCGATGGGTTGGTACATCGCAGGCCAGGGCGCCGGCTTCATCGCCTCCGTGCTGGGCGCGATCGTGCTGCTGGTCCTCTACGGCCTGATCAAGCGCAAGAGCTGATGCCCGCGCGGCCGCGCCGTCGCGAGAGCGGCGAGGCCGCGAAACCCAAAGCGCCTCGCAAGCCGCGCGCCAGGCACCACGTGTATGTTGTCGAGCTCGACGATCGCGTGTGGAACAGCAGCCGTTTCCGGCGCGCCAACCCCGGCTACCAGCTCGGCAAGCCCTTCGTCTATGTGGGCATGACGGGCCTGGACCCAGACATCCGCTTCGACAAGCACAAGGCCGGTATCCAGGCCAACAGCTTCGTGCAGGAATTCGGCTTGCGCCTGTTGCCGGCGCTCTACGAGCACCACAACCCGATGCCTTACGACGATGCGCGCCTCATGGAGGTCGACCTCGGCATCGCGCTGCGCAAGGCAGGCTATGGCGTGTGGCAGGCCTGATCGGCAGCGGTGCCGCGCTCAGGAATAAGTCACCCAACCCTCGTGCGCCGGCCCGTCGAGATGCGGCAACGTGTTGTAGGTCACGAGCATGTGGCGTTTGGGCGTGAAGGCGAACTCGGTCACCGATGTGTTGCGGATGCGCAGGTTGAGTTCGATGGTCGTCTCCGCGCTGGTGCCGAGCACATGGCCCACCGCAGTGCTGATCGGCCCGCCGCTGGAGACCACCAGCACCTTCGCACCATGGTGGCGGTCGCGCACATGGTCCAGCGCAGTGGTCACGCCGGCAAGAAAGTCCACATAGCTCGGCATGCCGACCGGCTTTGTCCTGCCCTGCATCCACGCCCCCAGGCCGTCGCGCAGCAGGCGGAAGTGATGGCGGTACATCTCGGGTGAATCGGGCTTCTCCAGCTTGCCTTCATGGATCGTGGCGATCACCGCCTCGCTGTCGTACTCGTTGAGTCCCGGCCACGGCAGCACGTCGTCGCGCTCCAGGCCCTGGCCTTTTGCGATGCCCTCCCAGGTCTGGCGATGGCGCTTCAAGGTGCCGGTGATGACGGCATCGAAGGCCATGCCGCGCTCGCGCCAGTATTCACCCAGGCGCACCGACTGCCGGTGCCCGAGCTCACTGAGGTTGTCATAGTCGGCGGCGCCAAAACTGGCTTGCCCATGGCGCACGAGGTAGAGGGTTCCCATGCACAGGATTCTGGCAACAAGCCGGAGCCCCGCTTGTCCCTCGTGCGACCAAAAAAAAGCCCGGGTCATCGACCCGGGCCTTCGCTCGTCGCGGTGCCTTGTCAGCGTGCGGCGGCCACAGGCAGCGTGTCGGCCGGCTTCGGCACCAGGATCTCGGCCTTGAAGCGTTCCTTCAACAGGTTGTAGTACGCCGCGGCTTCGGCCGCCGTGACCGATTGGCCGACCTGCGCGCTTTCCTGCTGCGCCTGCTCGGGCGTCGGCGGCGTGCGCGGAACCACCTTGGTCACGCGAACCACCACATAACCCTGCGTGCCCAGATCCACGCCCACCAGCGAAGGCAGCTTGGCTGCATCGGCGCGCAGCGCGGCATCGATCACCGGAAGCGGCTGCGACTGGGCGTCGATGCGCGACACTGTGACAGGCGCACCGAAGGTCGCGCCGTCCGCCTTCGCGGTCCAGGCCGCGAGCTTGGCTTCGCCTTCGGTCTTGGCGAGCACCGCGGCGCGTTCGGTGACGAGCTGCGCGCGGATCTTGTCCTTGACCTCGGCCAGCGGAACCGGATGCGCGGGCGTGTACTGCGTCACGCGACCCGCGGCGAGCTGGCTGGAGCCCACTTCGATCGTGTCGGTGTTCTGCTTGCGCTCCAGCGCATCGCCTTCATACAGCGCGCTCAGGAAGTTGCGGCTCGCCAGCGCGCCGGTCGCGCCCGGTGCCGGCGTGCGCGCGACATTGTTCGCCGTATGGATCGTGAGCTTGAGCTTGTCGGCTGCGGGCTTCAGGCTGTCGGGCTGCTGGTACACCGTGTCCTTGAAGATCTCGGCGGCTTTCGCGAACTCCTGCGTGGCCTGCTGGGCGCGGAAGTCGCTTTCGATGGTGGCGCGCACCTGCTCGAAAGGCGGCACCACCGCCGGCTTGATGTCGGTCACTTCGATGATGTGATAGCCGAACTCGGTTTCGACGATGCCGCTGATCTCGCCCTTCTTGAGCGCGAACATGGCGTCTTCGAAGGGCTTGACCATCGCACCCCGGGTGACGAAGTCGAGGTCCCCGCCCTTCTCGGCAGAACCGGGGTCCTGCGAGTTCTTGCGTGCGACGTCGGCGAAGCTGCCGGGCGCCTTCTTCACCTCGGCCAGCAATTGCTCGGCCTTGGCTTTCGCCTTTTCACGATCGGCGGCCGGCATGCTGGTCGGCGCCGTGATCAGGATGTGGCTTGCGCGACGCTCTTCCTTGGTGCCGAAGCGCGCGTGGTTCGCTTCGTAATAGGCCTTGAGATCGGCCTCGTTCACCACAACGTTTTTCTTGGCCGCGTCCAGGTCGAGCACGAGATATTCGATGCTCGCCTGCTCGGGCGCCTGGAACTGCGAGGTGTGGTCCTTGTAGTAGGTCTCGATGTCGGCGTCGCTCACGGTGACTTTGGGCGCGAAGCTCTCGGGCGCAAAGCGCGCCACCTGAATCTCGCGGCGGTCGTAGAAGGCATTGACGGTGGCGGCCACCAGTGCGGGCGGCGTGAGGGCCGTGCCCGAAATACCGAGCAGCACCTGCTGCGTGACAACGTCTGCGCGCACCGAGGCTTCGTACTGCTCGGGCGTGCGGCCCGTCACGCGCATGAAGGTCTCGCGGTCAAACTTGCCGTCGGGGGTTCGGAAGGTGGCCAGGCCCTGGTCCTGCGCGAAGAGCCGCGCCAGGCGGTCTTCGGACACCGTCATGTTGGTCTTGGCCGCCGCGGCGGCCAGTACGCGATCGCGCACCATGCGCTCCAGGGTGGCATAGCGCAATGCATCGGACTCGAGCATCGTCGCGTCCACGTTGGGCGACTGCTGGCGGATGCGGTCGGTTTCAATGCGGTGCTGCGCATCCCACTCGGGCTTCGTGATGTCGAGGCCGTCGACGCGGGCCACTTTCTCTTCGTTGCCGGAGCCTTGGTAACGCTCGACACCGAAGAGCACGAACGAGGGAATGATCAACAAGAACAAGAAAATCATGACGATCTTGTTGTACTTGCGGAAGAAATCAAACATGCTTGAACACTCTTTTTCGACGGATGTCGGACGGCAATAAAAAAGGCGAACTGATGTTCGCCTTTGCATCGGGGTGGTGGTGGGTGCTGAGGGGCTCGAACCCCCGACCTACGCCTTGTAAGGGCGCCGCTCTACCAACTGAGCTAAGCACCCCACCGGGAATACTCTCCGAGTCTAGTCTTAGTTCAGCGCGTCTTTCAGCGCCTTGCCCGGACGGAACTTCGGAATCTTGGCTGCCTTGATTTTAATCGCGTCGCCGGTGCGGGGATTCCGGCCGGTGCGGGCAGCCCGTTTGCCGACTGCGAAAGTGCCGAAACCGACGAGCGACACGGAGCCGCCCTTCTTGAGCGTGGTACGAATGGCGCCGATGGTGGATTCGAGCGCCCGCGTGGCTGCTGCTTTGGAAATATCGGCGTTCTTTGCGATGTGCTCAATCAGTTCGGTCTTGTTCACAAGGGCCCCTTGTAGAGAGAAAAAGTTGGTCGGCTCCGTCAGCTGCGATCTGGCCGCGAGCGATGCAGCACAAGAGCCTGGCAGGCCTGACGCCTCGGCAGCGCACTGCCAGCGAGGATTACAACCACTGCCCTGCAGGGTGTCAATAAGACACGAGGCCATGCAAAACAGCGGAGCGCGCGATTTTAGGGGCGTTTGCTCGCGCTCTTTCCGCAAGGTTTCGCGAACTAATTTTCACAGTGCGTCAGCGATCGCCTTGCCGAGGTCGCTGGTGCTCGCGGTGCCGCCGATGTCGGGCGTGCGCGGTGCTCCGCTTTGGGGCGCGAGCACCTTTTCGATGGTCGAAAGGATCGCATCGTGCGCCTCTTTGTGGCCCAGGAATTCCAGCATCATCGCGCCGCACCAGATCTGGCCGATCGGGTTCGCAATGCCCCGTCCGGCGATGTCGGGCGCCGAGCCGTGCACCGGCTCGAACAGCGACGGCGTGGTGCGCTCGGGATTGAGGTTGGCACTCGGCGCGATGCCGATGGTGCCGGTGCAGGCGGGACCCAGGTCCGAGAGGATGTCGCCGAAGAGATTGCTGGCCACCACCACGTCGAAGAAGTCGGGCCGCTGCACGAAGTGCGCGGTGAGGATGTCGATGTGGAACTTGTCCAGCTTCACGCCGGCATAGTTCTTCGCCATCTCGGCCACGCGCTCGTCCCAGTAGGGCATGGTGATCGAGATGCCGTTCGACTTGGTGGCGCTGGTCAGATGCTTCTTCGGCCGCGACTGCGCCAGCTCGAACGCGAACTTGAGCACGCGATCGACGCCCACGCGCGACATCACGGTTTCCTGCACCACGATCTCGCGCGGCGTGCCTTCGTACATGCGCCCGCCGATGCTGGAGTACTCGCCTTCGGTGTTCTCGCGCACGATGTACATGTCGATCTCGCCGGGCTGGCGCGGCGTGCCGTCGCGCCGCACCACGGGCGCGACGATGCCGGGCATGAGGCGCGCGGGACGCAGGTTGATGTACTGGTCGAACTCGCGGCGAAACAGCAGCAGCGAGCCCCAGAGCGAGATGTGATCGGGAATCTTCTCGGGCCAGCCGACCGCGCCGAAGAAGATCGCATCGTGCCCGCCGATCTGGTCCTTCCAGTTGTCGGGCAGCATCTTGCCGTGCTTCTCGCAGTAGTCCCAGCTGGAGAAATCGAAGTGGTCGAACTTCAGGTCGATGCCGAACTTGCGCGCCGCCGCATCGACGACGCGCAGGCCCTCGGGCATGGTTTCCTTGCCGATGCCGTCGCCGGCGATGACTGCGATTCTGTGGGTGCTCATGGAGTGGCTCCTGTCTGCGGGAGAGATGGTTGGAGAGATGAAAAGAATGCGAGCGCCTCGGCGAGCAATTCGGCCGGGGCCTCTTCGGGAACATAGTGGCCGCACGGCAGCGCGCGGCCCGAGACATCGTCGGCGCACGCACGCCACAGCGCGAGCACGTCGAAGCACTTGCCCACCGCGCCATGCGCGCCCCACAGCACGCACAGCGGCTGCGCGAGCTTCTTACCGGCGGCGATGTCTGACCGGTCGTGCACGAGGTCGATGGTGGCGGAGGCGCGGTAGTCCTCGCAGATGGATTCGGCCGTACCCGGAATGCCGGCGCAGCGCTCGTATTCGGCCAGCACTTCGGGCGCGAAAGGCGCGAGGCCCGCATGCCGTCCACCCATCACGCTGCGCACGTAGCGCACCGGATCGGAAGCGATCAGCGCCTCGGGCAGCGGCGGCGGCTGGATCAGGAAGAACCAGTGCCAATAGGCCTTCGCGAAGGCCTCCGAGGTGTTCTCGTACATCGCCAGCGTGGGCGCGATGTCGAGCAGCATCATCCGCTCGACGGCCGCGGGGTGGTCCGCCGCCAGCCGGTGCGCCACGCGCGCGCCACGGTCATGGGCCAGCACGCCGAAACGTTCGAAGCCATGGTGCCGCATGGCGGCGAGCGCATCGAGCGCCATCTCGCGCTTGCTGTAGGCGGCGTGATCGGCATCGGCCGCCGGCCGGCCCGAGTCACCGTAGCCGCGAAGGTCCACCGCGACCACGGTGAACTGCTCGGCCAGTTGCGGTGCCACTCGGTGCCAGATCGCATGCGTCTGCGGATGCCCGTGCAGCAACAACAGCGGTGCGCCCTGCCCGCCGATGCGGCCATGGATGCGCACGCCGTTGCGTTCGATGTCGAAGGTGGGAAACGAGAGAAAAGAGGGGGCGGAGGCAGTCACGGGATCGATTGTGCGTTGCGGCCCCGCGCCCATCAAGCAACAATCAGCCAATTCATACTTTCCGGATCGGCATGAATTCATCCTCGCTGGAACGCAGCGATCTGGCCCTGGTGCTGGCAATTCGCGACCAGGGCAGCCTGGCCGGCGCGGCCGCCACGCTCGACGTGGTGCCCTCTGTAGTCACCAAGCGCTTGGGCGCGCTGGAAACGCGCCTGGGCCAGCGCCTGTTCGACCGCACCACGCGACGCGTGAGCGTCACCGCCGAGGGCGAGGCGGTCTGCCTGCACGCGCGCTCGCTGCTCGAAGGCTTTGCCGCCCTCGAAAGCGAACTGGGCGAGCGGCAGAACGAACTGATCGGCACCATCCGCCTGGCGGCCACCTTCGGTTTCGGCAGGCGTTGGCTGGGGCCGGCGCTGGCGGCCTTCCAGGCCCGGCACCCTGCCCTGCAGATCGAATTGCTGCTGACCGAACAACTGCCCGACCTTGGCGCCGAAGGCTACGACGGCGCGCTCTGGCTGTGGGCCGTGCAACAGCACCGCGCGGCCGAATGGGTCACGCGCCGCATCGCGCGCAACCAGCGCGTGCTGGCCGCGGCACCGTCGTACATCGCGCAGCACGGCATGCCGGCCACTGTCGATGCACTGACGGCGCATGCATGCCTGATCGCACGCGAGAACGGCGAGCCAAGCCAACGCCGGTTCGCGCTCTGGACGCTGCGCCACGCGCGCGACGCCAGCACGGCCCGCGTGCGCGTGCAGGGGCCGCTCGCCAGCAATTCGGGGGAGATGGTGCGCGACTGGTGCCTGGCGGGCCACGGGATCATGCTGCGCAGCCTCTGGGACATCGCGCCGCAACTGGCCACCGGCGAACTGGTGCGCGTGCTGCCGCACTACGCAATGCCCGATGCCGACATCCACTGGATCGCGCCCTGGCGGCCGAAGACGCCGCGCCGTGTGCGGCTCCTGCTGGACCATCTGGCGGAACAGTTTCGCGGCGAGCCGTGGAAGCCGGGCAAGGCCGGCACACGCTGAGGCGGCGGAAGCTGGCTCAGCGCTCGCTGCGCACCACCAGGCTCACACCGGCCGCGGTGAGCGCGATGCCCAGCAGCGTCACCCAGGTGATCGGCTCCGAGAACAGCAGCCAAGCCATGACAGCGGTGCACGGCGGCACCAGGTACAGGAGGCTGGTGACCGCCGTGGCCGTGCCGCGCTGGATCAGCATGTAGAGCAGCGAACTGCCGCCCAGCGACAGCGCCAGCACCGACCAGGCCATGGCGCCGGTCGAGTGCGCGTTCCATTCGATGCCCTGCGATTCCATTGCCGCGAAGGGCAGCGTCACCAGCAGCGCCGCGGCCATCTGCACCGCACTGGCGCTGCGCACATCGCAAGGTGCGACAAAACGCTTCTGGTACAGCGTGCCCGCCGTGATCGAGAGCAGTGCCAGGATCGCAAGCGCCATCGTCAGCGCGCTGACTTCGGCACCCTGCCCGAACTTGCGCGAAACCACGAGCACCAGGCCGGCAAACCCCAGCACCAGCCCGGCCCACTGCCGCTTCGAAATGCGCCCGCCGTTGAACGCGAGCCAGACGGCGGTGAGCACCGGCTGGACCCCGACCAGCAACGCCACCAGACCCGCACCCATGCCCGCATGCACCGCCGCCCAGACCCCGCCCAGGTAGCCCGCCTGCATCAACACCCCCGTGACCGCGAGGTGCCCCCATTGCGCGCGCTCTTTCGGCCACGCCACCCGCGCCAGCGCGACCCAGATGCCGAAGCAGACCAGGGAAAGCGCATAGCGCACAGCCAGGAACTTGAGGGGCGGCGCATAGGGCATGCCATAGCGCGCAACGATGAATCCGGTGCTCCAGATCAGCACGAAGACCACCGGCATCGCCCGCAACCAGCCCGCGCCGGCGGGGCCGGGTGCGGCGGCCACCGTCGTCATTTGGTGTGGGCCCGGATCTCCGGAATGGCCTTCTGCAGGTAATAGACCATCGACCACACGGTGAGTACCGCCGAGATCCAGATCAGCCACTGGCCCCAAAGGCCGGTGTCGATCACCTTGAAGAGGTGCCCGTCATAGAGCAGGAAAGGAATCGCGACCATCTGCACGGTTGTCTTGACCTTGCCGATCATGTGGACCGCCACGCTCTTGCCGGCGCCGATCCGCGCCATCCATTCGCGCAGGGCCGAGATGGCGATCTCGCGGCCGATGATGATGAGCGCCACGAACACATCGGCGCGCTGCAAATGCACCAGCACCAGCAGCGCGGCGCACACAAGGAACTTGTCGGCCACCGGATCGAGGAAGGCACCGAAGGCCGAGGTCTGGTTGAGCTTGCGTGCCAGGTAACCATCGAGCCAGTCGGTGGCCGCGAAGACGATGAACATGACCGTGGCGATCAGGTTGCGCATCGGCTCGGCGATCGGCAGATAGAACACCCCGACGATCAAAGGGATCGCGACGATGCGCGTCCAGGTCATGATGGTCGGTAGGGTCCAGAACATCGCTTGATTGTGTCACGGCGGGATGACCCCACCGGGTTGCCCATCTCTAGTTGCTGGCTCAGTGCAGCGCCTTGTAGATTTCCTCGGCCAGCTCGGCGGCGATGCCCTCGACCGAGGCGATGTCCTCCATGCTCGCCGCCGCCACGCCGCGGATGCCGCCAAAGCGCTGCAGCAGCCGCGCGCGGCGCTTCGGCCCGATGCCCGGGATATCTTCGAGCTGGCTGCCGCCCACCCGCACCTTCGCGCGCTTGGCGCGCATGCCGGTGATGGCGAAGCGGTGCGCCTCGTCGCGGATCTGCGCCACCAGCATCAGCGCCGCCGAGTCCTTGCCCAGGTAGACCTTCTCGCGGCCGTCGGCGAACACCAGCTCTTCGAGCCCGACCTTGCGGCCCTCGCCCTTCTCGACGCCGACGATCAGCGACAGCGGCAGCCCCAGTTCGCTGAACACCTCGCGCGCCATCGACACCTGCCCCTTGCCGCCGTCGACCAGCACCAGCTCGGGCATGCGCGCGGTCCTGGTCCTGGGCGATGCCTCGCTGCCCTCGATGCTTTCACTTTCGGCATCGCCCGGCGGCAGAGCCTCGGTCTCCGCCGCCATCGCCTCGGCCAGCTTGCCGTAGCGGCGGTGCAGCACCTGGCGCATGGCGGCGTAGTCGTCGCCGGGCGTGATGCCCTCGATGTTGTAGCGGCGGTATTCCTTGTTCTGCATCGTGTGGTGCTCGAACACCACGCACGAAGCCTGCGTGGCCTCGCCGGCTGTGTGCGAGATGTCGAAGCATTCCACGCGGAAATTGTCCAGGTCGTCGGCCGCGAGTTCGAGCGCATCGGCCAGCGCGCGGGTGCGCGCCTGCTGCGAGCCTTCTTCGGCCAGCAGGCGGGCCAGTTGCAGGCCGGCATTCGTCTCGGCCATTTCGAGCCAGTGACGGCGCTGCTCGCGCGGCTGGAACACCGCCGTCACGCGTCCGCCTGCCTGCTGCGACACGGCCTCGATCAGCTCGCGGCTCACCAGATGGCTCAGCACCAGCGTGGCCGGCACCGGCACGTCGATGTAATGCTGGGCGATGAAGGCTTCGAGCACTTGCACCTCGATGGAGTCGGCCGCCGCGGGCGGTGCGCCTTCTTCATCGTCCATCTCGCCATGGTGGATCTGCGCCGCATCTTCCACATGCACCGGAAAGTACGGCCGGTCGCCCAGATGCCGACCGCCGCGCACCATTGCCAGGTTGACGCAGGCCTTGCCGCCCTGCACCTTGACCGCGAGGATGTCCACGTCCTTGTCCGACGCGATCTCGATCGACTGCTGGTGCAGCACGCGAGAGATCGCCGACATCTGGTTGCGCAGCTCGGCCGCCTGCTCGAATTCGAGCTTCTCGGCGTGCGCGGTCATGCGCTGTTCGAGCTTGGAGAGCACGAGCTGCGTGTCGCCCATCAGGAAGGCTTCGGCGCTCGCCACGTCCTGCGCATAGGCCTCGGGCGCGATATAGCCGACGCACGGGCCGCTGCAGCGCTTGATCTGGTACAGCAGGCACGGCCGCATGCGGTTGGCGTACACCGTGTCTTCGCAGGTGCGCAGCTTGAACACCTTCTGCAGCAGCTGGATCGATTCCTTCACCGCCCAGGCGCTGGGGTACGGACCGAAATAGCGGTGCTTCTTGTCGACCGACCCGCGGTAGTAGGCCAGCCGCGGAAACGCGTGCGATGCGATCTTCAGGTAGGGATAGCTCTTGTCGTCGCGAAACAGGATGTTGTAGCGCGGCTTGAGCGTCTTGATCAGGTTGTTCTCGAGCAGCAGCGCCTCGGCCTCGGAGCGCACCACGGTGGTCTCCATGCGCGCGATCTTCGAGATCATGTGGCCGATGCGGGTGCCGCCGTGGCTCTTCTGAAAGTAGTTGGCGACCCGCTTCTTGAGGTTGCGCGCCTTGCCCACGTAGAGCACCGCGCCGGCCGCGTCGAAATAGCGGTAGACGCCCGGCAATTGCGGCAGGGCCGCGACTTCGCTGAGCAGTTGATCGGAGTGCACATCTGACATGGCGGCTATTGTGGCGCGCGCCCAGCCGCCCGATCGCGCGCCCCTCGCAAACCCCGACGCAGCCTTCTTCGATGCGCCGGCGAACGAACCCAGGGCGAAGACGTGCAAACTCGCGGCCATGGGCACGCGCACGACATGGGACATCTTCTGCAAGGTCATTGACAACCACGGCGACCTGGGCGTGTGCTGGCGGCTGGCCTGCCAACTGGCAGCGCAGGGCGATCAGGTGCGGCTGTGGATCGACGATGCGGCGGCGCTGCGCTGGATGGCGCCCGCGGGCTGCGATGGCGTGCATGTGGTCGATTGGCTCGATGCGGCCGCAGTGCAGCGAGCCGCGGCCGCACCCGCGCCCGACGTGCTGATCGAGGCCTTCGGATGCGAGCCCGCGCCGGAACTGATTGCGCGATTTGCCGAGCCGTCGAACGGCGGTGCGCATGGACGGGCATGGATCAACCTCGAATACCTGTCGGCCGAGCCCTATGTCGAGCGCCTGCACCGGTTGCCCTCCCCGGTGTTCAAGGGCCCGGGTGCCGGCTTGACCAAGCACTTCTTCTATCCAGGCTTCACGCCGGCGACCGGTGGGCTGCTGCGGGAACCCGACCTGGCCGAGCGGCAGGCACGCTTCGACCGCGCACAGTGGCTGGCGGCGCAGCAGATTGCCTGGCGGGAAGGCGAGCGCCTCGTCTCGCTCTTCTGCTATGAGCCGCCGGCGCTCGCGGACTTGCTGGCCCAACTGATCGAAGGCCCCGCGCCGACGCGGCTGCTGGTCACGGCAGGCCGCGCCGCCCGTGCGGTGAGCGCCCATTTTTCGCGCCAGCCGCCGGAGGGCCGATCGCCCCATGGGCACGGCGCGCTGTCGATTTCGTACCTGCCGTATCTGACGCAAGCCGATTTCGACCACCTGCTGTGGGCCTGCGACCTGAATTTCGTGCGCGGCGAGGACTCGCTGGTGCGCGCCCACTGGGCCGGCGCCCCGCTGGTCTGGCAGATCTACCCGCAGGACGACGACGCCCACCACGCCAAGCTGAACGCCTGGCTGGACTGGCTGGGCGCCCCGCCCTCGCTGCGGCGTTTTCACCACGTCTGGAACGGCTTCGACCGAAGTCCCCTGCCCCCTCTGGAAACGCAGGGCGCATGGCGCGAAACCGTGCAGATCGGACGCAGGCGGCTGTGCGAGCAGGACGATCTGGTCAGCCAACTGCGGCATCTGATCGCCCAAAAAAGCTAAAATAGCGGGCTTTGCGGATTTCGGCCCGGGTTTCAAAAGCCCGAGATGCTCTCCGCCGAACCTGCTTCAACCCGCCGTAAGACCTGTACCGCGGGGCCAACCAAGCCGGCAAAAACGTCCAAAACGTTGCCGATGGCCCCGTGCACCGAGCGGCCAACATCCAGAGAACCTGTTATGAAAATCGCTCAAGAAATCCGCGCCGGCAACGTCATCATGCACGGCAAGGACCCGATGGTCGTGCTCAAGACCGAATACAGCCGCGGCGGCCGCAACTCCGCCACCGTGCGCATGAAGCTCAAGAGCCTGATCGCCAACTTCAACACCGAAGTGGTCTTCAAGGCCGACGACAAGATCGACCAGATCGTGCTGGACAAGAAGGAGTGCACCTACTCCTACTTCGCCGACCCGATGTACGTCTGCATGGACACCGAGTACAACCAGTACGAAGTCGAAGCCGAGAACATGGGCGACGCCCTGAACTACCTGGAAGACGGCATGGCCGTCGAAGTGGTGTTCTACGACGGCAAGGCCATCTCGGTCGAACTGCCCACCAGCGTCGAGCGCGAAATCACCTGGACCGAGCCGGCCGTCAAGGGCGACACCTCGGGCAAGGTCATGAAGCCCGCCAAGATCGCCACCGGCTTCGAAATCGGCGTGCCGCTGTTCGTGGCGCAAGGCGACAAGGTCGAAATCGACACACGCACCGGCGAATACCGCAAGCGCGTGTAACGCCTCGCCCCCAGGCTTCGCGCACTTCGTGTCGCTTCTCCCTCCCCCTACCGGGGGCAACACCTGAGGCCCGGCAAAGCCGGTTCCTCGGTGTTTCACGAAGAAAGCATTTTTTCGGTACGCGCTCAAGGCTCCTTCGGGGGCCTTTTTCGTTTCTCGGGCACGCTGATTGCAACGCTGCACAATCCCACAGGTCATTCCGTCCGAGTCCTTCATGAACAACACGCACGATCTTCACGACAAACGCCTCGCCGATGCCTGGGCCACGCTCAAGTCCCATTCCGAAAAAGGCCTCCCGCTTGATCCCGATCCCTCGCGCATCGCCTTCGCCGATCCGGAGTTCCTGCTGCGCCGCGAAACCCGCGGCATCCGCATGCAGCTGGAGCTGATGAAGCCCGACCTGCAGCAACGCGAGCACGGCATCGAGAACACGGTGGTGGTCTTCGGCAGCGCCCGCTTTCGCAGCGACGAAGACTCCGCAGCCATGCTCGCCCAGGCCGATGCCGCCGGCGATGCGGTGGCCTCGGAGCGCTGGCGGCGCCTGGCGCGCAACTCGCACTACTACGAGAAGGCGCGCGCCTTCGGCAAGCTGGTGGCGCAGTACAGCCACGACAAGGAGCCGCAGGACAAGCTCTTCATCTGCACCGGCGGCGGCCCCGGCATCATGCAGGCGGCCAACCGCGGCGCGCATGAAGGCGGCGGCCTCTCGGTGGGCCTGGCGATCGCGCTGCCGATGGAGGAAGAAGCCAACCCCTACGTCACGCCGGCGCTGAGCTTCAAGTTCCACTACTTCGCGATCCGCAAGATGCATTTCATGATGCGTGCGAAGGCGCTGGTGGCGTTCCCGGGCGGCTTCGGCACGCTCGACGAGCTGTTCGAGGTGATCACGCTGGTGCAGACCAAGAAGTCGAAGCCGGTGCCGATCGTGCTGTTCGGCTCGGACTACTGGAAGCGCATGATCGACTTCGACTTCCTGGTCGACGAAGGCGTGATCTCGCCGGGCGACGTGAAACTCTTCGAATACGTCGACGCGCCCGAAGACGCGTGGGACGCGATCAAGCGCTTCTACAAGCTCTGACCCGCGGCGCCTGCTCGGGGCGCCAATAGCGAGGGCGATGCGCCCCCGCCCTCGCTCTAAACCTTCAATCCCCAGGTCGCTCTTGCCCCCAGCGCCAGCACGCCGCCGACCACCCAGAACACCCCCGCAATCCCGATCAGCGCGCCCAGTGAGCCGAACAGCATCGGCATGGCCACGCTCGATGCATTGATCGTCATCAGCCTGAGCCCCAGCGCCTCGCCGTGCCGCGCGTGCGGCGTGATCTGGTGGAGCATGCTCATCACCATCGGCTGCACCGCGCCCAGCGCAAAGCCCAGGATCACGGAGCAGATGCCCATCGTCAGGGCCGAATCGAGCAGCGGGTAGATCGCAAACACCAAGGCGGTGACGATGGTGGAAGTGAGGATCACGCTGCGCTCCGACGCGCGCGAGGCGATCAGCGGCAGCACCACGCGAATCGCGGCGGCTGCCACCGCGAAGGCGCCGAGGATCGAGCCGATCACCGAGGCGCTGATTCCGCGTTCGTGCCCCAGCACGGGCAGCACGAAGGCATGCACGTCCCAGCTCGAGGACTGCAGCCAGTTCACGAACAGCAGGCGGCGGAACATCGGCTCGCGCAACAGATCCCAGGCGCGCGTCGGCACGGTACCGGGCGTGGGCGCGACGATCGGCGGTTCATGCGCACCACGCGCGAGCAGCCAGCAAAGCACCGGCAGGAACGCCATCGCCGCAAAGCAGACGCGAAACGCCAGCATGTCCGCAGGCGCGCGGCCGGCGTGGTCGATCAGCATGCCGGCCAGAAACGGCCCGACGAAATTCGCTGCCGCCGGCGCAATGGCCAGCCAGCTGAACACGCGCTTGAGCTGGGCCGAATGGGTGGCGGAGCGCCCCACATGCCGCTGCAGCGCAATGACGGTCGCGCCGGTGGCCCCGCCGGTCAGCAGCGCTGCGACGCACATCGCCGGAAAGGTCGGAAAGATCAGCACCAGCCCCGCGCCGCCCGACGCCGCAAACACCGACAGCCACAGCGGCCGTTTGAACCCGTGCCGGTCGGCAAAGCGCCCCGCCGGCAGCGCCAAAAACACCTGGGTCAGCGCGAACAGCGCAATCAGCACCCCCACCGCCACTGCGCTGTAGCCCTGCTGCAATGCCAGCAGCGGTGTGGCCAGCCGCATGCCGGCCATGGTGGCGTGCAGGCAAACCTGGGCGCCGATCACGCGCAACAGTTCAGAACCCTTCACTTGGCGTTTTCGTCCTCGCTGTCGGCGGCGTCATCGGCATCGGCGGTGGGAGGCAGGAGCGCCTGCGACTGGGCCTCGGGCAGCGCCTCGACCTTGCGCAGCGCCAGGCGCATCTGCTTGGCGCGGGTGTCCGCCTTGTCGAGCGTGTCGGAGGCCTTGGCCACCTGCTCCTTGATGCGCGAGACCCATTCGCCATAGCGCTCGAACTCGGTCTTGACCGCGCCCAGCACCTTCCAGACCTCGGAGGCCTGCTGCTCCAGCGCCAGCGTGCGAAAGCCCATGTGCAGGCTGTTGAGCATGGCAAGCAAGGTGGTAGGGCCGGCGAGCGTCACGCGGTGCTGGCGCTGGATGGCGTCCATCAGGCCCGGGCGGCGCAATACCTCGGCATAGAGGCTCTCGACCGGCAGGAAAAGAATGGCGAAGTCGGTGGTGTGCGGCGCGGCGAGGTAGTTCTCGGCGATCGAGCGGGCCTCCACGCGGATGCGCGCTTCGAGCGCCTTGGCCGCGAGCTCGGCGGCGGGCGCATCGGCGCGCTCGTGCGCATCGATCAGGCGCTCGTAGTCGTCGCGCGGAAACTTCGCATCGATGGGCAGCCACACCGGCGCGCCGTCGTCGCCGCGGCCCGGAAAGCGGATCGCAAAGTCGACGCGCTGGCCGCTGCGCGGCTTGGTCTCCACCTGCTTGGCGTACTGGTCGGCGGTGAGCACCTGCTCGAGCAGCGCTTCCAGCTGCACTTCGCCGAACACGCCACGCGTCTTCACGTTGGTCAGCACGCGCTGCAGGCTGCCGACGCCGACGGCCAGCGCCTGCATCTCGCCCAGTCCCTTGTGCACCTGCTCGAGCCGGTCGGCCACCTGCTTGAAGCTCTCGCCCAGGCGGGCCTCGAGCGTGCTCTGCAGCTTCTCGTCGACGGTCTTGCGCATCTCGTCGAGCTTGGCGGTGTTGCTCTGCTGCAGTTGCGCGAGCTGCGTTTCCATGGTCGTGCGCACTTCGGCCAGGCGGCGTGCGTTCGACTCGCTCAGGCCCTGCAATTGGGTGTTGAGCGTGTCGGCCAGCGACTTCTGCAGCGACGCGAGTTGCAGCGAGAAGGCGTCGAGCTGCGCGTTCTGCGTACGCGTGGCTTCGGCGCCCTGCTGCACCAGCGACTGCTGGAAGGTGGCGAAGGCCTGCGCGGTTTCCTGCCGCGCGCCGCGCGAGCCTTCGACGATGTCGTGGCGCAGTTCGCGTTCGGTGCGTTCGTTGGCCGCGCGCATCGCGGCGAGCAGGCCCAGCAACTCGCTGTGATCGGGCTTGGGCTGCCGACGCGCGATCAGCCAGATCAGCAGCACCAGCTGAATGACTGCGAGCGCAGCCAGCACGAGAAGAATCAATTCACTGGGTTCCAAGGGCGAAGGCGCTGTGTCGCTGGGCAGGGTCGTTTACTTGGTCGCTGGTGGAACCGGCGTCACAGGCGTCAGCGGCCCCTTGCCGCTGAAGTACGCGATGAGGTTGTCCGCCGCGAGGTCGGCCATGGCACGGCGCGTGGGCACCGTGGCGCTCGCGATGTGCGGCGTCAGCACGACATTGGGCACGGTCAGAAGGTCGGCGTGAACCTTGGGCTCGCCCTCGAACACATCGAGGCCCGCCGCCGCGATGCGCTTTTCGCGCAGCGCCACGGCCAGCGCCGCGTCGTCGACGATGCCGCCGCGCGCGATGTTCACCAGCGTGGCGGTCGGCTTCATCAGCGCGATCTCGGCGGCGCCGATGGTGTGGTGCGAGGCCGGCGAATACGGCACCACTAGCACGACGTGGTCGGCCGTCTTGAGCAGCTCTTCCTTGCTCACGTAGCTGGCCTTGCATTCGGCTTCGAGCGTCGCGTCGAGGCGCGAACGGTTGTGGTAGATCACCTTCATGCCGAAGCCGTGCGCACCGCGCCGGGCAATGCCCTGCCCGATGCGGCCCATGCCGATGATGCCGAGCGTGGCGCCGTGGATGTCGGAGCCCGCGAACATGTCGTAGCTCCACTTCTCCCACTTGCCGGCCCGCAGGAAATGTTCGCTCTCGGTGATTCGGCGCGCGGTGGCCATGAGCAGCGCGAAGCCGAAGTCGGCGGTGGTCTCGGTCAGCACGTCGGGCGCGTTGGTGCCGAGCACGCCGTGCGCGGCCATGGCATCGACGTCGAAGTTGTTGTAGCCCACGGCCATGTTGGCGCAGATCTTCAGGTCGGGGCAGGCGTCGAGCACCTCGGCATCGATGCGTTCGCTGCCGGTGGTGAAGACACCCTCTTTGCCCTTGAGCCTGGCGATCAGTTGCGCCTTGCTCCAGGTTTCGTCGGAGGGGTTCGACTCGACCTCGAAGTGCTGCGACAAGCGCTCGATGGTTTCAGGAAAGATCGCGCGTGCGACCAGGATCTTGGGCTTGCTCATGATGTGTGCACTCAACGAAAGAAGATGAAGGTGGCGAGGACGAACAGCGGAACCAGGATGGCCATGGACCACGCCATGTAGCCGAAGAAGCTGGGCATGCGCACGCCGCGGCTTTCGGCGATGGCCTTGACCATGAGGTTGGGCGCATTGCCGATGTAGCTGTTGGCGCCCATGAAGACGGCGCCGGCGGAAATCGCCGCCAGCGTGGTGGCGTAGGTGGTCATGAGTGCCGCCGGGTCGCCGCCGGCGGTGTTGAAGAACACCAGGTAGGTGGGTGCGTTGTCCAGGAACGAGCTCAGCACGCCGGTCGCCCAGAAATACATTGCCGGGTCGGGCTGGCCGTCGGCCCGCGTCACCGCCGCCACCACGGCGCCGAAAGGCCCCTGCGTGCCGGCCTTGAGCATCGCGATCACCGGGATGATGGTCAGGAAGATGCCCGCGAACAGCTTGGCCACCTCGGCCATCGGGCCCCACTCGAACTGGTTGTCGGCATGCACCTTGGGCGCGGTGAGCTTGAACGAAACCACTGCGATCAGCGCCAGCCCCACATCCCGCACCAGGCCCGGCAGCCCGACCTCGGTGCCGAACACGTCGAAGCCAATGGGCGATTTCCAGAAGCCGCTGAGCAACACCAACGCGATCACCCCGCCAAGCAGCCAGAAGTTGGCGGCGCCGTCGAAGCCCAGGCGCCGCGTCTCGGGCGTCGTGGGCGTCGGGTCGATCGGCAGCACACCTTCCTTGCGGTAGTAATGGCGGTCGATGACATAGAACAGCGCCAGCAGCGCGGCCAGCACGAAGAGCGTCTCGGGCAGGATGTTCCGGGCGGTCCAGAAGAAGCTCACGCCCTTGAGAAACCCGAGGAACAGCGGCGGATCGCCCAGCGGCGTGAGTGAGCCGCCCACGTTCGAGACGATGAAGATGAAGAAGATGATCACGTGCGCCTTGTGCACGCGGTCGTCGTTGGCACGGATCAGCGGCCGGATCAGCAACATCGAGGCGCCCGTGGTGCCCATGAAGCTCGCAAGCACCGCGCCGATGGCCAGGATCGCGGTGTTGAGTCCCGGTGCCCCGCGAAGGTTGCCGCGGATGTGGATGCCGCCCGCCACGGTGAAGAGCGCGGTCAGCAGGACGATGAACGGGATGTACTCGGCCACCAGCGCATGCACCAGCTGCACGCCCGCCAGGCCCGCGCCGTAGGTGGCGGCAAAGGGCAGCAGGAACGCCAGCGCCCAGCCGGCGGAAATCTTGCCGTAGTGGTGATGCCAGAAAGACGGCACAAGAAGCGGCAGCAGCGCGATCGAGAGCAGGATGCCGGCGAACGGCACGCCCCAGAGCGGCGAGAGTCGGGCGCCGTCGAAATCGGCGGCCGAGGCCAAGGCAGGAAAGAGCAACGGCAGCGCCGCGGCTGCCGCGAGTCGGAGGGTTCTGTTCATGGGTGCCGTACCGTACCGTACCAGACCGAAGTCAGGCCCGAGGTCAGGCGGCCGGCTGTTCGATCTCGAACACCTGGCGCAGGTAGGCCAGGTATTTTTCGTCCTCGCACATGTTCTTGGACGGCGTGTCCGACAGCTTGGCCACCGGCTGTCCGTTGCAGTTGATCATCTTGATGACGATCTGCAGCGGCTCGTAGCCCAGGTCGTTGGTGAGGTTGGTGCCGATGCCGAAGGCCAGCTGGCAGCGGCCGCGGAACTGCTGGTAGAGCTCGATGGTGCGCGGCACCGTGAGGCCGTCGCTGAAGATCAGCGTCTTGGTGAGCGGATCGACCCGGTTGGCCACGTAGTGGGCCAGCATGCGCTCGCCCCACTGGAACGGGTCGCCGCTGTCGTGGCGGGCGCCGTCGAAGAGCTTGCAGAAGTACAGGTCGAAGTCGCGCAGGAAAGCGCTCATGCCGTAGACGTCGGACAGCGCAATGCCCAGGTCACCGCGGTACTCGCGCGCCCAGCTCTCGAAGCCGAAGATCTGGCTGTCCCGCAGCCGCGGGCCAAGCGCCTGGCAGGCCTGCAGGTATTCGTGGGCCATGGTGCCCAGCGGGATCAGCCCCAGCTTCATGGCGTACAGCACATTGCTGGTGCCGGCCAACTGCGGCAGGCGGCCGCCCGGCCTGGCCTGCATGGACGGCGGCGTGACCGCGCCCAGCCGCTCGTTCAGGGTGCGCAGCACCTCTTCGTGCCAGTCTTTCGAGAAGCGGCGGCGAGTGCCGTAGTCGGCGATCTTGAGGTCGGCCAGGCCGGCGTCGTGCAGCTGGCCGATCTTGGTCTCGAGGCGGCGGCGGCCTTCCTGGATGTCGGGCTTTTTCTGCGTGTTGCGGAAGTAGACCTCGTTGACGATGGCCAGCACCGGGATCTCGAACAGGATGGTGTGCAGCCACGGACCCTGGATACGGATCTCGAGCTCGCCCGAGGGCTGGGGAATGATGTTGATGTACTTCTCGTTGAGCCTGAACAGGCCCAGGAAGTCGACGAAGTCGCTCTTGATGAACCGCATGGACCGCAGATAGGCGAGTTCGGCATCGCGGAACTGCAGCGAACAGAGACTGCGCACCTCGTCGCGGATCTGGCCCGCGAACTGCGCCAGATCGACGCCGGGGTTGCGGCACTTGAAGCGGTACTCGACGCGGGCGCCGGGGAAGTGATGCAGTACCACCTGCATCATCGTGAACTTGTAGAGGTCGGTGTCCAGCAGGCTGTGAATGATCATGGTCGTCGGTGCGAGGTGTCTCTGGCTCGGGGCGTCCGTTCGATTATCACGGGCGGCGTCGGCCTGTGCCTACGGGGGCTGCACAGCACGTCCTACCGGCAGGGTGAATGCGTGGCGAGACAGTGATTTCCACGGCGGCAACACGGACCGCCGAATCAACCTCTCAAAGGAGATTCGCATGAACAAGGACACCATCGAAGGCAACTGGAAACAGCTCAAGGGCAAGGTCAAGGAGCAGTGGGGCAAGCTGACGGACGACGATTTCGACGTCATCGCCGGCAAGCGCGACCAGCTGCTCGGCCGCATCCAGGAACGCCACGGCATCAGCCGCGACGAAGCCGAAAAGCAAGTCAAGGACTGGGAATCGCGCGACGGCCGCACGGCCGATTCGCTGTGGTTCGAAAAGTCGTAAATCCCGGCCTCCTCAGGCAGTCCCGACGACTGCCTGACCCCGGCCCTCTGTTACCCGTATTCAGATTTCAATCACCTCGAAGGAAGAACTCCAATGAAAAAACACCTGCTCATGCTCGCCCTCGCCTCCACCTGTTTCGTTGCCACGCACGCCAGTGCGATGACCGGCGACGAGCACAAGGTTGCGAAGGAAAAGATCGAAGCTGATTACAAGGTCGCCAAGGCACAGTGCGACACCATGAAGGACAACGCAAAGGACGTTTGCGAAAAGGAAGCCAAGGGCAAGGAAGACGTCGCCAAGGCTGAACTGGAGCAACAGTACAAGCCGAGCGACAGCAATGCCCGCAAGGTGGCCGAAGAGAAGGTCAAGGCCACCTACGAGGTCGCCAAGGAAAAGTGCGACGACCAGAAGGGTGACGCCAAGGACGCTTGCGTGAAGCAGGCCAAGGCCGACGAAGCCAAGGGCAAGGCCGACATCAAGGCCATGAAGAAGATGTAAGCAAGGCGCGGCGGTTCGAGCCTCACGGCTCGCCGCACTTGCGACAAAAGACAACGGCACCCTCGGGCGCCGTTTTTCGTGGGGTCAGGCTTTGAGCGTCTCGACCACGCGTTGCAGTGCGTCGGGCAATTGCACGGGCCGCTGGTTTGCCCGGTCCACATACACATGAACGAAGTGGCCCTGGGCCGCCGCCGTGTCCGAGCCCTCTGCGAACAATGCAATCTCGTAGCGCACGCTCGAGCGGCCTGCCTGGGACACGCGGATGCCCGCCTCCACCGTCTGCGGAAATGCGATCGGCGCGAAGTAGTTGCACTGCGTCTCGACCACGAAGCCGATGGTCTGGCCCGCATGAATGTCGAGCGCACCGCGTTCGATGAGCAGCGCGTTCACCGCGGTGTCGAACCAGCTGTAGTAGACGACGTTGTTGACGTGCCCGTACATGTCGTTGTCGGCCCAGCGCGTCGGGATGCTGCGGAACGCGCGGTAGCTGCTTCGGGAGTGCGGCGTGGGTTTGGTGGCTGAGCTCATCGCGCGGCATTTTGCCAGCGGCGCCAGTAATCGAAGGCGACCTTGAATGTGCCCAACTGCACCTGCACCGTCTCGGCAATGTCGGTGGCGTAGCCGCCGGCCATGGCGAAGGCCACCGGAATGCGGCGCTGCCAGGTCCAGTCGAACACACGGCGGTCGCGCGCCTCCAGGCCGTCGAAGCTGAGCTTCAGGCGCCCGAGCCGGTCGCGCTCGAAGGGATCGGCGCCGGCGAGGTAGATCACGAGGCCGGGCGAAAAGCGGCGGTCGAGCTCGTCCAGGGCATGCTCCAGGGCGGTGAGGTAGTCGGCATCGCCGCAGCCGTCGGGCAGCTCGACGTCCAGGTCGCTGGCTTCCTTGCGAAAGGGGAAGTTCTTCTGGCCGTGCATAGAGAGCGTGAAGACGCTGGCGTCCTTGCTGAAGATGCTGGCCGTGCCGTTGCCCTGGTGCACGTCCAGGTCGATCACCGCCACCTTGAGTTGTCGGCCTGTGCGTCCGTGCTCCGCCTGCATCAGCCGGGCAGCCACCGCGACATCGTTGAAGACGCAGAACCCACCGCCCTTGTCGGCGTAGGCGTGGTGCGTGCCGCCCGCCATGTTGGCCGCTACCCCGCCGGCAAATGCGGCCCGGCAGGCCGCGATGGTCGCGCCGGTGGAGCGGCGCGAGCGCTCGACCATCGCCTCGCTCCAGGGAAAGCCGATTTCGCGCATCGCCTGCGGGCTCACGCTGCCGTCGCTGATGGCGGCGATCCACTGCGGGGTGTGGGCCAGCGCCAGTTCGCCATCGGTGGCACGCGGGGCCTGATCCATCTCGACAGCCGGCAGGTGCTCCAGCAGGCGGTCACGCAGCATCGCGTAGCGCGACATGGGAAAGCGATGCCCCGGCGGCAGGGGCAAGACGAACTGGCCGGAATAGAAGGCACGCATGCCCTGCATTCTGCGTGGTGGCCCATCCGGGGCCGATTTAGAAAGCGGCCTCTAGATTGCTGCGTTGCAGCAAAAACCCCTTGCTCGCAAAACTCAGCTGCCTATACTTGAGGCCATGCTGCACCGCAACATAGACGACGAGGCGCAGCGCAACGTGAATCGACCAATTATTCCTTTCTGGAGATCTCAAATGGCCCTGACCGCTGACCAAATCCTCGCCGCCCAAAAAGCAAACCTCGAAACCCTGTTCGGCCTGACCACCAAGGCTTTCGAAGGCGTCGAGAAGCTCGTCGAACTGAACGTGACCGCTTCCAAGGCCGCCCTGGCTGAAGCCCAGAGCACCGCCCAGGCCGCCATGAGCGTCAAGGACGCACAGGAACTGCTGACGCTGCAAGCCAGCCTGTTCCAGCCCCTGGCCGAAAAGACCGCCGCCTACAGCCGTCACCTGTACGACATCGCCCAAGGCACCGGCGCAGAGTTTTCCAAGGCTTTCGAAGCCAAGGCCTCTGAAGCCCAGCAAGCCTTTGTCGGCCTGGTCGACAGCGCTTCCAAGAACGCACCCGCCGGTTCGGAAACCGCCGTTGCCGTGATGAAGAGCGCCGTGGCTGCCGCCAACAACGCATTCGAATCGGTCCAGAAGGCTGTCAAGCAAGCCTCCGACGTCGCCGAAGCCAACTTCAACGCCGTGTCGACGCAAGCCGTCGCCGCAGCAAAGACCGCCACCGCTTCGCGCAAGCGCTGAGCACCGGCCTCTACCAGTTGTCTCCTTGGGTCCTCACGGATCCAATTCAGGGCCTCATCTTCGGATGAGGCCTTTTTTTTGCCTGGCGGGCGTCTTCGATAATGGCCGGCTTATCTTCAGGAGACTTCAATGCAGATCGACGGCAAGGTTTTTATCGTGACCGGAGGCGCTTCGGGCCTCGGCGAAGGCGCGGCGCGCATGCTGGCTGCGAACGGCGGCAAGGTGGTGATCGCCGACATGCAGGCCGACAAGGGTGAAGCCGTCGCGCGCGACATCGGCGGCGTGTTCGTCAAGTGCGACGTGAGCCAGGAGGCCGACGGACAGGCCGCCGTTGCCGCCGCCACGAAACTCGGCAAGCTGGTCGGCCTCGTCAACTGCGCAGGCATCGCGCCGGCCGAAAAGACCGTGGGCAAGAACGGCCCCCACGCCCTGGCCGTGTTCAGCAAGACAGTCACCGTCAACCTGATCGGCAGCTTCAACATGATCCGCCTCGCGGCCGACGCGATGAGCAAGAACGAGCCCGAAGCCACCGGCGAGCGCGGCGTGCTCATCTCCACCGCCTCGGTCGCTGCCTACGACGGCCAGATCGGCCAGGCCGCCTACAGCGCGTCGAAGGGCGGCGTGGTCGGCATGACGCTGCCCATCGCCCGCGACCTCGCCCGCAACGGCATCCGCAACATGACCATCGCCCCCGGCATCTTCGGCACGCCCATGCTCTTTGGCATGCCGCAGGAAGTACAGGACGCGCTGGCCGCCAGCGTGCCCTTTCCGTCGCGCCTGGGAACGCCCGAGGATTACGCCAAGCTCGCCAAGCACATCATCGAGAACGACATGCTCAACGGCGAGGTGATTCGTCTGGACGGAGCGATTCGACTCCCGCCGCGCTAAATTGTTACGGCTTGTGCGGCGTTGTAGATTAGCACCCACTCACCGTTTCGATCAGGGGTCACTATCGGTTTGACCCTTTTGATAAACGCCACGAATCATGCGTGATCAGCAGGCGGTGATCGAGACCGGCAATGAGTCCTATCGCTTCCGCCACAGCACGCACGAAGCCAAGGGGCGCATCAAGACGCGCGAGCAGACGAGGAAGGCAGCGGCCGCACAGGTGAGCGAGACCACGGAGGAAGAGGCCTCGCCTGACGGCTCGGATCGACAGCACGCCTGCAAATACACAGGTAAATTCCCTACGTTCAACCGATGAACGCAATCGTCGTTCCCGCCCCCACGTAGCCACCTGCCGTCGCGGCGAAGCTGATGCACCCTGCACGGTGCGCGACGACTTGCATCTCCATCTTCATCGCCTCCACTACCGCGATGACGATGCCTTGCTCGACCTTTTCGCCGTCGGCCACTTTCCAGCCTTGCAGCGTACCGGCCACCGGGGTGGACACAGCGGCGGCATCGGTCGCGGGTTCATTGGGAACACCCGGAACGACGCCGCCCGTGGCAGCCCCGGCCGCACCCCATCCACGCAGCAACTCGGCCGGCAGCGCCAGCGACATGCGCCGTCCGTCGATCTCGACGGCCATGCGATGCAGCGATGCGTCGGGCTGCGGATCGGGCCGCGCGGCCGCCGCTTCGCCGTTCGCAAAGTCGGTCTCGATCCAGCGTGTGTGGACCCTGAAGGCATCTTCCGAAACGAAATCGGAATGCACCATCACCGCGCGGTGAAACGGCAGCACGGTCGCCAGACCTTCGATGCGAAACTCCTTGAGTGCGCGGCGCGCGCGTGCGATGGCCTGGGCCCGCGTGGCGCCGGTGACGATGAGCTTGGCCATCAGCGAGTCGAAGGTGCCGGGCACCTGCGAGCCGGCGTCGACGCCGGTGTCCACGCGCACGCCCGGGCCCGACGGGACGTCGAACACGTGGACAGGGCCGGGCGTCGGCAGGAAGCCGCGGCCCACGTCTTCGGCGTTGATACGGAACTCGAAGGAATGGCCGCGTGGTGCGGGCGTCTCCTTGACGGACAGCGGCAGCCCCTCGGCGATGCGCAACTGTTCGATGACGAGGTCAATGCCGATGGTTTCTTCGGTCACCGGGTGCTCGACCTGGAGGCGCGTGTTGACCTCGAGGAACGAGATCGCGCCACCCGCACTCAGCATGAACTCGACGGTGCCGGCGCCGGTATAGCCGGCTGCCGCACAGATGTCTCGCGCCGACTGGTGAATGCGCTCACGCTGTGTGTCGCTCAGGAACGGCGCGGGCGCTTCTTCGACCAGCTTCTGGTTACGCCGCTGCAGCGAGCAGTCGCGCGTACCGAGCACGACGACGTTGCCGTGCGTGTCGGCGATCACCTGCGCCTCGACGTGGCGCGGGCGGTCGAGGAACTGTTCGACGTAGCACTCGCCGCGGCCGAAGGCGGTGATGGCTTCGCGCACGGCCGATTCGAACAGGCCTTCGACTTCGTCGAGCCGCCACGCGACCTTGATGCCGCGCCCGCCGCCGCCGAACGCAGCCTTGATGGCGATCGGAAGGCCGTGCTGTTCGGCGAAGGCGAGTACTTCGCTCGCGTCCTGCACCGGGTCGGCGGTGCCGGCGACGAGCGGCGCACCGACCTTCAGTGCGAGCTTGCGAGCCTGCACCTTGTCGCCCAGCGTGGCGATGGCTGCGGGCGAGGGGCCGATCCACGTGAGGCCGGCGTCGATCACCGCCTGCGCAAAGGCCGCGCTTTCAGAGAGAAAGCCGTAGCCGGGGTGCACGGCGTCGGCGCCGCTGCGCTTGGCCACAGCCAGCAGCTTGGGAATGTTCAGGTAGGTGTCGGCCGGGCGATGGCCATCCAGACCGTAGGCCTCGTCGGCCCGACGCACGTGCAGCGCGTTCAGGTCGGGATCGGCATAGACGGCGACCGACTGCACACCGTAGTCGGCACAGGCGCGCGCGATGCGCACGGCGATTTCGCCGCGGTTGGCGATCAGGACTTTTTTCATCGCAGGACTCTCGATCTCAAAGTTCGATAGGGCCGTGAGGGCCGTGAGGGCCGGCCATCGGTTGGAAGCGGACGCGGGCGTTCACGGGGATCTGCCCCGCACGGTCCAGGTGGTGGGTGGCGACCGACGCAATCACGGGGTAGCCTCCGGTGAGCGGGTGGTCAGCCAGGAACAGCACGGGCTGGCCGCTGGGCGGTACTTGGATGGAGCCGCGCGCCGTGCCTTCGCTGGGCAGTTCGGCGGTGTTGGCGCGCACCGGCGGCTCTTCACCGTTCAGGCGGATACCGATGCGGCTGGACTGCGACGTAACCGACCACGGCTGGCTGCACAGGCGCTCGACAGCATCGGCGGTGAACCAGTCGGTACGCGGGCCGAGCACGATGTCGAGCACGACTTCCTCCTGCACGGTAGGCATGTCGAGCGGTGGCGCCTCGGTGGCGCCGACAACAGCGCCGATGGCCACGGCGCGAACCGGCAGCACATCGCCCGCGACCACCGCAGGCGGGCCGATGCGGGCCAACGTATCGGTCGCGCAGCTGCCGAGCACGGGTGCCACCTCAAAGCCGCCGCGCACGGCCAGGTAGCTGCGGATGCCGGCGACGGGTTCGCCAAATGTGATGGTGTCGCCGTCGGCCAGCGCAACGGGCCGGTAGCGCGGCAACGGCCATTGTGCCCCGTCGTTGCGGGCCAGCGTGAGCGGGCCGACGGCACCCGTGACAGCGATCACGGTCTCGCCGCGGCAGACGAACTGGAAGCCGCCATACGCCAGCTCGAGGCAGGCCACATCCGACGCATTGCCGACCAGTCGATTGGCAACGTGCAGCGAGCGCTGGTCCATCGCACCGGAGGCGGACACGCCCTGCCGGGCCTGGCCATGGCGGCCCCTGTCCTGCCACAGGGCTTGCAGGCCAGCGGCGCGAACCTCGAAAAAGGCACTACCACTTTCGACGGCCATGGGCGCGGGCGCCGCAACCACGTTCTCGACCACCGGCAATGCCACCTTCAGCGCCGTGGCATCGACAAAACGCACCGTGTCGCCAGGCTGCAGCAATGCCGGCGTTTCGCGCAACAAATCCCACATGGGCGTGTCGGTCACGCCGATGATCTGCCAGCCGCCGGGGCTGGCCTGCGGGTACACGCCGCTGAAGCTACCCGCGAGCCCAACGGCGCCTGCGGGGATACGGGTGCGCGGCACCGCGCGGCGCGGCACGTTCAGGCTCGGGTGGCCGCCGCTCAGGTAGGCAAAGCCGGGCGCGAAGCCGGTGAAGGCGACGGTGTAGTCGCTCCCGGTGTGGCGGCGCACCAGCTCGTCGGGTGTGATGCCGAGCAGGCCGGCCACTTCGGCGATGTCTTCGCCGCCGTAGCGCACGGGAATCTCGATGCGCTTGTCGGCGCGCGTTTCGCACGCGTCGAGTCGGCGCTGGCGCACGGCTTGCGCCAATGCAGCCGCCGACAGCACGGCAGGCCGGAAGGTGATGAGGATCGTGCGCGCGGCGGGCACCAGTTCTTGGACACCGGCAAGGGGCGTCGCGCGCAGCGAGGCCAGCAGCGCGAGCGTCTGCGCCAGGTCGTCGAGCTCGACCAGCACCGCATTCAGGTTGACGGGCAGAAAACGCATCGGTGTAGTCATGCGGTTGCTACCTCAGTAAAGGGGCGGATCGTCACGCCGGCCTGCACCAGCCGCTCGCGCACGCGGCTCGCCATCCCGACCGCGCCGGGGCTGTCGCCGTGCACGCAGACCGAGTCGGCGCGGATGCGCACCACGCTGCCGTCGATGGCGGTGACGATCCCCTCGTTGGCAAGGCGCAGCATGCGCTCGGCCACGTCGTGGGCATCGTGCAGCACGGCGCCGGGTTCGCGGCGCGACACCAGCGTGCCTTGCAGCGTGTAGGCGCGGTCGGCAAAGGCCTCGGCCACCACGCGCAGGCCCTGCGCCTCAGCCCAACCCAGCAGCGGCGAACCCGCAAGCGCGACGAGGACCAGGCTGGAGTCGATCTCGCGGATGGCGGCGATGACGTCGCGCGCCTGGCGCTCGTCGTGCGCGATGGTGTTGTACAGCGCACCGTGCGGCTTCACGTAGCGCACCTCGGTGCCGGCTGCGGCGGCCAAGCCCTTCAGGGCGCCGATCTGGTAGATGACGTCGGCGCGCAGGTCGGCGCTGTCGACGTCCATGTTTCGGCGGCCGAAGCCGACGAGGTCGCGATAGGCCACGTGGGCCCCGACCGCAACGCCGCGTTCCTTCGCCCGGCGCAGCGTGCGCAGGATGCCCGCGGGGTCGCCGGCGTGGAAGCCGCAGGCCACGTTGGCGCTGCTGACGATGTCGAGCATGGCGGCGTCGTCGCCCATGCGCCAGACGCCGAGGCTCTCACCGAGGTCACTGTTCAAGTCGATGTTCATTATGGATCTGAGTGCGAAGCTTCTTCGAAAGTGATGCGGCCTCAAGCGGCAAACCGCTCTTTCATCGACAGCCTGCTGCAGAAGGGCGGACGGTGTATCCATGCATGGATGAGGTGCACGTCGAAGCCCAAGCCCCTGGAGGGAGGCTTCCCTTCGTATCGTCACTGCCGAACGCAGGGACGATATGGCGACGATGCCGTCGATCTATATCGACGGCCCCCTTCCGGACCTGCCCGGCACCGCCGATTGCGTCTACTTTTTGGGCACCAGGTCGAGCGGGCTCGCCGGCAAGTCGCTACGCCGCGCCTTTGGCTTCTCTTCGATCTTGCAGTCGCTGTCCTGGAACGGGCCGGACACCCGGTCCCAGTCGGAGTTGATGACCTGCTGGTAACACACGACCTTGCCGCTCTCCTTGTGCTTGAACAGGTAGAACCCGCCGACCGGTTGGGCCGACGCGGTGTTGCAGGCGGCGACGCCACCGAGAATGAATATGAGGGCTGCGAATTTCATGGTCTTCCTTCTGGAATTCAAGGTGTGGGGGACGTTGCCAGGCTTTTCGCCAGCGCAAAGATCAGATTGCGGGACTGCGCGACGATCTGGTCGCGATTCGCCTCGAAGTCCGCCTTGGTGACTCCGGTTGGCGTCAGCATGGTCGGCGTGTGAATATGGCCTGCCGGAATGGTGAGCCCAAAAATGTCACGCATCAGGGTGTTGCGATAGGCACTGGCGTTGGAGAGATAGTTGCCTCCGCCCCCCTTCAGCGCGCAATTCGTTTCTTGCGGATTCAGCGGGTTCGCGGCCAGCAATGCCTTCGCGGCGTCGATCTTTTTCTGTGCTTCCGCTTCTGCTGCAGAACCGGACGGAGCGGCATTCCAAGCCTTTTTTGCGGCATCGTAATCTGCTTGAGCCTTGGGCGCGTCTGCAGCTGCCTTGGTGCATGGGGTGACGTCGTAGACGTCATTCCGCCCTACTACCCAGCTGCCAGTGTTGGCCTCGATCAGCTTCTGGAACGGCAGGCTTGCGACGGTGAATTGCGGCGGTGCATCCCTTTTCCATGGCGTGGCCGCATACCCCAGCCACCGCTGCGGTGGATTGATGTCGCACTCGAGCGTCGCAGGGAAACCTTCGCCTTCGCAGGCCGGGTTCAAGTTGTCGTTGCCGACAAAGTTCGCAAAGTGATACCGCCCGTTGTAGTGCTCCAGGTCGAAATTGGAACGCCCTTGACTCATGGTGATGGACGCATCGACGCGCTTGCTGCCGGGCTTGAACCACGGCCCCAGCGTGTCCTCCTGCATACCGGCGATGAAGGGGCCGTAGTTGACGGGCAGGATGAAGGTGCGGATCACCGCGGTGGTGCCGTCGGCCAGCGCCACGGTGTTGCCGTCCAGCGACAGGATGGTCGCGCCCGAAGGATTGCCCTTGGGCATCCCCAGTTGTCCGTCCGTGCCGGCGGCACCCAGCGTGAACGGATCGAAGCCGCTCACAAGAATGCGCTTGTACTGCGGCCCCTCGGGGAAATCGATGGCGTACTGGCCGCGGGAGGCGCGTTCGAACTCGTTCTGCAATGCGGCGCGCTGGTCGTCCGTGAGCGGAAAGTCGGGCGTCCATTGGCGCAGTGCCAGCGTCATCGTGAGGCGCGCCCAGTACAACATGCGGTCGTCGCTCTTGGGCAAGGTGCCCTGCACGACGCGCCCCTGAACGCGGTCCAGCGCGGCCTGCCAGAGCTTCGCGCCCTCGCTCCTGAGCAGCGTCACTGCCTCGTCGTAGCTCGATGCGCCAGCCATGCCGTTGTTGCACAGCTTCGCGGCGAAATCGGGGCCAAACTTGTCGAATCCGCTGGCCTGCAGAAGCTGCTGCGAGAAGCTCAGGGCGTCGCTGCTGGAGAGCTTGTTGGGCAGGCGCTGTTCCTCGTAGGACGCCGTCACGGTGGTGTCCATCGCGCACTTGGCCTGGATCGCGGGTGGCGGCGCGGGCGGCTCAGACGGGGGCGGAGGCGGGGATGGGGGCGGCGCCGTGTTTGCCGAATTCGCCGCGGCGATGGCTGCGAGCGTGGCCGGGTCGACGCCGCCTCCGCCACCTCCGCCGCCACAGCCGGCGACGAAGGCAGCGGCAACGGCAACGGACGAAACGGCCAGGAGCCTGAAGGATGTTCGAGTCTTCTTTTCCATGATGTGTGACAGTCTTGGTTTGTGAGTTGCCTGCGCTCGAAAGCGCGGCGACGAATGTCGGCAATGCGTGTCAATTGCGTGTGGTTCCTCCCCCGCAGGGTCGACATCGCTCCTGCAGCGGCGGGGCAAAGCGGAAGGGATGCGTCATGACTAGCGCTCTTTGCCCATCATCATGTCCGGCAGGATCGTCACGATGCTCGGGAACAGCGTGATCAGCACGATGCACAGCACCAGGCAGAAGAAGAACGGAATCGCCGCCTTGGCGATCACGTTGCTGTCTTTCCCCGTCATGTTCTGCAGGACGAAGAGGTTGAAGCCCACCGGCGGCGTGACCTCGGCGATTTCCACCAGCAGCACGATGAAGATGCCGAACCAGATCAGGTCGAAGCCCGCCTTCTGGATCATCGGCAGCACCACCGCGCTGGTCAGCACGATCATCGAGATGCCGTCCAGCGCCGTGCCCAGCACCAGGTACACCACCACCAGCGCGCCGATCAGCGCGTAGGGCGACAGGTGCATGCTGTCGACCCACTCGGCCAGCTCCCGCGGGATGCCGGTGAAGGCCATGGTCTTGGTGAGGAAGGCCGCGCCCGCCAGGATGAACATGATCATGCAACTGGTGCGCGTGGCACCCATGATCCCGTCCTTGAAGTTCTTCCAGGTGAGGCTCCGGCCATAGGCGGCGATCGCCAGCGAGCCCAGCACGCCGAAGGCCGCGCACTCGGTGGCCGTGGCCCAGCCCGCGACCAGCACCCAGACGATGAAGACGATCAGCAGCGCGCAGGGAATGAGGTTGCCCGAGAGCCGGATCTTCTGCATGAAGGTGGTCGGCGGATCGGCCGGTGGCACCTTGTCCGGATTGCGCAAGCTCCACCAGGCGATGTAGCCCGAGAACAGCAGCATCAACAAGAAGCTTGGCAGGAAGCCGGCCAGGAAGATGCGGATGATCGAGGCGTCGGCCGCCACGGCGTACACCACCATCGTGATCGAGGGCGGGATCAGGATGCCCAGTGTGCCCGCGGTGGCCAGCGAGCCGATGGCCAGCTTCTCGTCGTAGCCGCGGCGCTTGAGTTCCGGGAGCGCCACCTTGGCAATGGTCGCGCAGGTGGCGGCCGAGGAGCCCGAGACCGAGCCGAACACGCCGCAGCCCAGGATGGTGGTATGCATCAGCCGGCCGGGCACGCGGTTGAGCCAGGGGCGCAGGCCCTCGAACATCTCCTCGCTGAGCTTGGTTCTGAAGAGGATCTCGCCCATCCAGATGAACAGCGGCAGCGCCGCGAGCTCCCAGCTCGCGTTGCTTTCCCAGAAGGCGGAGAACAGGTTCTTGCCCGGCAGCGTGTTGGTGAAGAAGGCCTGGCCGACCCAGCCGACGATGGCCAGGGTCATCGCGATCCAGACGCCGCCCGCCAGAAGCAGCAGCATGATCCCGAGCAGCAGCGCGCCCATCAAAAGGGTTTCGAGCATTGGATGCCTTTGCTTGATAGTTGTCGTTCAGACGTCGGAAGAGAAGTCGCCTGCGGCGTGGCGTTCTTCGATGGCGCGCTGGTAGCTCGGCTTCTCGCCACGCACCACGCCGACCAGCTCGTCAATCATGGCGATCAAGAGCAACCAGCAGCCGATCACGAAGGTCGATTGCGGAATCCAGATCGGAATGACCACCAGGCCGGTGGCCATTTCGGCGAACTCGTAGCTCTCATATGTGAAGCTGGTGGCCCAGTAGGTGAGGTAAGCCACCGACACCGCGGCGATCAGGAGGCACATCACGTCGAGCGCACGCCGCGCCTTGGGCGGCACCGCGTCCAGCAGCAAGGTCACGCGCACGAAGTCGCCGTGACGGAAGGCATGCGCCATCGCGAAGAACGCGGCGGCGGCGCAGAGCCAGGAGACGATGTCGTTGAGCCCGCTCACATGCCAGTTCATCTGCCGGCCCACGCCGGCCAGAATCATCAGCACGAAGATCAGGAACACGCAGAACGCGCCGAGGGCGCCTGCACCGTCGTACAGGCGGTCGAGAAATCTCCGCACGACTTACTTCTTCTTGTAGGTGTCGACGATGGCGACGCCGCCTGTACCGGCGGCCTTGAGCCAATCGGTCTGCATGATGCCGCCGACCTGGCGCAGGTCGGCGTCGAGCTTGGGCGAAGGCTTGTGCACCTTCATGCCGCGCTCGGCCAAGAGGCGCTTGTATTCGTCGTTCTTTTCTTGGGCGGTTTTCCAGCCTCGGGTTTCGGCATCGGCCGCGGCCTTGGTGACGGCGGCCTTGGTAGCGGCGTCGAGCGCGTCGAAGGCCTTGGCGTTCACCAGGATGGCGTTCTTCGGGATCCAGGCCTGCGTGTCGTAGAAGTTCTTGATGTGCTCGTAGGTCTTGGTGTCGTAGCCGGTGGAGCCCGAGCTCATGTAGCTCTCGATCACGCCGGTGGCCATGGCCGCGCTGAGTTCGGCCTGCTGGATCTGCACCGGCTGCGCGCCGATCAGTTCGGCGATCTTGGCGGTGGCAGGGCTGTAGGCGCGCCACTTGATGCCGCGCAGGTCAGCCACCGAGGCGATCTCTTTCTTGGCGTAAATGCCCTGCGGCGCCCATGGCACGACGAACAGTACTTTGATGCCTTGCGCTGCGAGCAGCTTTTCCATGGCGGGCTTGGAAGCATCGTAGAGCTTGCGGGCCTCGGGGTAGGTGGTGGCGAGGAAGGGGACGCCATCGAGCGCGTAGATCGGGTTCTCGTTCGCGTAGTTGGCCAGCAGTATCTCGCCGGCCTGCGCCTGGCCGCTCTGCACGGCGCGCTTGATCTCGGGCGCCTTAAAGAGAGAGGCATTGGCATGCACCGTGATCTTCACCTTGCCGGCGGTGGCCGCGTCCACATCCTTGGCGAACTGCGTGATGTTTTCAGTGTGGTAGTTGGTCGCAGGGTAGGCGGTAGCGAGGTCCCACTTGGTCTGCGCTTGCGCAGCTGCGGCAAAAGTGAGGCCGGCCAGCGTAGCCAGAAGTGCTTGGGCGCAAGGGTGTCGCATGAGAAGTAATCCAATAAAAAATGTAAATAAATGATCTAGCGATGCCATGACACAGGTATGCAAAAGCCGTGCCGTTTGATCAACACATCTACAAACAAGACCGACATTCCACTCTATATGAAGCAATCAAATCTGTTGATCGTTGAACAATCAATGGCATGCTGCCGCGCTAAAAAGATCATTGCATTGGTGCAAACCCGCGAATTGCACTGCACTGGGGAAATTTTTGCCCTGAAAAGTGCGTTCTTTGGCAGCGCGATCTGCTACAAAGCCTGAGCCCTAGGCCTACTGCGGCCACATATCACCTTGCCTCGCCCTCGTAAGCTGCCCATGACCTCCTCGAACGCCTCGGCCCCCTTGACACTCACTGAACGGGTGGCCGAGCAGATCCGCAAGAAGATCACCGACGGCGAGTTCTTACCCGGTCAGCGCCTGTCGGAGCAGGCGCTGAGCGACAGCCTGGATATCTCGCGAAACACCCTGCGCGAGGTCTTTCGGGTGCTGACGAAAGACGGGCTGCTCAAGCACATGCCGAATCGAGGTGTGTTCGTCGCAGTACCCGGCATTGCATCGATCATCGACATCTATCGCGTGCGTCGGCTCATCGAGTGCCAGGCGCTAGCGCAAGCCTACCCTCGTCACCCGGCCAAAAAGCGGATGCGTGTGGCGGTAGAGACGGCGCGCGCGTGTCGCGACGCCTCCGACTGGCTAGGCGTGGGGACGGCCAACATGTCCTTCCATATGGCCATCGTGGAGTTGGCCGACAGCGAGCGGCTCAATCTGCTCTTCGCACAGGTGCTGGCGGAGTTGCGGCTGGCCTTCGGACTGCTGCAAGACCCAGAGTTCCTGCATGCGCCCTACGTGGACATGAATCAGGCGATCCTCGAACTGGTCGAGAGCGGTCAATTTGTCAAGGCAGCCGCATCGCTGAACGATTACCTCGTGCATTCAGAGCGCATCGTGCTCGCCGTTTATGCGCGCCGGGGTGGCGATGCCGGGTTGGGCGGTGGCTAATTCCGTTGACGTCGGCAGTGGCTCGGAATCTGTGTATTGCGTCGCCACCCTATCGCCACCGCTGCGGCAAGCTCGGCGATTTTCGCTGCCGTGTCGCGTGGATTGTTTATGCGCACGAGGTGCTGGTCGGGTACTCCAGCTTAGAGTTGGGTGCCCCTCCTATTGGCGTCGGGTTCGGCATATTTCGGCCAGCCCGGGGTACTCGAATATCCGTGCTGAATGCATCTCAAATCACGCTGATCAGACAGACCTTGCCCTCACAGTGCGAACAGAAGACCAAACGGTCCTCACCCGCCCACGCCGCCTTCCTGGTCGGCAAGCTCGGAGGCGCCTTTAACCATTGCTGAGGCCAAGCGCCGTCTAGCTTTGCACTTCGGTGTTGAGCCTGACGACATCGAAATCACGGTGCGCGGCTAAATCAACAGGGTCACGCGCCCTGGGCTCAATTTCGGGATCAGTTTCTACCCGGGTGTAAGTCTCGTTGGGGAATACCGAGTTTTCAGTTCATCGAGAACGACATGCTCAACGGCGAGGTGATTCGTCTGGACGGAGCGATTCGACTCCCGCCGCGCTGACGCCTGGCGCCGGAGGCGGCACCGCCGTGCTGCCCGTACGGTCCAGCCGCTCGTACTGGGCGATCACCTGGGCGCCCAGCAGCACGAAGGTGGCGGCGATCTCCAGGCTCAGCAGCACCACGATCGCCGTGGTGAGCGAGCCGTAGACCACGTTGACCTGCGACAGGGTCGAGAAGTACCAGATCAGCACCCGCCGCGTGGCTTCCCACAGCAACGCGGCGGTCACGCCGCCCAGCAGCGCGTGGCGCAGCGACATCCGGCCCGCGGGCATCACCAGGTAGAGCGAGGTCAGCATGAAAATCTCGCCGCCCAGCCCCAGCAGATAAAGCAGCAGCCCGGACACGCCCGACAGCGACCAGCTGCGCCCCAACAGGTCGACGCTCTCCTGCCCCACCAGCTGCAGCGCACCAGACACCAGCGTGACCAGCAGCAGCCCCGCGCACAGGCACAGGATGTAGACATACGGCATGGCCACGGAAACCAGAAAGTGGCGCTTGTGGTGCGCCTTGCGGTGATGAAAAATCACCGCCATTGCGCTCTCCAGAACGCTGAAGGCCAGCGAGCTGAAGAAGATCATCGTCACCAGCAGCACCGGCCCCATCACGTCGCGGTGGTCCAGAAAGCTCGACAGCTCCGTCACGATGGCCTTGGACTGACCCGGCAGCAGCCATTCGAGGTACCGGCCGATGGTGCGCAGCAGTTCGGCCTGGTCGATGAAATGCGAGATCGCGATCACGCTCACGATCAAAAGCGGCACGATGGACAGCAGCGCGTAGTACGCCACCGCCCCCGCAAGCAGCAGCCCCTGGTTGGCGCGAAAGGCCTTCAGGGCGTCCCAGATGAACCGGAGCGGATGCCGCAGCAGCGGCGCGGCGTGTTGCAATGGGTTGGGCTTCGTCATGCGTTGAAAGTCGGGATTCGCATTCAGTATGCAGCCCCACCGCAGAGGGTCGGCCGCTTGCGTATGATTTGCCGCTCTTCGCCTACATGACCATCCCCGCTTCATTCATCCAGGAACTCATCGCGCGCGCCGATGTGGTCGAAATCGTCGGCCGTTATGTGCCGCTCAAGAAGGCCGGCGCCAATTTCATGGGGCTGTGCCCCTTTCACGGCGAGAAGTCTCCTTCTTTTTCGGTCAGCCCGACCAAGCAGTTCTATCACTGCTTCGGCTGCGGGGTGCATGGCAACGCCATCGGATTCCTGATGGAGCACGCGGGCATGGGCTTCGTCGAGGCGGTGCATGACCTCGCCGGCCAGTACGGCCTGCAGGTGCCGGAAGACGACGCCTCTCCCGCCGAGCGCGCCCGCGCCGCCAACCAGCGCCAGAAACAGGCCACGCTGACCGACGTGCTCGAGAAGGCCGGCGAGGCCTACCGCAAGTCGCTGCGGCAGGCGCCGGGCGCCATCGAATACCTCAAGGGCCGCGGCGTCTCGGGCGAAGTGGCCAAGCAATTCGGCATCGGCTATGCGCCCGCCGGCTGGCGGGCACTGGCGAGCGTGTTCCCCGACTACGACGATCCGCTGCTCGCCGAGAGCGGCCTGGTGATCGTCAACAACGAAGACGGCCAGCTCGACGAAAGCGAAGCCAAGCGCTACGACCGTTTCCGCGACCGCGTGATGTTCCCCATCCGCAACGTCAAGGGCGAGTGCATCGGCTTCGGCGGACGCGTGCTCGGCGACGAAAAACCCAAGTACCTGAACTCGCCCGAAACGCCGGTGTTCAGCAAGGGCCGCGAGCTCTACGGCCTCTACGAAGCGCGCGCCGCCTTCCGGGATCGCGGCTACGCGCTGGTCACCGAGGGCTACATGGACGTGGTCGCGCTAGCGCAGCTCGGCTTTCCGAACACGGTGGCCACGCTGGGCACCGCCTGCACGACGGAACACGTGCAAAAGCTGTTCCGCTTCACCGAATCGGTGGTGTTCAGCTTCGACGGCGACGCTGCCGGCCGCCGCGCCGCGCGCAAGGCGCTCGACGGCGCCCTGCCCTATGCCACCGATGTGCGCAGCATCAAGTTCTTGTTTTTGCCGGCCGAGCACGATCCCGACAGCTTCATCCGCGAACACGGCGCCGAGGCATTCGCGCGATTCGTGGCCGAGGCCACGCCCCTGTCGCGCTTCATGCTCGAAGTCGCCCGCGAAGGCTGCGACCTGACCACCGCCGAAGGCCGCGCCCACATGACCAGCAACGTGCGCCCGCTGTGGAGCGCGATGCCGGACGGCGCGCTCAAGCGGCAATTGCTGAGCGAAATCGCCACGCTGGTGCAGCTCGATGCGCCAGCGCTTTCGGAGCTGTGGGCTTCCACGCCCGGCCCGCGCAAGGCGGCGGCACCGCCCGCGCCGCGCTACAGCGAATCGGGCAGCGACGGCGGCGACTACCCCGACATGCCGCCGCCGTTCGAATACGAGCTGCCGCGCTACCAAAGCGATAGCACCACGCCCGGCAAGTTCGGCGGCAAGGGCGGCAAGCGCCCCTGGGGCCGGAAGGAACTGCCGCTCGAACCCTTGCGCGGTCGCGGCAAGCCCCCGAGCCGGTCCGAAGTGGCGATCCGGCTGCTGCTGTCGAACATGGCGCAGTGGGATGCCCTCTCGCACGAGCTCCACCTGATGCTGTGCGAACTGCCCGGCCCGCACGGGGCGCTCTTTACCTGGCTCGACAGCCAGTTGCACGAGCACGGCGTGCAGCCCTGGGCGGCCCTGCGCGAAGGCATGCGCGGACAGGATTTCGAGGCCCTGGCCGAACGCCTCATGAACGTCGCCGACAGCGCCCCCGTGGCCGAAGGCGAAGAAGAGCAACACCTCGCGGAGGCCGCCAAGGAACTCGCGAGCGTGCTCGATTTCATGCTGGACGACCGCCTGAAAGCCCAGCAAAGCGAAGCCATTGCCGCCGTCGGAAAAGACCCGAAGGCCCTGGAGCGCTACAAGGCCCTGGAGGCGCGGCGCCTGGAATTGCGCAAGCGCCTCCGCTCCTCCGATTCAGAAACCACTTGAAATTCAGCGAAGACGCTATAATGTAGGGCTTCGCAACTGGCGAAATCAGACAAGAGCGACAGCAGCACCTCCGGGCCGACCCCTAGCGCAACGCACTCCAACGGTAAATTCCGGCGGAAAGGGTCAATAACCGCAAGGACTGCACACCAAATGTTCGCCCGACATCTTGTCTGCTGAGGAATTTATTTCCTCGTTCCCAATTGTTATTTGTCCGTGCCTGTGCGCGGGCTGTGGTGGCGCTGCCCGTGTTGGCAGTGCGCCTGTGATTTCCGCTTGTCCATTCTTGCCGTAACGAGGTCGTATGCCCAGTTCAAAGAAGCCTGCTATTTCACTCGCCAAAAGCGTCGCCAAAAAGCCTGCAGCAGAGAAACCGTTGAAAGCTGGCGTCATGCCGGCAACCAAGTCGGGTGCCGCCGCAACCAAATCGGCAGCCGCAACGAAAGTGAAAACCGTGCCCACGAAATCGACCTCTCTCGAAGATCCCAAGAAAGTTGCCGCCCCCGCCGCCAAGAAAGTGGGCCGTCCGCCCAAGGCCGCCGGCGCAGCCGCGCCCGCCACCGGCGCCAAGCGCGGCCGCAAGCCCAAGGCCGGCAACGAAGCTCCCGAGAATGATGTCGACCTGTCGGACATCGAGGAAGACCTGGCCGGCGACGAGCCGGCGGTCGCCGCGACCACGGAAGAAAAGGTCAAGCCGCTGCGCATGAAGATCAGCAAGGCGAAGGAACGCGCCTTGATGAAGGAGTTCGGGCTCGACGAGACCGTGCTCTCCGAAGAAGACCTGGCCAAGCGCCGCTCGCGCCTGAAGACCCTGATCACGCTGGGCAAGACCCGCGGCTACCTCACGCACGGCGAAATCTCCGACCACCTGCCCGACAAGCTGGTCGACGCCGAGACCATGGAAGTCGTGGTCACCATGCTTAACGACATGGGCGTGGCGGTGTACGAGCAGACGCCCGACGCCGAAACCCTGCTGCTGAACAACACCGCGCCCACCGCCACCACGGTGGAAGAAGCCGAGGAAGAAGCCGAAGCCGCCCTCTCCACGGTGGACAGCGAGTTCGGCCGCACCACCGACCCGGTCCGCATGTACATGCGCGAAATGGGCACGGTCGAGCTGCTGACGCGCGAAGGCGAAATCGAAATCGCCAAGCGCATCGAAGGCGGCCTCATGGCCATGATGGAAGCCATCTCGGCCTCCCCCGCCACCATCGCCGCCATCCTCGAGATGGCCGCCACGATCCGTGAAGGCAAGGTCGTCATCTCGACCATCGTCGACGGCTTCTCGAACCCCAACGAGGCCGACGACTACGTGGCCGAAGAAGACTTCGACGAATTCGACGAAGAAGACGACGACGACGGCAAGGGCGGCTCCAAGGCGCTCACCAAGAAGCTCGAGGAACTCAAGCGCGAAGCGCTCGATCGCTTCGACCGCATCGCCGTCATGTTCGAGAAGATCCACAAGATCTACGAGAAGGAAGGCTACGGCACGCCCGCGTACGCCAAGGCCCAGCAGGCCGTGTCCGAAGAGCTGATGACCATCCGTTTCACGGCCAAGACCATCGAGAAGCTGTGCGACCTGGTGCGCACGCAGGTGGACGACGTTCGCAAGAAAGAGCGCGAACTGCGCCGCATCATCGTGGACAAGTGCGGCTTTCCGCAGGACGAGTTCATCCGCGACTTCAGCGGCTACGACAAGAACGGCAACCGCGTCCCGTCGAACCTCCTGAACCTGAAGTGGGTCGAGAAGCAGGCCGCCGCCGGCAAGCCCTGGAGCGCCGTGCTCGCGCGCAACATTCCGCCGGTGCAGGAGCTGCAGCAACGCCTGACCGACATCCAGTCGCGCGTGGTGGTGCCGCTCACCGAGCTCAAGGACATCAACAAGCGCATGAACGAAGGCGAATCGTCTTCGCGTGACGCCAAGAAGGAAATGATCGAGGCCAACCTGCGCCTCGTGATCTCCATCGCCAAGAAGTACACCAACCGCGGCCTGCAGTTCCTGGACCTGATCCAGGAAGGCAACATCGGCCTGATGAAGGCGGTGGACAAGTTCGAATACCGTCGCGGCTACAAGTTCTCGACCTACGCCACGTGGTGGATCCGCCAGGCCATCACCCGCTCGATCGCCGACCAGGCGCGCACCATCCGCATTCCGGTGCACATGATCGAGACGATCAACAAGATGAACCGCATCTCGCGCCAGCACTTGCAGGAGTTCGGCTTCGAGCCCGACGCCGGCATCCTGGCCGCCAAGATGGAGATCCCGGAAGACAAGATCCGCAAGATCATGAAGATCGCGAAAGAGCCGATCTCGATGGAAACACCCATCGGCGACGACGACGATTCGCACCTGGGCGACTTCATCGAGGACAGCAGCAACACCGCGCCCATCGAGGCGGCCATGCAGGCGGGCCTGCGCGACGTGGTCAAGGACATCCTCGACTCGCTCACCCCGCGCGAAGCCAAGGTGCTGCGCATGCGCTTCGGCATCGAGATGTCCACCGACCACACGCTGGAAGAAGTCGGCAAGCAGTTCGACGTGACCCGCGAGCGCATTCGCCAGATCGAAGCCAAGGCACTGCGCAAGCTCAAGCATCCGAGCCGCTCGGACAAGCTGCGCAGCTTTATTGATACGCTCTGAGCCGGTCTCCCCGGTATTTCCCTGACAAGGAGGCGCCCGCAAGGGCGCTTTCTTTTTTGGCCTCGACGATCACCAAAGCAATGGAGCACAAGACCTCATGAATCCCGATGCAGACAAGCTCTGGAAGGCGCCGCGCTGGGCGCTTGCCGTGTTGCTCGCGGTACTGGGCATGCTCGGGCCCTTCTCCATCGACACCTACATCCCGGCCTTCTCGGGCATCGCGCGCTCCATCGGCGCCACGCCCGCGGAGATGCAGCAGACGCTGTCGGCCTACCTCTTCGGCTTCGCGTTCATGAACCTGTTCCACGGCGCGCTGTCGGACAGCTTCGGCCGCCGACCGGTGGTGCTGTGGGGCCTGGCGGTGTTCACCATTGCGTCGCTGGGCTGCGCGCTGTCGCAGACGATCACGCAGCTGGTGCTGTTCCGCGGGCTGCAGGGCCTGTCGACCGGCGCGGGCATCGTGGTCTCGCGCGCGGTGATCCGCGACATGTTCCCGCCCGCCGAAGCCCAGCGGGTGATGAGCCAGGTCACCATCTACTTCGGCGTGGCGCCGGCCATCGCGCCGATCATCGGCGGCTTCCTGTTCGTGCATGCGGGCTGGCACGCGGTGTTCTGGTTCCTGGTGGCGGTGGGCGTGGTGCTGTTCGCGGCCAACTACAAGCTGCTGCCCGAAACGCTGCACAAGGACCACCGCCAGCCGTTCCAGGTGCGCCACCTGATGCGCGGCTACCGTGACCTGTGCTCCGACCCGCGCTTTCTGCTGCTCGCGCTCGCGAGCGGCGTGCCCTTCAACGGCATGTTCCTCTATGTGCTGGCCGCGCCCGCGTTCCTGGGCGACCACCTCGCGCTGCAGCCGCAGCAGTTCTTCTGGTTCTTTCTTCTGACCATCGGCGGCATCATGCTCGGCGCGCGCGCCAGCGGCCGCATGGCCGGCAAGGTGACGCCCAAGCGCCAGATTCGCGACGGCTTCCTCATCATGCTGGTGACCTCGGTGGTCAACGTGGTGGCCAACTTCTTCTTCGACGCGCACGTGGCCTGGGCGCTGTGGCCGCTCGCGGTGTTCGCCTTCGGCTGGGCACTGATGGTGCCGGTGGTCACGCTGCTGGTGCTCGACCTGCACCCTGAGCGCCGCGGCATGGCCTCGTCGCTGCAGGCGGTGATCGGCTCGACCGCCAACGGCCTGGTCGCCGGCGCGATCGCACCGCTGGTGATGCACTCCACGCTGGCGCTTGCGGTCACCTCCACGCTGATGCTGGTCATCGGCCTCGTTGCCTGGGTCTGGCTGCACGGCCGCTGGCCCGACATCGGCCGCAGCCTCGCCAACGAGACCTGAAAAAAGAGCGGTGCGATGAGGCTCAACGCACTCCTCGCCTACGCACGCGCCTGGCTGCCGGGCCGCACCACCGTCGACATGCGCGAGCAGCTGCGCGCGGTCTGCGGTGCGGCCATCGGCCTCGTCATCACCGCGGTCCTGTGCCGCTGGCTGGCCGGCGCGCTGGGTGCCTCGGTCTGGCTCGTTGCGCCGCTGGGCGCGACCGCGGTGCTGGTGTTCGCCGTGCCCGCGAGCCCGCTGGCCCAGCCCTGGTCGGTGATCGGCGGCAACACGCTGTCGGCGCTGGTGGGCATCGCCGCCGCCAACTGGATTCCCGACCCCGCCCTGGGCGGCGCCGTCGCGGTGGCCGCCGCCATCGGCGTGATGTTCTTCGCGCGCTGCCTGCATCCGCCGGGCGGCGCCGCGGCGCTCCTCGCGGTGCTCACGCACACCACGCATTTCTCGTCGGCGCTCTTTCCGTTCTTCGCCAACTCGCTGCTGCTGGTGCTGGCCGGCGTGGCCTACAACTCGCTCACCGGCCGGCGCTATCCGCATGTGCAGGTGGCGCAGCCGCCGCGCGCCGACGCCCGCTTCAGCCAGGCCGACATCGACGCGGTGCTGGCCCGCTACAACCAGGTGCTGGACATCAGCCGCGACGACCTCGAATCGCTGATCCAGCAGACCGAGCTCGAGTCGTACAAGCGGCGATTGGGCACGCTCGACTGCGGCGACATCATGTCGCCCAACCCCATCTCCGTGGAGTTCGGCACGCCGCTTCAGGAAGCTTGGGCGCTGATGCACGAAAAGCGCATCAAGGCACTGCCGGTGACCGACCGCACGCGCCGCGTGGTGGGCATCGTCACGCAAGCCGACTTCTTTCGCCAGCTCGACCTGCAGCACCACGAAGGCGTCGCGGGCAAGCTGCGCGACCTGATTCGCGCGACGCGTACCGTGGTGTCGAACAAGCCAGAAGTGGTCGGCCAGATCATGACGCGCCAGGTGCGCGTGGCGAGCGCCGACCGGCCCGTGGTCGACCTGGTGCCGCTTTTTTCCGAAGGCGGCCACCACCATATCCCCATCATCGACAGTGAGAAGCGCCTCACCGGCATGATCACCCAGTCGGATTTCGTGCGCGCCCTCTACAGCGCCGTGCGGCCGGAGAAGTGAGCCAGTTTTTCTTCCTCTTCCTCAAGGAGCGCGCATGGCCTGGATCGTGTTGTTGGTGGCGGGTTTGCTCGAAATAGGCTGGGCCATCGGCCTGAAGTACACCGACGGATTCACGAAGCTATGGCCCTCGGTGGGCACCGCCTTCTCGATGGTGCTCAGCGTGGTGCTGCTGGGCTGGGCGATGCGCACGCTGCCCGTGGGCACGGCCTATGCCGTGTGGACCGGCATCGGTGCGGTCGGCACCGTGATCCTGGGCATCGTGCTGTTCCACGAGCCCGCCAATGCGACACGGCTGGCCTGCGTGGGGCTGATCGTCGCGGGCATCCTGGGGCTCAAGCTCACGAGCCCGGCCTGAATCCGGCGCCCTACTCCAGCACGACGTTGGCCTTCTTCACCAGCGCCGCATAGCGCGCCGCCTCGCTGCGGAAGTAGCTCGCGGCCTCCTCGGGCGAGGTGGGCTTGATGATGTTGCCCTGCTTGTCCATCGCCTCGCGCACCTCGGCGCTGGTGAAGGCGGTGGTCACGGCATCGTGCACGCGCTTGATGTCGGCCGCCTGCATCTTCGGCGGGCCGATCACCGCGAACCAGCCTTCGACGACGTAGTTGGGCAGGCCCTGCTCGGAAATCGTCGGAATGTCCGGCGCGGCCGGCGAGCGCGCCGGCCCGCACACGCCGATGGCGCGCAGCGCGCCGCTCTTGATGTGCTGCTGCACCGCGGGCAGCGCCACCACGCCGATCTCCACCTGCCCCGCGATCATGTCGGTCACCATCGGGCCGGTGCCCTTGTAGGGAATGTGGCGCGCCTTCACGCCGGCCTCGTCCAGGAACATCTCGCCGGCCAGGTGAATGATGGTGCCGTTGCCCGACGAGGCGTAGTTGTAGCCCTCGGGCTTGGCGCGCAGCAGCGCCACCAGCTCCTTCACGTTCTTCGCGGGCAGCTTGGGGTTGACCATGAGCACCAGCGGCGTCGCGCCCACCACGCTGATCGGCGTGATGTCGGTGATGGCATCGAAGGGCATCTTCTTGAACACGCTCGGGTTGATCACATGGTTGTTCGACACCATGCCCAGCGTGAGCCCGTCGGGCGCCGCCTTGACGATGGCCGACGTGCCGGTGATGCCGCCCGCGCCCGGCATGTTCTCGATCACCACCGGCTGGCCGAAGGCCTTGCCCAGGGCCACCGACGCGGCGCGCACGATGTTGTCCACGCCCGAGCCGGCGCTGATCGGCAGGATGAAGCGGATCGGTTTGTCGGAGCCCTGCGCAAGCACGGGACAGGCGGCCAGCGCCGCGGTGCTGGCGCCGAAGCCCATCAGCGTGCGGCGGTTCATCGGGAAGAAGTTCGTGATGGTCATGGTTTGTCTCTCTTTATGGTTTTGAAGAATCGCCGGTTTCAGCTCACGGCCGCGTCGGCATGCATCGCATCGACCTGTGCATCGCCGTAGCCCAGCTCGGCCAGCAGCTCGCGCGTGTGCTCGCCCAGCGTCGGCGGATGCAGGCGCACGCCCAGGCGCTCGCCGTCGAGCGTGATCGGGAACAGCGCCGTCTGCGCCATCTGCCCTGCGCGTTCGCCGTCAGGCAGGCGAATGTCCGCGAGGCCGCCGGTGGCCTTCAGGTGAGGATCGGCATACAGGTCTTCGGGCCGCGTGATCGGCGCGAAGGGCAGGCCGCGCGCTTCGAAGATCGCCGACAGCTCCGCCGCCGAACGATCGGCGAGCCGCGCGCGCAGGTCGGCCAGCAGCGTGGGCCGCAGGCGCACCCGGTCGTTGTTGGTGCGCAGGGCCGCATCGGCCTTCAGATCGTCGAAGCCCAGCGCGTCGCAGAACACCGTCCACTGCGCATCGCTCACCGCGGCCAGGAAGATCTGCTCGCCGTCTTTCACGGTGAACACGTCGTACAGTGCCCAGGCCGAGATGCGCTCGGGCATCGGCGCCGCGGCCTGCCCGGTGATCGCGTACTGCAGCATGTGCTGGCCGACCAGGAACACGTTGTTCTCGAACAGCGCCGACTGCACCTCCTGCCCCTTGCCAGTTTCCGCGCGCTGCATCAGCGCGGCGATGGCGCCGATGGCGCCGAACATGCCGCCCATGATGTCGTTCACGCTGGTGCCCGCGCGCAGCGGGTCGCCGGGACGGCCCGTCATGTAGGCGAGGCCGCCCATCATCTGCACCACCTCGTCGAGCGCCGTTCGGTGCTCGTAAGGGCCGGGCAAAAAGCCCGTGTGGTTCACGTACACCACGCGCGGATTGAGCTTGCCGAGCGCGGCGTAGCCCAGGCCGTACTTGTCCATGGTGCCGGGCCTGAAGTTCTGCGCCACCACGTCGGCGGTGGCGCACAGGCGCAGCGCCGCCTCCAGCCCCTGCGGGTTGCGCAGGTCCAGCGCGATGCTCTTCTTGTTGCGGTTGAACATCGGGAAGAAGCCCGCGCCCGCGCCCAGCAGATGCCGCGTGCGGTCGCCGTCGATGGGCTCGACCTTGATGACCTCCGCGCCCAGGTCGGCCAGCACCATGCCGCAGGTCGGGCCCATCACCATGTGGGTGAACTCGACCACGCGGATGCCGGCCAGCGGCAGGCGCTTTTCCTCCTTCGCCGCGGTGCCGCTCATGCCGCCACCTCTTCGGCCGCGCGGGCCGGCACGAAGGTCTTGGGGAAGCCCGCGCGCCAGACGGTGCCTTGCAGCGTCTCGCCTTCGAGCCAGCCGGCCACGCGCTTTCTCAGGTCGAGCAGCTGCTGCAGATCGACGCCGGTTGCCACGCCCATGCTCTGCAGCATGAAGACCAAATCTTCGGTATTGACGTTGCCGCTCGCGCCGGGCGCATGCGGGCAGCCGCCGATGCCGGCTAGGCAGGCGTCGAAGCGCGTGATGCCGACTTCCAGCGCCGCGTAAACGTTCGCGAGCCCGAGGCCGCGCGTGTCGTGGAAATGCCCGCACCAGAGGCGGTCGCCCGCGATACGCAGCGCGCGCTCGAACAGGCTGCGAACCATCGCGGGATCGGCGTAGCCCACGGTGTCCGCCAGGCTCACGCGGTCGGCGCCCGCGTCGAGCAGCGCCTGCATCAGGCGCAGCACTTCATCGGCTTCGACATGGCCCTGGATCGTGCAGCCGAAGGCCGTGCCCACGCCGCCGTCGATCAGCGTCTTCGAGCCCGCCGCGTCGCGCGCGGCGCGGATGCGGCCGACCTCGGCCACCACCTCGTCCGGCGTCTTGCGCAGGTTGGCCAGGCTGTGGGCATGGCTCGCGGAGAGCGGCACCATCATCAGGTCGGCCTCGCCCGCGATGGCGCGCTCCGCACCCTTGAGGTTGGGCACCAGCACCGAGGCGAAAAGCCCCGGCAGCGTCTTCGCGTAAGCCAGCAGCTCGGCCGTGTCGGCGAGCTGCGGCAGCAGGTGGGCCGGCACGAAGGAGCCGACTTCGATCTCGCGCTGGCCGGCCGCGTGCGCGTCGCGGATCCATTCGAGCTTGTGCGCGGTGGGCAAGGTGCGCGCGATGCTCTGCAGGCCGTCGCGCAGCCCTACTTCGCGGACGACCGCGCTCGGCGGCAGGAAGGCGTGGATCAAAACTTTGTCTCCGTCGTGAGGGGTACGGCGTCGATGTTAGAAGTTCCGATTTGATCCAGAAGGTACATTTCGGAAGCCATTTGCTTCCAAACCGGAATGCCAAAAAGGATCACCATGCGCGACCTCGACCTGACCACCCTGCGCCTCTTCGTCTCCGTCTGCGAAACCCGCAGCATCGCGCGGGCCGGCGAAGAGGCCAGCATCGTGGGCTCGGCCATCAGCAAGCGCCTGGCCCAGCTCGAAGACACCGTCGGCACGCCGCTGCTCCTGCGCAAGCGCCGAGGCGTGGTGCCTACACCCGCCGGCGAGACGCTGCTGGAGCATGCGCGCGCCATGCTCGGCAGCGCCCGGCGCATCGAGCGCGACATGGCTTCCTACGCGGGCGGTGCGCGCGGGCATGTGCGCATCCTGGCCTCGGCCTCCGTCATGGCCGAATCGCTGGCCGAGGATGTGGCCGGCTTTTTGAAGAACCCCGCGCACCGCAACATCCGGGTCGACATGGAAGAGCGCGTGAGCCCCGAGATCGTGCGCGGCATTCGCGAGGGCGTCGCCTCCATCGGTCTGTGCTGGGATGCCGCCGACCTCGAAGGGCTGGAGCGGCGCGACTACCGCTCGGACCATCTCGCGATCGTCGCGCACCCCACGCACCCCGTGGCCCGCCACGATGCGGTGCGCTTCGAACAGGTGCTCGACCACGAATTCGTCGGCATGCCCGCGCTGAGCGCGGTGCAGCTGATGCTGGCGCGCGAGGCGGCCGTGGCCGGCAAGCCGCTGGTGTACCGGGTGCTGGTGAGCAACTTCGACGCGGCGCTGCGCGTGGTGCGTGCCGGGCTCGCGATCAGCGTGGTGCCGGCGGAAGTTGCCCGGCCCTTTGCCGATGCCTTCGGGCTGCGCTTGATGCCGCTGACCGACCCCTGGGCGCGCCGCCGCTTCGCCATCTGCTTCAGGGCGGAGGCCGCGCTGTCGCCCTCTGCGCAGTTGCTGGTCACGCACCTCGAACAGTGCGCCACGGAGCGCTTGGCGGAAGATTGATTCGTCCGATTACAGAAACGATCCATTGCGCTCTAAGCGGTTTTTGTTTCGTTAAGCGAAACCTACCATTCGATCTGTCCGCGCTTCATGCGCATCCACCACAGACCGAAAGAATCCGCCATGTTCCGCAGAGCCCTTGTTTCCGCCGCCGCCCTCTCGGCCACCCTCGCCCTCGCCCCGCTGGCCGCCCACGCCGCCGAGCCGCTCAAGCTCGACGTGTACAACCCCGGCGCCAAGTCGATGTTCCCGGTGTCGTCCGAACTCATCACCGGCCAGACCGATGCCGTGCTGATCGACGCGCAGTTCCAGCGCAACGACGCCGAGGCGCTGGTGCAGAAGATCAAGGCCAGCGGCAAGAAGCTGACCACCGTCTACATCAGCCACAGCGACCCCGACTACTACTTCGGCCTCGACGTGATCCAGTCGGCATTCCCCGACGCGAAGATCGTCGCCACGCCGCAGACCGTGGCCGCCATCCAGGCGTCGAAGGACGGCAAGCTCGCCCACTGGGGCCCGATCCTGAAGGACAACGCCCCCAAGGCAGTGGTCGTGCCGCAGCCGCTCTCGGGCGACAGCCTGGAACTCGAAGGCCGCAAGATCCAGATCGTCGGGCTCGACAGCCCCACGCCCGAGCGCACCTTCGCGTGGATTCCCTCCATCAAGACGGTGGTCGGCGGCATCCCGGTGTCGGCCAACATCCATGTGTGGATCGCCGACACGCAGACGCCCGCTTCCCGCAGCGACTGGCTCAAGACGCTGGGCCGCATCGAAGCGCTGCACCCCAAGACCGTGGTGCCCGGCCACTACCTGCCGAACGCCGATGGCAGCGCGCCCTACACCGTCGCCTCGGTGAAATTCACCCGCGGCTACCTGCAGGCCTTCGAGACCGAAGCGAAGAAGGCCAAGGACTCCGCCGCGCTCATCGCCGCGATGAAGAAGCGCTACCCGAAGCTGGAAGACACCTCCTCGCTCGAGCTGAGCGCCAAGGTCATCAAGGGAGAAATGAAATGGCCGCAGTGAACGACACGCCCAACGCGATAGCCACGCTGCACTACATCTTCGATCCGATGTGCGGCTGGTGCTACGCAGTCGCGCCGCTGGTCGAAGCGGCGCGCGCTTTGCCGGGCCTCCAAGTCGAAATCCACGGCGGCGGCATGATGACCGGCGCCAACCGGCGCCCGATCACCGCGCAATGGCGGGAGTACGTCAAGCCGCACGACCTGCGCATTGCCGAACTCACCGGCCAGCCTTTTGGCGAGCGCTACCTCGAAGGACTGCTGCGCGACACCGGCGCGGTGATGGACTCCGAGCCGCCGACCACGGCGATCCTCGCGGCCGAAGCGTTGCGTGCGGGCGGCGGGCTGGACATGGTCCATCGCCTGCAACGCGCGCATTACGTCGAAGGCCGGCGCATTGCCGATGTAGCCGTGCTCACGGCTGTAGCCGCCGAGCTCGGCTTCGACGCCGAAGCTTTCGCATCGGCCTTCGCGCGCTTGTCCGGCGAGTCGACTTCTCAGCACATCGCCGCGAGCCGCCAGCTGCTGCAACGCGCAGGCGGCCAGGGGTTTCCGACTTTCGTTATGACGCAGCCCGACGGGCGCGCGAGCCGCATCGACATCGGCCCGTGGCTGGGCCGTGCGGACGCGTGGAAGGCGCAACTCGCCACCTTCGTCGCGCCGCCGCTGCCGGCAACGGCACAGCAGGCTGCGTGCGGCCCCGACAGCTGCGCGATCTAGGCGATTTTTTCCAGGAAGACCAGCCGGATCGGCGCGTCCAGCAGTTCGTCGAACCGCTTCTCGAAGGCCTGGAAATACGGCGTGGCGAAGTGCGCGTCCAGCGCGGCCTGGTCCTTGAACGACTCGCGCATGTAGAAGCTGCCGGGCTCGTCGCGCAGTTCGAACAGGGTGTAGTCCAGGCAACCGGGCTCCTGCCGCGTGGGTGCGACCAGGGCGGTGAGCGCGTCGCGAAGCGCCTCGCGCTGGCCGGCCTTGGCCTTCAGGACGGCGATGCTGATGAGGGGCGTGGTGCTCATGGGAATGTTCTCTGCGGCAGGTGGTGGGTAGACCTGCAGTTTGCGAGAACGCTGGCGCTTGAAAAAGCCTCCTTGTCCGGAAACTCTTTCAACCGCCCCTTGAAGATCGCCCCCTCAGGAGAGTGCCCGCGGGGTCACGGGCGCTACCTGCTGCACTGAAAGCTCGCCGCCTGCGAAGCATCGCCGCTCACGTAGCGCGGCCACAGCGGCCACTCGCACAGTGGGCGGGCGCGGATGGTCTTGAACGGCGGCTGCACTTCCTGCTCGAGCAGTTGCAGACCGGCCGGCGCACGGCCGCGCTCGACCCAGTCGGCCAGCGCGCCGAGCATGTCGACATTGGCCGGCGCACCGCTGCCCACGTGGTCCACACCCGGCGCGGTGTACAGGCGCATGAAGCGGTCCACGTTGTGGCGCCCCATGCGCGCCACCACCGACTCGTAATAGCGGATGCCGGCGAACGGGCTCTGCGCGTAGTCGGCCATGTGCTCCAGCATCAGCAGCTTGCCGCCGCGTGCGTTGAAGGCGCTGAGATCGGGGTTGGTCGAATCCATCAGTTGCGACACGGTGGCGATGCGGGCGGCGAAGTCTTCGGCGCGGTAGTTGCGCACGTCGAGCGAGGGATTGCGCGCGTAGAAGTACTGCAGCGCGCCGCTGCCGTAGAACCACGCGATGCCGTTGCTCGGCTGCGGCGGCACGGTCGGCGCGGCAGTGCCCGTCCACCAGGCGTTCCAGCCGCCCATCGACGCGAAAGCCGGCGTGCCTTCACCCCCGATGCCCCAGCCCGGATATTCGGTGACACCGTGGGCCAGCGGCACGGGCGCGCGCCACGGCGAGCGCAGCGTGCGCACCGCTTGCACCTGTGCATCGTTGAGGCAGTTGTCGCCGCTCGTGCCCGCCGCGCAGCGCAGGCTGGCTGCGTCGAAGCGCTGCAGGCACGCCACCGGGTTCGACACGATGCGGTCCGCCACGCCATCCGCCGCATCGCACGCCGCAAGCACTGCGTTGTGCACCAGTTGCACCTGCGCGGGCCGCAACCACCCTTCGCCGAAGGTGGCGATGCCGTTGCGCGTGCCCGCGTGCTGCAGCCCCGTCCAGTTGATCACCGGCACGCGGCTGAAGATGCCGTCGAAGTCCTGCGGATAACGCTGCGCCATCGTGAGCGCCTCGCGCCCGCCTTCGGAACTGCCCATGAAATAGAGCTTCTGCGGCGCCTGCCCGTAGGCGCGCTGCATCAGCGCCACCGCCACGTCGCGCACCTTCTTGTACGAGGCGTGCGCGAAGTTCACGAGCGCCTCGTCGTTGAGCGCAAAGGCCTGCGGCGGCTGGCCCTGCACGTTCTGGTGGCCGGAGTCGGTGCCGTAAGTCACATAGCCCTGCGCGAGCGGTGTCGGCTGGTCGAAGCGGCCGGCCGGCACCAGCGAGAGGCCGGTGATCAGCACGCCGTTGAAGCCACCGCCACCGTACTGCACGCTGCGCCCGTTCCAAGCGAGCGGCAGGTTGACCTGGAACAGGATGGGCGGCGCGCTCGCATCGAGCGGCGCGATGCGGCCGAGCACCTTGCAGTGCGCGGGCGTCACCGGCGTGATGCGCGCCGCAGGGCTGGGCCCGCGCTCGGCAACCGCCAGCGGTGAGGCCGCAACGAGGGTCGCCGAGTCGATGGTTGCGGCGCCGCTCGGCAGGCCGATTGCCGCGGGTGCGATAGGCGCAACGAGCGCTGCGCACGATGTCGCCGGGTCTCCGCCGAGCGTGAGCGCCCTCGGCCCGCTGGGGGTGCCGCACGCGGCGAGCAACGCGGCGGCCGCCAGCATGGCGCCCCCGCAAAACACTGTCTTCGGGATCGCCATCTGTCTGTCTCCTTCGTTGTTCGTTAGAAGCCGCTACCGCGCCACGCCCAGCAACCGTTCGAGCACCTGCGGCTGGCTGCGCAGTGCCGCCGCGCTGTCGGTGTGAACGATGGTGCCGTGGTCGAGCACCACCGCGTGGTCGGAAATCGCGAGGATCGCCTGCGGGTGCTGCTCCACGATGATCGCGGCCAGCCCTTCGTCCTGCGTGATGCGGCGGATGGCGCGCAGCAGCTCTTCCACGATGATCGGCGCGAGGCCTTCGAGCGGCTCGTCCAGCAGCAGCAGCCTGGGGTTCAGCACCAGCGCGCGGCCCACGGCCAGCATCTGCTGCTCGCCGCCCGACAACTGCGTGCCTAGATTCGTCTTGCGTTCCGCAAGGCGCGGGAACATCTCGTAGACGCGCTGCGGATTCCACTTTCCAGGCCGCTCCACCGCAGTGAGGTTCTCGTGCACCGTGAGCGACTTGAAGATGTTGCGCTCCTGCGGCACCCAGCCGATGCCTGCCGCCGCCCGCTGGTGCGGCGCGAGCTTGTGCAGCGCCTGACCGCCGAGCGCGATGGTGCCGCCGTGCTGCCGCGTGGCGCCGGCCAGCGTGTTGATCAGCGTGGTCTTGCCAGTGCCGTTGCGGCCGAGCAGCGCGAGCGTCTGCCCTTCGCCGAGCGCGAACGCCACGTCGTGCAGCACCACGGCCTCGCCGTAGCCCGCGCTCAGGTTCTCGATGCGCAACAACTCAGACATGGGCGTTCTCCGTGCCATGGCCCAGATAGACCTCTTTCACCTTCGGATCGTTGGCGATGGTCTCGGGGTCGCCTTCGGTCAGCAGCGTGCCGTTGACCAGCACGGTCATCCGCGTGGCAAAGCTGAACACCAGGTCCATGTCGTGCTCGATGAGCAGCACCGACACATCGGCCGGCAGCGCGGCCACGGTCTGCAGCAGCTCTTCGCGCTCGCCGGCGGGCACGCCCGCCACGGGCTCGTCGAGCAGCAGCACGCGCGGCTCGCAGGCGAGCGCGATGGCGATCTCCAGCAGGCGGCGCTTGCCGTAGGCCATGAATTTGGTCTGCTGATTGGCGACGTCCGCCAGATGGAACTGCTCCAGCAGTTGCCCTGCGCGCTCGGCGATGCCCTTGGTGCCGCCCAGCGGCCGCCACCACTGCGCCGCGATGCCCTGGTGCTGCGACACCACGAGCGCCAGCGTCTCCAGCGGCGTCATCGAATCGAACAACTGATTGATCTGGAAAGTGCGCACCAGCCCGCGCGCCACCCGCTTGTGCGGCGCGAGCGTGGTGATGTCTTCGCCCAGCAGCGTGATGCGGCCTTCGGTGGGCGTAAGCACGCCGGTCAGCAGGTTGATCAGCGTGGTCTTGCCGGCGCCGTTCGGGCCGATGAGCGCATGGCGCGCGCCGCGCTTGAGTTCCATCGTGACGTTGTTGGTGGCCGTGATGCCGCCGAAGCGCATCACCAGGCCTTGCGTCGAAAGCACAGTGTCGGTGGTGGTCATGCCGCACCGCCCTTCTTCTTGCCCATGCCGAACCAGGTCCACGGCTTGAACAGCCGCTCGCGCCCCACGAGCACCAGCAGCACAAGGATCAAGCCGATCCAGAACATCCAGTACTGGGGCGTCACGGCCGAGAGCCAGGTCTGCAGCAGCTTGAAGACGATGGCGCCCGCCACGCCGCCATAGAGCCAGCCCACGCCGCCGATCACCAGCATCAGCAGCACGTCGGCCGAGCGGTCGAAGGCCAGCACGTCGAGCGAGGCAAAACCGGTGGTCTGCGCGAGCAGCGCGCCTGCGGCGCCGGCAATGCCGGCCGCCACGGTGTAGATGACCGCGAGCCGCGACACCACCGGGATGCCGATGGCCATCGCGCGCAGCCGGTTGTCGCGGATCGCCTTGAGCGTCGCGCCGAACGGCGAATGCACCAGCCGGCGCATCACCAGGAACAGCACCAGCATCACCGCCAGCGAATACCAGGCGGCGGTGCGGCCGTACAGGTCGAACTCGAAGAGGCCGAGCACCGGCCCCATCACCACGCCCTGCAGGCCGTCGGCACCGCCGGTGAGCCAGTCGAGCTTGTTGGCCAGCTCCAGCAGCAGCAGCGCGGTGCCGAGCGTGACCATCAGCCGTGTGAGGTCGCTGCCGCGCAGGATCGTCACGCTGGCCACGAGGCCGAGCAACGCCGAGAGCACGGTCGCGACCACCAGCCCCACGGTCGGGTCCGGCATCACCAGCTTGGCGAACAGCGCCGCCGCATACGCGCCGAAACCGAAGAAGGCCGCATGGCCGAGCGACACGATGCCGGTGTAGCCCAGGATCAGGTCGAGCGACATCGCGAACAGCGCGACGATGGCGATCTCGTTGACCAGCAGCGAGTGCGAGGGCACCACCAGCGGCAGCGCGAAGGCCACCGCCCAGACCGCGAACTCCCAGGGCCGCCAGCGCGCGGTGCGCAGCAGGGCCGATTCATAAGTCATTGGAGAAGAGGAAGAAGGCGCGCTCATTCAACGGCCCCCCTTGCGCGTGAACAGGCCCTGGGGCCGCCACATGAGGATCAGGATCATCAGCAGGTAGACGGTGAACGCACCCATCTTCGGAATGAAGTACTTGCCCGCCACGTCGGCAATGCCCAGCAGCAGCGCCGCCGCGAGCGGCCCGGTGATCGACGAGGTACCGCCGACCGACACCACGATCAGGAAATAGATCATGTACTTGAGCGGAAAGGTCGGATCGAGCCCGAGGATCTCCGCGCCCAGCGCACCGCCCAGCCCCGCGAGCCCCGAGCCCACGGCAAAGGTCATCAGGAACACGATGTTGACGTTGATGCCCAGGCCCGCAGCCACGCGCGGGTCGTCGACCGCGGCGCGCAGCCGGCTGCCGAAGCGGGTCTTCGAGAGGATCAGCTGCAGCACCACGGTGAGTACCGCGCACACGGCAATGATGAAGATGCGGTAGTGGCCCATGCCCAGCAGGAACGCGCCGTCGCCGAACTCGCTGCGGCCGCGCAGCCACTCGGGCAGTTGCAGGTTCTGCTGCGACGAGCCGACGAAGTAGTCGACCGCTGCCACCGCCATGAAGGCAAGGCCGATGGAAAAGAGCACCTGGTCCAGGTGCGGCTTGCCGTACATCGGCCGGTAGAGCGTGCGCTCGAGCAAGGCTCCGGCGAGCGCAACGACGATGAACGCAAGCGGCAGGCAGGCCAGGAACGGCAGGCCCAGCTTCTGCATCGCGAACACGGTGAGATAGCCGCCCGCCATGGCGAAGGCGCCGTGCGCGAGGTTGATGAAGTTCATCAGCCCGAGCGTCACGGCCAGGCCGACCGCGAGAACGAAGAGCAGCATGCCGTAGGCGATGCCGTCGAAAAGAATGGTGAGCATGAGATTTCTGACAGCCGTTCGGATGGGCCTGATGCCGTTCGGATTCGCTGACTAGCGTTCGGATTCGCTGACTACCGTTCGAGTTTGGCCGCCGCCGTCGGGATTCGCCAACCACCGTTCGGGCTGAGCCTGTCGAAGCCGGGGCGCAATGCGCGCAAGCCTTCGACAAGCTCAGGCCGAACGGACGGGGTTGTCCAAGCGGCCGGGGCCTTACTTCGCCTTGCCCGGATCCTTCACGCCCTTGATCACATCGAACTCGACGTTGTAGAGCTGCCCGTCCTTCTTCTCGACCTTGCGCAGGTACACGTCCTGCACGATGTCGCGCGTCTGCGCATCGATCAGCACCTGGCCGCGCGGGCTCTCGAAGACCTGGCCCTTCATGGCTGCCAGCAGCGCTTCGCCGCCGCCCTGGCCCTTGGTGGACTTGAGCGCTTCGTAGATCACGCGCATCCCGTCATAGCCGCCCACGGCCATGAAGTTGGGGCGCATCTTGGGGTTGGCCTTCTGGAAAGCCTCGACAAACTTCTTGTTCAGCGCCGAGGGGTGTGCCGCCGAATAGTGGTGCGAGGTGACCACGCCCAGGGCGCCGTCGCCCATGTCGTTGAGTTGATCGTCGTCGGTCACGTCGCCGGTGGCGATCAGCTTGATGCCGGCCTTGTCCATGCCGCGTTCCAGAAACTGCTTCATCACCGCCGCGCCCGCGCCCGAGGGCACGAAGACGAACAGACCATCGGGCTTGGCATCGCGCACCTTCTGCAGGAACGGCGCGAAGTCGGGGTTGCGCAAAGGCACGCGCAGCTTTTCGATTACCTTGCCGCCGTTGAGCTGGAAGCGCTCGCTGAAGAACTTCTCGGCGTCGTTGCCGGGGCCGTAGTCGGCCACCAGCGTCACCACCGTCTTCACGCCGTTCTTGGGCGCCCAGTCGCCCATGACCACCGACACCTGCGGCAACGTGAAGCTGGTGCGCACGATGTAGGGCGAAGCCTCGGTAATGCTGGAGGTGGCCGCGGCCATCACGACCTGTGGCGTCTTCGATTGCGTGGCCAGCGGCGCGGCGGCCAGGGCGGCCGGCGTGACGCCGAAGCCCGCGATCACGTTCACCTTGTCGTTGACGATGAGCTCTTGCGCGAGGCGCTTGGTGACGTCGGGCGTGGCCACGTCGTCCTTGACGATCAGCTCGATCTTCTTGCCGGCCACGGTGTCGCCGTTCTGGGCCATGTAGAGGCGTGCGGCGGCCTCGATCTGCCGGCCGGTGGAGGCCTGCTGACCCGTCATCGGCAGGATCAGGCCGATCTTGAAGGTGTTGCTGTTCTGGGCGCTGGCCAGCGGCAGTGCGAGCGCGGTGGAGAGCGCAATCGCCGAGAGGCCTGCGGTCTGGATGAGATGGCGTCTTTGCATGAGGTTTTCCTTGAGGGACGGAATGCGAAACCGGGGCCAATTGTGAACACTTTGCAACATTCGGCGGAGCAGGCAATCACCTAGCGGCCTCCCCTGCAGGCCTTTGTTGCGCGATCAATAAATGAACTGCGCGATCATCGCGCAGCACTCTTCGCCGCCACCGTTCGGGCTGAGCTTGTCGAAGCCTTGCGCGAGGCTTCGACAGGCTCAGCCCGAACGGCCAGGGGCATCAACTGTCGGCGCGGTAGGCGGAGTCCAGCGTGAGCGTACCCACGGCGCGTGACACGCAGGCGCAGATGCGGGTGGTGGCGGCTTTCTCGTCGGCGCTGAGAAACACGTCGCGATGATCGATCTCGCCATCGACCGCGAGCACATCCATCGCGCAGAGGCCGCATTCGCCGCGCTTGCAGTCCCAGAGCGTTTGCACGCCGGCGGCATCGAGGGCTTCGAGCAGCGTGCAATCGGCCGGCACGGTGATCGCCAGGTCGTGCCGGGGGATGCGCACCGTGAAGGCCTGCGTGGCGAGGCGGCCGCTGCTGCCGAAGGTCTCGAAGCGCAGGTCGGCCGGGGCACGGCCGGCCGCTTCCCAGGCACGCTTGACGGCTTCGAGCATCGGCACCGGGCCGCAGGTGTAGAGCTGGCCGCCCGGCGGCAGCTCGGCGATGGCGGCGGCGAAGTCGATGGGGGCCGAGCCCTCGTGCGCGACAAGGCCCTCGCCCAGCGCTTGCTGCAGGTGCGGGAGGTAGCCGAACTCGCCGGCATGGCGCGCGCCGTAGAGCATCTTCACGGGCACGCCGCTTCGCTTGGCATGCGCACCGAGGCGTTGAGCCATCAGCACCAATGGCGTGATGCCGATGCCGCCCGCCACCAGCAGGTAGCCGGGCGCGGAGAGGTCGAGCGCAAAGTGATTCTGCGGCGCGCTCACCTGCAGCCTGTCGCCGGGCGCCAGTTGCCACATCGCGAGCGAGCCGCCGCGGCCGTCGTCCAGCCGCTTGACCGCGATGCGCCAGCACTGGCCGTCGCCCTCGCCGACCAGCGAATAGGAGCGCGTCTGCAGCCTGCCCTGCGCCGTCATCACCTGCACCTGCAGGTGGGCGCCGGGTTCATACGATGCGGCAAAGCCCGACTCGGGCCGGAGTTCGAATTCGCGCACCGTGGGGGTGACGTCGCGCAGCGCAGCGACCTGCGCCTGCATCCATTGAAGATCGCTTTTCATCGGGAAGCACCAACTGGAAATGGGGATGGCCGCTCAGCCGCGGCGGCGGATCAATTGCACGCCGGGCAGCGGGCGCTGCTCGGCGGTGGGCGTGCCATGCAGCGCCTCGCGCAGGTTGCGGCGCGCGATGCGGCTGTGCTCGCGCATCAGCGCCTCGGCGCGCGAGCCCTCGCCGGACTCGATGGCGTCGAGCACCTGCAGGTGCTGGTCCTGCGCAATCACGAGCATGTCGCGCGCGGCCGGCGAATTGGCCTGCACGATGACGAAGCCCGAGGGCGAGGCGAACGGCAGGTTGACCACGCGTTCCAGCTGCTGCGCGATGACCGGGCTGCCGGCCATCTCGCACAGCAGCGCATGGAATTTCTCGTTGTGGGTGACGTAGCGGGAGAACGCCGCGTCGTCGAGCGCGGGTTCGCGCAGCAGTTCGTCGATGCGCTGCAGGCAGGCGCGTGCCTCGCGCAGCACCACGGGCGCAGCGCCGCGCTCGGCCGCGAGACGTGCGACCAGGCCTTCGAGCGTGCCGCGCAATTCGATGGCATCGGCCACGTCGCGTTCGGAAAAGGTGCGCACCGCGTAGCCGCCGTTGGGCAGCGCTTCGAGCAGGCCTTCCTGCTCCAGCCGCATCAGCGCGCTGCGCACTGGCGTGCGCGAGACGCCGAGTTGCTCGGAGATGGCGACCTCGGCAATGCGAGCGCCGCCTGGCAACTCGCCCGCGAGGATCATTTCGCGCAGCCGCAGTTGCGCCTTCACGGCTTGCGAGCTGCCCGTGTCGCCGGGCTCGGCGGGCGTGACGGCAGCGACCTTCATGCAGCCTGCTCCTGGGCCGGGCGGATCGGAATCGCTGCACGCGCGGGCTTTTCCTTCTCGACCATGCGATCGATCAGCCGGCGCGCCCACATCGAGCCGGCATCGATGTTGAGGTTGTAGAACTGGTGGTCGGGGTGGTCGTCCATCGCCTTCTGCTGGGCTTCGAGCACCAGTTCGTCCTCGCGGAAGATGCCGGCCACGCCCTCGCGCAGCTCGTGCGTGAGGCGCTGCTCGCCGATGCAGTAGTTGCGCGCAAAGGCCCAGAAGTAGAGGCAGGTCTTGTCGGTCTCGGGCGTGATGGTGTTGAGCACATAGCCGTTGACGCCCTTGCTGCGATCGCCGGGGTTGTCGCCCTTCGGCACCGCGCCGCTGCCCGCTTCGGCCACACCAACGTCGATGTTCACCGTGCACGGCCCTTCAAAACGAATGATCTGCCAGCGATCGACCTTGCCCGTGTAGCCGCGTGCATGGCGGATCTGGCCGCCCCAGAACGGCGGCGGGTCGATGTTCTCCATCCAGCGCGTGACGGTGGCCGAGCGGTCGCCGTGCGTGGCGACAAAAGGCGCTTCGGCCACCTCGCGGTTGCCGATGGAGGAGCCGTGCACGAAGGTCTCGTGCGTGAGGTCCATGAGGTTGTCGACCACGAGGCGGTAGTCGCAGTGGACGCGGATCATCTTGCCGTCGCCGGCCCAGGCGGGGTCGTCGTTCCAGTGCATGTCGGGCACGAGCGCGGGGTCGGCCTTGGCCGGGTCGCCGGGCCAGATCCAGATGAAGCGGTGCTTCTCGACCACCGGAAAGTTGCGCACGCACGCGGAGGGGTTGAGCGTTTCCTGGCTCGGCATGTGAGTGCAGCGGCCCTGGCTGTTGTAGACCAGGCCGTGGTAGCCGCAGACCAGCTCGTCGCCTTCGAGGCGGCCCAGCGACAGCGGCATCAGCCGGTGCCAGCAGGCGTCTTCGAGTGCGGCGACCTGCCCGTCGGTGCGGCGGAACATCACCAGCTTCTGGTTGCAGATGGTGCGCGGCAGCAGCGCGTGACGCACTTCGACGTCATAGGCGGCGGCATACCAGGCGTTCAGTGGAAAGGCGGTCGTGGGCGTTTTCATGAATACCCAATGTATACATGAATCTAGAAATATCCAGCCTATACCGCCTCATTTGAGGGTAAACACTGAGCCACTCGTATACATCCAAGCAAATATCGAAGGCGCTAGGATGCTCCGTTCGTTATCAGCCACGATGGAGTTCATCCCATGTCCCAGCACGCCGCCCTGCCCGCCCGCTACGACCACGTGGGCAGTTTCCTGCGCCCCAAGTACCTGCTCGAAGCGCGAGAGCAGAAGGCCAAGGGCGAGATCACGCCCGAGCAATTGCGCACGGTCGAAGACAAGGCCATCACCGAGATCGTCCGCTTCCAGGAAGACATCGGCCTGAAAAGCATCACCGACGGCGAATTCCGCCGCACGTACTTCCACATCGACTTTCTGGACCAGCTCGGCGGCGTGAAGACCGACATTCCGGTCACCATCCGCAAGCCCGATGGCACCGAAGAACTGGCACCGCCCGCGATGCGCGTGATCGACAAGGTGCGCCACATCAAGGACATCCAGCTTGCCGACTTCCAGTACCTGAAGAGCCAGGTTTCCGCGGGCCGCACGCCCAAGGTGACGATCCCTTCGCCCACGATGCTGCACTTTCGCGGCGGCCGCGCCGGCATCAGCAAGGACGCGTATCCCGAGCTCGACCCGGTGTTCTACGACGACGTGGCCAAGGCCTACGGCGACGAGCTGCGCTCATTGGCTGCCGCCGGCTGCACCTACGTGCAGATGGACGACACCAACCTGGCCTACCTCTGCGACGAGCACATGCGCGAAGCCGCCCGCAAGCGCGGCGACGACCCGAACGAGCTGCCCCACCGCTATGCGGCCTTCATCAACAAGGTGGTCGCGCAGAAGCCGCCGGGCATGCTGCTGGCCATGCACCTGTGCCGCGGCAATTTCAAGAGCACGCACGCGGCGGCCGGCAACTACGAGCCGGTGGCCGAAGCGCTCCTGAAGGAGATGGACCTGGACGCCTACTTCATGGAATACGACGACGCCCGCTCGGGCGACTTCAAGCCGCTGCGCTACCTGCCCAAGGGCAAGACGGTGGTCCTGGGCCTGGTGACCACCAAGTTCGGCGAGATGGAAGACAAGGACGAGCTCAAGCGCCGCATCGAGGACGCCGCCAAGTACGCGCCGCTCGAGCAGCTCGCGCTCTCGCCGCAGTGCGGCTTCTCCAGCACGGTGCACGGCAACAACATCGCGGTGGAAGCGCAGCGCAACAAGCTGCGCCTGGTGGTCGAGACGGCGCAGGAGGTGTGGGGCTCGACCTGAGGCGACGTTTCTGGTGAAGTCGGGGGCATGACGACGACAAAAATCCTCTCAGGCCCCCTCAGCATGTTCGGCGCGAAGGTGCAGATCGCCGCGCTCGAAAAAGGCATCGACTTCGAGCTCACGATGGTGCCGTTCACCAAGGACGACGCCTACGAGCCCAGGCACCCGGACGTGCTGCGCATCAACCCGGTCAAGCAGCAGGTGCCGGTGCTGATGGACGGCGATGTCGAACTCTTCGACTCGACGCAGATCTTCGAGTACCTCGAAGACCGCCATCCCACCCCGCCCCTGTGGCCCGAGGGCATTGCCGACCGGGCACGGGCGCGGCAGCTGGAGCAGAAAGCCGACGAGATCTTCTTTCCGAACGTCGTCAAGCTCTTCGGCCTGCAGCACGACATGCAGAGCGCCCCGGCGGTTGCGGCCTGTGCCGCCTGCGCGCGCTTCTACTACGAGATGGAAGGCCTGCTGGCCACGCGCGACTACCTCGCCGGCCCCTACTCCTTTGCGGACATCGCCTTCTACATGGCCCACGTCTTCGCCGATCGCAAGGGCGCCGGCATGACCGATGCCACGCCGCGCCTGGTGGCCTGGCGCGGCCGTGTCGGCGAGCGGCCCGCGGTGCGCGCGGTGGTCGCTCCGATGATGGATTTCCTGGCCTCGCAAGGGCGCGGCGTGCCGGCTTTCCTGCAGCGCTGAGGGCGCAGCGGGCGCGCTGATGCATCATGGCGCCCATGCCGAATACCGCGTTCGACTGGCTGCCTTCTTTCTCGCAGCATTTTCTCGTCGTCACTTTTGCGCTGCTTGTCTACGTACTGACCACGCGCGCGCGCCGCGAGCAGCGCGCCCCCACCACCGCCATCGCCTGGGTGATGGGACTGGTGCTCCTGCCCTACCTGATCCTGCCGATGTACCTGGTGTTCGGCCAGCGCAAGCTGCGCCCGGCCGGCTCGCCCCGGCCGCCGCGCTCGGTGCCGCCGGGGCACTGGGCCGCCGACCTGATCGAGAGCTTCGGCCTCGCGGCGCCGGGGCGCTGCGCGATCCGCCTGCATGCCGACGGCGAGGCCGCGCGCGAGGCGCTGTGGGAGGTGATCGACGGCGCGCGCGAACGCATCGACGTGTGCACTTTCATCATCGGCGACGACGCGCTCGGCCATTCGGTGCTCGCGCGGCTGGCGCAACGCGCGCGCGAAGGCATCAAGGTGCGCGTGCTGCTCGACGGCTTCGGTGCGCTGTCGCTGCCGCGCCATCACTTCGACCTGCTGCGCGCGGCGGGCGGCGAGGTCGCGGTGTTTCGCCCGTTCTTCAGCCTGCGCCGCATCGGGCCGCGCAACCTGCGCAACCACCGCAAGTTCACCATTGCCGACGACGGCTGGCTCTGGTCGGGCGGGCGCAACCTGGCGGGCGAATACTTCACCGGCAACCAGGCGCATCCCGAAGCGTGGCGCGATCTTTCGTTCGACCTGCGCGGCAGCGTGGCCGCAGCGGCCGCACGGCAGTTCGACCACGACTGGAGTTCGGTGCGCTCGCGCAAGGCGCGCGCCATCACTTGTGACGACGTTCCGCAAGGCCCCGGCACCGCAATGGCGCAGTTTCTGCCGAGCGGCCCCGACCAGACCGAGGACACCGCGCACGCCCTCCTTATCGACGCCTGCTTTCGCGCCGAGCACCGCGTGCTCGCAATCACGCCCTACTTCGTGCCCGGCGACGGCCTGCGGGATGCGCTGCGGCTCGCGGCGCGGCGCGGTGTGCAGGTGACCATCGCGATGCCCGCGCAGTCGAACCACCGCCTGGCCGACTTCGTGCGCGCCCGCGCCATGCGCGACCTGGCGCGCGCGGGCGTGAGCTTTCGCATGCTGCCCTTCATGGCGCACGCCAAGGCGGTGGTGGTCGACCACGAACTGGCGATGTGCGGCTCGATCAACCTTGACCTGCGCAGCCTGCTGCTGAACCACGAGGCGGCCGTGGTGTTCTACGGCGCGGAAGAAATCGACTGGCTGGCCGAATGGATAGACACCACGGCTTCCGCCGGCGAGCCGTATCGCGCGCGGCGGCCAGGACTCATGCGCGACGTGGCGGAGGGATTGCTGCTCACCGTCGCCTTCCAGCTTTAGGGCCTGTTCACACCTAACGCCGGTTCGTGAAGCTCGCGTTGCCCAGCCCCGTGCCGATGGTGAGCACGCCCCAGTGGTTCACATCGCGCATGAACGGCAGCTCGCTCAAGCCTTGCACCACCGCATCGTTGTGCATCAGCACCATGGTCGGGCCCGAGCCGATCATCGGCATGCGGCGCCACACCTCGCTGGGCAGATGGAAGGCGTGGCCTTCCCAGTCGCCCGGCAGGTTCTGCGCGCCGCGCGCGATGGAGCCGTCCTTGCGGATCAGCCCCGGGCAGCCGATGCCGATGAAGGGCGCGAGCCGGATCTTCTTGCGCTCGCAGCAAACCACCATGTCCTGCAGCATGAGCACGATGTGCTCCACGATGCTGCCGCGGTTGGGGCCGTCGTCCGCATGGCGCCACTTCAGCCGGCGCACCACCTTCGCTTGCGAGAAGTCGGGCGCCTTGCGATGGCGGGTCTTGACGATGCCGCAGCGGATGTTGGTGCCGCCTATGTCCACCGCAAGGATGGCGTCGTGCCCCTTGAGCATGGCCGGAGGCGTGAGGTGTACCCAGCCGATCAAGCCGCCGTCGTCCACGTTGTGCGAGAGCCTGGCCAGCTGCACCTTCTCGCCCATCTCCTGAAGGATGGCGGATGCCTGCAGCACGGCACGCTCGCCGACGTCGCTCTCGGGAAAGCCGCCGCCGATCACGATGCGCTGCACCTGTTGCCATGAAGGCTGGCGCGTGAAGCGCTGGATGACGTAGGCCAACTCTTCCGCAAACTCTTCGATGGCGCCGTGCATCAGGTCGGCCGCCTCCGATGCCTTGCTGGCCTGCAGCGCCTTGTCGAGGTCCTTCTTGCTGAGGTTGCGCGAATGCGCCAGGCCCAAGGGGTCGCGGCCGGTCTTGCGGCGGCGCTTGCGCCAGCGCTCCAGCAACTCCCTGAAGGCGGTCTGGCTGGCCTGGTCGCCGACGAAGCCGTCCTTGTCGCGCAGCTGCAGGCTGTAGCCGTCGACCTGCAGGCCGGGCAGTTCGCGCAGGCCGTGGACCTCGGCGGCGGACCGGTCTTCCTTGGCATCCTTGTTGGCCTCAACGGACTTGGGGGCAACGGACTTGGGCTTTGGGCTCTTGGACTTCATGGCTTCGAACTATGAGCCCCGCGCCGCCTGCGCTGCATCGGCTCCGCGCACCACGGCGTGTAGGAGACGGACGGGTACGCGGCGCGGGGCGATGTCTATAAACTGCCCCGGATGCATCTGCTCGGAAGCCTCTGGCGCGCCGCCTTGTTGTTGTCGATGGCCTGGCTGGCCGCCGCGCCCGCGCAGGCCGCGGACGAGACATTGCGCGTGGGCTCCAAGCGCTTCACCGAGTCGTACATCCTTGCCGAGTTGCTCGCGCAGACCGCCGCGCCGCACACCGCATCGCCGCCCGTCGTGCGGCAGGGCCTGGGCAACACGGCCATCGTCTACGAAGCGCTGCGCTCGGGCGCCATCGATCTCTATGCCGAGTACACCGGCACCATCGCGCTCGAAATCCTCAAGGGCTCGCCGGCGGAAACGCGTGAGCAAATGAATGCGGCACTCGCGCCGCTGGGGCTGGGCGTGGCCATACCGCTGGGCTTCAACGACGGCTATGCGCTCGCGGTGCGCGCGGCCGATGCCGACCGCCTCGGCCTTCGCACACTGAGCGACCTGGCCAGGCATCCCGAATTGAAGCTGGGCCTGTCGAACGAATTCCTCGGCCGCGCCGACGGCTGGAAGGGCCTGGCCGCCCGCTACGGCTTCACGCAGACGCCGACCGGCCTGGACCACGGCCTGGCCTACGACGCGCTGGGCGCCAGGCAGATCGATGCGATCGACATCTACACCACCGACGCGAAGATCGATCACCTCGGCCTGCGCGTGCTCGAAGACGACAAGAAGTACTTTCCGCGCTACGACGCCGTGGTGCTCTACAAGCTCGACCTGCCCACGCGCCTGCCCAAGGCCTGGGCCGCGCTGCAAACCCTGGAAGGCCGGATCGACGAGCACGCCATGATCGCGATGAACGCGCGCGCCGAGTTGCAGAGCGTGCCCTTCGATGCGATCGCGCGGGACTTTCTCGCCGGCGCCGGCAATGCCAAGGACGGCAAGGCGCAGCCGAACGAACCCCGGCGCGGCTTCATCGCCAAGCTCTTCGGCCCCGATTTGTGGCAGCTCGCGCGCCAGCATTTCCTGCTGGTGGCGCTCTCGGTGGGCATCGCCATCCTCATCGGCGTGCCCATTGCCATCGGGGTGTTCGCGCATGTGCGGCTGCGCGCCGTGGTGCTCGGCATTGCGAGCCTGATGCAGACCGTGCCATCGCTGGCGCTGCTGGCAGTGCTCATCTCCGCGCTCGGCGCCATCGGCGCGCTGCCCGCGCTGATCGCGCTCACGCTCTACTCGTTGCTGCCGATCATGCGCAACACGGTGACGGGCCTGGCCGAAGTGCCGCAAGGCCTGCGCATGGCCGGCACCGCGCTGGGCATGACGCCGCCGCAGAGCCTTCGGCTCGTGTTGCTGCCGCTGGCGCTGCCCACGCTGCTGGCGGGCGTGCGCACGGCCACTGCCATCGCCATCGGTACCGCGACCATCGCCGCCTTCATCGGCGCCGGCGGATTCGGCGAGCGCATCGTGACGGGGCTGGCACTGAACGACCGCGAGCTGCTTTTGGCCGGTGCGCTGCCGGCCGCGGCAATGGCGCTGATCAGCGAGGGGATCTTCGAGCTGATCGAGTGGGCGTTGCGCCGCCGCCGTCGTGCGCCGCCGTCTTCGCGTGCGCCATGAGGCAGTCGCGCAGCAGCGTGGCGCCCGCGCCCAGCGGCCTGTCGGCGCTGTGGCAGAAATAGGCTTCGTGCGCCGTCTCTCCGCCGGGGCCGATGCGGCCCACCGGCAAACGCACCAGCGTGCCGGCCGCGAGGTCGTCGGCGACCAGCCATGAAGGCATCTTTCCCCACCCGAGGCCGGCACGCAGCAGCGCGAGCTTGATGTGCATGTCGTTGACCCGCCAGGTGGTGAGCGAGAGCACGTCGAAATCCAGCCCTTCGCTGAGCGCGCTCGGGTCTTGCACAACGATCTGCACATGCTCGGCGGCGGCCGCATCGAGCGCCTTGGCAGCGCTGCGCCGGCGCGCAAGGGCTGCCAGCGCATGCGAAGGCGCGGCCACGGTCACCATGCGCAGCGACACCAGGTGCTCGCGGCTGATCTTTTCGTCGGCATAGCCGAAGGAGGCCACGGCCACGTCGCAGCGGCCGGCATACAGCGCGTCGATGGTGCCGCCCATCGAGCTGTATTCGACGCGGATCGCGATGCTCGGATACACCGCGTTCAGGCCGCGCACCGCCTCGGCCACCCAGGCAGGCGGCACGAGCGTGTCGACGGCGATCGACAGCTCCAGCTCGATGCCCTGCTCCAGCCCGTGCGCGCGCGTGCGCAATGCCTGAACCTTCGCCAGGATCACCCGCACGTCGCCCAGCAGCGTCTGGCCCGCGGGCGTGAGCACCGGCTTGTGGCCGGAACGGTCGAAAAGGCGCACCTGCAGTTGCGCCTCCAGGTTGGCGATGGCGTGGCTCACGGCCGACTGCACGCGGTGCAACCGGGCCGCGCCCGCGCGAAAGCTGCGCGCCTCGGCCACCACCGCGAACATCTGCATCTGGCTCAGGGTGAGAAGGTCGATCATGATCTGCTCCATCGATTGAGTTGGACGATATTATTTGCTTTCATCGATATGCGTATCGCTGCACAGTCAGCGCATGCAGCAGCCACTCCCCACGACCGGCGTTCCGCCAACACCCGCCCTTCCCCTGCCCTCCGCAACGCCCTGGTTCGGCGTCGGCATGGTGGTGCTGGCCGGCGTGGTCGCATCGCTTCAGGTGGGCAAGGTCGCGATCGCGGTGCCCCAACTGCGAGAGGAGTTCGGCCTCGGCCTGTCGATGGTCGGCTGGCTGATGGCGATGTTCTCGCTGCTCGGCGTGATGGGCGCCATTCCGGTGGGCGCATGGGTCGCCCGTGCCGGCGACAGGCGCCTGGTGCTTGTCGGCCTCGCGGCCATTGCCGCCGGCAGCAGCGTCGGCGCGCTGGCGCAAGGCATCGCGGTGCTGCTGCTCGGCCGCGCGATCGAGGGCCTGGGCTTCGTGCTGATCACCATCGCCGGCCCGGCCGTGCTGCAGCGCATTGCCGCGCCCGCCGGCAAGGACCTTGCTTTCGCGCTCTGGAGCTGCTTCATGCCGGCCGGCATGGCGATTGCGCTCTTCATCGGCGCAATGCTCGACGGCTGGCGCGGCTTCTGGTTCGGCAATGCGGCCCTGGCGGTGGTCGTGCTGGCGCTGGTGCTGCTGGCGGTCGCTCGCGAAGACCGGTCGGGCAGCGCATTGCCGGCACCCTCGCTGCGCGACATCGGCCGCGATGCCGCGGCCACCGCCAGGGCGGGCGCACCGTCGCTGATCGCTGTGTCCTTCGTGGTCTACAGCCTGCAGTTCTTTGCGCTTTTCAGCTTTTTGCCCGTGCTGTTGATCGAGCGCATGGGCGTGAGCGTGGGCACGGCGGGCATGCTCAGCGCCTTGGCTTGCGCCGCGAACATCGTGGGCAATCTCGCGGCCGGCATGCTGCTCACGCGCGGCGTTTCGCGCTGGTTGCTGGTGGCCGTGGCCAGCGCGGCAATGGGCCTCGCGGCGCCCGGCATCTTCCTGCACGTTTTGGGAGGCACCTCGACCTTTGTGCTGTGCCTGGTGTTCTCGGCCGTGGGCGGCCTGCTGCCCGCGACGCTGATCGGCACCTCCGCGGTGGTAGCGCCCGCGCCGCGCCTGGTTCCGATTGCGGTGGGCCTGTTGATGTTGGGCAGCAACTTCGGCCAGATGATCGGCCCGGTGACGGTGGGCGCCGCCGTCGATGCGCTGGGCTGGAACGCCGCCGCGGCCATCGTCGCGGGGGCGGGCGGCGTCGGCGTGCTGATCGCGCTCGGCCTGCGGCGCGCGATGCGGCGCAACGAAGCGGCGCGCGCGGTGCGCGCCGGGCACTGACGGGCGATCAGGCCAGCGTGTAGGCCGTCTTCACCGTCGTGAAGAACTCCTGCGCGTACTTGCCCTGCTCGCGCGGGCCGTAGCTCGAACCCTTGCGGCCGCCGAACGGCACGTGATAGTCGACACCCGCCGTCGGCAGGTTGACCATCACCATGCCGGCCTGGCTGTGGCGCTTGAAGTGCGTGGCGTACTTGAGCGACGTGGTGGCAATGCCGGCCGACAGGCCGAACTCGGTGTCGTTGGCCGTGGCCAGCGCTTCTTCGTAGTTCTTCACGCGGATCACGCTCGCCACCGGCCCGAAGATTTCTTCCTTGTTGATGCGCATCGTCGCGGCCGACTCGCTGAAGAGCGCGGGCGACATGTAGTAGCCGTCGGTCTCCAGCTTCAGCAGCTCGCCGCCGGCCGCCAGCGTGGCGCCTTCGCCCTTGCCGATGGCGATGTATTCCATGTCCTGGTTGAGCTGCGACTTGGACGAGACGGGGCCCACGTCAGTGCCCTGCGCGAGCGCATCGCCGACCTTGATCTTGGCCATGCGCGCCTTCATCGCCTCGATGAACTTCGGATAGATGCCTTCGGTCACGATGAGCCGGCTCGACGCGGTGCAGCGCTGGCCGGTCGAGTAGAACGCGCTCTGCACGCTGAGCTCCACGGCCTGCGCGAGGTCGGCGTCGTCCAGGATCACCTGCGGGTTCTTGCCGCCCATCTCCAGCTGCACCTTCTTGTGGTTGGTGACGCACTGGATCGCGATGTTGCGGCCCACGCCCACCGAGCCGGTGAAGCTGATCGCATGGATGCCGGGGTGGTTGACCAGCGCTTCGCCGATCACGCTGCCGCGGCCCATCACCAGGTTGAACACGCCGGCCGGAATGCCCGAGCGGCTGATGATCTCGCTCAGCGCCCAGGCGCTGCCCGGCACGAGGTCGGCGGGCTTCAGGACCACGCAGTTGCCGAAGGCGAGTGCCGGCGCGATCTTCCATGCGGGAATGGCGATGGGAAAGTTCCACGGCGTGATGAGGCCGACGACGCCGACCGGCTCGCGCGTGATCTCCACGCCGATGTTGGGCCGCACCGAAGGCAGCACCTCGCCCGACAGGCGCAGGCATTCACCCGCGAAGAACTTGAAGATCTGGCCCGCGCGCGCGGCCTCGCCCATGCCTTCGGCCTTGGTCTTGCCTTCTTCGCGCGCGAGCAACGTGCCCAGCTCTTCCTTGCGCGCGAGGATCTCGGTGCCGATCTTGTCGAGTGCATCGGAGCGCGCCTGGATGCTGCCGGTGGCCCATGCGGGGAAGGCGGCGGTGGCGGCGGCCACGGCGGCATCGACATGCGTCGCGTCGCCCTGGGTGTACTGGCCCAGCACGTCGGCCAGGTTGCTGGGGTTGACGTTGGGGCTGTAGCTTGCGCCGGCACGCCATTCGCCTGCGATCAGGTTGTCGAAATTTTGCATGTTGTGTTCCTATGTGCTGATGAATTGGGAGAAAGAGCCGAATCACTCCAGCTGCCGTTCGGGCCGAGCTTGTCGAAGCCTCGCTGCGTTGCGAGCACCCCTTCGACAAGCTCAGGGCGAACGGCCGGGACGGGCACCTGAATTACCTCACATCCGTTCGGGCTGAGCTTGTCGAAGCCTTGCGCGATTCGAACGGCGTGAAGGTGCTCAACGGACCATACACGGCCGCTTGTTGTCGAAAGTCCATCCCGGGATCAGGTATTGCATCGCCTGCGCATCGTTGCGAGCGCCCAGACCGTGCTTCAGGTACAGCTGGTGTGCCTTCTCGACCTCGTCCATGTCGAGCTCCACGCCCAGGCCGCCGCGCGTTGGCACCTTCACGAAACCGCCTTCGATCTGCAGCGGCGCCTTCGTGAGGCGCTGGCCGTCCTGCCAGATCCAGTGCGTGTCGATGGCCGTGACCTTGCCGGGTGCGGCAGCCGCCACGTGCGTGAACATCGCGAGCGACACGTCGAAGTGGTTGTTCGAATGCGAGCCCCAGGTGAGGCCCCAGGCCTGGCACAGCTGCGCCACGCGCACCGAGCCTTGCATCGTCCAGAAGTGCGGGTCGGCCAGCGGAATGTCGACCGACTGCAGCGAGAGGCTGTGCACCATCTCGCGCCAGTCGGTGGCGACCATGTTGGTGGCGGTGGGCAGGCCGGTGGCGCGGCGGAACTCGGCCATCACCTCGCGGCCCGAGAACACGCCTTCGGCGCCGCACGGGTCTTCGGCATAGGCCATCACACCGTGCAGGTCACGGCACAGGCGGATCGCGTCCTGCAGCAGCCAGCCGCCGTTGGGGTCGAGCGTGACGCGCGCCTTCGGAAAGCGCTCGTGCAGCGCGCGAATGGCTTCGACTTCTTCCTCGCCGCGCAGCACGCCGCCCTTGAGCTTGAAGTCGGTGAAGCCGTAGCGTGCATGCGTGGCTTCGGCCAGGCGCACGATGGATTCGGGCGTCATCGCTTCTTCGTGGCGCAGGCGAAACCAGTCGTTGTCGGCGCCAGGGTCGGTCTCGTAGGCCAGGTCTGTCTTCTTGCGGTCGCCCACGTAGAAGAGGTAGCCGAGCATCTGCACCGCATCGCGCTGCTGGCCTTCGCCGAGCAATGCGGCCACGGGCACTTCGAGGAACTGGCCCAGCAGGTCGAGCAGCGCGGCTTCGACGGCGGTGACCGCATGGATGGTCACGCGCAGGTCGAAGGTCTGCTGGCCGCGGCCGCCGCTGTCGCGCCCGGCGAAGGCAGTGCGCAGGCTGTTGAGCACGGCGTTGTGGTTGCCGATGGGCTGGCCCACGATGAGGCCGCGCGCATCTTCGAGCGTCTGGCGGATCTTCTCGCCGCCGGGCACTTCGCCCACGCCGGTGTGGCCGGCACTGTCGGTCAGGATCAGCAGGTTGCGCGTGAAGAACGGGCCATGCGCGCCGCTCAGGTTCATCAGCATGCTGTCGTGGCCCGCCACGGGAACCACGCGCATGCCGGTGACGACGGGCGCGCCCGACACGGCCTTGGGCGCGGCGCTGGAAATGGATTCAGGACTTGTCATCTTCGGGCTCGGTGCCTCAGTCTGCAGTGATATGACGGGTTTCGATCAATGTCTTCCAGCGCGTCCACTCGCGCAACTGGAAGGCGGTGAAATCTTCAGGGGTGCTGGCGACGATCTCCAGGCCCTGGTCGAGCATGCGCTTCTTCGTCTCGGGGTCCTGCATCGCAGCGATCACCGCGTCGCTCAGCTTCTTCTTCAAGGCAGGCGGCAAGCCCTTCGGTGCGGCCATGCCCTGCCACGAATAGACCTCCGCACCCTTCACACCGGCTTCGGCCAGCGTGGGCACGTCGGGCAGCACGGGCGAGCGCTTGTCGCCGGTCACGGCGATCGCGCGCAGCTTGCCCGCGCGGATGTGCGGCAGCACGGCGTTCACGTTCTGGAACGAGAAGTCGACCTGGTTGCCCAGCAGATCGTTCACCGCCGGCGCGCCGCCCTTGTAGGGCACGTGCACGCCTTCGGTCTTGCTCTGCTGCCAGAAGAGTTCGGCCGAGAGGTGATCGGACGAGCCGTTGCCCGAACTCGCGAACGAGACCTTGCCCGGCGTCTTGCGCAACAGCGCGAGCACGTCGGCCACCGTCTGCTCGGGCCGCGCGACATTGGCGACCAGCACGTTGGGCGCCTGCACCGGCACGCTGATGTAGTCGAAGTCCTTGGTGGCGTCGTAGGGCACGCTTTTCTGCAGGTGCGGCGTGACGACGAAGGCGCCCAGCGAAGACACCAGCAGCGTGTAGCCGTCGGGCGCCGCGCGCTTGACGAAGCCGGTGCCGATGGTGCCGGTGGCACCGGGGCGGTTGTCGACGACGAAGCTGCCGCCGAGCTTGGTCTGCAACTGCAGCGCCAGCGCACGCGCCACCATGTCGGTGGAGCCACCGGCGGGGAACGGCACGATGATGGTCACCGGCTTCTGCTGCGGCCATGCATCGGCTTGCGCCCAGGCATGCAAAGGCAGCGTGGAAGCGGCGGCGAGCGCGAGGCTCGTCGCGAGAAGCGCTCGCCTGGACTTCGTCCGCGGTTTTTGATCGGGCATGACTCTGTCTCCTTCTGTTCTCTTTCGGCGCTTGCCGGCCGCAAGGCCGGGCTTCGCGCGGAGCTTCCTGCTTACTGCGGGCCGAGCGTGGCGATCAGCGCCTTCAGCTCTTCCATCTCCGAGGGCTTCAGGTCGGTCAGCGGTGCGCGCACCGGGCCGGCGTCGTGGCCGACGATCTTGGCGCCGGCCTTCACGATGCTCACGGCATAGCCCGGCGTGCGGTTGCGCAGGTCCAGGTAGGGCATGAAGAAGTTCTTCAGAAGGCGGTGCTGCGTGGCGAAGTCGTCGTTGGCGACTGCGTGATAGAAATCCATCGCCGTCTTCGGGATGAAGTTGAAGACAGCCGACGAATACACCGGCGTGCCCATGGCCTTGTAGGCCGCGGCATAGACCTCGGCGGTCGGCAGGCCGCCCAGGTAGGCGAAGCGGTCGCCCATCTTCTGGTAGATCGCGACCATCGCCTCGATGTCGCCCACGCCGTCCTTGAAGCCGACGAGGTTCGGATTGCGGTCGGCCAGGCCAGCGAGCGTGTCGGGCTTCAGGCGGCTGGAGGCGCGGTTGTAGACGATCACGCCGAACTTCACGCTCTTGCACACGGCTTCGACGTGCGCGGCCAGGCCTTCCTGGCCGGCTTCGGTGAGGTAGTGCGGCAGCAGCAGGATGCCGTGGGCACCGGCCTTTTCCGCGGCTTGCGCGCACTGGATGGCAAAGCGCGTCGGGCCGCCGGCGCCGGCAATGATCGGCACCACGCCGCGGCAGGTGTCCACTGCCGTCTGGATGATGCCGGGGTACTCGTCGCCGGTCAGCGAGAAAAATTCGCCCGTGCCGCCCGCGGCGAACAGCGCGCTCGCGCCGTACGGAGCCAGCCATTCGAGCCGCTCGACGTAGCCCTTCTTGTTGAAGTCGCCGTTGCTGTCGAAGTCGGTCAACGGGAACGAGAGCAGGCCGGAGCCCATGATGGTCTTGAGTTCTTGCGGGTTCATGGGAAAAAGTCCAGTGAAGATGGGGATGAGGAAAAAGAGAAAGAGTTGGTGGCCGGTCAGTCGAGCTTGAGATTGGCTTGCTGGATCACCTGGGCCCAGCGCGCACGCTCCTTGGCGAAGAACTGGTCTTGCTCGGGCGAAGTCATGGTCACGACCTCGGCGCCCTGACCTGCGAGGCGAGCGCGGATGTCGGGCGTGCGGATGATGCGCACCAGTTCCCTGTTGAGCCGCGCGACCACTGCGTCGGGCGTGCCGCGCGCAGTGACCACGCCTTGCCACGTGCCCGACTCGTACCCGGGAACGCCCTGCTCCGAGATGGTCGGCACGTTGCCGATCAGAGGCATGCGCGTGGGCTTGGACACCGCGATCAGTTTGAGCTTGCCGCTCTGCACATGCGGGTAGGTGGCGAGCATGCCGTTCATCAGCACCTGCGTCTGGCCGGCGACGGTGTCGAGCACGGCCTGCACGCCGCCCTTGTAGGGCACGTATTCCCACTTGGCGCCGCTCTTGCGCTGAAGCTCCACGCCCGCCAGATGCGCGGTGCTGCCGCTGGCCGTCACAGCAAAGTTGAAGTCGCTCTTCTTCGACAGCTCGACCAGTTCCTTCAGCGTATTGGCCTGCACCGACGGGTGCACCACCAGCAAGTGCGGCGAATAGGCCAGCATGGCCACGCTGCGCAGGTCCTTGGTGGGATCGAACGGGAGCTTGGGATACAGCGACGGGCTGATGGCCAACGCGCCCAGGTCGCACAGCATGAGGGTGTGGCCGTCGGCCGGGGCCTTGGCCAGCATGTCGGCGCCCAGGTTGCCGTTGGCGCCCGCGCGGTTCTCGATGACCACGGGCTGGCCCAGTGCGTCGGACAGCGGCTGGCTGATGGAGCGCGCAATGATGTCCGACGAGCCGCCCGGCGGGTACGGCACGATGAGCCGGATCGGCCTGGACGGCCAGTTACCACCGCCGCTCTGCGCAAAAGCGCTGGCCGGCAGGCTGGCGGCGAGTGTGGTGGCGAGGGCGGCGCCCAGTGCGCCGCGTCGGTTGATGGTCATGCTGATGTCTCCGTGGATTGGACTTGTCCGAAGCTTCGCCCGGATGCCCAAGCGAGAGATCAGTCATCGTACAACTACAAAAACAACTTGTCCAGATTGAGATCTGAAAAATTCAGCGCGAAGGAAGGCTCAGGACGAAGCGGCGCCGTCGGCACCGCCGACACCCGCACTGCCCGCCGCCGCCTCGGCCTTCGCCTTTTGCTGCTGCGCAGCCTCCTGCGCCATTCGCAGGCGCTCGCGGCTGTTGGTCAGGTGAATGCGCATGGCGGCACGCGCCGATTCGGGATCGCGCCGCGCGATGGCCGCGTAGATCTCTTCATGCTCGCGGTTGACGCGGCTGAGGTACGCGCCGCCGTCCTGGATGCGGATCGCGCTGATGCGCGTGCGCGGAATGATCGTGGTGCCCAGGTGCCGCATGATGTCGGCGAAATACGGGTTGCCGGTCGACTGCGCGATCTGCAGATGAAAGCGGAAATCGTGCGCCACGGTGTCGCCCGCGACCGCCACGTTGTGCTCGAAATCGTCGAGCGCCTGGCGCATGGCCATCAGTTGCTCGTCGGTGCGCCGGCTCGCGGCCAGTCCGGCGGATTCGGTCTCCAGGCTGATGCGCAGCTCCAGCACCGCCAGCACATCGACCGAGGCGGCGATCTCGCCCGGATCGAGGCGAAACACCCCGCCCGGTCGCGGCTGCAGCACGAAGGTGCCGACGCCGTGCAGCGTTTCGACCAGTCCGCCGGCCTGCAGCTTGGACAGCGCCTCGCGCACCACCGTGCGGCTCACGCCGTAGGCCTGCATGATGGCCGACTCGGTGGGCAGCTTGTCCCCCGGGCGCAGCGACTGGCTGCGGATCTTCTCGCCCAGGTCTTCCACCAGCCCGTGCGCCAGGCCGCGGGAACGCGGGCGCGGGCGTCCCACGAAGGCCGCATGGCCATCCGCCGGACCGGCTTGCGTCGCCGCATCTGAAATCAAGGGATTACCCGCAGTCGTCTGAACCATGCCCAAGATAATAATCTCCATCTAGTTGTACGACAACAGATAACCTATCACCAAGACCGCTTCGATGGCCGTTTCGTGAAGCATTCGACGATCTGCCTGCCCGGCATCGTACCGGCGGCTTTCGGCGGCGGCGCTTCGTTCAAAGACCCCTTCATCTCAGCCTGGACCCCATGTCGACGCCCCAACCTGCCTCCCACAACAAGCTCGAACGCCTCCTGCTGACCGGCGCGGCCGGCGGCCTGGGCAAGGTGCTGCGCGAAAGCCTCAAGCCTTATGCCCGGGTGCTGCGACTGTCCGACATCGCCTCGCTCGCCCCCGCCGCCGATGCGAGCGAGGAAGTCGTGCCCTGCGACCTGTCGGACAAGGCGGCGGTGCATGCACTGCTGGAAGGCTGCGACGCCATCGTGCACCTCGGGGGCGTGTCGGTCGAGCGGCCGTTCGAGGAAATCCTCGAAGCCAACATCAAGGGCATCTTCAATGTGTATGAAGCCGCGCGCCGCCACGGCGTCAAGCGCGTGGTGTTCGCAAGCTCCAACCACGTCATCGGCTTCTACAAGCAGACCGAACATATCGACGCCCACGCCGCGCGCCGGCCCGACGGCTACTACGGCCTGTCGAAGTCCTTCGGCGAAGACATGGCGCAGTTCTACTTCGACCGCTGGGGCATCGAGACGGTGAGCATCCGCATCGGCTCCTCGTTTCCCGAGCCGCTCAACCGCCGGATGATGAGCACATGGCTCAGCTACCGCGACCTGACGACGTTGATCGAGAAGTCGCTCTTCACGCCCGACGTGAAGCACACGATCGTCTACGGCATGTCGAACAACCGCGACGTGTGGTGGGACAACAGCGCCGCGGCGCATCTGGGCTTCGTGCCGCAGGACGGCTCGGAGGTTTTCCGCGACAAGGTCGAGGCGCAGCCGCCGGTCGCGCCCACCGACCCCAACGCCATCTACCAGGGCGGCGCCTTCACCGCGCAAGGACCGTTCGGCGATGCAAGCTGAACTGGTGCTCGATGCGCGCAACGGCACCGGCGAAAGCCCGGTGTGGCACGCCGCGGAGCAGGCGCTCTACTGGGTCGACATTCCCGCGCGCACGCTGAACAGCTGGCATGCGAGCGAAGGCACTGCCCATTGGCAGGCCGATGAAATGATCGCCTGCATCGCACCGCGTGCGGACCTTGCCGGCGCGTGGATCGCCGGCATGGAAAGCGGCATCTTCTCGCTGCAGCCGCGGGCCGACGGGACGCTGGTTGCGACATCGCTGGCACCCGTGGCGCACGCCGCACCCACCATGCGCTTCAACGACGGCCGCTGCGACCGCCAGGGCCGCTTCTGGGCCGGCACGATGCTGCTCGACATGGCCGCGGCCGCCCCGGTGGGCCGCCTCTACAGCTACACCAACGGCAGCAACAGCGCGAGCCTGCAGCTCGAAGACCTCATCGTGCCCAACGGCCTGGCCTTCAGCCCCGACGGCCGCACGATGTACCTCTCGGATTCGCATCCGAGCGTGCAGGCCATCTGGGCCTTCGACTACGACACCGACTCCGGCACGCCCAGCAATCGCCGTCTCTTCGTCGACATGAAGCCCTTGCCCGGCCGCCCCGACGGCGCGGCCATGGACGTGGACGGCTGCTACTGGATCTGCGGCAACGACGCGGGCCTGGTGCACCGCTTCACACCCGACGGCCGGCTGGACCGCTCGCTCGAAGTGCCGGTGAAAAAGCCCGCGATGTGCGCCTTCGGCGGCCCGTCGCTGGACACGCTCTTCGTCACCTCCATCCGCCCCGGCGGCATCGACCTGTCCGACCAGCCGCTGGCCGGCGGCGTGTTCGCGCTGCGTCCCGGCGTGGCGGGCGTGCCCGAAACAGCCTTCGGCAGCTGAAACCCTTCTTTTTTCCCGTTTTCAACAACCACCCCCCAGAGGAAGAGACAAATGAAATTGCACAAGACCCTGATCGCACTTGCCGTGGGCGCCGCAGCCGCGCTGTCCACCATGGCTGCAAGCGCCACCGAGTTCCGCTCGGCCGACATCCACCCCGACGACTACCCGACCGTGACCGCGGTCAAGTTCATGAGCGAACGGCTCAAGGCGCTGTCGGGCGGCAAGCACACCATCCGTGTGTTCAACAACAGTTCGCTGGGCAGCGAAAAGGACACCATCGAGCAGACCAAGATCGGCGCGCTGCAGATGGTGCGCGTGAACATCGCCCCCATGAACAACATCTGCGCCGAGACGCAGGTGCCGACCATGCCCTTCCTGTTCCGTTCGGTGGACCATCTGCACAAGGTGCTGGACGGCCCGATCGGAGAGGAAATCCTCAAGTCGTGCGAGAAGCAGGGCTTTGTCGGACTGGCGTACTACGACAGCGGCGCGCGCTCGATGTTCACCGCCAAGAAGCCGGTGCGCAGCTTCGCCGACATGAAGGGCCTGAAGGTCCGCGTGCAGCAGTCCGACCTGTGGGTGTCGATGCTCGAAGCCATGGGCGCCAACGCCACGCCCATGCCCATGGGCGAGGTCTACACGGGCCTGAAGACCGGCCTGATCGACGCCGCCGAAAACAACTACCCCACCTATGAAAGCGCACGCGCCTTCGAAGTGGCCAAGTACTACAGCAAGACCGAGCACTCGATGGCCCCCGAGATGTTGCTGTTCTCCAAGCGCGTGTGGGACAAGCTCTCCGCCGAAGAGCAAGGCTGGATCCGCCAGGCCGCCAAGGAGTCGGTGCCCTACATGCGCAAGCAATGGCAAGAGCGCGAGATCAAGTCGCTGGCCACGGTGAAGGCCGGCGGCGCCGAGATCATCGACGTCGACAAGGCCCCGTTCCAGGCCGCGATGAAGCCGGTGTACGACAAGTTCATCACCGACGCGAAGCTCAAGGACTTGGTCAAGCGCGTGCAGGACACGAAGTAACAAGCAAGCCGGATTGTTGAATTGGCTCCTTCCCCTTCCGGGGGAAGGTTGGGATGGGGGCAAGCGGCGCTTGTTCGGCGCAATGCTTCATCGAATGCCGCTTGCCCCCACCCCTGCCCTCCCCCGGAAGGGGAGGGAGAAAGACAAAGAAGAACTCTCATGTACACCAAACTTTGCCGCACCCTCGCCCGTGCCTGCATGTGGTTGGGCATCCTCGGTCTCGTCGCGGTGATCTGCGCGGTGAGCTGGCAGGTGTTCGGCCGCTACGTGCTCAACAACACCCCCACCTGGGCTGAAAGCCTCGCGCTGCTGCTGGTGATCTACGTCACCATGTTCGGCGTGGCCGTCGGCGTGCGGGATGCAGGCCACATCGGCCTCGAATCGTTCCTGGTGCTGGCGCCCGACTGGCTGCGCCTGAAGATGGAATACCTGATCCACGCGCTGATCCTGATCTTCGGCCTCACCATGGCCTGGAACTGCGCCTCGCTCGCCGAATCGGTGTGGGACTACCGCCTGCCCACGCTCTGGATCTCCGAAGGCTGGAAATACGTGCCCGCCTCCGTGGCCGGCGTGCTCATCGTGATGTTCTCCATCGAACACATCATCGCGCTCGCTCAGGGCCGCGAAGTCGAACCTGCCTGGGCTTGAGCCAACATGACCATTCCTCTCCTCATTCTGAGCCTCTCGTTCATCGTCTTCCTGCTGCTGGGTGTGCCGGTCGCGTTCTCGATCGGGCTCTCGGCCCTGGCCACGCTGCTGTATGAAGGCCTGCCGCTCGCGGTGGGCTTCCAGCAGATGACCTCGGGCATGGGCATCTTCTCGTTCCTTGCGATTCCGTTCTTCATCTTCGCCGGCGAGCTGATGCTCTACGGCGGCATCGCGGACCGCATCGTCAACTTCGCGCGCAACCTGGTGGGCCATGTGCGCGGCGGCCTGGGCATGTCGAACGTGGTGGCCTGCACGCTGTTCGGCGGCGTCTCGGGCTCGCCCGTGGCGGACGTCTCGGCCATGGGCGCCGTGATGATCCCGATGATGAAGAAAGAGGGCTATCACGCCGACTACGCAGTCAACGTGACCACCCACGCGGCACTGGTGGGCGCGCTGATGCCGACCAGCCACAACCTGATCATCTATTCGCTCGCGGCGGGCGGCAAGGTGTCCATCGCGGCGCTGATCCTGGCGGCGCTGCTGCCGGCGGCGGTGCTCACCATCAGCAACCTCGCGGCCGCCTACCTGGTGGCGGTCAAGCGCGGCTACCCGGCCGGCAGCTTCCCGGGCTGGGCCATCGTGGCGCGTTCGTTCGCGGCGGCCCTGCCGGGCCTGTTCATCGTGGTGCTGATCCTCGGCGGCATCCTGTCGGGCATCTTCACGGCGACCGAATCGGCCGCGGTGGCGGTGCTCTATGCACTGGGCCTCACGATCTTCGTGTACCGCACGCTGAAGTGGGAACACTTCATCAAGGCAGCCTCGAAAGCCGTGCGCACCACGGGCGTCATCCTGCTGCTGATCGGCATCTCCAGCACCTTCGGCTACCTCATCAGCCTCTACGGCGTGGCCGAGCTCACGGGCCAGATGCTGTCGCAGATCACCACCACGCCGTGGATGATCTTCCTGCTCATCAACATCATCCTGTTCGTGCTGGGCACCTTCCTGGACATGGCCGCGACCATCCTGCTGTGCACGCCGATCTTTTTGCCGATCGCACAGCACTACGGCATGACCTCGGTGCAGTTCGGCGTGGTGATGTTGATCAACTGCGCGCTGGGCCTGAACACGCCGCCGGTGGGCACCACGCAATTCGTGGGCTGCGCGATCGGAGGCGTCTCGGTGGGCACGGTGATGAGGACGATCTGGCCGTTCTACGGTGCGTTGATCTTCGCGCTCGGCGTGGTCACATTCGTCCCTGCTTTCTCCACCTGGCTCCCAGGCCTGTTCATGGTGGTGAAGTAAGCCAAGAAAGAGCTCCACGATGGCCGACACAACCACCCGCCCCCCGCTCTACATCCGCATCCACGCGGCAGACAACGTCGCCATCGTCGCGAACGACGGCGGCCTGAAAACGGGCGCGACGTTCGCCGACGGCCTCGTGCTGGTGGACAACGTGCCGCAAGGCCACAAGGTCGCGCTGACTGAACTGGCCGAGGGCGATGCCATCGTCCGCTACAACGTGGTGATCGGCTACGCGCAGAAGGCGCTGCCGCGCGGCAGCTGGGTGCACGAGCGCGTGATGCGCATGCCCACGGCGCCCGAGCTCGAAGGCCTGCCCATCGCGACGGTCAGGCCGCCGGCCATGCCGCCGCTGGAGGGCTACACCTTCGAGGGCTACCGCAATGCCGATGGCTCGGTGGGCTCGCGCAACATCCTGGCCATCACGCAGACCGTGCAGTGCGTGGCCGGCGTGACCGAATTCGCGGTGCAGCGCATCAAGGCCGAGCTGCTGCCCAAATACCCCAAGGTCGACGACGTGGTGGCGCTGGAGCACAGCTACGGCTGCGGCGTGGCCATCGACGCGCCCGACGCGATCATCCCGATCCGCACGCTGCGCAACATCAGCCTCAACCCCAACTTCGGCGGCGAGGTGATGGTGGTGAGCCTGGGCTGCGAGAAGCTGCAGCCCGAGCGCCTGCTGCCGCCGGGCACCATTCCCATTGCCGACCAGCGCGGCGGTGGCGTTGCCGGCGAAGCGCTGGACGTGGTGTTCCTGCAGGACGACGCGCACGTCGGCTTCATGTCGATGATCGATTCGGTCATGCGCCAGGCCGAAGTGCATCTCGCACGCCTGAACGCGCGCCGGCGCGAGACCGTGCCCGCGAGCGAACTCGTGGTCGGCGTGCAGTGCGGCGGCAGCGATGCCTTCTCGGGCGTGACCGCGAACCCGGCCGTGGGCTTTGCCACCGACCTCCTGGTGCGCGCGGGCGCCACCGTGATGTTCTCGGAAACCACCGAGGTGCGCGACGGCATCGACCAGCTCACCTCGCGCGCCTCGTCGCCCGAAGTGGCCGAGGCCATGATCCGCGAGATGGCCTGGTACGACGCCTACCTGCAGAAGGGCCGCGTCGACCGCAGCGCCAACACCACGCCCGGCAACAAGAAGGGCGGGCTCTCCAACATCGTCGAGAAGGCGATGGGCTCCATCGTGAAGTCGGGCTCGGGGCCGATCTCGGGCGTGCTCTCGCCCGGCGAGAAGGTCAGTCAGAAGGGCCTGATCTACGCGGCAACGCCCGCCAGCGATTTCATCTGCGGCACGCTGCAGCTGGCCGCGGGCATCAACCTGCACATCTTCACGACCGGCCGCGGCACGCCCTACGGGCTGGCCGAAGTGCCGGTCATCAAGGTCGCCACGCGCAGCGATCTTGCGCGCCGCTGGCACGACCTGATGGACGTGAACGCGGGCCGCATCGCCGACGGCGACGCCACCATCGAGGACGTGGGCTGGGAGCTGTTCCGGCTGATGCTCGATGTGGCCAGCGGCAAGAAGAAGACCTGGGCGGAGCACTGGAAGCTGCACAACGCGCTGGTGCTGTTCAACCCCGCGCCCGTGACCTGACCGAACAACCTCGCTACAGACCACAAGGAACACCGACATGGAAGACCTCAAGGACAAGACCGCCCTCGTCACCGGCGCCAGCACCGGCATCGGCGCCGCCGTGGCCATCGCCTTCGCTGCGCGCGGGATGCGCGTGGCGGTGCACTACAACAGCTCGGCCGATGCGGCCGCCCAGGTCGTCGAGACGATCCGCGCCGCCGGGGGCACCGCCTTCGCGGTGAAGGCCGACGTGCGCGACACCGCCGCGATCCGCGACTGCGTCAAGCAGACCCAGGCGGAGTTCAGCCGCATCGACGTGCTGGTGAACAACGCCGGCAGCCTGGTCAAGCGCGTGCCCATCGCCGAGTTCGACGATGCGCTCTTCGACGAGGTGATGCACATCAACGCGCGCTCGGTGCTCGCGTTCTGCCGCGAGGTGGTTCCGCTGATGCGCACGCAGGGCGGCGGCAACATCATCAACGTGACCTCGGTCGCGGCACGCACCGGCGGCGGACCGGCAGCCTACCTGTACGCGGGCTCCAAGGGTTTCGTGAGCACCGCGACGCATGGTCTGGCCAAGGAACTGGTGGGCGACAAGATCCGCGTGAACGCGGTCGCGCCGGGCGTGATCCAGACGCCTTTTCAGGACCGCTTCTCCACGCCAGCGATGCTGGAGAACTTCCGCGCGAGCATTCCGATGGGGCGCATCGGCGAGCCGGAGGAGTGCGTCGGCGCATTCCTGTACCTGGCTTCGGAGCAGCTCTCGGGCTACGTCACCGGACAGGTCATCGAGGTGAATGGCGGGCAGTACATGCCCTGAAGTTCTGGAGGAAACGCCCTCGCGGGCGTTCGTGGATCAGATCAACAACGGAGACAAGAAACATCATGAGAAGAAGCAACTTCCTGCGCGCCCTGGCGGCGCTCTCGGCCACGGCCACCCTCTCGCTCGGGCTGGCCCCGGCGGCGTCTGCGCAGGCGGCCAACGACTTTCCGAACCGCCCCATCGAACTGCTGGTGCCCTACCAGCCGGGCGGCGGCACCGACGGCCTGGCGCGCGCGTTCTCCGAAGCGAGCCGCAAGCACATCTCGCAGAGCATCGTGATCGTCAACCGCCCTGGCGCGGGCGGCGCCATCGGCTGGACCGAGGTGATCAACGCCAAGCCCGACGGCTACAAGCTCGCGGTGCTCACGGTCGAGTTGCTGACACTGCCGCACCTGGGCCTGGCCAAGTTCAACTACGACGACTTCCAGCCGATTGCGCAGCTCAACGCCGACCCGGCCGCGATCACCGTGAAGGCCGATGCGCCGTGGAACACGATCGAAGAATTCCTTGCCGCCGCCAAGAAGTCGCCCGAAAGCATCCGCGTGGGCAATTCGGGCAACGGCTCCATCTGGCACCTGGCCGCGGCCGCGCTGGAAGACAAGACCGGCACCAAGTTCGGTCACATCCCCTTCCAGGGCGCGGCACCCGCGGTGCTCGCGCTGCTGGGCGGCCACATCGAAGCGGTGGCGGTGAGCCCCGCTGAAGTGACCACGCATGTGCAGGGCGGCAAGCTCAAGGTGCTGATGGTGATGGCCGACAAGCGCGTCAAGGGCTTTGAAAAAATCCCGACCGCCAAGGAGCGCGGCATCGACCTGTCGATCGGCACCTGGCGCGGCATCGGCGCGCCGAAGAACACGCCGCCCGAGGTGATGGCCAAGCTGCGCGAGATGACCGCCAAGACGGCCGCCGAACCGCTGATGCACGAAGTGATGGACAAGCAGAACCTGGGCTACGTCTACACCGACGGCGCCGTATTCAAGGAGACGCTGGCCAAGGACAACGTGTACTTCAAGCAGCTGATCACCAAGCTCAACATCAAGCCCTGAACACGGCGATGGACACGGCCATGAACGCGGTCACCAAGAAAACCATCGCATCGCTGCTGTGGCTGGCCGCCGCCGGCCACGCATCCGCCGCCACCTGGGTCTATGTGTCGAACGCCGACAGCCAGGAGATCTCGGTGCTCGCGCTGGACCGCGACAAGGGCACGCTTGCGCCGGTGCAAACGCTCAACGTCGGCGGCACGGTGATGCCGATGGTGGTGAGCCGGGACAAGCGCGTGCTGTACGCCGCGCTGCGCTCACAGCCTTTTCGCGTGACCGCGCTGTCCATCGATGCGGCCACCGGCAAGCTGCAGAAACTGGGTGAGGCGCCGCTGGCCGACAGCATGGCCAACATCGACCTGGATGCGAGCGGCAAGTGGCTTTTTGCGGCGTCCTACCAGGGCGGCAAGATCTCGGTGAATGCCATCGGCAAGGACGGCACGGTGGGCGCCATCCAGCAACTGGTGCAGACCGGCCCCAACGCGCATGCGATCCATGCGGATGCGAGCAATCGCCATGTGCTCGCCACCAGCCTGGGCGGCGACAACATCTCCAGCTGGCGCTTCGATGCCGAGAAGGGTTTGCTGTCGCCCAACGACCCGGCGCTGACCGCCACCGCAGCCAAAGCCGGGCCGCGCCACTTCGTCTGGGACAAGGCGCAGCGCCACGTCTACCTGCTGGACGAACTCGACGCGGCCCTGCATGTGTTCGCATGGGATGCCGCGCGCGGCACGCTGAAGCTCCAACAGAGCACCACCACGCTGCCCCCAGGCTTCAACGGCAAGCCCTGGGCCGCCGACCTGCACCTGACGCCGGACGGGCGCTACCTGTATGCGTCGGAGCGCACCTCGAGCACGCTGTCGGCGTTCAGGGTCGATGCAGCCACGGGCCAGTTGCAGCCGCTCGGCCAGACGCCGACCGAGAAAACGCCGCGCGGTTTCGCGATCGATCCGAGCGGCCGCTACCTGATTGCCGCGGGGCAGGAGTCGCACAGCGTTTCGCTCTACGCGATCGACGCCGCAACGGGCGCCCTGGGCAAGCCCGAGCGCCTGGGCGTGGGCAAGAACCCGAACTGGGTCGAGATCGTGGACCTGCCCTGAGGCCGAGGTCCGCCGCACCTGCCGATCACCTCGTCGCTCATTCACTCACTGATTCATTCCATCGCCACACAAACCACCGGAGACAAAGACATGCAACGCCGTACATTGATTCGAACCGCCCTCGCCTCTTCCATCGCCTCGTCGTTCGCGGCAGCAGGCCTGCCTGCGTTCGCGCAGAGCAGCAACAACTGGCCGACGGGCAAGGCCATCACCTACCTGGTGCCCTTCCCCGCGGGCGGCACCACCGACGTGCTGGGCCGGCTCATCGGCCAGAAGCTGGGCACCGCGCTGGGCACCAGCGTGATCATCGACAACAAGGGCGGCGCCGGCGGCAGCGTGGGCTCGGAGATCGGCGCCCGCGCGGCACCGGACGGCTTCACGCTGGTGGGCGGCACGATCAGCTCGCATGCGATCAACGTGAGCCTGTATCCCAAGCTCGGCTACGACCCGCAGAAGTCCTTTGCTCCGGTGACGCTCATCGGCACCAACCCGGTGGTGCTGGTGGTGAACCAGGCGAGCCCCTACAAGACGCTGAAGGACGTGCTCGAAGCCAGCAAGGCCAAGGCGGGCGGGCTCTCGTCGGCATCGGCCGGCACGGGCACTTCGCAGCACCTGGCGCTGGAACTTCTGGCCTTCAAGTCGGGCGTGAAGTTCACGCACATTCCGTACAAGGGCAGCGGCCCGGCGATCCAGGACGTGATCGGCGGCCAGGTCGACATGATGTTCGACACCACGGTGGTGGCGGGTCCTCACATCCAGAGCGGCAAGCTGCGTGCCATCGCCGTGACCTCGGCCAAGCGCCTGGCCTCGATGCCCGACGTGCCGACGGTGGCCGAGTCGGGCGTGCAGGGGCTGAGCGACTTCGAGGTGGTGTCCTGGCAGGCGCTGTTCGTGCCCGCGGGCACGCCGTCGCCTGTCGTGGAAAGGCTGCACACCGAGATCCGCAAGATCCTTGCGACGCCGGAGATGCAGGACAAGCTGAAGGGCTTCGGCATGGAGCCGGCCGACCTGACGACCGCGCAGATCGCGGCGTTCCAGAAGGCTGAAGTGGAGAAGTGGGCGGGGGTGATCAAGGCTGCGGGGATCAAGGCGGAGTAGTTTTTTATCGGGGTGAATGCGATCGGGGCAGGCGATGGGGGTTGAGCCCTGGGGCGGCCGACGTCACCGGCCCTTCGGGCTGCCCTGCGCTGCTCGCGACGGGCGGGGTCTCGCCGAACTCGCTCCGCTGCGTTCCACTCAAACAGCGGCGAGCCCTGATCCGCCCGTCGCTGTGCTGCTCGGCGGTGCCTCAACGGCCGCCCCAGGGCTCAACCCCCATCGCCTTGGTCATAGCGGTCGTGTGTTTGGACCTCCTCCCTTTCCCTCTGGGAGAGGGCTGGGGTGAGGGCGGCGGCATCAAAGCCACGACAGCGCCCGGCCTGCGGTGCGGCTCGGACGGCCCCTCTGTGCCGCCGAGGAGCGCAGCGTTTCGCGGATCAGGGCTTGCAGCTGTTTGAGCCGAAGGCGAGTTCTGCAAGACCCCGCGAGACGCGAGCACCGCAGGGAAGCCCGAAGGGCCGGCACAGTGGGGCCGTCCGAGCCGCACCGCAGGCCGGGCGCTCCCCAACAAAGCCACGGACAAACAACCAAGGGAAGCCTCCTACGCCCCCCACAGGAGGCGCTTTATAGAATGCCCCTCCGATCCGCATTCAAAGCCCCCACACGTGTCCGACCGCTCAGCAGTTCTGCCTCAATACCTGTTCCCCAAGCAGGCCCTGACCAACTTCGCCGGCTGGGTTGCTGGAAAGGAACGCGGTGCCGTCACGACGTGGATCATTCGCCGCTTCGTCGCCAAGTACGGTGTGGACATGGGCGAAGCGCTCGAGTCCGACATCGCGCACTACAAGAGCTTCAACCAGTTTTTCACGCGCGCCCTCAAGCCCGGCATGCGCCCGCTCGCACAGGCCGATCTGGTGTGTCCCGTGGACGGCGCGATCAGCCAGTTCGGCGCCATCGAAGGCGACCAGATTTTCCAGGCCAAGGGCCACGCCTACACGACGACCGCGCTGGTCGGCGGCGACGCCGCGCTCGCCGCCCAGTTCGCGCACGGCAGCTTCGCCACGCTGTACCTGAGCCCCAAGGATTACCACCGCATCCACATGCCCTGCGACGGCCGACTGGTGCGCATGATCCATGTGCCCGGCGACCTGTTCTCGGTCAACCCGACCACCGCGCGCGGCGTGCCCGGCCTCTTTGCCCGCAACGAGCGCGTGGTGTGTGTCTTCGAATCGGCGCGCGGGCCCTTCGTGCTGGTGCTCGTGGGCGCCACCATCGTCGGCAGCATGGCCACTGTGTGGCACGGCGTGGTCAATCCGCCGCGCGTCGGCGAACTGCGCGAGTGGAGCTACAGCGACCAGCAGATCGACATCAGGAAGGGCGACGAGATGGGCCGTTTCTTGCTCGGCTCCACCGTCGTCATGCTGTTCCCGGCGCCCGCGCTGGCGTTCAACCCCGATTGGTCGCCCACCCGCGCGATCCGTCTGGGCGAAGCCATGGCCGACTACACGAATTTGTGAGGCTTTGTCTCACAACCCGCATGCAGCATACCCTCACAGCTATAAAACTAGTAGCATTCTGATCGCTTGAGCTATAGTCGTCCGCCAGCCAGGCCGGCGGTACCAGACGGTCGGTAACCAGTCACAAACAAGAATGCGCGCATCGGCCTCGTCCAGGTCCACGGCCCGCCCAGCTTCGAGGAGATGATGTCGATGAGCACCAAGGAAAACGCAGCCGTCAACCAGTTGCTCGCACTGCTGGAGGCCCGCTATGCGTTGCGTGTGCTCTGGGCCCTGCGCGACGGCCATGCCCAGACCTTCCGGCTGCTGCAGGACAGCGTCGGCGGCATCACTCCCAACACACTGAACACCCGCATCAAGGAACTGCGCGAGGCCGGCGTCGTAAGCCACGGCAGCGACGGCTATTGCCTCACCTTGAGCGGGCAGGACCTGCTCAAGCGCCTGTCCGACCTGCAGGCCTTTGCCAGCAAGTGGCAACTGGGCCAGCTCAAGAAGGTGGCGGCGCCGGCGGCCACATCCGCGGCAGCACTGGCCGCTGCGCCTGTAGCGCCGCAGCCGGCGCCCTCTTCTTCTCCCTCTTCCTCTGCGCCTCCGCCCCCCGCTCCTCCAGCCGACACGACGGACTGAGCGGGCAGCCCCCGGGCCGCCCGCCCGGGCTCGGTAAACTCCCCGCCTTCGATTCCATTCACCCCTCTCATCGACGCAAGGAGCGTTTCCCATGCCCACCACCCCCTCCGGCCTGCAATACGAAGACACCGAAGTCGGCACCGGCGCCGAAGCCAAGGCCGGCCAGCACGTGCATGTGCACTACACCGGCTGGCTCTACAACGACGGCGTCCAAGGCGCCAAGTTCGATTCGAGCCGCGATCGCAACGACCCGTTCGCGTTCTCGCTGGGCGCCGGCCAGGTCATCAAGGGCTGGGACGAAGGCGTGGCCGGCATGAAGATCGGCGGCAAGCGCACGCTGATCATTCCCGCATCGCTGGGCTATGGCGCCCGCGGCGCCGGTGGCGTGATTCCCCCGAACGCCACGCTCAAGTTCGACGTCGAACTGCTCGACGCGCACTGAACGCTCGCCAGCCAAGCCTCGGCACACAGGCCCGGTTTCGGGCCTTTTTCATGCCTCGGCGGCCCCTTTTTCCGCATTTTTTCGCTTGAAATGCCTCGGGCCAGCCCCAAGTGGCTGGCTACCGTTTGTTTTCCGGCGCATGCCGTTCTTTGAAAAATGTCTGACCCGCAACAATCCGCACAGAATTCGCAAATGCTGCAAGGCGAGCCAAGTCCCGAAGAACTGGAGGCCGCGCAGGCCGCCAACGAAGCCGATGCGCTGGTGGCCGCCCAAGGCGAGCTTGCCGCTCTGCAGGCCAAGAACGCCGAACTGGCCGACCAGTACCTGCGCGCCCAGGCCGACGTTCAAAACGCCCGCCGCCGTGCCGACGACGAAATCACCAAGGCCCGCAAGTTCGCGGTCGAGGCCTTCGCCGAGAGCCTGCTGCCCGTGACCGACAGCCTGGAAGCCGGACTCGCCATCAAGGACGCCACCCCCGAGCAGATCCGCGAAGGCGCCGAAGCCACGCTGCGCCAGCTCAAGAGCGCGCTCGAACGCAACAAGGTGATCGAAGTGGCCCCGGCCGCCGGCACCAAGTTCGATCCGCACCAGCACCAGGCCATCTCGGTGGTGCCCGCGCCCGAGCAGGAACCCAACACCGTGGTGAGCGTGCTGCAGAAGGGCTACACCATCAACGAGCGCGTGCTGCGCCCGGCGCTGGTCACTGTCAGCGCACCTAAGTAATCCATCGGCACACAAGATTCCCACAGGAAATCCCCGCGTCTTCCCTTGAATCGCGCCGGGTTATCCACAAGTTCATAACAACATTTTTTTCAGTCTTCAGGAGTAAAGAACATGGCAAAGATCATCGGCATCGACCTCGGCACCACCAACTCGTGCGTCTCGATCATGGAAGGCAACACCACGCGTGTGATCGAGAACTCCGAAGGCGCGCGCACCACGCCGTCGATCGTCGCGTACCAGGAAGACGGTGAAGTGCTGGTCGGCGCCTCGGCCAAGCGCCAGGCCGTGACCAACCCCAAGAACACGCTGTACGCGATCAAGCGTTTGATCGGCCGCAAGTTCGAGGAAAAGGAAGTGCAGAAGGACATCGACCTGATGCCCTACACCATCGCCAAGGCCGACAACGGCGACGCATGGGTCGAAGTGCGCGGCAAGAAGATGGCGCCCCAGCAGGTCAGCGCCGACATCCTGCGCAAGATGAAGAAGACCGCCGAAGACTATCTCGGCGAAACCATCACCGAAGCCGTGATCACGGTGCCGGCCTACTTCAACGACGCCCAGCGCCAAGCCACCAAGGATGCCGGCCGCATCGCGGGCCTGGACGTCAAGCGCATCATCAACGAGCCCACCGCCGCGGCCCTGGCCTTCGGCCTGGACAAGCAGGACAAGGCCGACCGCAAGATCGCCGTGTATGACCTGGGCGGCGGCACCTTCGACGTGTCGATCATCGAAATCGCGGACGTCGACGGCGAGAAGCAGTTCGAAGTGCTGTCGACCAACGGCGACACCTTCCTCGGCGGCGAAGACTTCGACCAGCGCATCATCGACTACATCATTGCCGAGTTCAAAAAGGAACAGGGCGTCGACCTGAGCAAGGACGTGCTGGCGCTCCAACGCCTGAAGGAAGCCGCTGAAAAGGCCAAGATCGAACTGTCGAACAGCGCGCAGACCGACATCAACCTGCCCTACATCACGGCCGACGCCTCGGGTCCGAAGCACCTGAACATCAAGCTGACCCGCGCCAAGCTGGAGAGCCTGGTGGACGAGCTGGTCGAGCGCACCATCGCGCCCTGCCGCCTGGCCATCAAGGACGCCGGCATCAGCGTGAGCGACATCAACGACGTGATCCTGGTCGGCGGCATGACCCGCATGCCCAAGGTGCAGGAAAAGGTGAAGGCCTTCTTCGGCAAGGAACCGCGCAAGGACGTGAACCCCGACGAAGCCGTGGCTGTCGGCGCCGCCATCCAGGGCCAGGTGCTGTCCGGCGACCGCAAGGACGTGCTGCTGCTCGACGTGACCCCGCTGTCGCTGGGCATCGAGACCATGGGCGGCGTGATGACCAAGATGATCACCAAGAACACCACGATCCCGACGAAGTTCGCGCAGACCTTCTCGACGGCCGAGGACAACCAGCCGGCCGTGACCATCAAGGTGTTCCAGGGCGAGCGCGAGATCGCCTCGGGCAACAAGGCGCTGGGCGAATTCAACCTCGAAGGCATTCCGCCGGCATCGCGCGGCACGCCGCAGATCGAGGTGAGCTTCGACATCGACGCCAACGGCATCCTGCATGTGGGCGCCAAGGACAAGGGCACGGGCAAGGAAAACAAGATCACCATCAAGGCGAACTCGGGCTTGAGCGAAGACGAGATCCAGAAGATGGTGAAGGACGCCGAGCTCAATGCCGAAGACGACAAGAAGAAGCTCGAAATCGTGCAGGCCCGCAACCAGGGCGAGGCCATGGTGCACAGCGTGAAGAAGTCGCTGGGCGAACATGGTGCAAGCCTCGAGGCTTCCGAGAAGGAAGCGATCGAAGCCGCGATCAAGGACGTGGAAGAAGCCCTCAAGGGTGAAGACAAGGCCGTGATCGAGGAAAAGACCAACACGCTGATGACCGCCAGCCAGAAGCTCGGCGAGAAGATGTACGCCGAGTCGCAAGCAGCCGCGGCCAGCGCCTCGGCCGCCAGCGGTCCGGCTGGCGCGGAAGCTGCTGCAAGTGCGCAGGCCGACGACAACGTGGTCGACGCCGAAGTCAAGGAAGTCAAGAAGGGCTGATCCACAGCCCCTTGACCAAGGCTGGATCGCCCCACGGGGTGCTCCAGCCTTTCTCGCTTCAAGTCACCCGAGTTACCGCCGTCTCCCGAGCCCCCTGATCGACGACCTGCCATGGCCACCAAACGCGACTATTACGAAACCCTCGGCGTTCCCAAGAACGCGAACGAGGACGAAATCAAGAAGGCTTATCGCAAGCTTGCGATGAAGCACCACCCCGACCGCAACCACGGCGACACCAGCAAGGACGCCGAGGCCAAGTTCAAGGAGGTGAAGGAAGCCTACGAAATGCTGTCCGACGGCCAGAAGCGCGCAGCCTACGACCAGTACGGCCACGCCGGCGTCGACCCCAACATGCGCGGCGGCCCCGGCGCGGAAGGCTTCGGCGGCTTCGCTGAAGCCTTCGGCGACATCTTCGGCGACGTGTTCGGCGGTGCGCGCGGCGGCCGCCAGAGCGGCGGGCGCCAGGTGTTCCGCGGCAGCGACCTGAGCTACGCGATGGAAGTCACGCTGGAAGAAGCGGCCGAGGGCAAGGACGCCCAGATCCGCATCCCCAGCTGGGACAACTGCGATACCTGCAAAGGCTCGGGCGCCAAGCCCGGCACCAAGCCCATCACCTGCACCACCTGCCATGGCGCGGGCGCGGTACAGATGCGCCAGGGCTTCTTCAGCGTGCAGCAGACCTGCCCCACCTGCCACGGCAGCGGCAAGATCATTCCCGAGCCCTGCACCGTGTGCCACGGCCAGGGCAAGATCAAGAACAACAAGACGCTGGAAGTGAAGATCCCGGCCGGCATCGACGACGGCATGCGCATCCGCAGCACCGGCAACGGCGAGCCGGGCACCAACGGCGGGCCTCCGGGCGACCTGTACATCGAGATCCGCCTCAAGAAGCACGAGCTCTTCGAGCGCGACGGCGACGACCTGCACTGCGTGGTGCCGGTCAGCGTGACCACGGCGGCGCTCGGCGGCGAAATCAACGTGCCCACGCTCAAGGGCGCGGCGGCCATCGACATTCCCGACGGCACGCAAAGCGGCAAGCAGTTCCGCCTGCGCGGCAAAGGCATCAAGGGCGTGCGTTCGAGCTACCCGGGCGACCTGTACTGCCACGTGCGCGTCGAGACGCCGGTCAAGCTCACCGAGCACCAGCGCAAGCTGCTCAAGGAGCTCGACGAGTCGCTCAAGAAGGGTGGCGACAAGCACAGCCCCACCGACAAGGGCTGGCTCGACAAGGCCAAGGAATTTTTCAGCTGATCTGAAAAGCGCAGCTTCCGCCGGGCACCAAAGCCGTGCGGAAAAACTCGAGGCCCTGAGCCTCTGCGTGCACCGCTTGCACCAGGGCCTCAGGGCTTTTCTTCGCCTGTCACAAGCGCGCTCAACCGGTATGCCGCAGGAGGACAGGCGCTGCGCCAGAGCACCTCGCCTCTTCCGACTGGTGCGTTCGCAGCCGCAAAACCACCCGTGGGCACAGGCCCAGTGCCCGCTGCACCACACGCGCCCATGACGCACGGCATCCACGCTGCTTTCCCACGCGTACATGCGACAGCTGCCTATCCCAACGTGGCGTGATGATTGCTTTTAGATATTTTCTGAATGTGCAATAAACCAAACGACAGATCGCGCGTTATTGCGGGAGAGACAGGGTTTTTATTGAGCTGCAGCGCTCAATAGGAGATGCGTTTCCGGGAAAACACCAATGAAAGGATCAGTGAAAGATTGGCCATTCGATATAGCCATTTCACCCGGGGAGAATTACGCGCAGCGAGCCTATTAATTTAGCTGAATTTCGAATACTAGTTCCTGTTTTTTCAGGAACTTTACTCACGAGTAAGGTTCCCAATCAATTAAATATTTGCCGGGTTCGATCTTTGCTTTATCCTGATTGTTAGCAGAATGTTGTAGGGAGTTTTCCACCGCGTGCAGCGGGGGCGGCACACCTTTTAAACGGCGCGCATTGCCTTTGCTGCAGGCTCCGGGGCCAAAAGCCCCACTGACCTGATGGAGGCGTGACCATGGATGTGATCAGCAACTTTGCCGCCCGCTACGAGCGCACCCGCGAGGAGGTGATCTCCCTGCAGGAATATCTCGATATCTGCAAACGCGACCCAACCGCCTACGCCATGGCCTCCGAGCGAATGCTCAAGGCCATTGGCGAACCCCAACTGGTCGATACGCGCAACGACCCCCGGCTGTCGCGCATCTTCGCCAACAAGGTCATCAAAATCTATCCGGCGTTCAAGGAGTTCTATGGCATGGAAGATGCCATCGAACAGGTCGTGTCTTATTTCCGACATGCCGCGCAGGGATTGGAAGAAAAGAAGCAAATCCTTTACCTGCTGGGTCCGGTCGGCGGCGGCAAGAGCTCGATCGCGGAGCGCCTGAAGCAGCTCATGGAGCATGTGCCCTTCTATGCGATCCACGGTTCGCCGGTGAACGAATCGCCCCTGGGCCTCTTCGACAGCCTCGAAGACGGCGAAATACTTGAAAAAGAGTACGGCATCCCGCGCCGCTACCTGAACCGGATTCTTTCTCCCTGGGCCGTCAAGCGCCTGGAGGAGTACGGCGGCGACATCCGCCAGTTCAAGGTGGTCAAGCGCTACCCGTCGGTGCTGCGGCAGATCGCCGTCGCCAAGACCGAGCCGGGCGACGAGAACAACCAGGACATCTCCTCGCTGGTCGGCAAGGTCGACATCCGCAAGCTGGAGACCTACGCCCAGGACGATCCGGACGCCTACGCCTACTCCGGGGGCCTCTGCCTGGCCAACCAGGGGTTGCTGGAGTTCGTGGAAATGTTCAAGGCGCCCATCAAGGTGCTGCACCCGCTGCTCACGGCCACGCAGGAGAGCAACTTCAAGGGCACCGAAGGCTTCGGCGCCATTCCGTTCGACGGCATCGTGCTCGCGCACAGCAACGAGAGCGAGTGGAAGGCTTTCCGCAACAACAAGAACAACGAGGCTTTCCTCGACCGGATCTACATCGTCAAGGTGCCGTACTGCCTGCGCGCCTCGGAAGAAATCAAGATCTACGAGAAGCTGGTGCGCAACTCTTCGCTGGCCCAGGCGCCCTGCGCCCCCGGCACGCTGCGCATGATGGCGCAGCTGTCGGTGCTCACGCGGCTGAAGGAGCCCGAAAACTCCAGCACCTTCAGCAAGATGCAGGTCTACGACGGCGAGAGCCTGAAGGACACCGACCCCAAGGCCAAGTCGATCCAGGAGTACCGAGACTACGCGGGTGTGGACGAAGGCATGAGCGGCGTTTCCACCCGCTTCGCCTTCAAGATCATCTCCAAGGTCTTCAACTTCGACAGCTCCGAGGTCGCCGCCAATCCGGTGCACCTGATGTATGTGCTGGAGCAGCAGATCGAGCGCGAGCAGTTCGCGCCCGAGGTCGAGCAGAAGTACATCAGCTACATCAAGGAGCTGCTGGCCCCGCGCTATGCCGAGTTCATCGGCAAGGAAATCCAGACCGCGTACCTGGAGAGCTACAGCGAGTACGGCCAGAACATCTTCGACCGCTACGTCACCTACGCCGACTACTGGATCCAGGACCAGGAGTTCCGCGACGTGGACACCGGCGAAGTGTTCGACCGCGCCTCGCTCAACGCCGAACTCGAGAAGATCGAGCGGCCCGCGGGCATCGGCAACCCCAAGGACTTCCGCAACGAGATCGTCAACTTCGTGCTGCGCGCACGGGCGGGCAACGCGGGACGCAACCCGGCGTGGACCAGCTACGAAAAGCTGCGCGCGGTGATCGAGAAGAAGATGTTCTCCAACACCGAAGAGCTGCTGCCGGTGATCAGCTTCAACACCAAGAGCAGCGCCGACGAGCAGAAGAAGCACGAGGACTTCGTCACGCGCATGGTCGAGAAGGGCTACACGGCCAAGCAGGTCCGCCTGCTCTGCGAGTGGTACCTGCGCGTGCGCAAGAGTTCATAACGACGACGCCTGAATCGTCCTCTTCTTTGCAAGGAGCTTTGACACCATCGTGGCCATCCTGCAGCAGATCATCGACCGCCGGCTATCGGGCAAGAACAAGTCCATTGGCAACCGCGAGCGCTTTCTCCGGCGCTACAAGGGGCAGATCCAGGAGGCGGTGCGGCGCGCAGTGAGCGGCCGCAACATCCGCGAACTGGAGCATGGCGAAGACGTGACCCTGCCGCGCCACGATGTGTCCGAACCGGTGTTCGGCCACGCGCGTGGCGGCGACCGCGAGTACGTGCATCCGGGCAACCAGGAATACCTCAAGGGCGACCGCATCGCGCGGCCCGAAGGCCAGGCCGGCGGCGGTTCGGGCAGCGGTGAAGCGGGCGACGGCGGCGAGGGTGAGGACGACTTCGTCTTCCGCCTCACGCGCGAAGAATTCATGCGCGTCTTCTTCGACGACCTCGCGCTACCGCACCTCATTCGCACCCAGATCGCCGACGTGCCCGAGTGGAAGAGCCACCGCGCCGGCTTTACCAGCGACGGCTCGCCCAACAACCTGCATGTGGTGCGCTCGATGCGCGGAGCGCTGGCGCGGCGCATCGCGTTGGGCGGCGAACCACGCAAGGAACTCAAGCGCCTGGAAGCCCACCTGCTTCACCTGCAGCAACATCCGCAGGCCGCAACGGCGCTGATCGAAAAGGAAATCCGCGACACCGAAGCGCTCATTGCCGAGCTGCGCCGCACCATGCGGCACGTGCCCTACATCGACCCCATCGACCTGCGCTACCGCAACCGCGTGAAGACGCCCGTGCCCAGCGCCAAGTGCGTGATGTTCTGCCTCATGGACGTGTCGGGCTCGATGGACGAGGCGCGCAAGGACATGGCCAAGCGCTTCTTCATGCTGCTCTACATGTTCCTGACGCGCCACTACGAAACCATCGACCTGGTGTTCCTGCGCCATCACACGCAGGCACAGGAAGTGAGCGAGGAAGAGTTCTTTCACGCCACCGAAACCGGCGGCACCGTGGTGTCCAGCGCGCTGGTGCTGATGGACGAGATCATCAAGGCGCGCTACCCCAGCGGCGAATGGAACGTGTACGGCGCGCAGGCCAGCGACGGCGACAACTGGCACCAGGACAGCGGCCGCTGCCGCGAACTGCTGGTCGACAACATCCTGCCGGTGGTGCGCTACTACGCCTATGTGCAGGTGGCCGAGACCGAGCAGAACCTTTGGCAGGAATACGCGCAGCTCGAAGGCATACAGCCCAACTTCGCGATGCGCAAGGTCGCGGACGCCCAGGACATCTACCCGGTGTTCCGCGACCTGTTCAAGAAGGAAGGGGTCACCTCATGAGCACCATCATCGCCACCGAGCGTCCGCTGGAGCGCCTGCCCAGCCCGTCGGACTGGACCTTCGATCTCATCGAGACCTACCACACCGAAATCGCCAAGACGGCCAAGGGCTTCGGCCTGGACGTGTACCCCAACCAGCTGGAGGTGATCACCGCCGAACAGATGATGGACGCCTACGCCAGCGTGGGCATGCCCATGATCTACCGCCACTGGTCGTACGGCAAACAGTTCATCTCGACCGAGAAGAACTACAAGCGTGGCCACATGGGGCTGGCGTATGAGATCGTCATCAACTCCGACCCCTGCATCGCCTACCTGATGGAAGAAAACACCATGGCCATGCAGGCCCTGGTGATCGCCCATGCGGCCTACGGCCACAACAGCTTCTTCAAGGGCAACTACCTGTTCCGGATGTGGACCGATGCGTCGTCGATCATCGATTACCTGGTCTACGCGCGCCACTACATCGCCGAGTGCGAGGAGCGGCACGGCCTGGATGCTGTGGAGGAACTGCTCGACTCCTGCCATGCGCTGATGAACTACGGCGTCGACCGCTATCGCCGCCCGCAGAAGCGCTCGCTGGCGCAAGAAAGCATTCAGCGCGCGGACCGCGAGCGGCACATGCAGCAACAGGTCAACGACCTCTGGCGCACGCTGCCCAAGCGCGCGGAACAGGCGGCCGAGCACGACGCCGCGCGCCGCTTTCCTTCGGAGCCGCAGGAGAACCTGCTCTATTTCATCGAGAAGAACGCCGCGCTGCTCGAACCCTGGCAGCGCGAGGTGGTGCGCATCGTGCGCAAGATCGCCCAGTACTTCTATCCGCAGCGCCAGACGCAGGTGATGAACGAAGGTTGGGCCACCTTCTGGCACTACACGCTGCTCAACACCATGTACGAGCGCGGCCAGCTGGCCGACGGCTTCATGATGGAATGGCTCAGCTCGCACACGGGCGTGATCTTCCAGCCGCCGGTGGGCCACCGCGCCTACAGCGGCATCAACCCCTATGCGCTGGGCTTTGCGATGTTCACCGAGCTGCGCCGCATCTGCGAGAAGCCCAATGCGGAAGACCGCCGCTGGTTCCCCGACTACGCGGGCACCGACTGGGTCAAGACGCTCGACTACGCGATGCGCAACTTCAAGGACGAGAGCTTCATCGGCCAGTTCCTGAGCCCCAAGACGATGCGCGATTTCCGCCTGTTCTCGATCCGCGATTTCCAGAGCGAATCGGAGCTCGAGGTGTCCGCCATTCACGACGACAGCGGCTACCAGGCGCTGCGCGAATCGCTGTCACGCCAGTACGACATCGGCAGCCGCGAGCCCGACATCCAGGTGTGGAACGTCGCCACGCGCGGCGACCGCTCGCTCACGCTGCGCCACACGCAGCGCAACAACCTGCCGCTTCACGATGGCGCGGAAGAGGTGCTCAAGCACGTCGCCAGGCTCTGGGGCTTCGACGTGCACCTGGAGAGCATCGACAGCGTCGGGCGCATCAGCCGCAGCTGGAAGGCCGCGGCGCCCAAGCAGATGTACTAGCGGGTCAGGGCACCAGTGCGGCAATCGCCAGCGTGTAGCCTTTGACTCCCAGCCCCACGATGATCCCGCGCGCCGCGGGCGAAATGAACGAGTGGTGGCGAAACTCTTCGCGCGCATGGACGTTCGAGATGTGCAGCTCGATCACCGGCACGCTCGCGCCCTTGATCGCATCGTGCAGCGCAATCGAGGTGTGCGTGTAGGCGCCGGGGTTCATCACCACGCCCAGCATGTGGCCGGCGGCCACTTCGCGGCCTGCTTCCTGGATCCAGTCGATCAGCACGCCTTCGTGGTTCGACTGGCGGCATTCGATGTCCACACCGTGCTTGGCACCCGTTTCCTTGCACAGGCGCTCCACATCGGCCAGCGTGTCGCGGCCGTATTGCTCGGGCTCGCGGGTGCCGAGCAGGTTGAGGTTGGGGCCGTTGAGGACGAGGATTTTCTTCATGATGAATGAGGGTCGAAGCGGAGGCCGCCAATTATGGTCTTGCGGCCCGCCGCCGGCCTGCCGAACATGCGAAGCTCCTGCCCCATGAACACAGACACCATGGCCTTCTGGCACCCCGTGGCCCGCTCGGCCGAGCTGCGCCCCGGCGCCAACATCGTCGCCGGCTTCGCAGAAGGCCGGGAGCTCGCGCTCTGGCGCTCGACCGACGGCACGCCCCAGGCCTGGGACAACCGCTGCCCGCACCGCAGCGTGCGCTTCACGCTGGGCCGCGTGGTGCAGGACCGCCTCGCTTGCGCTTACCACGGCTGGGAGTACGCCGCGGGCGACGGGCAGTGCGTCCGCATTCCTGCGCACCCGGCGATGCCGGCGCCGCGCAACGTCTGCGCCGAGGTGTTCGGCGCGGTCGATGCGGCGGGCATGCTGTGGGTCAACCTTGCTTCGGAGACGCCGCCCACCTCGCCGGCGCTGGCCGATGCCGTGCCGGCCGGCTGGCACTTCTGCCGCACGTTGACGCTGCGCGCCGGCGCGCAGGACGTGCACGATGCACTCGCACGGCGCGGCTTCGCGATCGACGCAGCATCGGGCGCATGGCAGGGCGCGCTCGGCGAAGTGAACACCGCCGCACTGCTGCTCGACGCACAAACCCACCTCGCCTTCATCCACCTGTGGACCGAAGCACCGCCAGGCTCCGACGCAATGAAGGCCCTGCACGCCGCCGCGCGCGGCCTGCGCGCCACCATCGAAACGCCACCGCAAGGCTGAGAGATCACGATGCCCTTCATCACCGACGACCCCAACATGCGCCGCGACTGGCTGGTTGCCGGCCCCGCCACCGCCGAGCCGCGCACCACGCGCCTGCTGGGCGAAACCATCCGGCTCTGGACCGACGCAAGCGGCACGCCCCACTGCCGCCTGGGCGACGAACCGCTGGCGGTGCAATCGCGCTACGGCTACTTCTGGGTCTGCCCCGACGGCCGACCGGTGCGCGCGCTGTTCGACTTTCCCGAGTACGCCGAGCCCGGCCGCCGCACCATCGACTGCGGCGGCATCGGCGTGGCAGTGTCGGGATTGCGCGTGGTCGAGAACTTCCTGGACATGGCGCACTTTCCGTTCGTGCATGCGGACTATCTGGGCAAGGTGCCGCACACCGAGGTGGCGAAGTACAAGGTCGACGTGGATCCCGCCACCGGCGAAATCTGGGCGACCGACTGCCGCTTCTGGCAGCCGCGCGCCTCGGCCGCGCACGACAGCGGCAGCGAGGTGCGCTACAGGTACCGCGTGATGCAGCCCTTCTCGGCCATGCTCTACAAGTCGAGCTTTCGCGCGGGAGCGCTCGACGCCATCGGTCTCTTCCTGCAGCCGATCGATGAAGAGCATGTGATCGCGCACACGCTGCTGGCCTGCTACGACGACAACTCCACCGACGCCGAGCTCATTGCGTTCCAGCACACCATCTTCGGACAGGACAAGCCGATCCTGGAGAACCACGCCTTCAAGCGCATGCCGCTCGAAGGCCGCGCCGAGACGCCGACACGCGGCGACACCGCCTCGGTCAGCTACCGCCGCTGGCTGCGCGAGCGCGGCATGCGCTTCGGCGTGCTGCAACCCGCGGGGGCCGCCGCATGATCAAGCTCCACGACTATCCGCTGTCGGGCAACTGCTTCAAGGTGCGGCAGATGCTGGCGTGGCTGGGCATTGCATACCAGACCGTGCCGGTCGATTTCTACCCGGGCCGCGCGCACAGGTCGGCCGCGTTCCTGAACGAGGTCAACCCGCTCGGCCAGCTCCCGGTGATCGACGACGACGGCTTTGTGCTGCGCGATGCGCAGGCCATCCTGGTCTACCTCGCGAGCCGCTACGACAGCTCGCGCCGCTGGTACCCCGACGACCCGAAGCTGCGCGGCCAGGTCGCGATGTGGCTCGCCACCGCCGACGAGATCACGCGCACCGCGTCGGCCGCCCGCCTGCATGATGCGTTCGGCTACCACCATCTGGACATCGCCGCCTGCCGCAGTGGCGCGCTCGCCGTGTTCCGCGTGCTCGACGACCACCTCGCCGAACAGGCCAGCGCGGGCCTGCGCTGGCTGGCTTCGGCGCCCGAGGCGACGATTGCCGACCTCGCCTGCTTCCCTTATGTGGCGCTGGCCGGCGAAGGCGGCATCTCGCTCGACGAGTTTCCGGCCCTCCGGAACTGGGTGTGGGATTTCCGACACCTGCCCGGGTTCATCGGGATGTCGGGTATCTTCCCTGCTGGCCCTGCCTGAGTATTCTTGGGGTCCGCCCCTCCCTCCTCCTCTTTCCCCCGAACCCGCCATGAAAACCAAAGCCGCCGTCGCCTGGAAATCCGGAGCCCCCCTCACCATCGAAACCGTGGACCTCGAAGGCCCGAAGTTCGGCGAAGTGCTGGTGGAGATCAAGGCCACCGGCATCTGCCACACCGACTACTACACGCTCTCGGGCGCCGACCCCGAAGGCATCTTCCCCGCCATCCTGGGCCATGAAGGCGCGGGCATCGTGGTCGATGTGGGCCCCGGCGTCACGACGCTCAAGAAGGGCGACCACGTCATTCCGCTCTACACGCCCGAGTGCCGCCAGTGCAAGTTCTGCCTCTCGCGCAAGACCAACCTCTGCCAGCAGATCCGCGGCACGCAGGGCAAGGGCCTGATGCCCGACGCCACCTCGCGCTTCAGCCTCGACGGCAAGCCCATCTTTCACTACATGGGCACTTCCACCTTCAGCAACTACACGGTCGCCCCTGAAATTTCGCTCGCCAAGATCCGCGAGGACGCGCCCTTCGACAAGGTCTGCTACATCGGCTGCGGCGTCACCACCGGCATCGGCGCGGTGATCTTCACGGCCAAGGTGGAAGCCGGCGCCAACGTGGTGGTGTTCGGCCTGGGCGGCATCGGCCTCAACGTGATCCAGGGCGCGAAGATGGTCGGCGCCGACAAGATCATCGGTGTGGACCTGAACCCCGAGCGCGAAGCCATGGCCCGCAAGTTCGGCATGACGCACTTCATCAACCCCAAGGACACCGAGAACGTGGTCGATGCCATCGTTCAGCTGACCGACGGCGGCGCGGACTACAGCTTCGAGTGCATCGGCAACACCAAGGTGATGCGCCAGGCGCTCGAATGCACGCACAAGGGCTGGGGCCGCAGCATCATCATCGGCGTGGCCGAAGCGGGTGCCGAGATCAGCACGCGGCCGTTCCAGCTGGTCACCGGCCGCAAGTGGGAAGGCTCGGCCTTCGGCGGCGCGCGCGGCCGCACCGACGTGCCGAAGATCGTGGACTGGTACATGGAAGGCAAGATCAACATCGACGACCTGATCACGCACACCATGCCGCTGGAGGACATCAACAAGGGCTTCGACCTGATGAAGCGCGGCGAGTCGATTCGCGGCGTGGTGCTTTACTGACCCCCAGTCTTCGCGCACTTCGTGTCGCTTCGCCAACCCCCTTTCAGGGGGCAACACCAGCGGCCCGGCAAAGCCGGTTCCGCGGTGTTCCCGGACTAACTGCCGCGTGCTCTATGGAGGTGAGTCGGTGATTGAAAAAATGGAGCCCCTGCACAAGATCAAGGCAGGCGTCCTCGATGTTGCATATCACGAAGCCGGCCCGGCAAGCGGCCCGCCCGTGCTGCTGATGCACGGCTTTCCGTACGACATCCACACGTATGCCGAAGTCGCGCCGATGCTCGCGGAGCAGGGCTGCCGCGTGATCGTGCCGTACATGCGCGGCTACGGCGCAACCCGTTTCCTCAGCAACGCCACCCCGCGCTCGGGCGAACAGGCGGCCTTCGGCGCCGACCTGCTCGCGCTGCTCGACGTGCTCAAGATCGAGCGTGCGGTGCTCGCCGGCTATGACTGGGGCGGCCGCGCCGCCTGCGTGGTCGCGGCGCTGTGGCCCGGACGCTGCGCGGGGCTGGTCTCGCTCAACAGCTACAACATCCAGAACATCGCGAAGGCCATGGAGCCGGACACGGCCGAGAACGAGCACAGCCTCTGGTACCAGTACTACTTTCACAGCGAACGCGGCCGAGCCGGCCTCCAGAAAGACCGCAACGCGGTCGCGAAGCTGCTGTGGAAGCTGTGGTCGCCGACCTGGCGCTTCGACGACGCCACCTTCGCGCGCAGCGCCGCCGCCTTCGAGCACCCTGACTTCGTCGACGTGGTCATCCACTCGTACCGCCACCGCTTCGGCCTCGTGCCCGGCGACCCGGCGTATGCCGAGATCGAACGCCGCCTCGCCGCGCAACCCACGATCGCCGTGCCGGCCATCACCTTCGACGGCATCGACGACGGCGTGCGTCCGCCTGCCGATGCCTCGGCCCATGCGCACCGCTTCAGCGGACCGCGCTCGCACCGCCTCGTGCCCGGCGCGGGCCACAACCTGCCGCAGGAAGCGCCGCGCGTCTTCGCCGATGCGGTTCTGGAACTGGTGCTTCCATTGAGGACCCTCACCCCATGACCGACAACACCCCCCAGACCCTTTCCACGCACCATGCGTTCGGCGGCGTGCAGAGCTTTCACGAGCACGCCTCGCAAGAAATCGGGTTGCCGATGCGCTTCTCGGTCTACCTGCCGCCGCAGGCCGCGAAGGAGCCCGTGCCGGCCTTGCTCTACCTTGCGGGCCTCACCTGCAATGAGGAAACCTTCGCGGTGAAGGCCGGCGCGCAGCGCATGGCCGCGGGCCTGGGCCTGGCGCTGATTGCGCCCGACACCAGCCCGCGCGGCCCGGCCGCCGAATGCGTGCCCGGCGCCAGGGACGACTGGGACTTCGGCATCGGCGCCGGCTTTTATCTCGACGCCACGCGCGAGCCCTGGTCCACGCACTGGCGCATGGAAAGCTGGATCGTCCACGAGCTGCTGCCGCTGGTGGCGCAGCACTTTGCCATCGACGGTCAGCGCATCGGCATCTTCGGCCACTCGATGGGCGGGCACGGCGCGCTCACGCTGGCGCTGCGGCATCCGGGGCGGTTCAGGTCGCTCTCGGCCTTTGCGCCGATCTGCGCACCCACCGAGTGCCCGTGGGGCGAGAAGGCCTTCGGCGGCTACCTCGGCGCATCCGGCGTGGACCGCGCGCAGTGGCTCGCGCACGATGCGAGCGCGCTGATGCGCTCGCAGACGGTCGCGCCGTATCCGCAAGGCATCCTCATCGACCAGGGGCTGGCCGACAAATTCCTGGCCGAGCAATTGCACCCCGAAGCCTTCGAAGCCGCCTGCTCCGTCGCGGGCCAGCCGCTCACGCTGCGCCGCCACGCGGGCTACGACCACGGCTACTACTTCATCCAGAGCTTCATGGCCGACCACATCGCGCACCACGCGCAGACGCTGCACGCCTGAACGGAATCCGCATGTCCGCCGCTCAAATTCCTGCCTTCCATCTGCGGTCGCGCGACGGCGGTGCCGAAGAAAGCATGGTGCTGGCCGGCATCTGGCGCCGCGCCTGGACCGCGGCCAACCGCGGCGCCGCCGGCATCGAGCCCATCGCCCACTGGCTGGGCCGCGTGCAGGCCGAATTCGTGGCGCCCGCCGACACGGTGCTGGCCGAGCGCGACGGCCAGGTGCTCGCATTCATGGTGCTGCTGGAGCGGCGCGAGTACGTGGCCCAGCTGTTCGTGGAGCCGCACCTGCGCAACCAGGGCCTCGGGCAGGCCCTGCTCGACGAAGCCTGCGTGCGCATCCCCACCGGCTGGCGGCTGCACGTGGCCACCACCAACACCGCCGCGCAGCGCTTCTACGAACGCTACGGCCTCGTGCGCGGCACGGTCGATCACCACCCGACCAGCGGCCGCGAACGCATTGCCTACCATTGGTCGCCCACGCGCCCGCCGTGGCGGATGGGCTGAGCGGCATGAGCGAATTCGTTCAAAGCCTGCACGAGGTCTTCGAGCGCCTGGGCCGCATCCAGACGCGCCGCATGTTCGGGGGCCACGGCGTGTGGCACGAGGGCCGCATGATCGCGCTCGTGTTCAAGGACACGCTGTACCTGAAGTCCGATGCCACCAGCGCCGCGCATTTCGACACGCTGAACCTGCCGCCCTTTACCTACGAACGCCAGGGCAAGGCGATGCCGATGTCCTACCGGCTGGCGCCCGCCGATCTCTTCGAGGACCGCGAAGAGGCCGCGCTCTGGGGCCGCCGCGCCTATGAGGCCGCATTGCGCTCGGGCCAGCCGCCCAGGCCAAAGAAAACGGCGGCCGCCAAGACGCCCGCGAAAAAGACATCCACCCATAAAGCACCTGCGAAGAAAGCCCTCGTGAAGACAAAGAAAGTTCCTCGGTGATCGACGACGCCTCCGCCTTGCAGCCCCTGCCCGAACGCGAGCAGATCGCCCTGCTCGAGCCCTTCGAGGGCCTGGGCCTGAGAGACATCGTGGTCGTCACCACGCTGCGCGAAGCCGAGGATGCGGCCGCAGCCTTGCTGGCTGCGGGCGTGGCCGGCTTCGACACCGAATCCAAGCCGACCTTCGCGAAGAACGAGGTTTCGGGCGGGCCGCATGTGGTGCAGTTTTCCACGCGCGACACGGCCTGGCTGTTCCAGCTGCACCGCACCGAATGCAACCCGGTGGTCGCCGCGCTGATCGCCTCGACCGCGCTCAAGAAAGTGGGCTTCGGCCTCTCGAGCGATCTCACGCTGATCCGCAACCGCCTGGGCATCGAGCCGCAGGCGGTGCATGACATCGACGATGAGTTCCGCCGCCGCGGCTACCGCAAGTCGGTGGGCGTGAAGGCCGCGGTGGCACTGGTGTTCGACCGCCGCTTCATGAAGTCGCGCAAGGCCACCACCTCGAACTGGGCCAACAGGCAACTGACGGAAGCGCAGATCCGCTATGCGGCCAACGACGCCTATGCGTCGATCTGCGTGTACGACGCGCTCCTGCCTACTTCCTGAAGCGACAACAAGCCAAAGCGCTTGTTGCAACCCCCCAATAATTCAACGATACTTGAATTATGGAAGAAAATGACGTCGTCCGATCTCTGGCTGCCCTGGCGCAGCCCGTTCGCCTGAGGGTGTTTCGTGCGCTGGTGGTGGCCGGGCCCGCAGGCCTGACACCCGGCGCGCTGACCGAAGCCCTGGAGGTTTCGGCCACGGGCTTGTCCTTCCACCTCAAGGAGCTGGTGCATTCGAACCTGATCTCGCAAGAGCGGCAGGGCCGTCACCTGATCTACCGCGCGTCCTTCGACCGGATGAACGCCCTGCTCGGCTACCTCACCGAGAACTGCTGCGAAGGGCAGGCCTGCGTGGCGGAGACCGATGCCTCGTGCGCTTGCTGAGCCAAGCGCAGCGCCTTCCGCCGAACGCCATCTCCGCGATGGCCCCCATCCAAAGCCGTTGAAAGCCCCCCATGACCGAACGCAAACACAACGTCCTCTTCATCTGCACGGGCAACTCCGCCCGCTCCATCCTGGCCGAGGGCATCCTCGATGAGCTGGGTTCGAACCGCTTCACCGCCTATTCGGCAGGAAGCCATCCCAAGGGCGCGGTGCATCCGTTGGCGCTGGCCACGTTGCGCAACCTGCGCTTCAGGGACACCGGCTACCGGAGCAAGAGCTGGGGCGAGTACGCCAAAGACGGCGCACCGCACATGGACTTCGTCATCACCGTGTGCGACCAGGCCGCGGGCGAGGTCTGCCCGGTCTGGCCCGGCCAGCCCATCACCGCGCACTGGGGCCTGGCCGACCCGGCGGCCGTCGAAGGATCGGACGAGGCGAAGCAACGCGCCTTCACCGACGCGGCGGTCACGCTCAAGCGCCGCATCGAGTTCCTGCTTTCGCTCCCCCTGGCCAAGCTGGAGACGCTGGCCATCCAACGCGAAGTTCGCGACATCGGAACCCGCTGACATGACGACCCACATCCTCATCCTCTGCACGCACAACTCGGCACGCAGCGTGCTGGCGGAGGGCATGTTCAACCATTGGGCGCAGGCACTGGGCACCGATGCGCGCGCCCACAGCGCAGGCAGCGCGCCGAGCGGGCGCATCAACCCGATGGCCGTCGAGGTGCTCGAAGCGGCGGGCATCGATACCTCCAGCTATCGCAGCAAGAGCTGGGATGAATTCGCGGCACCCGGCGCGCCGGCCCTGCGCGTGGTGATCACGGTGTGCGACAGCGCGGCAAACGAAACCTGCCCCTACTGGCCCGGCTCGCCCGTGACCATGCACTGGGGCTACCCCGACCCGTCCAACGCCGGAACGAACGCCGAAGAAAAGCGCGCCGCCTTCGAGTCCACCCGGCAGGCCATCGGCGAGCGCATGCGCAAGCTGGCGCAAACACCCTTCGACACGCTGGACGACGCGCAACTTCGCGCGGCCCTTCAAGGCATCTGATCCGGGGGGCGGGAGATTCCCGCGCCTTGTGCATCTCCGACGCGAGCCATCGCAAAGCATCGCAAAGCATCGCAACCCATCGCAATCCAAGAAAAAACTTTCCAATGCTCGCGGCCATCCTGATCTTCATCTTCACGCTCGTGCTGGTCATCTGGCAACCTCGCGGCCTGGGCATCGGCTGGAGCGCTTCGCTCGGCGCCGTCATCGCGCTGCTCTTCGGCGTGGTCCACCTGGCCGACATCCCGGTCGTCTGGGGCATCGTGTGGAACGCAACCGCGACCTTCGTGGCCGTCATCATCATCAGCCTGCTGCTCGACGAGGCCGGCTTCTTCGAATGGGCAGCGCTGCACGTGGCGCGATGGGGCAACGGACGCGGGCGGCTGCTGTTCGCCTTCATCGTCCTGCTGGGCGCGGCGGTGTCGGCCCTGTTCGCCAACGACGGTGCCGCGCTGATCCTCACGCCCATCGTGATGGCGATGCTGGTTGCGCTGGGCTTCACGCCCGCCGCCACGCTCGCGTTCGTGATGGCGGCCGGCTTCATCGCGGATACGGCCAGCCTGCCGCTGATCGTTTCGAACCTGGTGAACATCGTCTCGGCCGACTTCTTCAAGATCGGCTTCAACGAATACGCATCGGTGATGGTGCCGGTGAACATCGCGGCCGTGCTCGCCAGCCTGCTGGTGCTCATGCTCTACTTTCGCCGCGGCATTCCCGCGCGCTACGACGTGGCCCAGCTCAAGGCGCCCGCCGACGCCATCCGCGACCCCGCAACCTTCAAGGCCGGCTGGATCGTGCTGGCGCTGCTGCTCATCGGCTTCTTCGGCCTGGAGCCGCTGGGCGTGCCGGTCAGCGCGGTGGCGGCCGTGGGCGCGGCCGTTCTTCTGGCCGTGGCGGCGCGCGGACATGTCATCAGCACGCGCAAGGTGCTGCGCGGCGCGCCCTGGCAGATCGTGATCTTCTCGCTGGGCATGTACCTGGTGGTCTACGGCCTGCGCAATGCGGGGCTCACCGGCCAGATCGCCTCGCTGCTGAACGTCTTCGCGGAAAGCGGCGTCTGGGGCGCGGCCATGGGCACGGGCTTTCTCACGGCCGCTCTTTCATCGGTGATGAACAACATGCCCACCGTGCTGATCGGTGCGCTGTCCATCGACGCATCGAGCGCGAGCGGCATCGTGAAGGAAGCCATGATCTACGCCAACGTGATCGGCTGCGACCTGGGCCCCAAGATCACGCCCATCGGCAGCCTGGCCACCCTGCTCTGGCTGCATGTGCTCCAGAAAAAGGGCACCACCATCGCCTGGGGCTACTACTTCAAGGTGGGTATCGTGCTGACCGTGCCCGTGCTGTTCGTGACGCTCGCCGCGCTCGCCCTTCGCCTCAACCTTTCTTTGCCATGAACGACATCACCATCTATCACAACCCCGCATGCGGCACCTCGCGCAACGTGCTCGCGCTGATCCGCAACACGGGCGACGAGCCCACGGTCATCGAGTACCTGAAGACGCCGCCCGACCGCGCCACGCTGGCGCGGCTGATCGCGGCCATGGGCGTGCCCGTGCGCGAGGTGCTGCGCCGCAAGGGAACGCCGTATGACGAACTGGGCCTGGACGATCCGAAGTGGACCGACGAACAGCTGCTCGACTTCATGGGGCAGCACCCGATTCTCATCAACCGGCCGATCGTGGTGACGCCGCTCGCCACGCGGCTGTGCCGGCCTTCCGAGGCGGTGCTCGACATCCTGCCGCGTCCGCAACAGGGCGTGTTCGCCAAGGAAGACGGCGAAGCCGTGATCGACGCGAAAGGCCAGCGTGTCGCCAAGCCCTGAACTGCCCCACGTCGACAGCAACGCCTTCCGCCAACCCGATCTGCAGGCGTTGCTGCCCGCGACGCGCGCCACCCACGCACCGCGCATCCTGCTGCTCTATGGTTCGCTGCGCGAGCGCTCCTACAGCCGCCTGTTGACCGAAGAAGCCGCGCGCCTGCTGAGCGCCATGGGCGCCGAGCCGCGCATCTACGATCCGCGCGGCCTGCCGCTGCCCGACGGCGAACCCGAAGACCACCCCAAGGTGCAGGAGCTGCGCGCGCTCGCGCAATGGGCCGAGGGCATGGTGTGGACATCGCCCGAGCGCCACGGCGCCATGACCGGCCTCATGAAAGCGCAGATCGACTGGATCCCGCTGGCCGTCGGCTCGGTGCGGCCCACGCAGGGCAAGACGCTCGCGGTGATGGAAGTGTCGGGCGGCTCGCAGTCCTTCAACGCGGTGAACCAGCTGCGCGTGCTCGGCCGCTGGATGCGCATGATCACCATCCCCAACCAGTCGTCGGTGGCCGAGGCTTTTCTGGAGTTCGAGGAGAACGGACGCATGAAGCCCTCGCCCTACTACGAGCGTGTGGTCGATGTGATGGAAGAGCTGGTCAAGTTCACGCTGCTCACGCGCGACTGCGCCGGCTACCTGGTCGACCGCTACAGCGAGCGGCGTGAAAGCGCGGAGGCGCTGTCCAGGCGCGTCAACCTGCGCAGCATCTGAGCGCGGCGAACACAGGGTGCAAGGCAGGACCACCACCACGGTGATGCTGGGCGTGGCCCAGACCCTTGCGTGGGCCTCGTCGTATTACCTTCCCGCGGTTCTGGCCGGCGCCATCGGCAAGGACGTCGGCATTTCGGCGTCCACCGTGTTCGGTGCCTTTTCGGTGGCGCTGCTCGTTGCGGCGGGCATCGGCCCCGTGGCCGGCCGGCTCATCGACCGCCTGGGCGGCCGACCGGTGCTCATCGCCAGCAACCTCGTGTTCGCCGCGGGGCTGGCCGCGCTGAGCCAGGCCACCCATGCGAGCCATGTCTTCGCGGCCTGGGCCCTGATGGGCCTGGCCATGGGCAGCGGCCTCTACGAAGCGGCCTTTGCCACCGTCGTGCGGTTGCACGGCCAGGAAGCGCGCAGGTCCATCACCGGCATCACCCTGTTCGCAGGCTTTGCGAGCACCGTCGGATGGCCGCTGTCGGCCTACCTGGAAAGCACCGTGGGCTGGCGCGGCGCGTGCCTTGCGTGGGCGGCATTGCACCTGGTGATCGGTCTTCCGCTCAATGTGCTGCTGCCGCGCGTTGCCCGCATCGACCGGGCGTCCAAGCAAGCTGCAGCCGCCGCGAATGACGCCGGCGCCGCACTGTCGCCGGCTCGGCAGCGCCGCGCCGCCGTCCTGATGGCCTACGTCTTCGCCGTCACCTGGTTCATCAGCACGGCGATGGCCGCGCACCTGCCCGCGCTGCTGCTGGCCAGCGGCGCCACGATGGCCGCGGCGGTCGGCATCGCCGCGCTGGTCGGGCCGGCCCAGGTGACAGGCCGGGTGATCGAGTTCACGCTCCTGAAGCGCGCGCACCCGCTGCTGTCGGCCCGCCTGGCCACGCTGGCGCACCCGCTGGGCGCGCTGTGCCTCGGCCTGCTGGGCACGTCGGCCGCCGCGGCCTTCGCGGTGCTGCACGGCCTGGGCAACGGCATCCTGACCATCGCCATCGGAACGCTTCCGCTGCTGGTCTTCGGAGCCAAGGGTTATGGGCAGCGCCAGGGTTTTTTGATGGTGCCGGCGCGTATCGTGCAAGCCGGCGCGCCCTTCCTGTTCGGCATGGCTGTTGCGCGGTGGGGCGACGGCGCGCTCTGGTTCTCCGCCCTGCTCGGCCTGTCCGCGTGCCTTGCGCTGGCGGTCATGACGGCCGACATGAGAAAGGCATCCCTTGTTGCAAAGACGCATTGAACCCGCAACCCGGGCCCTCGCATGACGCACGACGTGATCGTCATCGGCGGCGGCCAGGCGGCGCTGTCGGTCGCGTACTTCCTGAGGCGCACGCAGCGCTCGTTCCTGCTGCTCGATGCCGAGGAAACCGGCGGAGGCGCCTGGCAGCACGGATGGGATTCGCTGCGGCTGTTCTCGCCGGCGACGTGGAGTTCCATCGCAGGCTGGCCGATGCCCAACGCGAGCACCACCTACCCCGGCCGCGACCATGTGGTGAGCTACCTGCGCGACTATGAAAAGCGATACGCCCTGGAGGTCGAGCGGCCAGCGCTGGTGACCTCGGTCACGCGCACGGCGCGCGGCTTCGACGTGCAATCGGCCGACCGAGCCTGGTCGGCGCAAACCGTCGTGAGCGCCACCGGCACCTGGCGCAAGCCCTTCGTGCCCGACTACCCCGGCATGGCGAGCTTCTCAGGCCGCCAGCTTCATTCGGCCCACTACCGCAGCCCGGACGCGTTCAGGGGGCAACGGGTGCTGATCGTCGGCGGAGGCAATTCCGGCGCGCAGATCCTTGCCGAGGTGTCGCTCTCGGCGGCCCAGACCGTGTGGGTCACGCAGGAGGAGCCCGCGTTCCTGCCTGACGACGTCGATGGCCGGGTGCTGTTCGAGCGCGCCACGGCGCGGTGGCGCGCGCTCCAGGAGGGCAGGAACATCGATGGGCTCCCCGGCGGATTCGGCGACATCGTCATGGTGCCGCCGGTGGTGGACGCACGCGCCCGCGGGGTGCTGCGCTCGGCGAGGCCCTTCGAGCGCATGACGCCCCGGGGCGCCGTCTGGGCCGGCGGCACCGAGCGCGACTTCGACGCGGTGATCTGGTGCACCGGCTTCCGCCCGGCGCTGGACCACCTGGCGCCGCTGGGCATCGTGCACGACGCCCAGGTCGCGGTATCGGGGACGCGCGCGCTCGATGTTCCGGGCCTGTGGCTGGTGGGTTACGGCGAATGGACCGGCCCCGCATCGGCAACGCTGATCGGGGTCATGCGCACGGCCAGAAGCACGGCGAGCGAGATCGATGAGTTCCTTGGGGCGGAAAGCGGAGGCTGAGCCATCGACCGGGCAACATCGCCCCTCACTTGCCCCAGACCGCCTTGTACTGCGTGCGATACCCGTTGTCCGGATCGAACACGTTCTTCGGCCCGCCGTCCTTGCCCACGTTGCCCGCGGTCACCAGGTGCACCTTGGGCACATAACCGGACCACTTCTCCTTGGCGAAGGCGCGGTTGAGTTCGTCCACGATCTGCCAGCCCTGCATGTTCAGCGGCTCGGGCACCGTGCCAGCCTGGTAGCGCTGCGTGCGGATGCGCTGGTAGGCCGCCTCCGAGCCGTCGCCCGCCGACACCGCCTTGGGCGCCCCGTCGCCCTTCTTGCCCGCCGCGCTGAGCGAAGGGCCCATGAAGTCGAAGTACAGGTCGTTGATGGCCAGCGAGTGCGTCCACTTGGCGCCGAAGCGCTGCAGCAGCGACGTGGTGAGCTGCGGCATGCGGGTGGAGCTCTCGGCGATCGGACTGTCCTCGAAGCTCAGCACCGTGCAGCCCCCGCACTTCTTGATCACCGCCTCCATCGCGCGGGCCTTGTACAACGCAATGGCGTACTGCGAGTCGGTGAAGATCACCACGCCGGCCTTGCCGCCCGAATCGGCCACCACCCACGAAGCAGCCACATCGGACACGTCGTCGGTCACCGTGGTCACGTTGGCATAGAGGCCGGCCTTGTCGTTCGGTCCGGGCTGCTCGCCCGAGTGCCAGCCCACCAGCGGAATGCCGGACTTGGCCGCGCCCGAGAAGGCGGCCTTCTGCTCCGTCGTGTCGAAGCCGCC
>NZ_JBEPKK010000008.1:0-259993 GCF_040544675.1 Variovorax boronicumulans
CTGGAGATGTTCGACGGCAGCGTGTTCCATACGGTTTTCAGCGCCGAGGAGTTCGCGCTCCCCAAGGCGTGAAGGCGCGAGCGGGTATTGACGCGATTCGAGCGCATGCGGCGACGGCCCCCGGCACAATGGCCGCCCTGACTTACCGTCTTCAACCGCACACGCAAGAAGGGCCCCGAACCACATGAGCGACACGCGCAAGAAAAGCGATTTCGGACTGATCGGCCTGGCCGTGATGGGCCAAAACCTGGTGCTGAACGTGGAAAGCCGCGGCTTCCAGGTCAGCGTCTACAACCGCACCGAGGCCACCACCGAGGCCTTCGTCGCCGCGAACCCCGGCAAGAAGCTGGTGGGCGCGAAGACGCTCGAAGAATTCGTTCAAAGCCTGGCCAAGCCCCGCAAGATCCAGATCATGGTCAAGGCCGGCGCGCCGGTGGACCAGGTGATCGAACAACTCATTCCGCTGCTGGACAAGGACGACATCGTCATCGACGGCGGCAACAGCCTCTACACCGACACCGAGCGCCGCGACGCGTACCTGTCGGGCAAAGGCCTGCGCTTCATCGGCGCGGGCGTCTCGGGCGGAGAAGAAGGCGCGCGCAAGGGGCCTTCGATCATGCCGGGCGGGCCGCTTTCCACCTGGGAAGTGATGAAGCCGATCTTCGAGAGCATCGCGGCCAAGGTGGACGGCGAGCCTTGCGTGATCCACATCGGCCCGGGCGGCGCGGGCCACTACGTGAAGATGGTGCACAACGGCATCGAGTACGGCGACATGCAGCTCATCTGCGAGGCCTACAGCCTGTTCAAGGCCGCGGGCTTCACGACCGACGAGATGGCCGCCATCTTCAACGAATGGAACGACGGCGAGCTGCAGAGCTACCTGATCCAGATCACCGCCAAGGCGCTGGAACAGAAGGACCCCGAAACGGGCCAGCCGATCGTCGACATGATCCTGGACAAGGCCGGCCAGAAGGGCACGGGCCAGTGGACGCTGATCAATGCGGCCGAGAACGCGGTGGTCATCAGCACCATCAACGCCGCCGTCGAGGCGCGCGTGCTCTCGTCGCAGAAGAAGGCGCGCGTGGCGGCGAGCAAGGTGCTGCAGGGGCCGAAGGTCGAACTGTCCCTGGAGAAGAAGGCGCTGGTGGCCAAGGTGCACGACGCGCTCTACGCGTCGAAGGCGATCAGCTACACGCAGGGCTTCGACCTCATCAAGACGATGGGCGACAAGAAGGAGTGGAAGCTCGACCTCGGCCGCATCGCGGCGATCTGGCGCGGCGGCTGCATCATTCGCGCGCGCTTTTTGAACCGCATCACCGACGCCTTCCGCACCGACCCGGCGCTGGCGAACCTGATGCTCGACCCCTTCTTCAAGGACTTGCTGAACCGCACGCAGCAGAACTGGCGCGAAGTGGTGGCGCTGGCGGTGAGCAACGGCATTCCGGTGCCGGCCTTCAGCGCATCGCTGGCGTACTACGACAGCTACCGCACGGAGCGGCTGCCGGCCAACCTGCTGCAGGCGCAGCGCGACTTCTTCGGTGCCCACACCTACGAGCGCACCGACAAGCCCGAGGGCCAGTTCTTCCACACGGACTGGCCTGAGGTCATCGGCTGATGCCATGCCGGCCCTCGACGACCCCAGCCACCTGGTCGAGGACTGGCAACTGAGCGACGGCACGCCGGTGCGGATCCGCCCGATCCGCGCCGACGATCTGGCCCTGCACACGGCCTTCGTGGCGGGCCTGTCGCGCGAAACCGGCTACCGCCGCCTGCTGTCGCCGCGCAAGCCCCAGCCCGACGAGCTGTGGCGCATGACCCATATCGACTACCTGCGCGAGCTGGCCCTGATCGCAACCACCGGGGTCGACGGCCAGGAAGAACAGATGGGCGTGGCGCGCTATGTGCGTGGCGAAACACCGGCGAGCGCGCACATCGCCGAGTTCGCCGTGGTCATCGCGGATGCGTGGCAACACCACGGCATTGCCTTGAAGCTCATGCGCAAGCTCATCGATGCGGCCAGGGCCGCCGGCGTGGAGCAGCTGGAGGACATCACGCTCTACGACAACACCGGCATGCTCGCGCTGGCGCGCAAGCTGGGCTTCAGGCTACAGCGCGATCCGGGCGACCCGAAGGTCACGCGGCTGCGGCTTGCGCTGGATGCGCCCGCTACCTGAGGCGCTGCGGTTCAGGGCACGCTCACTGGGGCGCTGAAGCCAGCAGAGCATTCAGCCAGCAGCAAGCCAGGCTTCGACCCGGGCCACGGCCTGCCCCAACGGCGCGGTCGCATCCACCTCCAGCACACCCGCCTCGCCCACAGGCGATTCGAGCGTTGCGAACTGATTGGCCACCAGGCTCGCCGGAAACATGTGCGCCCCCGCCCCGGCCCGCGCGGCAACCCGGCGCTCGGACTCGGCCCGCTCGATCGCCATGAACACGAAGCGCAGCCCCGGCGCGGCCGCGCGCAGCTGGGCCCTGTAGCTGCGCTTGAGCGCCGAGCAGGTCAGCACCGCGCCCTGCGGCGCATCGGCCAGCGCGCGGCCCAGCGTGGCCAGCCAGCCGGCGCGGTCTTCGTCGGTCAGCGCGATGCCCTGGCTCATCTTCCGGACGTTCGACGGCGGGTGGTGATCGTCGCCCTCGATCAGCGGCAGGCGCAAGGTGGTGGCCAGCGCCGCGCCCAGGCTCGATTTGCCGCATCCCGACACACCCATCACCACCAGCCAGACCCCGTCCATATGCATCCATCCTGTTCAAGCGCCACTGCCGAAGACATGGCGGCAGCAAGCTTGAATCTACCGCCTCCGGATTCTCTTTGGCGCCTAGAACAGGTTGCCCTGCCCCACCGCCCCCGGTGGCCGGAACGCGGCGGTGTCCAGCGCAATGCGCTCGCGGTTGAAACCCAGGCGATTCGTGGCCTTCTGGAAGCGCTGGTGGATCAGGTCGGCCCACAGGCCCGAGCCCTTCATGCGCGTGGCGAAATCGGCGTCGTAGTCCTTGCCACCGCGCATCTCGTGGATGCGCGCCATGATGCGGTCCGCGCGCTGCGGGTAATGCAGCGCGAGCCATTCCTTGAAGAGCGGCGCCACTTCCCAGGGCAGCCGCACCACCGTGTAGAAGGCGCTGCGCGCACCGGCCTCCCAGGCGGCTTCGAGCACATGCTCCATGTCTTCGGTCACGAAGGGAATCTGCGGCGCCACGCTCACTCCCACGGGCACGCCCGCCTCTGCCAGGGTGCGGATGGTGCGCAGGCGCCGGTGCGGCGCGGCGGCGCGCGGCTCCAGCTTGCGGGCGAGTTCGCCGTCCAGCGTGGTCACGGTGATGTACACGGCGGCCAGGCGGTCGGCGGCCATGGGCGCGATCAGGTCGAGGTCACGCTCGACAGCGCTCGACTTGGTGACCAGCGCGAACGGGTGCCGCACTTCGTTCAGCAGTTCGATGACCGAGCGCGTGAGCCGCAGTTCGCGCTCGATGGGCTGGTAGCAGTCGGTGGCGGTGCCGATCGCGATGTAGCTGGGCTTGTAGCTCTTGCGTCCGAGCTCGGCGCGCAGCACGTCGACGATGTTGCGCTTGGCGATGAGCTTGGTCTCGAAGTCCAGGCCGGGCGAGAGGTTCAGGTAGCTGTGCGTGGGCCGCGCAAAGCAGTAGATGCAGCCATGCTCGCAGCCGCGGTACGGGTTGAGTGCGCGGTCGAAGTGAATGTCGGGCGAATCGTTTTCGGTGAGCACCGACTTCACGTCTTCGAAGCGCACCTCGGTGGCCAGAGGCATCAATTGCTCGGCTTCGGCGGCGCCTTCTTCGAGCGTGCCCCAGCCGTCGTCGAAGGCATTGCGCTCGTCGGTGGAGAAACGGTGTGCCAGCCGCGTGGCCGCACCTCGGCCCTTGATGAGGTGGATGGGTATCTGGGCAGCGGGCATGGCAAATCCTTGGATCTGGAATTTACTGTTTATTCATACAGTATTCCACCGTTCACGATGGCGCGGTGGTGTTTTTCTCTTCTCCTAATTTCTGTATTGACAGAAATTCAGGAAATCCTAGACTCGACGCCATGGAACTCACAGAAATTCAACGCAAGTTCGTCGTCCACTGGGGCGAAATGGGCTCCATGTGGGGCGTGAACCGCACGGTCTCGCAGATACACGCCCTGCTCTTCGCCCATGGCAAGCCGATGCATGCCGAGGAGCTGTGCGACACGCTGGGCGTGGCGCGTTCCAACATCAGCAACAGCCTGAAGGAACTGCAGGCCTGGAACCTCGTGCGCGTTACCCACATCCTGGGCGACAGGCGCGACTATTTCGAAACCAGCGTGGACGTGTGGGAGCTTTTTCGCACCGTGGTGCGCGAGCGCAAGGAGCGCGAATTCGACCCCACCATCCGCGTGCTGCGCGAACTGGTGTCCAGCCCCGATTTCCAGAACGAGCCGGCCGATGCGCAAGACCGCATCCGCTCGACCATGGAACTCATGGACAAGCTCGCCACCTGGGCCGACGAAATGCTGCGGCTCTCGCCCGGCACGCTCGACAAGGTACTGACGCTGGGGGCCAGCGTGCAGAAGTTCGTGCGCGGGGATGCGGCGCCTTCCACCCCATCCGCGCCTGCCGGCAGGGGGGAGGATCCGGACGCGCACCACGCCAGCCTGCCGATGATCTGAGCGCACTTTTTTTGCCCATCTATTTCTGTTTTGACTGAAATATCGAGAGCCGAGAACACCAGGAACACCATGACCGCCTACCCGCTCACCGTTTACTACGACGCCACCTGCCCGCTGTGCGTGGCCGAAATGGGCGCCATGAAGGCGCGCGACGCCGACGGCCGGCTGGACCTGGTCGATTGCTCGCCCGCCGGCTTTTCCGGCGGCCCGGCACCGCGCCAGTCGCTGATGACCGCCATGCACACGGTCGACGCCGAAGGCCGCGTGCTCAGCGGCGTGGCGGCAATCCGTGCCTGCCGCGCGGCAGTGGGCCAGCCCTCCGGCGGGCTGCTGCTCGACCTGCCGGTCGTCGGCGCGCTGGCCGACCGCGCCTATGCCGTGCTCGCCCGCAACCGCTACCGCTTGCCGCGCTGGCTGGTCGCACGGCTCGCGGGCCGCGGCGCCATCGCGCCGAACACCTGTGCCGACGACCACTGCCGTCTTTGAAGCTTTTTGAAAGCGCCTCGATGCTCAACGTCTTCCAGACCGAGTTCCGCGTGCCTTCGTCCTGCGCACCGCAGGCCCCCGCAGCGCCAGGAGTGCCCGCGCACCTTGCGGGCGCGCCGGTCACGGCCGACGACACGCGGGACTACTTCACCGAGGTCGCCGTCGACTACAGCGCCTGGAGCCCCAGCTACAACATGCATTTCGGCTTCTGGCGTGCCGGCCTCAATCCGCTGCGCCGCGAAGGCATGCTGGTGGAAATGAACCGCGCCGTCGGCCGCGCGCTGCGACTGGGCGACACACCGCCCGCCGCGGGCCGCCGGCGCTGCGTGATCGACATGGGCTGCGGCGCCGGCGCCACCGCGCGCACGCTGGTGGGCGACGACGCATCGCTCTACGCGGTCACCGTCACCAACGTGCCGGTGCAGAACCGCATCTCGGCGCGCCTGGATGCCGCAGCCGGCGTGGCCGACCGACTGGCCCACATCGAAGCCGACTACACCCGCACCGGACTGCCCGCCGCCCAGGCCGACGGCGCCTGGGCGCTGGAGAGCGCCTGCTATGCCCAAGGCACCGCCAAGGCCGACTTCGTGCGCGAGGCCGCGCGCCTGCTCAAGCCCGGCGCGCGGCTGGTGGTGGTCGACGGCTTCCTGCTGCGGCGCAAGCCCGGCCGCATCGCCGGCTGGCTGCATCGCCTCTGGGCCGACAGCTGGGCGGTGCCCACGCTCGCCACGCGCGAGGACTTCACCGCGGCGCTGCGAGACAACGGCTTCGAGGACATCGCGTTCAAGTCGCTGCGCTGGCGTGTCGCGCCCAGCGCGCTGCATATTCCGGTGCTGGCCACGCGCTTTGCGCTGGTCGAACTCTGGAAGGCGCGCGGCCGGCTGAGCCCGTGGCGGCGCAAGCACATCGTGGCGAGCTACTGCGCGCTGGCCCTGGGCATGTTCTGGCGAGACTTCGACTACGCGATGGTCACGGCCAGGCGAAGCGGCGGCGGCGAAGGCGCTGCTGCAGCGGCGGCACGATGACGCAACCCGTGTTCCAGCAGGCGCTGGGCCCGGCCTGGGAACGGCTGGGCGAAGTGATCCGCAGGCACTACGCGATGGCGCCGTTTTCAAACGACTACGTCTGCGTTCGCGGCACGATGAGCGAGGTGCATCACGCGCCCTGGGCGGCGCTGCTGATGCCTTTGGGCCGCCTGTTCGGCGCGCTGGTGCCCTACACCGGCACCGAGGTGCCGATCGAGGTGCATTACCGCTGCCGGCCCGACAACGCCCTTCTTTACTGGGACCGCGTCTTCCACTTCGAAGGCCGGCCGCCCTTTCACTTTCGCTCGCACATGGCGCACACCGCCGCGCACGGTGCCGAGGTGATCGAATACGTTCGTTTCGGCATCGGCATGCGCCTGGGCGTGAGCGCCGAAGACGGCGCGCTGGTGTTCCGCGACCGGGGCTACATCTGGCGCATTGCGGGCCTCCGCATTCCCTTGCCCCTGGGCATTTTTCTGGGCACCGCCTACGTCGAGGAACGCCCCGACCCCACGGACCCCGAGTGCTTCACGATGAAGATGCTGCTGCGCCACCGCTGGTTCGGCGACGTGTTCCGCTACAGCGGGCGATTTCACCTGGACGCGCGCCCGGCGGCCAGCCCCGGTCCACAATGAGCGCACCATGCCGCGCCGCCCCGAAAACCTCTATCCCCAGTACCCCGCCCACGTCTACTTCGCGCCCGACACGGTGGCGCAGGCGCGGGAACTCTGCGAGCGCGCGGGGCGGGAATTGATGGTGGTCGTGGGCCGCGTCCACGAGCGGCTCGTGGGCCCGCACCCGCACTGGAGCTGCCAGCTGGCCTTCGATGCGGCGGAGTTCGACCAGGTCATCGCATGGCTGGAGGCCAACCGCAACGGGCTCGACATCTTCGTGCACGGCGTGACGGGCGACGACCTCGCCGATCACACCGCGCATGCGATGTGGCTGGGCGAAGAAAGCGCGCTCGACCTGCGGATGTTTCGGCGCTAGAGAACCCGAAGCCGAATCAGAACTCCGCGTCGAGCTCGTCGATTTCTTCGGGCTCCTGCTTCGCGGCAGCCACCCATTCCTTCATTGCCGGCAGTTCCATCACGCGCTTGCAGTAGGCCGCACAGGTGCTGTCCAGCGCCACGTCGTAGCTGAGGAAACGCGTGACCACCGGCGCATACATCGCATCGGCCATGCCCGGCTGCTTGCCGAACAGGAACGGCCCGCCGTAGGCCTTGAGGCATTCGCGCCAGATGGCGACGATGCGGTCGATGTCGGCCTGGGCGCGCGACCACACCTTGAAGTTCTTGAAGTGGGCCTTGATGTTCATCGGCAGCGCGCCGCGCATCGAGCTGAAGCCCGAGTGCATCTCGCCGCAAATGGCGCGGCAATGGGCGCGGGCCGCGACGTCGTCAGGCAGCAGCCCGGCCTTGGGCTTGATCTCGTTGAGGTATTCGCCGATGGCCAGCGTGTCCCACACCTTCACGCCGCCGTGCTGCAGCGAAGGCACCAGCATCGACGAAGAAAGCAGCAGCATCTCGGCCTTCATGGCCGGATCGTCGGGGGGAATGATCTTCTCGCTGAAGTCCAGCCCCGCCAGCCTGCACATCAGCCAGCCGCGCAGCGACCACGCGCCGTAGTTCTTGCTGCTGATGGTGAGAACGGGTTTGGCCATCGGGAAGCTCCTTGGGACGTTGCGTTGCTGCGTGCAAGCGCCATGCCACCCGGCTGGCCCGCAACTTGCCTGCGCCTGTTGCATGCTGTACCGGGCCTATCAGAACCAATCCGACCTGCTCTCGCCAGCCCGGCTCGCGGCCCAGTACTGGAGCAAGGCGCTCTGGAAGGACGGCACCGACCGCACCATGGCGCGGCGCCTGGCCGCCCAGTTCGAGGTGTTCTCGCGCATGCGGCTGACCCACTCGCGGCCCGCCTACGGCATCGACAGCGTCACGGTCGACGGTGCGCAAGTGCCTGTGCACGAAGAAAAAACCCTGATCTCGCCCTTCGGCACGCTGCTGCATTTCCGCAAGGACATCGGCGCGGTGCACCCGCCCGTGCTGCTGGTTGCACCACTCTCGGGCCATTTCGCGACGCTGCTGCGCGAAACCGTGCGCACCCTGCTGCGCGACCACGACGTGTACCTGACCGACTGGCACAACGCGCGCGACGTGCCGCTCTGGCATGGCGGCTTCAGCCTGGACGACTACACGCTGCAGCTCATCCGGTTCCTGGAGGCCATCGGCCCCGGCGGGCACATGGTGGCGGTATGCCAGCCCTGCGTGGCCGCGCTGGCCGCCACCGCACTCATGGCCGAAGACGACAACCCCGCCACGCCGCGCAGCCTCACGCTGATGGCGGGGCCGGTCGATTGCCGCATCAACCCCACGGGCGTGAACGTGCTGGCCACCAGCAAGCCCATCGAATGGTTCCGCCGCAACCTCATCAGCCATGTGCCGTGGCCGCATGCGGGCGCCATGCGGCGCGTGTACCCGGGCTTCCTGCAACTCTCGGCCTTCATGAGCATGAACCCCGAGCGCCACAAGAAGCAGTTCCAGGACATGTTCACGCACCTCGTCGAAGGCGACCTCGAGAAGGCCCACACCATCGGCAACTTCTACGACGAGTACCTGGCCGTGAACGACCTGCCCGCCGAGTTCTACCTGGAGACGGTGGAACGCGTGTTCCAGACCTACGACCTGCCGCGCGGCGTGCTCACCGTGGGCGACCGCACGGTGAACCCCGCCGCGATCCGACGCACCGCGCTGCTGACGGTCGAAGGCGAGCGCGACGACATCTGCGCGGTCGGACAGACGGTGGCGGCGCAAGACCTCTGCACCGGCATTCGCCCGTACCTCAAGACGCACCACCTGCAGGCCGGTGTGGGCCACTACGGCGTGTTCAGCGGCAGCAAGTGGAACGCGCAGATCTATCCGCGGGTGCGTGAGACCATCCACGCGGCGGCCGAGTTGCACTGAGGCCGCAGCCTCCTCTTTGCAATGCCGCAGTCCTGCAATCTGGCAGAGGGTGCGGGGCCATTGATTGCGGTTCCGCGCAGGCCTTCCTACACTCGGGGCCATGCAACGCAAGGCTTTCATCCGCAGCAAGAACCGCTCTCCAGTCGACCAAGAGTCGCTGGCGTCGAGCGAATCGCGTGCGGTCGCGCATGCGGCGGTGGCGGCACGGTCAGAGCTGACCCTCGCACATCCCTGAGCCCGGCGGTCAGCCTCCCCTTTAAAGCGCATCCATCGACCGTCGGGCCAACACAGCCCCGCGTGGTAGCACCCGCCGCTCGTCCCTGACGGGCTGACGGGTTGCATTCGCGCACGGTCGCGCTCTCGCCGCCCCCACCCGGTCTTCCGGCTCGCCGCCACAGCAGCTGCAACCACATCAGGTTCGCTGCCGTGGCCGCGCGGCCTGCTTTCTCCTGCGGAAGGAACACACGCATGCACATCCAATCCATCCTCGCGATCACCGACCTGTCCGCGCGGGGCCATCGCACGGTTTGCCGCGCGGCATCGATTGCCGCGGAACACGGCGCGCTCCTGAAGCTCATGTACGCGCCCGCTTCATTCGCCACCAGGGCCACTGGAGCCACCGAAATCGCCGCGCATGCCACGCGCCACTTGGCCGGCCTGGCCATCGAGATGGCCGAGGGCTTCGGCATCTTGATCAAGAGGGTCGACAACGTCAGCGGGCGGCTCGAAGCCGTCGCCGAAGAATCGCGCTGGAGCGACCTGCTGGTGGTCGGCGACGACCGCGACACCTGCGCTCTCGCCTTCTTCCGCGGACAGCCCGTGGAGCGCCTGTTGCGCGCCGTGCGCAAGCCGGTGCTGGTCGCGCGGCTCGATGCGGCCACGCGCTACCGGCGCATCCTGGTGGCGGTCGACCTCACGGATGCATCGCGGCATCTGGTCGAACTGGCCTGGGCCTTCGACGGCAATGCCGAGGTCGAGCTGTTCCACGCACTCAACACGCTGCACGAAGGCAAGATGCGCTACGCCGACGTGTCCGACTACGCCATCAAGTCGCTGCGCCATGCCTGCGCGCGGCATGCACGCGAGCGGATGCTCTCGCTGTCCGATTCCTCGACCGCGCGGCGCAACCGCGTCCTCTCGGCCATCGGCCATGGCGACCCGGCGCGGCAGGCGACGGTGCAGCAGCAGCACTCGAACGCGGAGCTCCTGGTGGTGGGCAAGCACGGGCGCTCGGCCATCGTCGACTTCGTGTTCGGCAGCGTGTCGCAGCGCGTGCTGCGATGGTCGGCGAGCGACGTGCTCGTGGTGCCGCGCGTCAGCGCCGTGGCATCACCCGTCAAGGCCGAGCCTGTGCCGCATGGCGCACCGGCGCCGGCTTTGAAGCAGCAGTGAGGGCGACATGGCATTCGTATTGCGCCCATCGCCATTCGTCGACGCACTCCCTGCATGGGCGTTGCGCCCTGTCGAACTGCGCATCGACGTCGACCCGAAGAAGGGTAGACCGGCCGAGCCGCTGACACCTGTCTACGAACGCATGCGCGCGTTGGGCGACCGCCTGCAGGACCTGCATCTGCCGGACCCGCACGACCCCGACCTGCGTGTGCGCTACCGCGAAGCCGATGGCGAGCTGTATGTGTACGTCGAGGATGTCCGCTGCGAGCGCCTGGTCGGCTACACCGTCTTCAACCGGCTGATCGAACTCGGGCGCAGGGCCGACCGGCATGTCAGGGCACCGCACTCGCAGTACGACCCGGCCTACCAGCGGCGCGGGCTGGCCACGGCGGTCTATCGGTGGGCGCTCGGCAGCGGCATCTGCCTGATGAGCGGCGCGCGGCAATCACCGGGCGCCAATGCGCTCTGGCACAAGCTCGCCGATCGGTACGAAGCCGGGTTCGTGGATCTGCGGGAGAAGGTCCTGACCTACCTCGGCCCCTCAATCGATGACGCCACGCTCGGCGCGCTTCACACGCGCATGTTCCTGCTGGGCAACGGGTGGACGCTGGAGCGGTTCAAGCGGGAAGCACAGATGCGCTGACCTTGGTGAGGCGGCCTATCGCCGCGCACGCGTCCCCTTGGTCATCCGCCGAACAGTCACTTCGCCGGCCTGCGGCAGCTTGTCGCGCAGGTACGCGATGAGTTCCTGCGCCACCACATTGCGCATCGGCCCCGGCATGTACGCCAGCACCACGCGGCGCTCGATGCGCGGCTTCAGCAGCGGCACGACCGCCAGTTCGGGGTCGCGCAGCGACGAGGTGTACAGGCGCGGCATGAGCCCCAGCGCCTGGCCGCTGCGCACCAGCGCGTAGAGCGTTTCCGAATAGCTCACGCGGTAGGGCTGTGCGCCTTGCGCGAACTGGGCGCGCGCCGGGTTGCCCAGCGCCGGCATGCTGCCGCTCTCGAACAGCACCAGGCGCTCGCGGCCGATGGCCTCCCAGGTCGCATCGCCGGCCGCCGCCAGCGCATGATCGCGCCGCACCACCAGCACCAGCGGATCGCGGAACAGGTCGATGCAGGTCAGGCCGCCCGGCGGCTCGGTGATGGCGGCGACCGCCATGTCGAGCTGGCCGCTGCGCAATTCGGTGAGCAGCGTGGTGGACGGCGCATCGCGCCAGGCCAGTTCGACTTCGCGCGGGCCGTTCGCCAGGAATTCGCTCACGGCCGCAGCCACGCGCGCGCTGGCCGAAGGGATCACGCCGATGCGCACGAAGGCGCGACCGCGCTGCACCGTGCTCTCGATGTCGCGCAGCGCCACCTCGAAGGTGTTGACCAAAAAGTCGGTGCGCGCCAGCACCTCGGCCCCCACGGGCGTGAGTTCGAGGCGGCGGGTGGAACGGGTCAACAGCTCGGCGCCGAGCAGCTTTTCCATCTGCTTGATGGCGTTGCTGAGCGCAGGCTGCGTGATGGCCAGGCGACGTGCGGCGCGGCCGAACTGCCCCTCTTCGACCAGCACCGAGAAGAACTGCAGCTGGCGCAGCGTGAGCGCACGCAAAGGCAGGGGCAAGGTGGCCATGGGTGTCCTCCCGGTTGTGGCTTCCGGTTATTGATTCAGTGAATCAAATTATAGAAATTCAAAATTTTCCTTATGAGGCTTCACTGCCTAGACTGGTCCGCATGAACAGCGCCGCCCCCACCTCGCCCGCCTTCACGCTGGAATCGTTCCTTCGCGCCATCCCCAAGGTCGAGCTGCACTGCCACCTGTTCGGCACGGTGCGCCACGAGACTTTCAAGCAGCTGAACCTGCGCGCCGGCGCGCCGCTCGCGGCCGACGAGATCGAGGGCTTCTACACGCGCGGCGAAAAGCCGGTCGGCGTGCTGCGCGTGCTGCGTGCGCTCGACGCCCAACTGGTGCGCGGCCCGGGCGACCTGTACCAGCTCACGCTCGAATACCTGCAGGACGCAGCCTCGCACAACGTGCGCTACGCGGAGTTCTTCTGGAACCCGACCGGCACGGTGCATGCCTCCGGCATCCCCTACGCGATGGCGCAGGCCGCGATCGTCCGCGCGATCCAAGACGCGCAGCTGGAATTCGGCATCACCGGACGGCTCATCGCCGCCATCGACCGCGAGGCCAGCCCCGAGGCGGCGGTGGAGATGATGGAGTGGGTCGTCGCGCACCGCTGCGATGAGGTGATCGGCATCGGCATCGACTACCGCGAGAACGACAGGCCGCCCGAACTTTTCACCCAAGCCTATGCCGCGGCGAAGAAGGCGGGCCTCAAAACCACCGCGCACGCGGGCGAATTCGGCATGCCCTGGACCAACGTGCGCACCGCGCTCGACGTGCTGCAGGTGGACCGCATCGACCACGGCTACACGGTGGTCGACCAGCCCGACTTCGCGCGCCAGTGCGCCGAGCGCGGCGTGCTCTTTACCGTGGTGCCGACGAATTCGTATTACCTGCGCACGCTGCCGCCCGAGCGCTGGGCGCTGGACCACCCGATCCGCCGCATGCCCGGCCTGGGCTTGCTCATCCATCCCAACACCGACGATCCGACGCTGCACCAGGTCACGCCCACGGGGGCCTGGCTGATGATGGTGCGCGACTTCGGATTCAGCCTGGACGACCTGCGCGGCTTCATGCACAACGGCCTGGACGGCGCATGGATAGACGACACGCAGCGCCGCGAATGGCGCACGCAGTGGGGCGAGGCCTTCGACACGCTGCGCGCCCGCCTCGACACCGAACCCACGCCCTCCACCTTCGAATGAACCACGCCATGAACACGCCCCGCCGCCTTCTTCTTGCCGCTGCAATCTGCGCGGCATTGCCCACCGCTGCGCTCGCACAGGCATGGCCCACCGCCAAGCCCATCACGCTGATCGTTCCCTACACGGCCGGCGGCAGCGTGGACGTCAACGCGCGCCTGGTCGCCCAGCGGCTCGGCGAGCGGCTGAAGCAGTCGGTGGTGATCGAGAATGTGAGCGGCGCGGGCGGCGCCATCGGCGTGGCCAAGGCCGTGAATGCGGCGCCCGACGGCTACACGCTGGTGGTCGGGCCGGACAGCGCGATCGCCATCGGCAAGCTGGTCAACCCGACGGCCTTCCGCTTCGATCCGCTGAAAGACCTGGCGCCGGTGGGCCTGCTCAACACCGCGCCGATGGTGCTGGTCGCGCGGCCCGGCCTGGAGGCGCAGACCTTCGCCGACTTCGTGAAGCTCGCCAAGGCCAAGCCCGGCCAGTACAACTACGCCACCTCGGGCGTGGGCACCGTGCTGCAGCTGGCAATGGAACTGCTCAAGGAGCGCAGCGGCATCTTCGTCACGCATGTGCCCTACCGCGGCGGTGCGCAAATTGCCACCGACGTGATCGGCAACCAGGTCGACCTCGCGATGCTGGTGAGCACCAGCGCGATCCCACATGTGAACGGCAAGCGGCTGAAGGCGCTGGGCATCACCAGCAACAAGCGGCTGGCCGCACTGCCCGGCGTGCCCACCTTCGACGAGATGCCGGGCCTGAAGGGCTTCGACATGGTGAGCTGGACCGGCATCTTCGCGCCCGCGAAAACGCCGCCGGCAGTGGTCGCGCAGATCAACCAGGAACTCAATGCGGTGCTGCAGGAGGAAGGCGTGCGCGCCAAGCTGATGGAGCAAGGCGCACTGCCGGGCAGCGGCACGCCCGAGGCGTTCGGCAAGTTCGTGCAAGCCGAATACACGCGCAATCAGAAGATCGTGCAGACCGCCAACATCAAGGAGTGATGTTGCCTGCCGCGAGGCGGCAGATCAGCCGGTCTTGCTCTCGTCTTCCGCCGGCCAGTCGCGGATGTAGGCCTTGAGCATCTTGTTCTCGAAGTTCTGGCTGTCCACCACGGCCTTGGCCACGTCGTAGAAGCTGATCACGCCCATCAGCATGCGCTTGTCCATCACGGGCATGTAGCGCGCGTGGCGCTCCAGCATGATGCGGCGGATTTCGTCGAGGTCGGTTTCCAGCGTGCAGGTGACGGGGGCGTCGTCCATGGCCTTGCGCACCAGCGTGGTCCCGACCTGTCCGCCGTTGTTGACGATGGCCACGATGACTTCGCGGAAGGTGAGCATGCCGACCAGGTCGCCGTGCTCCATGACCACCAGGGAGCCGATGTCTTTTTCCGCCATGGTGGTGGCGGCTTCTGCCAGCAGGTCATCTGGCGTGATGGTGAAGAGCGTGTTGCCCTTGACGCGAAGGATGTCGCTGACTTTCATCGTGTGCTCCTCTCGGACTTCTGTTGTCCATCTCGGCGGCGTGCCGATTTTGAATATAGCCCACAATCGACGCCGACCTGAACGCCCCTGTCGCCCACGCGTGTCCTGCAGACGTAACCGGGCATTGCGGGGGCATTGCGAAGAGACAACAGAAAGGCCTCCATGCCCGGTTATTCGGACCCCGGTTTCGACACCCTTGCGCTGCACGCCGGCGCCTCGCCCGACCCCGCCACCGGCGCCCGGGCGGTGCCCATCCACCTGACCACCTCCTTCGTCTTCGAGTCCAGCGACCATGCAGCGGCGCTCTTCAACCTGGAGCGCGCGGGCCATGTGTATTCGCGCATCAGCAACCCGACCAATGCGGTGCTGGAGCAGCGGGTGTCGGCGCTCGAAGGCGGCATCGGCGCCATTGCCACCGCCAGCGGCCAAGCGGCGCTGCACCTGTCGATCGCCACGCTGATGGGCGCGGGCTCGCACATCGTGGCGAGCACCGCCCTCTACGGCGGCTCGCAGAACCTGCTGCACTACACGATGCGGCGCTTCGGCATAGAGACCACATTCGTCAAGCCCGGCGACCTGGACGGCTGGCGCGCCGCGGTGCGGCCCGAGACCAAGCTCTTCTTCGGCGAGACCGTGGGCAATCCGGGCCTGGACGTGCTCGACATTCCCGCCGTGAGCGACATCGCGCACGAAGCCGGCGTGCCGCTGCTGGTCGATTCGACGCTGACCTCGCCCTACCTCATCAAGCCCTTCGACTGGGGCGCCGACCTGGTCTATCACTCGGCGACCAAGTTCCTCTCGGGCCATGGCACGGTGATCGGCGGCGTGGTGGTGGATGGCGGCAGCTTCGACTGGGAGAAGTCCGGCAAATTCGCCGAACTCACGCAGGCCTACGACGGCTTCCACAACATGGTGTTCAGCGAGGAAAGCACCGTCGGCGCCTTCCTGCTGCGCGCGCGCCGCGAAGGCCTGCGCGACTTCGGCGCCTCGATGAGCCCGCACACGGCATGGCTGATCCTGCAGGGCATCGAGACGCTGCCGCTGCGCATGGAGCGGCACATCGACAACACGCAGAAGGTGGTCGAGTTCCTCGCGAGCCATCCGTTCGTCTCGCGCGTGGGGCATCCGCTGATCGAATCGCACCCCAGCCACGCGCTCGCGCAGAAGCTGCTGCGTCATGGCGCGCGCGGCGCGGGCGCGGTGTTCAGCTTCGACATCAAGGGCAGCCGCACGCAGGGCAAGGCCTTCATCGAGGCGCTCAAGCTCTTCAGCCACCTGGCCAACGTGGGCGACTGCCGCAGCCTGGTGATCCACCCCGCGAGCACCACGCACTTCCGCATGACCGACGAGGCGCTGGCGGGCGCGGGCATTTCGCAAGGCACGATCCGCCTGTCGATCGGCCTGGAAGACCCGGCCGACCTGATCGACGACCTCAAGCGCGCGCTGAAGGCCGCGGAAAAGGCGGGTGCCTGACATGCACTACACCGTCAACGGCCACACCACCTATTGCTACACCGGCGGCAAGGCTTTCGATGCGGCCAAGCCGACCGTGGTGTTCATCCACGGCGTGCTCAACGACCACAGCGTGTGGATCCTGCAAAGCCGCTGGTTCGCCAACCACGGTTGGAACGTGCTGGCGCTCGACCTGCCCGGCCACTGCAAGAGCGAAGGCCCGCCGCCGGCGAGCGTGGAAGAGGCCGCGCAGTTCGTCGTCGCGTTGCTCGATGCGGCCGGCGTGGAAAAGGCCGCGCTGGTCGGCCACAGCTTCGGCTCGCTGATCGCGCTGGAGGTCGCCGCGCGCGCACCCGGTCGGGTGACGCATCTGGCGCTGGTCGGCACGGCGTATCCGATGGTGGTGTCGCCCGCGCTGCTGGACGGCGCGCTCAACGATCCGCAGCGCGCGATCGCGATGGTCAATACCTTCTCGCATTCGCTGCTCGCGCCGCCGCCTTCGTCGCTGGGCCCCGGCACCTGGCTCTACGGAAGTTCGCGCGCGCTCATGCGCCGCGTGCTCGCGAGCAACCGCGAACACAACGTGTTCCACATCGGCTTCAAGGCCTGCAACGACTATGCGAGCGGCGAAGCCGCCATCGAAGCCGTGCAGTGCCCGGTGCTCTTCCTGCTCGGCGATGCCGACCAGATGACCCCGCAGCGCGCCACCAGGACGCTGGTCGCCAAGGCCCGCAACGCCAGGGTGGTGACGGTGCGTGCGGGGCACGCGCTGATGAGCGAGGCGCCGGACGAAACGCTGTTTGCCCTGCGCGACTTCGTGAGCGCCCCGTCGGCCTGACGCTTTATTCCGCCGCAATGCCCGCGCGGTGCGCCAGCGCGCGGTAGCGCAAGATCTCGCCTTCCATCTGCTGGCGGAAGGCCCCAGCGCCGATCACCACGGGCTCCATGCCCTGTGCGCGCAACTGCGACTGCAGCGCGGCGCTGCCCATGGTGGCGGTGACCGCGCGCGTCAGCTTGTCGATCACCGGCGCCGGCGTACGGGCAGGCGCGGCAAAGCCGTACCAGGCGTCGAAGGTGGCGTCGGGCAGCCCCTGCTCGGCCAGCGTGCGCACCTCCGGCAGCATGCTGGAGCGCGTGGCGCCCACGATGCCCAGCGCGCGCAGCTTGCCCGAGCGCACATGCGGCGCCACGGAGGCCACGGTGTCGATGCCGATCTCGACCTCGCCGGCGATCACGGCCATCGCGCCCTGGCTGCTGCCCTTGTACGGAATGTCCTGCAGCTGGATGCCGGCCGCCAGCGCCAGCAGCTCGCCGGCCAGGTGCGGCCCCGAGCCCGATCCGAAGGTGACGTAGCGGATGCCCTTGGGCTTGGCCTTGGCGGCGGCGATGAGCTCGGGCAGCGAATGCCACGGCGTGCCGTTGCCCACCACCAGCACCAGCGGCGTGCGCGCGACGATGGCAATGGGCGACAGGTCGCGCACCGGGTCGTAGGGCAGCCTGGCGCGCATCGCGGGATTCACGCTGTAGCTGGTGGAGCCCGACAGCAGCAGCGTGTAGCCGTCCGGCGCCGCCTTGGCGACCGCGTCGGTGCCGATGATGGTGGAGGCGCCCGGCTTGTTGTCGATGATGACCGGCTGCCCCAGCTGCTGCGACAGGCCCTGCCCCATCGCCCGCGCCACGATGTCGGTGCCGCCGCCCGGCGGAAAAGGCACGACCAGCTTGACGGGCCGCTCGGGCCAGGCGTTCTGCGCATGCGCCGGCACGACGAGCGTCAGAAGGATCGAAGCGGCGCAAAGCAGAAGACCGGCCGTGCGGCGGGAAGCGGTGAGTTTCATGATGCGTGGCCAGTGGTTGAGGAGGAAGAAGAAAGAGAAGATGCGGCGCGCGCCAGCCGGCCGTCGGCCCATGGTGCCTTGCCTTGGTCGCCCTGCTCGCCCAGGTCCCAGTAGAGGCCGGCCATGATCTGCAGGCCCGCGCGCGCGAGCGGGGCCAGCAGGTGCTCGTTGGGGGCGTGCTGCGCGCAGGCGGGGTACGAGTGCGGCACCCACAGTGTCGGCAGGCCCAGCAGGTCGGCGAACACGTCGTTGGGGAGCGAGCCTGCAAGGTTCGGCAGCAGGTCCAAATGCTGGCCGCTGCTCTGTTCGATGGATGCGCGCGCCCAGCCGACCCAGGGATTCTCCACGTCGAGCCGCGTGGCGACGCCGGCCAGGGTGACTTCAACTCCGACCTCGTTGAAGCCGTGCGCGTCCAGGTGCCGGCGCACGATCTGCTGCAGGTCCTGCCAGGGCGTGCCGACCACGAAGCGCAGCTGGCAGTGCGCGACCGCCTCGGCGGGAATCGCGTTCACCGGACGCTGCGCGGAGCCCGCGCCCAGCGCCAGCACCTCGATGGTGTTCCAGGCCACCAGCCGCTCGGCCGGGCTCAAGCCCGGCTCGCCCCAGCCGGCGTCGAGCGCGGGATCGTCCGCACCGCCGCCGATGGCAATGCCGGCCAGCGCCTCGCGCACCGCGGGCGACACCGCCGGCGGACGCAGCGCCTCGACCAGGATGCGGCCGCGCGCATCGACCAGCGACGCCACCGCATGGCTCAGCACCGTGCCGGGGTTGGCGAGCACGCCGCCCCAGTTGCCCGAGTGGTAGCCGCGCGGCCGTGCGCGCAGCCGCAGGCTGAAATTGACCGCGCCGCGCGAGCCCAGGAACAGCGTGGGCCGCTCGGCGCTCACGCGGGGGCCGTCGCAGGCGATCAGCAAGTCGGCGCGCAGGGCCTCGCGCTGCTGCGTGCACACCGCGTGCAGGCCGGGCGAGGCGGCCTCCTCGCCCATCTCGATGAGCCAGGTCATGTTGTAGCCAAGGCGTCCGCCGCGGGCCTTGAGCACGGCGGCGAGCCCGCCCAGGTTGATGCTGTGCTGGCCCTTGTTGTCGGCGGTGCCGCGGCCGTACCAGCGCTCGCCGCGCACCGTCAGCGCCCAGGGGCCCAGGCCTTCGTCCCACTGCGCGTCCTGGCCGCTCACCACGTCGCCGTGGCCGTAGGTGAGCACCGTGGGCAGGGCCGGGTCTTCGACGCGGCGCGCGATGAGGAAGGGGCCGCCGCCGGGCACCGGGTTGGCGATCACCTCGCAGGCGAAACCCAGCGCGGCCAGCGGCGGCATCAGTTCCTCGCGCAGGTAGGCCTCCAGCGCGGGCGTGGCGGCGCCTGTGTCGCTTTCGGTGCGAAAGGCGACGCGGCGCTGCAGGTCCGCAAAGAAGGCGCCTTCATCGAAATAGCTGGCGGCGGCGGCGAGGCTGGAGGTGCGTGACATGGGCTGTTTCCTGTTCTTCTGTCGGTGTTGCAAGTACAAGGCCAGAAGAGCAATGCTTCCAGCATCGTTTTGGCAAGCTACCATTGCCTTGAAGGCAACATGCTCCTCTCGCCATGACACTCCCGCTCCTCAGCATGCCGATGCGCTACTTTCTGGAAGTGGCGCGCAGCGGCTCGGTCAACCAGGCGGCGGCGCGCCTCTTCGTGGCCTCTTCGGCAGTGAGCCGCCAGATCGCCAAGCTGGAAGACAGCCTGGGCACCCCGCTGTTCGACCGCCACGCCCGAGGCATGGCGCTCACTGCGGCGGGCGAGCGGCTCGCCGGGCACCTGCGCAATGCGCAGCTCGATGCCGACCAGGTCATCGAGCAGGTGCGCGGCCTCGGCGGACAAGAGGCCAGCCGCGTGCGCATGGCGTGCACCGAGGGGTTCGCGCCCAACTTCATGCCTGCGGTGATGCGCGACTTTCAGACGGCGCACCCCGGCAGCCAGATCGAGCTGTACGTCGGTGCGCCCGACGAAGTGAGCGCGATGCTCGTGCGCGGCGACACCGACATCGCGCTCAAGTATGTGGTGGCGCCGGAACCGGGGCTGGCGATCGTGCACTCGGCAAGCGCGCCGGTGTTCGCGGTGCTTCGGCCCGAGCACCCGCTCGCGCGGCAGCGCGTGGTTCATGCGGCGGAGGCAGTTCGCTATCCGCTCGCGGTGGGCCTCAAGGGCATGACCACGCGCCAGCTTTTCGACCAGGCCTGCAGCGAGCAGGGGCTGCAATACCGCGCGATCTTCATCAGCAATTTCTCGTCGGTGCTGATGCCGCTGATGGGCGCGACGGACGTGCTGCTCTCCGGCCACCTGACGGTGACGCATCAGATCGACGCGGGCATGGTGGTGGCGCGCCCCTTTGCGGACGCGCCGCTGCAGCAGCGGCGGCTGCAGGTGCTGGCACTCGAGGGACGCACGCTGTCTCCGCTGGTGCAGGCCTTCGTGCAGCACCTGGTGAAGGCCATCGGGAGCGCGGGACGGCGCAAGCTGGGTCGGGCGCGGCCGGCGGCCGGCGGCGCTTGATCAGCCCTTGATCAACTTGATCGGCCCTTGCGGGTGGCCGGATCAGACCCGAAATGCCGCCGGCTTCTTGTCGAGCACCGCGAGCAGCAGATCGACGTCGAAGCTCGAGGCTTGCGGCGGCTGCAAGGCGCCGAGCATGCGCGAGAGCGTTTCCGCATGCGGCAGCATCGGGCCGAGGAAACGCGTGCCGTCGGCACCGGCCACCAGCAGCGTGGGGAAGGTTTCCACATCGAACGCATCGGCGATGTCGGCATGGTCTTCGATGTCGACCCAGGCAAAGCGCCACTGCGGATGCGCACGCGCCACCTGCTCGAACAGCGGCCGGTAGTCGCGGCAGGTGCCGCACCATTCGGCGCACAGGCACACGACCCAAGGCGCATCGCTGGCCGGTTCGGCGGAATCGGTGGCGGCTGGAATGGCGTTCAAAGGCGGATGCGGTGAAGGTGTGAATACGGGCGCGGGGTGGTGCGGCCGCAAGGTCGTGGCTATTATGGACAAGGCGCCTCCAGCGCACAGGAGACTCGCACGATGAACACCACGACCGCCCCGGAATCTGCCGTCGATCCGCGCCGTTTCAAGAGCTTTGCGCAGTTCTATCCCTTCTACCTGACCGAGCACGCCAACCGCACCTGCCGCCGCCTGCACTTCGCGGGCTCGACGCTGTCGTTGCTGTGCCTGGTGGCGCTGGTGGTCACGCGCAACCCGTGGTGGCTGCTCGCCGGGGTGCTTGTGGGCTATGCCTTTGCCTGGGTCGGGCACTTCGGCTTCGAGAAGAACAAGCCGGCCTCCTTCAAGCGGCCGCTCTATTCGTTCATGGGCGACTGGGCGATGTACCGGGACATCTGGCTGGGCAAGGTCAAGATCTGAGTCGCGGCCAGCACGGCCCTAGATCAACAGCACATCGCCCAGGCGCAGCGACCGCAACGGGCCCTTCTGCCACAGGTCTTCGAGCGGCTCCGCCCGCGGCATCAGCAGCGCCTGGAGCAAGGGCTCGATGGGCGTGGACGGGTCGGCCAGCAGCACGTAGCGCGGGTCTTCGTTGGCGGGCTCCTCGGCCAGCGGGGCGATCCAGTCGAGGCCGACCAGCGTTTCGAGCACGGGCGTGAGTTGCAGCGTGTCCACCCGCATGCGCGTCACCAGCTCGGCCGCGCCCATGCCCTTGGCCGGCGTGGCCCGCGCGCGCGCCAGGTGCTGCAGCGATTCCATCGCCAGCTGCAGCGGCCACCCCGCCGCGCCGCCACGGCGCGCCACGCCCGTCAGCAAGCTCGGCAAGTAGGCGGCGATGACCGCGCCCAGAAGCACGATCACCCACGCCACGTAGATCCACACCAGCAGGATCGGAAAGGTGGCGAAGGCGCCGTAGAGCACCGAGTACGTCGGCACCAGGCTCAGGTAATAGCCCAGCACGCGCTTGGCGATCTCGATGGCCGCGGCCACGAAGATGCCGCCGGCCCACGCATGCGACCAGCGCACGGTGGTGTTGGGCACGTAGTGGTACAGCGCGGCCATGCCGGCGCCCAGCAGCAGGAATTCGAGGCTGTCGAAGGCCAGCTTCACCATGGCGCCGCCCACCACGTCGCGCGAGGCCGCGAACACATACGAGGTGGTCGACAGGCTCACCGCCAGGATGAGCGGCCCCAGCGTGATGGTCGCCCAGTAAATGAGCACCCGCTGCGCAAAGGGCCGGGGCCGGGGCACGCGCCAGATGTTGTTGAGCGTCTTGTCGATGGTGAGGATCAGCGCAATGGCGGTGATCAGCAGCACGATCAGGCCCGCGATGCCCAGGCCGCTGGCCTTGCTCGCGAACTGGTTCAAATAGCCGAGCACCTGGCGCGCGATGTTCTCCGGGATCAGGCTCTCGATGAGCCAGCGCTGCAGGCGGCCCTGCATCGTCGCGAACATCGGGAACACGGTGAACAGGGCCAGTGCCACCGTGAAGAACGGGACCATCGCGATGGTCGTTGTGAAGGTCAAGCTGCTGGCCGTGAGGCCCAGGCGATCCTCGCGAAAACGCTCGCCCAGCACGGCTGCCGTATTGCGCCACGGAAAGCGCGAAAGATCCCTCCAAAGCTGCCTGCGATTCATGGCCGGTATCATAGGATCTGAACTCTCCCCCAGTCTCCGCGCACTTCGTGTCGCTGCGCCAACCCCCTTCCGGGGGCAACACCAGCGGCCCGGCGAAGCCGGTTCCGCGGTGTCCGCCCATGCAACCCAATTCGCCTCTCCCCCCCTCCTCCGTCCGCGCCACCCGCTGGTTTGCCGTGGGCAGCCTCGTCGGCCTGATCGTGCTTGGCCTGGCCTGGGAACTGTGGCTGGCGCCGCTGCGGCCGGGCGGCTCGCTGCTGGCGCTCAAGGTGCTGCCGCTGGTCATTCCACTCGCGGGGCTCTACAAGAACCGCATGTACACGTACCGCTGGGTCAGCCTGATGATCTGGCTCTATTTCACCGAGGGCGTGGTGCGCGCCTGGAGCGACACCAACGGCGTGGGGCAAGTGCTCGCGCTGGTCGAGGTGCTGCTGTGCCTGGTGCTCTTCGCGGCCTGTGCCTGGCATGTGCGATTGCGCCTGCGCCACGCCAAGGCCGCCGCCGCTGCCCGCCAACTGGAGGCTTCCGCCCAATGACTTCTTCCGCCCCTGCATTGATCGACCAACTGCGCGCCATCGTCGGCGCGACGCATGTGCTCAACGAGGGCGACCTCACCGCGTACGAACAGGACTGGCGCAAGCGCTCGCGCGGCAAGTCGCTGGCGGTGGTGCGTCCTGCCAATGCGCAGCAGGTGGCCGACGTGGTCAAGGCCTGCGCCGCGGCCGGCACGGCCATCGTGCCGCAGGGCGGCAACACCGGTCTGGCGGTCGGATCGATTCCCGATGACAGCGGCACGCAGGTGGTGCTGAGCCTGCAGCGGCTCAATGCCATTCGCACCATCGACGCAGCCAACCTCACGATGACCGTCGAAGCCGGCTGCATCCTGCAGGTGCTGCAGGAGGCGGCGGAGAAACAAGGCTTCCTGTTCCCGCTGAGCCTGGCGGCCGAAGGCAGCTGCACCATCGGCGGCAACCTCGCGACCAACGCGGGCGGCACGCAGGTGGTTCGCTACGGCAACACGCGCGACCTGTGCCTGGGCCTGGAAGTGGTCACGCCGCAGGGCGAGATCTGGGAAGGCACCAGCGGCCTGCGCAAGGACAACACCGGCTACGACCTGCGCGACCTCATGATCGGCAGCGAAGGCACGCTGGGCATCATCACCGCCGCGACCATGAAGCTCTATCCGCTGCCGGCCGCGCAGCTCACAGCCTGGGCCGCGGTGCCCTCGCTGGACCATGCGGTCACGCTGCTGGGCCTGGCGCACAAGCACCTGGGCGCGGGGCTCACCGGCTTCGAGGTGATGGGCAAGTTCGCGCTGAGCCTGGTCGACAAGCACATGCCGCAACTGCGCGTGCCCTTCATCGCCGACGAGGCCGTGCCGTACTGCGTGCTGCTCGAGAACTCCGACAGCGAATCCGAAGACCATGCGCGCGCCCGCTTCGAGGCGCTGCTGGAGACGGCGTTCGAAGACGGCTGCGTGACCGACGCGGTGGTGGCCGAGAACCTCACGCAGGCGCACCAGCTCTGGCACATCCGCGAGAGCATTCCGCTCGCGCAGGCCGAAGAAGGCCTGAACATCAAGCACGACATCTCGATTCCGGTGTCGCGCATTCCGGCCTTCGTGGCGGAGACCGATGCGCTGCTCAAGCGCGAGATCGCCGGCGTGCGCCTCGTGAACTTCGGGCACCTGGGCGACGGCAACCTGCACTACAACGTGCAGGCGCCGGAGAACATCGACACCAAGGCGTTCCTGAAGAACGAAGAGGACCGCATCAACACGCTGGTGTACGACGCGGTCGAGAAGTTCGGCGGTTCGTTCTCGGCCGAGCATGGCGTGGGCTCGCTCAAGATCGACAAGCTCGAAAAGCACAAGTCGCCGGTGGCGCTGGAGATGATGCGGGCGATCAAGCGCGGGCTGGATCCGAAGAACACGCTGAACCCGGGGCGCGTGATCCGCGTCTAGGTTTTTGCATTTCTCCCTCCCCTCCCGGGGGAGGGCCGGGGTGGGGGCACGCGGCGTATCCCTTGGGCGCTCCGCCTGCCCCCTACCAACCTTCCACCAGAGGGGAAGAAGCAAGACACGAGCCGCTCAGCGCGAAAAGTCTTCGCCCCGCAACTCGATCGGCTGCCCATGCGGCGTGCGGTCCGCCGCGTGGTCCCACGCATGACGGTAGCGGGCGAGTTCATCGTCCGAACTCACACCCTTCAGGGCCACAAGCCCTTCGAGCGCGGCGAGCCAGTGGCGGTAGTAGGTGTCGCCGGTGTCCGGGTCGCCCGCGGCTTGCGCCGCGGCGATCTGCGCCGCCAGCGCCTCGGCCCACTCCACCCAGTTGAACAAGCCGCGTTCGTGCAATGCGAGCGTCATCGCGAAGGCTTGTGCTTCCCATGGTTCCTTGAACACCGGCCCGTCGGCATCGCGCGGCATGCCGGGCACCGACGGCATGCCGCCCGTCATGCGACGGCTTCCAGGTAGCTCTCCCACGCATCGACCGAGACCGACAGGTTCTGCGGCGCCGGCTGCTCGCCCCAGAGCTCGGCCTCGTCGAAGACCACGGTGTAGAGCCACTGCGGCTGCTCGCCCAGGCCTTGCGCGTTCGCATCGGCGAACACGTGCGCGCCATGGACATGCGCGATCGTGCCGCGCTTGCCCTGCACATAGCCCGGCAGCCGCGTGTGATGGTCGACCTTGCCCAGACGCATGCGCACGGTCTGCCCGGTCGCGAACCGTGCGGGGCTCCTCTCGGGGCGCCCGGTGGGCGAGCCCTTCGCCAGCACGGACGGAACGTCGACAGCCTGCAGCACGCGGGCCAGCGGTGCGGCCGGATGGTGCATCTCGCCCGCCGCGAGCTCGTCCGGAAAGACCTGCTTGCGCTGCAGCATCAACTGCTCGAGTGCGCCGAGCCATATCTGGTAGTAGCTCAGGTTGCGGTAGTCCGGCAGCGTCTCGCGCATGGCGCGGCTGGCGTCGATGTTCCATGAGCCGGTCGCCCCCATGGCCAGCGTGAGGGCCAACGCACGCGGCTCCCAGCTGGCATGGAACAGTTCGCCTTCAGGCTCCGGCGTGACCGAACCGAAGCCAGGCTGGCCGCCGAGGTCGGCGTGCGTGACGTAGCTCATGCGCGGCTCCTTGCGGCGGGCGCTTCCACCAGCCGCGTGCCGATCATCGAATCACGCGAGACCAGCGCGGCAAGCGCGTCCTCGCTCCATCCCTCGGTGCCCGCAGGCCGTTGCGGAATCACGAGATAGCGCACCTCGGCGGTCGAATCCCAGACGCGGATGCGCGTCGTCTCCGGCAGCGTCGTGCCGAAATCGGCCAGCACGCCGCGCGGATCCTTCACGGCCCGCGAGCGGTACGGCGCGCTCTTGTACCAAGCGGGTGGAAGGCCCAGCACGGGCCAGGGGTAGCAGCTGCAGAGGGTGCAGACGACCATGTGGTGCTGCGCGTCGGTGTTTTCCACCGCCACCATGTGCTCGCCCTGCCGGCCGGTGTAGCCGAGAGAGGCGATGGCAGCCGTGGCATCGGCCATCAGCCAGTCATGGAACGCCGGGTCGACCCAGGCCCGCGCCACCACCCGCGCGCCGTTGCGCGGGCCGATGCGGGTCTGGTAGGTGTCGATCAGCGCGTCGAGCGCGGCGGGGGCTATGTAGCCCTTCTGGGTGAGCACGCTTTCTAGGGCGCGCACCCGCAGATCCATTTCGCCGAGTTCGCTGTGATCGTGGGCCTGTCCGTGATCGTGTCCCTGACCGTGTACGGGGTTGGCGGAGGGGTGGTCTTGGCTCATGGCCACCATGCTAAGCCCGCGCACTTTAAAATTCGACCCCCTGCCCCCGGCCCGCCAGACACCCCCACCTTCGCCCATGACCTCCACGCCCACCCGCCCCGTCCGTTCCCAGTACGAAGACTTCATGCGCCACGTGGACACCCACGGCGTGTTCAAGAGCGACCGCACCGGCACGGGCACCAAGAGCGTGTTCGGCCACCAGATGCGCTTCGACCTGAATGAAGGCTTTCCACTGGTGACCACGAAGAAGGTGCACCTCAAGTCCATCATCCAGGAACTGCTGTGGTTCCTGACCGGGTCGAGCAACAACAACTGGCTCAAGGAACGCGGCGTCAGCATCTGGGACGAATGGGCGCGCGAAGACGGCGACCTGGGCCCGGTGTACGGCGTGCAGTGGCGCAGCTGGCCCACGCCCGACGGCGGGCACATCGACCAGATTGCCGACGTCATCAAGACCCTGAAGACCAACCCCGATTCGCGCCGCATCATCGTGAGCGCCTGGAACGTGGCCGAGCTCTCCAAGATGGCGCTGATGCCCTGCCATGCCTTCTTCCAGTTCTACGTGGCACCGCCGCAGGCCGAGGGCCCTTCGACAAGCTCAGGACAGACTCCTTCGACAAGCTCAGGACGCGGCAAGTTGAGCTGCCAGCTCTACCAGCGCAGCGCCGACATCTTCCTGGGCGTGCCTTTCAACATCGCCAGCTACGCGCTGCTCACGCACATGGTCGCGCAGCAGTGCGACCTGGACGTGGGCGACTTCATCTGGACCGGCGGCGACTGCCACATCTACAGCAACCACGCCGAACAGGTGAAGCTGCAACTGAGCCGCGATCCGTACCCCTACCCCGTGCTCAACATCAAGCGCAAGCCCGACTCCATCTTCGACTACCAGTACGAAGACTTCGAAGTGCTCGACTACAAGCACGGCGACCCCATCAAGGCACCCGTGGCGGTGTGAGCGAAGAGGCCCGCCGATCGATGACGACCCGCATCAACCTCATCTACGCCCGCGCCGCCAACGGCACGATCGGTGCCAACGGCACCATCCCCTGGCACCTGCCCGAAGACATGGCGCACTTCAAGCAGCAGACCGCCGGCGCGCCGGTGATCATGGGCCGCAAGACCTGGGACTCGCTGCCGCCGCGCTTTCGCCCGCTGCCGGGCCGGCAGAACATCGTGGTCACGCGGCAGGCCGGCTGGCAGGCCGAAGGCGCGCAGCCGGTGGGCAGCCTTGCGCAGGCGCTCTCGCTCTGCGAGCAGGCGAAGTCCCCCGAGGTGTGGGTGATCGGCGGCGCACAGATCTACGCCGAAGCCGAGCCCCTGGCGCAGCGCGCCGTGGTGACCGAGATCGCGCGCGACTACGAAGGCGATGCACACGCCCCCACGCTCGACGGCGCCGCCTGGCGCGAAACACAGCGCACGTCGCATGTCTCGGCCAAGGACGGGCTGGACTACAGCTTCGTGACCCTCGAACGCATCGCGCCAGTAGAAGCATGAGCGGCGGCGCGCCAGGCAGCCCGAAGGCTGCGGCGGTGCTCCGGCGCCGGTCCGTTTTGATGGGCACCGCGCTCGCCGCGGCGCTCGCGCCCCTGCAGGCGCTGCACGCCGCCGAGCCGCTCGAGCCCGACGAAGAAGCGATCTTCCTGCCCGGCACGGCGCGCCTGGCCGGCGACGGCCGGATCGAGGTCGACATCCATGCCTGGATCTTCGAGCGCGAGCATCGCTGGGGCCTCAACACCGCCCTCGCGCGCTACCTGGGCCTGAACCTCAAGCAGCTCTCGCCCGCGGCGCGGCTGCGCTTCAACCAGCGCACGGCCCTGTTCCATGCCGAGTCCGAAGAGGGCAAGCTGATCGACGTGGTGTTCGACGGCACGCAGGCCCGCGTCGCGATGCCGCCTTCGGGCTCCGACGGCCGCAGCAACCTGCGCGTGGTGATCGATGCGCCGCGCACATCCGCGCCGCTGCAGTGGCTGCAGTTCCACGGCGTGACCGGGCCGGGAGAGCTGCTGCACCGCTTCAGGGGCCAGGCGCTGGTGGTGCCGGAACAAGGCGTTTCGGTCATCTCGGACATCGACGACACCATCAAGCGCACGCAGGTACGCGACAGGCGCGAGATGCTGCTGAACACCTTCGCGCGGCGCTTCGAGGCGGCACCGCGCATGGCGGCCTACTACCGCGCGCTGGCACTGGCGCCGGACACGCGCTTTCACTACCTGTCGGCCAGCCCGATCCAGCTGTATCCGGCGCTCGCGGATTTTGTTCGCGGCAACGACTTTCCCGCCGGAAGCATGCACCTGCGCGAGAGCACCACCTGGCGCACGCTGATTCCCGGCGCGGAAGATTCGCGCGCGCACAAGCTGGGCGTGATCGACCGCTTGTTCGCCGAATTTCCGCAGCGCCGGTTCGTGCTGGTGGGCGATTCGGGCGAGGCCGATCCGGAAATCTATGCGCAGGTGTTCCGCGCAAATCCGCAGCGCATCGACAGCATCGTGATTCGCGACGTGACCGGCGAAGACCGCCTGTCCGACCGCTACCGCACGACCTTCGAGGGCATCGACCCTGCGATCTGGCACATCCTGTTGCCAGATACCGCGGCCTGGCCGGCAAATTGAAAACTTCAGTACGCACCTGAAAGGCATGCGTGCGGCAGGGATTAAGCACAGGCTCATTGTTTGTGCCCACAATGCCCGGACCCCTGCCATCAAGACAAGGAGACAAGCCCATGTCCATGGAGTTTCTTCGGGCGATATCGGAGCAGAAATTGCCCTTGGTCGTTCACACGCCCGCCGACATCGACAGGGTGCGCGTGCTGCGTGCGGCAGAGTTGGTGACCGCCTTCATTCCGCCATCGGAGCATTCGCCCGACGAGCGCGCGATCCATCAACTGGCCCAGGTGGAATCGATCACCGCCAAAGGCAGGCTGGCCCTGAACAAGGCCACGTCGGCATTCATCGAGTTGTGAGCCGGGCGGCGCGCCGCTTGCGCTCGGGTATCTCCCAGGATTTTTGCTAGGGTTTCTTCGCGGCTTTTTCAGGCGTCTTGTGTTCCGCCGAGCCTGCGTCGTGCAGCTTGGGGTTGACCACGCCCTTCATCATTTCTTCGCCTGCGGTGTCGGCGCCGTCGCTGGGCACGGACTCTTCCTGCGTGATCTCGGGCTCCTCGTGCACAGACGGCTGCTTCGATGTGGAACTCATGAACGTCTCCTCTTGGAAAACGCCCAGTCTTCCGCGCCTGCCGCGCGGGCCTCGACAGCCGCGGGCGCCGCGAAGTGCAGGACATCGCCCCGTCGGCATGAAGCATGCCGACGTCGGCAACAGCAGATGCGTGCTTGGACCGGGGGCACATTGAAATTAAAGTGGCCCCGCTTCCTCCACTCCCACAAGAAACACAACCCATGACCGACTCATCCGACACCTCGAAAAAGACCCCGCTCACCACCGCCTTCGGCGCCCCCGTGGTCGACAACCAGAACAGCCTGACCGCCGGCCCCCGCGGCCCGCTGCTGATGCAGGACGTGTGGCTGTTCGAGAAGCTCGCCAACCTGAACCGCGAAATCATTCCCGAGCGCCGCATGCACGCCAAGGGCTCGGGCGCCTTCGGCACGTTCACCGTCACGCACGACATCACGAAGTTCACGCGCGCCAAGCTCTTCAGCGCGGTGGGCAAGAAAACCGAGATGTTCGCCCGCTTCACCACCGTGGCCGGCGAGCGCGGCGCGGCCGATGCCGAGCGCGACATCCGGGGCTTCGCTCTCAAGTTCTATACCGAGGAAGGCAACTGGGACCTGGTGGGCAACAACACGCCGGTGTTCTTCCTGCGCGACCCGCGCAAGTTTCCGGACCTCAACAAAGCCGTCAAGCGCGATCCCCGAACCAACCTTCGCAGCGCCACCAACAACTGGGACTTCTGGACCTCGCTGCCCGAAGCGCTGCACCAGGTGACCATCGTGATGAGCGACCGCGGCATTCCGGCCAGCTACCGCCACATGCACGGCTTCGGCTCGCACACCTTCAGCTTCATCAACGCGGCCAACGAGCGCTTCTGGGTCAAGTTCCACTTCAAGACGCAGCAGGGCATCAAGAACCTCACCGACGCCGAAGCCACCGCTGTCGTGGGCGGCGACCGCGAGAGCCACCAGCGCGACCTGTACGACGCGATCGAGAACGGCGACTTTCCCAAGTGGACGCTGTACGTGCAGGTGATGCCCGAGGCCGATGCGGAGAAGGTGCCCTACCACCCCTTCGACCTGACCAAGATCTGGCCCAAGAAGGACTACCCGCTGATCGAGGTGGGCTTCTTCGAGCTCAACCGCAACCCCGAGAACTTTTTCGCCGACGTCGAGCAGAGCGCCTTCGCGCCGAACAACCTGGTGCCCGGCATCAGCGTGTCGCCCGACAAGATGCTGCAGGCGCGCCTGTTCGCGTATTCGGACGCACAGCGCTACCGCCTGGGCGTCAACCACCACCAGATTCCGGTGAACGCCGCGCGCTGCCCGGTGCACAGCAACCACCGCGACGGCACGATGCGCGTGGACGGCAACTACGGCGGCACGCTGCACTACGAGCCCAACAGCTTCGGCCAGTGGCAGGAGCAGCCCGACTACCGCGAGCCGCCGCTCAAACTGCGCGGCGATGCGGACTTCTGGAACTTCCGCGAAGATGATTCGGACTATTACAAGCAGCCGGGCGACCTGTTCCGCCTGATGGCGCCGGCGCAGCAGCAGGTGCTGTTCGAGAACACCGCCCGTGCCATGGGCGATGCGCCGGAGTTCATCAAGCGCCGGCACATCGACAACTGCACCAGGGCCGATCCGGCGTACGGCGCGGGCGTGGCCAAGGCGCTGGGGCTTTGAGGCAGGCCTATTCCGCTACTCCAGCGAGATGTTGTTGTCCTTGACGACCTTCGACCAGCGCTTGGACTCCGCGCCGACAAGCTGAGAAAAATCGTCGGACGAGCCGCCCACCGGAACGAGGCCGAACTCGGCCAGGTACTGCCGGTACTCGTCCGACGCCGCGATGCGGCGCGACACCGCGCCGATCTGCTCCACGATGGGCTGCGGCGTTCCCTTGAGCGCAAAGACGCCGTGCCATGAGTCGCCCTCGAACCCGGCAAAGGTTTCGGCCACGGTCGGCACCTGGGCCAGCGAGTCGAGCCGCCGCGCGCTGGATACCGCCAGCGGCCGCACCTTGCCCGCCTTGATGTAGGGCAGCACGTCAGCGATGGGCGAGAACGCCACGTCCACCCGCCCGCCGATCAGGTCGGTCAGGCCGCCGTCGCGGTAGGGAATGTGGTTCAGCACCAGGCCCGCGCTGTTGGCAAAGTAGGCCATCGACATGTGCGGCACGGTGCCCATGCCGTACGAGGCATAGCTCACCTGGCCGGGCCTGGCCTTGGCGTCCTTGATCAGGTCGGCCAGCGTCTTGTAGGGCGACTGCACGGGCACCGACACCACCAGCGGGATCGACAGCATGCGCGTGACCGGCACCAGGTCCTGCGGCTGGTAGGGCAGCTTCTTGTAGGCGAAGGGATTGATGGTGACCGTGCCGCTGGCGGTGTAGAGCAGCGTGTAGCCGTCGGCCGGCGAGGAGATGACCGCCTGCGTGCCGACGATGGTGGACGCGCCAGCACGGTTTTCGACGATGACCGGCTGCTGCAATTGCTTGCTCACGCGGTCGCCCCAGTAGCGCGCCATCACATCGGGCGCGGTGCCGGCGGGGAACGGCACCACCAGTCGGATGGGCTTGGCCGGGTAGCGGTCCTGCGCTAGCGCGAGCCCGGGCGAGACGGCGGCCAGGCCGAGCATCCCCGCGATCGCGGCCGACGGCAGGCGGGAAAGAAGCTTGCTGTGCATGTTGTATGTCTCCGTGATGATTCGACGCGATTGCACCGCTCATCGAAGGCGGTGCCAAGCTTCGGCGCGGGAAACACTTTTTCAGCGAACGGGGCCGGGGTCGTCCGCACGCCTGGCCCATGCGCCTACGTGGAAACCGGGATGCTTTTGCTAAGCTGGCCGCCCACGCGGAGGCATGGCGGTGCGGCAAGGCCCGGTGCGGAAGCGTCGAAATCACAAAAACATCATTGAAATCAACCGCTTACAAGCACATGAAAATCGCCACCTGGAACGTCAACTCCCTCACCGCGCGCCTGCAGCATGTGCTCGACTGGCTCGTTGCCAACCCGGTCGACGTGCTCTGCCTGCAGGAGCTGAAGATGACCGACGACAAGTTCCCGCTGGAGGTGCTCAAGTCGGCCGGCTACGAAGCGGCCGTGTTCGGCCAGAAAACATACAACGGTGTGGCCATCCTCAGCCTGGCGTCCGTGCGGGAGGTGGTGAAGAACATCGCCAGCTTCACCGACGAGCAGTCGCGCGTGATCGCGGCCACCATCGACACGCCGGCCGGCCCGGTGCGCGTGGTCAACTGCTACTTCGTGAACGGCCAGACGCCGGGTTCCGAGAAGTTCGAATACAAGATGAAGTGGCTGGACGCGCTGCGCGAGTGGCTGCGCCAGGAACTGGCGGCGCACCCGAACCTGGTGCTGCTGGGCGACTTCAACATCGTGCTGGAAGACCGCGACAGCTTCGATCCCGTGGGCCTGAAGGAAACCATTCACCACACGACCGAAGAGCGCAACCATTTCAAGGCGCTTCTCGCGCTGGGCCTGACCGACAGCTTCCGCATGTTCGAGCAGCCCGAGAAGAGCTACTCGTGGTGGGACTACCGCATGCTGGGCTACCAGAAGAACCGGGGCCTGCGCATCGACCACGTGCTGGTGAGCGAGCCGCTGGTGCCGCGCGTGAAGGGCTGCGTGATCGACCGCGTGCCGCGCAAGTGGGAAAAGCCCAGCGACCACGCGCCGGTGGTGCTCGATCTGGACCTGGGCGCCTGAACCGCATGGCCGCCCGCACCTTCGCCGCACTCGTTGCCGCGTTCGCCTTGCTGTCCCTGGGTGCCTGCTCGATCCTCAAGCCCGCGGACAAGACCGAAGACGGCAAGACCGCCACCTCGCCCACGGACGAAGCGCCGCCCGCAAAGAGCGACGTGCCGACGGTACGCCTGATCACCGCGCAGACGCCCGCCGTGCGCGCCTACCGCAAGATCGGCGCGCGCCATATCTACAAGGCCTACGCGAACCGCATCTACAAGGGAAAGATTCCGCCGCTGGTGTACGCGGTGGTGGTGGTCGAGACGGACATCGACGCGAACGGCAAGGTGAACAACGTCACCTTCAGCCGCGTGCCCAGCCATGCGCCGGAGGTGCCGCCGATGATTGCCGAGCTGATCAAGGCGACCTCGCCGCTGCCGTCCCCGGGCAAGCTCGGCGGCCACACTTACGTCGACACCTGGCTCTGGGACAAGAGCGGGAAGTTCCAGCTCGATTCGATCACGCTGGGGCAGCGAAGCAGGTAGCCCCGAAGCTGCGCGCCTCTGGGCGGCGCCCTGCCCCGGGCGCGGGCGATGTCACTCGATGCCCAGTTCCTGGATCTTCCGGGTGATGGTGTTGCGACCAATGCCCAGCTTCTGCGCAGCCTCGATGCGGCGGCCCCGCGTGCTGGTCAGCGCCGTGAGGATCAGGCGCGATTCGAAGCGGCGCGAGAGCGCATCCCACACGTCGGTGCGGCCGGCCGCGAGCAAGGCCTGGGCTTCGATTTCGAGGCCGCTCTCCCAGCTGCTGACACCGACCGCCGCTTCCGCGGCTTCAGGGGCGGCGGAAGCCGACACCGCTTCGCGCTCGATGCCAGCGGCAGGCAGGGGCGCCACAGCCAGCGGCGGCACGGCGACGGCGACCGATGCAGCCACCTCGGCCACGTGCGTGTCGACGCCGACCGCCATCACCTCGGGCGGCAAGTCCTTGGTTTCGATCAGCTGCGCGGGCGCCATCACGGTCAGCCAGTGGCAGATGTTTTCCAGCTGACGCACATTGCCGGGGAAGCCGAAGGTCGCGAGCTTGGCGAGCGCTGCGTCGGAAATGCGCTTGGGCTCGACGCCGAGCTGGCGCGCGCTCTGCTGCAGGAAATGGCGGGTGAGCGCGGGCACATCCTCGCCGCGTTCGCGCAGCGCGGGCAGGCGCAGCCGGATCACGTTGAGGCGGTGAAACAGGTCTTCGCGGAAGCCGCCGAGCTTGACGCGCTGCTCCAGGTCCTGGTGGGTGGCGGCAATCACGCGCACATTGGCCTTGACCGAGTTGTGGCCGCCCACGCGGTAGAAATGGCCGTCGCTCAGCACGCGCAGCAGGCGCGTCTGCAGGTCGAAGGGCATGTCGCCGATTTCGTCCAGGAAGAGCGTGCCGCCTTCGGCCTGTTCGAAGCGGCCGCGGCGCATGGTCTGCGCGCCAGTGAAGGCGCCGCGCTCATGGCCGAAGAGTTCGCTCTCCAGCAGGTCCTTGGGAATGGCGGCGGTGTTGATGGCCACGAAGGGGCCGTTGGCGCGCGGCGAGTGCTTGTGCAGCGCGCGCGCCACCAGCTCCTTGCCCGAACCCGATTCGCCGGTGATCAGCACCGTGACGTTGCTCTGTGAAAGCCGGCCGATGGCGCGGAACACGTCCTGCATGGCGGGCGCCTGGCCCAGCATTTCGGGCGCGGCGACCATGCGCTCTTCGGAGACTTCCTCGCGCTGGCTTTCGTCGACCGCACGGCGGATGAGCTCGACCGCGCGCGGCAGGTCGAAGGGCTTGGGCAGGTATTCGAAGGCGCCGCCCTGAAAGGCCGAGACGGCGCTGTCGAGGTCGGAGAACGCCGTCATGATGATGACGGGCAGGCCGGGGTGCTTGGCCTTGATCTTGTCGAGCAGGTCGAGGCCGGAGCCGCCGGGCATGCGGATGTCGCTCACCAGAACCTGCGGGCCTTGCTGGTCGTCGCCTTCGGCCTGCTCAAGAGCGGCCAGCACCTCGCGCGTGTTCGTGAAGCTGCGCGTGGGCAAGTCTTCGCGCAGCAAGGCCTTCTCGAGCACGAAGCGGATCGATTGGTCGTCATCAACTATCCAGATCGGCTTCATGCATCTCCTTGTTGCCGTGCTGCGCTAGGGCAGCGGTATCAGTATCTTGAAATCGGTTCGGCCCGGGACGCTATCGCACTCGATCACGCCGTGATGCTGTTGCACAAAAGTTTGCGCAAGGGTCAGCCCCAGGCCTGTTCCGCCTTCCCTGCCCGATACGAGCGGGTAGAAGATGCGGTCCTTGATCGTGTCCGGCACACCCGGTCCATTGTCGATTACATGCAATTCCAATGCCAATCGGTACCACTGCTTGTTGAATATCACCTGGCGGGCAATGCGGGTCTTGAAAGTGATCTGCGCATCGCCCGCCGCGCGTCTCTCGGCGAGGGCCTGCGCGGCGTTGTGGACGATGTTGAGCGTGGCCTGGATCAGCTGCTCGCGGTCGCCGCGAAACTCGGGGATCGACACGTCGAAGTCGCGCTCGATGTGCAGGTCGCGCGGAAACTCCGCAAGGATGACCGAGCGCACCCGCTCGCAGACTTCGTGGATGTTGACGTCGCCCACCACGTGCGGGCGGCGGTGCGGAGCCAGCAGGCGGTCGACCAGCGTCTGCAGCCGGTCGGCCTCGTGGATGATGACCTGGGTGTATTCGATGAGGTCGCGCGACTCGACCTCCATCTGCAGCAGCTGCGCCGCGCCGCGAATGCCGCCCAGCGGGTTCTTGATTTCATGCGCGAGGTTGCGGATGAGTTCCTTGTTGGCCTGCGCCTGGTCGATGAGGCGCTCTTCGCGGTCCTGCCGCACCTGATGCTCCAGCGGCGACATCTCGATGACGAGCTCGCCCTTCTTGTCGCCGTGCGCCAGCGTCACCTGCACCGGCATGAGCTCGTGGTTGACGCGGCGCAGGAACGCTTCGTAGCGCAGCGTGGCGAAGTCGTTGCTGCTCGCGCCGTCGATGGCGGTGCGCAGCACCTGCGGCTCGTGAAAGCAGGCGCCGAACTGCGAGCCTTCGAGCGTGCGGCGCGAGGTGCCCAGCGCGTCTTCGAGCGCCGCGTTGGCAAAGAGCACAGAGCCGTCGCTGTTGACCACCGCGATCAGCGTGGACAAGAGGTCGAAGGTCTGAAAGCGCGTGTTGGCGCCGATCGCCTTCTTCCCGAATGCCATGTCTATTGCGTCTTGTTGGCCGGCAGGCGGCCGATTTCGCGGCGGATGCCGGCGATGTCGCTCTCGTTGCGCGCGAGTTCGGCCTTCATTTCGGCCACGCGGTCGAGGTACTTCTGGTAATTGCGGCCTTCGCTGCCCTGCTTTTCAGGCTCGCCGTTGTTGTATTCCTTCTGCAGCTCGGCCTGGCGCGCCTCGGCCTTCTTGAGCTCCGATTCGAGCACCGAGCGGGCTTCGCCGTCGCGGGCGCGCTGGTCGACGCCTTCGACGCGCGGGCTGCCGACCGGCGCACGCGCGGCGGACGCACCCGAACTGCCCGAGGAACTGCCCGACGACGACTTCGTGCCGCCGCCACCCTGCACGACGGTGACGTTGCCGCCTTCCATGACCTTGCAGCCCTTTTGCTGGGCGACGGTCGCGTTGTTGGTGTATTCATTGCCGCAGCGCCACACGCGCTCCTGCGCGAGCGCAGGCAGTGCGGCCAACAATGAACCGGTCAGTACGATGAGAGAAGCAGTCTTCATGAGAATCGTTGGGTGGCGCGACAAAGGCGCATTTTCATGCAATTCCGCGCCACTGGTGACAAGATGTTCCGCCCCAAGGAAAAAGGACGGCCAAGGCCGTCCTTTCATAACCCGTCAGGCTTACACCGTCCCTTTCGGGAGACACGCGCAGCCTGGGGGGCGAGCCAATTACAGCGAGTAGTACATGTCGAATTCGACCGGGTGCGTCGCCATGCGGAAGCGCGTGACTTCCTGCATCTTCAGCTCGATGTACGCGTCGATGTACGAATCGGTGAACACGCCACCCTTGGTGAGGAACGCACGGTCCTTGTCCAGGTATTCCAGGGCCTGGTCGAGGCTGTGGCACACGGTGGGGATCAGCGCGTCTTCTTCCGGCGGCAGGTGGTACAGGTCCTTGCTGGCGGCTTCGCCCGGATGGATCTTGTTTTCCACGCCGTCCAGGCCGGCCATCAGCAGCGCCGCGAAGCCGAGGTACGGGTTCATCAGCGGATCGGGGAAGCGCGCTTCGACGCGGCGGCCCTTGGGGTTGGCCACGAACGGAATGCGGATCGAGGCCGAGCGGTTCTTGGCCGAATAAGCCAGCTTCACCGGGGCTTCGAAGCCGGGCACCAGGCGCTTGTAGCTGTTGGTGCCGGGGTTCGTGATGGCGTTCAGGGCACGGGCGTGCTTGATGATGCCGCCGATGTAGTGCAGCGCGAAGTCCGAGAGGCCCGCATAGCCGTCGCCGGCGAACAGGTTCTTGCCGTCCTTCCAGACCGACTGGTGCACGTGCATGCCGGAGCCGTTGTCGCCGACGATGGGCTTGGGCATGAACGTGGCGGTCTTGCCGTAGGCGTGGGCCACGTTGTGGATCACGTACTTCTGCAGCTGGACCCAGTCGGCGCGCTGCACCAGCGTGCTGAACTTGGTGCCCAGTTCCATCTGGCCGGCGTTGGCCACCTCATGGTGATGCACTTCGACCGGGATGCCCAGGGCTTCGAGCACCAGGCACATTTCCGAGCGCATGTCCTGGAAGCTGTCGACCGGGGGGACCGGGAAGTAGCCGCCCTTGACCGCCGGACGGTGGCCGGTGTTGCCGTGCTCGTATTCCTTGTCGGTGTTCCAGGAGGCTTCTTCGGAATCGATCTTCACGAAGCAGCCCGACATGTCGTTCTTCCAGCGAACGCCGTCGAACACGAAGAATTCGGGTTCCGGACCGAAGAATGCGGTGTCGCCCAGGCCCGAGGCCTTCATGTAGGCCTCGGCGCGCTTGGCGAGCGAACGCGGATCGCGCTCGTAGGCCTTGCCGTCCGCCGGGTCGATCACGTCGCAGGTGAGGATCAGCGTCGTTTCTTCGAAGAAGGGGTCGATGTTGGCGGTGTTCGGGTCGGGCATGAGTTGCATGTCCGAGGCTTCGATGCCCTTCCAACCGGCGATGGAGGAACCGTCGAACGCGTGGCCCGAGGTGAATTTGTCTTCATCGAAAGCCGAGACCGGCACGGTGACGTGCTGCTCTTTGCCACGGGTGTCGGTGAAGCGGAAGTCGATGAACTTGACCTCGTTTTCCTTGACGAGCTTGAGTACATCGGCGACGGTCTTTGCCATCAGTTTCTCCTGAGTTGGATGGTGGTTAGGAATACGGAAACGAAGGATGCAGTTTCTGTGCCATTGTCACCCCACGGAATGAGGCTTTGGCCACGGATGCACCGCTTTAAAACAAGGCGATGATTCACCACATTGGTGCATTGAGGATCAACGCACCAATTCTGGTCCAAGCTTGGCATCAAAGCTGTGCAACCCTTCGATCAGCTGGGTATAGGCCGCATCGAGCCGGGCCGGGTCGCCTTTGACGCCCAACTCGATGTGACGGCCGTATTGCGGGTGATCGACGCTCGGCAGGCTGAACACCTTGATGCCGGCATGCGCCTCTTCGATGGCCTGCATCAGGGGCGTGAGCGTGGCTTCCATCGCACCGAAAACGATCACGGACTTCTCGGCGATGGCGTCACGGGTGAACAACTCGGCATACCGGCTGTCGAGCACCGACTCGATCATCGGCCAGGCCATGACCGGAAAGCCGGGCACGAAGTGCACATGTGCCACGCTGAAGCCCGGAATCTTGTTGTAAGGGTTGCGGATGATCGTCGCGCCCTGCGGAAACACGCCCATGTTCAGGCGGTGGATGTTGTCGGGCCGATCAGGTTCGTAGGGCAGGCCCTGCTCGTCCGCCGTGTCCTTCATGCGCTCGCGGATCAGCACCTCGGCTTCCGGGTGCAGCGCCAATGGCACGCGCAGCGCCTTGGCGGCGCATTGGCGCGTGTGGTCGTCGGGCGTGGCGCCGATGCCGCCGGTGGAAAACACGATGTCCCCCGAGGCAAAGGCGCGCATGAGCGCCGCGGTGATGCGTGTGGGCTCGTCGCCCACGTATTCCGCCCAACCGAGCTGCAAGCCACGCGCGGCGAGCAGTTCGATGACCTTGGGCATGTGCTTGTCCGTGCGCTTGCCGGAAAGAATCTCGTCGCCGACGACGATGAGACCGAATGCGCGTGTCATGGTGAACCCCATTGAGAAAGAGCAGCCTGGTTGGCTGATGCGGCCTCAAGGGCCGGCGTGCCGTTGTCGGCCGACGCCAGCGCCGCGGCGCGCTGCGTTCGCAGCTGGGCCAGGGCGTCGAGGCAGTAGTGTGCGAACCAGAGCGCGGAGAAAGCGAAGACCAGCGTGTAGATCCAGATTGCGATCGGCACCAGCACCAGGAAGGCTGCGGCAAACAGCAGGCCCGACGCCCAGACGATGCTCGGCGCCGCGCCGAGGTAGCCGCACATCACGCCGATCAGAAGCAGCGGCAGCCGGTGCGTGCGCAGCAGCGTGGCCCGCTCCTCGGGGCTCGCATGCTCGGCCAGCGCGTCGAAGCTCATCACACGGTAGGTGAGCCAGCCCCAGATCAGCGGCGGAAGAATCAGCACCAGCGGCGGAATGAGCCAGAGCGGCATCGACACGACCAGGGCCACCAGCGCCAGCAGCGTCACGCCGAGCGAACGGGCCACGCTGCCGATGAAGGAAGCGCCCTTTTTCTGCTCCAGCGCGGGAAAGCGGCGCTCGCCCACCAGCTTGGTGAGGGCCGGGGCCATGAGGCCCGCCACGATCAGCAGCGTGACCACCACGATCAGCGGCGTGGCGGCAAACACCACCACCAGCGCCGCCAGCATGGAGGTCACGTCACCGGAAAAAAGCCGCCCGATCCAGGCCCAGAAGCTCGCGAGCAGCGGCCAGGCGTCGAGCGCGCCGCGCGTCCAGGCCACGGCCGGCTCCCAATAGAAGTAGCCGAGCGCCGCCGCCAGCAGCACCATCAGGCCCAGCGGCAGCAGCGACAGCACGATCACGCGCGGCAGCATGCAGTAGGCGACCGCGCGCCAGAAGGAATCGAGAAGCAGGCGCATGAGGCTGCGAGGATAACGCCTGGGATCGCCCTCGCGGCGCCTCAGCCGCGGCCCACCATGCGCTTGAGGCCCAGCCACTGCTGCGCCCAGAAGCCCCGGCCGTAGTCGCGCACCCGGCCATCGGCGCCGGGCTCGACCTGGTCGCGGACGCCGGTGGGGTCGTAACGGTCTTCGAAGTTCGCGGTGCGAAACAGCATGTCCCACCACGGCAGCAGCACGCCGAAGTTGTGGCCGCCCAGCGTGCTCTTTCCGTGGGACTCGTGGCCCAGCCCGATGCTGTGGTGCAGCCGGTGAAAGCGCGGGCTGATCCACAGCCGCTCGCCGATGGCGCCGAAGCTGAGCCGGAGGTTCGCGTGCTGCAGGCTTTCGCTCAGCTGCGTGAAGGCCACGAAGGCGATGAACTGCCCCGGCGCCACGCCGATCAATTGCGCCACGATGACGATGATGGCGTCGTGGACGATGTCGTCGAGCAGGTGGTTGCGGTCGTCGCTCCACATGGTCATCTGCCGCTGCGAATGGTGCAGCGAATGCAGGCCCCACCACCAGTTGAACTGGTGCTGGCCGCGGTGGATCCAGTAGCCGACGAAGTCGAGCACCACCAGGTAGATGGCAAAGGCCACCCACGGCACATCGGTCACGCCGGGCCAGACTTCGTCCAGGTGGAAGGTGCCCCACCCTGCCGTGCGCAGGCTGCCGATCGCATCGTCGAAGAAGGGCTGCAGCGTGAAGAAAAGCGCCAGCCGGAACAGGCCCAGCCGATGGATCAACGTGTAGAGCACATCGATGCGGATGGCGTGGCGGTCGACCACGGGCGCCACCGAGCGCCACCGCTGCAACGGCCCGATCACCGCGAGCAGCACGGCGATCTGCACGAACCCGACCAGCAGCCAGCCGGTGGCGTCGAAGGCGTCTTCGGTCCAGCCGCCCAGGCCGACGGCGTACACCAGCGGCTGCACCGCCGCTTCGAAGAGCCAGCCCTGCACGGCCGAGAAAATGTCGGTCAACCAGTCGATCACGGCAGCCGCCTCAGGGATGGGATGCGATCCAGGCGCGGTAGTCCGGGTGCTGGCGCAGGGTTTCGAAGCAGAAGCCCTTGGCCTTCAGGCCGACGATCAGCGGCTCCAGATTGGCCGGCGCCCACGGGTCCTTGCGCGACCAGATGCCCAGGTGGGCCAGCAGGATGTCGCCGGGGCGGATGGTGTCCAGCGCCTGCGTCAGCAGCTTCTCGTTGCTGAATTTCTCGCTCGGCAGCTCGTCGCCGAGGAAGCCGGCGGGCGCCCAGCCCACGTGCGCGTAGCCGCAGGCCTTGGCGGCCGCGAGGAGTTTGGGCGAGGTCTTGCCGCCCGGCGCGCGGAACAGCGGCAGCGGCTTCTTGCCGGTGATGAGGGCCAGCCGGTCGGAGGCCTTGCCGATGTTGGCGCAGTATTCGGCCGCGCTCCAGGTGAACTCGCGGCCGGCGAATGCGCCTGCCGAGGGCTTCACCCGGAAGCTGGGCGTGGTGCCCTTGAGGTCGGCGCGCCAGTAGGTGTGGTCGTAGGTGTGCGAGGCGAACTCGTTGCCTTCGGCCGCCCTCGCCTTCCACCACGGCGCCCAGTGGTTGTCCAGGCTGTCGCCGTCGGTCTGGGTGCGTTCAGCGGCGGCAAAGAAAGTGACGCGCACGTTCTGCCGCTTGAGCACGTCGGCCACCAGCGGGGCAATGCCCATGTGGCCGGTGTCGAAGGTCAGGTAGACCGGCTTTTCGCAGGTGCCGCCCTGCGCCCAGGCGGCGGGCGCCAGGGCAACGGCGACCGCCAGCGCGGTAAAACGGCTCGCGCGGCTTGTACCGCCGGCGTGCCTAGATGCGCTTGGCATGGTCGAGCGTCCAGACGCCATGGGGAGAGCGGCCGACATTGACCTGGCGCACCACCTTCTGGGTCGCCAGGTCGACCACCGTGAGCTTCTTGGCCCAGCGCGAGGTGACGTACAGCGTCTTGCCGTCGGCCGACACGTCCATGCAGTCGGGGCCGCCGGGCACCGCGTAGTTCGCACTGACCTTCAGCGTCGCAATGTCGATGCGGCTGATGGTGTTGGCCACCCGGTTGCTCACGAACACACTCTTGCCATCGCCGGCCGAACGGAATGCGTGGGCGCCCTTGCCGGTGGGGATCTTGCCGACCAGCCTGGGCTCGGTGCCGGCCACGTCGAACACCTGCACGCCGTCGCTGCCGGTCAGGCCCACGAGAAGGGTCTTGTCGTTGTGCACGCCGAAGATGTCGGCCGGCATCGCGCCGGTGGCGATGCGCCAGCGGATGGCCTGCGTGGGCAGGTCGATGGCGATCAGCTCGTCGCTGTCCTGCATCGTCACGTAGGCGATGGTGCTGGTGTTGTCGATCCAGATGTGGCTGGGCGTCTTGCCCGACGCGATGCGCTTGGCGAGCTTGAGGTCCTTGCCGTCCCAGCGGTAGATGTCGACATGGTTCAGGCGGTTGCCCGCGGTGACGAACCACTTCATGTCGCGCGAGAACTGCAGCTGGTACGGGTCGATGATCCCGTAGACCACGCGCTGGACTTCCGCCGTCTTGGGGTTGAGGAAGGTGAGCGAATCGCCTGCCGAATTGGCCACGATGACCGACTTTTCGTCGGGCGTCATGTAGATGTGGTGCGGCTCCTTGCCGGTGGGAATGCGCAGCTTCTCGGTCCAGTCGACCGGATTGATCACGCTGACATTGGCGTCCAGCGAGTTCAGCACAAAGATGGGAGGGAGCTCGGGCGGTGCGGCGGCGGCGGCGCCGTGGGCCAGCAAGAGAGCGAGGGACGAAAACAGGAAGGCCGCGATGCGGCCGTTCGGGCGGGCGGGGAGTCGCAAGGGAATGTTCCGGGAAAGTGCTGACAAGCTTAACGGTCAGGACTGATGGCTGGCTGACCGGCCCGCGGCTCTTTCCATCCCCTATTTCGGTGGTTTGGCAGGCTTTGTGGGCGCGCGCAGCGCCGCGACCTCTTCGGCGGTCAGCCAGCGCCACTGCCCCGGCGCCAGTGCTTCGGGCAGAGACAAGTCGCCGATGCGCGAACGGTGCAGCCCTTCGACCCGGTTGCCCACCGCGGCCAGCATGCGCTTGACCTGGTGGTACTTGCCCTCGGTGAGCGTGAGCCGAAGGTGCAGCGGGCTGTCGGATTCGCAGGCGGCCGCGCGCACCGGCTTCGGGTCGTCGTCCAGCACCACGCCGGCCAGCAGCTTGGCGATCTGCGCCTCGTCCACCGGGTGCTTGGCCGTCACCTCGTAGACCTTGGGCACGTGGTGCTTGGGCGAACCCATCTTGTGGATGAACTGGCCGTCGTCGGTCATCAGCAGGAGGCCGGTGGTGTCCTGGTCGAGCCGGCCGATGGCCTGCACGCCCTGCACCGCGCCCTTGTTGGGCCGAAGGCGCAGCGGCGACGGCAGCAGCGTGTAGATGCTCGGGTAGGTCGAGGGCTTCTGCGAGCATTCGGTGCCGGCCGGCTTGTGCAGCATCAGGTAGGCCTTCTCGTGATAGGCCCAGCCGACGCCCTGCACGGTGAAGAGCAGGCCTTCGGGTTCAAGCTCGGCGAAGGGGTCGTCGACCACCTGGCCCGCGACGGTCACGTAGCCTTGCTGGACCAGCCCCGCGCACACGCGTCGCGTGCCGAAGCCCTGGGTGTAGAGGATGTCTTGCAGGTGCATGGAAATGAAAAAAGCGGCCGCGCCGGCATGGCACGACCGCCCTGGAGTTTGCAGTATCAGTACCCGGCGGCCAGGCCGGTGTTGCGGCGGGGGTCGTTCGCGCCGTAGAAGCGGTTGGCACCCACCGGCTTGCCGCCCAGCGACGGCGCGCCCACGATGATCGCCGCCATGTGGTTGGCCGGCTGCGGCACACCCAGGTTGTGGCCCATGTCGGTCAGGATCTTGCGGGTGTCGGGGCTGATCGCGTAGGTTTCGACGTTGGTGACATCAGGCAGCCATTGCTGGTGGAAGCGCGGCGCATCGACGGCCTCCTGCACGTTCATGCCGTAGTCGACCACGTTCAGGATGGTGTGCAGCACCGCCGTGATGATGCGGCTGCCGCCGGGCGTGCCGACCACGAACACCGGCTTGCCGTCCTTGGACACGATGGTCGGGCTCATCGAGCTCAGCGGGCGCTTGCCCGGGGCGATGGCGTTGGCTTCGCCCTGCACCAGGCCGTACATGTTGGGCACGCCAATCTTGGCGGTGAAGTCGTCCATCTCGTTGTTCAGCAGCACGCCGGTCTTGTCGGCCGTGACCTTGGCGCCGAACCAGTCGTTCAGCGTGTAGGTGACCGAGACCGCATTGCCCCACTGGTCGGTAATCGAGTAGTGGGTGGTGTTGCTGCCTTCATGCGGCGCGACGCCGGGCTTGATGTCCTTGGAGACACCGGCCTTCTTCGGATCGATGACGGCGCGGATCTTTTCGGCATAGCCCTTGTCGAGCAGGCGGTCGAGCGGGTTCTTCACGAAGTCCGGGTCGCCCAGGTAGCTGTTGCGGTCCACGTAGGCATGGCGCATGGCCTCGATCTGGTAGTGCACCGATTGCGCCGAGCGAAAGCCCAGGTCCTTGAGCGGATAGCCCTCCAGGATGTTGAGCATTTCGCAGATGATCACGCCGCCCGAGCTGGGGGGCGGCGCCGACACCACGCGGTAGCCGCGGTAGTCGCACTCGATGGGCGCGAGCTCGCGCGTCTTGTATTGGTCGAGGTCGGCCTGGGTGATGATGCCCTTGCCGGCCTGGCTCGATGCCACGATCGCCTTGCCGACCCAGCCCTTGTAGAAGCCGTCGGTGCCCTTGGCGCTGATTTCCTTCAGCGTCTTGGCGAGGTCTTTCTGCACCAGCTTCTGGCCGACCTGGAAAGGCTGGCCCTTGTTCAGGAAGATCGCGCCGGAGACGGGGTCTTTCTGGAAATCGGCGGTGGAGGTCCACAGCATGTCGATGTCGCCCTGCTCCAGCGCGAAGCCCTTGTCGGCCAGCTGGATCGAGGGGGCGATCAGCTCGGCGCGCTTCATGGTGCCGTATTTCTCGCGCGCGTATTCCATGCCCGACACCGAGCCCGGCACGCCGACGGCAAGGTGGCCGTTGGTGCTCAGGCCCTTGATGACGTTGCCGTCCTTGTCCAGGTACATGTTGGCCGTGGCGGCCAGCGGGGCCTTCTCGCGGAAGTCGAGGAAGGTCTTGCGGCCGTCGGCCAGCTGCAAGGTCATGAAGCCGCCGCCGCCCAGGTTGCCCGCCGCCGGGTACACCACCGCCAGCGCGTAGCCCACGGCCACCGCTGCATCGACCGCGTTGCCGCCGCGCTTGAGCACGTCGACGCCGACCTTGGTGGCCAGGTGCTGCGCGCTCACGACCATGCCGTGCTCGGCCGCAACGGGCGCCTGCGATGCGGCCTGCGATGCGCCCGCGGTGAGCGCGAGCGCCGCCGCGACGGCGGCGCGCAGTATTGGGGTCCAGTGGAATGAGTGCATGTGAAGGTCTCCTCTTTGCGTCGGATGAAGAATGTGGAAGTGCGCGGTATCAGGCCGTCAGAAGCGCCTTGCGCCGCAGGTCGCGCAGGGCCAGCGCCACCTGTTCCCTCGCGAACGCCTTCAGCGCCGCAGGCTCGGTCAGCGGCTTGTCGTCCTTGATGAAGCGCAGGCGATCGGCGCGCACTTCGGCCGCCAGGTGCTCGGCCAGTGCTTCGTGCGAATGCGCACCGTCCAGCAGCGGCAGCAGGCTGCGCTCCAGCAAGGTGAGCCCTATGGATTCGTGCCACTGGTTGCAGGCGTGGGCATTCGCACCGCCCGCCAGGGCCAGGCCAGGCGCACTGCGGATGGCGGCCAACGCCTGCGGCAAGGCGGACACCGCAACGGCCGCAGGCACCGGGGTGCGCCGGATTCGCAGCGCGCCCAGGATCACCAGCTCTTCGAGCATGGCCAGCACGGTTTTTTCGACGGACGCGCGAGGCTCGCCCGTGAGTTCGCCGGCAGCATCGATCAGCGCCTCGGCCGACAGGGAGGCCGGGTAGTTCGTGTGCAGCAATTGCGCCACCGCCTTGTGCACCGGCACGCGCAGCGTGACCTTGAGGCTGCGTATCGCATGGCAGGATTGCTCGCGGGCATCGAGCGTGAGCGGGCCTTGGTCTTCGGTGTCGAACACGCCCGCGAACTCCAGCGCCCGAATACGCGCAGGGTCCAGGCGATAACGGATGTCCCTGGCGCGCTCCTGCTTCACCAGCAAGGTTTGGCGGAAGGTCCGGTTGACCAGGAAGTCGAGGTACTGCTCCATCATGATCTGGCTGCTGCCGCATTCGCGCAGCAGCGGGTCGCGCACCTTCTCGCCGTAGTTCTGCACGAACATGGTCGACGGCTCGGCATCGCACAGGTAGGCCAGTCCGCGGGCATCCGCACGCGCGGCGAACTCCTTGAAATAACAAGGCTCGTTGCAGGGCTCGAGGAACTCGTGCAGCAGGTAATAGCTGCTGGAACCGCGCACGATCGGCATGGCCTCATCGAGCGTCTTCTTGAGCACGCTGTCGGGGCGTGCCGACTGTTCGAGGAACTCGAGCATGCCGCGTGCGTAGGAGAGCTTTTCTTCCGGCGTGTCGCGCGGGCCGCCGCGCAGGATCATCGCGTCGCGCACGATCTCGCGCGCCTTCCAGCCGGGATACACGTTGTAGCTCACATACGCCACACCGTTCGGCGCCAGATTTTCGGCGCAGATGCGCAGGATCGCGTCCTGCACCGGCCCCGGCACCCAGCTGTAGACGCCGTGGCAGATGATGTAGTCGAACTGGCCGAACGAGGCGTCGATCTGGGAGATGTCGAAAGCCCTGAGCTCCACATTCGAGAGACCCGCGTGCGCGATGGCCGCGGCACCTTGCGCCACCTGCACTCTGGACAAGTCGACGCCGAGCGCGCGCGCTTCGGGATGGCGCGCCGCAAAGGGAATCAGGTTGCCGCCGGCCGCGCAGCCGAGTTCGAGCACGCGCGCGGTGGCCGGAGCGGGGGCATCGAGTCCGAACAGGAAGGCCAGGGCTTCGAGGTGCTCCACGGCCGACTGGGGGAACGGGTGCGAGTCGTAGGGCACCGCGTCGTAATAGCTGGTCAGCGTGGAAGTCAATGAATCCGGCACGAGCGTCCTTCGGGGTCTGGGAGCGCCGCGATGTGACAGCGCTCGCCGACTATAAGCCTTGCGATCAGGCAAAAAAAACCCAGCCGGGAAGCTGGGTCGAAGCCTTTCTGCTGGCATTGCATCAAGGACCCCGCACAGGTTGAACCGGCGGAGGACGGCGAACCCGTCAAGGAGAAAACGGTCGCTGGCGCGTGGGCGGGCAGAGCCGGCTGGCGCCAGATGGCGCGATGGCAGACGCGGACTGCGCGCCGTCGGTGATGGGGCGCAACCAATCCAGGGCGGCTTCGTCGGGTCGCATCGCGCGCAGCCGCGCATCGTGCCGGAGGTGGCGCGCAAGGTCCTCCAGCTCGAGGGTGTCGACGCTGTGCCAGCGCTGCTGCAACTGATGCGCGCAGGCAGCGATCCAGAGCGTGGCGGGCAACTGATTCATGGCGATATTTTACTGTATATTTGTACAGTATTCTCATCAAGGATGCTGCCATGCCCCAGACCGACGACACAGGCCCCGCCCCCAATCACGCACTGACGGAGGCCCTCGCCTGGATCTCGAAATTCGCTCATGCCTGGAAGGCGATCGAGCCGGCGCCGATGAGCCTGAACATCGACGGATTCATCATCTGGGGACCAGTGCTCTACGAAAAGCACAACGGCGAAGACCCGGTGCTGCTCGCGCAGCAGCTGTTCGGCAAACCGGGGCCTTACGCCAAGTACCTGTATCCGGCGCGCAAGCTGCCTTCGGCCGCAGATCCGGCGTCTTAGAATGGCCCGATGAATTGGCGCACACTCCTCCCGCTTGCTTTGGTGATCACCGGCTGCTCGGCCCCGAACGAGATCGTGCCGTTTCGCGAAGGCGTGCTTCGCGCGCCAAGCTACACGCTGGCGGCGGACTACTGCAGCGCGAAAAGCCTGACGCCGAAATGGATCGGCAGAGCACCTGCCGAGTCCGGCGTGCTGTTTCAGTGCTACTGAGCCGCTGCACCAGCGGTTAGGGCGGCGCAGCCACCAGCGCATGCGGGTAGGCTCAAATAAAAAAAACGGAAGCCGTTGATCACAACGACTTCCGTTCCGTGGAGTGGTGGAGCTGGGGGGATTTGAACCCCCGTCCGCAAGCCTTCATCGCGCAGTTCTACATGCTTAGTGATCTGATTTGAGTCTCGCTTCCGGAGTCGCGCAGTCACACGCTAAACCGGACGCCAGCACCCTATTTTCTCGCCCCGACCCAAGGTACCCGGATCGGAACCAGCCCATGTAATTATCTTTGCAGCCGGGAGGTTTCAGATTGCTCTGTCACCCCCTTGCCCAGCCCATCGGCCTGCTGTTGCAAAGCTCACTGGCAATTAAGCAGCGAGTGCGAAACGTTCGTCGTTTGCAGTTAGTTTGTTTGAATCTGTTTTACGAGCGCATTCAGCTCGACATGCCCCGCTGCGACTCCGAACCCACGTCGAAACCAGTGCAGCCCCAAGCTTCCCATTTTAGGCGCTATTGAGCCATTGCAAGAGCTCAAGGGGCGAAGAGATTGAAGCATCGGCCTCCCAGAGCGCGGCATCGGCTTTAGAACCCATGTAACCGTAGGTGGCCGCGACGGTTCGCATGCCGGCAGCGCGGCCCGCAATGATGTCGCGCTCGTCGTCGCCGACATAGATACAAGCCTCGGAAGGAACGCCCAACCGGCGCGCCGCCTCATGAAGCGGCTCGGGGTGTGGCTTGGCATGCGGCGTGGTGTCACCGCTCACGATGGCACCGGCGCTTGCGAAAAGCGGCATGGCGCGGGTCAGCGGATCGGTGAACCGCATCGACTTGTTGGTCACCACGCCCCACAACAACCCACGCGCCTGGATCGCATCGATCAGCGCCTGCACGCCATCGAACACCTGCGTGTTGAGCAGCATGCGCTGCTCGTAGGTCACAAAAAACTCTTCTCTCAGCTCGGGAAACTCCGGCGCATCGGGCGTGATGCCGAATGCCACACCGAGCATGCCCCGCGCACCCGAGCCTGCAAACGGACGATATCGTTCCAGCGCATAGGAGGCCAAGCCTCGATCGGTTCGCATCTTGTCGGCTGCTGCGCCCAAATCGGGCGCGCTGTCGATCAACGTGCCGTCGAGGTCGAACAGCACGGCTTGCGTCGCCATGCGCTTCATTGCTGCGAACCCGGCAACGATGGCTTCTGCGTTGCGAACATGTAGTTGACGCTGGTGTCGCCGCTGAGCCAGTAGCGGCGGGTCAGGGGGTTGTGTTCCAGGCCGCGCGTGTGCCGCAGGTCCAGGCCGGCCGCACGGCAGTAGGCTGCGAGTTCGCTGGGACGGATGAGTTTTGCGTATTCATGGGTGCCGCGCGGCAACATGCCGAGGATGTATTCGGCGCCCACGATTGCCAGCGCGAAGGACTTCAGGTTGCGGTTGATGGTCGAAAAAAACACCCATCCGCCGGGCTTGACCAGTGTGGCGCAGGCCTGGATCACCGAGGCCGGCTTGGGCACATGCTCGAGCATCTCCATGCAAGTGACGACATCGAAACTGCCCGGTTGCTCGGCGGCAAGGGCCTCGGCGCTGATCTCCCGGTACTTGACGCCCCGCGTTCCGGCTTCGAGCGCATGCAGTTGGGCCACTTTCAGCGCCTTGCCGGCAAGGTCGATGCCCAGCACGTCGGCGCCCTTGCGGGCCATCGAGTCGGCCAGAATGCCGCCGCCGCAACCGATATCGAGCACGCGGCGCTCTGAAATTGGCGCAATGCCGTCAATCCATTCGAGGCGCAATGGATTGATTTCATGCAAAGGGCGGAATTCACTGTCCAAATCCCACCACCGATGCGCAAGTTCTGAAAACTTGGCGAGTTCAGCCGGATCGGCATTCACGTTTTCTGTCATGCGGCAATTATGAAGCGAGCAATGGACGTCGCGTGCCGGAAAAAGCCTTGATGAATCTCCATCGGCAAATTCAGCAGGCATAAAAAAACCCCGCCGAAGCGGGGTTTTCATCATCGATGGAATCGATTGATTAGTTGGCGCGGGTGCCAACCACTTCGATTTCCACGCGACGGTTCTTGGCGCGGCCTTCCTTGGTGCGGTTGTCAGCCACTGGCTGCTTCTCGCCCTTGCCTTCGGTGTAGACGCGGTTGCGTTCGATGCCCTTCGAGACCAGGAAGGCCTTGACGGCTTCGGCACGGCGCACCGACAGACGCTGGTTGTAGGCGTCCGAACCGATCGAGTCGGTATGGCCCACAGCGATGATCACTTCGAGGTTGACGCCACGGATCTTCTCGACCAGATCGGTCAGCTTGGCGCGACCTTCAGGCTTCAGAACCGACTTGTCGAAGTCGAAGAACGCGTCAGCAGCGAAGGTCACCTTCGAAGCAGCCACGGCAGGCGGTGCGGGGCGCGCAGGCGTCACGCCGGGGGGCGTCGGAGCGACAGCAGCGGGGCGGACCAGAGCGCCGTCGCAACCGGCGGCGGCGGTAGCCGGCGTCCAGTTGGCATCGCGCCAGCACAGTTCGTTCGTACCGTTCTTCCAGACCAGTTCGCCGGTGCCGTTTTGCCAGTTGTCGATCGTAGGACCGCCGTCCGCAGCGGTGACACGGGTCTGCGCGCCGGCGGCAGTGGCGAGCGCAGCGACTGCAAACATCATCGCCACTTTATTCAGTTTCTTCATGGTTCTCCTCTTGGGGAAAAAGCCGCAGCCGCGCTGCGAATCAAGGACGCTTTAAGTGACCACCACCCAAAACGTTGAGGCGATTGTGCCATAGGGTCTTTGGCAAACAGGCCGCAGGACACCCCCGAAGCGTAGGACGGAGGCGGAATAGCGGCCTTGTGTTGCGGCGGTGCGACACCCCTCGCAGCGTAAAATTTCGCCTTCCTGCCGCCAGCCTCTTGCCCATGACCTCCTTCGCCAAAGAAACCCTGCCCATCAGTCTTGAAGAGGAAATGCGCAGCAGCTATCTCGACTACGCCATGAGCGTGATCGTAGGCCGAGCGCTTCCCGACGCACGCGACGGCCTCAAGCCGGTGCATCGGCGCGTGCTGTTCGCCATGCACGAACTCAACAACGACTGGAACCGCCCTTACAAGAAGTCCGCTCGTATCGTGGGCGACGTGATCGGCAAGTACCACCCGCACGGCGATCAGTCCGTCTACGACACCATCGTGCGGTTGGCGCAGGACTTCTCTATGCGCCACATGCTGGTGGATGGCCAGGGCAACTTCGGTTCGGTGGACGGAGACAACGCAGCTGCAATGCGTTATACGGAAATCCGGCTGGCCAAAATTGCACATGAAATGCTGGCCGATATCGACAAGGAAACTGTCGACTTTCAAGACAATTACGACGGCTCCGAAAAAGAACCCAAAGTTTTGCCGAGCCAGTTGCCTAATTTGCTGGTCAATGGCTCGGGCGGTATTGCGGTCGGCATGGCCACCAATATTCCGCCGCACAACCTGAATGAGGTGGTGGACGCCTGTTTGCATCTGCTGCGCAACCCCGAAGCCAGCATCGACGAGCTGATGGAAATCGTGCCCGCGCCCGACTTCCCCACCGCCGGCATCATCTACGGCATCAACGGCGTGAAGGACGGCTACCGCACCGGTCGCGGCAAGGTCGTGATGCGCGCCAAGTGCCATTTCGAGGACATCGACCGCGGCCAGCGCCAGGCGATCATCGTCGACGAGCTCCCCTATCAGGTCAACAAGAAGACGCTGCAGGAGCGCATGGCCGAGCTGGTGCACGAAAAGAAGATCGAAGGCATCAGCCACATCCAGGACGAGTCCGACAAGTCGGGCATGCGCCTGGTGATCGAACTCAAGCGCGGCGAGGTGCCCGAGGTCGTGCTGAACAACCTCTACAAGCAGACGCAGCTGCAGGACACCTTCGGCATCAACATGGTGGCGCTGGTCGACGGCCAGCCCAAGCTGTGCAACCTGAAGGACCTGATCCAGGTCTTCCTGCAGCACCGCCGCGAAGTGGTCACGCGCCGCACCGTCTTCACGCTGCGCAAGGCACGCGAACGCGGCCATGTGCTCGAAGGCCTGGCAGTGGCGCTGGCCAACATCGACGAGTTCATCCGCATCATCCGCGAATCGCCGACGCCGCCTGTCGCCAAGGCAGAGCTCATGACCCGCAGCTGGGACAGCAAGCTGGTGCGCGAAATGCTTACGCGTTCGCGCGCGGACGGCGGCGTCATCAACGCCGACGACTATCGCCCTGAAGGCCTCGAACGCAATTTCGGCATGGGCGGCGACGGCCTTTACCGCCTCTCGGACACCCAAGCGCAGGAAATCCTGCAGATGCGCCTGCAACGCCTGACCGGCCTGGAGCAGGACAAGATCGTTGCCGAGTACAAGGAAGTCATGGCAGAGATCGACGATCTGCTCGACATCCTGTCCAAGCCCGAGCGCGTATCGGTCATCATCGGCGACGAACTCGGCACCATCCGTCATGAATTCGGCCAGACCAAGGTGGGCGCGCGCCGCAGCCAGGTCGAGCACAGCGCCTTCGACCTGTCGACCGAAGACCTGATCACCCCGACCGACATGGTCGTCACGCTCTCGCACAGCGGCTATATCAAAAGCCAGCCCCTGGGCGAGTACCGCGCGCAGAAGCGCGGCGGGCGCGGCAAGCAGGCCACGGCAACGAAGGAAGACGACTGGATCGACCAGCTCTTCATTGCCAACACCCACGACTACATCCTGTGCTTCTCGAACCGCGGCCGCCTGTACTGGCTCAAGGTGTGGGAAGTGCCCGCGGGCTCGCGCGGCTCGCGCGGCCGGCCGATCGTCAACATGTTCCCGCTGCAGGAAGGCGAAAAGATCAACGTCGTGCTGGCGCTGACCGGCGAAAAGCGCGTGTTCCCGGCGGACCAGTATGTGTTCATGGCCACCTCGATGGGCACGGTCAAGAAGACGGCGCTCGACGAATTCAACAACCCGCGCAAGGGCGGCATCATCGCTGTCAACCTCGACGACGGCGACTACCTGATCGGTGCGGCGCTGACCGACGGCAAGCACGACGTGATGCTCTTCAGCGACGGCGGCAAGGCCGTGCGTTTCGCCGAGGACGACGTCCGCCCCCTGGGCCGCAATGCGCGAGGCGTGCGCGGCATGTCACTGGACCCAGGCCAGGGCGTGATCGCCATGCTCGTGGCCGAGGACGAACAGCAAAGCGTGCTCACCGCCACGGAAAATGGTTACGGAAAGCGAACAAGCATTACGGAATACACGCGACACGGTCGCGGAACCAAAGGCATGATCGCGATTCAACAGAGTGAGCGCAACGGCAAGGTCGTTGCCGCCACCCTCGTGCATGCGGACGATGAGATCATGCTCATCACCGACAAGGGCGTGCTTGTGCGCACCCGTGTTGCCGAAATTCGTGAACTAGGTCGCGCGACGCAAGGCGTCACGCTGATCGGGCTCGACGAAGGCGCCAAACTCAGCGGGCTACAACGTATCGTCGAGAACGACGCGAACGGCGAGAGCGAGCCGGACGCAGACGACACTTCCACATCTTCAACGGAGAATCCTCAGTGAAAAAAATCAAACTCGCACTTCTGACGGTAGCTTTGGCCAGCAGCTCGATGGCCGCCATGGCCCAGGACAAGGCCGCGCTCATCAAGCAGTTTGTCGACATCCAGCGTCCCGGCATCGAATCGCTGGCACGCGGTCTGGTCGAGCAATCGAGCTCGCCGATCGCCCAGGCCGGCTCGCAGTACCTGCAGACGCAAGTGCCTGAAGCCAAGCGCGAATCGGCCGCCAAGGCAGCCGACGCCGAACTGAAGAAGTACTTCGACGACGCCTACCCCATCGTGCGCGACAAGGCTGTGCAACTGGCACCGGGCGCGCTGACGCCGCTGCTGGAGCAGAACTTCAATGAAGAAGAACTCAGGCAGTTGCTGGCGTGGATCAACTCGCCGCTCAGCAAGAAGTACCAGGACCTGAACCCCAAGATGCAGACCGCATTGACGGAAAAGCTGGTGGCCGAAACCCGCGCCACCATCGAACCCAAGATGCGTGCACTGGACACCAACGTCGCCAAGGCCCTCGGCGCACCCACCGACGGTGGCGCAGCCCAAGGTTCCGCACCCGCCAAGGCGCCAGCCAAGGCCCCCGCCAAGAAGTAAAGCAACGTGACCCAGCAGCAGACGCCGGCCGGCAAGCGCCCCTACAACTTCTCGGCCGGTCCGGCTGCCATGCCGGAGGAGGTGCTGCAACGCGCCGCCTCCGAAATGCTCGACTGGCAAGGCAGCGGCATGAGCGTGATGGAAATGAGCCATCGCGGCAAGGAATTCGGCGCCATCTGCACGCAGGCCGAAGCCGACATCCGCGCGCTGCTGGCCGTGCCTTCGCACTTCCACATCCTGTTCATGCAGGGTGGCGGGCTGGGCGAAAACGCCATCGTGCCGATGAACCTCTCGCGCGGCAAAAGCGCCGACTTCGTGATCACCGGCAGTTGGAGCATCAAGTCGCACAAGGAAGCGCAGCGCTATTGCAGTGCGCGCATTGCTGCGAGCAATGCAGACAACCAGCACACCCAACTCCCCGACCCCGCGACCTGGCAACTCAGTAAAGACGCGTCGTACGTGCACCTGTGCACCAACGAGACCATCAACGGCATCGAGTTCCAGGAGCTGCCCGACCTCGCCGCGCTAGGCAGCGATGCGCCGCTGGTCATCGATTTCTCGTCGCATGTCGCCTCGCGCAGCGTCGACTGGACCCGCGTAGGCCTTGCCTTCGGCGGTGCGCAGAAGAACCTGGGGCCCGCGGGCCTCACGATCGTGGTCGTGCGCGACGACCTGCTGGGCCATGCGCTCGAGATCTGCCCGAGCGCTTTCAACTACAAGACCGTTGCCGACAACAACTCCATGTACAACACCCCGCCGACCTGGGGCATCTACATGGCGGGGCTCACCTTCCAGTGGCTGAAGCAGCAGACCGAAGGGGCGCTCACCGGCGTGGCCGCGATGGAGCAGCGCAACATCGAAAAAGCGAAGCTGCTGTACGACTTCATCGACGGCTCCGACTTCTATGCCAACCGCATCGATGCCAGCTGCCGTTCGCGCATGAATGTTCCTTTTTTCCTCGCCGACGAAAGCCGCAACGAAGCCTTCCTGGCCGGCGCGCGCGAGGCCGGACTGCTGCAACTCAAGGGCCACAAGTCGGTCGGTGGCATGCGGGCCAGCCTCTACAACGCCATGCCGCTGGCAGGGGTGCAGGCGCTCGTGGGCTACATGCGAGAATTCGCGCGATCGCATGCCTAGGCGCATGCGCCCTAGCTGCTCGCACCGATGACCGCCTCCGCACCCACACCGCCCTCCTCCAACGACAACTCCGAAAGCCTTGCCGATCTGCGCGTGCAGATCGACTCGCTCGACCAACGCCTGCTCAGCCTGCTCAACGAGCGCGCCCATGTGGCCGAGCTGGTCGGCGAGGTCAAGAAGCGCGAGGGTACGCCCTTCTTTCGTCCTGACCGCGTTGCCGCCGTCATCGACAAGATGCAGAAAAGCAATGGCGGTCCGCTCAAGGACCTGCATGTGGCGGCCATCTGGCGCGAGATCATGTCGGCCTGCCTGGCGCTTGAGTCGCCGCAACGCGTGGCTGTGCTCGGCCCCGAAGGCACCTTCTGCGAGCAGGCCGCCATCGAGTATTTCGGTGGCGCCGCCGACCTGATCTACTGCGCGAGCTTCGACGAAGTGTTCCACGCCACGGCCGCGGGCAGCGCCCAGTACGGCGTGGTCGGCGTCGAGAACTCGACCGAAGGCGTGGTCACCCGCTCGCTCGATCTGTTCCTGCATTCGCCCACCCATGTCGTCGGCGAAGTCAGCCTGCTGGTACGTCACCACCTGCTGCGCAGCGAAAACTCGCTCGAAGGTATCGAGGCCGTGCTGGCCCATCCGCAGGCGCTCGCGCAATGCCAGACCTGGCTGTCCAAGCACCTGCCCAATGCCGAGCGCCGCGCCGTGTCGAGCAACGCCGAAGGCGCACGCCTCGCGGCCACCAACCCGGCCTGGGCCGGACTCGCCGGCGAACGCGCCGCCACCCGCTTCGGCCTGCACATCGTGGCGCACGCCATCCAGGACGATTCGTACAACCGCACCCGTTTCTCGGTGATCTGCCTTCCGCAAACGCTGGCGATGCCGCCAGCATCGGGCAAGGACTGCACGAGCCTGATCGTCTCGGTGCCGAACCGGCCCGGCGCGGTGCACGACCTCCTGGTGCCGCTGAAGGCCAACAACGTCTCGATGACACGCTTCGAATCGCGCCCAGCGCGCACCGGCCAGTGGGAGTACTACTTCTACATCGACCTGGACGGCCATCCCTCGCAGCCCAACGTGGCTGCGGCGCTGGCCGAACTGCGCGGTCTCTGCGCGTTCTACAAGGTGCTCGGCGCCTACCCCATCAAAGCCTGAGCCGGACAGACACACGATGTTCGAGCAACTGGGATTGATCGGCTGCGGCCTCATGGGCGGCTCCTTTGCGCTCGCGCTCAAGCGCGCGAAGCTGGTGAAACGCGTGGTCGGCTACAGCAAGTCGCCGTCCACCACAGAGCGGGCGCGCCAGCTCGGCGTGATCGACGTGGTCGCGCCTTCCGCGCTGCTGGCGGTATCCGGCGCCGACCTGGTGCTGCTGGCCGTGCCGGTGGCCGCGTCGGAGGCCATGTTCAAGGCCATCCGCCACGGCATCTCCAGCGAGACGCTGGTGATGGACGTCGGCTCGACCAAGGGCGACGTCATCGAAGCCGCGCGCAACGGCCTTCAAAAGCAGTTCGCCAACTTCGTTCCCGCGCATCCGATCGCCGGCAAGGAAGTCTCGGGCATCGAGCATGCCGAGGCCTCGCTGTTCACTGGCCGCCAGGTGGTGCTGACCCCCGTCAAGGCCACGCTGCGCTCCAACGTGCAACGGGCCTCGCAGGTGTGGAGCGGCATCGGCGCCCACGTCGTCACGATGACGCATGAGGAGCACGATGCCTCCTTCGCCGCCGTGAGCCACCTGCCGCACCTGCTGGCATTCGCGTACACCAACGCCCTCACCTCGCAGCCGCAAGGCGACCGCTTTCTCAGCCTCGCGGGGCCGGGCTTCAGAGATTTTTCGCGCATCGCCGCGAGCGACCCCGTCATGTGGCGCGACGTGCTGCTCGCCAACCGCGAGCAGGTGCTGCTGCAATCGCAGGCTTTCCGAAAGGCGCTGGACGATCTCGAGGCACTGATGGCCGCAGGCGACCTGCAGGCGCTGGAGCAATCCATCGCTGCCGCGAGCAAGGCCCGCGCGGCCTGGAAGCCCAATTCGAACGCCGACGCCTCGGCCCGGCAGGATTCCTGACATGTTCTCCACGGCGTTCCTCGATCTCCCGCCCCTCACAGGCGCCGCAGGCACTGTGCAGTTGCCGGGCTCCAAGAGCATTTCCAACCGCGTGCTGCTGCTGGCCGCGCTCGCGAGCGGCACCACCACCATCCACGACCTGCTCGATTCCGACGACACGCGCGTGATGCTCGCTGCACTGCGCGCACTCGGCTGCGGCATCCAGCCTGCTGGGAGCACAGTGCAGATCACCGGCCTGGGCGGCCAGCTGAAGCCCAGCGAAACGCTGCTGCCCTTGTTCCTGGGCAACGCCGGCACGGCCATGCGTCCGCTGACCGCGGCGTTGTCGCTGCTGGGCGGCGAATTCGAACTGAGCGGCGTGCCGCGCATGCACGAGCGGCCCATCGGCGACCTGGTCGATGCGCTCACGCAGCTGGGTTGCCACATCGATTACCTCGGCAACCCCGGCTACCCGCCGCTGCGCATCCATCCCGTGGACCACGGCGACCTGGTCCTCGACGCGCCGATCCGCGTGCGCGGCGATGTGTCGAGCCAGTTCCTGACGGCCCTGCTGCTGGCATTGCCCCTTGCCGCGGGCGGCCCTTCGGCGGGGCGCGACATCGTGATCGAGGTGATCGGCGAGCTGATTTCCAAGCCCTACATCGAGATCACGCTGAACCTGCTTGCGCGTTTCGGCATTGCGGTGCGGCGCGACGGCTGGGAGCGGTTCACCATTCCCGCGGGCAGCCGCTACAGCTCGCCAGGCGACATCCACGTCGAGGCGGACGCCTCGTCAGCCAGCTATTTCATCGCACTGGGCGCCATCGCGACGGGCGTTGCCGGAAAGAACGGCATCCGCATCGAAGGCGTGGGCGCCGACTCGATCCAGGGCGACATCCGCTTCATCGACGCCGCCCGGCAGATGGGCGCCCTGGTCGACAGCGGGCCGAACTGGCTCGAAGTGCGCCGCGGCGCCTGGCCGCTCCAGGCCATCGACCTCGACGCCAACCACATCCCCGACGCCGCGATGACGCTCGCCGTCATGGCGCTCTATGCCGACGGCCCGAGCACGCTGCGCAACATCGCCAGCTGGCGGGTGAAGGAAACCGACCGCATCGACGCCATGGCCAACGAGCTCAAGAAGCTCGGCGCCACGGTCGAGGCGGGCCCCGACTTCATCCGCGTGCACCCGCTCGCACAGGCCGATTGGCAGGCGGCGAGCATCCGCACGTATGACGACCACCGGGTGGCCATGTGCTTTTCGCTCGCGGCGTTCAACCCGGCGGGCGTGCCGGTGCGCATCCTCGAGCCCCATTGCGTGGCCAAAACCTTCCCCGATTACTTCGAAACCCTGTTCTCGGTCGCCGAGGCAGCCGAAGTGCCGGTGATCTGCATCGACGGCCCCACCGCCTCGGGCAAGGGCACGCTGGCGGCCGAAGTGGCGCGCCTTCTGGGCTATCACTACCTCGATTCAGGCTCGCTCTACCGCGTGACCGGCCTTGCCATGCGCCGCGCCGGCCTCAGCGCCGATCGGCAGCACGAAGCGCAGATCGCGGCCCTGGCGGCCGCCCTGCCCCTGCAGTTCATCGAGGGCAAGGTGATGCTGGACGGCGAGGACGTGAGCGACGAGATCCGCACCGAAGCGGCCGGCATGGACGCCTCGCGCGTCTCCACGCTGCCCGCCGTGCGGGAGGCGCTCCTGGCGCTGCAGCAACGCTTTCGCCAGCTCCCGGGCCTGGTCGCCGACGGCCGCGACATGGGCACCGTGATCTTCCCCGACGCGCCGCTCAAGGTCTTCCTCACGGCCAGTGCGGCCCAGAGAGCGGAACGGCGCCATAAGCAATTGATTTCAAAGGGTATTTCGACTACACTCGATAGTCTTCGCTCCGACTTGGAAGCACGCGATGCCCGGGACTCCTCCCGCAGCGTTGCGCCTCTCAAACCGGCGCAGGATGCCCGCCACCTCGACAACTCCCAGCTGTCCATCGAGAAATCGATCGATACGGTGCTGAACTGGTGGCAGCAAATTCAACCGTTCAAGCCCGCTTGAGCGGATTGAACCGGCAGCCCTTCAAGTCCGCTTGAAAGGCTCGCGCCAACCGGGTTGTCCGGCTGGCGCCTACCGCTCCAGCAGGCTCTTCTCGCGCGACAGCGCACCGGCCTTCTGGTTGTTCAACCAACCCGGGTTTATATCCAAAAAACCCACAAAACCGCCGTCTCCAGACACACAGCAGTCGCACGCAATTTCGCAATAGCGCCTGCCAACCCTGCCTGACGGAAGGAACCATAAATGTCTGAATCTTTTGCCGATCTGTTCGAAGAGTCCCTGAAGCGTTCCGAAATGCGCACCGGCGAGGTCATCACGGCCGAAGTCGTGCGTGTCGAACACAACCACGTCGTCGTCAACGCCGGTCTGAAGTCCGAAGCGTATGTGCCGATCGAGGAGTTCAAGAACGACAAGGGCGAACTCGAAGTCCAGGCCGGCGATTTCGTTTCCGTTGCCATCGGCAGCGTTGAAAACGGCTACGGCGACACCATCCTCTCGCGCGACACCGCCAAGCGCCTCGCTTCGTGGCTCGCCCTCGAGAAGGCCCTGGAATCGGGCGACTTCGTCACCGGCACCACCAGCGGCAAGGTCAAGGGCGGTCTCACCGTGCTGGTCAACGGCATCCGCGCATTCCTGCCGGGCTCGCTGATCGACACGCGTCCGATCAAGGACCTGACCCCGTACGAAAACAAGACCCTCGAATTCAAGGTCATCAAGCTCGACCGCAAGCGCAACAACGTCGTGCTGTCGCGCCGTGCCGTGGTCGAAGCCAGCATGGGCGAAGAACGCGCCAAGCTGATGGAAACCCTGAAGGAAGGCGCTGTTGTCCGCGGCGTGGTCAAGAACATCACCGAATACGGTGCGTTCGTGGACCTCGGCGGCATCGACGGCCTGCTGCACATCACCGACATGGCATGGCGCCGTGTTCGCCACCCGAGCGAAGTCGTTCAGGCCGGCCAGGAAATCACCGCCAAGATCCTCAAGTTCGACACCGAAAAGAACCGTGTCTCGCTGGGTCTGAAGCAAATGGGCGACGACCCGTGGATGGGCGTTTCGCGCCGCTACCCGCAATCGACCCGCCTGTTCGGCAAGGTCACGAACATTGCCGACTACGGCGCGTTCGTCGAACTCGAACCCGGCATCGAAGGCCTGGTGCACGTGTCCGAGATGGACTGGACCAACAAGAACATCGCTCCGAACAAGATCGTCTCGCTGGGCGACGAAGTCGAAGTCATGGTCCTGGAAATCGACGAAGACAAGCGCCGCATCAGCCTGGGCATGAAGCAGTGCAAGGCCAACCCGTGGCAAGAGTTCGCGCAGAACACCAAGCGCGGTGACCGCGTCAAGGGCCCGATCAAGTCGATCACCGACTTCGGCGTGTTCGTGGGTCTGGCTGCCGGCATCGACGGCCTGGTTCACCTCTCGGATCTCTCGTGGAACGAAGCCGGCGAAACCGCCGTTCGCAACTACAAGAAGGGCCAGGAAGTCGAAGCGCTCGTGCTGGCCGTCGACGTCGACCGCGAACGCATCAGCCTGGGCATCAAGCAGCTCGACAGCGATCCGTTCACCACGTTCACCACCGTGAACGACAAGGGCCAGATCGTGACCGGCAAGGTCAAGACCGTGGACGCCCGCGGCGCTGAAATCGACCTGGGCGAGGACATCCTCGGCTACCTGCGCGCTTCGGAAATCTCGCGCGACCGCGTCGAAGATGCCCGCAACGTGCTCAAGGAAGGCGACGAAGTCACCGCCATCGTCGTGAACGTGGATCGCAAGACCCGCAACATCCAGCTGTCGATCAAGCAGAAGGACATGGTCGACGAACAAGGCGCCATGGCCAACCTGAGCCAGCAGTCGGCCCGCGAAAACGCAGGCACGACGAGCCTGGGCGCCCTGCTGCGCGCCAAGCTCGACAACAACGACAGCAAGTAAGCTGAGTCCGAAGACAGAGCAGGCCAGGCTTTCAGCTTGGCCACTCTGTCTTTTTTTTCGTCCACGTTTTCTCCGCACTGGCCTCTATGACCCGCTCTGACCTCGTCGAAGAACTCGCAGCGCGCTTTGCGCAGCTCACGCACCGCGATGCCGAATACGCCGTCAAGACCATCCTGGACGCCATGAGCGACGCGCTGGTGCGCGGGCACCGCATCGAGATCCGCGGCTTCGGCAGCTTCTCGGTCAACCGGCGCCCGCCGCGCATCGGCCGCAATCCGCGTTCGGGCGAGAGCGTGCAGATCCCCGAAAAACGGGTGCCGCACTTCAAGCCGGGCAAGGCCCTGCGCGAGGCCGTGGACGCAAAGACCGCCGAGCTCGACGCCAAGGAAGCCAAGGGTCGCAAGGCCTGATCCGCATGGATGCAAACGTAGAATGCCCCCGGCAACGGGAACGGCTATGAAATACCTCCTGTGGCTGCTCAAGGCAGCCATTTTTTTTACGCTCTTCGCTTTCGCGCTGAACAACCAGCACGACGCGACCGTCTATTTCTTCTTCGGCACGAACTGGCGCGCGCCGCTGGTGCTGGTCGTGCTCGCGGCCTTCGCGGGCGGGCTCGTGGTCGGCGCGCTCGGCATGCTGCCGGGCTGGTGGAAACACCGCGCCGCCGCCGCGCAGTTGCCCTCGACCGCCACCGACACCTCCACCGCAGCCGCATCGCCCGCCGCAACCGCGCCTGCCGCGCCGACGCCCATCTCCGCCACCGACCTCCCCGCCGTACGTCAACATGGACTTTGATCCCAGCTGGCTGCTGATCAGCCTGCCCGTCGCCTTCGTGCTCGGGTGGCTCGCATCGCGCTTCGACATCCGCCAGCTCAAGCTCGAGAACCGGCAGGCGCCCAAGGCCTACTTTCGGGGCCTCAACTTCCTGCTCAACGAGCAGCAGGACCAGGCCATCGACGCCTTCATCGAGGCTGTGCAGAACGACCCCGACACGCAGGAGCTGCACTTCGCGCTCGGCAATCTCTTCCGCCGGCGCGGCGAATACCAGCGCGCCGTGCGCGTGCACGAGCATCTGCTGGGCCGCGGCGACCTGAGCCGCGCCGACCGCGAACGCGCGCAGCACGCGCTCGCGCAGGACTTCCTGCGCGCTGGCCTGCTCGACCGCGCCGAAGCGGCGCTGCAGAAGCTCGAAGGCACGCGCTACGAAAACGAGGCGCGCCTCTCGCTGCTGGCCATCTATGAGCGTTCGCGCGAATGGACGCAGGCCGCCGACGTGGCCCAGAAACTCGACGAATCCGACCAGGCGAGCTACGCCACACGCCGCGCGCACCACCTGTGCGAACAAGCCACCGAGCGCGTGGCCGCCGGCGATCTGCCAGCCGCCGCCAAGCTGCTCGCGGAGGCCGTGGCGCTGGCCCCGGAGGCGCCCCGCCCCGCCATCGACACCGCCACGCTGCAACTGCGCAGCGGCGATGCGGCCGCCGCCTTCGACACGCTGGTGGCCCTGAGCGACACCGCACCGCTCGCACTGCCGCTCTATGCCGCCGCATTGCAGCAGGCGGCTGTGGCTGCGCACCGCGAACCCGAGGCGCTGGCCTTGCTGCAGCGGCGCTACACCGAATCGCCCTCGATCGATGTGCTGGAGGCACTGATCGCACTGGGCGGCGCACCGTCCGCGGCAAGCGCCGACGACGAACAGCCGCCCACCCCGCGCGACGGCTACATCGCCCACCTCGCGAACCAGCCTTCGCTGGTAGCCGCGTCGCGCTGGCTCGCCGGCGAGCGCTTCGAGAACGAGCAGTTCCATCCGCAGGTGCAGCGCGCGCTCGACCAGGCCACCCGGCCGCTCATGCGCTACCGATGCGCCGCCTGCGGCTTCGAGGCGCACCAGTACTTCTGGCACTGCCCCGGCTGCCAGGCCTGGGACAGCTATCCGCCGCGCCGCGTCGAAGAACTCTGAGCAAGGTTTCGACCACGTTTCAGAACAATGGTCACCGGGGCGACGACCTCGTCAACGCCCCTTTCCCTGATCTCGTTGAACGCCAGCCGACGCTTCTGTCGGCTGTCAGTCATATCAACAAATCAGGGAGTTTTTCAACCATGTTCAAGAAGATTCTGGCCGTCTCGGCCATGCTGTTCGCCTTCGCTTCTTTCGCCGCCGTCGATGCCAACAAGGGCACCGAAGCCGAGCTCGACGGACTCAAGGGCGTGGGCCCCGCCATGTCCAAGCGCATCCTCGACGCGCGCAAGCAAGGCGAATTCAAGGACTGGCCCGACCTCATGCAGCGCGTGAAGGGCGTGAAGGAAAAGACGGCTGAAAAGCTCTCGGCCGAAGGCCTCACTGTCAACGGCCAGTCTTTCGGTGGTGCGGCCGCCGCGGCGCCGAAGGAATCGAAGCCTTCCAAGGCCGCCAAGCCCTGAACCTGCCCGCATCGATGCAAAGCAAAGCCGCCTTCGGGCGGCTTTTTCATGCGCGCCCCAAAGCGGGGAAGCAGGCAGGGAAATGCCTCAGAGATGGCCCGGATTTTGCACGTATGCTCATTTTCGTTTTCACTTTCATACGTTCCGGAGCCCTCATGAATCACAAGTTCGGCATTGCCCTCGCTGGCCTCGCCTTCGGCACCGCAGCCTTCGCGCAGACCAAATGGGACCTTCCCACCGCCTACCCGGCGAGCAACTTCCACACCGAGAACATCACCCAGTTCGCGAGCGATGTGGACAAGGGCAGCAGCGGCAAGCTCAAGATCACGGTGCATTCCAATGCCTCGCTGTTCAAGGCGCCCGAAATCAAGCGCGCGGTGCAAGGCGGCCAGGCACAGTTGGGCGAGATCCTGCTGGTGAACTACCAGAACGAATGGCAGATGTTCGGTGCCGACGGCATTCCGTTCCTGGCCGACAGCTACGACGCGGCCTGGAAGCTCTACCAGGCGCAGAAACCGGCGCTCGAGAAAAAGCTGGCCGAGCAGGGCATCCAGTTGCTCTACACCGTCGCATGGCCGCCGCAGGGCATCTTCGTGAAGAAGGAAATCGCCTCCGCCGCCGACCTGAAGGGCGTGAAGTGGCGTGCATACAGCCCCGCCACCGCGCGCATCGGCGAACTCGTCGGCGCGCAACCCGTCACGGTCCAGCAGGCCGAGCTCTCCCAGGCCATGGCCACCGGCGTCATCGAGTCGTACATGTCCTCGGGCTCCACCGGCTACGACACCAAGACCTACGAGTACATCAAGAATTTCTACGACACCCAGGCGTGGCTTCCCAAGAACGCGGTGCTCATGAACAAGAAGGCCTTCGACGCGCTCGACAAGCCCACGCAGGACGCGGTGCTCAAGGCCGCGGCGGACGCTGAAAAGCGCGGCTGGGACCTGTCGAAGAAAAAGAACGTCGAATACCTGGACCTGCTCAAGAAGAACGGCATGACGGTGCACGTGCCCTCGGCACAACTCAAGGCCGACATGAAGAAGGTCGGCGACACCATGCTCAAGGAGTGGACAGAGAAGGCCGGCGCCGAAGGCCAGGCGGTGGTCGACGCCTACAAGAAGATGTGACGCGGCCCCGAACTGCATCCGATGCGCAAGACGCTTGATCTTCTCTACATGAGCGCCGCCGCACTGGCGGCGCTTTCCATGATCGGCCTGCTGACGATGGTGCTCCTGTCCATCATCGGCCGGCAGCTTCACTTCAACATTCCCGGCATCGACGCCTACGCCGGCTACCTGATGGCCGGCGCGGGTTTCCTGGCGCTGGCGCACACGCTCAAGCGCGGCGAACACATCCGCGTGACGCTGGTGTTGCAGCACCTGCCGCCCGCAGCGCAGCGCTGGCTCAAACGCTGGGCCATGGGCGCCGCCGCGCTGCTCGCGCTGCTTTTTGCCTGGTACAGCGTGCGCCTGGTCTGGCAGTCGCTCGACTACCACGACATCTCCACCGGCAACGACGCCACACCGCTGTGGATACCGCAGCTGTCGATGGCGCTCGGTGCCATCGTCTTCGCCGTCGCGGCGCTGGACGAGTTCGTGATCGAGTGGCGTGGCCGCCCCGCCAAGTCCGCAGACGCGGAGGCGCTTCGCCATGAGTGACATCGCCATTGCCGGCCTGCTGATCGCCGCGCTGTTCCTCATCCTGGGCAGCGGCGTCTGGATCGGCCTCACGCTCTCGGGTGTGGCCTGGATCGCCATGCAGATCTTCTCGTCCCGCCCCGCCGGGGACGCCATGGCCGTGACCATCTGGGGATCGGCTTCGAGCTGGACGCTCACCGCGCTGCCGCTGTTCGTGTGGATGGGCGAGATCCTGTTCCGCACGCGGCTCTCGCAGGACATGTTCAAGGGTCTCGCGCCCTGGATGCAAAGCCTGCCGGGCCGGCTGCTGCACACCAACGTGGTGGGCTGCGCGGTGTTTGCCGCGGTCTCGGGCTCCAGCGCGGCCACCTGCGCCACCATCGGCAAGATGAGCCTGCCCGAGCTCAAGCGCCGCGGCTACCCCGACGACATGGTCATCGGCACGCTGGCCGGTGCCGGCACGCTGGGCCTCTTGATTCCGCCGTCGATCATCATGATCGTCTACGGGGTGAGCGCGGACGTGTCGATCGCGCGGCTGTTCATCGCGGGCGTCATCCCGGGCATCCTGCTCGCGCTGCTGTTCTCGGGCTACATCGTGTTCTGGGCGCTGCGCCATCCCGACCGCGTGCCGCCGGCCGACGCAAAGCTGCCGTTCCTTGAAAAGCTCAAGGCCTCGCTGTCGCTGATTCCCGTGGCGCTGCTGATCCTGTCGGTGCTGGGCTCCATCTACGCGGGCATCGCCACGGCCACCGAGGCGGCTGCGGTGGGTGTCGTCGGTGCCATGGTCATCTCGGGGGCGCAGGGTTCGCTGACCTGGCACAGCTTCAAGGAGGCGCTGCTGGGTGCCACGCGGCTCTACTGCATGATGGCGCTGATCCTGGCGGGCGCGGCCTTCCTCACGCTCGCCATGGGCTACATCGGCCTGCCGCGCCACCTGGCCGAATGGATCGGCTCGCTGGGCCTGTCGAAGTTCCAGCTGATCGTGATGCTCGCCGCCTTCTACATCGTGCTGGGCTGCTTTCTGGACGGCATCTCGATGGTGGTGCTGACCATGGGCGTCATCATGCCGACCGTCACCGCGGCCGGCATCGATCCGATCTGGTTCGGCATCTTCATCGTGCTGGTGGTCGAGGCGGCGCAGATCACGCCGCCCGTGGGCTTCAACCTGTTCGTGCTGCAGGGCATGACGGGCAAGGACCTGCTCTACATCGCGCGGGTGACGCTGCCGATGTTCCTGCTGATGGCCGCGGCGGTGCTGATCATCTACTTCGTGCCGCAACTGGTGACGTGGCTGCCGCAGCAGATGGCGCCCTGAGATTGAGCTCGCCCCCAGGCTTCGCGCACTTCGTGTCGCTTCTCCAACCCCCTACCGGGGGCAACACATCATGGCCTTCTGAAGGCCGTGAACCATGGCGACAAGTGCCAGACAATAGCCGCATGCTTCTTCCGATCCTCGCGATCTGTGTCGGCGCCTCGGTCGGCGCCCTGGCCCGCTGGGGTCTTGCCCTCTGGTTCGGCGTCGGCGGCCTCATGCCGTGGGGCACGCTGGCGGCCAACCTGATCGGCGGCTATCTCATCGGCATCGCCATTGCCACCTTCCAGCTGTTGCCCAACCTCGATCCGGTGTGGCGGCTTGCGCTGGTGACCGGCTTCCTCGGCGGGCTGACCACCTTCTCGAGCTTCTCCGCCGAGGTCACGACCATGCTGCTCGAGGGCAGGCTCGGCGTGGCGATGCTGACGGCCGCGGCCCATCTGGGCGGGTCGCTCTTTTTCACATGGCTCGGGATCCGCACGGTGCAGGCCTTCGCGGCCTGATCGCACCGAGAAACTGCCCTATGTCCTGCGGTTATAGATAGGGTCGTGCATAGGACCGGCCGATAGAATTGACCACAATGCCACTGGTCTTTCTCGTCGCCCTCCCCTTCATTGCCAGCGTGCTGGCCGCGTTGATGCCGTCCAACGCGCGAAACAGGGAGTCGACCCTCGCGGGCCTGGTCGCACTGGGCTGCGCCATCCAGACCGCCTGGTTCTTCCCGCAGATCGCGCACGGCAACGTGCTCAGGCAAGAGATCGAATGGCTGCCGGCCCTCGGCCTGAACCTCGTGTTCCGCATGGACGGCTTCGCCTGGCTGTTCTGCATGCTGGTGCTGGGCATCGGCGCGCTGGTGGTGCTCTATGCGCGCTACTACATGTCGGCCTCCGACCCGGTGCCGCGCTTCTTCTCGTTCTTCCTCGCGTTCATGGGCGCGATGATGGGCGTGGTGCTCTCGGGCAACCTCATCCAGATGGTGCTGTTCTGGGAGCTCACCAGCCTCTTCTCCTTCCTGCTGATCGGCTACTGGCACCACCGTCGCGATGCGCGGCGCGGCGCGCGCATGGCGCTCACGGTCACCGGTGCGGGCGGGCTGTGCCTTCTGGCCGGCGTGCTGGTGCTGGGCCGTATCGTGGGCAGCTACGAACTCGACGTGGTGCTGGCCTCGGGCGACCTGATCCGCGCGCATGCGCTCTACCCGGTCGCGCTGGTGCTGGTGCTGCTGGGCGCCTTCACCAAGAGCGCGCAATTCCCGTTCCACTTCTGGCTGCCGCGCGCCATGGCCGCGCCCACGCCGGTGTCGGCCTACCTGCACTCGGCCACCATGGTGAAGCTGGGCGTGTTCCTCATGGCGCGCCTGTGGCCCGTGCTCTCGGGCACCGAGCAATGGTTCTGGCTGGTGGGCGGCGCGGGCGCGATCACGCTGCTGCTGGGCGGTTTCATCGCAATGTTCCAGCGCGACCTGAAGGCGCTGCTGGCCTACTCGACCATCTCGCACCTCGGCCTCATCACGCTGCTGCTGGGCCTGAACAGCCCGCTCGCAGCGGTGGCGGCGGTGTTCCACGTCATGAACCACGCGACCTTCAAGGCCTCGCTGTTCATGGCCGCCGGCATCATCGACCACGAAACCGGCACGCGCGACATCCGCAAGCTCAGCGGCCTGATGCGGCTGATGCCCATCACCGGCACGCTGGCCATCATCGCCAGCGCCTCGATGGCCGGCGTGCCGCTGCTCAACGGCTTTCTGTCGAAGGAAATGTTCTTCGCCGAGACGGTGTTCATCCAGTCCACGCCCTGGGTCGATTTCAGCCTGCCGGTTATCGCCACCATCGCCGGCATCTTCAGCGTGGCGTACTCCGCGCGCTTCGTTTTCGACGTGTTCTTCGGCCCGCCCTGCGGCGACGAGGTGCCCAAGCATCCGCACGAGCCGCCGCACTGGATGCGCGTGCCGGTCGAGCTCCTGGTGCTGGTGTGCCTGGTGGTGGGCGTGATGCCAGCCTGGTCCGTCGGCCCGCTGCTCGCCGCGGCGGCCGCGCCGGTGGTCGGCGGCACCCTGCCGGAATACAGCCTGGCCGTGTGGCACGGCTTCAACCTGCCGCTGGTGATGAGCTTCGTCGCGCTGGCGGGCGGCGCCGCGCTCTACCTGCTGCAGCGCCGCCGACGTGCGGGTGGCGGCCTCGAGCACACGCCGCTGCTGCACCGCTTCGACGGCCAGGTCATCTTCGAACACCTGCTCGCGCTGCTGAGCGAAACCGGCCGCCGCAGTCGGCGCCTGTTCGGCACGCGCCGCATGCAGTCGCAACTGCTTCTGCTCGTGGCGGTCGCCGTGGCGGGCGCTGCCGCGTCGATGTGGGCCACACCCACTGAGCCCGGCACGCGCGAGCTGCTGCCTTTCTCGCCGATGTTCGCCATGATGTGGCTCATCGGCGGCACCTGTGCGCTGGCCGCCGCCTGGCAGGCCAAGTTCCACCGGCTCGCGGCGCTCATGCTGGCCTCGGGCGCCGGCCTGGTCTCCTGCGTGACCTACATCTGGTTCTCCGCGCCCGACCTTGCCCTCACGCAGCTCGTGGTCGAGGCCGTGACCACGGTGCTGATCCTGCTGGGCCTGCGCTGGCTGCCGATGCGCAGCAAGGACGTGGTGCAGCCCGCGCGCGCGCGGCTTCGCCCCTGGGGCCGGCGCGGGCGCGACCTGCTGGTCGCCACGCTGGCCGGCTGCGGCATGGCGGCGCTGGCCTGGGCGATGCTGACGCGCAACTTTCCGCAGAGCATCTCGCCCTTCTTCCTCGAGCACGCGCTCCTCGAGGGCGGTGGCACCAACGTGGTCAACGTGATGCTGGTCGACTTCCGCGGCTTCGATACCTTCGGCGAGATCACCGTGCTCGGCGTGGTGGCGCTCACCGTGTATGCGTTGCTGCGGCGCTTTCGTCCGGCCATCGAGTCGATGGCGCTGCCGCTGCAGCAGCGCCAGCAGGTCGACGACGGCAGCAGCGACCTGCTGAACCCGCGCCTGGCCAAGGACACCGCCGTCGGCTACCTGATGGTGCCGGCCGTGCTGGTGCGGCTGTTGCTGCCGCTGGCGGCGCTGGTGTCGGTCTACTTCTTCATGCGCGGGCACAACGCGCCGGGCGGCGGCTTCGTCGCGGGGCTGGTGATGTCGGTGGCGCTGGTGCTGCAGTTCATCGTCTCGGGCACCGAATGGGTCGAGGAGCATCTGCGCATCTACCCGCGCCGCTGGATCGCCATCGGCCTGCTGCTGGCCCTGGCCACGGGCGGCGGCGCCTTGCTGTTCGGCTACCCGTTCCTCACCACGCACACCGCGCACCTTCATCTGCCGGTGCTGGGCGAAATCCACGTGCCCAGCGCGCTCTTCTTCGACATCGGCGTGTTCGCGCTGGTGCTCGGCGCCACCATGCTGATCCTGACCGCGCTGGCCCACCAGTCCATCCGCAGCCACCGCTGGGCCGACGAACAAACCGAACGCGAAGCGCAGGCGCAAGCCAAAGCCGTGGAAGGAGCGCACTGATGGAAATCGTGCTCGCCCTGGCCATCGGCGTGCTCACAGGCTCGGGTGTCTACCTGTTGCTGCGCCCGCGTACCTTCCAGGTGATCATGGGCCTGACCCTGATCTCCTACGCGGTCAATCTCTTCATCTTCAGCATGGGCCGGCTCAAGGTCGACAGCGAGCCGGTGCTCGTCAAGGGCATCGAATCCACGCTGGCCAACACCGCCGACCCGATGCCGCAGGCGCTGGTGCTCACGGCCATCGTGATCGGCTTTGCGATGACGGCGCTGTTTCTCGTGGTCATGCTCGCCTCGCGCGGGCTGACGGGCACCGACCATGTGGACGGTGAAGAGCGCAAGGAGGCGGAATGACAGAAGTCTTCCACCTGCTCGACCAGCTTCTCGAATTCAGCATGCCGCACCTCGTGGCGGTGCCGATCCTCGTGCCGATGCTCACCGCCGCGCTGATGCTGCTGCTGGGCGAAAACCGCCGGCGCACCAAGTCGGCATTGAGCGTGGTCTCGGGCCTTGTCGGCCTGCTCGCCGCGCTCGCGCTGCTGCGCTGGGTGAACGCGCCCGACACAGGCAACGGCCCCGGCTCCATCGGCGTGTACCTGCCCGGCAACTGGCGCGCGCCCTTCGGCATCGTGCTGGTGGCCGACCGGCTCTCGACCATGATGGTCGCGCTCACCGGCGTGGTCGCCTTTGCCGCCTCCATCTACTCGACCTCGCGCTGGGACCGCGCCGGCGTTCACTTCCACCCGCTGCTGCAACTGCAGCTCATGGGCCTGAACGGCGCCTTCCTCACCGGCGACCTGTTCAACCTGTTCGTCTTCTTCGAGGTGATGCTCGCGGCCTCCTACGGCCTGCTGCTGCACGGCTCGGGGCGCCTGCGGGTGCAGGCGGGGCTGCACTACATCGCGATCAACCTTGGGGCGTCGTCGCTGTTCCTCGTCGGCGCGGCCATCCTCTACGGCGTGACCGGCACGCTCAACATGGCCGACCTGGGCGTGCGCATCGCCGAGCTCGCGCCGGGCGACCGCGGCCTGGTGCATGCGGCGGCCGCCATTCTTGCGACGGCCTTCTTCGCCAAGGCGGGCGCATGGCCGCTCAACTTCTGGCTGGTGCCGGCGTACAGCGCGGCGGTGTCGCCGGTGGGCGCGGTGTTCGCGCTGCTGACCAAGCTGGGCATCTACACGGTGCTGCGTTTGTGGACGGTGCTCTTCGCACCCGACACCGGCGATTCGGCCGCCTTCGGGCAGGCGGCGCTGATCGGCATCGGCCTGGCAACCCTGTTCGTCGGCGCCATCGGCATCGTCGGCACGCAGCGGCTGTCGAACCTGGCGGGCTTCAGCGTGCTGGTGTCGGCCGGCACGCTGCTCGCGGCGGTCGGGCTCGGGCAGCCGGATGTGTGGGCGGGCGCGCTTTACTACATGCTGAGCTCCACGCTCGCCGTGAGCTCCTTTTTCCTGCTCGTCGACATGATCGAGCGCTGGCGCAACGCGGGCATGAGCGTCGCGCCGCACGAGGCGGCGGGCAACGCGCCCTTTCTGTCCGAAGACCTCAGCGCCATGTCCGACGTGAACCTCGACGACGAGGCGCAGGCGCTCTACGGCCGCGCGATTCCCGCCGGCGTCGCCTTCCTCGGCCTGAGCTTCATGGCCTGCACGCTGCTGCTCGCGGGGCTGCCGCCGTTCTCGGGCTTCGTCGGCAAGTTCGCGATGCTCTCGGGCCTGCTCGGCGCGACCGGGCTCACCGCCGCCGGCTGGAGTTTTCTTGCGCTGCTGATCGCCTCGGGCTTTCTCTCGCTGATTGCATTGAGCCGCACCGGCATCCGCCATTTCTGGACGCAGCCCCATCCCACCATACCCTCGCTGCCTGCGCTCGAAGTGCTGCCGGTGGCGGCGCTGCTCGCGGCCTGCGTGGCGCTCACCGTGTGGGCCGAGCCTGTGATGCAGCACGCCAAGGCCACCGCCAGCGGCCTGAAGAACCCCGAGCCCTACCGCAACGCCGTGATGGGCGCCACGCAGGTGCCCAACCCGGTGATCGCGCCGGCCAAGCCGCCGGTGAAAGGAAACGCCCCATGAAGCGCTGGATTCCTTCCCCGCCGCTGTCGTGCGCGCTCTTCGTCGTCTGGCTGTTGCTCAACCAGTCGCTGGATGCGGCCACGCTGCTGGCGGCCCTGGTGCTGGCCATTGCCGTGCCGTTGCTCACCAAGGGCCTGCGCCCCGCCACCGTGCGCATGCGCCGGCCCGGCGTCGCGCTGCGGCTGTTGTTCGCGGTCACCTACGACATGCTGAAGTCCGCGTACGACGTGGCGCGGCTGCTGCTCACGCGCCGCAGTTCGCGCCTGGCCTCCACCTTCGTGCAGATTCCGCTGGAAATGCGCGACCCCAACGGCCTGGCGGTGCTCGCGATGGTGATGTGCCTCACGCCCGGCACCGCCTGGGGCGAAGTGGCGTTCGACCGCAGCACGCTGCTGATCCACCTGTTCGACCTGCCCGACGAGGCCGCCTTCATCGCCATGATCAAGCAACGCTACGAACGCCCGCTGATGGAGATCTTCGAGTCATGACGCCGATTCTTTTCTGGGCGCTGAAGTTCGCCCTCTTCCTGCTCGCGGTGGCCATGCTGTGCGCGCTCGCGCGCCTGCTGATCGGACCGTCGGCGCAAGACCGCGTGATGGCGCTCGACTGCCTCTACATCAACGGCATGCTGATGATGCTGGTGCTGGGCATCGTCTACGCGAGCAACGTGTACTTCGAGGCCGCGCTGCTGGTCGCGCTGTTCGGCTTCGTGGGTTCGACGGCGATGGCCAAGTTTTTGCTGCGTGGGGAGGTGATTGAATGAGCGCCGCGCCGGGCCGCCCCAAGCAAGCGAACGCCCCCTCGGGGGGCAGCACGGACACGAAGTGCCGAGCGTGGGGGCAACAGCCATGAATGATTTCATCGTCGGACCCTTGCCTTTGTGGGCCGAGATCGTGACTGCGGTGTTCGCCGTGCTGGGCGCGGGCTTCGCGGCCATCGGCTCCTTCGGGCTGGTGCGGCTGCCCACCTTCTTCCACCGCATCCATGCGCCCACGCTGGGCGCGACGGTGGGCGTGTGGTGCATGACCATCGCCACCATCGTTTACTTCTCGGTGCAGGGCTTCAGCCTGTTCCTGCACGCGATCCTGATCGTGCTGTTCATCGGGCTCACCGCGCCGATCACCACCATCTTCCTGATGCGTGCGGCGTTGTTCCGCGAACGGCAAAAGGGCGGCGATGTGCCGCCACAGGCCAAGTCGGGCTAAAAAGCGCCGCGTGCGATCAGCTCATTGCGAGCTGCTGCAATCCCTTGGCGCGCGCCACTTCCATTTCACGCGGCAGCGTCACCGCGTTCTTCACCGCAAGAATCTCCGCCATCACGCTCACCGCGATCTCGGGCGGCGTCTTGCTGCCGATGTAGATGCCGATCGGCCCGCGCAGCCGCGCGAGCGATTCGGCGGTCTGGTCGAAGTGCTCGATCATGCGGTCGCGCCGCGCCTCGGCATTGCGGCGCGAGCCGATGGCCCCCACGTAGAAGGCCTCGGTCTGCAGCGCTTCGAGCAGCGCCAGGTCGTCCAGCTTGGGGTCGTGCGTGAGCGCCACCACGCAGCTGCGGCGGTCGGGCCTGAACGCCAGCACCGCGTCGTCGGGCATCTCGGTGGTGATGTGAACGCCCGGCAGCGACCAGGCGGTGCGGTACTCGGCGCGCGGATCGCACAGCGTGACCGCGAAGCCACTGAACTTGGCCATCGTCGCCAGGTATTCGGCCAGTTGGCCCGCGCCGATCAGCAGCATGCGGTACTCGGGGCCGAAGGTGTTGGTGAGTTCGGTGTCGTCCACCTTGATCTCGTCGGGGGCGGTGGCCTCGGCTTGCTTCACGGCGCCCGTGGCCAGCGTCACCGTGCGCTGCATGAGCCTGCCTTTTTCGAGCTGGGCGACCAAGGTGTCCAACGAGGCGGCGTCGGGGTCGTATTCGAGCAGCAGTTCCAGCGTGCCGCCGCAGGGCAGGCCGAAGCGGTGTGCCTCGTCGGCCGTGATGCCGTACTTCACCAGCGCGGGCGGCGCACCCAGGGGCACGTCTTCGGCCTTGCCGTGTGCGCGGCTGTAGCGCGCGATCAGGTCGTCCTCGATGCAACCGCCCGAGACCGAACCGACCACCGCGCCGTCGTCCGCCAACGCCATGATCGAGCCCACCGGCCGGGGAGACGAGCCCCAGGTGCGCACCACCGTGGTCAGCAGCGCGCGCTTGCCGGCCTGCCGCCAGTCGCGCAGCGTGCGCAGCACCATGACGTCGAGGTTTTCCATGACCGGTGTTTGCTTCTAGCTGGGGGCGCCGGGGTTGGCGGGGGCGTCCTTGGCGGCGTCTTCGTCTTTCTTGCCGAGGCCGATCTTCTTCATGAAGCCGGACATGACGCCAGCCTTCTCCGCGGGTGCGTCGGCGGGCTCCGCGGCCACGGCGGGCGGCGGCCCGTAGCGGCTTTGCATTTCGGCTTCGAAGCGCTTGAAGAAATCGTCGGCCGTGGACTTGGCCGCGCCGTCGATCAGGCGCTGGCCCAACTGCGCGATCTTGCCGCCGACCTGCGCCTGCACCGTGTAGTCGAGTTCGCAGCCGGCGGGGGCCGTTGCGGCGTCCACGGGAGCGGCATCGACGACCGCTGCGGCCTCCGCACCTTCGGCGGGTGCGACAACAGGCGCAGCTTCAGCCGCAGCCAACGGCCGGAGCGACACGCTCGACGACCCCTTGGCAAAGCCCGCCACGCCGCCCTGTCCTTCGAAGGTGAGCTTGTAGCCGTCGGGCGCCACGATGTCCGACAGCAGCACCTTGCCGCTGAACTTGGCCGACACCGGCCCGATCTTGAGAGCGAGCGCCACGCTGTACTGGTTCTCGCCGGTCAGCTCGAACTTGTCGCAGCCGGGAATGCACTTCTTGAGCGTCTCGGGGTCGTTGAGCGCTTCCCAGGCCTGTTGTTGGGTGACGCCGAGGCGGCGGTTTCCGAGCATTTCCATGGTGGTCTTCCTTTTGTTCTATCGGCCCGACCGCATGAGGGCGGCCAGGCTCGTGGCGAGTTGTTCAAGGGCGCTGAGATTGTGGACCGCGAGCATCGCGTCCGCATGGCGGTGCAGCACGGTGGCCCCACGCGCCAGAGGGGCGTAGCCCTCGAAGCGCAGCAGCGGGTTGAGCCACAGCAGCCGGCGCGAATGGCGCTTGAGCCAGAGCAATTCGTTCTCCAGCACGGCGGGCTCGCCGGTGTCTAGGCCGTCGCTGATCACCAGCACCAGCGTGCGGCGGCCGGTGAGGCGGCGCGCATGGGCCTGCCGCAGTTCGGCCAGCGAACTGCCCAGCCGCGTGCCACCCGCGAAATCGTCGATCGCCATGCTGGCCGCGCCGAGCATCGCGTCGGTGTCCGCCAGGCGGAAGGCCGGCGTCAGGTCAGTGAGGCGGGTGCCGAAGGCGAACACGTCGCGCCGCCCGGCCCTGCGGGTGGATGCATGCAGAAACGCGAGCAGCAGGCGCGCATAGCGCTCCATCGAGCCCGACACATCGACCAGCACCAGCAGCGGCAAGGGCTGCTCCCGCCGGGCCAGCCGCGGCAGCCGCAGGATCTCGCCGCCGGTGCGCGCGGCTTCCTGCAGCACGCCGGGCCAGTGCATGCGCGCATGCTGCCGGCCCGCATCGCCCGCCACACGCAGCCGGCGCGAGGGCAAGGAAGGAATGGGCAGCGTCACGTCGCGCGCGAGCCGTTCGACCAAGCGGTATTCGGAGGCACCGAGGGCGTTGAAGTCCGCATGCTGCAAACGCTGGCGGTCGCTCGATGTCATCGCGGCATCGAACTCGACTTCCTTGTCGGGCTTGGCGGCCACGGCAGGCTTGGTGGGGTCGCGCGGTGCAGTCAGCGCCTCGCGCACGCGCGGCCGCCGCTTCGAAGGCTCGGCTTTGCCCTCAGCGCTCGGGAGCATCTGCGCGAGCAGCTTGTTGGCGAGCTCGGGGTCGCGAAACCAGGCGTCGAAGAGTTCGCGGAACACCATGCGGTCCTGCTCGCGGCTCACCATCACGGCTTCCATGGCGGCGCTCAGATCGAGCTTGTCTTCCACCCCCACCAGCGTGACGGCTTCGGCAGCGAGCGCAATGCGCATCGCATCGGTGCGCACGCCGGCGCGGCGCAGCGCGCGGCCGAAGGCGGTGATGTTGCCGGCCAGCTTGCCGCTGCGGACGTCGCCCAGTTGCGGGATGCCGGTCGTCGTCATGCCATGGGGCCGCAGCGGATCAGCGCGCAGCCGGCTCCTCGGGCTGGAGCAGCTCCGACGCCAGCTCGCGCGTGAGCGCGGCCACATCGTCGCGCTGCTTGAACAGGATGCCCGCGGTGTCGACCACCACTTCGGGGTCGAGCTCGACCGTGTCCAGCGCGATCAGCGCCCTCGCCCACTCCACGCTTTCGGCGATGCCGGGTGCGCGCTGGAAGGCGTTGATGAACGGCGCATCGCGCAGCCGCGCGACAAAGGCGGCGACCTGGGCCGAGAGCTTCTCGCCGGCCTCGGGCACCTGCGCCCGCACGATCGCCAGTTCGCGCTCGCGTTCGGGGTAATCGAGCCAGTGATAAAGGCAGCGGCGCTTGACCGCATCGTTGAGCTCGCGCGTGCGGTTGCTCGTGAGGATGGTCACCGGCGGGACCACCGCGCTCACGGTGCCCAGCTCGGGAATGCTCACCTGGTACTCGCCCAGGTATTCGAGCAGGAAGGCCTCGAAGGGCTCGTCGGCGCGGTCCACTTCGTCGATCAGCAGCACGGCGCCGGGCGCGGGCGTCTGCAGAGCCTGCAACAGCGGACGGCGGATCAGGTAGTGCGGCTGGTAGACCTCGGCCTCCACGTCGCGCGCGGCGCCTGTCGCCTCGGCCGCGCGCATGTGCAGCAGTTGCGCGGCGTAGTTCCACTCGTAGAGCGCTTCGCGCTGCTCCAGCCCGTCGTAGCACTGCAGGCGCAGCAGCTCGCGGCCGAGTGCCTTCGACAGCGCCTTGGCCAGCTCGGTCTTGCCGACGCCCGGTTCGCCTTCGAGCAGCAAAGGGCGCTGCAGCTTGAGCGCGAGGAACACGGCAGTCGCCAGGCGGCGGTCGGCGAAATAGCCGGCCTGCATCAGACCTTCGGAGAGGGAATCGATGGTCGGAAAGATCATGGCAAAGCGCAGGGGAAGGCGCGAGGGTATCGCGCCTTCCAGTGGGCGGGAGACTGCTTCAGCCCAGCGCCTTGGTGACGGCCCGTTGCGTGAGCACGCTGATCAGGTTGGCGCGGTAGGCGGCCGAGGCATGCAGGTCGCTGTTGAGCTCGCTCGCGTCGATCTTGACGGCCGCAGCGGCTGCCGCGGTGAAGCTCTTGTTGAGCGCGTCTTCCAGCCCCGCATGGCGAAACACGCCGTTGCCCGCGCCGGTGACCGCCACGCGCACGCCGCTGTCGTGCTGCGCAAGGAAGATGCCGACCAGCGGAAAGTGCGAAGCCTTCTGGCGCAGCTTTTCGTACACGGCGCGCTTGGGGATGGGAAAGCGGATCGCGGTGATCAGTTCGTCTTCTTCCAGCGCCGTGGTGAACAGGCCCTGGAAGAAATCGTCGGCCGCAATTTCGCGCTTCGACGTGACGACCGTGGCGCCCGAACCCAGCACCGCGCTCGGATAGCAAGCCGCCGGATCGTTGTTGGCCACCGAGCCGCCGAGGGTGCCCATCGCGCGCACCTGCCGGTCGCCGATGCGCGAAGCCAGGTCGGCCAGCGCGGGGAAGGCGGCTTTCACGTCGGCGTTGTTCGCCACGTCGAGGTGGCGCGACATGGCACCGATGGTGATCGTGCCGCCATCCTTCTTGATGCCGCTGAGTTCCTGGATGCCGCTCAGGTCCACCAGCTGCTCGGGCGCGGAGAGCCTGAGCTTCATGGAGGCGAGCAGCGTCTGGCCGCCGGCGAGCGGCTTGGCGCCCGCTGCAACGAGTTTGGCCGCATCGGCCACGGTGGCGGGCCGTTCGAGTGTGAAGGCGTACATGGTGTGGTTCCTTCTGTGTTCTTATGGGGCGGGACGGCCTTGGGTGCTGGCGGCGAGCGAGGGCGCTTGCACGTCCTGCGGCGCGCTGCCCTTCTGCATGGCTTCCCAGACGCGGCTGGACGAAGCGGGCATGTCGAAATCCTTGACGCCCAGCGGCGCCAGCGCGTCAAGCACCGCATTGATCACGGCCGGCGGCGAGCCGATGGCCCCCGCCTCGCCGCAGCCCTTGGTGCCCAGCGGGTTGTGCGTGCAGGGGGTGCACACGGTGTCGAGCTTGAACTGCGGAAAATCGCCGGCGCGCGGCATGGCGTAGTCCATGAAGCTGCCGGTGAGCAGCTGGCCGGTTTCGTTGTCGTAGACGCAGTTTTCCAGCAGCGCCTGGCCGATGCCCTGCACCAGCCCGCCGTGCACCTGGCCCTCCACGATCATCGGATTGATGATGGTGCCGAAGTCGTCCACCGCAGTGAAACGGTCGACCTTGACCTCGCCGGTCTGCTTGTCGATCTCGACCTCGCAGATGTAGGTGCCGCCCGGAAAGGTGAAGTTGGTCGGGTCGTAGAAGGCGGTTTCGTTCAGGCCCGGCTCCAGCTTGTCGAGCGGGTAGTTGTGCGGCACGTAGGCCGTGAGCGCCACCTGGCCGAACGGGATCTTCTTGTCGGTGCCCTTGACGGTGAATTCGCCGTTGGCGAACTCGATGTCGGCGTCGCTCGCCTCCATCAGATGCGCGGCGATCTTCTTGGCCTTGGTCTCGATCTTGTCGAGCGCCTTCATGATGGCGGCGCCGCCCACCGAGATGGAGCGCGAGCCGTAGGTGCCCATGCCGAAGGGCACGCGGCCGGTGTCGCCGTGCACCACGTCGACGTTGTCGACCGGAATGCCCAGCCGCGCCGCAACGACCTGCGCGAAGGTGGTTTCATGGCCCTGGCCGTGGCTGTGCGAGCCGGTGAACACCGTCACGCTGCCGGTCGGGTGCACGCGGATCTCGCCGCATTCGAACAGGCCGGCACGCGCACCGAGCGCACCCGCGATGTTCGACGGCGCGATGCCGCACGCTTCGATGTAGCTCGAGTAGCCGATGCCGCGCAGCTTGCCCTTGGCCTCGGTCGCCGACTTGCGCTGCGCATAGCCCTCGACGTCGGCGAGCACGCGGGCCTTGTCCATGCAGGCATGGAAGTCGCCGGTGTCGTACTGCAGCGCCACGGGCGTCTGGTAGGGGAAGGTGGTGATGAAGTTGCGCTTGCGGATCTCGTCCTGGCCCAGGTTCATTTCCCAGGCGCAGCGCGACACCAGGCGCTCCAGCAGGTAGGTGGCCTCGGGCCGCCCCGCACCGCGGTAGGCATCCACCGGCGAGGTGTTGGTGAACCAGGCATCGACTTCGACGTAGATCTGCGGCGTCGTGTACTGGCCCGCGAGCAGCGTCGCGTAGAGGATGGTCGGCACCGCGGTGGAAAAGGTCGAAAGATACGCACCGAGGTTGGCGTCGGTGTGCACGCGCATCGCGAGGAACTTGCCATCCTTGTCCATCGCCATCTCGGCGTGGCTCACGTGGTCGCGGCCATGCGCGTCCGACAGGAAGCACTCCGAGCGCTCGGCCGTCCACTTGATGTTGCGGTTGAGCTGCTTGGCCGCCCAGGTCAGGCACACGTCTTCGGCGTACAGGAAGATCTTCGAGCCGAAGCCACCGCCCACGTCGGGTGCGATCACGCGCACCTTGTGCTCGGGCAGGCCCAGCACGAAGGCCGTCATCAGCAGGCGTTCGACGTGCGGGTTCTGGTTCGACACATACAGCGTGTAGTCGTCGGTGCCGCGGCTGTAGCTGCCGATGGCCACGCGCGGCTCGATCGGGTTGGGAATCAGCCGGTTGTTGACCAGGTCGAGCTTGGTGATGTGCGCGGCCGTGGTGAACACGTTGTCCACCGCCGCCTTGTCGCCCAGCACCCACTTGTAGCACTGGTTGTCGGGTGCCTCGTCGTGCAGCGTGACGCCGCTGGCCTTCTTTGCCGCGTCGGCCACGCTCACCAGCGCGGGCAGCACTTCGTAGTCGACCACCACCGCTTCGGCGGCGTTCTTGGCCTGCTCGACCGTCTCGGCCACCACCATCGCGACATGGTCGCCCACATAGCGCACCTTGTTGATCGCCAGGATCGGGTGCATCGGCTCCTTCATCGGCGTGCCGTCGGGGTTGTTGATGAGCCAGCCGCAAGGCAGGCCGCCCATCTTTCCCTCGATGTCCTTGCCGCTGAAGATGCCGACCACGCCTGGCATTTTCATGGCCTCGGCGATGTCGATCGACTTGATGACGGCGTGGGCGTGCGGCGAGCGCACGAAGACCGCATGGCTCTGGTTGGCCAGGGTGATGTCGTCGGTGTAGTTGCCCGCGCCGGTCAGGAAACGATAGTCTTCCTTGCGCCGCAGGGCTTCACCGATGTGGGGCAGGTTCGAGAAGTCGGAAGCACCCATGATGTTGCTCCCTTCACGCCGTGGCGGTGGTCTTGACCGGCGTGCCCGAGGCCATGGCCTCGCCGCCCATCTTCACGGCCTTCACGATGTTCTGGTAGCCCGTGCAGCGGCACAGGTTGCCGTCCAGCAGCTCGCGGATCTCCGATTCGCTGGACTTGGGGTGGTGGGTGCACAGGTCGATGGCGCTCATCACCATGCCGGGAGTGCAAAAGCCGCACTGCAGGCCGTGGCATTCCTTGAAGGCTGCCTGCATCGGGTGCATGGTGCCGTCGGCTTCGGCAATGCCCTCGATGGTGGTGATGTCGGCGCCGGCCGCCTGGGCGACCAGCACATTGCAGGACTTGATCGCACGACCGTTCACATGCACGGTGCACGCGCCGCATTGGGCCGTGTCGCAGCCGACGTGGGTGCCTGTGAGGTGAAGGTGCTCGCGGATCGCGTGCACAAGAAAGGTGTTTGGCGGTGCGTCGACCGTGACCGGGCGTCCGTTGACCTTGAAAGCGACCTGCATGTGGCTGTCTCCGTGAAAGGTGATGGCTGGTTGGCAAAAGGCATCTTGGATGCCCACCTTTCGCACTATCCTAGGCAAAACCCTTGACACTTGCGCAGTGCCCGCGAAATTCTCAAAATGAAACAGCTTGCCGCCCGGTGAGCCATAAAAAGCCGCCCCACGCGGGCAAACCCGCACGATGAACACCTCTATCGCCTCGCCGTCCCCCGAGCGTTCGCTGGCCATTGCCCAGGCCCGGCGCGAGCTGCTCCACGGCGACGCCCCGCGTGCCCGCAGCGCCCTGCGCATCGACCCCTGGATCACCCGCTCCTGGCAGCGCTGCATCGAGGCCGGCCGCCGCCCGCAGCAGCGGGTGAGCTTCGACCCGGTGAGCCGGTCGGCCAGCCGCGAGGTGGCCGAGCGCAACCGGGCGCTGGTGGCGGCGGCACGGCCGGTGATCGAACGGCTCTCGCGCGCCATCGCCGACACCCGGTATTTCGCGATCCTGACCGACGCCGACGGCATCGTGATCGACGTGGGTGCGCTGCCTGACGGCACCGACGCCGCCAGCCGCTGCGCCCGCGACATCGGCCGGATCGGGGTCGATCTTTCGGAATGCGCCATCGGCACCTCGGCCATCAGCACCGCGCTGGCCGAGCAGGAGTCGGTGTGGCTGCACCGCGGCGAGCACTTCTTCGACGACACCAGCGTCTACAGCTGCGCCGGCGCCCCGCTTTTCGGCCCCCGGGGCCAATGCATCGGCATGCTCGACCTGAGCGGTGTGCAGACGGTGGAGCGGCCCGAACTGCGGCACCTGGCGGCCCTGTCGGCGCGCAGCATCGAGAACACGCTGGTGCTGCAAGACCCTTGCGAGCTGCGGCTGCACCTGGCCTGGCCCGGCCACCCGAGCAGCGAGGCCACCGAGGGCCTGGTGTGCATCGACGCCGAAGGCAACGTGGCGGGTGCCAACGCCGCCGCGCGGCAGATGCTGCACCAGCCCTTGGCGTACAACCAGCACGGCCAGCACGCCCTGCACTTCAACGACCTGTTCGCGCTGCCGCTGCACATGATGTTCGACGCCGCCCGGCGCGGCGATGCGGCTTTGGAAGTGCCGCTGTGGTCGGGCTTGTGGGTGCAGGTGCGGCCCCAGCGCGGCGGCAGTGGCGCGGCCGGCGACCTGTCCGATGCGCGGCCCCGCCTGCGCGATGTGGAAACCGCGCTGATCCGCAAGGCCGTGGCCGACGCCCGCGGCAACGTGGCGGAAGCCGCGCGCACGCTGGGCATCAGCCGCGCCACGGTCTACCGCAAGCTCTGGCGCGGCCGGCCTGCCGGCACACCAGACTGACAGAACGACCGGGCGCCTTCGGGCTTTGGCTCAGGCGCCGACCGGTACCTTGTCCAGGAAACCCGTCACCGCGCTGAGCTTGCCCGCATCGATCTGCGCAAAGTCGGTGCCCTGGATCAGGTCTTCGGCACCGCTCGGACCCAGGGTCCACGAAAAGCGCAGGTTGTCGCCGTGCGCCTCGGCCTTGCCGAGCAGGTTGAAACGAAAGCCCGGATAGCGCTGCTGCACCGCGCCGACCAGCGCGCTGATCTGCTCGCGGCCGCTGGCCTGCGCGATCGGGTCGACATAGTGCGCATCGGCGGTCCATCCGGCCTCGATCAATGCGGCGCGGCGGCCGGCATCGGTTTCGTTCCAGACGGCGATGTAGCGTTGGGCAATCGTGGCGGCGTCGTGTGCGGCGGTGTTCATGATGCGCATTCCTTTTGGAGGTTCAGACCCGCAACATCGCGGGGTGAAGGAATGGTCGCGCCGCACGCGCGCAGCGTCGATGACGTGGGAGGTTATGCCGCCAGTTCGGCGTCCAGCGGAAACACCGGGCGGCGCACCTTGCTGAACGGGAACAGGCTGTAGTCCGAGCTGGTCACGCCCGGGCTGTCGCACTCCACCAGCGCCGCCGAGAGCGGCTCGAACACCGGCCGGCAGTACATGCGCGACTTGAGCAGCAGAAAGCGCTCGTTGCGCGGATCGAGCCCCGCGCATTCGAAGACGCCGATGTCCCACGGCTCCTGCGTGCGTTCGGTCACCACGATGCGCGCCGGGCCGATGTCGAACAGCACCGTGCGGCCCATGCTGGCACGCTGGCCGGTGTAGGTGGGGCCGGTGATCACGTACTCGCCGTTGCTGATGAAGCGCACCGTGCCAGTCAGCTGCACCGGCGTTTTCTTCAGCCCGATGCCTTCGAGCGAGACCTTGTTGCCGAGTGCGACCGTCACTTCGGCACCCTCGCCCGCCGCGATCAGCCGGGCCACCGCCTCGGGGTCGCACAGCGGTCCGACGCCAATGCCATGAAGGCCCTGCGCGAGCGCTTCCTGCAGCACGTCCATGGTGTCGCAGCTGCCGCCCGACATGCAGTTGTCGCCGTGGTCCAGCAGCAGCACCGGGCGCGTCGCGCCTTCGGCGATGAGCTTGGCCCGCGCCACCGATTGCGCGAGCGGCTCGCTGCGGTAGATGAAGGCCTCGCGCTCGGCCCACATCTGACCGGCGATGCGGTCGGCCGTGGCCTGCGCGCGCTCGGGCGCTTCTGCATCGACCACCACCACACTCATGCAAGGCGACGCGATGTCCGACAGCGAGAAGCCCGCGAAGATCGAGACCGCGAGCGACTCCGATTTCTCGGCCGCGCACGCCGCCTCGATGGCCCGCTGCATCGCCCCGGTAAAGGAGGCGCTGCGCAACGTGTGCGCCATCAGCGGCAGCGGGTGCCAGCGCATGGCCGGCTTGTTGCGCCCTGCGAGCAGGTCGAACAGCAGGCGGCCGGCATGCTCGCCGGTCTCGTACATGTCGATGTGCGGATAGGTCTTGAAGCCGACGATCACGTCCGCGTTGCCGACCATCGCCGGCGTCACGTTGGCGTGCAGGTCCAGCGCCACGCCGATGGGCACACCGGGCGCCGCGGCACGCAGCCGCACCAGCAGGTCGCCCTCGCCGTCGACGCTGTTCTGGGCCACCATCGCGCCGTGCAGGTCGAGCAGGATGGCGTCGCACCCCGGCGCCGCATCGACGATGCATTGCGTGAGCACGGTGTAGGCCTTCGCGTCCACCGGGCCGCTCGGATTGGCCGAGGCCGACACCGGCGTCACCACCGTCGCGCCGGCCTGCTCGGCCAGGTCGATGAAGGCGGACATCGCGGTGCGCATGCCCTTGTTGTCCTTGTAGGCCGCTTCGCCGAAGGTGGGGCCGTCGGGCCCGAAGGCCGCGAGCGGCGTGGGCACCGGCGAGAAGGTGTTGGTCTCGTGGTTCAGGCGTGCGATCAGTACTTTCATTGCGCAAACTTTCCGCCGCTTGCCAGCATGGTGATGTCACCGAAGCTGGAGCCGTTGCGGTCGTCGGGCCGGAATGCGACCTGGAAGCCATTGAGGTTCATGGGCGGCGAGTTCTCGATGCTGCGCCGCAGCGACTCGGTGGTGATCGGCCCCTTCACGCGCTGCAACGATTCCGCAAAAGCCTTGGCCGTGACGTAGCCCTCCAGGCCCAGGTAGGAGCCTTCGCTGCCGCTCTTCGCGGCCTTGAGCGCGCGCTGGTATTCATCGACGATGGCAAAGCGCGTCTTCCAGAACGGCGGCATCACCTGCGACAGCACGATGCCGCGGCTCTTGTCGCCCAGCTCCTTGTACAGGAGGAAAGAGCTCGCCACCGAGTTCGTGTAGATCTGCGGGTGGATGGGCGCAGCCACCAGCGCGCGGATGATGTCGATCGCCGGCATGCCCGCCGCAATCACGTAAACCGCCTGTGCCCGGCTCGCGATCACTTGCTGCGCGACGGCGGAGTGGTCTTTTGCCTTCGGGTCGAAGCGCAGCGACAGCAGCGCCGGCTGCTTGCTTTTCTCGAGCGCGGCCAAGGCATCCTTCTCGATGCCCTTGCCGTAGGCGTCGTCGCTGGAGACGATCGCGATGCGCGTCAGGCCCACGGTCATCAGGTGGTTCATCACGCGCGCGACTTCGTCGGCGTACGACTCCCGCACGTGATAGATCGGGACCTTCGGGCCGCGCAGCACGGCGGCGCCGGTCAGCCCGCCGAAGATGAAGCTGTCGTACTTGGCCGCCACCGGCACCATGGCCGCGCCGATGCCGGTGCCCATGGTCCCGAACAGGCAGACGACGCGGTCGGTGCCGAGCAGTTTCTCTGCATTGGCCGCGGCCTTCTCGGGCACGTAGGCGTCGTCGTAGGTGATCATCTTGACCGGCCGGCCACCGATGCCACCGGCCTTGTTCAGCTGGTCGAAGAAGAGCGTCTGGCCTTCCATGAACGCGAGGCTGTTCGGCGTGAACGGCCCGCTGAGCACGGCGGACTGGCCCACCAATATCGGCTCGCCCGCCGCCAGCGCGGCGACGGGTGCCGCGGCGGATGCGGCGACCATGCCGATCGTCAGGGCGCGCAGGGCGAGGCGTCGGAGCACGGCGTTCATGCGGCGACTCCCGCGCTCTGCACCATCGCCTGCAGCAGTACGTTGCAGCCGGCCTCCAGGTGCGCGGGCTCGGCATCCTCGATCTCGTTGTGGCTGATGCCGTCGAGGCAGGGCACGAAGATCATTGCCGTGGGGCACACGCGGGCGAGGTACACCGCATCGTGGCCGGCGCCGCTGATCACGTTCATCCAGCTGAGGCCCTGCGCCTCGGCGGCATCGCGCACGGCGGACACCAGCCCGGGCGTGAAGGGCTGGGGCGGGAAGTACACGACCTGCTCCACCGTCGCCTCGACCTTGGCCTTCGCGGCGAGGCGCTGCACGGCTTCTTTCAGCGCTGCGTCCATCGCCGACAGCACCACGTCGTCCGCCGCGCGCAGATCGACGCTGAGCTTCACGCGGCCCGGGATCACGTTGCGGGAGTTCGGATAGTTGTCGATCCAGCCGACGGTGCCGCGCGCATGCGGTGCGTGCGCGAGCGCGATGCGGTTGACCTCGATCACCAGTTCGGCGGCGGCGAGCAGCGCGTCCTTGCGCAGTTCCATCGGCGTGGGGCCGGCATGCGCTTCCATGCCCTGCACCACCACGTCGTACCAGCGCTGGCCGAGGGCGCCCTCGACCACGCCGATGACGCGCTCGTTGGCTTCGAGCACCGGGCCCTGTTCGATGTGCGCCTCGAAATACGCGCCGACCGGCGATGCCGCCGCCGAGGCGGGCACCGTGCCGGCATAGCCGATGGCCGTGAGCGCTTCGGAGACGCTGACGCCTTCGGTGTCGCGCTGGCCGAGGGCATGCGCCAGCGTGAAGGCATCGACGAACACGCCAGAGCCCATCATCACCGGCACGAAGCGCGAGCCTTCCTCGTTGGTCCACACCGCGACTTCGAGCGGTGCCTCGGTGACCAGCTTCGCATCGTTGAGCGCGCGGATCACTTCCAGCCCCGCGAGCACGCCGTAGTTGCCGTCGAACTTGCCGCCTGTCGGTTGCGTGTCGATGTGGCTGCCGGTGGTGACCGGCGGCAGCGTGTTGTTGCGGCCGGCGCGGCGCGCGAAGATGTTGCCGATGGCGTCCACCCGTACGTCGCAGCCGGCCTCGCGCGCCCAGCGCGTGAAGAGGTCGCGGCCCTGGCGGTCGAGGTCGGTGAGCGCAAGGCGGCACACGCCGCCCTTCTCGGTGGCGCCCACCTGGGCCAGTTGCATCAGCGAGTCCCAGAGGCGCTGGCCGTCGATGCGCAGGTCGCGCACGTCGGGCGCGGAGGAGTGTCGGTCGGATGTGGTCATGGTTCTGCGAAAGAGGTCTGGAAGATGGAGGCGTTCAAGCAAGACCTACGCCGAGGTAGCGGTCTTTGACTTCGTGGTCGGCCATGAAGGCGGCGTTGGCGGCTTCGTGCACGATCACGCCCTGCTCCACGATGTAGTGGCGGTCGGCAAGCTGCACGCAGACCTCCAGGTTCTGTTCGACCAGGAGGATCGCGACGCCTGCAGCCTTGATGGTCTTGAGCTGCGCGACGATTTCTTCGACGATCACCGGCGCAAGGCCTTCGACCGGCTCGTCCAGGATCAGCAGGCGCGGATGGTTCATCAGCGCGCGGCCGATGGCCAGCATCTGCTGCTCGCCGCCCGAGAGCTGCCCGCCGCCGTTGCGGCGACGCTCCTTCAGGCGCGGAAAGATCCGGTAGATGTCGGCCAGCTGCCAGGGCGAATCGCGCCGCTGGCCGAGCAGCAGGTTTTCTTCGACCGTGAGCAGCTTGAAGATGCCGCGGTGCTCGGGCACCAGGCACACGCCGCGCGTGGCGATGCGGTGCGGCGGCATGCCGGCCACATCGGCGCCCTGGAAGCGCACGCGCCCGCCGGTGGGCACGACCGCGCCGGCAATGCTCTTGAGCGTGGTCGACTTGCCCGCGCCGTTGCGGCCCAGCAGCGTGACCAGTTCGGCCTCGCCCACGGTCAGCGACACGCCTTGCAGCACATGGCTCTTGCCGTAGTGCGCATGCAGCGCCTCGACTTCGAGGATGTTCGTTGCGCTCATGCCTTGCCCCCGGTGATCATGTTGCCCAGATAGGCCGAGCGCACGCGCGCATCGGAACGGATGTCGCCCGGCAACCCTTCGGCGAGCACGCGGCCCAGTTGCATGACGGTCACGGTGTCGGAGATGTCCATCACGATGTTCATGTTGTGTTCGATCAGCACCACCGTGTGCGCATCGCGCAGGCTGCGAATGAGCCGCTTCATGTCGTCCAGGTCGTCGATGCCCATGCCCGAGGTAGGCTCGTCCAGGAAGATGGCCTTGGGCTTTGCGGCCAGCGCCATGCCCACTTCGAGCCGGCGCTGCTGGCCGTGCGAGAGCACGCTGGCGGGCGTGTCGGCCAGCCGTTCGAGCCCGACGCGCGCAAGCACTTCGGCCACCGTCTCGGCGCAGGCGCGATCGCCCACCGGCGCACGCCAGCAGTTCATGGCCTGGCGCGGCGCGATGCCCTGCGCCGCGACGCGCAGGTTCTCGCGCACCGAGAGGCTCGCGAACAGGCTGGTCACCTGGAACGAGCGCGCCATGCCGCGCTGCACGCGCTTGTGGTCGGGCTCGTGCGTCACGTCGTGGCCGTCGAACAGGATGCGGCCGCCCGTGGTGGTGCCCGTGCCGGTGAGCATGTGGAACAGCGTGGTCTTGCCCGCGCCGTTCGGGCCGATCACCGAGTGCACGGTGTTCGGCTTGATCTTCAGGTCCACGCCGCCGAGCGCCGCGAACTTGCCGTAGTGCTTGGTGACGCCGATGGCTTCGATGAGTACGGGTTGCGTCATGCTTTTTCTCCCTGCGCCGCGGGCGCCTTGGGTTCGGACGGCGTCTTGTTGCGGAACACGCGCCGCCATGCGGCCTCGCCCAGGCCCCACAGGCCGCGTTGCATGCCGATGCTCACGCCGATCAGCAACAGGCCCAGCAGCAGCAGCCACCGCGGCCACAGCGTGGAGAGCCAGTCGGCCAGGAGCACGTAGAAGGCCGAGCCCAGCACCGAGGCAAAGAGGTTGCCGGTGCCGCCGATCACGGTGATGACCAGGATCATCTCGCTCGTGTGGTACTCGGCGTTCGACAGCGGCGCGATGCCGGTCATCATCGCGTGCAGCCCGCCCGCCAGGCCCGTGACGGCACCGGAGATGACGAAGGCCAGCAGTTTGAAGCGCTTGAGGTTGTAGCCCACCGCGGCGGCGCGGTCCTCGTTGTCGCGGATGGCCAGCAGCGTGCGGCCGAAGACCGAATCGGTCACGCGCAACAGCAGGCCGAAGGCGATGAGGAACATGACGGCGACGAAGGCGTAGTACTTCCAGGGCGTGTCCATGAAGGCCGGGCGCGGCACGTCGAGCAGGCCGTTGTCGCCGCCCGTGAGCCCCGAGGCGGTGTACGCCACGAAATAGAACATCTGCGCAAAGGCCAGCGTGAGCATCACGAAGTAGGTGCCGCGCTGGCGAATCGCGACCCAGCCGACCACCGCCGCGCCCACGGCGCCCATGCCGATGGCGGCGAGCAGCGCGAGCGGCATCGGCAATTGCAGCCGCGTGAGCAGGATCGCGATGGTGTAGCTGCCGAGGCCGAAGAAGATGCCCTGCCCGAACGAAAGCAGCCCGGTGTAGCCCAGCAGCAAATTGCAGCCCAGCGCGGCCAGCGCGTAGATCAGCACCTCGCTCGCGAGCGAGCCCGAGCGCATGAACAGCGGCAGCGCCAACGTGACGATCAGCGCCAGAAGGAAAGTGATTTTTCTTGGCATGGCGTGGTTCATCCTCTGCGGCCGAGCAGGCCATGCGGGCGCAAGAGGAGCACTGCGCCCATTGCGATGTAGATCATCAGGCTCGCCCCGGGCGGCCAGATGGTGCTCATGAGGCTTTGCACGATGCCGATCAGCACGCCGCCGACGAGCGCGCCGCCGAAGCTGCCCAGCCCGCCGATCACCACCACCACGAAAGCGACACTGAGCGCCTCGACGCCCATGAAGGGCTCGGCACCGCGGATCGGCGCGGCCAGCACGCCGGCCAATGCCGCCGTGGCCGCGCCCAATGCGAACACCAGGCTGAACACGCGGAACACGTTGATGCCGAGCAACGACACCATCTCGGTGGATTCGCTGCCCGCGCGCACCGCGCTGCCCAGGCGCGTGCCTTCGAGCACCCACCACAGCAGCACCGCGAGCACGGCGGTGAAGCCGATCACGAAGAGCCGGTACTTGGGGTAGATGAAGTCGCCCCACATCACCACGCCCTGCAGCAGGTCGGGCGTGGCCACGCTGTTGCCCAGCGGGCCCCAGAACACGATGACGATCTCCTGCACCGCGAGCGCAAGGCCCACGGTCACGAGGATGTGGAACTCGTGCGGCTTCGCGTACACGCGGCGCAGCAACAGCTTCTCGGCCAGCCAGCCGAGTGCGCCGACGCACAGCGGCACCAGCACCAGCGCGGCCCAGAAATTGAGCCCCCACTGCATCGCCTGGTAGCAAAGATAAGCGCCCAGCAGGTAGAAGGCGCCGTGCGCGAAGTTCACGAAACGCAGCAGGCCGAACACGATGGACAAGCCAACGGCCAGCAGGAAATACAGCATGCCGATGCCGATTCCGTTGATGGTCTGGAGCAGGTAGACGGACATAGTGAAGAGTGATGACGGGCTCGACTGCGGCGCCCCTCCCGGAACACCGCGGAACCGGCTTCGCCGGTCCGCAGGTGTTGCCCCCTGCAAGGGGGTTGGAGGCCACACGCAGTGGGCAAGCCTGGGGGTTAGCTCAATTTGCAGCCGGTCTTGTCGACGGCGAGGAAGGACTTGCCCGAACTCACCACGTCCACGTAGTCGGCCGCATCCTTCATCTTCGACTTGGCCTTGCCCTTGAGCAGGTAGTAGTCCTTGATGACCTGGTGGTCGGCCTTGCGGATTTCCTCGGTGCCCGTGAGGCCTTCGTACTTCATGCCTTCGAGCGCGGCGATCACCGCCTTCTGGTCGACCGTGCCCGCCTTGACGATGCCGTCGATCAGGATCTTGGTGCAGATGTACGAGCCCGCGAGGCTGTAGTTGGGCACGATCTTGAGCTTGTCTGCCGTGCGCTTGACCAGGTCCTTGTTGAGCGTGTTGTCGGTCGTGTGCCAGTACTGTGCGCCGAAGTAGACGCCGTCGCACAGGTCCGCGCCCAGCTCGTCGAACTGCTCCAGCCCCGAGGCCCAGGCGATGAGGATGGTCATGTTCTTGTGCATGCCGAAGCTCACCGCCTGGCGCAGCGCGGCCGACGATTGCGCGCCGAAGTTCAGCAGCAGCAGCACGTCGGGCTTGGCGGCCATGGCGTTGGTGAGGTAGCCGCTGAATTCCTTTTCATTGAGCGAGTGGTAGCTGTTGCCCACATGCTCGATGCCCTTCTCCTGGAAGATGTTCTTGGCCGCGCCCAAGAGGCCTTCGCCGAACACGTACTGCGGCGTGATCGTGTACCAGCGCTTGGCCTTCGGCATCGAGGCGATCAGCGGACGCACCGTCTGCTCGACGGCGCCGAAGGTGGGCACCGACCAGCGGAAGGTGGCGGGGTTGCAGTCCTTGCCGGTGATCTCGTCCGCACCGGCGGTGGTGATGAAGAGGCCGCCGGCCTTCTCGGCTTCCTTGCCCATGGCGAGCGCTTCGGACGACAGAATGCCGCCCGCGAAGAACTTGGCGCCCTGCTGCTGCGAGGCTTCCTGCACCTTGCGCACGGCGGTGGCGGGCTTGCCTTCGGTATCGAGCACGGTGTAGGCCAGCGGACGCTTGAGCACGCTGCCGTACTGCTCGATCGCCAGCTTCATGCCCAGGTCGGCGAACTTGCCGTTGGCCGCGAAGGCGCCCGACATCGGGACCGGGCAACCGAAGCGGATGGCCTCCGCCGATTGCGCGAAAACCGAGCGGCTCGCCAGGAGCGAAGCCGGGGTGGCCGACAGGGCGGCCAGCTGAAGAAGGTGTCTGCGTTGCATGGGGGTTCTCCGGTCGTGGTGTGGAAGTAAGTGAAAGGGGTGCCTGCGAGTGCCGGCGAATTTAAGCGGATAAATAGAATTAATATGTTGGTAAAAACCCGCTAGCAAGCCTTGTGCCCAAACCCGACCGGACCCCAGCCGATGACGCCGTTTAAGATCGCGCGCTGTTGCGCATCCCGCGCAGCGCCCAATGGGCATGGAGCGTTTCAATGAGAGTGGGAGAGAACCGCCCCAAACGGCAAAAGCTCTCGGACGTCATCGTCGAAGACGTCAAGCGATGGATCGTGGCCGAGCGCAAGCAGCCCGGCGACCGCCTGCCGAACGAGAAGGAGCTGATCGAGCTCTTCGGCTATTCGAAGAGCACGGTGCGCGAGGCCTTGAAGGCACTGGAAGTGCGCGGGCTCATTGCCATTCGCACAGGCCCGGGTGGCGGCGCGTACCTGCAGCAGGTGTCGGTGGACCATGCGTCGGAGCCGCTGCGCAACTTCCTGCACTTTCACCATCTGGACGGGCACCACATCTACCAGTTGCGCAAGGTCCTGGAGCCCGAGCTGGCGGTGAGCGTCGTCGGCAAGCTCACGCCCGAGCAGTTCGAGCGGCTGGAAGACAACGTGCGCCTGTGCACCATCGAGCCGACCAACGACGATGAGCTGCGCATGCAGCGCGAAGCCGAACTGGCGTTTCACACCATGCTGGCGGAGAGCTGCCCCAATCCGGTGCTGTCCTTCATGTGCCGCTTTCTCAACGACCTGCTGCGCGACCTCGTGGTCTACAAGAAGGCGCTGGACCACCACCACTTCGGCGAGGCCAATGTGGACTATCACACCCAGCTGCTGGCGGCCTATCGCAAGGAAGATGCGGAGGAAGTGCGCCGGCTGATGGCCGAGCACATGGTCGATGCGGAGGTGCACATGCACGAGATGGAAGCGCACATCGGCGCCAAGCATCTGCTGCTGCCGAGCGGGCAGCGCTGACCCATCGACTACCGCGCGTGTACCTTCTCCAGGCACGCCTGAAACGCCAACACCGCCCGTGAAGGCTTCGGCGACCGCCGCAGCAAACTCACGAACCGGCACGCATAGTTGAACCGCGCCGGCAGCACCGCCTTCATCAGCCCGCGCTGCTCGAACACCTGCGCGTAGTGGTCGGGCAGAAAGCCCAGGAAGCGCCCCGAAAGAATCAGCGTGGCAATTGCCTCCTGGTCGAAGCCCGTCGCCTTGCGCGACAGCCTTGCGCGGTGGCTCAGTTCCATGTTCGGCGAGTGGTAGCCCAGCCCCGCGAAGTGGTGCTCGCCCAGCTTCGCCCATGTGAGCTTCGTGTGCGGGCTGTCGAACAGCGGATGGCCTTTGCCGCAATAGAGCAGCATCGTCTCGTCGAACAGGTCGGCATACACGAGGCTCTTGGAGCTGCGGTGCGCCGGGATGATGCCGATCTGGAAGTTGCCCTCCAGCACGCCCTGCTCGATGGCGTTGATCGAACCCACATGCACCGCCAGGTTCACCTCCGGCGCGATCTCGGTAAAGCGCGCAATCGCCTCGCCGATGCGCGCCTTCGGGTTGGTCGCGGTCTTGTCGAACAGCGCCACCTCCAGCTGCCCGCCCATGCGGTTGTGGATGTCGTCGATGCTGCTGCGAAAGGCGTCCACTGACGCAAGCAATCGCAGCGTCTCGTCGTACACCCGCTGCCCCTCGGCCGTGAGCGCAAACCCGGCACGCCCGCGCCGGCACAGCACCAGCCCGAGCCGCGTCTCCAGGTCCTTCACATGCCGGCTCACCGTCGATGTGCCGATGTTCAGCTCCAGTTCGGCCGCCGCCATGCCACCGCAATCGACCACGCTCTTGAACACCTTGAGCAGGCGCAGGTCCATGTCGCTGAGCTGCCCCAGAACGGCGCGGCTTCGCGTGGCCTGAGCACTGCTTTGGGGCTTGGACTTTACTTGCATGAATCGTCAAGTGAACATTGATATTGCGCCATTCTCCACACTGATCGCCCTGCGAACAATCGGGCACATCCCATCACCCCCGGAGCCCGCCCTGCGCGGGAAGCCCCATGACCCTCGCAACGCCCGCCATCGAACCGACGTCCACCACGCGCACCGACGCCGCCTGGCTCGACGCGCACTGGATGCCCTACACGGCCAACCGCAGCTTCAAGGCCGATCCGCGGATCATCGTGGAGGCCAAGGGCGCCTACTTCACCGACAGCGACGGCCGCAAGATCTTCGACGGCCTCTCGGGCCTGTGGTGCTCGGGCCTCGGCCACGGCCGCCCCGAAATCACCGAAGCGGTGAGCCGCCAGATCGCCAAGCTCGACTACTCGCCTGCCTTCCAGTTCGGCCACCCGCTCTCTTTCGAGCTGGCCAACAAGATCAAGGACCTGACGCCCGCGGGCCTGGACTACGTGTTCTTCACCGGCTCGGGTTCCGAAGCCGCCGACACGTCCCTCAAGATGGCGCGTGCCTACTGGCGCAGCAAGGGCCAGGCGAGCAAGACGCGCCTGATCGGCCGCGAGAAGGGCTACCACGGCGTCAACTTCGGCGGCATCTCGGTGGGCGGCATCGCGGCCAACCGCAAGCTCTTCGGCCAGGGCGTGGAGGCCGACCATCTGCCGCACACCCAGCTCGCCTCGAACGCCTTCACGCGCGGCATGGCCGAGAACGGCGCCGAGCTGGCCGACCGCCTGCTCGACCTGATCGCGCTGCACGACGCATCGAACATCGCGGCCGTGATCGTGGAGCCCTTCGCGGGTTCGGCCGGCGTGGTGATTCCGCCCAAGGGCTACCTCAAACGCCTGCGCGACATCTGCACCGCGCACAACATCCTGTTGATCTTCGACGAGGTCATCACCGGCTTCGGCCGCTGCGGTGCGCTCACCGGCTCGGAAGCCTTCGGCGTGACGCCCGACATCATGAACATCGCCAAGCAGGTCACCAACGGCGCGCAGCCGCTGGGCGCAGTGGTCGCCAGCAAGGAGATCTACGACACCTTCATGGCAGCGGGCGGCCCCGACTACATGCTCGAGTTTCCGCACGGCTACACCTACGGCGCGCACCCGGTGGCCTGCGCCGCCGGCATCGCCGCGCTCGACGTGCTGCAGAAGGAAGACATGATCGGCCGCGTGCAGACGCTGGCACCGCATTTCGAGAACGCCGTGCACAGCCTCAAGGGCAGCAAGCACGTGACCGACATCCGCAACTACGGCCTTGCCGCCGGCCTCACGATCGCCGCGCTCCCGGGCGAACCGGCGCGCCGTCCGTACGAGATCGCGATGAACTGCTGGAAGAAGGGCTTCTACGTGCGCTACGGCGGCGACACGATCCAGCTCGCGCCGCCCTTCGTTTCCGAGAAGGCCGAGATCGATCGCCTGGTCAACGCGCTGGCCGACGCGCTCGCCGAAACCAACTGATAGATCTATCCCTTGGTCGCCGCGGTCAGGCCTTGTCGGCCTTGCCCGCCGCGTTCGCCAGCTTGCTGAGCATGCGGTCCACCAGCCACGGCTGGCGGTCCTGGTCCTCGGCCAGTTCCTTGCGGCGGATCGCGTTGCGCACCACGATCGATCCCACGTAGCGCATCGGCTCCGGCGGAAAGTGGCCCAACGGACCTTGGGTGATCGGACTGCGCGTCCATGCGTTGTCCTGGTCGAGCACCAGCGACGACAGGATCTGCCCGCCCATGTACGTCGGCCCGACGCCGTTGCCCGAGTAGCCGAAGCCGTAGTAGATGTGCGGCGCGCTGTCGAGTTTTCCGAAGAACGGAAAGCCGGTCACCGAACGGTCCGACGGACCGTTCCAGCTGGCGGTGATCGGCGTATTGCTCAACGCCGGGAAGAAGGAATGCAGCGCCTGCGTGAGCTCGGCTTCGTACGGCGAGCGCTCGTCGAACACCTTGGCCATGCGGCCGCCCCACGCGAAGGTGTTGCCGCCCTTGCCCAGCATGATGCGGCCGTCGACGGTGCTTCGGTAGTAGTAGACGAAGGTGCGCGAGTCCAGCACCGACACGCCGTCGGTCAGGCCGGTCTGCTGCAGCAGTTCGGGGCAGCGCTCGGTGATGATCATGTCGCTGGACACGATGGCGATGGTCCGCTCGAACTGCGGGAAGGCGCTGGCCATCCATGCGTTCATTGCAAGCACCAGCTTCTTCGCGCGCACGCTGCCCGTGGGTGTGCGCACGATCACCGGGTGGCCGGTGCTGAAGTCCAGCATCGGCGTGCGCTCGTGGATGCGGATGCCCATGGCCAGCGCCACGCGTCGGAGGCCGCGCACCAGCTTGCCCGGATGCACGGTGGCGGCAATCGGCGAATACACGCCCGCCAGGTTGCGCGCGGAGCCCGAGCGCCGCGCCACTTCGTCCGGCGGCAGCGTGCGGTAGGAGTGGATGCCGCGCGCTTCCAGCGCCTGCATCATCGGATCGAGCGTGCCGATCTGCGCCTGCGAAGTCGCGGTGTAGAGCGTGCCGTCCTGCCGCAGTTCGGCGTCGATGCCGTGCGCCTTGCAGAAGTCGGCGATGTGCTGCACCGCCGCCTCCGACGCCTTCACCAGGCGCACCGCTTCGTTTTCGCCGAACAGCCGGCGCAGCGTGAGGAACTTGGCCGACCAGGTGAGCAGGCAGCCGCCGTTGCGGCCGCTCGCGCCGGCGCCGCAGAGGTCGCTCTCGAGAATGACGATATCGAGCGCAGGCGCCTGCAGCTTGGCTTGAATGGCCGTCCACAAACCGGTGAAGCCGCCGCCGACGATGCAGACATCGGCGCTGTGCTCGCCCTGCAGGGCGGGGGCCAGGTCGCCGTCGTTGAAGAGCGCCTGTTCGATCCAGAAGGGGCGCATGCGCAGGCCTCAGGCGACTTGATCGGCTCGAGCGCTCAGGGCCTGCCGATGCTCGGCAATGCTGATCTCGAGATGGCGCACGAAGTGCGAAAGGCCGGGCATGTCCGCATCGGCCAGCTTGGCCGTGTCGTCCCACTGCCGCAGGCGCACGGCGTCCATCGCATAGGGCACGGCCTCGAAGGCCCTGGCCTGCGCTTCGTCGAACACGCCGCCCTGCAACTGCAGGCTGCGCTTCGAATCGGGCGACAGCGCTTCCAGATAGCCGGGCACGCGCGCGCACAGGAAGCGCTTGGCGTCCACATGCAGGCGGATCGGCTCCAGCGTGGCCGGACCGAACAGCGCGCGCAGAAACGGCAGGCAGCGGTACTGGTGCAGGTCGTCCAGCCCCTGCTGCGTCGGCGTGCCGCCGAAGTCGTGCAGCAGGTGGCCCAGGTCGTGCAGCAGCGAGGCCGAGATGAGCGCGCTGCTCGCGCCCTCCTGCTCGGCCAGGTGCGCCGACTGCAGCGCGTGCTCCAGCTGCGTGACGGGCTCGCCGTCGTACTGCGCGTGGCCCTTCGTTTCGAAGAGGCCGACGATGTCGTCAAGGCTCAGGCTCATGATGCTTGCAATTACCAGGGCAGCGAATAGGTCTTGGAGTTGGTGAAGCTCTTCATCGCCTCGAGCACGCCTTCCTTGTAGCCCAGGCCCGAGTCCTTGATGCCGCCGAAGGGCGTGAGCTCCAGCCGGTAGCCCGGCACTTCGCGCACGTTGACGCTGCCCACGTTCAGCTCGCGGATGAAGCGGGTGATGTAGTCCAGCCGGTTGGTGCAGATCGCCGACGACAGGCCGTAGGCCGTGCCGTTGGAGATGCGGATCGCCTCGTCGATGGTCTTGAAGCGGATCACCGGCGACACGGGCCCGAAGGTCTCGTGCTTGGCGACGGTCATCTCCGGATCGACGTGGTCGAGCACCGTGGGCGAATACAGCGCACCGCGGCGCTCGTTGCCGTACAGGAGCTTCGCGCCGGCCGCGATGGCTTCGTTGACCACCGCCTCGAACTGGATCGCCGCGGCCTCGTCGATGACGGTGCCCATGTCGGTGTCGGGGTCCATGGGGTCGCCGTACTTCAACGCCTTCGTCTTGGCAACCAGCAGCTCGACGAACCGGTCGGCCACCGACTCGTGCACCAGCATGCGTTTGACTGCCGTGCAGCGCTGGCCCGAGTTCTTGTACGAACCGGCGGCCGCGAGCGTGGCGGCCTCTTCGATGTCGGCGTCTTCCATCACGATGATCGGGTCGTTGCCGCCCAGCTCCAGGATCTGGCGCTTGTACACGGCCTTGCCCGCGATGTACTTGCCGATGGGCACGCCGCCGGTGAAGGTGACCAGGTCGACGTCGGCGTTGGTCAGCAGCTCGTCGGCGATCTCCTTCGGGTCGCCGGTGAGCACCGACAGCATCTGCGGCGGCAGACCGGCTTCGTACAGGATGTCGGCCAGCAGGTAGGCCGTGAGCGGCGTCTTCTCGCTGGGCTTGAGCACGATGCGGTTGTTGGTCGCAATGGCCGGCGCCACCTTGTGGATCACCTGGTTCAGCGGATGGTTGAAGGGCGTGATGGCGGTGATGGCGCCCAGCAGGGGCTCGCGCATGGTGTAGACCTTGCGGCTCTTGCCGTGGTGCGTGAGGTCGCAGGAGAACACCTGGCCGTCGTCCACCAGCGCCTGGTTGGCCGCGAACAGCAGCACGTCGGACGCTCGGCCCACTTCGTACAACGAGTCCTTGCGGGAGAGCCCCGATTCGAGCGTGATGGTGCGCGACATCTCGTCCAGGCGCGAGGCGATGATCTCGCCAGCGCGCATCAGGATCCTGTAGCGCTCGTAGCGGGTGAGCGTGGGCTTGTAGTCGCGTGCGATGCGCAGGGCATTGCGCACGTCGTCCAGCGTGGCCTTGGGCACGGTGGCGATCACTTCGCCGGTGTAGGGATAGGTGACCTCGATGGTGCGGTCGCGGTGGACCTTTTCTCCGGCGATGCGCAGGGCCTCGCGGTGAACGGTGCCTGGCTTCAGGATGGCTTGGCTCATGGGTGCTCCGGGGCGACTGTTATTGGGCGTGGTTCAGCGCGATGTCCAGCGCATCGAAGTTGCGCAGGCGGCGGCTTGCTGCGATGCCGGTCACCGGACGGTTGCAGAGCAGCGGCACGCGCTGCTCCGACACGCCGCCGTGGGAACGCAAAGGCACTTCGAGCGCCGACAGGTCGTGGCGATGGGCCGAGGTGCCGATGACCGTGCTTTGCTCGCTCACCACCACGATGTCGCCGATGCGGTCGGGCGGCAGCTCGAAGCGCTGGGCGGCGTCCTTGCGCGAGAGCACCAGCTCCATGCCCGGCAGGCCCTGCATGCGGTCGATCCAGCCCGGCACGCGGGCTTCGTCGGTGGCGTACACGGTGGCAAAGGAGCCGAGCGCGCCGTGGTGCACCACGTACGGGTCGGTGATCGGCAGGATCACGCGGGCCTCGCCGGCGCCGTACCAGCCGTCCAGCACGTCCTGCAGGTAGATGACGTTGGGCGAGCCGTCGGCGCCGTGCTTGTCGTTCATGCCGTGGTCGGCGGTGACCACGATGGTGGCGCCCAGCGCGTCGAGCTGCGCGAGGTAGCCGTCCATCATGGCGTAGAAGGCGTTGGCAGCCGGGCTGCCGGGCGCGGCCTTGTGCTGCACGTAGTCGGTGGTCGAGAGGTACATGAGGTCGGGGCGGCGCGACTCCATCAGCTTGACGCCGGCGGCGAACACGAACTCCGAGAGCTCCGCGCTGTACACCGAAGGCACCGGCATGCCGACCATGTCGAGCACGTTGTCGATGCCGTTTTCTTCCATGGTCACCTGGTCGGACTTTTCCGACGAGAAGCAGATGCCCTTCATGCGGTGGCCCAGCAGCTTGCGCAGCTTGTCCTTGGCGGTGATCACGGCCACCTTGGCGCCCGCGTCGGCAAAGGCCGCCAGCACGGTGCCGGCGCGCAGGTACTTGGGGTCGTTCATCATCACTTCCTGGCCCAGCTCGCGGTCGAAGAAGTAGTTGCCGCAGATGCCGTGCACCGCGGGCGGCACGCCGGTCACGATGGACAGGTTGTTGGGGTTGGTGAACGAGGGCACCACGCAATCGCCCAGCAGGCTGGCGCCGGACTTCATCATCCGGTCGAAGTACGGCGCGACGCCGGCTGCGATGGCCGCGTCCAGGTAAGCCGGCTCACAGCCGTCCACACACACGACCACGACGGGGCGCGACATCCAGCGATAGCTGCGGGCATTGACTTCGAGTGTCTCCGGTGTCATTTCAGACTTCCTTTTGGGGTGGGTTGTTCGTTGGCGGTGGCCGTGTCGGACTCGGCGCGGCCGAAGGCCTTGTGCATGCGGGCGCGGCTGCCCGCGACGTGCAGGCGCAGCGCGTGCCCCGCGGTGTCGGGGTTGCCGCTGGCAATGGCTTCGACGATGTCGCGGTGCTCGTCGGCGGAGACGCGCAGGCCCCCGCCGCTGTCGAGCGCGCGCATTCTGAAAAGGTGCAACTCTTTCACCAAGCGCTTGTAGGTTTCGGTCAGCTTCTTGCTGCCGGCGGTGTCCAGCAGGATCTCGTGGAACTGCAGGTTCAGCTGCGCGTACTGCTCCACGTCCTGCGCCTGGGCGGCGGAGCGCATCGCATCGAGCATGGCGCGCAGCCGCTCGACCGCGTCGGGCGTGATGGCCAGCGCCACGCGCCGGCCGATGATTTCTTCGAGCGCCTCGCGCAGTTCGTAGATTTCGTCTGCCTCTTCGAATGCGATTTCCCGCACGAAGACGCCGCGGTTCTTTTCGTTGCGCACCAGGCCCGCTTCTTCCAGCGCGCGCAGCGCCTCACGGATGGGGCCGCGGCTGGTGTTGAAGCGCTGGGAGAGCTCGCTTTCGTTGATGCGGCTGCCTACCGGGAGCTCGCCCGTCATGATCAAACGCTCGATTTCTTCCTGCATCAGCATCGGCAACGAGCTGGACTGGAGAAACGCGAGGGCGGCGGAGTGATTGCTGGTGACCATAGGTGCGTATTTTCCCCATGGATTGCAAACTGTCAACGATTTTTTATTGACAGTCTTTAATCTGCAATCTACATTGCGTTCACCGGAGCTTGAGCAATGCCAACTGCCGGAGCCCGCCACTCACCCCCTTTTCAGTGACAGCCAGCCCTCTCAGGAGAATTCAGATGACGATGAAACAAAGCACGCGCCGTTTCGCGGCGGCTCTGTGTGTTGCGACGCTCGGCCTTGTGGCCGGCAGCGCCGCCTGGGCACAGAAGACGCCCCTTCTGGTCTACACGGCGCTGGAAACCGACGCCATGAAGCTCTACAAGGACGCCTTCGAAAAGGCCAACCCCGACATCGAGGTGAAGTGGGTGCGCGACTCCACCGGCATCGTCACCGCCAAGCTGCTGGCCGAAAAAGCCAACCCGCAGGCCGACGTGGTGGCCGGCCTGGCCGCCAGCAGCCTGGCGCTGCTGCAGCAGGAAGGCATGCTGCTGCCCTACGAGCCCAAGGGCTTCAAGGAACTGAACCCCGCCTACTCCGACACCGCCCGCCCGCCGGCCTGGGTCGGCATGGACGTCTGGGCCGCGACGATCTGCTTCAACCATGTCGAGGCGAAGAAGCTCGGCCTGCCCAAGCCCGAGACCTGGAAGGACCTGACCAAGCCGATCTACAAGGGCACGATCTCGATGCCGCATCCGGCGTCCAGCGGCACCGGCTATCTCGATGTGTCTTCCTGGCTGCAGAACATGGGCGATGCCGAAGGCTGGAAGTACATGGACGCGCTGCACCAGAACATCGCGCAGTACGTGCATTCGGGCTCCAAGCCCTGCAAGCAGGCGGGTGCGGGCGAGTTCCCCATCGGCATCTCCTTCGAGTTCCGTGCGCACCAGGTCAAGAAGTCGGGCGCGCCGGTGGACCTGATCTTTCCGAAGGAAGGCCTGGGCTGGGACATCGAGGCCACCAGCCTCATGAAGACCAGCACGAAGCTGGAGCAGGGCAAGCGCTTCGCCGACTGGATGGCGAGCAAGGAAGCCAACCAGATCAGCGCGCGCTGGTGGGCCGTGGTCGCGTATCCCGGCGTGGTCTCCAAGCTGGAAGGCATTCCGGACAACTACGAAAAGCTCCTGGCCAAGAACGACATCAACTGGGCGGCAAAGAATCGCGAACGCATCCTCGCGGAATGGAGCAAGCGCTACGAAGGCAAGGCCGAACCCAAGTAAGCACAGCGGCGTTCCCGACTTTCAATCCGCGGGCGTCACCACAGTGCTGAAACAGTGGTGATGCCCGCCAACGACGAGTGCGAAAAATGGATATGACCGACACCAAGTTCATTGCAACCCAGTCGCCCACGCCCGCCCCCGCGGCGCTGGACATCGTGGGCATTCGCAAGGACTTCGAATCCTTCAGCGCGCTGCGCGACGTGCACCTGCGCGTGAACCCGGGCGAGATGCTGTGCTTTCTGGGCCCCTCGGGCTGCGGCAAGACCACGCTGCTGCGCATCATCGCGGGGCTGGAGACACAGACCTCGGGCCAGATCCTGCAGAACGGCAAGGACGTCTCGTGGCTCTCGCCGGACAAGCGCGACTACGGCATCGTGTTCCAGTCGTATGCGTTGTTTCCCAACCTCTCGATCGCCGAGAACATCGGCTACGGCCTGGTCAACAGCCGCGCCAAACGGGGCGAAATCAAGGCGCGCGTCGAAGAGCTGCTCAAGCTCGTCGGCCTGCCGACCTCGGGCAACAAGTACCCCAGCCAGCTCTCCGGCGGCCAGCAGCAGCGCGTGGCGCTGGCCCGCGCGCTGGCCACCCGTCCCGGCCTGCTGCTGCTGGACGAGCCGCTGTCGGCGCTCGATGCGCTGGAGCGCATCCGCCTGCGCGGCGAAATCCGCCGACTGCAAAAGCAGGTGGGCATCACCACCATCATGGTCACGCACGACCAGGAAGAGGCGCTGTCGATGGCCGATCGCATCGTGGTCATGAACCACGGCGTGATCGAGCAGGTCGGCACGCCGATGGAGGTGTATGAACAACCGGCCACGCCCTTCGTGGCGGACTTCGTCGGCAAGGTCAACGTGCTGCGCGCGGTGGCGCTGGGCAACCAGCGCTTCCAGGTCGGCGACATGGAACTGCAGTGCGATGCCTGCGACGGCGCCTTCGAGCCCGGCGAGGCCGTCAACCTGTACCTGCGGCCCGAAGACCGCGCGGTCGAACACCTGGGCGAAGGCACGGCCAACCGCCTGCGGGCGCTGGTCACCAAGGTCGAGTTTCTCGGCGGCCTGTGCATCGCCGAAGTGACGGCCGAGGCGCTGCATGGGCAGACGCTGGGGCTGAACTTCTCGCTGAACCAGTTGCACGACCTGGACATCCGCGAAGGCAACACCATCGACATCGCGCTGCGGTCCAACCGCATCCGGGCCTTCTGCGCCGCACGCACGCCCAAGCCATGAACACGCTGGCACATCCCTCCGCCGCCAAGGCGACGTTCGCCACACGGCCCGCCATGCGCTGGAGCCGCGACGAAACCATCGCCCGCGGCATCCTGCTCGTGGTGATGGTCATGCTGTTCGTGTTTCTCATCGCCCCGCTGCTCACCATCCTCGCGCATGCGGTGCAGGACAAGGACGGCCGCTTCGTGGGCCTTGCGCACTTCGTCACCTACTTCCAGACGCCCAGCATGCTGCGCGCGGCGTGGAACTCGATCTGGGTGTCGGCGGCGGTGGTGATGATCTCCGTGCCGATGGCCTTCGTGTTCGCCTATGCGCTCACGCGCAGCCGCATGCCGGCGCCGCTGAAGGCGGTGTTCCGGCTCATCGCGCTCATTCCGCTGCTTGCGCCTTCGCTGCTCTCTGCCATTTCGTTCGTGCAGTGGTTCGGCAACCAGGGCGCGCTCAAGTTCCTTCTGGGCGGCACCTCGATCTACGGTGCGCCCGGGATCATCATGGCCGAGGTCTACAACACTTTCCCGCATGCGCTGATGATCCTGGTCACCGCGCTGTCGCTGGCCGACGGCCGGCTGTACGAGGCGGCCACCGCGCTGCGCACGCGGCCGTTTCGCCAGTTCATGACCATCACGCTGCCCTCGTGCAAGTACGGCCTCATCAGCGCGGCCACCGTGGTCTTCACCTATGTGGTGAGCGACTTCGGCGCGCCCAAGGTGATCGGCGGCAACTTCAACGTGCTGTCGGTGGACGTGTTCAAGCAGGTGGTGGGACAGCACAACTTCTCCATTGGCGCGGTGGTGGGCATGCTGCTGCTGGTGCCGTCGATCATTTCCTTCGTGATCGACTACGTGGTGCGGCGCAAGCTGAAGGCGCAGCTCACCGCGCGCTCGGTGCCCTACAGCCCCAAGCGCCGCAAGGTCGCCGACACGCTGCTCACGCTCTTCTGCACCGTGGTGTGCGGCCTGCTGCTGGCCACCATCGGCATGGCGGTCTACACCTCGCTGATTTCGCTGTGGCCCTATGACCAGTCGTTCACGCTGAAGCACTACCACTTCGTGCTGATCGAGAGCGACATGGCGGCCGCCTACGGCAACAGCCTGCTGGTGGCCATGGTCACCGCGGTGGCGGGCTCGCTGATCGTGTTCGTGGGCGCCTACCTGATCGAGAAGACGCGCAACCTCGGCCTGATGCGCAAGGGCATGCACCTGATGGCGGTGCTGTCGATGGCGGTGCCGGGCCTGGTGCTCGGGCTGGGCTACGTGATGTTCTTCAACCATCCAGCCAACCCGCTGAACTTTCTGTACCAGACGATGGCGATCCTGATCATCTCGATGGTGGTGCACTACTACACGTCCAGCCACCTCACGGCGGTGACCGCGCTCAAGCAGATCGACAACGAGTTCGAGGCGGTGTCGGCCTCGCTCAAGGTGCCGTTCTTCAAGACCTTTTTGCGGGTGACGGTGCCGGTGTGCCTGCCGGCCATCCTGGACATCGGGCGCTACTTCTTCGTGGTGTCGATGGCCAGCCTCTCGTGCGCCATCTTCCTGTACACGCCGGAAACCATCCTCGCCTCGGTCGCGATCATGCATCTGGACGACGCCGGCGACATCGGCCCGGCCGCGGCGCTCGCCAGCCTGATCGTGGGCACCTCGACGCTGGTGTGCATCGTCTATTCGCTGCTCACGCGGGTGCTGCTCGCGCGCACGCAGGCCTGGCGCAACCTCAGCCGCGGCTGAATGCAGTCGACGCGGCCGAACGAACGCAACAAAAAATCTCTCTCGCCCTCATTCCCTTCCCCTGCATCCCCCGCCTGGAGACATCATGAGTCAAGCCCCCCACCCCATCCTGCTCACCCCCGGTCCCCTCACCACCTCGGACCGCACGCGCCAGGCGATGCTGCGCGACTGGGGATCGTGGGACGCCGACTTCAACCAGATCACCGCGCGCATTCGAAAGAACGTGCTGGAGATCGTGCACGGCACCGGCACGCACGAGTGCGTTCCGCTGCAGGGCAGCGGAACCTTCTCGGTGGAAGCAGCCATCGGCACCGTCGTGCCGCGCAACGGCCATGTGCTGGTGCCCAGCAACGGCGCCTACTGCCAGCGCCTGGCCAAGATCTGCAAGGTGCTGGGCCGCAAGCTCACCACCATCGACTACACCGAAGAAAAGCAGGTCTCGCCCGCCGACGTCGACCGCGCACTGGCCGCCGACCCGAGCATCACGCACGTGGCGCTGGTGCATTGCGAAACCGGCGCCGGCGTGCTCAACCCGCTGCACGAGATCGCGGTGGTCGTGGCCAAGCATGGCCGTGGATTGATCATCGACGCGATGAGTTCCTTCGGCGCGCTGGAGATCGATGCGCGCAAGACGCCGTTCGATGCGGTGGTCGCCGCTTCGGGCAAGTGCCTCGAAGGCGTGCCGGGCATGGGCTTCGTCGTCATCAAGCGCAGCACGCTGGAGAAGTGCGAAGGCAACTGCCACTCGCTGAGCATGGACCTGTACGACCAGTGGGTCTACATGGAAAAGACCACGCAATGGCGCTTCACGCCGCCCACGCACGTGGTCGCGGCGCTGGACACCGCCATTGCGCAGTACATCGAAGAAGGCGGCCTGGCCGCGCGCGGCGGCCGCTATGCGCGCAACTGCAAGGCGCTCATCGACGGGCTGGCCACGCTGGGTTTCAGGAGCTTCCTGGACCCCGACATCCAGGCGCCGATCATCGTGACCTTCCACGCGCCCGATGACGCGAACTACGACTTCAAGACCTTCTATCAAGAGGTCAAGAAGCGCGGCTACATCCTCTACCCCGGCAAGCTCACGCAGGTAGAAACCTTCCGCGTGGGCTGCATGGGGCACTTCGGCGATGCGGGCATTCCGGGCGCGGTGACGGCCATTGCCGACACGCTCAAGGCCATGGGCATCCGGCAGGTGTCGGCGCCGGTCGCGGCCTGAGCAGCGCCACGAACGCACGGCCGGCGCATTGCAGCGCCGGTCCTACAACGAAGGGGATGGTGCGCTTCGCATAATTCCCCGCATGACGGCTCTGCGCAGCGACATCCCCGCCCGCCTGGACCGCCTGCCGTGGTCTCGCTGGCACTGGCGCGTGGTGATCGCGCTGGGCGTGGCGTGGATCCTCGACGGGCTGGAGGTCACGCTGGTGGGCTCCATCGGCGCGGTCCTGGAGCGACCCGACACACTCGGGCTCTCGGCCAGCGACATCGGCTGGTCGGGCTCGATCTACATCGCGGGGGCGGTGATCGGCGCGCTGGTCTTCGGCCGGCTCACCGACCGGCTCGGGCGCAAGAAGCTTTTTCTGCTCACGCTGGTGGTCTACACCGCCGGCACGCTCGCCACCGCCTTCTCGCCCAACTTCGCGTTCTTCGCGCTCTGCCGCTTCATCACCGGGCTGGGCATCGGCGGCGAATACGCGGCCATCAACTCGGCCATCGACGAACTCATTCCGGCGCGCGTGCGCGGGCGCGTGAACCTCGCGATCAACGGCAGCTTCTGGATCGGCGCGGCGCTGGGTGCCGGGCTCAGCCTGGTGCTGCTGGATGCGCGCGTGATCGGCCCGGTGTGGGGCTGGCGCGCAGGCTTCGCGCTGGGCGGCGTGCTGGCCGTGGCCATCCTGCTGGTGCGGCGCCATGTGCCCGAGAGTCCGCGCTGGCTCGTTGCGCACGGGCGCGCCGAAGAGGCTGAACGCATCGTGGCGGGCATCGAGGCCGAAGTCGAGCGGCAGCACGGGCCGCTGCCCGCCGCGCAAGGCCACGTCACGTACACCGCGGCGCGCAGCAACAGCCCGTCGATGCGCGAAGTGGCGCGCGTGCTGCTGCGCCGCTACAAGGAGCGCAGCGTGGTGGCCGCCGCGCTCATGATTTCGCAGGCCTTCTTCTACAACGCGATCTTCTTCACCTACGCGCTGGTGCTGACGCGCTTCTACGCCGTGCCCGAAGGCAGCGTGGCGCTCTACATCTTTCCGTTTGCGCTGGGCAACGTGCTGGGGCCGCTGCTGCTGGGGCCGCTGTTCGACAGCGTGGGCCGCCGCAAGATGATTGCACTGACCTATGTGCTGGCCGGCATCGGCCTGGCGCTCACGGGCTGGGCCTTCATGATGGGCTGGCTCGATGCGCGCAGCCAGGCCTTGTGCTGGTCGGCGGTGTTCTTCCTCGCATCGGCGGCGGCAAGCTCCGCCTACCTGACGGTGAGCGAGGTGTTCCCGCTGGAGATGCGGGCCATGGCCATCGCCATCTTCTATGCCATCGACATGGGCGCGGGCGGCTTCGTGGCGCCGGTGCTGTTCGGCGCATTGATCGAAACAGGCAGCCGCGGCGCGGTGATGGTGGGCTATTGCATCGGCGCCGCGCTGGTCATCGTCGCGGGCTTGCTGGCGTTGCGCTATGCGGCCGATGCGGAACGCAAGCCGCTGGAGGAAGTGGCGCCGCCGCTGTCGTCCGAAGACGGCGGCGAGCGCTGACGGTCGTCTACAGCGCGCAGGTCCGGAAGCCGAAGAAGCCGTCGTCGCGCTCGGGCAAGGCAAAGCCGCGACGGCGCGGCGAACGCAGGCGCGCACGCGTGGCAAACGATGCGCCGCGCAGCACCCGCGCCCTGCCGAAGAAGGCCGTGGGATCGAACTCGCCGCCGGCGCTCCAGGGGTCGGCCCTGAAGCCCGGCCACGGTTGCAGCGTGCCCGCGGTCCACTCGTGCACGTCGGCCCAGCGGAATCCGCGCCGTGCGGCCGTGCTGGCGGCGATCTCCCACTCGACCTCGGTGGCGATGCGCCGCCCCGCCCAGCGCGCCCAGGCATCAGCCTCCCACCAGCTCAGGTGCACCGCGCTGTGATGGCCGGCCGCGCGCACCGTCACGCCGAAGCGCTGCTGCAGCACCGAGCCGCCGGAGCCGTGGCGCGCCACCCCGATCTGCTCCACATGGCGCGGCCCGCGCCGCCCCTCGACCTGCGCGGCCAGCCAGCGCCAGCCTTCGGGGTGCCAGAGGTCCTGGCGGTCGTAGCCGCCGTCGTCGACGAACTCGATGTACTGGTTCCAGGTGACCGGTTGCGCATCGATCTCGAACTCGGGCACGTCGACGCGGTGGGCGCTGCGCTCCTGCGCGAACGCGAAGCCCTGCTCGGGCAGGCCCAGTTCCCAGCGCGTGGCGGGCAGCAGCAAGGGTTCGCGCGTGACGGCGATGGGCGCGGGCTCGAAGCCCAGCGGCAGCCCCAGGGTCTGCGCCATCACCACGAGCTGCTCGCCGCGCAGGTCTTCATGGAAGAGCGCGAGGCGGTAGAAGTACAGGCCCGCATCGGTCTCGGCCGCGTGTTCGAGCAGCTCGAGCGTGCTCTCCAGCGTTTCGAGCAGGTAGGCCTTGGTCTGCGCAAGATCGGGCAGCTCGGGCGACCAGCGGCGCCCCGGCGCGCTCTGGGCCGGGTTCCACCAATCGTCGGCGCCGGGCTCGATGGCCGCGAGCCGCGTGGGCCGCACGGGGCAATCGGCGCCGAAGGCACGCTGCGTGTTGCGCCCTATCCACCATTCGGCGAACCAGCCGATGTGCCCCGCGAGCCACACCGGCGGCACCACGCCCTCTTCTTCGGGCACCGGGGGCACGGCCAGCGCCTCGGCGCCCAAAGCTTCTTCATACAAGGACAGCAGATGCAGCGTGTGGTTGCGCGCATCGATCAGCGCCAGCGACAGCAGCTCGCGGCCGGCGCTGCGCATGGCGGGCGCGTCGATGGACGCGGGTGTTGCCTCGCTCGAGGCCGATGGTGGGCGCGATGGTGGCTGGGCCATGAAACATTATGAGCACACCGCCGTCCGGGTAGGCCCCCAACGACACTTTCAATTACCCCGATAAAATCCGCTCCGCCTCAAGCACCCGACCTGTCGGCGTACAACGCCGGTGCGTCGGGTGTGTTCGTATCTGGAGGCAATCCAATACAAAGATGGAGATGTAATGCAAGGCTTGCTCAAGCTGTCCCGGGCCATCGACTGGCTCAACGCCCAGGTGGGCAAATACGCGATATGGCTGATCCTGGCCGCGACCGCGATCAGCGCCATCAACGCCATCGTGCGCAAGGTGTTCAATACCAGCTCCAACGCCTTCCTCGAAGTGCAGTGGTACCTGTTTGCCTGGTCGTTCCTCATCGCCGCCGGCTACACGCTGCTGCACCGGGAACACGTGCGCATCGACGTGGTCAACAGCCGCCTGAGCAAGCGCAAGCAGGTCTGGATCGACATCATCGGCTTCACCTGCTTCCTGACGCCGCTGTGCATCACGGTGCTCTATCTGTCGACGCCGGTGGTCTTGCAGATGTACAACTCGGGCGAAACGTCGGGCAACTCGGGCGGCCTGATCCGCTGGCCCGTGTGGGCGGCGCTGCCGGTGGGCTTCAGCCTGCTGATGCTGCAGGGCTGGTCGGAACTCATCAAGCGCATCGCGTTCCTGCGCGGCGAAGGCCCGGACCCCATGGGCCGCCTCACCGACAAGACAGCCGAAGCCGAACTGATCGAGGCCTTGCGCCTTCAGGCCGAGGTGGACGCCGCCAAGGCCGCCGCCGCCGCGGGCAGCGCCCCCAAGCCGCAACACTGAACGGCCGCCGAGAAAAACACCATGGAATTCATTGTTGCCAACTTCGCCCCGATCATGTTCGCGGGCCTCATCTGCTTTCTGCTGCTGGGTTTTCCCGTGGCGTTCAGCCTCGGGGCCTGCGGCCTCTTCTTCGGTTTCGTCGGTATAGAGCTCGGGGTATTCCAGTCATCGGTCATGGCCTGGCTGCCGCAGCGGCTGATCGGCATCATGGCCAACGACACCCTGCTGGCGGTGCCCTTCTTCACGCTCATGGGGCTCATCCTGGAGCGAAGCGGCATGGCCGAGGACCTGCTGGACACGGTGGGCCAGGTGTTCGGCCCGATGCGCGGCGGCCTGGCGCTGGCGGTGATCTTCGTGGGCGCGCTGCTGGCGGCCACCACCGGCGTGGTCGCGGCCTCGGTCATCTCGATGGGCCTCATTTCGCTGCCGATCATGCTGCGCTACGGCTACGACCGGCGGCTGTCCAGCGGCGTCATCGCCGCCTCGGGCACGCTGGCGCAGATCATCCCGCCCTCGCTGGTGCTGATCATCATGGCCGACCAGCTCGGCAAGAGCGTCGGCGACATGTACAAGGGCGCGTTCCTGCCCGGCTTCATGCTGATGGGCCTGTACGTGCTGTACGTCGTGTTCCTGGCGATCTTCAAGCCCGCGCAGGTTCCCGCGCTGCCGCCCGAGGCCCGCACCTACCGTGAGCCCAACGGCGGCGGCGGCTATGCCTCGCTGGTGGGCCTCGCCTCGCTGTCGGCGGTGGTGGCCGTGGTGCTGGCCCGCAACATGGAGGCCGTGCACACCTGGTTCCAGGGCGAGCCGGTCACCTTCGTGGCCACCGACGAAAAGGTCGTGGTCGCCATGTGCGGCGGCGTGTTCGTGGCGCTGGTGATCGCGCTGATCAACAAGGGCCTGAAGCTCAACCTGCTGTCGCGGCTGGCCGAGCGCGTGACCTTCGTGCTCATTCCGCCGCTGCTGCTCATCTTCCTGGTGCTGGGCACCATCTTCCTGGGCGTGGCCACGCCCACCGAAGGCGGCGCGATGGGCGCCATGGGCGCGCTGGTCATGGCCTGGGTGCGCCGGCGCATGAGCTTCTCGCTGCTCAAGCAGGCGCTGGCATCGACCACCCGGCTCTCCAGCTTCGTGATGTTCATCCTGATCGGCGCCACGGTGTTCAGCCTGGTGTTCCAGGCCGCCGACGGCCCGATCTGGGTGGAGCACCTGCTCACCAGCCTGCCGGGCGGCCCGATCGGCTTCCTGATCGCGGTGAACGTGCTGGTGTTCTTCCTGGCGTTCTTCCTGGACTACTTCGAGCTGTCGTTCATCGTGGTGCCGCTGCTGGCCCCGGTGGCCCACAAGATGGGCATCGACCTCATCTGGTTCGGCGTGCTGCTGGCGGTGAACATGCAGACCTCGTTCATGCATCCGCCGTTCGGCTTCGCGCTGTTCTTCCTGCGCTCCGTCGCTCCTGAAAAGCAGTACGTAGACCGCGTGACCCAGAAGGTCATGGAGCCGGTGACAACGATGCAGATCTACAAGGGCGCGGTTCCGTTCGTGCTGATCCAGCTCACGATGGTGGGCCTGCTCATCGCCTTCCCGCAGATCGTGACGGGTGCGCTGGACAAGGAGGTCAAGTTCAATCTGGAGGACATCGGCGCGCAGATGCGCGACAGCCTGGGCCCGGACAACGACGCCACGCCCACCGATCCCTACGGCACGCCGGAAGAACAGGCGCCGCAGATCGAGCCGGCCGAACCCGGCGCCACGCCGGAGCCGTCGACCGAAAGCGGCGAGAGCGATCCGATGAAGGCCATGCAGGACGCGCTGAAGGCGCAGAAGCCGTGACGGCCTGATGACCTGAAGCGGGGGGCGGCAACCCGCCCCCCGCGAAGAACCCGAAAAAAAGGCCGGACTGCCAAAGCAGTCCGGCCTTTTTGCTGCAGGCCGCGAACGGCCTGCAGGCGGGTCCTCAGATCTTCACCGAGTTCATGTACTGGTTGAACGGGTACTCGGAGAAGCGGTTCCACAGGATCTGGTCGCGCTGGAACGCGCGCATGTCCTGGTGAATCTTCTTGAACTCGGGCGACTTGGCCTCGTGCTCGGCAAACACTTCCATCGAGGCCTTGAAGCCGGCGTCCATCACGGCCTTGGGGAACGGCTTGAGCTGGGTCTTGGCGGCCACCAGGCGCTTGATGGCGACCGGGTTGAACGCGTCGTACTTGGCGATCATGTCGCGCGCAGCGACCTTGGTTGCCGCATCCAGGATCGCCTTGTTCTCGTCCGACAACTTGGCGAAGGCCTTGTTGTTGATGAAGAACTCCAGGTCGGCGCCGCCTTCCCACCAGCCGGGGTAGTAGTAGTACGGCGCGACCTTGTTGAAGCCCAGCTTCTCGTCGTCGTAGGGGCCGACGAACTCGGCGGCGTCCAGCGTACCCTTTTCGAGCGCCTGGTAGATATCACCCGCGGGCATGTTCTGCGACACCACGCCCAGCTTGGCCATGGCCTCGCCGAACACGCCGCCGCCCATGCGCATCTTCAGGCCCTTCAGGTCCGCGACGGTCTTGATTTCCTTGCGATACCAGCCGCCCATTTGCGTGCCGGTGTTGCCGGCGCTGGCGGTGCGGAAGTTGTACTTGGCGAAGAAGGCGTCCAGCAGCTTGCGGCCGTTGCCGTACTCTTTCCAGGAGTCGTTCTGGCGAGCGGTCAGGCCGAAGGGCACGGCGCAGCTGAACGCGAAGATCGGGTCCTTGCCGGTGAAGTAGTAGGCGGCGGTTTGCGCCATCTCCAGGGTGTCGCCCTGCAGCGCATCGACCACGCCGAAGGCGGGCATCAGCTCGCCGGCCGGATGGACCGAGATTTCGAACTTGCCGCCCGACAGCGCCTTGACGGTCTTCGAGAGCATTTCGGCGCTGCCGAAGATGGTGTCGAGCGAGCGGGGAAAACTGGACGCGAGGCGCCAGCGAATCGCGGATTGCGCGTGAACGGCCGGCGCAATGCCGGCGGCCAAAACGCCAGCGATGCCCGCGTTTTTGATGAGGGAACGACGATCCATTGAATGCACTCCGAGTTCTTGGAAAAAACGAAACGCGGCTTGTGACCGCGTTGGGGACTTTTGTCTAAGTCTTCTTCATTGTAAAAACCGGCTTACAGGCGTCCGGCGGGGGTTTACCCTGCGAGCGCGCCGAAGCGTTGGGTGATCGAGGCGGCAATGCCCGCGGCATCGAGCCCGATGGAAGCGAGCAGCTTGACCGGATCGCCATGCTCGATGAAGCGGTCGGGCAGGCCCAGTTGCAGAACCGGCTTCTGCACATTCGCGGCCTGCAGCGCCTCGAGCACCGCACTGCCCGCGCCGCCCATGATGGCGCCTTCTTCGAGCGTGACGATGGCCTCGTGCGTGCCCGCCACCTCCAGCAGCAGTTCGACGTCCAGCGGCTTGGCCCAGCGCATGTTGACCACCGTGGCATCGAGCGATTCGGCGGCGGTGAGCGCGGGGTACAGCAGCGATCCGAAGGCGAGGATCGCGATGCGCTTGCCCTCGCGGCGCACTTCGCCCTTGCCGAACGGCAGCGCGGCCAGCGAGAGCTGCGGCGTGGTGCCCGCGCCCGCGCCGCGCGGATAGCGCACCGCCACCGGATGGCTCTGCTCGTAGGCGCTGGACAGCAGCTCGCGGCACTCGCGCTCGTCGGCCGGGCAGGCGATGCTCATGTTGGGAATGCAGCGCAGGAACGGAATGTCGTAGGCGCCCGCATGCGTCGCGCCGTCGGCGCCCACCAGCCCCGCGCGGTCGAGCGCGAACACCACCGGCAGGTTCTGGATCGCCACGTCGTGGATCAGCTGGTCGTAGGCGCGCTGCAGGAAGGTCGAGTAGATCGCGACCACCGGCTTGAGCCCTTCGCAGGCCAGGCCCGCGGCAAAAGTGACGGCATGCTGCTCGGCAATGCCCACGTCGTAGTAGCGTTCGGGAAAGCGCTGCTCGAACTCGACCATGCCCGAGCCTTCGCGCATCGCGGGCGTGATGCCCACGAGCCGGCCGTCGTGCGCGGCCGTGTCGCACAGCCACTGGCCGAACACCTGCGTGAAGGTCTGCTTGGCCACCGAGGCGGATTTGACCAGCCCCACCTGCGGATCGAACTTGCCCGGACCGTGGTAGGCCACCGGGTCGGCTTCGGCCAGCTTGTAGCCCTGCCCTTTCTTCGTGACCACATGCAGGAACTGCGGACCGTCGAGGTGCTTGAGGTTCTCGAGCGTGGGCACCAGCGAATCGAGATCGTGGCCGTCGATGGGGCCCACGTAGTTGAAGCCGAACTGCTCGAACAGCGTGGCCGGCACCACCATGCCCTTGGCATGCTGCTCGAAGCGCTTGGCCAGCTCGAAGAGCGGCGGCGCGGCGCGCAGCACGCTCTTGCCGACGTTCTTGGCGGCGGCGTAGAAATTGCCGCTCATCAGCTGCGCGAGATAGCGGTTGAGCGCACCCACCGGCGGGCTGATCGACATGTCGTTGTCGTTCAGGATCACCAGCAGCTTGCAGTCGCACACACCCGCGTTGTTGAGCGCCTCGAAGGCCATGCCGGCCGTGAGCGCGCCGTCGCCGATGATCGCCACGGTGTAGCGGTCTTCACCCTTCTGCTTGGCGGCCATGGCCATGCCGAGCGCGGCCGAGATGCTGGTGGACGAGTGCGCGGTGCCGAAGGTGTCGTACTCGCTTTCGCTCCTCTGCGGAAAGCCCGAGATGCCGCCGATCTGCCTGAGCGTGGGCATGCGCTCGCGCCGGCCGGTGAGGATCTTGTGCGGATAGGTCTGATGGCCCACGTCCCACACCAGCCGGTCGTGCGGCGTGTTGAACACATGGTGCAACGCGACCGTCAGCTCGACCGTGCCGAGGTTGGAGCTCAGGTGGCCGCCGGTGCGCGAGACGTTGTCGAGCACGCAGGCGCGCACCTCGTCGGACAGCTGCCGCAGCTGTGCGCGGTCGTACTGGCGGATCGGCGAGGGGTCGTGGAGAGTGGGGAGCAGCGGAGCCATGGGGAAGTGTTTTCTTTTCTCAGTTTTCCATCACGCTTCGCGTGACCCGCGATCTATGAAACTGTCGTGATTCGTTCGGGAGACACCGCAGAACCGGCTTTGCCGGGCTGCTGGTGTCGCCCCCTGAAAGGGGGTTGGCGAAGCGACACGAAGTGCGCGAAGACTGGGGGTAAGTTTCATTTCAGCGGTGGCGGTCGACCACCATGTGGGCCAGCGCGCGTAAAGCGGCGGTGTCGGCCAGGCCGCTCTTCGCCAGGGCGGCGAGCGCATCGGCCAGCAGTTGGCGGGCCTGCGTTCGCGCGCCGTCGAGGCCGAGCAGCGACACGTAGGTGGGCTTGTCGGCGGCAGCGTCCTTGCCGGCGGTCTTGCCCAGGGTTTGGGAATCGGCGGTGACGTCGAGGATGTCGTCCACCACCTGAAATGCGAGGCCGATGGCCGCGCCGTATTCGCACAGCGCCTTCAGCGCGTCGGCGGACACGTTGCCGCAGGCGGCGCCCATTTCGACACTGCCCTGCAGCAGCGCACCGGTCTTCAGGCGGTGCATTTCGCGCAGTTGTGCTTCGTCCAGCGCAATGCCGACGCTGGCGAGATCGATGGCCTGGCCGCCCGCCATGCCCTGGCTGCCGGCGGCGCGCGCGAGCAAGCGGCACAGCGTGGCCTGCGTGGCCGCGGGAATCTCGTCGCCTTCGGGCGTGAGCAGTTCGAAGGCCAGCGCCTGCAGCGCATCGCCGGCGAGCAGCGCGTCGGCCTCGCCGAACTTCACATGCACGGTGGGCTTGCCTCGGCGCAGCACGTCGTTGTCCATGCACGGCAGGTCGTCGTGCACCAGCGAATAGGCGTGGATCAGCTCGGTGGCGCAGGCCGCGCGGAGCGCCGCGGCCTCGTTGCCGCCGACTGCTTCGCTGGCCGCGAGCACCAGCAGAGGCCGCAGCCGCTTGCCGCCGTCGAGCACGGCATAGCGCATCGCATCGCCGAGCAGCACCGGGGCATCGACGCCGACCCAGCGCGACAGCGCCGCTTCGACGCGGGCCAGGTGGGGTTCGCTCCAGCCGGCGAGCCGCGCGGCGTCCCAATCGGTGGTGGTGGCCGCCATCATTCGGCCGTCCAGACCTTGAGGCTGCCCGCATCGAGCACCTTGATCTGGTCTTCGACCGCCTGCAGCTTGTCGCGGCAGAAGGCGAGCAATGCGGCGCCGCGCTGGTAGCTGCCCAGGAGCTGGTCCAGCGGCATCTGGCCCGATTCGAGTTCCGCCACCAGCTGTTCCAGCTCCTGAAGCCCCGCTTCGTAACTGACGGGCAGCGGGCCGGTGTCTGGCGTGGCCGCCGGGCTGGACGAAGAAGAGGATGGCACCTTGGGCATGCAGCAGGACTTGGGTGAGAGCGTGGGTGAAAAAGGGCATTTTAGGACGGGGACCGAATCGGACGGCGGCCGCCGCCGGGCCGCCCCAAGGCGAGCCGCGCCTCCCCCTCGGGGGGTGGCGAATTACACGAAGCAAAGCGCAGTGAAAAGCCGGGGGGCTGAAAGATGCCTCACGGGTACAATGCGAACCCTTCTTGTTGGCAAAAACCAGCACACCTCTAGCGCCATCGACTCCTACAGACGGCGCCTTCCGTTACTTCCTTTTCTCTCCCTGTGGGGAGCTTGGTCAGGTCCTCCATGTCTGATTTAAGTCTTCAACTGCAGCAGGCCGCGAGCCAACTTCCAGTTTCCGCGTATTTCGACGAGGCCTTGTACGCCCGCGAAATGCAGAACCTTTTCTCGCGAGGGCCCCGCTATGTCGGCCATCGCCTCGCCGTGCCCGAAATGGGCAACTTCCACACCCTGCCGCAGGAGCACCAGGGCCGCGCGCTGGTCCACACGCCCAAGGGCGTGGAGCTGATCTCCAACGTGTGCCGCCACCGCCAGGCGCTGATCCTGCACGGCCGCGGCCAGCTGGACAACCAGACCGGCGGCAACATCGTGTGCCCGCTGCACCGCTGGACCTACGCCGCGAGCGACCCGCGCACCACGGGCACGCTGATCGGCGCGCCGCATTTCGAGCAGGACCCCTGCCTGCACCTGCACAACTACCCGCTCACCGAGTGGAACGGTCTTCTGTTCGAGAAAAATGCCGACGGCACGGGCCGCGACGTGGCCGCCGACATGCGCGGCCTGGGCCCGCAGGCCGATCTCGATTTCTCGGGCTACACGCTCGACCGCGTCGAACTGCACGAGTGCAACTACAACTGGAAGACCTTCATCGAGGTCTACCTGGAGGACTACCACGTCGGCCCGTTCCATCCGGGCCTCGGCAGCTTCGTCACCTGCGACGACCTGCGCTGGGAGTTCAACCCCAACTACTCGGTGCAGACCGTGGGCGTGGCCAACCGCCTGGGCCGCGCGGGCAGCCCCATCTACCAGAAGTGGCAGGAGCAGCTGCTCAAGTACCGCGAGGGCAAGCCACCCAAGTACGGCGCGATCTGGCTGACCTACTACCCGCATGTGATGGTCGAGTGGTATCCGCATGTGCTCACCGTGTCCACATTGCACCCGGTCAGCCCGACCAAGACGCTCAACATGGTCGAATTCTTCTACCCCGAGGAAATCGTCGCCTTCGAGCGCGAGTTCGTCGAGGCCCAGCAGGCCGCCTACATGGAAACCTGCGTGGAAGACGACGAGATCGCCGAGCGCATGGACGCCGGCCGCCGCGCGCTGATGCTGCGCGGCGACAACGAAACCGGCCCCTACCAGAGCCCGATGGAAGACGGCATGCAGCAGTTCCACGAGTGGTACAAGGCCGCGATGCAGAGCACCTGAGTCGATGACTGCCACATCGAAGGGTGTTCCGGGAACACCGCGGAACCGGCTTTGCCGGGCCGCAGGTGTTGCCCCCGACGAGGGGGTTGGAGAAGCGACACGAAGTGCGCGAAGCCTGGAGGAGAGCCCATAGTGCAAGCGCTCTGGATGGTGCTCGGCGCCTTTTTGTTCGCGACGATGAGCGTGGTCGTCAAGATCGCATCGGAGTGGTTCAACAGCGGCGAGATGGTGCTGGGCCGCGGCCTCATCGGCATCGTTTTTCTGTGGCTGCTCGCGCGCAACCGCGGCGTCTCGCTCGCCACGCGCTACCCCGGCATGCATGCCTGGCGCAGCACCATCGGCGTGATCTCCCTGGGCGCCTGGTTCTACGCCATCGCCCACATGCCGCTGGCCACCGCCGTCACGCTCAACTACATGAGCAGCGTATGGGTCGCGGCCTTCCTGATCGGCGGCGCGCTGCTGGCCTGGGTGCCGGTGCCCGGCCGCGACGGGCGTGTCGACAAGCCGCCGCTGCAGGGCGCCCTGGCCATGACCGTGCTCGCGGGCTTCGCGGGCGTGGTGCTGATGCTCAAGCCCACGGTCAACGGCAACGAGGGCTTTGCGGGCCTGCTGGGCCTGCTGTCGGGGCTGACGGCCGCCTTTGCCTACATGCAGGTGGTGGCGCTGTCGCGCATCGGCGAGCCCGAATTGCGCACGGTGTTCTATTTCGCGGTCGGCTCCGCCGTGGCCGGCGCCTTGGCGACCGCCGTCACCGGGTTTTCGGGCGGCAGTTCGTGGACGTGGCAGCATGCGCTGTGGCTGTTGCCCATCGGCCTGCTCGCCGCCCTCGGCCAACTCTGCATGACACGCGCCTATGCCACCGCCAAGACCCAGGCCGGCACCCTCGTGGTAGCCAACCTGCAGTATTCGGGCATTGTCTTTGCGGCCTTCTACAGCGTGGTGCTGTTCGATGACCGCATCGACGCCATGGGATGGGCCGGCATGGCGCTCATCGTGCTGAGCGGCATCGCGGCCACCGTATTGCGCCAGCGGGCGGTGCCCAAGGCGCCGGCCGAAGAACACTGAAGAACAACCCCTTCGAAGGAGAACGCGCCATGTACACCACCCTCGTCAGCGTCGAACAACTCCAGCAACTGCAGGCCGGCGACACGCCCTTCATGGTGTTCGACTGCAGCTTCGAGCTCATGAAACCCGACGCCGGCCCCCAGCTCTATGCGGCATCTCATATTCCGGGCGCGCACTACGCCAACCTCGACACCGACCTGAGCGCAAAGCACGGCGTCCCCGGCGCGCACGGCGAAGTGGTCGTTGCGCAGGAAGACGGCGTGCCGGCCTCGGGCGGGCGCCACCCGCTCCCCAGCCGCGAGAAGTTCGCGGCCTGGCTTTCGAGCGTCGGCTTCTCCAACGACATGCAGGCCGTGGTGTACGACCGCAACGGTGCCAACTACTGCGGGCGCCTGTGGTGGATGCTCAAGTGGATGGGCCACGATGCGGTCGCCGTGCTCGACGGCGGCCTGCAGGCCTGGCAGGCCGTTGGCGGCGAAGTGACAGACCGCGAGGAGCCCGCGCGCTTCCAGTCGAATTTCGTGCAGGGCGAGCCCCTGGTTCAGCTGGTGACTACCGACACCGTGTTGCATCGGCTCGGCCAACCTGACCAGCAGCTGATCGACGCACGGGCCGGTGCACGATATCGCGGCGAGGTGGAACCTCTGGACCCGATTGCCGGTCACATCCCCGGGGCCCTGAACCGGCCCTTCGCCGACAACCTCGGCCCCGACGGCAAGTTCAAGCCGGCATCGCAATTGCGTGCCGAGTTCGAAGCGCTGCTCGCGGGACGCGATGCGGCGACGGTCGTCCACCAATGCGGCAGCGGCGTGAGCGCCGTGCCCAACCTGCTTGCGATGCAGATCGCCGGGCTCGGGACGACCGCGCTCTATGCCGGCAGCTGGAGCGAATGGAGCAACACGCCGGGGCTGCCGACCCGGCAAGGCGCAGAACCATGAAACACATCCGACTCCGACGCATCTCCGGTCTCGCAATCGCTGCCACGCTGTTCGCGGCGGCCCCGGTCCTTTCCGCGCAAGCCCAGCAGCAGCACGCGCATGTGCACGGCCAGCTCAAGCTCGACGTGGCCGTCGACGGCCCCACGGTGGTGATCGACATGGAATCGCCGCTGGACAACATCGTCGGCTTCGAACGCGCACCGAAGACCGATGCCGAGAAGAAAACCGTGGCCGACGCCATCGCCCAGCTGCGCGCGGCCGACAAGCTCTTTGCCATCGACCCCGCCGCCAACTGCAAGCTCGGCCCGGTCGACCTGCGCTCCAGCGCGCTGGGCCTGGGCAATCCCGACCCGGCCGAACCCGCGGGCCATGCGGACCTGGACGCCACCTTCTCGTTCAACTGCACCAACGCGGCCGCCGCGAAGTTCATCGACGTGGGCCTGTTCACCGCGTTCAAGGGGCTGCGCCAGATCGATTCGCAAATCGCCTCTTCGCAGGGCCAGTTCAAGCGCCAGCTCAAGCGCCCCGCCGGCGCGCAAGCGGCTCAGCCCGCCCGTCTGAGCTGGGGCAAGTAAGACCGTGAGCACCGCCCCGCAGGCCGAGACGGCGCCGCTGCGCGTCGTGCTCTCCGCCGAAGCGCTGCGCTTTGCGTGGCCCGGCACGAAGACGCCCTGCATCGACATCGAGGCCTTTCGCATCACCGCCGGTGAATCGGTGTTCCTGCATGGCCCCAGCGGCTGCGGCAAGAGCACGCTGCTGTCGCTGCTGGCGGGTGTGCTGGTGGCCGACGAGGGCCGCGTCACGCTGCTGGGCCACGACTGGTCGCAGCTCTCGGGCGCCGCGCGCGACCGTTGCCGCGTGGCGCACGTGGGCTACATCTTCCAGCAGTTCAACCTGCTGCCGTACCTGAGCGTGCTCGACAACGTGCTGCTGCCTTGCCGCTTCTCGGCCCGTCGCGAGGCACAGGCCGCAGGCAGCATCGGCGTCAACGGCGGCACGCACAGTTCACGCGAAGCGGCCGAGCACCTGCTCGACCAGATGGGCCTGGACCGCACCCTGTGGAAGCGGCAGGCGCTGCAGCTGTCGGTCGGCCAGCAGCAGCGTGTGGCCGCGGCGCGCGCGCTCATCGGCCAGCCCGAGCTGGTGATTGCCGACGAACCCACCTCCGCGCTCGACGAAGACCGGCGCGAGGCCTTCCTGGACGTGCTGCTCACGGCCTGCGCGATCAATCACAGCGCGCTCGTCTTCGTGAGCCACGACCAGCGCATCGCGCAGCGCTTTGCGCGGCATGTGCTGCTGCCCGAAATCAACCGGGCGGCCTCCAACGCAATGGCGGTGGATGCATGAGCCGCCGGGCTGTTCCCAAGGCGAGTACCGCGGCGCGCAGCGCGGAGGTCTACTGATGCGGGCACTCTTTTCCATCGCATGGCGCAGTGCCTGGAACCGGCGCTTCACGCTCGCGCTCACCGTGTTCTCCATCGCGCTGTCCACCTTTTTGCTGCTCGGCGTCGAGCGCATCCGCACCGAGCTGCGCGAGAACTTCGCATCGTCCGTCTCGGGCACCGACCTGATCGTGGGCGCGCGCACCGGCTCCACGCAGCTGCTGCTGTACTCGGTGTTCCGCATCGGCGCGGCCACCAACAACATCTCGTGGAAGAGCGTGCAGGCGCTGGCCGCGCACCAGGGCGTCGACTGGGTGGTGCCGCTGTCGCTGGGCGATTCGCACCGCGGCTTTGCGGTGCTGGCCACCTCGCCCGAGTACTTCACGCGCTTTCGCTACGGCGACAAGCAGTTGCTGAAGATGCGCGAAGGCAGGCCCTTCAGCGAACTCTTCGATGCAGTGGTGGGCGCCGAGGTGGCCGACAAGCTGGGCTACCACGTGGGCAAGAAGATCATCCTGGCGCACGGCAGCGGTGAACTCAACGTGGCCGAGCATGCCGACAAGCCCTTCACTGTGGTGGGCGTGCTCGCGCGCACCGGCACGCCGGTCGACCGCACGGTGCACATCGGCCTGCAAGCGATGGAGGCCATCCACCTCGAATGGGTGGGCGGCGCGCCGATGCCGGGCGTGAAGATTCCCGCCGAGCAGGTCCGCAAGTTCGACCTCACGCCCAAGAACGTGACGGCCGCGCTCGTGGGCCTGAAGAACCGCGCGGCGGTGTTCGGCGTGCAGCGCTGGATTTCCACCTACACCGGCGAACCGCTGATGGCCATCCTCCCCGGCGTCGCGCTCGACGAGCTCTGGAGCGTGATCGGCATCGGCGAAAACGCGCTCTTGCTGATGTCGGCGCTGGTCGCGCTCGTCAGCCTCGCAGGCCTGGTTTCGGTGGTGATGGCGGGCCTGAACGAGCGGCGGCGCGAGCTGGCCGTGCTGCGCGCCGTGGGCGCCGGTTTGCGCCATGTGCTGGCGCTGCTGGCGCTCGAAGGCGCCATGGTCACCGTGCTGGGCGTGGCCCTGGGCGTGGTGATGGGGGTGCTGGGCATCGCCCTGCTCTCGCCATGGCTGCAGTCGCAGTTCGGACTGACGCTGAGCCTTTCGGAACCTACACTGAACGAATGGCTGCTGATGGCGAGCCTGCTGGTCGCAGGCTGGCTGGCCAGCCTCTTGCCCGGCATCCGTGCCTACCGGCTCTCGTTGGCCGATGGCCTCTCCCCGAGGATTTGAACCATGCGCATCGCAAACAAAACGCCCACGATCCACGCCTTTGCCCGCCTCTCGCTGCTGCTGGCCGGCGCCGGCCTTGCAGCCGTCGCATGGGCCGCCGAGCCGGCACCCAAGGACACCACCGCCACGAACCCGCTGGGCGGAAAGACCGCCGCGCCGGCCGCCGCCGCCAAGCCGGCGGTGGGCCAGCCGCGCCAGATCACCTGGGAAGAACTGGTGCCCAAGGACTGGGACCCCGCGAAGGAGTTCAAGGGCATGGACCTGAGCGCGCTCGACGACGGCGACCCGCGCGCCAACGAGCTGCTCATGAAGATGCAGGAGGTGTCGAACAACGCACCGACCAACCCCGCGATGAATGGCGCCGAAATAAAGATTCCGGGTTTCATCGTGCCGCTCGAAGAGGCCAAGGGCGAGGTCACCGAGTTCCTGCTGGTGCCCTACTTCGGCGCCTGCATCCACACGCCGCCGCCGCCGGCCAACCAGATCCTGCACGTCATTCCGCAGAAGGGCGCCAAGTTCCGCGCCATGGACACCGTGTGGGTCACCGGCAAGCTGCAGACCAAACGCAACGACTCGATGATGGGCGTGAGCGGCTACCACGTGAGCGCGAGCAGCGTCACCAAGTACACGGGCGGCGCCAAGTAGTCTCCGTTTCCGGCTTGTCGATCCGCAAGCCTGAGGACACCCTGAGCACGGCGGGCACAGGCCGGATGGCTTAGCCCACTGCTGCCGTGCCTACCTCGCACGGGCGGCGCCGCATCCCGCGTTCGATGGAGCAAACGCGCGCGGTCCAGGCCAGACCAGGGCCGAACGCAACTCCGCCACCGGCGACGGCGTGTGGGCCACGCCCCACACCGGCAACAGCGCGGGGACGACACAGACGGTTGCATCACCGGCGCACAGTCGGTCATCGCAGGCCGTCAGGGACCGTTGAGAGAGTCGGGCGTGACGCAGGCGCCTTGCCTTGATGGAACTCCACATGAACAAACAACGTCCTCCCTTCCCGCGACTCGTGGCGATCTCGCTGTGCGCCGCTGCGCTTGCCCTCGCAGGCTGCGACAAGGCCGCACCGCCCGCCCCCGTCGCGGAGCAGGGCATGTCGATTCCTCCGCCTACGGTGCCGCAAACGCCGGCTGCCGCACCGGCAGCGCCAGTGCCGGTTGCCTACACGCCGCCAACCGCCGAGCAGCTCTACCAGCTGGTCGCACCCATCGCGCTCTACCCCGACAAGCTGGTCGCGCAGATTCTGGCCGGCGCCACCTACCCCGAGCAGATCACCGCAGCGCACGACTGGCTCGCGCAGAACAAGACGCTCAAGGCCGGCCCGCTCGCCGATGCCGCCAACCAGCAGCCGTGGGACCCGAGCGTGAAATCGCTCACCGCCTTCCGGCCCGTGGTCGACCAACTCGCGGGCAACATCACATGGACCCGATCGCTGGGCCAGGCTTACTACAACGACCCGGACGATGTGATGAACGCGATCCAGGTCATGCGCCAGCGTGCGCAAAGCGCGGGCCGCCTGAAGAACAACAACAGGCTGCGCGTTGCGAGCGCGGCGCCGCCGCAGGGCTACACGCCGGCGCCGGACATGCAGGCGACCTATGCGGGCGTTTCGGTGATCGAGGCGCCGCGGCAGTTGATCACCATCGAGCCGGTGCAACCGGATGTGGTGTACGTGCCGGCCTACGACCCGCGGGTGATCTACGGCGATCCCATGCCCGTGTACCCCGGCTATGCGTATGCACCGCCGGTCGAGGCGGCGCCAGGGTACAGCGGCGGCCAGGTTGCCGCGGCCAGCGCGCTCAGCTTCGGGCTCGGCGTGGTCGTCGGCTCGGCGCTGGAGCGGCACAACTGGGGTTGGAACTCCTGGAACATGAACTGGGGCGCACCGCGCGGGCGAGACCGCGACCGTGGTGACCGCGCCGCGCCCCGACCGGCCTACGCGCGTCCGGCCGTGGTCTACAACAACAGCACGTACATCTCGCGCTCGACCACGGTGGTCAACAACAACGTGCGCAACGTCTACAACAACAGCAACAACAGCGGTGCGCCGCGCAGCCTGCCGCCGGGCGCGCCGCCGCCCAACTTCGCCGCCGGCGGACCGCGCTTTGCGCAAGAGCAGCAACAAGCCCAGTTGGCGCAGCAGCGCCAGCAGCAGGAACAGCAGCAACAGCAGGCACGTCAGCAGCAGGCGGCGATGCAACAACAGCAACAGCAGGCCCAAGCGCAGCAGCAAGCCCAGCAGCGCGCGCAGCAACAGGCGCAACAACAAGCCCAGCGACAACAGGCTCAGCAACAACAGCAGCAGGCACAGCAGGACCGAGCCCAACAACAACAGCAGCAGCAACAACAAGAGCAACTGCGCCGCCAGCAGGCGCAGCAGGCCCAGCGCCCGGACCGCAATGCCAACCCGCAGGCACAACAAGCGCTTGAACAGCAACGGCAGCAACAAGACCAGGTGCGTCGCCAGCAGACGCGGCAACAGGAGCAGGCGCGCGTGCAAGCGCAGCAACAGCAACAGCAGCGAGCACAGGAACAGCAGCGCCAGGCGCAGGGCCAACAGAACCAGCAGGCCCAACAAGCCCAGCAGGAACAGTCACGCCGTCAGCAGGCGCAGCAGCAACAGCAGGCACAGCAACAGGCCCGAGTGCAGCAACAGCAACAGGCTCAACAGCAGCAGGTCCAGCGGCAACAGGCGCAGCAACAGCAGGTTCAGAACCAGGCCCGTCAGCAGCAGGAACAAGCTCGCCGCCAGCAACAGCAACAGCAACAGCAAGCACAGGCTGCACGCGCGCAACAACAGCAGCAAGCGGCACAGCAACGCCAGCAGCAACAGCAGGCCCGTCAGGCCGAGAACCAGCAGCGGCAGGCCCAGCAGCAGCAACGGGCTGCAGCACAAGCGGCAGCGGCCAACCAACGGCCGCCGGGCAATCGCCCAGGCGAGCCGCCGCGTCAGCAGCCCTGAGAGTCGCCGACGCGCAGGCTCTCGCTGCCTGCCTTCGCGCTGATCCAGGGCTTGCGGGCCACCGCCCGCTAACGCGCCCTACGGCAGCTCGTGTCCGCTGGCCGGGTCCGCGGTGGGAGGCAAGGCGCCGCGCATCGGGCTCGGCACTGCCTTGCGGCCGTTGTCCGCCGCTGCTCGCGGTGCAGGAATGAGGCGCGTGCCCTCCATGCTGAGGCTGCCCTCGCCGCGGTTGGGCGAGCGCGCGAGCAGTGCGTCGGGCAGCACGGGCGCGGCGTCCACGTTGCGCAGCATGACGTTGTCGGTGTTCGGTTGCGCCCTCTGCTGCATGCCGCGAATTTCGTCGTAGCGGTCGTAGGCGAAGGCCTCGCTGGAGGCGCCGTCGCGCATCACCGTGGGGCGCAGGAACATCATGAGATTGCTCTTGTTGCGCGTGCGGTTCTCGTTCTTGAACAGATTGCCCAGCACCGGGATGTCGCCGGCCAGCGGCACCTTCTCGATGTTGGTGTTGTATGTGTCCGACAGCAAGCCGCCCAGCATGATGAGTCCGCCGTCCTCGACCAGCACGCTCGACTCGATCGAGCGCTTGTTGGTCGTGGGGCCGTTGGCGTTGGTGAGCGTGGCCGCATCGACGTTCGAAGTCTCCTGGAAGATCGTCATCTTCACAGTGCCGTTCTCGTTGATGGTCGGGCGCACGCGCAGCGTGAGGCCCACGTCCTTGCGCTCCACCGTGGTGAACGGATTCACGCCCACCGAGCCCGAGGTGCTGGCGTACGAGCCCGTCGGAAAGGGGACGTTCTGGCCGATGACGATCTTGGCCTCTTCGTTGTCCAGCGTGAGCAGGTTGGGCGTGGAGAGCACGTTGGCGTCGCCGTCGCTGCTGAAGAAGCTGGCGATGGCGCCCAGGATGTACTGGCCGCCGATCTTGCCGGCCAGGCCCAGATTCAGCCCCGGCTGGATCGACGACGCGAGGCTGCCGGCATTGCGGGTGGCCAGCGCCTGGGTGAGCGCGAGAATGTTGGTCTTGTTGAGGCTGGAGTTGGTGCCGACCACACCGTTGTTGCCCAGCGCGCTCTGCCACTGGACGCCGAAGTTCGCGGCCTTGTTGGCGCCGACCTCGACGATGAGCGCCTCGATCATCACCTGCGCGCGCCGGCCGTCGAGCTTGTCGATCACCGCGCGCATCTGGCGGTACTGCGGCTCGGACGCCGTGATGATGAGTGAGTTGGTCGTCGGGTCGGCCTGGATCTGGCCGCCGGTCGATGGCTGGTTGGCGTTGTTGAGCGGCGCATTCGCGGCAGGCGAGCCGCCTTGCCCGCCGGTGCCACTGGTGCCGCCTTGCACGGCCTGCTGCGGCGCTGGACTGCTGTCCGTAGTGCCTGCCGCACCCAGCCCGCCGGACTGCTGGTTCGCCGCCATCGCGGCGCGCAGCGTGGCGGCCAGGCGCACCGCATCGGCGTTGCGGAGGTAGACCACGTAGATGTTGCCGGCCGCGCCGTTGCCGGTTTCGATGGGCGCGCGGTCCAGCCTGTCGATCAGCGAGCGCACGAGCTGCGCGCGCGCGGGGTTGGCCGCGCGCAGCAGCACCGAGTTGCTGCGCGGATCGGCCAGCAGCGTGGTGCGAAACGCGGTGTCGGCAGTGCCCGCTGCAGCACCCGCGCCCGCTGCGCCCGAGCCGCCGCCATCGATCAGCCGCTGCAGCAACGGGATCACGTCGGTGGCGATCGAGTGCCTCAGCTGGATGATCTCGACATCGGACGCGTTGGGCACGTCGAGCGCCGCGACGATGCGCGCGAGCCGCCGCATGTTGTCCGCGTAGTCGGTGATCACCAGAGAGTTGTTGCCCGGGTTCACGTTGATGGTGTTGTTGGGCGGAATCAGCGGGCGCAGCACCGGCAGGAGGTTGCCGGGCGATTCGTGCTGGAGCCTGAAGATCTGCGTGACGATCTGGTTGCTGCCCGACGACGATATCGCGCCGATGGAGGTGTTCACCGCGCTGCTCTGCAGCTTGGCGCTGGCCTCGGGCACCACCTTGTAGAGGCCCTCGGACTCCACCACCGCAAAGCCCTGCATGCGCAGCGCCGCGGCGAACTGGTCGAAGGCGGCGGCCGGCTGGACGGCGCGGTCGGTCATGAGGTTCATCGTGCCCCGGACGCGCGGATCGACCACCACGTCGCGCCCGGTGACCACCGCAATGGTGCGGGCCACGGCTTCGATGCTGGCGTCGGCGAAGTTCAGCGTGACCGGCCCGTTGCGCCCCGACGTCGGCGCGGCAGGAACAGCAAGCGTGTCCGGCAGCAAAGACTCGGCCGGGCGTGTTTCGACAATCGCCTGAAGGGTGACCCGCAGCGACCTGCCTTGCATCTGCGCCTTGTAGAGCGTCGGCTGCCTGAGGTTCAGCACCACCCGGCTGCGCTCGCCTGCCTGCACCACATTGATCGAGCGCAGGTTGGGTTGATTCACCTCGATGGCGTTGCGTCCGACGTCGTTGCTGGCACCGGGAAAGTCCAATGCGATGCGCGCAGGGCTCTGCACTGAAAACCCGCCGGGGAGGTCCGCGAGCGGTTGCGCCAGCTCGATCTGGATGACCTCCTCGCCCTGCTGCATCGAGCTTGTGACCGCCTTGATCGCGTTCTGCGCATGGGCCGCGCCGAATGTGCCGGCCACGAGCAAACCCAAGCCCAGGGCACGGACGCGGCTCGCCATGGCGCTCATCTTGCCGCCGCGGCCATCGGTGTGCGATGCACGCGGCAACGGACGAGTACTAGAGAACGCATCAACGATTTTCAAAGACAAAAGACCGGGCCTGGCGGCATGCCGCGTGTTGCAAAATGGGTCAAACGGCGAGTCGATTGCCGTGTTCGCGCAGCGCCGTAAATGACAAACCCCGCTGGGCCAGACGGCAAAGCGGGGTAGGCCGCGACAATCCACATATGTAACCTAACGTTAATTGAATTCTCTTAGCTAACGATGACGCGGGCAAGCATGTGCAGGCAAAAGGTCCTTCACATGCTTGTGCTTCGTGGCAATTTAGCGTCGGCGTGGCCAGCGCTCCGGCGCTTGGCCGCAGGCCCTTGCCGCTACTTCAAGGCAGCCCCGCCTCGCGCGAAGTACTGGCCCGAAAGGCGTGCAAACTGACCCCCGTCGGTAGCGATCGAAGTCTGAAAACTGCCTCCCGGGCTGAAGACGATGGCAAAGGTGTGGATGTCGCCGTACTCCTGCGTGTTGCGCAGCATGTAGTCCACACGGTTGTCACGGTAGTGCCAGTCGGTGCCGCCGGGCGTGTCGGAGGGCACGCCCATCGGCGTCTGCCACCACAGGATGGGGAGGCCATTGCCGAGTGCAGTGCGGTACTCCGAAATCTGGCGCTGCGATTCGTGGAAGTTGGGGCTGGTCATGTTGGTTTCGTCCCAATAGAACGGCCCGCTTCGTCCCTTGCATTCGTCGGGCATCGGGTCGACTTCCCTGCAGCCTGCGTCGCGGTCGCTGGTCTGGGCGACGATGAAGTCCGCCTTGTGGGCGCCGACCGCTCGCATCTGCGCACCGATCTCGGCGGCTGTGCCACTCCAGAACGCGGGCGGAAATCCCACCAGCGCCTTGGGCGCGATCCGCCGGCCCATCTGCACCAGGCATTGGCCCAGGCCCGCGGCGGAGTTGGGCAAGCCAGCACACTCGGGCTGGTTGCTCACGACGGCGGGCATCTTCGTGGCATCGCGATCCGTCGCCTGCGACGCAACGAATCCCCAGAAGTCCGGCTCCAGATTGACCAGGACGGGGCCGTCGAGATTCGCAATGAGCTGGTACATCAGCCGAGCTTGAGCCCAGTACTTGTTCATGAACGCCGCATCGTTGATGCCGCCGAGATTGCCCTCGCCGTTCGCCGTCATCTGGTACAGCGTGTACATGGGAATCGCGCCGTAGTCTCGAATGGCCTGCGCGGTGTAGGTGAGGTAGGCCCCCTCAGGACTGTTCCAGGTGGGCCAGGCGCCTGCGCCGACGCCCACGAGGTAGGTGTCCATGATGTCCGGGTGTATGTCCTGGCTTTTCATCTCGTCGATGGGACTGCCCGAGCCGAGCCCGATGAGCACCCGCGCGGGCTTGCCGAGCCTGCTCACCAAGGCGGTGGTCGCTGCGACGGACGAAGTTCCTTCTTCTTCCGCGCCGCCCGCATCGCCCGCATCGCCCTCACCCTCACCCTGGCTGTCGCCACCCTGCCCTGCGCCGCTTGCGCCTGGGCTGCCACTGCTTCCGGCGAAGCCGAACAGGCCGGACAGGCCGCCCCCTTGGCCACCACCGCTTCCGCCACCGCAGCCAAGCAACAACAGCGGCAGTGAAAGCGTGAGCACAGAGAAGCATCGTCCGGAAAACTTGATCATGGAAAGAGTTGTTTGAGATTGAAAGGCACCGCCCACGGGCAGCAATGCCGTGGCGCACGATCCATACCCATTTCTGTTTTCACGAGCGGAGCACGCGAATCGAGCCGGAAAGTGACACGCAGCGTCACTCCGGATTCGGCGTGCGACAAATAGTGGCCGGCCTTCGCATCGCGACTGACAAAAGCCGACCCAGTCGAAAAACGAGATTCAGCCACTCATTTTTCGATGCAATGGCATTGCGGCTTCCGGACTGCATGTGCTACATCAGCACCCCGCTCGACGCCGTCCGCATCCTCGAAGAGCCGCGTGTCCGTCGTGGCATGAGGTACGCCCCTCAAGCAAATCGCTGAACCGAAGCTGACATCCCGCAAACCCGATCTGCCTTGCAGAAAAACCATCCAGTTCGTTCACCCGGTCGGCATGCATGTTGCGTCCAACGGGCATCGCACACGCCTCCCAACTCTCCTTCTGTAATGCTTTCATCGAACAACAAGAACAACTCCTCCCTGGACCGCCGTGCCTTCTGCGCAGGCGCAATCGGCCTTGTCACGCTGGGCACAACAGCTTGCGGCGGCGACAGCGGCAGTTTCTTTGTTCCCGGCACCGCCGCGGGCGCCACGACACCCGGTGCCCCAGGCGTGCCCGCGGCACCTGCCCCTGCCGATCCTTCCAACGACCCTGCGGTCGCTCCGCCCCCTGCCCCGGACCCGTCCCCACAGGCACGCAAGTTCGTCCACCCCGGCCTCCTGCACACCGAAAGCGACTTCGAGCGCATGCGCCAGAAGGTCAAGGACCAGGCGCAACCCTGGCTCAGCGGCTGGAATGCATTGACGTCCAACGGCCGCGCGCAGCTCGGTGCCAAACCGCGCCCGTTGGCCACCGTGATCCGAGGCGGCGACGGGCAGAACTTCGCGCAGATGTACATCGACATCGCGCGCGCCTACCAGCTGGCGCTGCGTTGGAAGGTGTCGCAGGACGCGCGCTATGCCGACCTGGCGGTGGTCTTCCTGAACGAATGGTCCTCCACGCTGACATCGCTCACGGGCAATGCGGACCGCTTTCTCGCCGGCGGCATCTACGGCTACCAGTTCGCGAACGCGGCCGAGATCATGCGCACCTACAGCGGCTGGGCGGCGGAAGACTTCGCGCGCTTCCAAGACATGATGCTGAAGCTGTTCTATCCGCTCAACCAAAGCTTCCTTCGCGATCACAACGACGCCCAGATCACCAACTACTGGGCCAACTGGGACCAGTGCGCCATGGCCTCGATGCTGGCCATCGGCGTTCTGTGCGACAGGCAGGACATCTACGACCAGGCCATCGGCTACTACAAGACAGGCCAGGGCAACGGCGCGGGCCTGCAGGCGGTATATGAGGTGCATCCCGGCAATCTGGGCCAGTGGCAGGAGAGCGGGCGGGACCAGGGACACTGCACGCTGGGCATCGGCCTGGCAGGCGCCTTCTGCGAGATGGCGTGGAACCAGGGCGACGACATCTACGGCTACGAAAACAACCGCTTCCTGGCCGGCGCCGAGTACGTGGCCAAGTCCAACCTGCGCGATGGCTCCGGCGCCTTCTACACGGTGCCCTTCTTCACCAACATCAACAGGCAGGGCACGCAGTCCGTGCTGTCGACGGCAGGCCAGGGAAATCGCCGAGGCATCTGGGAGAGCGTGCACAACCACTACGCGAACCGACTGGGCATCGCGACGCCCTACAGCGAGCTGCAGGCCATCCAGATGCGCCCCGAGGGGGACAGCAACAACGGCGACCAGCTGGGCTTCGGCACGCTGACCTTCACGCGCGATCCGCTCACAACGCCCCTGCGGCCGAGCGGCCTCACGGCACACCTGCGCGGCACGCAGGTGCAGCTGTCCTGGTGGGGCTGCACCAATGCGCTGAGCTACTCGGTGCTGCGCGCCACAGCCGCGGGCGGCCCGTACGACACCATCGCCTCGGGCATCGCCGACACGCTCACCTTCACCGATGCATCGGCCGGCGCCACGGGCACGTACCACTACGCGATCATCGCCACCACAGCGTCGGGCGACAGCGCCCCGTCCGCCGAAGCCCGGGTGGCCATGCAGCCCGAGCTGCTGCTGCAGTGGAAGCCCGACGGCAGCACGAGCACCCGCGCCAGCCTCGCGGTCGGCCTGGCGAAGAACGTCGCCGACTTCACCATCGCGGCCCGCGTGTTCCTGGACAGCGCCGCCACATGGTCCCGCGTGTTCGACTTCGGCTCGGGCGAGCGCCGCTACATGATGCTCACGGCGCGCAGCAACGCCGGAGCGGTGCGCTATGCGATCTCCACGGTCCACGGCTACAACGAGCAGGTGATCGACGGCGCCGAGCCGTTGGCAACCGGCCGCTGGGTGCATGTGGCGGTGACCTTGTCCGGCACGCTCGGCACGCTGTATGTCGATGGCACCGAAGCCGGCAGCAACCCGCAGATGACGCTCGCCCCCTTCGACCTCGGCGAGACCACGCAGAACTGGCTGGGGCGCTCGCAGTTCGCCATCGATCCCGACCTGAAGGGGCGGGTGGACGATTTCCGCCTCTACAGCGGCGCACTCGGCGCCACGGAGATCGCGGCGCTGGTGCAGGCCTGACGCCTCGCCGGCGCCGCGTCGTCGGCGCTTCAGCCCTTGCCGCCGCGCGCCACCTTCTTCGGTGCCGCCACCTTGCGCGCCGGCTTCAACACAGGCGCCTCGCGCGCCGATTTCATGTGGCCGCTCTCGCCCGAGGTCATGCCCACGATCTTGGCCAGTTGCCGGCTCACACTCACATAGGCATGGCCGATGCGGCTGTCGAAATACAGCGAATCGCCGCGTGACAGGCGCACCATCTCGCCGTTGTCGAAGTGCACCTCGATTTCGCCCGAGAGCACATACGCAAACTCCTCGCCCGTGTGCCGCACGAAGTCTTCAGGCCCATGGATGCGCCGCGCATGCACCGTGCCCACGATGGGGCTCATCTGCTTGCCGGCCGCGGTGGTGCCCAGGAACTCGTAGGCAATGGAGAGCCCGCGGTACACCACACCCTTGCCCGCGCGCGTGACCACCGGCCCGTCGAGCTGCGCCGGCTTGACGCCTGCGCCCGCGAACATCGCGTTCATGTCCATCTGCAGCGCGCGGCCCAGCGCGGTGAAGTTTTCGTAGCCCAGCGCAAGCTGCCCGCGCTCGGCGCGCGAAATGGTGGTGATCGACACGCCCGAGCGCTCCGCCAGCTGCGCCAGCGTCCAGCCGAAACGCTTGCGCGCGGTGCGCAGGCGATGACCGAAAGTGGTGCGGTCCAGCGTGGGCGCCTCGTCCTTTTGCCTGGTCCCCGGCTTGGTCCCTGTGTGTGGATTCACGCTTGGCTTTCTTTTTGTGATGCAGGGCGATTCTGCCAGCGGGCCGGGCCGCCACCCATGGCAACCCGCATGGCGCAGGCCCGGAAGTTGCGTATACGCAAATTGCATTGACGCAAATTTCACCGAAGCGGTGCACCATGGTTTCCCCTTGGTATCCCGCATTTTATTTGCGTATACGCAAATTTCTACCTACACTTTTCGCCGATGACCTCCAACTCACCAGCGCCCGCAACGGCCGACTACCTTGTGATTGGCGGCGGCATTGCCGGGGCTTCGGTGGCCCACTGGCTGGCGCCGCATGCCCGTGTGACATTGCTCGAGCGCGAGGCCCAGCCGGGCTATCACTCCACCGGCCGCTCGGCCGCTCTCTTCATGGAAAGCTACGGCACGCCGCAGGTGCGCGCCCTCACCATGGCAAGCCGCGCCTTCCTTCAACACCCGCCCGAGGGCTTTGCCGAGCACCCGCTGCTCACGCCGCGCGGCGCGATGATGGTCGGCGGCACAGCGCAACTCGCAGAACTCGATGCCCACTGGGACGTGCTTCGCGCCATGGACACCGGCGCCAGGCGCCTGAGCAGCGAGGAAGCCATCGCCATGGTGCCGGTGCTGCGCGCGGACCAGGTGGCCGGCGCCGTGTACGAGCCCGATGCTTCCGACATGGATGTGCATGCCATCCACCAGGGCTACCTGCGCGGCATGCGGCAGGCCGGCGGCAAGCTGGTGTGCGATGCGGGCGTGACGGCCATCGAACGCATCGGCGAGCGCTGGCGCGTGACGGCCGGCGGCACGGTCTACGAAGCCCCGGTGCTGATCAACGCCGCGGGCGCATGGGTCGACGCCATCGCCCGGCTGGCGGGCGTGCGGCCCATCGGCATCGAGCCGCGGCGCCGCTCGGCCTTTGTCTTCGCGCCGCCCGAGGGCGCGAGCGTTGCGCACTGGCCCATGGTCTTCGGTGCCGACGAGGGCTGGTACATCAAGCCCGACGCCGGCATGCTGCTGGGCTCGCCGGCCAATGCCGACCCGGTGGATCCGCAGGACGTGCAGCCCGAAGAGCTGGACATCGCCATCGCCATCCACCGCATCGAGGAAGCGACCACGCTCACCATCCGCCGGCCTGCGCGCACCTGGGCCGGGCTGCGCTCCTTCGTGGCCGACGGCGACCTGGTCGGCGGCTTCGAGCCCGATGCGCCCGGCTTCTTCTGGGTCGCGGCGCAAGGCGGCTACGGCATACAGACCTCGGCGGCGATGGGCGAAGCCTGCGCCGCGCTGGCACGCGGGCTGCCGCTGCCCGCGCACATCGCGGCCTTCGGGCTCACGGCCGAGATGCTGGGTCCGCAGCGGCTTCGCATCGCTGCTGCTTCGGCCTGAAAAGAACACTCACCCCACAACAACCCAAGAGACCATCCCATGCGTGTCTTCAGTGCCTCCCTTGCCACCGAAACCAACACCTTCGGCCCGATGCCCACCGGCCTGGCCTCCTTCAAGGACCGCGGCCACTTTCCCGCCGGCAAGCACCCCGATGCGATGACGCTGTTCTCGGGCCCGCTGTGGGCGGCGCGCATGCGCGGTGCGGACAAGGGCTGGCAACTCTTCGAAGGCATGGTGGCCGGCGCGCAGCCCAGCGGCACCACCACGCGCCACGCCTACGAGACGCTGCGCGACGAACTGCTGGCCGACCTGCGTGCGGTGCTGCCGGTGGACATGGTGTTGCTCGGCCTGCACGGCGCGATGGTGGCCGACGGCTATGACGACTGCGAAGGCGACCTGCTGGCGCATGTGCGCCGGATCGTGGGGCCGAAGGTGGTCATCGGCGCCGAGCTCGACCCGCACAACCACCTCACGCCCGAGATGGTCGCCAACGCCGACCTGATGATCTCGTTCAAGGAATATCCGCACACCGACGTGCTCGAGCGCGGGCTCGAACTGGTGGACATCTGCGCCGCCATGGTCGAGGGCAAGGTGAAGCCGGTGGCCGCGGTGGTCGACTGCGACATGATCGTCACGGTGCACACCTCGCGCGAGCCGGCGCGCGGTTTCGTCCAGCGCATGCAGTCGCTCGAAGGCAAGGATGGCGTGCTCTCGGTCTCGCTCACGCACGGTTTCTCATGGGGCGATGTGCCCGAGATGGGCACCAAGGTGCTGGTCTACGCCGACGGCGACCAGGCCAAGGCCGATGCACTGGCCCGCCAGCTCGCCGATGAAGTGATCGCCATGCGCGACGGCCTCACGGTCAACTACCCGAGCATCGACGCCTCGCTCGACGAAGCCCTGGCCTTCGACGGCGGCCCGGTGGTGCTGTCCGACGGCGCCGACAACCCCGGCGGCGGCGCGGCGAGCGATTCGACCTTCATCCTGCGCCGCATGGTCGAGCGCGGCATCGCCAACGCGGCGCTCGGCCCGCTGTGGGATCCGATTGCGGTGCGCATCGCCTTCGATGCGGGCGTGGGGGCCAAGCTGGCCATGCGCATCGGCGGCAAGATCAGCCCGCTCTCGGGCGATCCGCTGGACCTCGAATGCACGGTGAAGGCGTTGATGCACGACCTCGTCATGACGGGTCTTGCCGGCACGCCCACGCCGATGGGCGACTGCGCGCTCGTCGAAGCCAACGGTATCGAGATCGTGCTGATCACGCTGCGCAACCAGGCGATGGGCACCGACCTGTTCACGCAGCTGGGCTGCGACCTGGCAGCGAAAAAGATCATCGTGGTGAAGTCGTCGCAGCACTTCTATGCGTCGTATTCCAAGGTTGCGAAGCATGTGATCTATGCAGGCGCACCTGGCGCGGTGACGCTCGATCTCAACACCCTGCCCTACCGCAAGGCCCGCCTGCCCAAGTGGCCGATCACGGCATGACCCCCAGGCTTGCCCACTTCGTGTGGCCTCCAACCCCCTTCCAGGGGGCAACACCAGCGGCCCGGCAAAGCCGGTTCCGCGGTGTTCGCGAATGAATCCGACCCACTTCTTTTCAGCCTCTACCGGAGTACCGACGATGAAACGACGAACGCTTGCCGCCCTTGCCACTCTGGCGCTTTCCGCCGCGTGCCTCCCGGCGCTCGCCCAGACACCGCCGCCCAAGACGCTGAAGGTGGTGGCGCATGCGGACCTGAAGATCCTCGATCCGACCTTCACCACCGCCTACATCTCGCGCAACTTCGGCTACATGGTCTACGACACGCTGTTCGCGCAGGACGCGAACGGCAAGCCGCAGCCGCAGATGGCCGAGAAGTACACCTCGTCGAAGGACGGCAAGCAGTGGAGCTTCACGCTGCGCCCCGGCCTCAAGTTCTCCGACGGCGCCGCGGTCACCTCGGCCGACGCCATCGCCTCGCTGCAGCGCTGGGCCGCGCGCGACAGCATCGGCCGCGCCATGGTGGCCGGCGGTGCCGAATGGAAGGCCGTGGACGAGCGCACATTCACGCTCACGCTCACCGAGCCCTTCGGCCTGGTGCTCGAGGGGCTGGCCAAGCCGTCGAGCTTTCCGCCGGTGATCCTGCCCGAGCGGCTGGCTAAGATGCCCGCGACCTCGCCGCTGCCCGAGGTGATCGGCTCCGGCCCTTTCATCTTCAAGCGCGACGAATGGGTGCCGGGCAACAAGACGGTGTTCGTGCGCAACCCGAACTACGTGGCGCGCAGCGAGCCGCCCAGCGGCCTGGCCGGCAGCAAAAAAACCACCTTCGACCGCGTCGAATGGCTCTACCTGCCCGACGCCAACAGCGCCATCGCGGCGCTCAAGCGCGGCGAGGTCGATCTGGTGGAGCAGGTGCCGCCCGACTACATCGCGCCGCTGCGCACCGACCCGGGGGTGAAGATCGGCTCCGGCGGCACCTACCAGGGCTTTCTGGTCATGAACCATCTGCTGCCGCCCTTCAACAACCCCAAGGTGCGCCAGGCGCTGCTGCAGGCGGTGAGCCAGGAGCGCTTTGTCGCGGCCATGGGCTACCCGCTGGACATGCGCATGGCCTACTGCCAGACCTTCTTCATCTGCGGCAGCCCCAATGAAACCGGCGCAGGCGCCGACCCTTACCGCAAGCCCGACGTGGCCAAGGCCAAGAAGATGCTCGCGGACTCGGGCTACAAGGGAGAGAAGGTCACGCTGCTGGTGCCCAGCGACGTGACCTACCTCAACGCCGAGGCGCTGATGGCCGCGCAGACCATGAAGAGCATCGGCATGAACGTCGACGCACAGACCATGGACTGGGCCTCGATCGGCGCGCGCCGCGCCAAGCGCGATGCGCCCGAGGCCGGCGGCTGGAACATGTACGTCACGGTGGCCGGCGAGTTCGACGTCAACTCGCCGATCACCAACGCGTATCTCAGCGCGGCCTGCGGCAACACGCTGCCCGGCTGGCCCTGCGACAAGCCGCTGGACGAGTTGCGCAACGCCTGGCTCAAAGAGACCGTGCCGGCCAAGCGCAAGGAGATCCTCGACGCCTTCCAGACCCGCGCCTACGAGGCCGTGCCGTACATCAACGCGGGCCAGTACTCGGCCGCGTATGCCGCCCGCGCCAGCCTGAAGGGCACCGAGAAACTCTGGGCCGGCATGCCGACGGTCTGGATGCTCGACAAGTAACGCCGGCGCCGCCGCGACCACGCCATGGGCTACATCCTTCGACGATTTCTTGCGACGCTGCCGGTCATGGCGGTGGTGGCCGTGGTGGTGTTCCTGCTGATCCACCTGTCGCCGGGCGATCCGGCCGCGCTGATCGCGGGCGACCTCGCCTCGGTGGAAGACATCGAGAAACTGCGCGCAGTGCTGGGCCTGGACCTGCCGCTGTGGCAGCAGTTCGCGGTGTGGGTAGGCCGGCTGCTCACCGGCGACCTCGGCACCTCCATCTTCACGCAGGTGCCGGTTTCGCAGTTGCTGGGCCAGCGGCTGGAGCCCACGGCGTCGATCGCGGCGCTCACCATGCTGATCACGCTGCTGGTGGCGGTGCCGCTGGGCACGCTCGCGGCCTACCGCGCGGGCAGCTGGGTCGACCGGCTGGTGATGCTGTTCGCGGTGCTCGCGTTCTCGATGCCGGTGTTCCTGGTGGGCTACCTGCTGATCTATGCTTTTGCAATACAGCTGCCGTGGTTTCCGGTGCAGGGCTATGTGCGGTTTGCCGAAAGCCCCTTCGACTGGCTTCGCGGGCTGATCCTTCCCTGCGTGAACCTGGCCCTGGTGTACATCGCGCTCGTGACCCGCATGACGCGCGCCACCGTGCTCGAGGTGCTGCACGAGGACTACATCCGCACCGCGCGCGCCAAGGGCCTGGGCGTGCTGGCGGTGCTGGGGCACGCCCTGCGCAATGCGGCCATTCCGATCGCCACCACCATCGGCGTGGGCATTGCGCTCCTGATCGGCGGCGTGGTGGTCACCGAGACGGTGTTCGCCATCCCGGGCGTGGGCCGGCTGGTGATCGATTCGGTCCAGCGTCACGACTACCCGGTGATCCAGAGCGTGCTGCTGCTGTCGGCCGGTGTGTACGTGCTGATCAACCTGCTGATCGATCTGAGCTACAGACTCTTCGATCCGCGTATCCAGTACTGAGCCCGGCCATGTCCCTCGCCTCCCCCTCGATGAAACACGAACCCGTTCACGCTGAGCCTGTCGAAGCGCCGCGCAAGGCTTCGACAAGCTCAGCCCGAGCGGATCTCTCACAGGCCGACGAAGCGCCCTTCGTGCCGCCCCGCTGGCGCTGGGTGCGCAAGCACCCGACGCTGATCGTCGGTGCGCTGCTGCTCATCGCGGTTGCGGCCCTTTCCATCGCCGCGCCGTGGATCGCCACGCACGACCCGCAGGACATCGACCCGCTCGCACGCATGCAACCACCCGGGGCCGAGCACTGGTTCGGCACCGATGCAATGGGCCGCGACGTGTTCAGCCGCGCCGTGTGGGGCGGGCAGGTGTCGATGATCGTCGGCGCTTCGGTCGCACTGCTCGCGACCGCGTTCGGCGTGCTGATCGGCCTGTTCGCGGGCTTCGTGCGCTGGGCCGACGGGCCGGTGATGCGGGTGATGGACGGGCTCATGGCCATCCCGGGCATCCTGCTGGCCATCGCGCTCATGGCGGTGACGCGCGCCAGCCTCACGACGGTGATCGTGGCCATCACGGTGCCCGAGATACCGCGTGTGGTGCGGCTGGTGCGCTCGCTCGCGCTCACGTTGCGCGAACAGCTCTATGTGGAGGCTGCGCATGCGGTGGGCACGCGACTGCCGGTGATTTTGTTCCGCCATGTGCTGCCCAACATGATTGCGCCGCTGATCGTGCAATCGACCTTCGTCGCGGCCGCCGCGGTGCTGACCGAAGCCGCCCTCTCCTTCCTCGGCGTGGGCGTGCCCGCGCAGACACCCAGCTGGGGCAACATGATGGCCGAAGGCCGCAACTTCGTGGCGGTGGCGTTCCACATCATCCTGTACCCGGGACTGCTGCTGGCGGCCACGGTGCTGGCGATCAACCTGCTGGGCGACGGCCTGCGCGATGCGCTCGATCCGCGTCTGGCGCGGCAACTGTGAGCGCGCCATGAAGCCCATGTCCCACGTTGCCCTCGCCCCCGGCGAGCCCCTGCTCGAAGTCGACAACCTGCGCACGCACTTCCACACGCTCAACGGCGTGGTTCGCTCGGTCGACGGTGTCTCGTACACGGTGCGCGCGGGCCGCACGCTCGGCGTGGTCGGCGAGTCGGGCTGCGGCAAGAGCGTGACCGCGCTCTCCATCCTGCGGCTGGTGCCTACGCCGCCCGGTCGCCACATGGGCGCGGTGCGCCTGCGCGGCACCGACCTCATGCAGCTGAGCGAGCGCGAGATGCGGCAGATCCGCGGCAACCGCATCTCGATGATCTTCCAGGAGCCGATGACCTCGCTGAACCCGGTGCTCACCGTGGGCCGGCAGATCGCCGAAACGGTGCAGCTGCACCAGAACGCGAGCCGCGCCGAAGCGATGCAGCGCGCGGTCGAGATGCTGCGCGTGGTGCAGATCCCCGAGCCCGAGCGGCGCGTGAACGAGTACCCGCACCAGCTCTCGGGCGGCATGCGGCAGCGCGTGATGATCGCGCTGGCGCTGGCCTGCAACCCCGAGGTGCTGATCGCCGACGAGCCGACCACCGCGCTGGACGTGACGATCCAGGCGCAGATCCTGGACCTCATCCGCCGGCTGCAGAAAGAGCTGGGCATGGGCGTGGTGATGATCACGCACGACCTGGGCGTGGTGGCCGAGAGCTGCGACCGCGTGGTGGTGATGTATGCCGGCAAGAAGGTCGAGGAAGCCGACGTGATCGACCTGTTCGACCAGCCGCTGCATCCCTACACACGGGCGCTGATGGCCTCGATGCCCGCGATGAACACCGCGAGCGCGCGGCTCACGGAGATTCCGGGCCTGGTGCCGGCCGCGCACGAACTGGGGCGCGGATGCGCCTTTGCCGCGCGCTGCAGCCATGCGCGCGAGCGCTGCCGCGTCGAGACGCCGCAGCTCACGCAGCAAGGCAGCGACCATGTGGTGGCGTGCTTTGCCGTCGAAGAACAATGGGCCGATGCAGAGGTGACCGCATGACGACGAACGCAGCCCCGCTGCTCCAGGTGCGCAACCTGCGCAAGCACTACATCTCCCCCAAGCGCTGGCTGCGGCCCGCGAAGCCGGCGATCCAGGCGGTCGATGGCGTCTCGTTTTCCGTTGCACGCGGCGAAACGCTGTCGCTGGTCGGCGAGTCGGGCTGCGGCAAGACGACGACCGCGAAGTCGGTGATACGGCTGATCGAGCCGACTTCGGGTTCGGTGGCGCTCGACGGCGAAGAGCTGCTGACACTCTCGGCCAACGAGATGCGCCTCCGCAGGCGGCAGTTGCAGATCATCTTCCAGGACCCGTATGCCTCGCTGAACCCGCGCCTCACAGCCGGCGACATCGTGGCCGAGCCGCTGCGCAACTTCGGCATGGGCGCGGCGGCCGAACGGCGCGAGCGCGTGCAGTGGCTGTTCTCGCGCGTGGGCCTGCGGCCTGAAGCCGCGAAGAAATTTCCGCACGAGTTCTCGGGCGGGCAGCGGCAGCGCCTGGGCATTGCACGCGCGCTGGCGCTGAACCCCAAGCTCATCGTCTGCGACGAGCCGGTCTCCGCGCTCGACGTGTCGGTGCAGGCGCAAGTGGTCAACCTGCTGATGGACCTGCAGGCGGAGTTCGGCATCGCGTACCTCTTCGTCGCGCACGACCTCGCGGTGGTGCGGCACATCAGCCACCGCGTCGCGGTGATGTACCTCGGTCACATCGTGGAGATCGCGGACCGGAACACGCTGTTCTCCGCGCCGCTGCATCCGTACACCGAGATCCTGCTGTCGGCCGTGCCCGTGCCCAACCCGCGCACCCCCGCGCGCCGCATGCTGCTGCAGGGCGATCCGCCGAGCCCCGCGAACCCGCCCTCGGGCTGCCGCTTTCACACGCGCTGCCCGATGGCACAGGCGGTGTGCAAGGAGAAGACGCCCGAGCTGAGCGAACGCCCTTCGTCTTCCCATGGCGGTCATTGGGTGGCCTGCCACTTCCGTTGAAGAAAGAACCTCACCGATGACCGACAAGACACCCCACTACGACCTGCTGATCACAGGCGGCACCGTGATCGACGGCACCAAGGCACCGCGCTTCGACGCCGACATAGGCATCATCGACGGACGCATCGCCGCCATCGGCAAGCTCACCGGCCACACCGCCGACCAGACGCTCGACGCCAACGGCCGCATCGTCGCGCCGGGCTTCATCGACTCGCACACGCACGACGACCAGGCCGTGCTGTCGCAGGCCCAGATGCCGTTCAAGGTGTCGCAGGGCGTGACCACGGTGGTGGCGGGCAACTGCGGCATCAGCGCCGCGCCGCTGCGTTTGGACATGGACCTGCCGATGCCGCTGAGCCTGCTCGACTCGCCCGCCGAAGGCCGCTTCACCACCTTCGCCGCGTACCTCGACGCGCTGCGCGCCACGCCGTCCTCGGTGAACGTGGCCGCGATGGTGGGCCACTCGACGCTGCGCGCGGTGGTCATGTCCGACCTCGACCGCCCCGCGAACGACACCGAGATCGCCGCGATGCAGGCGCTGGTCGAAGAGGCGATGCAGGCCGGCGCGATCGGCCTGTCGACCGGCACCTTCTACCCACCGGCCGTGAAGGCGACGACCGAAGAGATCATCGAAGTCGGTCGCCCGCTCACTGCGCGCAAGGCGCTCTACGTGACCCACATGCGCGACGAAAGCGACCGGGTGATGGAGTCGCTGGAAGAGACCTTCCACATCGGCCGCGCGCTCGACATCCCGGTGGTGGTGTCGCACCACAAGGTGCAGAACACGCAGAACTTCGGCAAGACCAAGGTGACGCTGCCCTTCATCAAGGCCGCGATGCAGCACCAGTGCATCGGCCTCGATTGCTACCCGTACACCGCGGGCTCCACGATGATCCGCACCGACCGCGGAATGATGGACGGCCGCGTGCTCATCGCATCGAGCGTGCCGCACCCCGAATGCGCGGGCCGCGACCTGAAGGACATAGCGGCCGAATGGGGCGTGTCGGGCGAAGAAGCGGCCGTTCGCCTGCAGCCGGGCAGCGCGATCTATTTCATGATGGACGAGGACGACGTGCAGCGCGTCCTCGCCTTCGAAGACACGATGATCGGCTCCGACGGCATTCCGCTCGGCGACAAGCCGCATCCGCGTTTGTGGGGCACCTTTCCGCGCGTGCTCGGGCACTACAGCCGCGACGTGGGCCTGTTCCCGCTGGAGACGGCAGTGTGGAAGATGACGGGGCTCACCGCGCGCAACTTCGGGCTGCATGAACGCGGCACGCTGAAGCCGGGGCACCACGCGGACGTAGTGATCTTCAATGCCGCGACCGTGCGCGACACCGCGAACTACGAAACACCGACGCAGCCGGCCGAAGGCATCGACGCGGTGATCGTGAATGGCGCGGTCACCTGGCAACACGGCGTGCACAGCGGTGCGCGCAATGGGCAGGTCATCGTTCGCACCGACACGGCGCGAGCGCTCGCGGCCGCCTGAGTTCCATCGCAATCCGGTGCGTGCGCCGCACCGGATTGGTGACCGACACGCCGCCGGCACAGCCTCGCTGCACCCCTCCTCAACGCGTTTTCCCAGGCGGCAGGCCGCTGTAGGGGATTTCCCTTGCGTGCTGGCCCGGAGCTTGCATGGATCGAACATATAGTTGAACATTTCAACTATTGAATGTTTCTTCTATTCGATCATGCATGCACCGCTCCAGCTGAAAACCGACTACATCAACGTCCTGCTCGACCTGGCGTCCGAGCGAACGCGCGATCGCGGTTCGCGCGTCTACGAGATCGAACTCGGCCTGTCGATCCGCGACGTGCGGCTGCTCCGGATGATCGGCGGCGCGCCCGGCATCACCATGGGCCAGCTGGTGCAGACCTGCGGCATCGAGAAAACGCTGGTCTCCAAGCTCGTCGCTTCGCTGGTGCAGCGTGAGCTGGTACAGCGCAGCATCGGCACCGAGGACGCGCGGCAGATCCACCTGGCATTGACCGATGCCGGCATGCAGCTCGTGCTGCGCGCGGAGCCCATCGGCCACGAGATGGAGGCGCGCTTTCTCGACTGCCTGAGCGTCTCCGAAGTGCAGACCCTGAGCCGCATCCTTCACAAGATCATCGATGCGGAAGCCGGCTCGCGCGACATCTTCGAGTTTCTGATCGCGCAGCTGCGCGAGAGCAAGGCCGCCGACGCGGCACCTTCCCCTTCTGCATCCACCTCGTCCTCCACCCGAAAGAAGTAAGGCTTCATGGCTATCCAACCCTCGCTCTGCCGCGCCGCCGCGGCAACCCTCGCGGCGCTGGCCCTCGCGTTCTCCACCGGAGCCTCCGGCGAAACGGTGCTGCGCACCGTGCCCTCGTCGGACCTGAAGATCCTCGACCCGATCTGGACCACGGCCAACATCACGCGCAACCACGGGCTCATGATCTACGACACCCTTTTCGCGATGGACGAAAAGGGCACGATCAAGCCGCAGATGGTCGACAAGTACACCGCGAGCCCCGACAACAAGGTGTGGACCTTCACGCTGCGCCCGGGCCTGAAGTTTCACGACGGCAAGCCCGTCACCTCGCAGGACGTGATCGCCTCGCTCGCGCGCTGGGCCAAGCGCGACACGCTGGGCCAGAAGATGTACGAGGCCATGGACAGCATCGTCGCGGACAGCCCCACGGCCTTTCGCATGACGTTCAAGCAGCCCTTCGGCGTGGTGCTCGATGCCTTGGGCAAGCCCAACCCGCTGGTGCCTTTCATCATGCCCAAACGCGTGGCCGAAACGCCCGCCGACAAGCAGATCGAGGAGATGATCGGCTCGGGCCCGTTCACGCTCGCGAAGGAAGATTTCCGCCCGGGTGACCGCGTCATCTACCGCAAGAACACCGCCTATGTGCCTCGCAAGGAGCCCGCCTCGGGCTTGGCGGGCGGCAAGGTGGTGCATGTGGACCGCGTCGAATGGGTGCTGCTGCGCGATCCGCAGACGCAGGCCAACGCGCTCTTCAACGGCGAGGTCGACATGCTCGAATCGGTGCCCGCCTCCGCCTACGCCGGCATGCGCACCGATGCGCGGATCGAAATGGTCGACGTGATGCCCGCGGGGCCGTTCACCGTGATCTACAACCACAAGGTGCCGCCCTTCAACAACCCGAAGGCGCTCAGGGCCGCCATGCTGGCCATCAACCAGGAGGCCATGCTGCGCGCACAGGCCACCTACCGCGACTTCTACAAGCCCTGCGCCTCCATCTACCTCTGCGGCTCGCCCTATGCGAGCGACAAGACCGGCTTCTTCACCGGCAAGCCGCAGTTCGAAGAGGCGAAGAAGCTGCTGAAGGAATCGGGCTACGACGGCAAGCCGGTGGTCATCATGCTGCCCGGCGACGCGCCCGCGCTCAACAAGATGCCCGCGGTCTACGGGCAGTTGCTCAAGCAGGTGGGTTTCAACGTCGACGTGCAGACCACCGACTGGGCCACGCTGGTGACGCGGCGCGCCCGCAAGGACCTGCCCGAGAACGGCGGCTGGAACGCCTTCATCACCTTCTGGGGCGGCGTGGATGCCAGCAGCCCGATCGGCTACGGACCGCTCACCGGCAATGGCGACCAGGGCTACTTCGGCTGGCCGGTGCAGCCGGAACTCGAAGCGCTGAAGTCGCGCTTCATCGCAACCTCCGACATTGCACAGCGCAAAGAGATCGCCACGCAAATCCAGCGGGTCGCGCTGGACAACGGCGTGCTGGCGCCACTGGGCGAAGGCAAGGCGCCGACCGCGGTGCGCCGCGGCACGGTGAGCGGGCTGCTGCCGTCGCCCGCGGTGCTGTACTGGAACGTGCAGAAGAAATAGGCGCAAGCGCCCCCTCGCAGCTCCCTGTCGGCGCGTCGAGCCGGCTGCCTCGCGGCGGCCGGCCGGGCGCCCGGGAACAGCTTCGTCCGCACCAGCCACCCGACACACGACCGATCCTTTCAACGAGACCCCTGCGCATGCTCAACTTCCTGCTCCGTCGCGGCCTGGCCACCGCCCCCGTGTTGCTGATCGTGGCCGTCATCGTCTTCCTGCTGCTGCGCATGACGCCCGGCGATCCGGCGGCGGCCATCGCGGGCGACGCGGCCAGCGTGCAGGACATCGAGCGCATTCGCACGCAGCTCGGCCTGAACGCGTCGATCCTCAGCCAGTTCGCGAGCTGGCTGGGCCAGGTGGTGCGCGGCGACCTCGGCTACTCGTTCTTCTACAAGATGAGCGTGAGCGACCTGATCGCACAGCGCCTGGAACCCACGCTCTCGGTGGCCGCGCTGACCATGGTGCTCACGGTGCTGATCGCCGTGCCGCTGGGCGTGCTGGCGGCCGCGCGGCGCGGCGGGCGCCTGGACCGACTCATCATGAGCGCCTCGGTGCTGGGCTTCTCGGTGCCGGTGTTCGTTGCGGGCTACGTGATGATCTGGGTGTTCTCGATGCAGCTCGGCTGGCTGCCTTCGCAGGGCTACAGCCGCATCGCCGACGGCATCGGGCCCTGGCTGCGCAACCTCGTGCTGCCCTGCACCACGCTGGCCCTGATGTATGCGGCGTTGATCGCGCGGGTCACGCGGGCCGCCGTGTCCGAAGCGCTCACCGAAGACTATGTGCGCACCGCGCGCGCCAAAGGCATTTCGGAGCGTCGCATGCTGGTGCGCCACGCGCTCGCCAATGCGGCGGTGCCGATCGCCACGGTGATCGGCCTGAGCGTTGCCGGCCTCATCGGCGGCGTGGTGGTCACGGAAACCATCTTCGCGATTCCCGGACTGGGCCAGCTCACGGTGGACGCGGTGCTCTCGCGCGACTACCCGCTCATCCAGGGCATCACGCTTTTCTTTTCGCTCGTGTACGTGGTGGTCAACCTGCTGGTGGACCTGAGCTACCTGCTGCTCGATCCGCGCATCCGCTACTGAACCGGAGCCTTCCCATGACATCGATTCCTCTCCAACCCGATGCACTGCCGACGGCGGCACCTCGGGCGCGCAAGCCGGCCCTTCTGCGCCGCATCTTCGCCAACGGCGCGGTGCGCATCGGCGCCGTGCTCCTGGGCCTCATGGTCGTGATGGCGGTGGCCGCGCCCTGGCTCTACACCATCGACCCCAACACGATGGACCCCGCGAGTTCGCACCTGCCGCCCGGCGCGCGCGCCGAGTTCACGACGCTGGCCGGCGACACCTTCGAGCGCTTCTTCCCGATGGGCACCGACAGCATGGGCCGCGACCTCTGGAGCCGCGCGGCCTATGGGGCGCGCATCTCGCTGGCCGTGGGCGTGGCGGTCGCCTTGGGCTCGATCGCACTGGGGCTGGTGGTGGGCATGGTCGCGGGCTACTTCCGCCGGCTCGACGGCGCGATCATGCGGGTGATGGACGGGATGATGGCCATCCCCGGCATCCTGTTCGCCATCGTGCTCGTGGCCGTCTGGCGGCCCAGCCTGCTGACGGTGATCCTGGCCATCGTCGTGCCGGAGACGCCGCGCGTGGCGCGGCTCGTGCGCTCGGTGGTGCTGTCGGTGCGCGAGGAGCCCTACGTCGAGGCCGCCGTCGCGCTCGACACGCCGGCCTGGAAGCTGATGGTGCGGCACATCCTGCCCAACACGGTGGCGCCGTTGATCGTGCAGGGCACCTTCATCTGCGCGGCTGCGATGCTGGTGGAGGCGGCCATGTCCTTCCTCGGCATCGGCCTGCCCTCCGAAGTGCCGACCTGGGGAAACATCATGTCCGAGGGCCGCGCGCACTTCGGCTCGCACCCTTCGAGCGTGCTGCTGCCCGGCGCTTTTCTTGCGCTCACGGTGCTGGCGGTGAACATGCTCGGCGACGGCCTGCGCGATGCGCTCGATCCCAAGTTCAACCAGCGCGGAGGCTGACCATGACCATCACGCACCCCACCTCGCCGTCGGGCGACGCGCCCTGCCTCGTCGTGCGCGACCTGCGCATCGACCTGCCCACCGGCGCGGACCGCCCGCATGCGGTCGACGCCATTTCCTTCGATGTCATGCCCGGGCAGGTCGTATGCCTGCTGGGCGAGTCGGGCTCCGGAAAGTCGGTGATCGCGCAGGCCGCAATGGGCCTGCTGCCACCGTCGCTGGTGCCTTCGGGCGGATGCATCGAGGTGCAGGGCGAGAACGTGCTCGCGGCCAGCGCATCACGCCTGCGCGCGCTGCGCGGCGCCCGCATGGCGATGGTGTTCCAGGAACCGATGACGGCGCTCAACCCGGTCATGCGCTGCGGCGCGCAGGTCGACGAGATCCTGGCCGAGCACACGCGCCTGGGCGCGGCCGAGCGCCGGCAACGCGTGCTCGGCATCTTCGAGCGGGTCCGTCTGCCAGAGCCGCAGCGCATCTACGACGCCTACCCGCATCAGTTGTCGGGCGGACAGCGGCAGCGCATCGTGATCGCGATTGCGTTGATCCTGCGTCCCGCGCTGCTGATCTGCGACGAGCCGACCACCGCGCTGGACGTGACCACGCAGGCCGAGATCCTGGCGCTCATCCGCGAGATGCAGCAGGAGAACGGCACCGCCGTGCTGTTCATCACCCACGATTTCGGCGTGGTGGCGGACATTGCGGATCGCGTGGTGGTGCTGCAGCTCGGGCGGCAGGTCGAAAGCGGCGCCAAGGACGAGGTGCTGCGCCGCCCGAAGGAGGCGTACACGCGCATGCTGCTGGACGCGGTGCCGCGCCTGGAACCGGCATTGCGCGCGCCGCTGGCGCCGTCGCAGCCGCTGCTCGATGCGCGCGGCGTATCGAAGACCTATCGCAGCGGCTCCTGGCCCGGCAAGCGCCGCACCGTGCAGGCGGCGACCGATGTGTCGCTGCAGCTTCACGCGGGCGAGACGGTGGGCATCGTGGGCGAGTCGGGGTCGGGCAAATCGACCGTCGCGCGCTGCATCGCGCGGCTGATCGAGCCGACGGCGGGCGACATCCGCGTGCCGCATTCCCAGGCACATGGCGCGGGCACAGGTGCCGCAGGGCGCTCCGCCTTCCGCCGCATGGTGCAGGTGGTGTTCCAGGACCCGAACCGCTCGCTGAACCCGCGCCGCACCGTCGGCCAGTCGATCGTCGAGGGGCCGGTGAACTTCGGCGTACCGCCTGCGGAGGCATGGCGGCGCGCGGAGGCGCTGATGGGGCTGGTGCGGCTGCAGCCCGAGGTGCTGCACCGCTATCCGAGCGAGTTCTCGGGCGGCCAGCGGCAGCGCCTGTGCATTGCGCGCGCGCTTGCCTGCGAGCCCCGGGTGCTGATCGCGGACGAGGCCGTCTCGGCGCTCGACGTGTCGGTGCAGGACCAGATCCTCAAGCTGCTCGCGGAGATCCAGCAGCGCCTGTCCATCGGCATTCTTTTCATCACGCACGACCTGCGGGTGGCCAGCCAGATCTGCGACCGGCTCATCGTGATGCACAAGGGCCGCATCGTCGAGGAGGGTTCGGCGCATGAAGTGCTGCAGTCGCCGCGCGAGTCCTACACGCGCTCGCTGCTGGCCGCGGCACCGGGCCAGGGCTACGCCTTCGGGGGCGGCTGACACCGCGCCGCCCTCCTTCGCTCATCCATCCATTCATTCATCCATCCACCACCAAGAGACAACAGGACATGAACACACCCTTGTACGAACTCAGCGCCACCCAGTTGCTGGCGCACTACCGCGACCGCGCGCTCTCGCCCGTGGAAGTGACGCAATCGGTGCTCGCGCGCATCGAGCGCTGGGAGCCATCGATCCACGCCACCTATGCGCTGGATGCCGAAGCCGCGCTGGCCGCGGCCCGCGCCTCCGAAGCCCGCTGGGCGCAGGGCGCGCCGCAGGGCGACCTGGACGGCGTGCCGGTGACGCTCAAGGAAAACATCGCCACGCGCGGCACGCCGGTGCCGGTGGGCAGCGCCGCCACGGTGCTCGCGCCGGCGGCCTCGGACGCGCCGGCCGCCGCCCGGCTGCGCGAAGCGGGCGCCGTCATCGTCACCAAGACCACGATGCCCGACTTCGGCTTCCTGGGGGCTGCGCCATCGAGCTTTCACGCGCTCACCCGCAATCCGTGGAACCTCGACAGGAACACCGGCGGCTCGAGCTCCGGCGCCGGCGCGGCCGCCGCTGCGGGCTACGGCCCGCTTCACCTGGGCACCGACATCGGCGGCTCGGTGCGCATTCCCGCGAGCTTCTGCGGCGTCTTCGGGCTCAAGCCCAGCCACGGCCGCATTCCGGTCGATCCGCCCGCCGCCGCCCGCGTGATCGGCCCGATGACGCGCACGGTGGCCGACGCCGCGCTGCTGATGCAGGTGGTCTCACGGCCCGACGCACGCGACCACATGAGCCTGCCGCCGAGCGATATCGCCTGGCAGCACCTGGAGCGCAGCATGAAGGGCCTGCGCATCGGCCTGTGGACCGAGCCGGCCGGCGGATGGCCCATCGACGCCGAAGTGAAAGAGGCGGTGCTGGCCGCGGCGCGCCTGTTCGAGCAGGCCGGTGCCATCGTCGAGCCGGTGGCCGACTGGAGCACCACGGAGATGCGCATGGGCATGGCGCATTTCTTCACCATGCGCTGCCGGGTGGACCTGGCCGGCATGCCGCCGGAACGTGCGCAGCTGGCGGCGGCCTACATCCACGACGCGGCCGCCTACGCTGGCTCGCTGACGCCGGAAGACACCTTCCGCGCCTTCACGCGGATGCAGGCGCTGCGTGCCGCCACGGTGGCCGCCACGCAGCCGTACGATTTCGTGCTGTCGCCGGTATCGCCCGTGCTGCCCTTTGCCGCGGAGGCCATCAACAGCGGCTCCGAAAATCCGCTGAAGGACTCGCACTTCACCTCGGTCTTCAATCACTCCGAGCAGCCGGCGGCGTCCATCAACTGCGGCTACGCCAAGAACGGCCTGCCCATCGGCCTTCAGATTGCAGGCAGGCGCTTCGACGATCTGGGGGTGTTGCAGGCGGCGCGGTTCTACGAGTCCGTGCGGCCTGCACAGGCGGCCTGGCCGGAACCTGCCTGACTCAGTCCGGCGCGTTGACCACCCGGTCGAACTCCTCATCGGCCGGCACGTTGTCCGCATCGAGGTCGCTGGCATCGGTGAGATCGATGCCGGTTTCTTCCGACAGGTCGTCGGTCACGTCGCTGTCGGTTTCCTCGAAATCGTCGGCCGGCGTGTTGTCGTCTTCTTCATCGGATGGCGCGGCGGAACGCACGGTGGCGTCGACGTGATTCATGATCGGCTCCTGGGCTGAATGCTGAACGGCCCCCTATGGTGCGCCTGTTTGGCCCGGTCCGGTTCATTCGATGGCCAGCGTCGGTGTCTGAAAGTTTCTCGCCCCGCCGCCGCTGCTGCCGCCGCTCGTGTGGTGGTCAGTCCTTGTGGACGTGGCCGTGTTCGCCGTGGCCGGGGTCGTCGTGGCCATGGTCATGCCCGTGTTCGCCGTGTGCGAGGCGGCTCACCAGCGTGACCAGCACGATGCCCGCGACCAGCCACGCAATCTGCGCGGCGGTCTGGCGGGCGGGCAAACGTTTTTGCAGTTGGGGAATCAGGTCGGCCAGCGCCACATACACAAAACTGCTGCCGGCCAACACCAGGAAGTAAGGCAGCCAGCCGTGCAGCTGGTCGACCAGCCACCAGCCCGCGATACCGCCGAGCATGGTCATGGTGCCGGCCAGCGAAACCTTGATGAGCGCGGTGCGCGGGTTGGCCGAGCTCTGGCGCAGCACGACGAGGTCGCCGATGTGATGCGGCACCTCATGGGCGAGCACTGCAAGGGCGGCCACCAGGCCCAGGCGAATGTCGGCGATGAAAGCCGAAGCGATCAGGATGCCGTCGCCGAAGCAATGCACGCTGTCGCCGGTGAGCACGGCCCAGCTGCCGCCGCCCTTGGGTGCGTGGCTGTGCGCATGGCCATGGGCGTGCCCGTGGTCATCGTGGTGATCGTGCGCATCGCCATGGTGATGCTCGTGCCCGTGGTGCCACAACTCGGCCTTGTCGAGCAGAAAGAAGAACACCAGGCCGAACAGCAGCACCGCGAACAGCACCGCGGGTTCGATGCGGCTTTCGAAGGCCTCGGGCAAGAGGTGCATGAAGGCCGTGGCCAGCAGCGCGCCGGCGGCCAGGCTCAGCAGATGCTGCGGATTGACCCCGCCCGAGCCGTTGCGCACGCCCACACGCAGCAGCAACGCGGCCAACCAGACACTTCCGATGCCGGCGACCAGGGTCGCCGCGATGATGACTATCAAATTCATAGCTGCTTGCGCAAGAGAGGAGAGCGGCCATTCAGGGCCGCATACCGTTCATAAAAAGGAAAAGGCCGTCACACAGGACGGCCTTCGGCGGGAATGGCTACAAGGCGCCGTCGTCAGGCGACACCATTGGCTTTGAACCAGGCGGTAGCGCGCTGCCATCCGTCGTCTGCTGCGCTCTTGAGGTAGCTGGGACGGTAGTCGGCATGGAACGCATGGCCTGCTTCGGGATACACGACGAAGCTCGATGCCTTGGCCGCCGGGGTTCCCGTGGCCAGAGCAGCTTTCATCTTATCAACCGTGTCAAGGGGGATCCCCTGGTCTTTTCCGCCGTAGAGACCGAGCACCGGCGCCTGCAGGCTGGCGGCCACGTCGACGGGGTGCCTGGGGGTCAGGTCGCTGGCCTGGCCGACCAGCCGGCCGTACCAGGCGACACCGGCCTTGACCTTGCCGGTGGCCGCATAAAGCCAGGTGATGCGCCCACCCCAGCAAAAGCCGGTGATGCCGGCCTTGCTGGTGTCGCCGCCGTTGGCCTTGGCATAGGCCAGCGCGCCGTCCAGGTCGGCCATGACCTGCGCATCGGGCACCTTGGTGACGATGTCGGCCTGCAGCTTGGGAATGTCGGTGTAGCCGCGCGGGTCGCCCTGGCGCGCATAGAGCTCGGGGGCAATGGCCATGTAGCCCAGCTTGGCGAAGCGGCGGCAGGTGTCGGCGATGTATTCGTGCACGCCGAAGATCTCCTGGACCACCAGGATCACAGGCAGGCCGGTCTTGCCGGCCGGTGCCGCCGCATATGCGGGCACCTCGAAACCGTTGACGGTGTACTTGATGGGGCCGGCCTTCAGGCCGTCGGCCGGGGTGACGATGGCGGTCTGTGCCGCCACTGGCATCACCGCGGCGGCGTAGCCCACACCGATGGCGGCCTTGAGCGCGGTGCGGCGCGTGGCACCCTGCTCGGTGCTCTCGCCGGGGCGGAGCGAATCGAATTCGGAACGGCTGTCGTCGAGTGCGGGCATGTGAAGGCTCCAGTTGATTCATCGGACAAAGGTCGAAGGGGTGCTGCGCGGAAAACGCACGCCGCAATGTAGGCGAAATCGGCGCCCTGCTTCGATGACCGGGAATTCAGTGGGGTCGAGGCCTGCGCCTTTGCACCGACCGCTTGCGCCGACGGCGCCGCTTATGTCCCGTAGGCCCGGCGCGCCAATGCGGCCGCCAGCACCTGCGCGGGGTCGACCAGGTCCAGGCCCGCCACCGCGGCCGAGCCCTGCAGGCCCAGCGGCACCTCGGTGCAGCCCATGATGATGGTGACCGGGCCGTGCCGCTCGGCGAGCCGCAGCGCGACCTCGGAAAAGCACTGCTGCGCGAGCGGCATGTTGCCGGCCTTCACGCCGTCGAAGATGCCTCGCATGATGGTCTGGCGCTCGTCGGCCAGCGGCACATGGCAGCCCAGGCCCGCTTCGGCCAGCGCCTGTTCGTAAAGACGCACGCGGTAGGTGCCCTCAGTGGCCATGAGCGCCACCTCGGTCGCGCCCTGCGCGGCCAGCTGCCGCGCGGTCTCGCGGGCCATGTGCAGCAGTTCGACCTGCGGAAAGCGCTCCTGCAGGCTGGCATGCCAGGCATGCGCGGTGTTGCAGGCAATGGCCACGGCCCGGCTGCCCAGCGCGGCCAGCCGGCCCAGCGCCTGCAGCATCGGCTCCAGCGGCTGGTGCGCGCCGTTCGCTTGCGAGGCCAGCGCGCCGGTGCGGTCGGGCACCGGCACCTGCGCGAGCCAGTGTTCGGGAAAGGACTGGTCGCGCACCGGCTCGCCGCGTGCCTGCATCTGCTGCGCACACGCCTGCACGAAGAGCCGGACGAAGTCGGCGCCCGCCGCGGGGCCCATGCCCCCCAAGATGCCAACTACGTTCGTCGAAGCCATGGTCTTTCTCTGTTTCAGGAATACCGCGGAACCGGCTTTGCCGGGCCGCTGGTATTGCCCCCGGTAGGGGGTTGGCGCAGCGACACGAAGTGCGCGCAGCCTGGGGGCGAGCTCAAGTGGCGGGTTTGTCGCTGAAGGCTTTCAGGTTTTCCTTCAGCTGATCGCTCATCGGCAGGTTCAGCGGCACGTTCTTCGGCGGGATCGGCTGCATGAACCACTTGGTGTAGAGCTTCTCGAACTCGCCGCTCTTCATCATGCCGATGAAGGTGTCGTCCACCAGCTTCTTGAAGGCCGGGTCGTCCTTGGGCAGCATGCAGGCGTAGGGCTCGACCTGCAGCGCCTCGCCCACCACTTCGTAGTCGGCGGGCGTCTTGGCGTTGGCGATCAGGCCGAACAGCAGGATGTCGTCCATGGCAAAGGCCACGGCGCGGTCGCTCTCGACCAGCAGGAACGCATCGGCGTGGTCCTTGCCGAGCACGATGTCCATGCCCAGGTTCTTGTCGGCGTTGTACTTGCGCATGACCAGCGCGTTGGTGGTGCCGGTGGTGCTGGCCACGGTCTTCTTGGCGAGGTCGGCGTAGTCCTTGATCTTGGAAGACTTCTTCGCCAAGAGGCGCGTGCCGGTATAGAAGTGATTGACCGCAAAGGCCACATCCTTGCCGCGCGCGCTGTTGTTGGTGGTGGAGCCGCACTCCAGGTCGACGGTGCCGTTGGTGATCAACGGAATGCGGTTCTGCGAGGTGACCGCCATCAGCGAAACCTGCAGGTTGGGCTTGTTCAGCTTCTTCTTCACCGCTTCGACCACGGCGTTGGAGAGCTCCACCGAGAACCCGATCGGCTTGTTGGGGCCGTCCAGGTAGCTGAAGGGCACCGACGATTCGCGGTAGGCGAGCGTGATCTTGCCGGACTCGGCGATCTTGGCGAGCGTGTCGGCAGCTTGCGCGCCGGTGGCGGTGAAGAGCACCGCGGCAGCCATGGATGCCATCAAGACGGAGAGTTTCATTCGAGCCTTCATTCGGTTGGATTGAACAGAAGGCCAGTGTAAGAAGGAGTGACACGCCCGGACAATTCCAATTAACCCCGGGGTCATGCCCAAAGGTTATGGGCGGGGGTTCTTTTGGCATTTCCGGGCGGCGCGGGGCGCCTCTACAGTCAAGCCGTCTCTTGTCTTCACTCCCGGAAAGTTGTCTTCATGCATGTGTGTGTGCTCGGTGCCGGCATCGTGGGCCTGGCCACCGCCTGGCAGCTCGAACGCCGGGGCCATCAGGTCACTGTTGTCGACCGTGCGACGCCGGGGGCCGGCGCGAGCGGCGGCAACGGCGCGCAACTGAGCTACTCGTACGTGCAGCCGCTGGCCGATGCGTCGATCTGGCGGCAGTTGCCCAAGCTGCTGCTCTCGCCCACCTCGCCGCTCAAGCTGCGCCCGCAGCTGGACCCGCTGCAATGGCGCTGGGGTCTGGGGTTTCTTGCCGCCTGCAACGCCGCGACCTCGCGCGAAACCACCGCAAAGCTGCTGGCGCTGGCCGCATCGAGCCGCACCGAGTTCGAGGCGATGCAGGCCGACATCGCCCCCGACTGCGACTTCTCCGCCACCGGCAAGCTGGTGCTCTATGCGAGCCCTGCCTCCCTCGAAGGAGCGCGTGCGCAGGTCGAGCTTCAGCGCACGATGGGCAGCGAGCAGCGCGTGGTCACGCCCGACGAGTGCATCGCCATCGAACCCGCGCTTGCGGGCTACCGCGGCCAGATGGCCGGCGCGGTGCACACGCCGAGCGAGTGCGCAGCCGATTGCCTCAAGGTGTGCGCCGAGCTGATGCGCGCACTGCAGGCGCGCGGGGTGCGCTTTCTGCTGGGCACCGACGTGCACGGCTTTGCGCGCACCGGGGGGCGTATCGCGGCAGTGAAAACCAGTGAGGGCGACATCGAGGCCGATGCCTTCGTGATGGCGCTGGGCTCGGCCTCGCACAAGCTCGGCCGCGCACTGGGTGCCTACCTGCCGGTGTATCCGCTCAAGGGCTACAGCATCACGGTGGAGGTCGACCCTTCGCCCGGCGCGGCGCCCCGCGTGAACGTGACCGACAGCGCGCGCAAGGTGGTGTTCGCGCGCATCGGCTCGCGCCTGCGGGTGGCGGGCATGGCCGAGCTGGTAGGGCACGACGCGCGCATTCCGGCCACCCGCATCGAGACCCTCGCAGCCGCCACGCGCGCCCTCTTCCCGCACGCGAGCCGGCTCGAAGAGCTGCACCCGTGGACCGGCATGCGGCCCGCCACCCCCACGGGCCTGCCGATCATCGGGCGCCTTGCGAGTGCGCCGTCGAACATGCTGTTCAACACCGGACACGGCGCGCTGGGTTTCACGCTGGCTTTCGGCTCGGCGCTGAAGATCGGGCAGGCGCTGCAAGCCGCCTGAGCGCGAGCGGCTAAAGCGCTTCCTGAATCGCCTGCTGCATGCACCGCGTGATGCCGCGCACCGCCACCGAATCGGGCCTGCCCGCGAAGCGCAGCGCGCGCACCGGCACCGGGATGTGCGGCTCCAGCATGAGCACGTCGACCTTTTCGCGGTCCGCCGACAGCGCGGTGCAGCCGTCGACCAGCGCCACGCCCAGGCCGTGGTGCGCCATGGCCAGCGCCGCGTGGTAGGTCTGCACCGTCACCACCGCCTGCTGGAAACCGACGCCGGCCTGCCGGCAGGCCTGGCTGAGGCTGGTGCCGACGGGGTCGCGGCTGTCGAGGCCGATCACCGGGCGGTCGACCAGGTCGTGCAGCGCCACCGAGCCGTTGCGCACCAGCGCGCGCGGCAACATGCCCTTGGGCGCGATGCACACCATGCGGCTGTCGGCCAGCGTCTCCTGCGTGAGCGACGGGTGCACCACGGGGCTGAAAGCGAAGCCCACGTCGGCCTCCTGCAGCAGCAGCGCCGACATGATCTGCGGCGAGTGCAGCGACTCGACCGAAATCGCATAGCCCGGATGCTTTTCGCGAAAGGCCTTGAGCGCGCGCGGCAATATCTCGTAGCTCAGCGCGAGCACGCTCAGGATGCGCAGCTCGCCCGTGTCGCTGCCGGCCTTGAGGTTGGACGCGAGCCGCTGCACCTCGTCCAGCTGCGCGAACAGGCGCTCGATGTGCGGGTACAGCGTGAGCGCCTCGGTGGTCGGCGTGAGCCGCCCCTTGGCGCGCTGGAACAGCGGAAAGCCCAGTTGCAGCTCGGCATGCTGCAAGGTGCGGCTCACCGCCGGCTGCGTGATGTTGATGAGCCGCGCCGCCGCGCTCACGCTGCCGGTGAGCATGATCGCGTTGAAGACCTCGATGTGGCGCAGCCGCATGGCCGTATCAGTTGGCGCCGGTCTTGCCCCGGGCGATGTCCATCACCATGCGCGTGGCCAGGTACAGGCGCGGCTCGATGGAATCGAGCAGCACGTATTCGGCGTCGGCCGAGTGCGCGCCAAAGCCCTGCAGGCCGAAGCGCTCCACCACGGGCGCCTTGGTCTTGAGCGAGGCAAAGGCGGCATCGGTGCCGCCGCCGGCGGCCTTGTCGTCGGCGCCCAGCGGACGGCCGAGCTCGTCCTTGTAAATGGCCTGCGCATGCTTGGCGAACGCGACCGAGGCGGCAGTGGCTTCGAGCGGCGGACGGCGGCGCTCGAACTTGAGCTCGACCTTGGCTTCGGGAATCAGCTGCTTCTTCACGCGCTCGTTGACCTGCTGCTCGATGCGGTCGTAGTCGGCCACCTTGAGCACGCGCACGTCGGCGCCTGCGGTGGCCGATGCCGGAATCACGTTGCGGTTGCTGCCCGACTTGGAGATGGTCCAGTTCATCTTCAAACCCGTCGCCGGGTCGGAGAGGTCGCGCATCTGCAGGATCTGGTGCGAGAGCTCGTACAGCGCGTTCACGCCCAGCTCCGGCGCCGAGCCCGCATGCGAAGCCTTGCCGGTAACGTTCAGCGTGACCGAGGCGATGCCCGCGGTGGCCAGCGAGAGCTTGTCGTCCTTGATGGAGGCGCCCTCGAAGGACATCACCGCATCGTGCTCGCCGCCGAGGCGCGTGAGGAGCGCGCGCGAACCGGGTGAGCTGATCTCTTCGTCGCCGTTGATCAGCACGGTGAGCGTGCCGTATTCCTTGAACTTCATCGCCTGCAGCATGGCCACCGTGTGCGTGATGACGGCCACGCCCTGCTTGTCGTCGGAGATGCCCAGGCCGTAGGCCTTGTCGCCGTCGATGCGGAAGGGCTGCTTGTTGAGCATGCCGATGGTGTAGACCGTGTCCATGTGCGCGATGAGCATGATCTTCTTCGTGCCCGTGCCCTTGAAGGTGGCGCGCACCACGCGGCCGACTTTCTCGGGCGTGTCTTCCATGCGGTAGGCCTCGGCGCTCGGATCGATCAGCTCGACCTCGCCGCCCAGCGCCTTGAACTTCGCGGCGATGAGGTCGGAGATTTTTTCCAGCCCTTCGAGGTCGCGGCTGCCCGATTCGATGGAGACCAGTTCTTTCAGCGTGTCGAGCAGCGCAGGTTTTTCTTTCGCGGCGAGCGCGGCGATGCCGGCATCGGGGGCGGCGAAGGCGGTGCCCAGAAAGGCAGCGCAGACGGCGGCGAGCAGGAATTGGCGGGGATTGCGTGTCATGGGGCTGGTTGTTCTCCGGTTCGTTGTCTTTTGTCGATGGCGCGGCGGATCAATGCGCCTTGTCCCAGTTGGGACCGATGCCGATCTCCGCCAGCAGCGGCACCTTGAGGTCGGCCACGCCGGCCATCAGGCGCGGGATTTCGGTGCGCACCCATTCGACTTCGGCCTCGGGCACTTCGAACACCAGTTCGTCGTGCACCTGCATGATCATCTTGGTGGCGCGCTTCTCTTCGTCAAGCACGTTTTGTACCTTGACCATGCTGAGCTTGATGAGGTCGGCGGCCGTGCCTTGCATGGGCGCATTGATGGCCGCGCGCTCGGCGCCGCCGCGGCGCGGACCGTTGGGCGAGTTGATCTCGGGCAGGTACAGGCGCCGGCCGAACACGGTCTCCACATAGCCCTGCTCCTTGGCGAGCGCCTTGGTCTCGTCCATGTACGCCTTCACGCCCGGGTAGCGCGCAAAGTAGCGCTCGATGTACGAGGCCGCGGCCTTGGTCTCGATGCCCAGGTTGCGCGCCAGGCCGAAGCTGCTCATGCCGTAGATGAGCCCGAAGTTGATGACCTTCGCATAGCGGCGCTGCTCGCTCGACACCTGGTCGGGCGTGGAGCCGAACACTTCGGCGGCCGTCGCGCGGTGCACGTCGATGCCTTCTGTGAAGGCGCGCAGCAACGACGCGTCGCCGCTGATGTGGGCCATGATGCGCAGCTCGATCTGCGAGTAGTCGGCGCTGGCGATCACGCTGCCCGCGGGCGCCACGAAGGCCTCGCGCACGCGGCGGCCTTCGGGCGTGCGGATCGGGATGTTCTGCAGGTTGGGGTCGTTGCTGCTCAGGCGGCCCGTGACGGCCACGGCCTGCGCATAGTGTGTGTGGACGCGGCCGGTGCGCGGGTTGGCCAGCTGGCCGAGCTTGTCGGTGTAGGTGCCCTTGAGTTTCGAGAGGCCGCGGTGCTCGAGGATCTTGGCCGGGAGGGGATAGTCCTCAGCAAGTTTTTCGAGCACTTCTTCATCGGTGCTGGGCGCGCCGCTCGGCGTTTTCTTGACCACCGGCAAGCCCAGCTTGGTGAAGAAGATCTCGCCGATCTGCTTGGGCGAACCGAGGTTGAAGGGCTGGCCCGCGATCTCGTAGGCCTCCTGCTCCAGCGCCATGATGCGCGTGCCCAGTTCGTGGCTCTGCGCGGCGAGCGTCGGGCTGTCGATCAGCACGCCGTTGCGCTCCACGCGGTAGAGCGCCTCGCTCGAATCCATCTCCAACTGGTAGACGAAACGAAGTTTTTCGTCGGCTTCGAGCTGGGGCCACAGCGTGCGGTGCACGTCGAGCGTCTGGTCGCTGTCTTCGCAGGAGTATTCGGCGGCCTTGGCGATGTCGACCTGGCTGAAGGAGATCTGATGCGCGCCCTTGCCGCACAGATCTTCGTACGAGATGCCGCTGCGGCCCAGGTGGCGCTCGGCCAACGATGCCAGCCCGTGCGGCTTGTGCACTTCGAGCACGTAGCTCTGCAGCATGGTGTCGTGGGCGTAGCCCTGCACCTCGATGCCGTGGTTGGCGAACACATGGCGGTCGTACTTGATGTGCTGGCCCAGCTTCTTCTTGTCGCCGTTCTCCAGCCAGGGCTTGAGCTTCGCAAGCACCTCGTCGATGGGCAATTGCGCGGGCGCATCGGGGTAGTTGTGCGCGAGCGGTATGTAGGCGGCCTCGCCGGGCTCGACGCTGAAGCTCACGCCCACGATCTGCGCGACCATTTCGTCGAGCGATGTGGTCTCGGTGTCCACGGCCGCAAGCTCGGCGGCTTCGAGCCGCGCGAGCCAGGTGTCGAACTGTTCCCAGGTGGTGATGGTGTCGTACTTGAGGTTGCTCGCGGGCGCGGCGGCATCGAGCGCGCTCAGGTCCGAGGGCTCGTCGAACAGGCCGCCCTGGTCGGTGTTGGACTTGGCGGTTTTCTTCTTGATGTTTTCCTCGATCAGCTCGGGCGGCACCGCCTGCGCTTCGAGCGACTTCACCAGGCTCTTGAAACCGAACTTCTCGTAGAAGGGCTTGAGCTGCTCGGTCTGCGGCGCGCTGACCGGCAAGGCTTCGAGCGAGGGCAGGCCGGTGACGTGGCCTTCGAGATCGCAGTCGGTGCGGATGGTGACCAAGCGCCGGCTCAGGGGCAGCTTGTCGAGCGCCTTGCGCAGGTTCTCGCCTGCGGCGCCCTTCACTTCGGCGGCGCGCTCGACCAGCGCATCGAGCGAGCCGTATTCGAGCAGCCACTTGGCGGCTGTCTTGGGGCCGACCTTTTCGACGCCGGGCACGTTGTCGACCGAATCGCCCACCAGCGTCTGGTAATCGACCATCAGGTTGGGCGGCACGCCGAACTCGGCCGTCACGCCCGCCACGTCGCGCTTCTTGCCGTTCATCGTGTCGATGATGGTGATGTGCTCGTCGACCAGCTGGCTCAGGTCCTTGTCGCCGCTGGAGACGATCACCTCGATGCCCTGCGCGGCGGCGATCTTGGCGAGCGTGCCGATCACGTCGTCGGCCTCCACGTCGGGCACGCTGAGCACCGGCCAGCCCAAGAGCTTCACCACTTCGTGGATGGGGTCGATCTGGCTGCGCAGGTCGTCGGGCATCGGCGAACGGTTGGCCTTGTATTCGGGATACCAGTCGTCGCGAAAGGTCTTGCCGGGGGCGTCGAAGATGCAGGCCGCGTAGTCGGCGCGCACCTCGCGGCGCAGCGCGGTCATCATGTTGATCATTCCGCGGATGGCGCCGGTGGCCGGGCTCTTGGGGTCGCCGGGCACGGCGCGCAGGTCGGGCATGGCGTGGAAGGCCCGGTACAGGTAGCTCGAGCCATCGACGAGCAGCAGCGTTTTCTTGTCGGTCATCGGGCCATTTTGCCGTGCCCCGGGCGGCGCATGGCACCACAGCGGCCGCGCTGCGCACCGACGCCCCCGAAGCGGGGTGCGAGCCTACAATCCGCGGATGCCCAGCTCCACACTCCTGATTGCCCGCCGCATCCTGCTGGCGCTCGCCTTTGCCGCACCCTTTGCCGCCGCGCACGCGCAGTCCGCGCCGGCCGCCATCCCGGCGCCCGCGGAACCGCTACAAAATCAGGAGCAGGCCGACGGCCGGCGCAACCAGAAGGTGGAGCACATCCACACGGAAGACAGTGGTGCCTCGGTCGACGAAGTCCGCTACGGCGGCCGCACCCAGAGCATCAACGTCAAGCCCAAGTCGAACATGCCGGGCTACGAAGTCCTGCCCAACGACGCCGGCACGGCCCGCGGATCGAACGACTCGAACGCCACCGGCAACGGCGCCCGCGTCTGGAACGTGATGAAGTTCTGACCCGTGCCTTCGCAGCTCCTGTTCACCGCATTTCCAGCTCTTCGCTGAGCACCCCCATGGCAGTTTTTACCGAAGTCGAGTTCGGCGAGGCGGACGCGCTCGTCCAGCGCCTGGGCATGGGCGCGCTGCGCGAGTTGCGCGGCATCGAGGGCGGCATCGAGAACACCAACTACTTCGCGACCACCGAGTCCGGCGAGTTCGTGCTCACCCTGTTCGAGCGCCTGAGCGCCGAGCAGCTGCCCTACTACCTTTGCCTCATGAAGCACCTGGCGGCCGGCGGCCTCCCGGTGCCGGCGCCCGTGGCCGACCCGGCCATGGCGCCGCCCCAGGGCCACGCGCTGACCTTGGCCGCCAATGCGCCCTGCGAGCTGCTCCACCGGGTGGCCGGCAAGCCGGCGGCGCTGGTGCAACGGCTCTCGGGCCACAGCGAACTTGCCCCCGGGCCGGCCCATTGCGCCGAGCTGGGCGCGATGCTGGCGCGCATGCACATCGGCGCGCGCGACTTTCCGCGCATCCAGCCGAACCTGCGCGGCCTGGCCTGGTGGAACGACACCGTGCCGGTGGTGCTGCCCTACATCGACGAATCGCAGGCCGCGCTGTTGCGCGCCGAGCTGGCCTACCAGAACCACATCGCCGAATCGTCGGCCTATGCGGCGCTGCCGCGCGGCCCGGTGCATGCGGACATGTTCCGCGACAACGTGATGTTCGCCTCCGGCGACGAACCGGGCGCGGCGCCGCGCCTGACCGGCGTGTTCGACTTTTATTTCGCCGGCACCGACACCTGGCTGTTCGACCTTTCGGTGTGCCTGAACGACTGGGCCATCGACCTGTCTACGGGCGAACACGATGCCGAACGCGCCGGCGCCCTGCTCTCGGCCTACGAAAGCGTGCGCCCGCTGAACGCCGCCGAGCGCGCGCTGCTGCCCGCGATGCTGCGCGCCGCGGCGCTGCGCTTCTGGATCTCGCGCCTCTGGGACTTCCACCTGCCGCGCGAGGCCAGCATGCTCAAGCCCCACGATCCCACGCACTTCGAGCGCGTGCTGCGCGAGCGCTCCACCCACCCGCATGCCATGGCACCGGCCTCGGAGCCGCTCATGGCCGCATGATCCGCAACACATGAAACTCAATATCGTGCCGGCGCGAACCGGCGTCGAGTGGGTCCGCCTCGGGTTCAAGACCTTCTGGCGGCAGCCGCTGGCCTTTATCTCGCTGTTCTTTCTGCTGATGGCGTTGATCTCGATGGCGTCGGTGCTGCCGCTGATCGGCAGCCTGATCGCTCCCATCCTGCTGCCCTTCATGACGCTGGGCATGATGGTCGCGACCTCGGTGGCCTTCACCGACAACGCCGATGTCCTGGGCCCCGAGGGAGAAGCCAAGCGGCCCGCGGGCTCCACGATGTTCGTGGCGGTGATCGCCGCAATGCGGACCGAATGGCGCTCGCTGGTGGTGCTGGGCGTGATCTCGGCGGTGTACTTCGTACTCGCGGTGATGCTCACGGCGCTGGTCGACGGCGGCCAGCTCATGCGCGCCTACCTGATCGACGAAACGATCACGCCCGAAATCATGGCCAGCAGCGACTTTCAGATGGCACGCCTGCTGCTGATGTTCCTCAACCTGCCGCTGTCGCTGGCGATGTGGCACGCACCGGCGCTGGTGCACTGGCATCGCGTGGAGCCGGTGAAGAGCATCTTCTTCAGCATCGTGGCGCTGTTTCGCAACTTCGGCGCCTATGCGCTCTTCGGCCTTGCATGGCTGGGCGTGTTGCTGCTGGCAGGCATCGCGATGGGCCTGGTGGCCACGGTGCTGGTGGGCGTCGGCGCGCTGGGCGCCGGCGGCGCGGCCGTGGCGGTCGGCAACATCCTGATGATCGGCACCGCGCTGGTGCTGGCAGCCATGTCGCTGAGCTCGACCTGGTTCACCTTCCGCGACAGCTTCAATCCGAACTGATCCGGCCGACCCGGCAGCCAACGAGGCGCGCCGCGGTCATTCCGCCGCCCTGTCCTTGCGCAGGCTCGCAAACAGCGACCACGCCATGCCGGCCAGCAAGAGCAGGCCTACCCCCAGCGCACCCCAGAGCCACCATTGGCGCGACAGGTCCTCTGGCGCCGGCACGGGCACCAGTGCGGCGGCTGCCACGGCGGCCTCGACCGCAGCCACCGGCAAGGTGACCGAAGCCCCATCGGCCACGACGGGCTTGTCCGCCGCATACCCGGGAATCAAGGTCGCCAGCGCGAGCGGCGCGCCGGGCGCGGCGCCTTGCACGGTGCCCGCGGTGTCGGGCGCGGCATTCCAGGCCAGCGAGAACGGCGCCCCACCCTGCGCGAGGAACACCAGCGCGCGCGGCGCCGCCCCCACGGCCATCGTCGGCGGCGTGGCGCCCAGCACGCTCACCGGGCCGGAGGTGCGAAGGCGCAGGCGCGAATACACCGCGCCGTCGAGTGCCAGCACGGGCGACCGGGCCTCGCCGCCGGCCTGCGCAAGGCGGTAGACCACGGTGTCGAGCAACGGGACCTCGCCGGGGCCGGTGGGAAGGACTGTGCGGCGTTGCTGGTGGCGCAGGGCATAGAGCGGGTTGCGCGACACATGCGGCGCAGCGGTTGCCGACGACGCGGGCGCGGCATCGATCAGGCCCGACACACCGACCTGCGCCAGCGTGTTGATGTCGGCCAGGTCGATGCGCAGGCTCTGCACCGGCAGGCCGCGCGGCAGCAGGTAGTCGCAGTAGTCGGCGGCGCAGCGCTCGGGCCTGAGCGCTGCGGACCATTCGAGCGGCGCCACCGGCTCGACCGCCTGCACGCTGTCGATCTCTGTCTTCGTGATCGGTGCGCCGTGCTGCGGGTCGGTCCAGCGCAGGCGCAGGAAGCGGGTGCGCAGGCTGCCCAGGTCGACCGCCAGGCGTTCGATGGTCTGGCCGCCATGAGCCAGGCGCACCAGCTGTTCTTCGCCGCCGACCGGGCGCCACCGCCGCAGGTCGTCGCTGGCCTCCAGGCGGAAGGCGAACAGGCCGCGTGCCTCGGGCGCGATCTCGAAGCGGGCCTGCAGCAGGCTGCCCTTGACCTGGCTCACGTCGATGAGCCATTCCGCCGCATCGTTCGCCGCGCGTTCGGCGGCAGCCTTGCCTCCGCTCAGCGCGAGCGAGCCGTCGGGCCGCACCGAGAACGCGAGCACGGGATCGCCGGTCGCGGCACCTGTTGCGCTGCCGGGCAACGCGAAGAACGGCACCGCTTGCGAGGCGGTGCGCGGCATGGCGGCTTCGTTGCCCAGCCACGCGTAGGGCACGGCATGCCCTGCTGCGTTGCGCACGCGCAGATCGCGCAGGTCTTCGTAGGCGGTGCGGCTGTAGATGGACAGCGGCAGCGTGAGCCGGTGGTAGGGCCCCGGGCCCTGCAAGGCGATGGGCGCGGAGATGACCGGCTGCGCCTGTGCAGCACCCGCACCCGCCATCACCGCGGCGAGGACGATGCGCGTGACATGGCGCTTCATGCGGCACCTCCTTCGGCCGGCGCCTTCTCTTCGTTCGGCAGCGCCTCTTGCGCTTCTTCTTTCTTCGGCGGCACCGGCGCGAAGTACCCCACGAGCAGCAGCAAGGCCCCCACCGCGATGAACGACACGATGCGGAACAACCCGCCACGGTCCGCCAGTTCGACGAAGAACAGCTTCAGCACGACCACCCCGAGCAGCGCCGCACCGGCGATCCACAAGGTGCGCACCCGGCGCCCGTGGCCGAGCACCATCGCGACCACGCCGCAGACGGCCCACGTGATCGACAGCGCCGCCTGCGTGAGCCACGAGGCATAGAGCGCATCGAAGCGCCATTCCACGCCCGCATAGTGGTGGCAGGTGCGCAGCACCATGCCGGTCAGCAGCGCGAGCCCCGTGAAGCCGAGCGCACCCTTGGCAACCATCGGCTGCACGCGCGCGAACGAGCCTGCCGGCAACGCGCGCCACCAGAGCACCAGCGCGAACAGAACCAGCCATTGCGCCAGTTCCAGCGGATTGAGCAACGGCACATAAGGCAGCGGCGCCGCATCGCCGGGGCTGACGGCGTTGGTGATCCAGACCCAGGCGAGCAGGTAGGCCGCCACCGGCATGGCCGCCAGTTCGAGGTAGGCGCCGCGGTATTCGGTGAGCGGCCAGCGTTGCAGCAGCACGCGCGAGCGCAGCGCCCACAGCGCAAGCGCCGGCACCATCGCCCAGCCCAGCAACTGCCAGCTCGACCACTCGGCGCCGATGCGGCCGAGTTGCCATTGGCATTCGCGCGCCGCGAGCAGCAGGAAGAGCCAGAAGCCAGCGACGTGGAACGGCGTGAGCGCCGACACGCCGAGCCAGCGCCTTTGCGCGTGCAAGAGGCGCAGATGCCACGCGAGCGCCAGCGGCCAGACGATCCAGCCGAGCGCGCTCGACGGCACGTAGAACAGCATGGCGTCACCCGTCACACCGCCCGCCACTCCACCGGCAATGACGCCAGCCGCCACCAGGCCGAAACCCGGCAGCGTGGCCAGCGTCGCCCGGCCCAGTTGCGACCAGTCGCGCCGGTGCGCCACCAGCGCGGACAGCGCCGAGGTCACCAGCACCACCGCCATCACGGCTGCGGGAACATAAATCGCCAGATCGTGGCGGGCCAGCACCCGGATGCTTTCAGCCAGCATGCCGAACAGCCACCAGCCCAGGCCCCAGACCACCGGCACCCACTGCACCACCGGGTTCGCGCACCAGGCATTGACCCAGCGCTTGCGCGCCGCGCCGACCGGCTCGCCCCCTCGAGGCCGCGCCTCGTCGCGCAGCCGGTCGCCGGCCAGCAGCGCAGTCAGGCCCATCACCACCGGCGTCCAGAAGCCCAGGTGCGCGAAGGCCGGGCGCGCCGTGCCGTCGTCGAACACTGCCAGCGAGACGAAAAGAAATGCGGACACCGCATGCAGCAGGCCCGCCAACGCAGCGAGCGGCCCGTGCGCCATGCGCAGCGCCACCCACAGCACCACCGTGGCGGTCAGCGGCCACAGCAGCGCGGCCTGCGCGAGGCTGACCTGGAACAGCATCGCCAGGTGCAGCAGGCTCACGCCCGCGAGCACGCCCACCACATTGCCCAACGACCATACCGGCTGCACGCCGCGCGCCAAGGCGGCGCGATGCGCCTGCAGCATCGACCAGGCGGTGCTGCCGAGCACGCTGAGTGCGATCAGGCAGGCGGCCACCGCGCCCTGCCAGCCGCTTTCCAGCGCCTGGTTGCCGCTGGCATCGCCCGTGCGATGCAGCGTGGCGACAAAGCCCGCCACCGCCAGCGCCTGCATGCCGAAGCTCACATGAGTCAGCGGCAGCAACGCGAAGCGCACAGCGACCGCGAAAGTGAGCGACGCGAGCACGGCGGTCGCCGCAGCCGCCCAGGGCGGGGTGAACCATTGCCACAGCAGCAGTGTGAGCGCGGCCATGCCCAGCCACGGCAAGGCGCTGCCGACCAGCGCTTCGAGGCTGCCGCCTTCATCGAGCTTCGCGCGGCGGTGAATGGCCCACATTGCGAAGGCGCTCACCGCCACCAGCAGCGGCCCGATGACCGAACCCTGCAGCAGCGGATGCCCCGCGGCCGCATCGACCTGCGTGGCTTCGAGCAGCTTCCACACCGCACCGGCGAACACCAGGAAAGAGAAAGCGCGCGCATACACGCGCCCCTGTCGCACGCCCAGCCAGTACATGCCGGCCGCCTCGACCGCCCATGCCGCGCCGGTCCACCGCCCTTCGAGCCCGAGCGGAATGGCCAGCGTGCCGAAGATCACGCCGACGATGGCGTAGGCCTCGGCCAGCAGCGCCAGGCCCTTGGGCTGCGTGGCGAACACCAGCCGGCCCATCACGAGGTAGAAGGCCGCGAGCGCCATCGCAGAGAAGGCGGCGCCGTATTCCCACGGACGCATCAGCAGCACCTGCATGCCGAAGGCGACCATCGGCGTGCCGAACACCAGCGCGCTGTCGACGCGGCCGGCGCGGCGCAGCGTGTCGAGCGCGCGCGTGGCCAGCGGTTGCGCAGGCTGCACCGGCGCATCGAACAGCGTGCGGCGCGCAAAGAACAGGCCGATGGCGGTGAACAGCAGGAAGAACACGATGAGGAAAGGCTGCACGATGCCGTACTGGTCGTCGGTGTAGTACTTGTGCGCCCACCCGGCCGCGAGCGTGAAGGTGCCGACAAAGCCGATCAGGCTGAGCACGCGCCAGGCCTTGAACCAGGCGATCAGCACGATGCCCACGTCGAGCACCAGCAGGTAGGTGAAGAGCCCCACGGGCTGGTTCGAGCCGGTCGACGACAGCACCGGCGCGGCAAAGCCTTCGAGCGCGGCGACGATGGCGAGCACTGGCGCGTTCTGCAACACGGCCAGCACGGCACTGAGCACCGCCACGCCGAAGAGAAAGGCGAAACCCACGCTGGCCGGCATGAGGCCGCTGAGCTTCATCGCCGCGAGCGTCGTGAGATAAAAAATGCCGATGCCCGCGCCCTGCAGGATCAGCGCATAGCCCGCCCGCTTGCGGCGCAGCAGCCAGCCCAGCGCCAGCAGGCCCGCGCCCACCAGGGCGACCGCGGCGTAGCGCAGTTCGATGGGCACGGTCACGCGTTCGGCCGTGTAGCGCAGCAGGAAGGCCAGGCCGAGAAAGAGAATCAGCACGCCGAGCTTCACCAGCATGTTGCCGCCGAAGATCAGGCTGGCGATGGGTGCGGGCAGGCGGTCGCGCAGCGGCACCGCAGGCGGTGGCGGCGGCGGGGGTGGGCGGCGGACCGGCGGCGCAACGGCGACCGGCGGCTTGGGTGGTGCGACGGTTTCCGGCGGGCGCGGCGCCGCGGGCGTCTCGGCGGCGTCGGGGGCATCGGGTGCAGGCAGAGCTTCAGCCAGCGGCGCCTTGGCAACGGCGATTGGCAACGGTGCCTGCATCGTGGAAACATGCGGTGGCGCGATCCCGGCCGCCTGAGATGCCGGCTGCCCCAGCGGCAGCGAAGGCGATCCGGCGCTCGGCGTGCCGGCCATCGACGTCGCAAGATCGCCGGCCTGCAGGGCGGCCGGAGCGGCGGCGGCTTCTTGCGCGCCCTGCGCGAGCCGGCGTTCGAGCTGGCCGACGCGCGCCTCCAGTTCCGCCACCCGCTGCTGCAGCCCGAGCATGCCGCCCGCGGGAGCACCGGTGGCCGGTGTGCCGGCGGCGCGGCCGTCTGCGGCTGCCTCAGCGATTCCGTCAGCGAGGCCGCCTTCAGCCTCGGTCCGCTGCGGCGCGGTTTTTTTCTTCTTGCCGAACATCTGCGGGAATGCGATGGCGCCCACAACCGCGAGGACCAGCGCCACAGGCACCGATTCGAACAGCGCCCCGATGAACAGGCCGGCAATCATGCCAATGAACCACATCCCGAACTCCCCTTGTTTGGCGAGTCCGGAGTGTACGTTCGATCCCGGCTGAAACTGCGGCGACGCCCGCCTGGCCTATGCCGTCAGCTATAGCTTTAGTAGCAAAAGATTCAAACCGGCGTGAGCTTGGCCACCGACAGCGCCAGCCACTTCACGCCGTGGCGCGTGAACTTGACCTGCGCGCGTGCGTCGTCGCCCGTGCCTTCGAGCGCGATCACCGTGCCTTCGCCGAACTTGTTGTGGAACACCTGCATGCCCGAGCGCAGCCCGTGCGAAGGCGCTGTTTTCTGCGGCGGCACCGGCGGGTTTGCAAAAGTCTCCTTGCTGCCGCCGTAGCCGCCACTGCCACTGCCACTACCACCGCCACCGCTGTAAGCCCCGCTTCCGCCGCGCGTGCTGGCATAGCCGCCGCCGTATCCGAAGGCCGAGGGCGTGAAGCCCTGGTTCTTGGGCGTGAGCCACTTGAGCGCGCCTTCGGGCAGCTCTTCAAAGAAGCGGCTCTTCGGGTTGTAGCGGGTCTGGCCGTGCAGCATGCGCGTCTGCGAATAGCTCAGGTACAGGCGCTTGCGGGCGCGCGTGATCGCCACGTACATCAGGCGGCGCTCTTCCTCGAGGCTCTCGAAGTCGCTCATCGAATTCTCGTGCGGGAACAGGCCCTCTTCCATGCCGGTGATGAACACGCAGTCGAACTCCAGGCCCTTGGCGGCATGCACCGTCATGAGCTGCACCGCGTCCTGCCCGGCCTGCGCCTGGTTGTCGCCCGATTCGAGCGCGGCGTGCGTGAGAAACGCGGCCAGCGGGCTCAGCGTTTCGCCGGTTTCGGCATCGGGCGCCAGCGGCTCGTCGACCAGCGGACGCGTGAGGTCGATGCCCTGGCTCGTGAGCGACTGGCGCAGCTCGTCGACCGGCAGCGCCACCGCATCGCGGCCGAAGCCTTCCTGCGTGACGAAGCTCTCGGCCGCGTTCACGAGTTCGCCAAGGTTTTCCAGCCGGTCGGCGCCTTCGCGGTCGGCCTTGTAGTGTTCGACGAGGCCGCTGTGGTCGAGCACCAGTTCGATGATCTCGCGCAGGCTCACGCCCTGGGTCTGCTCGCGCAGCACGTCGATCTTGGCGACGAAGCCCGTGAGGTTCGCGCCCGCCTTGCCGCCGACGACGCTCACCGCGTCGTGCAGCGAACGGCCGGCCGCGCGCGACGCGTCCTGCAGGGTTTCGAGCGTGCGCGCGCCGATGCCGCGCGGCGGGAAATTGACGACCCGCAGGAAGCTGGTGTCGTCGTCCTTGTTCTCGATGAGGCGCAGGTAGGCCAGCGCATGCTTGATTTCGGCGCGCTCGAAGAAGCGCAGGCCGCCATACACGCGGTACGGCACCGAGGCGTTGAAGAGCGCGGTTTCGATCACCCGGCTCTGCGCATTGCTGCGGTAGAGCACGGCCATCTCTTTTCGGTCGAAGCCGTCGCGCACGAGCTGGCGCATTTCCTCGACCATCCACTGCGCCTCGGCCAGGTCGGTGGGCGACTCGTACACGCGCACGGGTTCGCCTGGGCCCTGGTCGGTGCGCAGGTTCTTGCCCAGGCGCTTCTTGTTGTGGCTGATGAGTTCGTTGGCGGAGTCGAGGATGTTGCTGTAGCTGCGGTAGTTCTGCTCCAGCTTGATCTGGTGCTGCACATCGAACTCGCGCACGAAGTCGGCCATGTTGCCCACGCGCGCGCCGCGGAAGGCGTAGATGCTCTGGTCGTCGTCGCCCACGGCGATCACGCTGTTGTTGGGGTTGGGCGTGAACTGCCCGCCGACGGTGCTGCCCGAGAGCATCTTGATCCACGCGTACTGCAGGCGGTTGGTGTCCTGGAACTCGTCGATCAGGATGTGGCGAAAGCGCCGCTGGTAGTGCTCGCGCACCGGATCGTTGTCGCGCAGCAGTTCGTAGCTGCGCAGCATGAGTTCACCGAAGTCGACCACGCCTTCGCGCTGGCACTGCTCTTCGTAGAGCTGGTAGAGCTCGACCTTCTTGCGGTCGTCGTCGCTGCGGATCTCCACGTCCTTCGGGCGCAGGCCATCTTCTTTCGCGCCGGCGATGAACCACTGGGTCTGCTTGGCGGGGAAGCGCTCGTCGTCGACGTTGAACTGCTTCATCAGGCGCTTGATGGCCGAGAGCTGGTCTTGCGTGTCGAGGATCTGGAAGGTCGAAGGCAGGTTCGCGAGCTTCCAGTGCGCGCGCAGCAGGCGGTTGCACAGGCCGTGGAAGGTGCCGATCCACATGCCGCGCACGTTGACCGGCAGGATCGCCGTCAGCCGCGTCATCATTTCCTTGGCGGCCTTGTTGGTGAAGGTCACGGCCAGGATGCCGCCGGCGGAGACCTGGCCCGTTTGCAGCAGCCAGGCGATGCGGGTGGTCAGCACCCGCGTCTTGCCGGAGCCGGCGCCCGCCAGGATGAGCGCATTGCCCGCCGGCAGGGTGACCGCAGAAAGCTGCTCCGCGTTCAGGTTCTTGAGCAGCGGCAGGTCCGCAGAGTGGGCGTCAGCCGCAGGATCGTTAAACAACATCCTTCGATTGTAGAAACCACGGCGTATGCGGGTTATATGAAGAATCGGAAGACCCGCCACCGGGACAGCGCGTAGACTCAATCACCGGGCCCAAGATTCTTGCGCCCGGTTTTTTGTGGGCGTTTTCTTTTTGAAACGCGCCGCCAAAGCCGGCCGGACCAAGCGCTCATTCGTTTTTTTCTAACGATCCCGGCCGCCGCCGGGCCGCCCCCAAGGCGGCTCGAGCCTCCCCCTCGGGGGGTGGCGAAGCACACGCAGTGGCAAGCCGGGGGGCCATATTTACTGGAGCCTGGTCATGCAGATTTTCGATTACGACAACATCCTTTTGCTCCCGCGCAAGTGCCGCGTGGAGAGCCGCTCGGAATGCGACGCCAGCGTCACGCTCGGCGCCCGCAGCTTCCGCCTTCCGGTGGTGCCCGCCAACATGAAAACGGTGGTCGACGAGTCCATCTGCCTGTGGCTCGCGCAGAACGGCTACTTCTACGTGATGCACCGCTTCGACCTGGACAACGTGAAGTTCGTCAAGGAGATGCAGGGCAAGGGCGTGTTCGCCTCGATCTCGCTCGGCGTGAAGAAGCCCGACTACGACACGGTCGACCAACTGGTGGCCGAGGGCCTGGTGCCCGAATACATCACGATCGACATCGCGCACGGCCACGCCGACAGCGTGAAGAACATGATCGGCTACCTGAAGGAGAAGCTACCCAAGGCCTTCGTGATCGCCGGCAACGTAGGCACGCCCGAAGCGGTGATCGACCTGGAAAACTGGGGCGCAGACGCGACCAAGGTCGGCATCGGCCCGGGCAAGGTCTGCATCACCAAGCTCAAGACCGGCTTCGGCACCGGCGGCTGGCAGCTGTCGGCGCTCAAGTGGTGCGCGCGCGTGGCGACCAAGCCGATCATTGCGGACGGCGGCATCCGGGACCACGGCGACATCGCCAAGAGCGTGCGCTTCGGGGCGTCGATGGTCATGATCGGCTCGCTGTTCGCGGGGCACGAAGAGTCGCCGGGCAAGACGGTGGAAGTCGACGGCACGCTCTTCAAGGAGTACTACGGCTCGGCCAGCGATTTCAACAAGGGCGAGTACAAGCACGTCGAAGGCAAGCGCATCCTGGAGCCCATCAAGGGCAAGCTGGCCGACACGCTGGTCGAGATGGAGCAGGACGTGCAGAGCTCTATCAGCTACGCGGGCGGCCGCACGCTGATGGACATCCGCAAGGTCAACTACGTCACGCTGGGCGGCGCCAACGAGGGCGAGCACCTGCTGATGTGAGCGCCGGCGCGTCGTCGGTCTCGTTCTCTCTGTTGGTCCGTCAGGCTTCGAGAAGTTGCACGGCGTAGCGGTGCAGCGCATGGGTCGGATCGGCGAGCGCGTCGACCACGCTGAAGTGGTCCAGGCCCGCGAGCAGCTCGCACACCGGTACGGTGTTGCGGCCCCAGGCCTCGCGGATCATCGCGTTGTGGCGGATGAACTCGGGGCTCTCCTCCCCGCCCGCGACGGCATAGAGCTGGCCGCGCGGCGGTGCGGGCCAGAGCGCGGGGCTGGCACGGCGGGCATCGGCATCGCTCAGCTTCAGCGTGTGCTCGAGAAAAGGCGTGCGCTGCAGCGGCCGCAGGTCGTACAGGCCCGAGACCGAGAGCGCGTTGCGCACCAGCTGTGCTGGCAGATCGGGCGCGACCGCTTTCCAGTCGCAAGCCAGGAGCGCCGCCGCCATGTGCCCGCCCGCCGAATGGCCGGCGACGGTGATGCGCGAAGGATCGCCGCCATAGGCCGCGACATGGCGCCACGTCCACTCGAGCGCACGCACCATCTGCAGCAGGATGCCCGGCACGGTCACGGGCGCATCGACCGGTCCGGGGCACAACGCATAGTTGGGCACGACCACGCACACGCCACGGTCGTTGAAGGGCGGCGCAATGAACGAGTGCTGGCTCTTGTCCATGGCGCGCCAGTAGCCGCCGTGGATGAAGACGAGCACAGGCGCATCGGGCACCGGCGCCGCGAACACATCGAGCATCTCGTTCGGGCCGTCGCCGTAGCGCATGTCGATGCGGCCGGCCAGGGCATCGCGTGCGGCGGCCGAATCGCGCGTCCATCGCTCGAAGTACGCCGGATGCTCCTTGACCCGGGCGAGGTTGTTGTACATGCCTTCCAGCCAGGCGGGATCGTTCGAGGCCATGCGGTTGCTGCTCCAGGTTTCCAGGGTTCGCGAGGCGCGAATCTTGGCACGCCACGCGTGCGTCCGCGCGGGAGTCTGGTTAGAATTTCTTCGTGTTTCGGGGGGGTAGCTCAGCTGGGAGAGCGCCGCGTTCGCAATGCGGAGGTCGTGAGTTCGATCCTCATCCTCTCCACCAACCGATTCAGAAAGGCCTTGGCAACTGCCAGGGCCTTTCTTTTTTTCGCGGCTCAGGTGTCGAGCGTCAGATGCTGCCCATGCAAGGCCGCGGACGCCGGCGATGCAAGAAAACCGATGGTCTGCGCGGCAACCGAGGTCGACACCCATTCCTCGGGGTTGACGTCGGGCATCGCCTGGCGGTTGGCGGGTGTGTCGAGCACGCTGGGCGCCACGCTGTTCACGTTCACGCCGTGCGGCGCGGCTTCCGCGGCCATGGCTTCCACCAGCCGCTGCAGCGCGCTCTTCGATGCGATGTATGCGGCCATTGCCGGCACCCCGCGTGTCGCCACCTTGGCGGTGACCGCAACGATGCTTCCGCTGCGGCGCTCGATCATCGAGGGCAAAACGGCCTGCGTCACCGCGACGAACGACCATGCGTTGAGGTTCATCATCCGGTCCCAGCTCGCGCGCGTGAGCGCATGCGTCGCCTCGCCCATCTCGAAGCCGCCGGCAATGTGGACGAGCGCGTCGACATGGCCGAAGGCCTTGAGCACCTGGCCGGTCAGCTCGGCCATCTCCGGCGCGGAAGTGACATCGCCCGAAAGCAACAGGTGCTGCGAGTTGTCGAGCCCCGGAAAGGCCTCGGCCAGGCGCTCCGCGTGATGATCGACCAATGCAAGGCGTGCGCCCTGCGCCAGAAAGTGCTGGGCCACGGCGCGACCGAGCGCGCCTGCGGCCCCGGTGATCACGACATGGGAAACGGCGTTTGCATCGCTCATGAAAATTGCTCCTGATAGAGGGGCCAGGCCCCGTGGGTGGCGCATCCTAACGCCGCTGTTCATAAATTTTTTGGCGCCCCGAAAATTCTGGGATATACTCGTGGTCTTGCCTGAAAACGCTAGCCGTTTACAGCGCTGGGGCTCTTAGCTCAGTTGGTAGAGCAGCGGACTCTTAATCCGTAGGTCGAGTGTTCGAGTCACTCAGGGCCCACCACCAACATCGCGGAAACGCTAAAAAAGCCTGCTACCTCACCGGTAGCAGGCTTTTTTACTTGTGCGTCATCTGGGCGCATGCGCGCGAATCCAGTCGTCGACGAAGCCGCTGAGCACCTCGCGCTCCTCGCTCACCTCCGCCACCAGATACTGCCGCGCATGCTCTTGGGCCAGTTCGTTCGACAGGAACCACTGCGTCCGCGCCGAACTGCCTTGCGGCGGCGGCGTTCCCCAGGCCGCAACGCTCTTGCCCAGAAAGGCTTCCGTGACAGGCAATCGTCCATCGGTCTTGCCGATGTCCGACAGCGCATCGCGTGGGCCACCCAGCACGACGCGGGCCTGAACGATGTCGTCTTCCACGTGAATGGATGCGCCGAGCCCGCCGGCCTGTAGCACTTGCCAGAGCTGTTGCGCGGAGGCGTTCCGAATCCAGCTGTCGAGCGCACGCGCCAAACTCTCGAGGATGATTTCTTTGTTCATGGGGCACTATTTCACAGTTTTCGGTTGTCACTTGCGATTCCCGCCCCGTGACGGGTCAAAGTCGCGGGCTCGGCGTGGCATCTTGCATCTGCTGTCACGCATCACAACGACAACGAAGACAGGGACATCAGAACTTCGAGGCTGAATGCTCGTTGAACCCGCTACGGCGGGTATTTTTTTGCCCGCCCGGGCGCTTTAGGCCTGCGCTATATTTGTCCCATGGAAAAGGCTTCGGACATAGGCAAACCCACGGTTCCCATCGACCTGATCGGGCCGGAACACTGGGGCCGATCAAGGCGCGGCAACGGTCGCGTCACCAAAATGCTCTGCGTCATCGTCGGCGGCCTGACGGCTGCCGGGTTCATCGCCTACCGCGTTTTCGGCGTCGGGCGCTGAACCGCACCACGCATAAAAAAGCCCGCTGTCCGAACGACAGCGGGCTTTTTGCATGGGGCCTGCCAACCACACGACCCCCTCTTTACTGAAGCCGCGAGCCCTTGGGCAGGCGCTTCGTCAGCCACTCGTGCACGTCGGCCCGGATGTTGCGGCCTTCGAGCAGGAAGTTCTCGAAGCGGCTCGGCACATAGGGCAAATAGACCAGCGGCATGCCGGCTTCTTCCGGCGTGCGAGCGGCCTTTCTGTTGTTGCAGACCGCGCACGCGCTCACGAGGTTGGTCCAGGTCCAGGGGCCGCCGCGCGATTCGGGCAGAACGTGTTCGCATTGCAGATCGCGCTCGTGAAACACGCCCGCGCAGTACGCACAGGTATGGCGGTCGCGGCGCAGCAGCTTGCTCTTGGTGACGCTGGGCACCACGTCGAACAGGTTGATCTTCGACGCACCGCGCAGCGCGATGATCGGCGCCACGTCGATGCGCGATTGCACGCCGCGCGCAACGTTGAAGCCGCCGCGCAGCGTGGCCAGCGGCAGGCCGCCGTCTTCCCATGCGACCGATTCGGTGGCGTAGTGCAGCACCGCCTGCTCCAGCGAAATCCAGGCTTGCGGCGTGCCCTGAATGTCGAGTTGCAGGACGTGAGGGTTCATGGCTCGCCTCCTTTCGCGGCGATGGTTGATTGAGAGGTGAATGAACGGATGAAAATGTCGAGCGGCCCGCTACCACTCGCCCACTTCGCGCACACGCTGGTCGAGATCGAGGCTCTCGAGCCGGCACTCACGGGCGGGCGAAGTCGACGTGCTTTGGGTCGCATGCCGGGCACCGGTCGCGATGCCGAAGCGTTGCGCCCACGCGAGCACCATGCGTTTGCGCGGCTGGGCCGGGCGCACGATGATCATGCGGATCGGGGTGTTGCGCTTGGGCATGGTGACTCTCCTTGGTGGGCGTGACAGCAAAACAAAAACATGGCCCCACGTGCACGACTCGAACGTGCAACCCCTTGCTTCGTAGGCAAGTGCTCTGATCCATTGAGCTAACGCGGGATGAAAAAAATGGATACCTCTTTTCCATTTCGGTTGTGTCCTCACGCGACAGGCAGCGCGCTGGGGCGCTGTCCCGTACGACGTCGCTGCACAGGAGTGATCAATCTCCTGCACATCCCGCCAGACCGTCGACGCGGTGGGCTCTGGCGGTGTGGTGAAGGCACACCCGAAATGGCAAAGCACGGCTGAACAAGAAAAACAAAACAAAAAGGCCCGGAACCTTTCAGTGTCCGGGCCTCTGCTGAAGAGAGCTTGGAAGGTTTGCGCCTATGCGCAACCTCCACCCGGTATCGCCTGATCCTCGAACTTGCCAACGCGCAGACGGGCTGCGGCTTTCGTGGAATGCACGTAGCTCTGGCGAAGATCCGATAGGGCCGACGGCATGTCGAACCCACCGCACGGCCACGTGCGCACGAACGCCCGGCCCGATGCGGGTCGAATGTGGGCGAGGGTCGATGCGGTGTTCACGATGGGTCCTGATCAGATTTGCCGATGTCGGCAGTCAAAGAACTGAGAAAAAAAGATGGCCTGGGCCGGGAGTGAGGACAACTGTAAATAGTGTTTACGTCGTCGTCAACAACCGGGACAATCTTTCCTTGTCTCGTTGTTGTTGTTTTTGAACAGTGCCCAATACCACCGTCGCGCGCCGTCGCAATGTCCTTGCGTTGCATCGCCGCTTTCTCGAGGCCGCCGTTGCAGCGGGCCTACCAGCCAAGGGACTGGACCAGTCCTTCGCGAAGAAGATCGAAATCTCTCCGAGCATGTGGAGCCAGATCAAGAGTTCCCGGCCCATCGGCGACAACCTCGCCCGGCAGATCGAGCGGCATTGCGAGGTGGAACCCGGCTGGCTCGACGAGGAAGACCGGCCCTCCGAAGTGCCGGATGCGGCGGAAGAGCGCTTCATTGCGGCCGCGCGCGAGGCATGGCGCACCGCCAATGCCAAAGGGAAAAGAGAACTCAGCGGCTGGCTGAAGAAACACAAGCAAGGCGCTGAGCCGCCCCCCTGAATTTCAACTCGCCAATGAGGGCGCGCTGCGCAATATCGCCGCGCGCATATCGCCCGGAATCTCGACCGCGCGATGACTTTCCAGCGACGTGGTCACGATCACCTGCGTCATCTGCATGCGCACTTCACCGGTCGCCGCGTCGAAGCAGCGCACCGCCAGCGTCATCGAACGCGAGCCCAAGCGCTGCACGCCGAGACCGAGCATCACCCGATCGCCCATCCGGCTCACGGCACGAAAATCCACCTCGAGTTTCACGGTCGGCAGACCGATGCGGCGCTCGGCCACCAGTCCGTGATAGCTCAGGCCCAGGCCTTCGTTCACCCAGTCTTCAACCAGCCCGTTGAGCATCACGAAGTACTGCGGATAGAACACGATGCCCGCCGGATCGCAGTCCGAAAACCGAATCAGCCGCGGCCGCCTGAACTCCGTGCTCGCCGCAGCCAGGTCCACATGGGTGGGGTCGCTCATGCTCAACGCTCCTCGCCCGCCGGCTCGCCGCGCATCACGTGCACGCGCAGCAGCCCCAACTGGCTGTGCATCTGCTTGACGGTTTTCATGTCCAGGCCCGAGAACATTTCGAGGATCCACTGCTCGTGCTCGCTCGCCATTGTCTCGAAGGTGCGCCGGCCTGTGGGCGTGAGGCTCACGATCCACGCGCGGCGATCGTCCGGGCTGGGCGCGCGCGCCACCATGCCTTCGCGTTCGAGCTCGTCGGTCAGCCCCGTCACGTTTCCGCCGGTCACCATCAGGTAACGCGACAGCACGCGCATCTTGAGCCCGTCCTTGTAGCGGTAGAGCTGCGCCATGTAGTCGAAGCGCGCCAGCGAGATGCCGAAGCGCTCGCGCAGCCGGCGCCGGATTTCGGCTTCGATCTGCGTGGTGCTCGCCAGCATGCGCAGCCACAGCTTGAGCATTGCGTGGTCTTCGTGGCCGGCGCGGCCTTCGTGGCCGAGTTCGTCCGCGTCGCTCAATGCAGCGTGCGAGGCGTCGTTGCGCGTCATGTCACTTCCCCCCCCGAAACCGAGATCGACTGCCCGGTGACCGACGCTGCCCCTTCGCCGCACAGCCAGCGGACGGCATCGGCCACTTCGGTGGGCTGCACGATGCGCTTCTGCGGGTTCACGCTGGAGAACTCGGCCAGGGCGTCGGCTTCGCTGCGCCCGGTCTTGCCGACCACATTGGCGACGCTGTTGCGCAGGATGTCGGTGTCGGTGTAGCCCGGGCACACGGCATTCACCGTGATGCCTTTGCGCGCCACTTCGAGCGCCAGCGAACGCGTGAGGCCGATCACGCCATGTTTGGCCGCGGTGTAGGCCGAGACGTACGCGTAGCCCTTCTGCCCGGCCGTACTCGCGATGTTGACGATGCGGCCCCAACCGGCGCCGAGCATGTCGGGCAATGCGGCCTGCGCGCACAGGAAGCTGCCGGTGAGGTTCACCGACAGCATCCGCTGCCACAGCGCGACCGAGGTCTTCAGGAACGGCGCGCTCTCGGCGGCACCCGCGTTGTTGACGAGCACGACGATCGGGCCGCGCGCATTGCGGGCTTCTGCAAAGGCCGCCTGCACACCCTCGGCGTCGGAAACATCGGCGGTCACCACGCCGTGGCCCTTGCCGATGAGCGTTTCGGCCACGCGCTGCAGGGCTTCGCGGTCGCGGCCCAGCAGCGTCAACACGGCGCCTTCGGCAGCCAGGGTGCGGGCGATCTCGGCACCGATGCCGCGCGCGGCGCCGGTAACGAGTGCGTGGCGGCCGGTGAGTGAATTTGCTTGCATGACTGAATGTTTTAGTTCTGAATGATTTTAACGGCGTGCGCCTGCGAGGTTGTCACCGCATGAAACGCCCGCCGTTGAGGTCCAGCGTCGCGCCCGTCATGAAGCCCGCGGCCGGGGACGCCAGGTAAACGACCGCAGCGGCCACCTCTTCGGCAAGACCGAAGCGACCGAGCGGAATACCTGCTTTCAGCGCCTGCTGGCGCGAGGCATCCATCGCCTGGAGGGCCGGGCTCGCGATGGCTGCGGGCGCCAGCGCGTTGACCGTCACGCCATGCGGCGCGAGCTCTTGGGCGAAAGAGCGCGTCAACGCCAGCAGCCCGGCCTTGCTGGCCGCATAGTGCGCGCCGGTCGCGGTGCTGGCCTGCTGCCCCGCCAGCGATGCCAGGTTGACGATGCGGCCCCACCCGCGTTCACGCATGTGGCGCCCGGAGATGCGGCAGCCGAAGAAGCTGCCGCGCAGGTTGACGGCAAGCACCTCGTCCCATTCGCCCGGCGTGATGTCCCAGATCGACGTGACCGGCGTGCGCGCCGCATTGTTGACCATGATGTCGACGGCGCCGAAGTGCGAGACGGCCTGTGCGAAGCAGGCACTGAACGCCGCTTCGTCGCGCACGTCGAGCTGCAACGCAAGCCCGCCTGTTTGCGCTGCCACGGACTCGGCATTGGCAAGATCGATGTCGGCCCACGCCACCCGCGCGCCCGCATCCGCCAGCCCGCGGGCAATGGCCGCGCCCAACCCCTGCCCCGCGCCCGTCACGAACGCCACGCGTCCCGAAAGCGGCAGCGGCGCGGTGGTCATGTGCCTTACGACCTCGCGGGCCGACCGTCCCAGGTCGATGGCCCCACGCCGCGCTCGCGCAGCTTGAACTTCTGCACCTTGCCGTTCTCGGTGCGCGGCAGGTCGGGCAGCAGGTCGATGTAGCGCGGCACTGCAAAGTAAGGCAGGCGGCTTTCGCAAAAGCGCGCGAGCTCCGCGGGATCGATGCATGCGCCTTCGCGCGCCACCAGCGCAGCCATCACCTCGTCTTCGGCCAGTTCGGAGCGCACCGGATACACCGCGCACGAGCCCACGGCGGGATGGCTCAGCAGCACCTGCTCGACCTCGAACGACGAGATGTTTTCGCCGCGACGGCGGATCGCGTCCTTGATGCGGTCCACAAAGCGGAAGGCCCCATCGGCCTCGCGCACCACGCGATCACCCGTGTGGAACCACAGGTTGCGCCAGGCCTCGACCGTCTTTTCTGGCATGTTGAAGTAGCCGCTGGCAAAGGCGTACGGATCGTCCGCGCGCAGCAGCAGTTCGCCGGCCTCGCCGGGCGGCAGCGCGACATCGTCCTCGTCCGCCACGCGCGCTTCGAAGCCCGCACGCAGCCATCCCATGACGCCGCCGCGCGGCGAATCGGGTGCGGTGGCGATGGCGAAATTCGTTTCCGTCGAGCCGTAGCCCTCCAGCAGCGACACGCCCGTGCGCGCCTTGAACGCCTGCCCGGCCGCCGAAGGCACGCCCGGCCCGAGCCCGATGCGCACCCGGTGATCCCTCTCGCCATCCCCCTCGGGCTGCGCGAGCAGGATCGGCACCATCGCGCCCAGCAGGTACACCACCGTCGCGCCGTTCGCGCGCATCGACGGCCAGAAGCCCGACGCCGAGAAGCGCGACTCGAACACCACCTCAGCCCCCGTCAGCGCGGCCTGCGCGAAGGTGTTGAGTGCATTGATGTGAAAGAGCGGCAGCGTGGTGCACAGCACGTCGTCTCGGCCCACGCCAAGCACCTCGGCGCTGTTCACGCCCCACCAGAAATACTGCGCATGCGGGCAGATCACACCCTTGGCCGGGCCTGTGGTGCCGGAGGTGTAGAGAATGGCGAGCGGATCGCCCGGCTGAACGGCGGCAGGTGGGACGGCATCGCCCCCGTCGGGATAGCGCGAGACACGCACGCCGGCTGGCGGCTCCCAGGAGGAAGCATCGCTCTCGCCGACCACCCACACCTCGCGCAACGCCGTGCGCGCCAGGTCGGCCGTCTTCAGCCGCTCGAGAAAGCCCGCCTCGACCACCAGCAGCTTCGCCTGGCTGTCGGCCAGGAGGTACGCGATCTGCGGCCCCATCGATGCCGTGTTGACCGGCACCACTGAAGCGCCCAACCAACCCGCACCGAGAAAGCTCTCGAGAAACTCGATGCGGTTGCCGCACATCACCGCGATGCGATCTCCGCGCACAACGCCGGCCTGCGCCAGCGCCCCGGCGCGCACCGCAGCCGCCTCGGCCGCGTCGCCGTGCGTCCACTGCCGCCCCGCCATCCGCAGCAGCGCACGCGCAGCGAACTGCGACGACTGCCGCTGCAGCATCGCGGGCAGCGTGCGTTGCGACGGCGGCAGTGCGCGCACCTCATTCATCATCGTGCGTGCCTCCGCCGAGGTAGGTCGCCTGCACGCGCGGATCGCTCGCCAGGTCGGCCGAGGCGCCCGAGAGCGCGATCTCTCCGGTTTCCAGCACATAGCCCTGGTCGGAGGTCTCGAGCGCCGCGCGCGCGTTCTGCTCGACCAGCAGGATCGAGACGCCGTCATCGCGCAGCTTGCGCACGATGGTCAGGATGTCCCGCACGATCAGCGGCGCCAGGCCCAGGCTGGGCTCGTCGAGCATCAGGAGGCGCGGCGCCGACATCAGCGCGCGCCCCACCGCCAGCATCTGCCGCTCGCCGCCCGAGAGCGTGTCGGCGCGCTGCGAGCGGCGTTCGGCCAGCCGCGGAAAGCGGTCGTACACCGACTGCAGTTGCCGCTTCATCGCATCGCTGCGCAGCCGCTTGGCGTAGGCGCCCAGTTGCAGGTTATCGAGCACGGTGAGTTCGCCGAACAGCTCGCGCTTCTCGGGCACCAGGCAGAGACCCCGCTCCACGCGCGCCTCCACATCGAGCCCCTGCAGGTCTTCGCCTTCGAAGCGCAGCGTGCCCTTGCAGGGCAGCAAGCCCATGGCGGCGGCCAGCAGCGTGGTCTTGCCGGCGCCGTTCGGGCCGATCACCGAAATGATCTGGCCGGGCTGCAGGTTGAGCGACACGCCACGCACCGCCTCTACCTGCCCATACGACACATGCAAATCGCCGATTTCCAGCATCGCAGTCATTTCGTTACCCCCAGGCTTGTCACTTCGTGTACTTCTCCCACCCCCTGAAGGGGGCCCGCGCCTTCGGGCGGCCGTGCGGCGCTCATACAACACTCCCCAGATAAGCCGCCTGCACACGCTCGTCCGCGCGCACCGCCGACGGCACGCCCTCCACGAGCTTGGAGCCGAAGTTCATCACCACCAGCCGGTCCACCAGTTTCATCACGAAGTCCATGTCGTGTTCGACGATGAGGATGGTCACGCCCTCCTCGCGGAGTTTGCGCAGCAGGTCGCCGAGCGCCATCTTTTCCTTGCGGCGCAGGCCCGCCGCGGGCTCGTCGAGCACCAGCAGCACGGGGTCGGCGGCCAGTGCGCGCGCAATCTCCAGGATGCGCTGCGTGCCCAGCGGCAGGCTGCCCGCGAGCTCGTGCGCACGGTCGCCCAGGCCGATGCGGTCGAGCTGGCGTTGCGCCTCCTGCAGGATCTGGTTTTCTTCCGTGCGGTCCAGCCGCAGGCCCGCCTTGAGGATGCCCGAGCGCGTGCGCGAATGCGCGCCCAGCGCCACGTTGTCCAGCAGGCTCATGTGCGGCCTGAGCTTCACATGCTGGAAGGTGCGCGCCAGGCCCAGCCGTGCCACCTGCCGCTGCGGCATGCCGGCGATGTCGTGGTCCAGAAAGCGCACCTGGCCCGATGTCATCGGCAGCGTGCAGGTCAGCAGGTTGAACATGGTCGACTTGCCCGCGCCGTTCGGCCCGATCAGGCCGACGATCTCGCCCGCCTTCACGTCGAAGCTCACGTCGTTCACCGCCACCAGGCCGCCGAAGCGCTTGACCGCACCGTTGACCGACAACACCTGTGTGCCGCGCGCCGGCAACTGGCGATGCGGCAGCGGATCGACCGGCGCGGCCTCGTGGCGTGAAGCGCCCTGCGTGCCGCCGCGCTTGCGCGTCCAGCGCCGCAGCAGCCCCATCAAGCCGCCGCGCGCAAAGTGCAACAGCAGGATGAAGAGCGTGGCGAATGCCACGGCCTCCAGCTGACCCGAGCGTTGCGTGAGCATCGGCAGCACGTCCTGCAGGCCGTTCTTCAAGATCAGCACCAGCGCGGCCCCCACCAGCGCACCCGCCAGGTGTCCGAGCCCCCCGGCCACCGCCATCAGCAGGTACTCGATGCTCGCGCGCACGTCGAAGGGCGACGGGCTCACGAAGCGGTTCATGTGCGCATAAAGCCAACCCGCCAGCCCCGCGAACAGCGCGGCCGTCACGAAGAGCGACAGCCGCACGCGATAGGCGTCGGCCCCAACGCTCGCCAGCAGCGTGGCACCGCCGCGCAGCCCGCGAATCGCACGCCCCGGCCGCGACTGCAGCAGGTTGTGGCTGAACAGGCAGGCCAGTCCGACGATCGCCCAGATCAGGTAGTACATCGCCCGCGGATCGGCCAGCGACCAGCCCGCGATCTGCAACGCCGGAATGTTCGACAGGCCCGTGTGCCGCCCGAGCGCATCGACGTTGCCGAACAGCATCGCGATCGACAGCCCCCAGGCGATGGTGCTGAGCGGCAGGAAGTGCCCGCCCAGCCGCAGCGTGAGCATGCCGATGGCCAGCGCCGAAAGGCCGGTGAGCAACAGCGCGAACAGCAGACCGATCCATGGCGAGAAGCCCTGCGCGGTCGTGAGCCACGCCGTCGCATAGGCGGCAATGCCGACGAAGGCGGCCTGCCCGAAGGAGGTGGCGCCGCCCACGCCGGTGAGCAACACCAGCCCCAGCGCCACCAGCGCACCGATGCCGATGTCGTTGAGCAGCGAGACCGTGAAGCTGCCCGCCACGGCCGGCAACAGGGCCAGCACGGCGACGACCGCGGCGATCCACGCCACGCGTTTGCAGTTCGGGCTCATTGGTCCACCTCGTCTTCTTCCTCTTCGCTGTGCGCCGCCATGAAGGAGCGCAGCATGAGCACCGGGATCAGCAGGCTGAAGACGATCACGTCCTTCATCGCACCGCTCCAGAACGAGGCAAAGCTCTCGACCACGCCGACCGCGAGCGCTCCCAGCGCCGTCATCGGGTAGCTCACGAGCCCGCCGATGATCGCGGCCACGAAGGCCTTCAGGCCGATGATGAAACCCGAGTCGTAGTACATGGTGGTCACCGGTGCGATCAGCACGCCGATGAGCCCCGCGAGCAGCGAGGCGCAGCCATACGCCAGCAGCGCCGTGCGCACCGGCCGAATGCCGACCAGCCGCGCGCCGACCCGGTTGACCGCCGTGGCGCGCAGCGCCTTGCCGGCCACCGTGCGCTCGAACACCAGAAAGAACAGCCCGCTCAGCACAATGGCCGCGCCCACCATCAGCACCACCTGGCCGCTGACCGTGAACCCGTCGCCCAGCGTGAACACCGCGCTCGTGAGCGGCGTGGTGCGCGAGCCTTCAGGGCCGAAGAACAACAGGCCCAACCCCGACAGCAGGAAGTGCAGCGCGAGCGACACGATCAGCAGCACCAGCACCGATGCATCGGCGATCGGCTGGAACACCACCCGTGCGAGCAGCGGCGCGATGGGCACCACCAGCAGCACGGCGACGGCGATGTGCACCGCCACCGGCACGCCGGGCCGCGCCGCGAGCCATGCGAGCACGCAGGGAATCGCGGGCAGCACGCCCCACATCAGCACCGCCTTCGGAATGCGCGCTGCTTCACCGCGCCGCAGCAAGCTGCCGACTTCGGTGGCCAGTGCCAAAGCGGCAAGCACGGCGACCATGCCGATGGTCGGCGGCACGCGGCCGGTTTCGAAGGCCGCGAGCGACAGGGCCGCGAAGGCCGCGATGTCGCCGAACGGCACGAACACCACCCGCGTGACGGAAAAGATCAGCACCAGCCCGAGGCCGGCCAGCAGATAGACGGCACCGTTGGCCAGGCCATCGGTGACGAGAATCAGCGCCACGTCCCATGTCATAGAAAAACCCCTGGCAAAAACATCGTGATGAAGAGATTCAAGGGGCGAGCTTCCACTGGCCGTTGTCCAGCTTGACGATCACGCGGGCGCGCTCGTCCACGCCGTAGAGGCTGCCGGGCTTGAAGCTGTACACGCCGTGCGTGCCCACCACCTCCTTGGTGCTGAAGATGGCATCGCGCAGGGCGACGCGGAACTCGGCGGTTCCCGGCTCGGCCTTCTTCATCGCACGCGAAGCGGCATCGGCGAACACCAGCCAGCCGTCGAAGGAATAGGCCGAGAACGCGTCGTTGGTGGGCGCGTTGTTGACCTTCTGAAAGACCGCGCGGAACTCTGTCGCGATCTTCTTGGTGGGGTAGCTGTCGGGCAACTGCTCGGCAACGATCACCGGGCCGGTGGGCATCAGCGCGTTCTGGCCCGCCGCGCCGACCACGCGCACGAAGTCGGGGTTGATCAGGCCGTGCTGCCCATACACGCCGCCCTTGAAGCCGCGGTCCTGCAGCGCCAGGAACGGCAGCGCGCCCGGCGTGCCGGCGCCGCCGGTCATCACCGCGTCGGGGCGCAGCGCCACGATCTTGAGCACCTGGCCGGTCACCGAGGCATCGGCGCGCGCATAGCGCTCGTTGCTCACCACCTTGATGCCGGCGCCGGGCGCGGCCTTCATGAGCGCGTCGTACACCAGGTCGCCCCAGGCATCGGAGAAGCCGATGTAGCCCACGGTCTTCACGTTGTTGCGCTTCATGCGCTCGACCACCGCATCGATCATCAGCTGGGTGGGTTGCGCCACTGTCATGACCCACGGGTTCTCGTTGGGGTCCAGCAGGATGGGCGTGAGGCCGATCATCGGCGTCTTCGCGTCGCGGCCGACCTGTGCCATCGCAATGGCCGCCGGCACGCCCGATGTGCCCATGAGCACATCGACCTTTTCTTCTTCGACCAGCTTGCGCGCGTTGCGCCCGGCCGTGGTGGGGTCGGAGCCATCGTCCAGCACGATCAGCTGCACCTTGCGGCCGTTGATCTCGGGCTTGTAGGCCAGCGCGGCCTGCATGCCCTTCGCATAGGGCACACCCAGCGAGGAGTTCGGCCCGGAGAGCGACACGCTCAGGCCGACCTTCAAGTCGGCCGCGAAAGCGCTCGCCACGCCGCAGGCGGTGAGTGCCGCGGCGAGGGCGCCGCGCGTCAGGGTCAGCATCAGGCTCTTCATGTCGTAGCTCCAGTGAGGAAGGGTGGAAAGGACGGATGACTCAGATGAACAACTGGATCGCCGGCAACGCGCGCGCGGCATTGAGCAGGTCGATGCGCTTCTGGCGGATGGCCCAGCCCGAGGGCTTCGATGGCGTGCGCACGAGGTAATGGCGGGCCGTGCCGCTCAGCAGGATCTGGGATTCGCCGCGCGCCTCCACATAGAGGAACGGCGTGCGCAGGTGCACTTCGTCGGCTGTCTCGCTCTCGATGCGCGAGGGCTGCAGCACATGCTGGCTGTGGCTCGCGGGGTGCTGCGAATGCGCGCGCGGGTTCTTCAGGCGGTCCACGCGCAGTTGCAGCAGCAGCCGGTCTTCGTAAGCCAGCGAGTTGTGCGAGAACGGGTCGGCCTGCGCCGCGCCCAGCAGCGGCACCCAGTAGTGGCCGTCGTCCGCGAAAAGCGCCAGCCAGTCGTCCAAGCGCCGCTCGTCGAGCAAGGCCGCCTCGTAGGCGATGAAGTCGCGCGGATCGTTCATGCCGCGGCCTCCGGTGCCATCGCCTTCGCCCACGCACGGAACTGGTTGCGCATGAGCAGTTCGTTCGTGCCGTTGGTGGTGATCGTCGATTGCGCGAGTTCGGCCGCGTCGAAGTTGCGGTGCAGGCTCACCCACTCGTTGCCGCCGGCACGCAGGCCTTGCTGGATGCTCTCGAACAGGTGCACATCGTCGTGCGCCACCACCGACATCGGCGAGAACACGAGCCGGTTGTAGCTCATGGCGCGCTCGAAGAGCAGCGCGGGTGCGCCGGCCGCGCGGAAGCTCCAGGCTTCGATCAGTGTGCGGTCGGCGGCCAGCGGACGGATCACGCGGATGGCCTGCGGCGAGCCCTTCACCGAAAGGCTCGGATAGAAGACGGAGTTCTGCGGCGAGCGCTGCAGGATGTCGGCCGCGCGCTCGGCGCCGTGGGCGGCCTGCATCGCGGCCTCGTACTCGGGCAGTTGCGCGTAGTTGGAATGGATGCTGAAGTTCACGCCCAGCACGCTGTGCCCGTTGGCGAACACGCGTCCGCCCATCCTGTCGAAGAACTCATAGCCCGAACCGAAGGGCAATATCTGCTCCATTGCCATCGGCTTGGGGTCGGTGGGCGCATGGCCCTCCCACAGCGCCTCGGCCGCCTTGGTGGCCGATTCGTGCGTCGACATCGGGTGCACCGTGTCGTTGATGTTCTCCAGGTACATCTTCCAATTGCAGTGGACGATGTTGCGCAGCACGCCGCCGCCCACGCTGAGCTTGCCTTCGGGCGAGCGGTCGACCATGTTGTCGATGGCGCCGAGCACCTCGCCGAAGTAGTCCTCGAACGCGGGGCCGGTGTCGGCGAGGCGCACGAACACGAAGTCGCGGTAGACCTTCACATGCTTCACCACGGAAAGCCCCTGCCCCGATTCGCAGGCCTTGAGCTGCGTGCCCTCATACCCGGCCTTCAGCGGCAGTCCGAGCGGTGCGCCGTCCAGCTTGTAGGTCCACGCGTGGTACGGGCAGCGAAAGAAACGGCCGGCGTTGCCGCTCTCGTCGGTCACCAGTTGCGTGCCCTTATGGGCGCAGCGGTTGTACATGACGTGCACCGCGCCATCAGGCTGCCGCACCATCAGCAGCGGACGGCCCGCGACCTCCTGCGTCACGAAGTCGCCCGCCTCCGGCACCTGGCTCGCATGGCCGAGGAAGACCCAGGTGTTCGCGAACAGGCGTTCCTGCTCCAACGCGAAGATCTCCTCGCTCAGGTACAGGTCGCGGTGCACGCGGTCGTCCTGCACCAGCGCGGCGATGCGGTCGGGATGATGGCGGTAGCTGGTCATCGGCGGGCGCTCAGCTTGCTTTCAGGGGACCAGCTTCCACTGGCCCTTGTTCATCTGCACGATCACCACGCCGCGCTGGTCGGAGCCGTAGCGGTCGTCGGGCTTGAAGGTGTAGATGCCGTGCGTGCCCACCAACTCCTTCGTGCTCACGATCGCGTCGCGCAGCGCGGTGCGGTACTGCGGCGTGCCCGGCTCGCCCTTGGTGCGCGAGGCGGCGTCGGCCAGCAGCAGGTAGGCGTCGTAGGTGTACGAAGAGAAGGCATCGGTCGGCACCGCGCCGTTGGCCTTCTGGTAGGCCGCACGGAAAGCCATCGACACCCTCTTGATCGGATTGCTGTCGGCCAGCTGATCGGCCACCAGCACCGGGCCGCTGGGCACCTGCAGGCCTTCGATGGAAACGCCGCCCACGCGCACGAAGTCGGCGTTGATGAGGCCGTGCGTGCCGTAGATCCTGCCCTTGTAGCCGCGCTCGGCCAGCGCGATGTAGGGCAGCGCACCGGGCGTGCCCGAGTTGCCTGCAAACACCGCATCGGGCCGGGCCGCGACGATCTTCAGCACCTGCCCCGCCACCGACGAATCGCTGCGCGCATAGCGCTCGTTCGCCACCACCTTGATGCCGGCGGCGGCCGTGCTCTTCATCAGCGAGTCGTAGGCCAGGTCGCCCAGCGCGTCGGAAAAACCGATGAAGGCCACCGTCTTCACGCCGGACTTCTGCATGCGGTCCACCACGCCCGCAACCATGAGCTGGAACGGCTGCGACACCGTCACTGTCCACGCGCCTTCGGGTCCGGCGATGGTCACCGGCGTGGGCGAGATCAGCGGCGTGTTCAGCTCGCGCGCCACCGAGGCGATGGCCATCGCGCCCGGCACGCCGGAGGTGCCGATGAGCACGTCGACCTTGTCTTCGGTCACCAGCTTGCGCGCATTGCGGCCGGCTGTGGTGGGGTCGGAGGCGTCGTCCAGCACGATGAGCTGCACCTTGCGCCCGCCGATCTCGGGATGCTCGGCAATGGCTGCGCGTATGCCCTTTTCGTAGGGCACACCCAGTGCGGCGACAGGACCCGACAACGAGCTGATAAAGCCGATCTTGAGATCAGCCGCCATGGCCTGTGCAGCTGCCAGCGCGACGGCGGTGAGGCCGAGGATGCGGACCAGTTTCTTTTTCATCGAGGTTGCTCCAGCGTGTGTTGTGTGCGTTGCATCAGGGCACCAGCTTCCACTGTCCCTTTTCAAGCTTCACGACCACGCGCGAGCGTTCGTCCGAGCCATAGCGATCGGTCGGCTTGAAGTTGTAGACGCTGTGCGTGCCCACGAGCTCCTTGGTGCTGACGATGGCGTCACGCAGCGCGAGGCGGAACTGCGGCGTGCCCGGCTCGGCCTTGGTGGCCAGTGCGCGCTGGGCCGCATCGAGGTACAGCAGCCAGGCGTCGAAGGTGTAGGCCGAGAAGGCGTCGGTCGGCGGCGCGCCGTTGGCCTTCTGGTAGGCCGCGCGGAAGTCCATCGACACCTTGCGGATCGGGTTGTCGTTTGGCAGTTGCTCGGCCACGATCACCGGGCCGGTCGGCGCGAGCAGCCCTTCGACGGCCGCACCGCCCACGCGCACGAAGTCGGGGTTGATGAGCGCATGCATGCCGTAGATCTGGCCCTTGTAGCCGCGGTCGGCGAGTGCCAGGTAAGGCAGCGCGCCCGGCGTGCCCGAAGTGCCGGTGATCACCGCATCGGGGCGCAGGGCCACGATCTTCAGCACCTGCCCGGTCACCGACGAATCGGCGCGCGCATAGCGCTCGTTCGAAACGATCTTGATGCCCGCCGGCTCCGCGCTCTTCTGCAGCGCGTCGTACACCAGGTCGCCCCAGGCATCGGAGAAGCCGATGTAGCCGACCGTCTTGACGCCCGACTTCTTCATGCGCTCGACCACCGCGCTCACCATCAGCGGCGCGGGTTGCGGCAGCGTGACCATCCATGCGCCCTCTTCGCCCGGCAGGTTGGCGTTGGCGATGGAGATCAGCGGGGTTTTCGTTTCGCGCGCCACGCCGGCAATGGCCAGCGCACCGGGCGAGCCTGCCGTGCCGATGATGACGTCGACCTTGTCCTCGTCGATCATCTTGCGGGCATTGCGCGCGGCCGTGGAAGGGTCGGATGCATCGTCGAGTTGCACCATCTGGATCTTGCGGCCGCCGAGCTCCGCCTTGTAGGCGAGCGCGGCCTTCATGCCCTTTTCATAAGGAATGCCGAGCGACGACACCGGACCCGACAGCGAGGTGATGAAACCGACCTTGAGGTCGGCCGCCCAGGCGCCCGCGACGGCGCTCAAGGCGCCGAGGCCTACAGCAATGCCAGCGAGGGCACGGAATCGGTTCAGGACTTTCATGGCGATGCTCCAGAGGTGATGTTTTTGAAACGGAACGAGAAAGAAAATTAGAGGGCCAGGCTGCCGACACTGGTGCCGCCGCAGACGTAGAGCACCTGGCCGGTGACGAAGCTGTTGTCGGCGTCGGCGAAGAATCGCACCGCGCGTGCCACGTCGGCCGATTCGCCCAGGCGCTTGACCGGCACGGAAGCCGCGAGCGCGCGCTCTTTCTCGCTGCCGGCTTCGACGACGTCATAGAACATGTCGGTGCGGATCGGGCCGGGCGCCACCACGTTCACCGTGATGCCGTCCGCTGCGAGTTCCAGCGCCCAGGTGCGCGCCATGCCCAGCATGCCAGCCTTGGTCGCGGAATAGCTGGTGCGGGTCGCGAGGCCCAGCGCGGCGCGCGACGACAGCAGCACCACGCGGCCGAAACGCTGTGCGCGCATGGCGGGCAAGGCGCCCTGCACGAGCTGGATCGCGCAGCCCAGGTGCAGGTCGACCAACGCATCGAGATCGTCGAGCTTCACATCGGGCAACAACGCGGCGCGGATCACGCCGGCGTTGTGGACGATGGTGGTCGGCGCAAAGCGCTCGACCAGTTCGCGGACGGCTTCGCCCGTGGCGGCGCGGTCGCTCAGGTCGACCTCGAGGCTGTGCAGCTTCGGATGGTCGATCTCGGCCTTGCGGCGCGCGAGCGACACCACCTCGTAGCCCTGCGCGAGCAGGTCTTCGCAGATCGCCTTGCCGATCCCGGCGCTGCCGCCGGTGACGGCCGCGACCTTCGGTGTCATGCCTGCGCTCCCACCAGTGCCAGCACCCGCAGCGGACTCCCGCTGCCCTTCTCGATCTTGAGCGGCGGACAGATGAGCACCGCGCCAGACGGCGGCAGCAGATCGAGATTGGCCAGGCACTGCAGCCCATAGCGCCCCGCGCCATGCATGTAGTAGTGGCACGGATACGGCGGCCGCAGGTGATAGCCCTGCCCCGCATCGGTGCCGATGGCTTCGGAGCCGAAGCCCAGCACATCGCGCTGCTCCACCAGGAAACGCACGGCCTCGGTGCTCGGGCCGGGCGTGTGCTGGCCGGTCTCATCGAAGTTCTGGTAAGCCTCGGGGTCGCTGCGCTTGGACCAGTCGGTGCGCATCAGCACCCACGCGCCCTTCGGGATGCGGCCGTGCGCGGCTTCATAGCGCTCGATGTCGGCCACGCTCAGCAGGTAGTCGTCGTTGCCCTGCACATCCGCCGAGCAGTCGATCACGCAGGCCGGTGCCACGAAGTTCTGCACGGGGATGGTGTCGACCGAATTGTTCGGCAGGTCGCGGCCCGAGATCCAGTGGATCGGCGCATCGAAGTGCGTGCCGGTGTGCTCGCCGCAGGAGAAGTTGTTCCAGTACCAGCCCGGCCCGCGCTCGTCGTACTTGGACACTTCCTCGATGCGGAAGGGCCAGCACTGGCCCATCTCGGGCGGCAGCGCGATCTGCGGGAACTCGGGCGTCAGCGTCTGCGTGAGGTCGATCACGCGGATGCGGCCGCTGGCCATCGCGGTCACGAGGCCGCCGAGGATTTCTGCGGCGGACATCAGTTCGGTGGTTGTTGTCATCGTGGTTTCCTTCTTCAGCCGCCAGCCGCGAGTTCGCGCTCGAGCACCTTCGGGTTGTCGCGCCAGCGCTCCAGCCACTCCTGCGCCACGTCGCCCGGGTAGACGTCTTCGACACCGTCGCGCAGCGCCTTGACGATGGCGTTGGCCAGCGCGGCGGGCGCCAGCTTGGGCGGCGGCGTGTGCTGGTTCCATTCGTCGTCGATGGGACCGGGGAACACGTTGATCACGCGGATGCCGGCCGGCCGCATCTCGGCGCGCAGGCACTGCGCAAGCGAATGCGCCGCGGCCTTCGAGGCGCTGAAGGTGCCGTGCGGCGGGAAGTTGCTGAGCGCGTAGATCGACAGCAGGTTGACCCACGCGGTCGCGCCCGTTACGCCATCGGCCGAGCGGCCCTTGAGTGCGGGGCCGAACTCCTGCGCCAGGCGCAGCAGGCCGAAGTAGTTGATGTCCATCTCGGCCTTGGCCACATCCGTGCCGCGGCGCGCGCCGATGCCGAAGGTGCGGTGCACCTCGGCGTTGTTGATCACGATGTCCACCTTGCCGCCGATGGAGCCCGCGAGTTCGGTCACCTGCCGGCCGTTGGTGAGATCCAGCGGCACCAGCGTGACCTGCGGCAGTGCCGAGATGTCGTCCAGGCCGTCGCCCATCTTCTTCCAGGGCTCGGCGTGGCCGACCCAGACGATGTCGGCGCCGGCCTTCACCAGTGCGCGCACTATCGCCTGGCCGGTTTCGGTCTTGCCGTCGGTCACCAGCGCCTTGCGGAACTTGGGGTCGCTGGTCATTTCACGCAGCATCTTGTCGTCGGCCATATGGGCACTCCCTTCATTCGGAAAACCAATGAGAACGGCCTGGCCCGCGCGGTCGAGCCGGGCGCCGACACGCACGCGCGTGGGCGCATCGCCAACCTCGCCGTGCAGGTGGACCATGAGCGTCGGGCCGACGTCGAGATGCACCAAGCCCAGGCGCCAGGGCAGCCGTTCGCGAAAGAACAGGTCGTTGCTGTGGTGCAGCGTGGTGCTGCCGAGCAATTCGCCCCCGCCGCTCTGCGCGCGCCAGCGCAGCGACGCCGACAGGCACTTGTGGCAGACCTCGCGCGGCGGGTACTGCACGGTGCCGCAGTCTTCGCAGGTCTGCAGTTCAAAGCGGCCTTCTGCGGCGGCGGCCGTGAGGCCGAGCGCGACGCGGCCGCGCGCGCCGGGTGGCAGGTTCATCTGCCGGGTGCGCAGCACCGGGTTCTTGCGCGGGGGGCGCATCATCGGCATGGTCATGCGGATCTCCCGAGGATGACGGCGCCTGTGCAGAGACAGCGGTCGTAGGTCACCATGCCGAAGCCTGCGACGAGGCCCAGTTGCGCGTCGGGCACCGCACGTGGACCGGCTTGATCGGTCAGTTGCCGGATCGCCTCGACCATGCCGAGGAAGCCGCCCGCCGCACCCGCCTGACCTGCCGAGAGCTGCCCGCCACTGGTGTTGTTCGGAAAGCTGCCGTCGAAGGTCATGGTGTGCGACTGCACGAAGGCCGGTCCTTCGCCTTTTTCGCAGAAGCCCAGGTCTTCGAATTGCATCATCGCGATGACGGGATAGTCGTCGTAGGTCTGAACGAAATCCAACGCGGTGGGTTGCACGCCGGCCTGCGCGTACAGGTCGTCGCGGTCCTTGCGCCAGCCGCCCTGCACCATCACCGGGTCTTCGGCGTAGGCGTTGTGGCGTTCGATGGCGCCGCGGATCACCACGTGCGCCAGGCCCAGGTCGCGTGCGCGCTCCTCGCTCATCACCAGGAAGGCTTCGGCGCCGGCGCAGGGCATCACGCAGTCGAAGAGATGGATCGGGTCGGAGATGGGGCGCGCGGCCATGTACTCCTCCAGCGTCAGCGCCTTCTTGAACATCGCGTTCGGGTTGCCGAGCGCGTTGGTGCGCTGGTCCACGCAGATGCGGCCGAAGTCCTCGCGCGTGGCGCCGTAGATGCGCATGTAGTTGGCGGTGATGAAGGCGAAGATCGAGTTCGGCCCGCCCGAGCCGTAGGGATAGCTCGCATCGCGCGCGAAGTTGCTGAAGCTGCCGAGCGTCTGGCGGAACGAGTCGACGTGGTTGGTGTCGGCGCCCACGCAGGCGACGATGTCGGCATCGCCCGCCTGCACCGCACGCGCGGCACGGCGCAGGCACATCACGCCCGAAGCGCCACCGGTCGGCACATGGTCGAGCCAGCGCGGCGACAGGCCCAGGTGCTGCGTGACGCCCACGGCCGTGTCGGGCGCGAGCGAAAAGCTGCTCAGGCACAGGCCGTCGATCTGTTCCTTCGGCACGCCGCTGGCCTGCACCAGCGCCTCGACGGCCTGGCCGATGAACCAGTGCGCGGTGCGCGTGGAGTAGCGCACGTAGGGCACGGTGACCGGCACGGCCACAGCGACGCCTTCGTAGGCGAGTCGGTTGCGGGTCATGCCTGTCCCACCTGTCTCTTCTTCATCGCACGTGTGTCGATGCAGTGGCCCTGCCCCGGCAGCGACTGCGCCATCTCGCGCAGCTGGCCGCGCTGGATCTTCTGCGACGGCGTGAGCGGCAGTGCATCGACGAAGGCGACGTAGCCCGGCGCCTTGTAGTAAGCCAGTTGCGCGAGCGCATGCTGGACGATGCTGGCGGCGATCTGTTCGCGGTGCGATGCGTCAGTACCTTCGCGCATCACGATGCAGGCCAGCACTTCGTCGCCACGCACCGCATCGGGCGTGGCGGCCACGGCCGATGTCTTCACGGCCGGATGCTGGTTGAGCACGCTCTCGACCTCGACGGCCGAGATGTTCTCGCCGCTGCGGCGGATCACGTTCTTCTTGCGGTCCACGAAGAAGAAGTTGCCCTCGGCATCGCGGCGCACCAGGTCACCGGTGTGGAACCAGCCATCGGACCAGGCTTCGCGCGTGGCTTCCTCGTCCTTCAGGTAGCCGGAGAAAAAGTAGCGCCGGGGATCGTCGCCGGTGGAACGCACGAGCAGTTCGCCCGGGGCATCGATGCCGACCTCGCTGCCGTCTTCGCCGACGAGGCGGATCTGCACGAAATCTTCCTGGCGGCCGAAGCAGCTGGTGCCCACGAGGCGAGGCTCGCGGTTGGCCATGATGCAGGCGGCAGCGCCGGTCTCGGTCATGGCCCAGGCCTCGACCAGGGGGAAGCCGAAGCGCTCCTCGAAGGGAGCGTGGTTCTTGCGGTCTACACCGGCGCCGAAGCCCCAGCGGATCGCGTGGTCGCGGTCGGCAGCCGATGCGGGCGCCGACAACAGCATCGCCGGCATCACGCCGAGGTAATGCACGATGGTCGCGCCGCTTTCGCGGGCGCTCGCCAGCCAGGTCTTCGGATGGAAGCGGTCAAGCTGCACCAGGCAGCCGCCCGCCACCAGCACCACCATGGTGGAGAACGCCATCGCGTTCATGTGGTTGAGCGGCAGCGGCGTGATGACGCGCTCGGTGTCGGGACGGATGCTGCACACGCCGTCGAGCGCGGCGTACCACTCGCCCGCGCGCAGGAAGTACGCGTTGCTCAGGATGCAGCCCTTGGGGCGCCCGGTGGTGCCCGAGGTGTAGAGCAGGCCGCATTCGGTATCGCCACCGATGGGCTCGTGGGCGCGGGGTGCGGCGCTCTTCGCGCTGGGCACTGCGTCGTCGGGGCCCATGGTCTCGAAGGGCACGCCGGCTTGCGCCGCGGCAGCGTGCAGGTCGGTGGCGCGCTCCGGCAGCGTGACGGCCAGGCCGATCTCGCTGTGGCCGATCAGGTAGACCAGTTCGGCCGAACGCATCTCCGCGTTGATCGGCACCACGCTCACGCCCAGCGCATTGAGCGCGAACCAATGAAAGAGAAACGCAGGCCGGTTCTCCAGCAGCAGACCGACGCGGTGGCCGTGCCCGTAGCCGGCTTGCGCATAGGCCGCTCGCAAGCGCTCGACCTTTGTCGCAGCCTCGCCCCAGCGAATGGCGCCGGCGGCGACGCCGTATGCGGTGGCTGTCACCGTTTCGGTGAACAGGAACTCGGCCTGCGGCGTGCGCTCGGCCGTCGCCGCGAAGACTTGATGGACGGTGGTGTGTGGCATCACGTCCCTAGATGAAAAGCTGCACGGCGAGAAGCGCCGCATCGCAGTTGAGCAGGTTGACCCGCTTGAGCGTCATGCGCAGTGCGCCGTCCTGCACGGTGAGGTGATGGAAGAACGTGCCCACGTAGAACTGCAGCTCGTCGCCCTGCGACTCGGTGTAGTGGAAGCTGGTGCGCACCACGAAGCGGTTGCCCTCGGCATCGAAGGTCTCGACCACCGGCACCTGCAGCAGATGGTGGCAGCGGCTCGGCGGCTGCTGCGAGAACGCGCGCGGGCTCTTCAGGCGCTCGATGCGCAGGTCGCGCAGTAGCTTGTCTTCGTAGAGGTGCGAGGTGTGGTTGAGGCCGTCTTCCTGGTCGGGCACCAGCGGCACCCAGTAGAAGGCGTCGTCGGTGAAGAGCGCGTTCCACTCTTCGTAGCGGCGGGTGTCGAGCAGGTGCGCCTCGTTCACGACGAAGTCGATCAGGTCCTGGCGGGTGATGTCCGAGGCCGTCATCACATCGTCTCCGTCATGCGTTCGACCCAGCTGCGGTACTGGTTGCGCATCGGCAGTTCGTTGGTGCCGCCGGTGGTGATCTCGCCGCCTTTCAGCTCCGACGGGTCGTAGTCGCGGTGCAGGCTCACCCACTCGTTGCCGCTCGCGTGCAGCCCGGCCTGCATGCCGCGATAGGCCTGCAGGTCGTCGTGGCCCACCACCGAGAACGGGGAGTTGATGAGGCGGTTGTACATGGTGGTGCGCTGCAGCAGCTCGGGCGGCGCGCCCTTCAGGCGAAAGGTCCAGCTCTCGATCAGCGTCCTGTCCGCCGAGATCGGCTTGACCACACGAATGGCCTGGATCGCACCCTTGATCGTGAGGTTCGGGTAGTACACCGTGTTGTGCCGCGCCATGCCGAGGATCTGCGCGGTCTTCTCTTCGCCGTAGCGCGCCTTCATGGCGTCGTCGTATGCGGGGATCGCCTTGTACTTGCTGTGGATGCTGAAGTGCACGCCGGTGAAGCTGTGGCCGTGGTCATAGGTGCGGATTCCCATGTCCTCGAAGAACTTGTAGTCGGACATGAAGGGCACGAACTGCTCCACCGCCATCGGCTTGGGTTCGTCGGCAGGCTTGTCGGCCCACATGCGCTTCGCGGTGCCCGCCGATGACTCGTGCGCCACCATGGGATGCATGGTGTCGTTGAGGTTCTCTACGAACATCTTCCAGTTGCACTGGTGCATGAAACGCAGGCACCCGCCGGCGATTTCGAGTTCGCCTTCGGGCGAGCGGTCGGCCATGTTGTCGATGGAGCTGAGCGAATCGCCGAAGTACGCCTCGAAGTCGGGGCCCGCGTCGTTGATCTTCACGAAGATGAAGCCGCGGTGGCTGCGCACATGCTTCAAGGTCGTCAGGCCCTTGGCCGATTCGCATTCATGCAGCGCGGTGTTCTCGTAACCGGTCTTCAGCGGGATTGCCAGCAGCGAACCATCGGTCTTGAAGGTCCACGCGTGGTAAGGGCAGCGGAAGAACTTGCCGGTGTTGCCGCAGGGCGCGCTCACGAGGCGCGAGCCCTTGTGGGCGCAGCGGTTCATCATCGCGCGCACGCTGCCGTCGGTGTGGCGCACCACGATCAGCGGACGGCCGGCGATTTCGTTGCTGATCCAGTCGCCGGGCTTGGGCAGTTGGCTCTCGTGGCCGACGTAGTTCCAGGTGTTGGCGAAGAAGTGCTCCTGCTCCAGCTCGAAGAGCTCCTGGCTGGTGTACAGGTCGCGGTGCACGCGGTCGTTCTGCACAAGCGCGCGGACGGCATCCGGGTTGTCTTTGTACGAAGGCATGTTTCTCCTGGCTCCTTCAGATGTCGAGCACCAGGCGCGCACCCTTGGCGCGCGAGATGCAGATCTGCATGACATTGCCCGCCGCCTTCTCACGCGCGGTCAATACGTAGTCGCGGTGTTCGATCTCGCCTTCGATCACGGGCACGGCGCACACGCCGCATTCGCCGCGCTTGCAGTCGAACATCGGGTCGCAGCCGTTGTCGATGAGGCAATCGAGGATGCTCTGGTCGGCCGCCACGGTGAAGCGCTGGCCCGACTGGGCGAGTTCGACCTCGAAGGGCTGGTCACCCGCTTCCGCGACCGGCTCGGTGAAGAGTTCGAAGTGCACGCGGTCATGGTCCCAACCGCGTGCCTGGGTGCGGGCGAGCACCGCGTCGAGCATGACCTTGGGGCCGCAGACGTAGAGGCGGTCGCCGGCCGGTACATCGTCGAGCAGTGCGTCGATGTCCAGCGGTGCGCCGGCCTCGGCGTCGGCGTGCACGCGCAGGTCGTCGCGGAGCAGCGTCTGCAGCTCGGGCAGGAAAGCCATCAGCTCGCGGCTGCGGCCGGCGTAGTGCATGCGCACCGGGGCCTGTTCGGCGCGGCGGCGCGCGGCCATGGTGGCGAGCGGCGTGACGCCGATGCCGCCGGCCACCAGCACCGAGCCGCCGGGGCCGGTGTGCAGCGGGAAGTCGTTCTTCGGCGCTTCGATGGCGAGCGTGTCGCCCTCGCCGAGTCCTTCGTGCATGAAGCGCGATCCGCCGCGGCCTTCGGCCTCCTTGCGCACGGCGATCACGTATTCGGTGGGTGCATTGGTGGCGTTGCGCGCGGTCGCGAAGTTGATCAGCGAGTAATGGCGCCAGTCGGTCTTGCCGTCGGGCAGCGTCACCTGTACGCGGATGTGGGCGCCGGCCGCGAAGCCGGGCAGCGGCCGGCCGTCTTCGGCGCGCAGGCGCAGCATGCGGATCAGCGGATTGAGTTGGCGCGCTTCGGCAACGCGAAGCTGGAGCGTGGCGGCGGGAGCGGTCATGGTGCGTCCGTTGTCTCTTCAGGCCAGTGCGTGCTGCGCCAGTGCGGCTTGCAGCTTGTGACCGTGTTCGTCGGCAAGCGCCGCATCGCGCAGCTCGCGCAAGGTGGCGGGGGCGAGTTGCGCACCGGCGCGCTCGACGGCGCGCATCACGGTGTCGTAGTTGCGGATGCCGCGCTCGTGCGTGTCGCTGTAGCCTTTGACCAGGCGCTGGCACTGCGCGAGTTCCACCGCCAGTTCGGGGTTGCGCTGCGCGGTGGCGGCGATGCGCCGCAGCCATTCCTCGATGCGGCGGTTTTCTTCGGCGTAGCGCATCGTCGAACGGCGCCAGCGCTTCATGGCGGCGACCGTGCGCAGCATCAGGTAACCGCGCAGCGAACTGGTCTGGATCACGCGGCCGTGCTGCGTGAAGCGCTCGACGAGCTTCTTCGGCAGCGTGGAACCCATCAGCCAGCGGCCGATGCCCCCCGGCAGCGTCTCGCAGATTTCCTGCAGGCGCGGGTGCATGTATTCGTTGATTGCCAGCACCTGGCCGGGCTGCACGCGGGCTTCGCCGCGCACGCGCTCGAAGCGGGTGGCTCGGGTCTTGAGGGCCGCCACGCGGGCGGTGTCTTCGTAGGACATCCAAAGCGCGAGGTGTCGCGCGGTTTCGCGCAGCAAGCGGTGCTCGTCGTTGCCGGGCAATGCAGCGATAGTTGACATGCGTTCGAGGTACAGGGCGGCGTAGTCCGTGTCCTGGTAGTCGATGAGGCGGCGCACGCCTTCGAGCAGGAAGTCTTGCGCGGCGAGTGGAAAGTCGCGCTGCGCGCGTTCGACCAGCGCGCGCACAACGGGGTGGCGCGGCTGCGGCACCGGCATTGCGGCGGGCACCTCGGTCGGTGTCTCGCCGTCGTCGCCGGCCTGTGCGCGGGCGAAGGCGCCACCGAAGGCCTTCAGGCTGGGCTTCACGCCCACGCCGCCACGCTCGATGGTCGCTTCGAACTGCGCACGGCTGAACGGCAGCACGCCAGAACCCGCCAATGCGCCGAAGAGCACCGCGCTGATCACGCTGCCCGATGCCTCGGCCGCTTGCGCCATGTCGAAACGGATGAAGCGCTTGGCGGCCTTGGCGGTGTGTGCGAGCAGTTGCGCGCTGTCGACGCGGCCGTCGCCCAGCGCGCTCTTCTCGGCGATGGAGAAAACGCGGTGCGTGGAGGCGATGAGCGTGGTGCGGTCGTTCGTGACCAGCCCGCGCTGCACCGCGCGGCCGGCTTCCATCAATTCAGAAGCCAGAACCACATCGACATCGCCCGGCAACGGCATCAGCGCCAGCACGGGGCGTCCGCCATCGGCATCGGCTTGCGCAATCGGGTAGAGCTCGACGTAGTAGATGGTCGCGCCGGTGCGCTGCGCCACGCCCGGCACCGAAGTGGTCTGGGCCACATAGCCATTGGCCTCGCCCATGTCCACGATCCAGTCGGCCAGCACGCCGCCGCCCTCCCCGCCCATGGCGAGGATCGCGATCTTGATCGGCTGGGCTTTGTTGTTCGCCATGGCTTCAGAAGGCATAGGTTTCGCGGCGGCGCGCTTCGCCGCGTTGCAGCCAGCCGATGACGGCAGAGCGCACCCGCTCGCGCAGCTTGTCCCAGCCACTGGGGTTGCTCACGATCTGCGCCTTGTAGAACGAAGGGCACAGCACGGCGGCATGCGAGACCTCGCCGCACACGCCGCAGCCCACGCAGCTGTCGAGCACGGTCGCGACCGGGTCGGTGCGCAGCGGATCGGGGTTGGGCTTGATGGAGAGCGACGGGCAGCCCGACAGGCGGATGCACGAGTGGTCGCCGGTGCAGGTGTCGGAGTCGACGCCGAACTTCTCGCGCACCATGCGCTTGCCGTCGGCAATGGCCTTGCGCACCAGCGGCTTCTCGCGGCGCTGTTTGTTGAGCATGCACTCCGACTGCGCGATCAGGACCTTGGGGCCCTTCTTCGTGGTGGTGAGTGCTTCCTTGAGCGCATCGCGCATGCCGGCCACGTCGTAGGTGCGGCGCAGCGTCTTGACCCACTCCACGCCAACGCCGCGCACGGCGCGTTCGATCTCATGGCCGGTGCTGCGCGTCTTGTTGACGGCGTTCGACGAGAGGATGTCCTGCCCGCCGGTGGCCGAGGTGTAGTTGTTGTCGACGACGATGGTGAGGTTGTCGCTCTTGTTGAAAACCGAGTTCGCCACGCCGCTGGTGAGGCCGTTGTGCCAGAAGCCGCCGTCGCCCATCATCGAGATGGCGCGTTTGCCCGCTGGCGCATTCAATGCGGAAGCGCCCGCGCCGCCGAGGCCGTAGCCCATGGTGGTGTTGCCGATGTTGAAGGGCGGCAGGATCGAGAACAGATGGCAGCCGATGTCGGCGCTCACGTGGTGCGCACCGAGTTCGCGTTCGACCAGCTTCATCGCGCTGAAGATCGGGCGCTCGGGGCAGCCGGTGCAGAAGCCTGGCGGGCGTGCATGCACGACATCGCCGAGTGCCGTCGATGGGATGCTCGGCTCGGGTGCGGCATCGACGCCGATGGCGGCCACCTCCTTGAGCGGGATCACCTTGCGCACCGCGACGGGCACGGGCAATGGGGCGAGGCGTTCATAGCGCTCGCAGAAGGTGCGTGCGCCCTTGAGCAGTTCGGAGGATGTGTATTCGCCGGCGACCGGCAGCATGTCCTTGCCGTGCAATGCGGTGGTCGAGCCGGCTTGCCGCAGGATGGTCGCGAGGTTCTGCTCGACGAAATTGGGCTGGCCCTCTTCGACGATCATCACCGCGCGCTTGCCTTCGCAGAAGCGGATGACTTCGCTCTCGATGACCGGGTAGGCCACGTTCATCACATACAGCGGCACCTTGGTGTTGCCGTACACGTCGGCCAGGTCGAGCCGCTCCAGCGCGCGCAGCAGCGTGTTGTAGCTGCCGCCCTGCACGATGATGCCGATGTCGTCGGCGTCTTCCGAGAAGAACTCGTTGAGCTGGCGCTCCTCGATGAAACGCACAGCCGCAGGCCAGCGGTCCTTGATCTTCTCCTGCTCGTGCACGAAGCTCGCGGGCGGCAGCACGATGCGGCTCACGTCGCGCTGCGGGTTCTCCAGCGCTTCCTGCAGCGTGAACTTGGCGCGCTTGTTGTCGCCGGCGATGAAGTGGCCGTGCACATGGCAGGCGCGGATGCGCAGCTGCAGCATCACGGGCGTGTTGCTGGCCTCGGAGAGATCGAAGCCCGTCTTCACCGCATCGACGATGCTCGGCAGGTTGGGGCGCGGATCGAGCAGCCAGATCTGTGACTTCATCGCGAACGCATGGCTGCGCTCCTGCATGATCGATGAGCCTTCGCCGTAGTCTTCGCCCACGATGATCAGAGCGCCGCCGGTCACGCCGCCTGAGGCGAGGTTGGCCAGCGCATCCGATGCGACGTTGGTGCCCACGGTGGCCTTGAAGGTGACGGCGCCGCGCAGCGGGTAGTTGACCGAGGCGGCCAGCGTGGCGGCAGCGGTGGCCTCGCTCGCGCTGTTCTCAAAGCGGATGCCCTGCTCGGCAAGGATGTCCTGCGCATCGGCCAGCACGTCCATAAGGTGCGAGATCGGTGCGCCCTGGTAGCCCGCGACGTAGGACACGCCTGATTCCAGCAAGGCCTTGGTGACCGCCAGAATGCCCTCACCGCGAAACACATCTCCGCCAGCAAGCCGCAGCTTCTTGACTTCCTCGACGAACGAACGCTCAGCCATGTGGGTCCTTCTTCTTTCTCGTGGGAGGATGCGCTTCAGGTGCCACATCACGCTTTCTATAATGTTGACAAATGAATGTATCCACAATCATGAATTACCCTAGACATGCAAGCAGCGTGCCCGCGGCTGCCGCGAGGTGCCTTCATGGCTGATCAACCCGTCGAATCGCCACCGCATCGTTTTGTCGACGACTACCTGCCGGCGCTGCTGGCGCAGGCCAGCCAGCTGATCTCTTCCGAATTCCACGAGGTGGCGCGCCAGCAAGGCTTCTCGGTGTCGGAGTGGCGCGTGATGGCCTCGCTGGCGGGCAGCGAAGCGATCAGCATCGGCCAGCTCGCGCAGGTGACGGTGACCAAGCAGCCGACGGTGACGCGCCTCCTGGACCGCATGGAATCGCGCGGCCAGGTGGAGCGGCTGCCCCATGAAAGTGATCGCCGCATCACCCTGGTGCGCATCACGCGCAAGGGTCTCAAGGCGGTTGAGCATCTGATGGAACTGGCGCGCGAGCATGAGCGGCGCGTGCTCGAGCCCTTCGGCCTGCGGCGTGCCGAGGAACTCAAGCAGACGCTGCGGCAGATGATCGACCTGCACGTGCATGTGCCGCTCGAGGAGCCGGAAGAAGACTGAAGCGCCTCGGCTTTTTTGCGCGCGCCTACGGCACCAGCACCGCACGCCCCCGGTGGCCGCGTTGCGCGATCCAGTCGAGCGCAACCGCAGCATCGGCGAGCGCAAAGCTCTGCACGTCGAGATGCAGGCGGCCATCGGCCAGCCGTGCCAGCAAGTCGGGAGCTGCGGCCCTGCCGGCGGCCTCCCGCCTGAACATGTTGAGCGGCAGCAGCGCAACGTCGCGCTGCAGAAAATGCGCGATGTCGAGGTACAGCGCCGGACCCGCGGTGTAGCCGACCAGCACGGCACGGCCTCCGGGTCGCACGGCCGGCAAAGCGGCTGCAAGCACATTGCCGCCGACCGTGTCGACGAGCAGGTCCGCGCTGGCAAGCTCGGGCGGTGCGGCCTTCGGATCGACCGGTGTCGCGGCGCAGCCTGCATCGCGTGCGAGTTGCATCACGAGCGAACCCACGGCGCCGCTTGCACCTGTCACGAGCACTTGCTCTCCAGGCTGCAGCTTTGCGACTTCATGCAAGGCGACCCATGCCGATGTGGTCGGCGAAAAGAACGCCGCACCCAGCGTCATCGGCAGCGCATCGGGCAGCGGGTCGAGCGCTTCATCGGGCGCGTCGATTAGTTCGCACCAGGTGCCGTCGAATAGCGTGCCCAACCCGCTGCCGCGCAGCCATACGCGCTGCCCAGTGGCATACCGCTCGCTCGAGACGACGATGCCGGCGGCCTCCACACCCGGTGTGTAGGGCAAGGGCGGATGCCGCAGGAAACTGCCGCGCCAGACGGTGCGGTCAATGTGGCCGACCGTGGCCGCCTGCATGCGCACGATGGTGCGACCGGGGCGGGCTTCAGGTTCCGCCACCTCCTCCAACACAGGCGCCGCATCGAAGCCGTGGATACGTACGGCTTTCATGGCCGCGTCGAGAGAAAGTCGAGCACCGTTTGCGCGAAGGCTTGCGGCATCTGGTCGGGCAACGGAACCATGCCGCCTTCGATGTCGACGATGCGAGCGTGAGGCAGATGGTGTTTCAGCTCTGCCGCATGAGGCGCGGCGAACGGATCGTCGGTGGCACGGATGATGAGCGTTGGCTGCGTCACGCGGCCGATGCGCTCTTCCATGCGGTACGAGGCCACGGCGCGATGCCCTTCTTCCACGCGATGACCGACTTTCATTGCATCGAGCACGAAGGCTTCGAGCAGATCGGGGCGGCCTGGCGGATAGAAACCCTGGCGCTTCTGCCACAGCGCGGCCAGATGGCTGCCGTCTTCGCTCGGCGCCACCTCGTCGATGGGCGGGCGCTGCGCGCGCGCCGTGCGGAACGCCTCGTCGGTATACGGCGTGGACGACAACACCAGGCTGCGCACCCGATCTGGAAATGCAGCGGCCAGCTCCATCGCGACGACACCGCCTGTGTGATGGCCCACGGCATCGGCGCGCGCGATGTTCAGCGCATCGAGCAGTTCGCACGCCACGCGCGCCCATTGCCCGATGCTCGCGGGCACGCCGCCATCCGCGGAATCACCAAAGCCCGCCGTATCCATCGCAATCGCGCGGTGCCGCACACCGATCAGCGGAAGCACGGCGCGGTACTCGGCCCAGCTGCGCGGCGACTGATGCAGCAGCAGCACGGCCGGCGCATCGGCATCGCCGCAAGTCGCGTAGTGCACCTGCCCCACGGAGAGGTCGGCGAAGGCGCGACGAATCGCCGTCATGAGCGCGTCTCTTCGGCGGCCGCGCGCCACAGCCCCGCGTGCCGCAGTTCGCCGAGCGTGCGCGACAGCACATCGCGCCGGTACGCCGCGATGTCACGGCCCTCGTAGTCGTAGAAGCCGCTGCCGCTCTTGAGACCCAGGCGCCCCTCTTCGACCATGCGATCGACGATGGCCGGCGCGGTGTAGCGCCCCTTGTCGATCGAGGCCGACATCTCGCGGCTCGCGTGATGCAGGATGTCGCAGCCACCGAAGTCGATGAACTCGACCACGCCCAGCGCCGCAAAGCGCAGGCCCAGGCCGTAGCGCGTGGCCTTGTCGATCTCTTCGGCGGTGGCGGCGCCCTCTTCGATCATGCGGGCCGCTTCGTTCATCACCAGTGCCTGCAGCCGCGGCACGATGTACCCCGGCGACGCGCCGCAGACCACCGGCAGCTTGCCGATCTCTTCCATCAGCGCCTTGGTGCGCGCGAGCACGCCGGCATCGGTGCCGGCGTGGCAGCTGAGTTCCACCACAGGAATCACGTAGGCCGGATTGAGCCAGTGCATGTTGAGGAAGCGCTCGGGCAAGCGCACAAGCGCTGCGAGCTGCGTCACGAGGATGCTGCTCGTGGTCGACGTGAGGATCGCGTCGTCGCGGCAATGGCGGTTGAGATGCGCGAAGGCTTCGCGCTTGGCATCCATGGTTTCGGGCACGCCCTCGAACACCAGTTCGGCCGCAGCGAGCGCGTGCGGCGCGGCGGCGGCATCCACGAAGTCCACCCGGGCGGCGATGGATTGGATCTGCGCTTCGGCGATCACGCCGAGTTGCGCAAGGCCGGCGAGGCTGGCCTCGATCTCCGCTTTCGCCTCGTCGCGCAGGCGCAGCCAGGCAGCGTCATCACGCTGGCGCAGGTCGATCAGCGAGATGCGGTGGCCGGCATACGCGAACGCGATCGCAATGCCGCGCCCCATGCGGCCGGCGCCGACGGCGGCGAAGCGGGGCAAGGCGCGCTCATTCGCCATCGTGCAGCCTCTGCCTGAGCTGCGCCGCGCTCAGGTCCGCGAGCCCGAGGCCCTCGAAGGTGCGCGGGCCGTAACGCAGTTCGCGTCCAAGAAAACCGCCAACGATGGCCAGCAGCCCGTGGGCAATGGGCGCATCCACGCCTGCGTGGCGAGCCGCCGAGGCGAGAAACGCGAGCCCGAGCTCGGTGTCCTCGGTGATGTAGCGGTGCGTGTGCAGGTCGATGTTCTCGCGCCAGTCGCCCGACTTGACGAGCTGCTTGTGCGCGTCTCCGTACATCCATTGGTCGTTGTTGTAGTGGTCGGCCAGCGGGTAATGCGGCGCGCCCTGGCCGAAGGCCTCGCGCACCGCCATGCGTTCGCGGTCGAGGCGGTCGGTCACGTCGCGCACGGCGCGCTGGGTGCCTTCGTTGTGGATGTCCCAGCGCTCGAAGTGCTGCAGCGGTGCGGCGTTCATCACCATCAGCGGCGGGTGGATGACGGGGCCGGCGTTCATCAAGGCACCTGAGAGCGCATCGCCGCAGCCATGCACGGCCGGGTAGGCCTCGCGGATCACGGCAATCGCCTCGGCCTCTTTGCGGGCTGGGTAGACGCCGGTCGGCAGCCGGATGGCGCGGATCGTGACGTTGACTTCGCGTTCGCCGTGCTTGCGTGCGAGGTAGGGCAAGGTGCCGGTTTCGGCCCAAGCCACGTCGGCGAGGTTGCCGGCCTGCCTGACCGTGCGTGCCATCACATAGCTGCCGAAGGTGCCCGGCGGCAGGAAGACGACCTGCCCGTCGACCAGATGCGGCGCCATGGCGAGCGCGATGTCGTGCTGGGCGATGGCAGGGGTAGGGACGACGATCAGCTCGGCGCCCTTGAGCGCTACGCCGATGTCGGCAGTGGCCAGCGCCAGCGGGACCTCGCGCGTGCCGTCGGCATCCTTGAGCGTGATCGCGCCGGTTTGCAGGACCGGCTCCAGCGCCGCGGCATCGCGACGCCACAGGCGCACTTCGTGACCGGCTTCGGACAGGTCCGCGGCGGCTGCGTAAGCGCCGTGACCACCGCCAAGAATCGCAATTTTCATATTCGAAGTTTGAAAAGCAGATGTCGATGAACCGGCAGCCGCGGCGCGGACCGGGGAGCAATGCGTCATTACATTACTTTTCATCGATTCAGATGTCAATCAAACTCTGACGCAAAAGCCTCCTCGGAAACCCGCAACGAAAAAGCCCGCGCTTCTTGCGAAGCGCGGGCTTTCTTTTGGGGCAAGGCGGCCGGTTGGCCGCTCTGCAATGGATCAGCGCGTGGGCTTGAACGCACGCTTTTGGGCGTCGCGCGGCACGAAAACCTTGCCCGGGCCGCCATGGCCTGCGCCATTGCCGCGCGGTGCGAAACCTTCGCGCGGAGCGAAGCCTTCACGGGGAGCGAAGCCGCCGTCGCCGCGACCGCCGCCATGGCCGTGGCCACCACGCGGCGCGCTGTCGCCCCAGCCCGGCTTGCGGCCGTAGCCGGCGCCACCGCCGTTGTTGCCGCCGTCGTCACGACCGCCGCCGAAGCCGGCGTTGTTGCCGCCCTGGAAGCCGCGCGGGCCTTGGCCTTGGCTCGGCGCCGGACCGCGTGCGTTGCGGTCGTTGAAGCCGCTGGCGCCGGCATAGCCGCCACCGTTGTTGCCGCGATAGCCACCGCCACCGCCGCCGCCTGCACCGCCGTTGCCGAACTTGCGATCGCGCGACTGGTTGTCGCCACGGCCGCCGCGGTACTCGCCCATCGGGGGACGCGATTGCGGCATGCGCTGTTGCGGCTCAAGGCCGGCAACCACTTCAGCCTTGAACTGCTGGCGGCTGTATTGCTCGATGTCCATGATCTTGCGGCGATCGCGGAACTCGGCAAAGGTGATCGCCAGGCCGTCGCGGCCTGCACGGCCGGTGCGGCCGATGCGGTGGGTGTAGTCCTCGGCCTTCATCGGCAGGCCGAAGTTGAAGACGTGGGTGATGGTCGGCACGTCGATGCCGCGGGCGGCAACGTCGGTGGCCACCAGGATCTGCACCTGGCCTTGACGCAGTGCCATCAGGCGACGGTTGCGCAGGCCCTGGCTCAGGGCGCCGTGCAGCGCCACGGCGCTGAAGCCTTCTTGCTGCAGGTCGTTGGCGAGGCCGTCGCATTCGACTTGCGTGCTGGCGAACACGATCGCCTGGTTGATGCTGGTGTCACGCAGCCAGTGGTCGAGCAGCTTGCGCTTGTGCTGGCTGTTGTCGGCCCAGTACAGCGATTGCTTGATGTTGGCGTGCTTCTCTTGCGGGCTGTCGATGGTGATGCGCTGCGGCTCGCGCATGACGCGCTGGGCCAGTTGCTGGATGCGCGGCGCGAAAGTGGCGCTGAACATCATCGTCTGCTGGCGCTCGATGGTGAGCTGGTTGACTTCGGCCAGGTCGTCGGAGAAGCCCAGGTCGAGCATGCGGTCGGCTTCGTCGACCACCAGGAACTTGACCTGGTCGAGCTTGAGTTGCTGCGAGCGCTGCAGATCGAGCAGTCGGCCGGGCGTGGCAACCACGAGGTCGGCGTTCTGCAGCTTGGCGATCTGCAGTTGGTAAGGCATGCCGCCCACCACGTTGGCGATGCGCAGGCCGCGGCAATGCTTGACCAGTTCGATGGCGTCGTGCGCCACTTGCTGGGCGAGTTCGCGCGTCGGGCACAGGATCAGGGCGCCAGGGGTGGCGGCCTTGAAATGGCGGGTGTTGGTCGGGTCCTTGCGCTTGGGCTTCTTCGGCACGGCTTCGCCGCGGGCAGCGGCTTCGGCGGCCAGGCGCTGGAACTCGGCCTTGGCTTCGGCTTCGGCTTCGGCCTGGCGCTTGAGCAGCGTGTGCAGCACGGGCAGCAGGAAAGCCGCGGTCTTGCCCGAGCCGGTCTGGCTGGAGACCATCAGGTCGACGAAACGGGCCTTGCCGTCCTGGCCGGCTTCACCGCCCATCGCGAGCGGGATCACCTTGTCTTGCACGGTGGTCGGCTGGGTGAAGCCCAGGTCGGCCACGGCGGCGATCAGTTCGGGAGCCAGGCCCAGGCGGACGAAGCCGTTGGGCAGGCTGGGTTCCTGTTCGACCGCGGCAATCTCGGGAGCGGCTGCGTCGAGCGCCTCGAGGATCGGCGCTTCGGACACAGCGGCGATGAATTCGTTGTTGGTAGAGGATTGCACAGGCGCGAACTCGCCCTGCGCTTCAAAAGCGTCGGTCATGTAGATATCAATCTCAAACGCGAGCGCTGCCGTAGGCGGCGCCCCGTTGGTGGTTAAAAACATCAACCATCCAACGACATTCAGCTTCTGGCTAACGCCTGAGGCTGTGGCCCTTTTTGATCAGCAATTGCGATCGGGCGCGGTGTGCAAGATAGGGAGATGCAAGAGACGCTGATCTGTGTCCTGTGACATTGTCAGATCATCGAAGCCTGCGATTATGGCACGGCTTCGGGTTTTTACCTAACTTCTTTCTCAATCGGTCAGGCGCAGGAAGGTTTCGCGGTAGTGGGCGAGTTCTTCGATGGACTCGTGCACATCGGCCAGCGCCGTGTGCGCCTGCTGCTTCTTGAAAGCGCTGTAGGCCGAAGGCTTCCAGCGCTTGGCCAGTTCCTTGAGGGTGCTGACGTCGAGGTTGCGGTAGTGAAAGTACGCTTCGAGCTTGGGCATGAACTTGACCAGGAAGCGCCGGTCCTGCCCGATGGTGTTGCCGCACATCGGCGAGCCGCTTCGGGGAATGTACTTGGCGATGAACTCCAGCAGTTGCTGCTCGGCCGCGGCTTCATCCAGCGTGGACGCTTTCACCTTGTCGATCAGGCCGCTGCGGCCGTGTGTGCCCTTGTTCCAGGCGTCCATGGCATCGAGCACGGCGTCGCTCTGGTGGATGACGAGCACGGGGCCGTCGATGCGGGGCGTAAGGTCGGGGCCGGTGACGACCACGGCGATTTCGAGCAGGCGCTCTTTTTCGGGGTCGAGGCCGCTCATCTCGCAGTCCAGCCAGACCAGATTTTGGTCGCTTTTCTTCAGGGTGGGCACGGCTGCGGGGGGCGTCGGGTCAAGGGATTCGGGCATCGCGGGATTGTCGTCGAAGGCCCGCGCCTCCAGAAACACCGAGGAACCGGCTTTGCCGGGCCTCCGGTGTTGCCCCCGGCAGGGGGTTGGAGAAGCGACACGAAGTGCGCGCAGCCTGGGGGCGAGCCTGGATTGCCGGGGACTAAACTCGCCGCTCCATGTCCTATTCGCTCATCTTCACCATCGCCTTCGCGGCCGCGCTCGTCGCAGGCCTGCTCGTGAAGTTCTGGCTGGCTTCGCGGCAGGTGCGCCATGTGGCGCAGCACCGTGGCACCGTGCCCGAAGCCTTCGCGCAGACCATCACGCTCTCGGCCCACCAGAAGGCGGCCGACTACACGGTGGCCAAGGCACGCTTCGGGTTGGTCGAGATGGCCTGGAGCGCCGCCCTGCTGTTGGGCTGGACCTTGCTCGGCGGGCTCGACATCCTGAACAAGCTCCTGCTGGTGTGGCTGGGCGGCGGCATGGTGCAGCAACTCGTGCTGCTGGCTGCCTTCGCAGCGATCGGCGGGCTGCTCGAACTGCCGTTCACGCTGTGGCAGACGTTCAGGCTCGAAGAGCGATTCGGGTTCAACAAGATGACCTGGAAGCTCTGGCTGGCAGACACCGTCAAGTCCACGTTGATCGGCGCGCTGATCGGCCTGCCGATTGCCGCCCTCATCCTGTGGCTCATGGGCGCGGCCGGCACGCTGTGGTGGCTCTGGGCATGGGCGGCATGGATGGGCTTCAACCTGCTGTTGATGCTGATCTACCCGACCTTCATCGCCCCCCTGTTCAACAAGTTCAAGCCGCTCGACGACCCCATGCTCAAGGCGCGCGTCACGGCGCTGATGCAACGCTGCGGATTTGCGGCCAAGGGCCTGTTCGTGATGGACGGCAGCACCCGCAGCGCGCACGCGAATGCGTACTTCACCGGCTTCGGCGCCAGCAAGCGCGTGGTGTTCTATGACACGCTGCTGCGCCAGCTCAATGCCGGCGAAGTGGAAGCCGTGCTCGCCCACGAGCTCGGCCACTTCAAGCATCGCCACATCGTCAAGCGCCTGGTCGCGATGTTCGCGCTGAGCCTGGCCGGCTTTGCGCTGCTGGGCTGGGTGTCGACCCAGGTCTGGTTCTACACGGGCCTGGGCGTGCAGCCCAACCTGTCGCCGGCCGCCCCCAACAGCGCACTCGCATTGCTGCTGTTCATGCTCGCGGTGCCGGTGTTCGGCTTCTTCGTGGCACCGCTTCCGGCGCGCCTGTCGCGCAAGCATGAGTTCGAGGCCGATGCCTACGCCGTGGCGCAGACCAGCGGCGCCGATCTCTCCGCGGCCCTGCTCAAGCTCTACCAGGACAATGCTTCGACGCTCACGCCCGACCCGGTGTTCGTCAAGTTCTACTACTCCCACCCGCCGGCATCCGAGCGCCTTGCGCGCATGACCGCGGCCTGACCCTCGACCACCTTTTCATTCGAAGACCCTCATGAGCAGCATGTTCAAACCCAAGGACTGGAAGAACCTCCCTCCCCGCCAGGCACTGAGTGCCACCGAGATAGTCTCCGGCCTCGCCAAGCTCGACGGCTGGAAGCTCACCGGCGACGGCGCCGATGTCGCCATCGAAAAAACTTTCACCTTCGCGAACTACTTCGAGACCATCGCCTTCGTGAATGCGTTGGCACTTGTGGCGCACACGCAGGACCACCACCCCGACCTGTCGGTGCACTACAACCGCTGCGTGGTTCGCTTCAACACGCACGATGTGCACGGCCTCTCGGTCACCGATTTCGATTGCGCGCGACAAGCCGACGCACTCGTGGCGAGCCCCGCCCCGTGAGGAAGCCTGCCTGTGGCTAAGCCCGGCCGCGCCGCCACCACACCCGGCGCCCACAACCTCGGGAAGGCGCTGCACGACGGTCTGGTCGTTGCCAGCCACGGGCGTCACTGCCTTGTCGAGACACCGATGGGAGAGCGGCTGATCTGCCACCCGCGCGGCAAGAAGAGCCAGGCCGTGGTCGGCGACCGCGTGCGCTGGCAGGCCACCGAAGACGAAGGCACCATCGAAGAAGTGCTGCCGCGGCGCAACCTCTTCTACCGGCAGGACGAAATCCGCACCAAGTCTTTTGCGGCAAATCTCGACCACGTGCTGATCCTGATCGCGGCCGAGCCGGAGTTCTCCGAGCATCAACTGGCGCGTGCGCTGATTGCGGCCGAGGCCCAACGCATCACGCCGATCATCGCGCTCAACAAGAGCGACCTGGTCGAACCCTTCGAGCGCGCCTGGGCCAAGCTGGCCCCGTATCGGCGCATGCACCACGGCGTGCTGCCGCTTTCGCTCAGGGCATCGGGCGAGGCGGATTACGCGTCGCTGATGAAACTGCTGTCCGGCAAGTCCACCCTCGTGCTCGGCCCTTCCGGCTCGGGCAAGAGCACGCTCACCAATCTGCTGGTGCCGGGCGCGACCGTGCTGACCCAGGAGATTTCGCAGGCGCTGAATTCAGGAAAGCACACGACCACCAGCACCACCTGGTACTGGATCGATGAAGCCCGCACCACCGGCCTGATCGATTCGCCCGGCTTCCAGGAATTCGGCCTGAACCACATCGAGCCAATGCAGCTTGCCGGCTTGATGCCCGACATCGCCGAGCACACCGGCGACTGCAAGTTCTACAACTGCACGCACCTGCACGAACCGGGCTGCGGCGTGCTCTCGAATGTAGAGACGCCGACGCATCCGGGGCCGATCAGCGCATCGCGCCACAAGATCTACGGCGAACTGTTCGCCGAGCTGAGCCAGACGCGCTACTGATGCACGGGAGCGCGGCAGCCGGTGCTCAGGTCAGCCAGGTGCGGTACGACTTCCAGCTCGGATCGAAGACAAGGCCGAGGGTCACGGGCAAATCGGACTCCGCCTGCACCGATTGCGCATGCGCAATGGCAGTCTCCGGATCGGCCACCTGGAAGTGGACGGTTCGAACGCCCTCCTCCAGCACCACGTGCGTGCAGCAGCCCTCCCCGTGCGTCTGCAGCAGGCTGGAGAGCCGGTCCTCGTAGACGCGGGCTTCGTCCAGCTCTTCACCTGATTCGACGGGAATCGAGGCCGAAAGCCGATGCCCCAGGTCCGCACGTCCGAGCAGCGCATTCGCGGCATCGTTGCGCATGACGACCGCCTCGACCTCATGGCCGTCCTGGGACGTACGCGTGGCGGTCAAGCCCGACCAGTCGTGCTCGCCAACGGGGAACACGCCGGTGTGGCCCAGGTCCCCACGCCAGCACGCATCGAAAAGATGCACGAAGTCATCGAGCGGCACGCCTTCGAAACCGGCCTGCGCATCGGGCGCCACATGGTCGACAGGTCCAACCTTCACCGCGAAGTCGTATTCGCCCAGGATGTGGTCGAGCATGATCAGGCTCATCTGACGCGCGTGGTCCCGCATGTCCATCGGAATGGGCTTGGCAAAGCCGATTTCCAGCGCCACCAGCCCCCTGTGGGGTTCGTGCTTCACGAGAACGTCCGAACAGGCAAGCTCGAAATTGTTCATGCGCATGCTGAAGCCGTCGCGCATGCGCTGCCTAAAGGCCTCCACCTTGATCTGGGGCAACGCCGGCGCGCTTTGCGCCAGCGCCATGAGGTCCTCGAACTCGTCTTTGGCGCCGTGTGCCGTCAGCACCAGCGTGAAAGCTGGCGGATCACCCATCACCTCGACGGCCAGATTCGGGAAGAAGGGCTGCAGCAGCTCGTTCAGCGCATTCACCAGCTCATGGCCGGCCAAAGGGCGCAAGCTCTCGATGCGGTCGCTCAAGGCTTGCCAGAAGGATGCGCGCGCCTCGGCTCGCGGATCGGTGTGAATGGTCGACATCGAGAAGACTTGCCTCAAGGGCCCAGGTTGAGAATCTCCTGCAAGCGCTGCACGAGCACGCTGCATTGCTCCCGCGTGCCGATGCTGATGCGCAGGTACTGCGCAATGCGCGGCTGCCTGAAATGCCGCACCAGCACCGCGCGCTCGCGCAACAGCGCGGCCAGTTCGGCCGCATCGCGTCGCGGGTGGCGCGCGAACACGAAGTTGGCTTGCGACGGCAACACCTCGAAGCCCAGGTCTTCGAGCTGCAGGTGCAGCCCTTCGCGGGTGTCGACGATCTTGTCGCGTGTGGTCTTGAACCACGCCTCGTCTTCCAGCGCCGCCACCGCACCCGCCGTGGCGAGACGGTCGAGCGGATAGGAATTGAAGCTGTCCTTGACGCGCACCAGCGCGTCGATCAGGTGCTGCTGGCCGCAAGCGAAACCCACACGCAGCCCCGCCATCGAGCGCGACTTGGAGAGGGTCTGCACAACGAGCAGGTTCGGATACTTTTCGATCAGCGGCAGCGCGCTTTGGCCGCCGAAATCGACGTAGGCCTCGTCCACCAGCACCACGCGGTCGGGACAAGCGGCGAGCAGCACTTCGACCTGCGACAGCGGCAGTCCGATGCCGGTGGGCGCGTTGGGGTTCGCGATGACGATGCCTGCGCACCCGCTGCGCGCCCGCGCGGCCATGGCCTGGACGTCGATGCGCAGGCCTTCGTCGACCGGCTGCAGTTCGCAATCGATGCCGTAGAGCTGGGCATAGACCTTGTAAAAGCTGTAGCTCACATCGGGCATCAGCAGCGGCTGGGACTGCTGGAAGAAGGCGAAGAAGGCATGCGCCAGCACTTCGTCCGACCCGTTGCCCGCGAACACCTGGTCGGCCTTCAGGCCATGCCGCTCGGCAACCGCTTCGCGCAGCGCGAGCGACGTTGGATCGGGATAGCGCTCCAGTCCGTTCACAGCCGCCTGCTGGATCGCATCGACCGCGAGCGGCGACGGTGGATAAGGGTTCTCGTTGGTGTTGAGCTTGACCAAATTGGCGATGCGCGGCTGCTCGCCGGGCACGTAGGGCTCGAGCGCACCGATGCGCGGGCTCCAGAAGGACGGCACTGCGGCGGTCATCGCACTCGGTTCAGCCGGTCGCTCAGCCCAGCAGGCGCGCAAGCGTCAGCAAGGCCAGCAGCACCATCCACATCACGACCGAGCGCCAGACCAAGCCGACCACGCTGCGCAGATGAGCAGGCTCGGGTTCGCGTCCCGGCGTGCTGCCGCTGTCGGCAGGGCGGCCATCGGCCAGCGACTCGCCGGCCTGGGCGCGCGGCAATGGATCGGAGATGGGAATGGGGCTCAGCGCGCCGCCACCCAGGCGCACATTGACCGCGCCGGACGTGGCTGCAAGGATCACGCCGTCGTTCTCGTTCGGGAAGCGTCGTGCATCGTTGCGCCAGCAGTCGATGGCCTCCTCGAAGCTCCCGACCACCGCGAAGCCCAGCGCGGTGATGCGGGCGGGCAGCCAGTCGATGCCGTGCCAGGCGCTCCGGGCGGCCTGCTGCACCGAGACGCTCGAAGGCTGCACAGCGGCGCCGTTCTTGTGGGCCCAATAGCGGGCGACGAACTCGCTCATGCGATAGAACACCGCACCCGCCGGCCCCAGGCCGATGGCGGCAAGCACCGAGAACCAGGCCAGCACGCCGAACACATGGCGGTGCGCGGCAATGACCGAATGCTCGATGACATGGCGCACGATCTCGCTGCGCTTGAGATCGGCGGCATCGACGCCCTGCCAATGCGCGAGCAACGAGCGCGCGAGCGGCTCGTCGCCCTCGTCGAGCGCATCGCGGATGTCGGTGAAGTGATGGCTGAACTGCCGGAACCCCAGCGTGACGTAGAGCACCGCGATGCTCCAGAGCACCGCAAACGGGAGTCCGAGCGTGAGCACCAGCAGCCAGTGCACGCCAAGCGCCACCAGCGTGGGCAGAAAAACCGCGAGCCCCCAGGCGATCCATCCGTGATGGGGTTTGCCTGCGTCGAAGTTTCGGCTGGTCCAGCGGGTCCACCCGAGAACAGCGGCGTACACAGGGTTATGAGGACCCAACGGCCTCACTTGCTCGATCAGCAACGCGCACAGGATGGCAAAGAAGCTCATCCTTCGATGATAGCGAGGGCGCCTGAAGCTTCAGGCGCTCAGGAAGCGGTAAAGATTGCGCAGCATGCCGGCCGTGGCACCCCAGACGAAGCGCTCGTCGGGGCCGTCCTGGTAGGGCATGGAGTACCACTGGCGCCGGGTGCCGTCGGGCGCGGGCACGGTGTGGTGCCGGTGGTTGGCCGGGTCCATCAGCCACGCGAGCGGCACCTCGAAGGCGTCGGCCACCTCGTGGGGATTGATGGTGAGTTCGAAGTCGGGCTGCACCAGCGCGACCACCGGCGTCACGATGAAGGAGGTGACCGTCGTGTAGGTCGGCAGGTTGCCGAGCACTTCGATGTATTGCGCCGAGAGGCCGACTTCTTCCCAGGCCTCGCGCAAGGCGGCGGCTGCAATGTTGGCGTCTTCGGGGTCTACGCGGCCCCCCGGGAACGCGACCTGGCCCGAGTGCGTCGACAAATGCGCGGTGCGCTCGGTCAGGAGCACGGTCGCACCCTGCGGGCGCTGCACGATCGTCACCAGCACGGCGGCTTGCGCGGGTGCGCGGTCGGTCATGCGCGGCTCCAGGCGCAACTCGGGCGTCCAGTCGGGCGGTGACGCGAATCGCGCTCGCAGTGCCTGCGCCGTCAGTTGCTCGGCAGCGACAGCCTGCAACCCGTCACTCCCGACCACGAACGGCGCGTTGCGCGGGTCGAACTGCATCAACGTGGGCGGCACCACGGCATTGACGGGTTCGACGGAATCGGCCTGCAGGAGAGTGGGTGAAGTGGTCAAGAGCTGAAAGGTACCGGAGCCAGGTTGAACGAGTAGAGCGGAAAAATCAAAAGTTGTCTTCGAGCTGCGGCAACAACGCAAAAAGCCGCCAGAGCGGCGGCTTTTTGCACTGCAGGACGGCGGCTTACTTGGCGGCCGATGCTGCGTTCGACTTGCCGGGCAGCTTTTCTTTGATGCGTGCCGAGCGGCCGCTGCGTTCGCGCAGGTAGTACAGCTTGGCGCGGCGCACATCGCCACGACGCTTGACTTCGATGCCGGCGATCAGCGGGCTGTAGGTTTGGAACGTACGCTCCACGCCTTCGCCGCTGGAGATCTTGCGCACGGTGAAGCCGCTGTTGAGGCCGCGATTGCGCTTGGCGATCACGACGCCTTCGTAGGCCTGCACGCGCTTGCGGGTGCCTTCAACGACGTTCACGCTGACGATGACCGTGTCACCGGGCATGAAATCGGGGATCTTCTTGCCGAGGCGGGCGATTTCTTCCTGCTCGAGGGTTTCGATGAGGTTCATGATTTCCTGATGTTCGATCGTGTCGGGCTACACAAAAGGCGCCGTTGGTGTTTGTTGGCATTTGCACCGCACGGTGCAAAAGGCCAGGCGCGGCCGGGCAGAGGATCGGGGAGCCCGAGATTATAGCTTTTTTTTCAGCACGGCCTCATCGGCCTTGTCCAGCCGACCGGCGGCGCGGGCCGCGGCGATCAATTCAGGGCGGCGAGCAGCCGTGATGGCCAGGCGCTGGTCGCGGCGCCAACGCTCGATCTGCGCATGGTGGCCCGAGAGCAAGGGCGCCGGAACGCCCTGCCCGCTCCATTGCTCAGGCCGGGTGTAGTGCGGGCAGTCGAGCAGGCCGTCGAGTGAGGGATTGAAGCTGTCCTGCACATGGCTGGCTTCGTCGCCGAGCACGCCCGGCTGCAGGCGAGCGACGGCGTCGAGCAGCGCCATCGCCGCAATCTCGCCGCCGGAGAGCACGAAATCGCCGAGGCTGATCTGATGGGTGACGCGCAAGTCGATGAAGCGCTGGTCGACGCCTTCATAGCGGCCGCACACCAGCACCGCGCCTTCGCTGGCCGACCAGCGCTCGACCGCTTCGTGGCGCAGTGGCTCGCCGATGGGCGAAAACAGCACGACCGGCGCATCCGCCCCGCGAGCGGCCAGCGCCGCATCGAGGCACGCCGTGAGCGGCTCGGCCATCATCACCATGCCGGGGCCGCCGCCAAATGGGCGGTCGTCCACACGCTTGTAATTGCCCTGCGCGAAATCGCGGGGATTCCAGAGCACCACTTCGACCTGATTGGATTCGTAGGCGCGGCGCGTCACGCCGCTGGCCATGAAAGGCGCGAACAGTTCGGGAAAGAGCGTGAGGACGTCGAAGCGCATGCGCGCGAGGCCCCGTCAGAAATCAGGTTGCCAGTCGACCGTGATGAGACGGCCGGCCAGATCGACCTTGTCCACGAAGACGGAGACGAAAGGCACCATGCGCTCGACGGTCTTGCCGTCTTCTTCGGCGGTGAGCACCAGCGTGGTCTGCGGGCCGGTGGCCAGCAGCTCGCGCACTGCGCCGAGCGTCACGCCTTCGCGGTTGACCACCGACAGGCCGATCAGGTCGACCCAGTAGTACTCATCGTCGCCGGCGGTGGGGAAACTGGAGCGCGGCACGAAAACGCGCGCGCCACGCAAGGCCTCGGCGGCGTTGCGGTCTGGCACGTCTTCGGACGATGCGACGACCCAGTCGGAATGTTCTTTGGCTTCGCGGATCGCGAGCCGGAAGGCGGCGTTCGCAGCAGCTCCGGGAGCCTGCAGGAACCAGCGCTTGGAAGAAAAAAGCGCCTCGGGTTGGGCGCTGTGGGGCAGGACCTTGAACCAGCCCTTGATGCCCCATGCATCGACGATGCGGCCTACCTCGATCGCGTCCGCCGGCAATGCGGCGGCTTCGAGTGCGGGCAACATCGCCGTGTCGGCGCTTAGGCTGCCGCCTTGGGGGCTGCGGCTGCAGCTTGCTTGATCAGGCGAGTGACCGTGGGCGAGGCTTGCGCGCCAACGCTCTTCCAGTAGGTCAGGCGGTCCTGGGCGATGCGGATGCTTTCTTCGTTTTCCTTGGCGGTCGGGTTGTAGAAACCCAGGCGCTCGATGAAGCGACCATCGCGGCGAACGCGCTTGTCCGACACGACGATGTTGAAGAACGGACGGCCTTTGGAGCCGCCGCGGGAGAGTCGAATGACGACCATGATTTATCCTTGGGTGGTGCAACAAGCCCCATCTCTAGATTTTCTAGCTGAGAAGGCTCGGTCACAATGTTCTTCCAGCGTCGAGACACGCGACATGGCCACCCGGCCAGCGACACGCTGAAAAGCCTGCGATTATAGCCCGCTGCGCGTTTCCTCCGAGTTTTCGGCGCCGCGCCGTCTTTTTACGACCCCTTTCCGTCTCCTTTTCGTCGCTTTTCCACCGCATGCCCCTCACCATCCGTCCCAGCATCGATGACGACATCGCTGCCATCACCGCCATCTACGCCCACCACGTGCTGCACGGCACGGGCACTTTCGAGACCGAGGCGCCGTCCGCCGCCGACATGGCCGCGCGCCGTGCCGACGTGCTCGGCAAGAACCTGCCCTACCTGGTTGCCGAGCAAGACGGCGAGGTGCTGGGCTTTGCCTACTGCAACTGGTTCAAGCCGCGGCCGGCCTACCGTTTCTCTGCCGAAGACTCGATCTACATCTCCGAGGCCGCCTGCGGCAAGGGCCTCGGCGCCCAACTGCTGTCGGCGCTCTCCCAGGCCGCCGAAGCGGTCGGCGTGCGCAAACTGATTGCCGTGATCGGCGACTCGGCCAACGTCGGCTCCGTCGGCGTTCACCGCAGCCAGGGCTTCACGCATGTGGGCGTGCTCAAGGATTGCGGCTGGAAGTTCGGCGAATGGCGCGACGTGGTCCTGATGGAAAAAGTGCTCGGCGAAGGCAGCACCACCAAACCCGAATGAAAAACAAGACCACCGCCGCCTGGCTATCCTTCCTCGGCGGCCCTCTGGGGCTGCACCGCTTCTACCTGCGGGGCATGGGCGACTGGCTGGGCTGGCTGCTGCCCATTCCGACGGCGCTCGGCGTCTACGGCATCGAGCGGGTGCGCATGTACGGCGTGGACGACGGCCTGAGCTGGGCGTTGATCCCGCTGCTGGGCTTCACCATTGCGGGCTGCGCCCTGACGGCCATCGTCTATGGCCTCATGACGCCCGAGAAATGGAATGCCCGCTTCAACACCAGCGCGCCGGCGGATGCCAGGCCGGGCCAGACGAACTGGTTCACCATCGGCGCGGTCGTGATGTCGCTCTTTTTCGGCAGCACGATCCTGATGGCCAGCATCGTGTTCAGCTTCCAGCGCTACTTCGAGCACCAGATCGAAGAAGGCCGAAAGATCTCGCAGTAGCCGTCAGAACAGCTGCATGCTGAGCCAGTAGGCGATCGCAGCCACGAAGGCCGAGGCGGGGATCGTGAAGATCCACGCCCACACGATGTTCCCCGCCACGCCCCAGCGCACCGCGCTTGCACGCTGCGCGGAGCCCACGCCGACGATGGCGCCGGTGATGGTGTGGGTGGTCGACACCGGAATGCCCAGCGCTGTTGCCAGGAACAGCGTGAGCGCGCCGCCGGTTTCGGCGCAAAAGCCGCCCACGGGCTTCAACTTGGTGATCTTCTGACCCATCGTCTTGACGATGCGCCAGCCGCCGAACATGGTGCCCATGGCAATCGCGACATAGCAGCTCACGATGACCCAGGTCGGCGGCGTCGAATCGCTCGCCGAGGCATAGCCGGTCGCGATCAGCAGCATCCAGATGATGCCGATGGTCTTCTGCGCGTCGTTGCCGCCGTGGCCCAGGCTGTAGGCCCCGGCAGACACCAGCTGCATCCGCCGGAACCACCGGTCCACGCGCGACGGCGTGGCGCGCCGAAAGCCCCAGGCCACCGCGATCATCATCAGCGAGCCCAGGAAGAACCCGAGCAGCGGCGACACGAAGATGAAGGCCACCGTCTTCCAGATGCCCGAGGCCACCAGGCCGGTGGTGCCGGTCTTGGCAATCACCGCGCCCACGATGCCGCCGATCAACGCATGCGAGGAACTGCTCGGAATACCGTAGTACCAGGTGACCAGGTTCCAGCTGATGGCGCCGATGAGCGCGCCGAACACCACGTGCACATCCACCACGCCGGGATGGGCGATGCCCTTGCCCACGGTGGCCGCCACGCTCAGATGAAAGACGAAGATCGCGATCAGGTTGAAGAAGGCCGCGAACACCACCGCCTGTCCCGGCTTGAGCACCCCGGTGGAAACCACCGTCGCGATCGAATTGGCCGCGTCGTGGAACCCGTTCATGAAGTCGAACAGGATCGCAAGCACGACCAGCACTATCACCACCCAGAGGGCGACCTGAACCGTTGCCATCGGTTGCTACCCGCTCAGGAGTTCTCGAGGACGATGCCCTCGATCACGTTGGCCACGTCCTCGCACTTGTCGGTGATCGTCTCGAGCAGTTCGTAGATCGCCTTGAGCTTGATCACCTCGCGCACATCGGGCTCTTCGCGGAACAGCTTGCTCATGGCGCTGCGCATCACGCGGTCGGCATCCGATTCGAGGCGGTCGATTTCCTCGCAGGTCTTGAGCACCGCCTCGGCCACGGCCGGGTCGGCGATCTTGCCGAGGAACTTGACTGCGTCCTTCAGGCGATCGCAGCACTTCACGCTCAGGGCGGTGAGGCGCACGATCTCGTCGGTCATGTGGCGCACGTCGTACAGCGCCATGGTCTCGGCCGAGTCCTGGATCAGGTCGGCCACGTCGTCCATCGTGTTGATGAGCTTGTGGATCTGCTCGCGGTCGATGGGCGTGATGAAGGTCTTGTGGATCAGCCGGTTGACGTCGTGCGTCACGCGGTCGGCCGCGCGCTCTGCGTTGTCGACGTCGCGGTTGTATTGCTCCCGCAGGTGCACGTCGTTGTAGTTGGCAACGAGTTGCTCGAAAGCTCTGGCCGCCTCCACGATGCGCTCGGCGTGCTGGTTGAACATCTCGAAAAAATTGCCCTCGCGGGGCAGCAGCTTGCCGAACATCAAAACTCCTGGGATGCGCCAATCACACTTTGATGACGCCTTCGTGAAAAACCCGCGAAGTTTAACGGGCGCGCGGGCCCGATCCGGCCGGCCCGGCCTTGAAGGCGCCGAAGCCCCCTCCATCAAGCCGGCAGACGCAGCCTTCAGACGATGCGCTTGACCACCTGGCCGGTGACGCGCGCCAGCGCCGCGCGCGGCACCTTGTCGGGGGCGATTTCGGCGAGCGGCTTCAGCACGAAGGCGCGCTCGCGCATGCGGGGATGCGGCAGGGTGAGCGTGGGCGTGTCGACCACCGAATTGCCGTGCATCAGCAGGTCGAGATCGAGCGTGCGCGGCGCATTGGGAAACGGCCTTTCGCGGCCGGCCTGCGTTTCCAGGCGCTGCAACGCCACGAGGAACTGCTCGGCGTCCAGGCCGGTGCGCACGGCCACCACGGCGTTGACGAAATCAGGCCCCTCGGCATCCACCGGCTCACTGCGGTAGAGCGACGAACGGGCGGTCACCGTGGTGCGCTGCAACGCGCCGATGGCGGCCATGGCGGCCTTCACGGAGGCCTCGGCATCGCCCAGGTTGGCGCCGATGGCGACGAAGGCCTGCACGGTGGGGTAGTCCTCGCGCGGGCCGCGGGGGCGGCTCGTGGGGGCTCGGGCCGGGCCGCGGCGTGCGGGCGCTCCCCCGGGCGGGCCGCTCCTGGCGCCGCCCGGCGGCGGCCTGGCACCACCCGCGCGGGATGGAGAAGCCGGCTTGGCCTTGTCCCTCGGCTTGGGCGTGGGCTTGGCGGGGCTCCTCTTGCCGTCCTTCGGCTGGTCGGCGGTGCTCATGCGCCGTCGGCGTTGCCGCCGCCTTCACCGCCGGTGCGGGGCTTGCGGCGGCGCCTGCGCTTGCGCGGCGCGGCGGCTTCGCCGTCCGGCGGGACCGCGCCGGCCTCGACTTCGAGCTCGTCGTCCTGCGCCGAATCCTGGCCATCGGCCTCACCCAGGCGCTGCCGGCCCGCCGGCTCGCTGCGCGGCTTGGCCGGCGGTGGAGTCTCGCGCACCCGCACGCGCTGCCGGGTCTTCTGCTCGTCGCGCACCTGCTCCAGCAGGTCTTGCCGGCGCACATCGTCGGCGGTGCCGAATTCCTGCCACCACTCGGCAATCGCCTCGCTGACCTCGCCCACATCGGCGCGCAGGCGCATGAAATCGAAGGCGGCGCGGAAACGCGCCTGCTCGACCAGGCTGTAGGGCGTGGAGCCGGTGCGCTTGTCGAAGCGCGGCTGCATCATCCAGATCTCGCGCATGTCCGCAGCCAGCTTGCCGCGGCCCGAGACGTCGCCGATGCGCGAATTGAACACGTCGTCGATCGCATCCTGCAGCGCCGGGAACGGCGGCTGCGGGCGCTGGCCGTGGCGGCCTTCCTGGCGCTGGGCCCAGCCGTCGCGCACGTCGGCCCACAGCACGCAGGCCAGGAGGAAGCTGGGCGCCACGGGCTTGCCTTCGCCCACGCGGCGGTCGGTGTCCTGCAAGGCGGCCTGCACGAAGGGCTGGTCGGCGCGCTCGACCACCACGTCCAGCAGCGGATAAATGCCGGTGGCGAGCCCCAGCTTGCGCAGTTGCTCGATGGTCGCAATGGCATGGCCGGTCTGCAGCAGCTTGAGCATCTCGTCGAACATGCGGCTTTGCGGCACGTCGGCCAGGAGCTTGCTCGATTCGATCAGCGGCGCGGCGGTCTTGGCTTCCATCTTGAAGCCGAGGCCGGCAAGCTTGGCCGAGAAGCGGATCGCGCGAATGATGCGCACCGGGTCTTCGCGGTAGCGCGTGACCGGGTCGCCGATCATGCGCAGCGTGAGCTTCTGGGCGTCCTTGAAGCCGTTGTGATAGTCGACCACCACCTGGTTGGCCGGGTCGTAGTACATGGCGTTGACGGTGAAGTCGCGGCGCGCCGCGTCTTCTTCCTGGGGGCCCCAGACGTTGTCGCGCAGCACGCGGCCGCTGGCGTCCACCGCGTGCTTCATGCTTGCGAGCTCGCCCTTGCTGGTGCGCTCGTTGCCGGTCACCTGCTCGGCGGCGGCGCTGTCCATGTAGGCACGGAAGGTCGAGACCTCGATCACTTCATGCTCGCGGCCGCGGCCGTACACCACGTGCACGATGCGAAAGCGCCGGCCGATGATGAAGGCGCGGCGAAACAGCGACTTGACCTGCTCGGGCGTGGCGTTGGTGGCCACGTCGAAGTCCTTGGGCCGGAGGCCCAGCAGCAGGTCGCGCACCGCGCCGCCCACCACGTACGCCTCGTACCCCGCCTGCTGGAGCGTGGTGACCACGTTCCGCGCGCGTTCGTCGACCAGGGCCGGATCGATCTTGTGAACCTCCGCCGGCACCTCCCGGCGCTTGCCGAAGCGGCTCTTGCCCTGCGTGCCGCCGGCGTTCTTGCCCAGCAGCTTGTCGATGAAATTCTTGATCATTGGTTGTGAAAGCTCTTCTTATTCGTTTTCGAGCATGGATCGGATCAACGGGATGGTGATCGCGCGTTGCGTCTGGAGGGCGTAGCCGTCAAGCTGGGTGAGCAATTCCATGAGGCTGCCCAGGTCGCGGCTGAAGCGGTGCAGCACGTAGTCGAGCACGTCGTCGGACAGCATCACGCCGCGTGCGTCGGCCGCCTGGCGCAGCACCGCGCGGCGTTCGCTCTCGCTCAGGACCTGCAAATGGAACACGTGGCCCCAGCCCAGCCGGGTGCGAAGGTCTTCGCGCAGCGGCAGGTCGGCCGGCGGCAGGGCGCCGGCGGCGACCACGCCGCGCTGCAGCGTCTGGGCGTTGACGAACCAGTTGAAGGCCGCGTGCTGCTGCACCGCGGTGTAGAGGTGCACGTCGTCGAGCAGCACGGCACCCCAGCGCTCGTCGAACTCGGGCGGCTCGAGGACGCCGGCATGCAGCCAGCCCACGCTGGCGCCCTGCTCGCGCAGTGCGACACGCACCGATTCGAGCAGATGGGTCTTGCCACTGGCGCCTTCGCCCCACAGGTAGGTCGGCACCGGCGAGTGCAGCGCGGTGCTGTTGCCGGCGCTGCCCACCCACACTTGCAGGTGGCGCAGCGCCGCCTCGTTGGGGCCGGCAAAAAAGGCGTCGAAGCTGGGGCCCGTCGCAATGCCGATATCGAGCGCGAGCTGTTTCATCCCGGGAAGGTTCATGGAGGGGGCCGCTGGGGCCCTTAAAATCAACAGGAATTCTATCGGCCCGGCCGCTTCGGTTGCCGGCGCCTCCACCGCCTGGGCGCCTGACGGCCCGTTCTTCGCTTCTTCTTCGCTCTTTCTTCGCTTTCGCACACCCATGACCTCCCCCACGCCCACCCCGCTCAGCTACAAGGATGCAGGCGTCGACATCGATGCCGGCGACGCCCTGGTCGACCGCATCAAGCCGCTGGCGAAAAAGACCATGCGCGAAGGCGTGCTGGCCGGCATCGGCGGTTTCGGCGCGCTGTTCGAGGTGCCCAAGCGCTACAAGGAGCCGGTGCTGGTGAGCGGCACCGACGGCGTGGGCACCAAGCTCAAGCTGGCTTTCGAATGGAACATGCACGACACCGTCGGCATCGACCTGGTGGCCATGAGCGTCAACGACGTGCTGGTGCAGGGCGCCGAACCCCTCTTCTTCCTGGACTACTTCGCCTGCGGCAAGCTGGACGTGGAAACCGCCGCCGCCGTCATCAGCGGCATCGCCCGCGGCTGTGAAATCTCCGGCTGCGCGCTCATCGGCGGCGAAACCGCAGAAATGCCCGGCATGTACCCGGCCGGCGAATACGACCTGGCGGGCTTTGCGGTCGGCGCGGTCGAAAAGTCGAAGATCCTCACCGGCCAGAACGTCAAGCCCGGCGACGTGGTGCTGGGCCTGGCCTCGGCCGGCGTGCATTCCAACGGATTCAGCCTGGTGCGCAAGGTGATCGAACGCGCCCAGCAAGGCGGGGCCGACCTGCCCGCCACGCTGGACGGCAAGCCCTTCCGCGAAGCCGTGATGGCGCCCACCCACCTCTATGTGAAGCCGGTGCTCGAAGCCCTGGGCAAGCACCCGATCAAGGCGCTGGCCCACATCACCGGCGGCGGCCTGCTCGAAAACATTCCGCGCGTGCTGCCCGAGGGCACCGCCGCCCACCTGAAAAAGGGCAGCTGGCCGCAGACCGAGCTCTTTGCCTGGCTGCAGAAGGTTGCCGGCATCGACGACATCGAGATGAACCGCACCTTCAACAACGGCATCGGCATGGTGGTGGTCATCGATGCGGCAGAGGCCGCCGCCTGCGCCGCCACGCTGCGCGCAGCGGGCGAATCGGTGCATGAGATCGGCGTGATCGCCGAACGCGGCGACGGCGCGGCCGTGGTCGTCGGCTGACCGCCCTCCCCCCAAGCAAAGCACGCGACACAGGATGGCCAAGCCGCTGCCCACCGCCCCCGTGACCGTCCGACCCCAGCCCGCCTCCCGCAATGTGGTGCTGGCCAGCTACCTGCTGATGCCCGCCGCGCTGATGCTGGTGATGTGGCAGCACCTGCTGCCGGGCCTGCTGTGCGTGTGCATCGGTTTCCTCGCCACGCGCTGGTTCGCCCGGCTGCTGGAGCGCCTTCTGTCTCGCCCCCGGTTCCTTCGCGGCCGCGCCCGCGGATTGGCGGGCGTGCTGGCGTTCACGCTCGTGCTGGTCGGACCGATCGCGCTGCTGACCATCGGGCTGTCGCAGGCGCGCGAGTACATCATCGACGCGCCCGACCAGTACCGCGAGCTGCTCGACTACACCGCCCGCACCGTGCTGGAACTGCGGCTCAAGCTGCCGCACGACATTGCCGTGTTCCTGCCCGAGGGCGCGGCCGAGGTGCAGCGCGTGGTGGCCAACTACCTGCGGGCTCAGGCCGGCTCGCTGGCCATGGCGGGCCGCGCCTGGCTGGGCGCGCTGCTGTTCGCCTACGTGGGGCTGATCGTCGGCGGGCTGGCCGCCATCGCCCCGGCGCCGGTCCAGCGCCGGCCGCTGGCCGATCAGCTGCACCGGCGCGTGACCATCTTCGGCGAGGCCTTCGGCCAGATCGTGGCGGCCCAGTTCTGGATTGCCGCGTTCAACACGCTCCTGACCGCCATCTTCCTGCTGTTCCTGATGCCGCTGTGGGGCCTGGAGCTGCCCTATACGCCGGCACTCATCACCCTGACCTTCGTGGCCGGACTGGTGCCGATCGTGGGCAACCTGGTCTGCAACTCGGTGATCACGCTGGTGGCGCTGTCGGTGTCGCCGGTCACCGCGCTGGCCTGCCTGATGTTCCTCATCCTCATCCACAAGGCCGAGTACGTGATCAACGCCAAGGTGGTCGGCAGCCGGACCAAGATGAGCGTGTGGGAGCTGCTGGCGGTGATGTTCGTGGCCGAGGCGGTGTTCGGGCCGGCGGGGCTGGTGGCGGCGCCGCTGTTCTACGCGTACCTGAAAAAAGAACTGCAGGCGGCGGCACTGGTCTAGGGCCCGATGTCCTGATCTGATCGGTTCTGGTCCGCTTCGGCACGGACCGCAAGGCTGGCGGCGCTCAAGAATACGCGGCATCATCCACTCCGCCTCCGGGCGCCAGCCACCGCCATGAAAACCTGTCTGATTGTGATCGACGCCCAGGAATCGTTTCGCCAGCGCGCGTACTGGAACGAAAGCGTCGCGGCGCCCTACTTCACCGCCCAGAACGCGCTGATCGAAGGCGCCGTCGCGGCCGGCCTGCCCATCGTGCGGGTCTTCCATGTCGATGCGCCCAGCGACGCGAGCAACCCGTTTGCCGTCGAATCGGGCCACGTCCATCCCATCGAGGGGCTCGCGCCGTTCGAGGCCGCGGCCACCTTCACCAAGCACCGCCACAGCGCGCTCGTCAACAGCGGGCTGGACGTGTGGCTCACCGAAAACGGCATCGGCCGGCTGATCGTGAGCGGCATCCGCACCGAACAGTGCTGCGAAACCACCACGCGCCACGCGTCCGACCTGGGCTGGCAGGTCGACTACGTGACCGACGCCACCCTGACCTTCGACATGGTGCAGCCGGACGGTCGCCCGCTGTCGGCCGCCGACATCAAGGCGCGCACGGCGGCCGTGCTGGACGGGCGCTTCGCCACCGTCTGCAGCGTGGCGCAGGCGCTCGAACGCGCAGGCGCGGCGGCATGAGCGCCGCGCCAAGGGTGCACCAGTGAGCACGCTGTTGCTGCGCGTGCTGATCCTGGCCTACGACGGCGTCGAGGCGCTGGACTTCGCAGGCCCCTTCGAGGTGTTCACCACCGCGAGCCGAGTCAGCCAGCGCATGCAGCCGGGCACGCCGGCGCCGTTCGAGGTCGCGTCGGTCGCGCTCGCGCCAGCCGGCCAACCCGTGCAGGCGCGCGCCGGCCTGCGATTGCTGGCCGACCGCACCATCGCAAGCAACCCGGTGGCCGATGTGCTGATCGTTCCCGGCGGCGTGGTCGATGCCCCGATGGCCAGCAACGCCACGCTGCGCTGGATCGCCGAATGCGCTGCCGGCGCGCAGCTCGTCGCCTCGGTCTGCACCGGCGTCTTTCTGCTCGCAAAAAGCGGCGTGGTCACGCGCGAAGCCGTCACCACGCATTGGGAAGACATCGCCGACCTGCGCGAACAGTTCCCGGCACTGGACGTGCGCGACGACGTGCGCTGGGTCGACAGCGGCCGCATCGTCAGCTCGGCAGGCATCAGCGCGGGCATCGACATGAGCCTGCACCTGGTCGAGCGGCTCGCGGGAACGGCGCTGGCCGAGCGCACCGCCCGCCAGATGGACTACGCATGGACCCGCAACAGCAGCCCCAGCACCCCATCCGCGTAGTCTTCGTGCTGCTGCCCGGCAGCCTGGTGCTCGACTGGGCCGGGCCCGCCGAAGCGCTGCGCATCGCCAACCAGCGGCTGCTCGCATCGGGCCAGCCCGAGCGCTTCGTGATCGAGTTCGCGAGCCCGCGGCCGACCTCCGCCGCGTCGGTCGGCATCACCCTCGCCGGGCTCGCGCCGCTGCCCACGCAATGGAACGGCCCGGCCTGGGTGGTGCTCGTCGGCCTGGCCGGCCACACCATCGCCATCGACAACCCCGAAACGCAGGACCTGCTGCACTGGCTGCGCGGCCAGCGCTTCGAGCGCGGACACGTCGAGCTGGTGACCATCTGCGCCGGTGCGGTGCTCGCGGCGCATGCCGGTGCGCTGGCGGGACGTCGCGCCACCACGCACCACCATCACCTGGAAGAGCTGCGCGCGGTGGAGCCGCGCTGCGACGTGGTGAGCAACCGCGTGTTCGTGGTCGACCCGCCGCTCTACAGCAGCGCGGGCGTCACCACCGGCATCGACCTGGTGCTGCACCGCATCGCCCAGACATGCGGCGAAGCGCTCGCGGCGCAGGTCGCGCAGACCATGGTGGTGGCCCTGCGGCGCGGCCCGCACGACCCGGAGCTGTCGCCCTTTCTGGCCTATCGCAACCATTTGCATGCGGCGCTGCACCGTGTGCAGGACGCCGTGAGCGAGCAGCCGCAGGCCGACTGGAGCGTGCCGCGCATGGCCGACGTGGCCCACACCTCGGCGCGGCATCTCACGCGGCTCTTCGTCGAGCACGCGGGCGTGGCGCCGCTGGCCTACCTGCGGCGGCTGCGGCTGGCGGCCGCGCAGCTGGCGCTGGCCTCGGGCGCGAGCGTCACGCGGGCCGCGGAGCTGTCGGGCTTCGGCTCCGACACGCAACTGCGCCGCGCGTGGCATCAGTTCGGCTTGCCGGGCTCGCCGTCCGAGGCGAGCGCGCCGCTGAAAGCCTGAAGGCTCAGGCCGCACAGGCCTTCGCGCGCGCCAGCAGCAACGCCTGCTCGCGCGTGTTGCGCGTGAGCCCGGCGGCGCGCCGGAATTCCTTTTGCGCTTCGTCGCGCCGGCCGAGCTTGAAGAGCAGGTCGCCGCGCACCGTCGGCAGCAGGTGGTAGCCCTGCAGCGCCGGCTCGTCCCCGAGCGCATCCACCACCTCCAGCCCCGCCGCCGGCCCGAACGCCATCGAAAGCGCGACCGCGCGGTTGAGCTCGACGATGGGCGACGGCGACAGCGCGGCCAGCGCGTCGTAGAGCGCGGCGATGCGCGGCCAGTCGGTTTCTTCCGCGGTGCGCGCACGGCCGTGGCAAGCGGCAATGGCGGCCTGGAGCGCATACGGGCCGAGCGCACCGCCCAATGCTTCGGCGCGCGCCAGGCCGGCCAGGCCGCGGCGAATCAGCAACGGGTCCCAGCGCGCGCGGTTCTGGTCCAGCAGCAACACCGGCTCGCCCGATGCACCCACGCGCGCGGCTGTTCGCGAGGCCTGGATTTCCATCAACGCCACCAGGCCGTGCACCTCCGGCGCATTGGGCACCAGCTCGGCCACGATGCGGCCCAGGCGCATGGCTTCGTCGCAGAGCGCGGGGCGCATCCAGTCGTCGCCGGCGGTGGCCGAATAGCCTTCGTTGAAGATCAGGTAGAGCACCTCCAGCACCGAGGCCAGCCGCGCCTGGAGCTCGTGCCGGCGCGGCACCTCGAAAGGCACGCGCGCTTCGCGCAGGGTGCGCTTGGCGCGCACGATGCGCTGTGCCACGGTGGCTTCGGGCACGAGGAAGGCGCGGCCGATCTCGTCGGTCGTGAGGCCACCCATCAGCCGCAGGGTGAGCGCCGCGCGCGCCTCGGTCGAGAGCACCGGGTGGCAGGCGGTAAACACCAGCCGCAGCAGGTCGTCGCCGATGTCGTCGTCCAGCGCCGCATCGACCGCTTCAATGAAGTCGGCCTGCGCCATCTCGTGCCGAGCGTCGAGTTCGCGGCCGATCTCGGGCGCCTTGCGGTCGGCCAGCTGGCCGTGGCGCAGGCGGTCGAGCGCCCGGTGCTTGGCCACCTGCGTGAGCCAGGCGGCGGGGTTGTCGGGCACGCCGGCATCGGGCCATTGTTCGAGGGCGGCAACCAGCGCATCTTGCGCCAGCTCTTCGGCCAGGCCCACGTCGCGCACCATGCGGGCGACGGTGGCGATGATCCGGGCCGACTCCATGCGCCAGACGGCGTCGATGGCGCGGTGGATGGCCGACGGGTGTCCGGTGCTCACTCGATGGCGCCTTCGCCGCCGGCTGGCATGCACCGAACGCCTGGGAGTGGGTGGCCGATGGGCATGGCGACGAATACTACGCGCGCTCGCCGCGGGACGACCCGCAGGGCCCCGCCGACGGCACGGTGCGTGTGCGCCGCGGCGGTTCCTGGCACACATGGCCCTTCTACGCACGGTCTTCCTACCGCAACTGGAACGCGCCGGACACGCGCTACACGCTGGTGGGGATGCGGCTGGCGCGGGAAGACCAGGAGGCCTTGCCTACTTCTTCACCGTCTGCATCGACGGGAAACTCTCGGCCACGGCCTGCAGGTCGGATGGAAAATCTTCCAGCTCCTGGATCTGCCGTACCTCGATGACCTCGTTCTCGCCGCCCGGGCAGCGCGTGGCCCATTCGATGGCCTCGGCGCGCGAGGCGACCTCGATGACCCAGTAGCCGCCGAGCACTTCCTTGACCTCGGCGAACGGACCGTCGACCACCTTGGGCTTCTTGCCCGCAAAGCTCACGCGGACGCCCATCGAGGGCGGATGCAGGCCGTCGCAGCTGATCAGCACGCCGGCTTTCTGCAGGGATTCGTTGTAGGCCATCATGGCCGTCATCGCCTCGAGGTCTTCAGGCATCGTGCCAGGCGCGGCGGTTTCGTAGCCGTGGGGAATCATCAGCATCATGAATCGCATGGTGTTTTCTCCTTGAGCGCGCGGGGGTCAGCGGCCGGTCTTGCCTTGCTGCTCGGCCTCGGCCCGCAGGCGGTTTTCCTGCGCCAGCAATTCGGGCGTCATCGCGTCGCCGAAGTCGGCGGCCTCGAACACCTGGCGGATCTCGATCTCGCCTTCCTGGAAGGGGCTGCGCTTGATCCACTCGATGGCTTCTTCCTTCGACTTGACCTGCAGCAGCCAGAAGCCGGCAAGCAGTTCCTTGGTTTCGGCGAAAGGGCCGTCGATGACGGTGCGCTTGGGGCCTTCGAACCGCACGCGCGCGCCCCTGGAACTCGGATGCAGCCCTTCGCCAGCCAGCAGCACGCCGGCCTTGACCAGTTCTTCGTTGAATTTGCCCATCTCGGTGAGCAGTTCGGTGCTGGGCATCACGCCGGCTTCGGAATCCTTGCTGGCCTTGACCAGAATCATGAATCGCATGTGCTTTCTCCTGAAGATTGATGAAGTCGGGAGCGGCTGGATTTGCCTGCTCCTGTACACACGTCGCGCGAGCGGAGTGCGGATCGACACGGACGCATCGGTCCAGTTGTAAATTTGTGCGTCAGACTTCAGGGCAGGTAGCCGCAGAAGCGCAGCACATGCCCGTCGGGCTCGCGGATCGCGAATTCGCGCAGGCCCCAGGGCTGGGATACCGGCGGCTCGATCACGGTCACGCCGCGCTTCACATAGGCGGCGTGCAGGCCGTCGATGTCCTGGCCCACATGAATCACGATTTCGCCGCGCCAGGGGGCCGTGCCCCGGGTGTTGCACTGCCACAGGCGCAGGTAGACGGGGTCGCCGTAGCTGCGGTCGCCCTTTTTCACCCGCGCGTAGCTGGGCGGTTCGCCGGCGATGAAATCGAGCTCGAAGCCCAGCACGTCGCGAAACCAGCGCGCGGCGCGCGTGACGTCCGACACCGGCAGCACCGGCTGCACGCCGTGGAACTGGTGCAGGGTTCCCAGGTCGGGCGCCGCGCTTTCGCCGGCCTCGCCGCGCCCACCGGCCTTGGCGCCCATCAGCTGGCCGTGCGGCGAAGGGCGGCCACGCGCTCGGCGATGACGTCGATGTCCAGCGCGTCCTCGGCGTTGGCCAGATAGACCTCCAGGTCGCGCACCGCGAGTGCGGTGTTGCCTTGTTCGGCATGCGCGATGCCGCGGTCGCGGTACTCGCCCCAGGCCGTGGGAAGCAGCGCGACGAGGCGGTCTTGTACCGCGATGGCGCGTTGCCAGTCTTCCTGCGCGCGATGCACTTCCTTCAGGTTGCGCAGCATGCGGCCGATGATTTCGCGCGAACTGGCCGGCTGCAGGTAAAGGCCCAGCGGCACGTCGAAGTCGCCGACCAGCCCGTTGCTGCGCTTGTAGGGCTCCAGGCGCTCGCCCAGCTCTTCGCGCGAGAGCGACTTGCCGGTGAACGGATCGATCACCACCTGCCCCTTGGGCAGCGTGACCTTGAGCATGAAATGCCCCGGAAAGCCGATGCCGCGCGCCTGCAGGCCCAGGCCCTGGGCCAGCTCCATCCACAGCACCGCCAGCGAGATCGGGATGCCGCGGCGGGTGCGCAGCACGGCGTTCAGGTAGCTGTTGTCGGGGTCGTAGTAGTCGTTGACGTTGCCGCCGAAATTCAGGTCGTTGAAGAAGAACTGGTTGAGCGCCCGAAGCCGGGCCAGCGGCGCGGCATCGGCCGGCAGGCGGCGCTTGAGGCGGGCCAGGAGCTGGTCGACGTCGCCGAGCACCTGCTGGACGTCGAGTTCGGGGTATTCGTCCTGCGCCAGGCTGGCTGCCGCTTCCAGCAGCGGAAACTGGTCATCGCTGCGGACCAGCGACTCGAAATATTCCAGTGCGGTGGGGACCTGAAATGTGAACGTCATGTGTCTTTTTAGAGGAGCATCCGGGGAGCGTCAAGGCAGGACACACGCGTATTGCCAGCGGCTCAACGCCGCATGAAACTCTTGAGTCGCACCCCGACGACCGTCAGCACGGCGAAATAGAGCAGCGCGGCGCCCGCGACCAGTGCGGCCAGCAGCCCGATGCGCTGCAAGCGCTGCGCGCGCAGGCCGATCCAGTCGAAATGGTTCGCGCCCCACACCAGCAAGGCCGCCAGCACCAGCGTGCCGGCCAGCACCTGCAGCGTGAACTTGCCCCAGCCGGGCTCCGGCTTGTAGCTGCCGCGCCGCATCAGGCCGACCAGCAGCCAGATCGCATTGACCAGCGCGCCGATGGCGATGGTGAGCGTGAGCGCCGCATGCTGCAGCAGCGGCACCAGGAAGAAATTGAGCACCTGGGTAAACACGAGCACCCCCACGGCGATCAGCATCGGCGTGCGGGTGTCCTGCCTGGCGTAGTAGCCGGGCGCGAGGATCTTGATGGCCACGATGCCCACCAGCCCCACGCCGTAGCCCATCAGCGCCAGCGTGGTGCGCCGCACGTCGTCGCCGGTGTAGGCGCCGTTGTGGAACAGCACGGCCACCAAAGGCTGTGCAAAAAGCAGCAACGCAATGGCGCACGGCGCCGAGAGCAGCACCACGAGGCGCAAGCCCCAGTCGAGCAGCGCCGAGTAGCGGGCGTCGTCCTTGGCGGCACGGGCGCTGGCCAGCTGCGGCATCAGCACCACGCCGAGCGCCACGCCGAGCATCGCGGTCGGGAATTCCATCAGCCGGTCGGCATTGACCACCCAGGTCACGCTGCCTTCGGCAAGGTGCGATGCGATCTGCGTGTTGATGAGCAATGAGATCTGCGCCACGCTCACACCCAGCAGGGCGGGCAGCATGAGCTTCATCACCTTGCGGGTGGTGGGATCTTTCCAGGCCGCGCCCAGCGCCTTGAAGCTCGCGCCGACGCGCGGCATGAGGCCGAGCGCCCGCAACGCCGGGATCTGCAGGGCCAGCTGCAGCACCCCGCCGGCCAGCACGCCCACGCACTGCGCATAGATCGGCTCGATGCCGTAGCGCCGGAACAGCGGCGCGCCGACGACGATGGAAAGGATCAGCGAAATGTTCAGCAGCACCGGCGACGCCGCCGGCACCGCGAACTTGCGCCAGGTGTTGAGGATGCCGCCCGCCAGCGCCACCAGCGACATGAATCCGATGTAGGGGAACATCCAGCGCGTCATGACGATGGCCGCATCGAAGCCCTTGAGGCCGCTGGCCATGGCCCACACCAGCAGCGGCGCGCCGACCACGCCGGCCACGCACACCACGAACAGGGTCCAGGTCAGCAGCGTGGCGACATGGTCGATCAGTTCCTTGGCGGCCTCCTGGCCGCCTTCGGTCTTGCGCGCGGCCAGCACCGGCACGAAAGCCTGGCTGAAGGCGCCTTCGCCGAAGACGCGCCGGAACAGGTTGGGGATGCGAAAGGCGACGTTGAAGGCGTCGGTCAATGCGCTCACGCCGAACACCGAGGCAAAAAGCACATCGCGCACGAGGCCCGTGATCCGCGAGGCGAGGGTGAGAAGAGAGACGGTGGAGGCGGATTTGAGCAGGGACACGGGGGCGAGTGTAGGGCCCCGAAAGCGCCTGAAAAACCGCCCCGGGCGGGCCGATTCGGGGGAAAAGCCAACCCGGCCTATAATCGAGGGCTTTGCTGCATCATCCTCAGACACCTAAGGAACATTAAATATGGCATCCGCCAAGCCCAAGAAAAAGAACCCCCGCCTTGCATCGGGCCGCAAGCGCGTCCGCCAGGACGTCAAGCTCAACGCCGCGAACACCTCGCTGCGCTCCAAATACCGTACCGCGGTCAAGAACGTCGAAAAGGCTGTCCTGGCCGGCGACAAGACCAAGGCAAGCGAACTCTTCGCGAAGGCCCAGAGCATCGTCGACACCGTCGCCGACAAGGGCATCTTCCACAAGAACAAGGCCGCCCGCGACAAGAGCCGCCTGTCGGCCAAGGTCAAGGCCCTGGCCCTCGCGCCTGAAAAGGCCGCCGCCTGACACCTGTCAGGCAAGCCCGGATCGGAATTCTCCGGTCCGCCGTTTGATCGGGGTGCGCTGCAGCAAAGTGTAAAAAACCGCCTTCGGGCGGTTTTTTCATGTCCGATCGCTTCTGAAGAAGACGAAACCGGGGCCGCTCAGGCCTTCGGCGGCGGCGCGTCGGGCACCAGGCAGGCTTCGGCCACCTGCAGATCGTTGTCCTTGGCGAAGTTGACGCAGAAGTCCCAGGCCATGGGCTCGGCATCGCGCAGCGCGCGGTTCACGACCACGCACTTGATGCCGTTGATGGTGGTCGGCACGCACCAGGGCGAGTAGCTCAGGTGGCTGCCCGGGTAGGCGCCCCCGGGACGGAAAGAGCACATCACGCCGGCCAGCCGCTCGGCCCAGTCGCTGGGGCGGAAGGTCCGGCCATCGTGGGTGATGCCCTGGATGAAGATTTCTTTGGCTGTGGGGGAAATCATCGTTGAATGAGGCAACCGAAACGGGTGCTGCGGTGCAGCAACGGATTCTATCCGGGGCACTTTTTGCATCCCGAACGGCAGGCATTGCTGTAATGCGGAATCCTCAACGAAGCCGTCAAAGCCCACGCCTAGAATCCGCCTTCCCTATCTGGAGAACCGAATGAGCGCTACTGCCCAACCCACCTCGCCCCACGTCATGAACACCTACGGTCGCCTGCCGATCGCACTGTCGCATGGCCAGGGCTGCCGAGTCTGGGACACCTCGGGCAAGGCCTACCTCGACGGCCTGGGCGGCATCGCCGTCAACACGCTGGGCCACAACCACCCCGAGCTGGTGCCCGCGCTGCAGGACCAGCTGACCAAGCTGATCCACAGCTCCAACTACTACCACGTGCCCGGCCAGGAACAGCTCGCCGCCAAGCTGGTCGAGCTGTCGGGCCTGACCAACGTCTTCTTCTGCTCCACCGGCCTGGAAGCCAACGAAGCCGCCCTGAAGCTGGCGCGCAAGTTCGGCCACGACAAGGGCATCGAACGGCCCGAGATCGTCGTCTATGAAGCCGCCTTCCACGGCCGCAGCATCGCCACCCTGTCGGCCACCGGCAACCCCAAGGTGCAGGCCGGCTTCGGCCCGCTGGTCGAGGGCTTCATCCGCGTGCCGCTGAACGACATCGAGGCGCTCAAGAAGGCCACCGAAGGCAACCCCAATGTGGCGGCCGTGTTCTTCGAGACCATCCAGGGCGAAGGAGGCATCCATCCGATGCGGGCGGAATACCTCCAGCAGGTTCGCGCCCTGTGCGACGAGCGCGACTGGCTCCTGATGATCGACGAAGTGCAGTGCGGCATGGGCCGCACCGGCAAGTGGTTCGCGCACCAGTGGGCCGGCATCAAGCCCGACGTGATGCCCTTGGCCAAGGGCCTGGGCTCGGGCGTGCCGATCGGCGCCGTGGTGGCCGGCCCCAAGGCCGCCAACATCTTCGGACCGGGCAACCACGGCACCACCTTCGGCGGCAACCCGCTCGCGATGCGTGCCGGCGTGGAAACCATCCGCATCATGGAAGAGCACAAGCTGCTCGAAAACGCCGCCACCGTGGGCGCGCACCTGAAGGCCGCGCTGGAACGCGAAATCGGCGGCCTGCCGGGCGTGAAGGACATCCGCGGCCAGGGCCTGATGCTGGGCATCGAGCTCGACCGCTCCTGCGGCGTGATCCTGAACCGCGCCTGCGACGCCGGCCTGCTGCTGAGCGTGACGGCCGACAAGGTGATCCGCCTGGTGCCGCCGCTCATCCTGAGCATTGCCGAAGCCGACGAAATCGTCGCGATCCTGGCGCCCATCGTCAAAAACTTCCTGTCGGAGCCTGCCGCGCAATGACGACCGCTTCTTCGCTCGCCTCACCGCCGACCATCCGCCACTACCTGCAGTTCGCCGACCTCACGGCCGACGAGTACGTCTATCTCTTCGATCGCATGGCGATCATCAAGAAGAAGTTCAAGACCTACGAAAAGCACCAGCCGCTGGTCGACCGCACGCTGGCCATGATCTTCGAGAAGGCCAGCACGCGCACCCGCGTGAGCTTCGAGGCCGGCATGTACCAGCTGGGCGGCAGCGTGGTGCACCTGACCACCGGCGACAGCCAGCTGGGCCGCGCCGAGCCCATCGAGGACAGCGCCAAGGTCATCAGCCGCATGGTCGACATCGTGATGATCCGCACCTACGAGCAGACCAAGATCGACACCTTTGCCGCGCACTCGCGCGTGCCCGTCATCAACGGCCTGACCAACGAGTTCCACCCCTGCCAGATCCTGGCGGACATCTTCACGTACATCGAGCACCGCGGCTCCATCCAGGGCAAGACCGTGGCCTGGGTGGGCGACGGCAACAACATGGCCAACACCTGGCTGCAGGCGGCCGAGATCCTGGGCTTCACCGTGCACGTGAGCACGCCCAGCGGCTACGAGGTCGACCAGTCGATCGCGGGCATCCGCTCGGGCGACAGCTACAAGGTCTTCAAGGACCCGATGGAAGCCTGCCGCGGTGCCGACCTGGTCACCACCGACGTCTGGACCAGCATGGGTTACGAGGCCGAGAACGAGGCCCGTCGCAAGGCCTTTGCCGACTGGTGCGTCGACGAGGACATGATGCGCATCGCCCAGCCCGGCGCCCTCTTCATGCACTGCCTGCCCGCGCACCGCGGCGAGGAAGTGCAGGCCGAGGTCATCGACGGGCCGCAGTCGGTCGTGTGGGACGAGGCCGAGAACCGCCTCCATGCCCAGAAGGCGCTCATGGAGTTCCTGCTGCTCGGCAAGCTCTGAGCACCTGAAGAAGAAGAAAGCGCGGCCGCGTGTCCCATTGCCAGCAATGCGGCGCCTGCTGCGCCAGCTACCGCGTCGATTTCAGCGTGCATGAGCTCGACGACAACGGCGGCCGCGTGCCCTCGGGTCTCGCGGTCGAAGTGAATGACGCCATTTGCCGCATGCGCGGCACCGACCACACGCCGATGCACTGCGCCGCGCTCACCGGCAAGATCGGCCAGGCCGTGAGCTGCGGCATCTACGAATGGCGGCCCAACCCCTGCCACGAGCTGCAAGCCGGCAGCGACGCCTGCGAACGCGCCCGCGCCCGCCACGGGCTGCCCGCCCTGCAGCCCGGCTGAGCCGATCAGCTGGTCACGCGGTGTGTTGGAAATAACCGACACCACGACCCCTCGCCCGGCGCTAACTTTGCGCCATGCGTTCCCTGCAACCCCAACCCCGCCTCTGGGACATCTCGCCGCCCGTGCATGAAGGCGCGCCGGTGTTCCCCGGCGACACGCCCTACCAGCAGCGCTGGGCCGCGACGATTTCGCCGGAGTGCCCGGTCAACGTCAGCGAGATCAAGCTCTCGCCCCACGTCGGCGCGCATGCCGACGCCCCCCTGCACTACGACCCCGAAGGCCAGACCATCGGCGACGTGGACCTCACGCCCTTCCTCGGCCCCTGCCGGGTGATCCATGCGATCGCCAAGGGGCCTCTGATCGAGTGGGAGCACATCGCCCATGCGGTCACCAGCGACCTGCCGCCCCGCGTGCTGGTGCGCACCTACGCCACCATGCCGGTCGGCCGCTGGGACCCGCAGCTCGCGGCCTACGCACCCGCCACCGTCGAGCGCCTCGCGGCCATGGGCGTCAAGCTCATCGGCATCGACACCGCCAGCATCGACCCGGCCGACAGCAAGACGCTGGAGAGCCACCAACGCATCCGCCGCCTCGATCTGCGCGTGCTCGAGAACCTCGTGCTCGACGACGTGCCCGAGGGCGACTACGAACTCATCGCGCTGCCGCTCAAGCTGGTGAGCGCCGATGCCTCCCCCGTTCGCGCCGTGCTCCGCGAGCTTCCCCGCAGAAAACCTTCACCATGACGACCCTTGCTGACTGCCGCGCGCTCGACGCGCAAGACCCGCTGCGCGCCCTGCGCGACCAATTCACCATCCCTGCCGACGTGCTCTATCTCGACGGCAACTCGCTCGGCGTGATGCCCAAGGCCGCGCCCGCGCGCATCGCCGAAGTGGTGACCCAGGAGTGGGGCGAAGGCCTCATCCGTTCATGGAACACCGCGAGCTGGTTCGACCTGCCGCAGCGCCTGGGCGACAAGGTGGCCCGGCTCATCGGCGCCGCGCCCGGCGAAGTGGTGTGCACCGACAGCACCTCGGTCAACCTCTACAAGGTGCTGTTCGCCGCGCTCTCGCAGCAAAAGGAAAGCGGTCGCAAGCTGGTGGTGAGCGAGCGCAGCAACTTCCCGACGGACCTCTACATCGCCGAGTCGCTGTGCCGCGAGCGCGGCTTCACGCTCAAGCTGATCGACGCGAGCGAACTGCAAGGCCCAAATTCAGTGCTGACCGACGAAGTGGCCGTGCTGATGCTCACGCACGTCAACTACCGCACCGGCGCGATGCACGACATGAAGGCCGTCACCGCCGCCGCGCACGCCGCAGGCGCGCTCACGGTGTGGGACCTCGCGCACAGCGCGGGCGCGGTGCCCGTGGCGCTCAACGACAGCAACGCCGATTACGCGATCGGCTGCGGCTACAAGTACCTCAACGGCGGGCCTGGCGCGCCAGCCTTCGCATGGGTCAACACGCGGCATGCGGGCCAGTTCGAGCAGCCGCTGTCGGGCTGGTGGGGCCATGCGGCGCCCTTCGAGTTCACGCCGCACTACCGCCCCGCCCCGGGCGTGGGCCGCTACCTGTGCGGCACGCAGCCCATCATTGCGCTGGCCGGGCTCGAATGCGGGCTCGACACGGTGCTCGCCGCCGAAGCCTTCAACGCGGACCAGGGCGCGATGGCCGCGCTGCGCACCAAGTCGCTGGCGCTCACGGACATGTTCATCCAGCTGGTCGAAGAGCGTTGTGCAGGGCAAGGCTTGTCGCTCGTCACGCCGCGCGATCATGCGCAGCGCGGCTCGCAGGTCTGCCTGAGCCGCGAAGAAGGCGCCTACGCCATCGTGCAGGCGCTGATCGCGCGCGGCGTCATCGGCGACTACCGCGCCGGCGATTCGCAGATGCCCGACATCCTGCGTTTCGGCTTCACGCCGCTGTACATCGGCTTCGAGGATGTGTGGAACTCGGTCGAACACCTCGTGCAGGTGCTCGAATCGGGCGAGTGGAAGCGCGAAGAATTCAACCGCAAGAACGCAGTGACATGACCGCCGCCAAGCACACCGAGAACATCGTCCACGAAGAAAAAGCGCAGCTGGACTTCAGCAAGTCCATGAGCTACGGCGACTACCTGCACCTGGACGAAATCCTCAACGCGCAGCACCCGCTTTCGCCCGCGCACGACGAGATGCTGTTCATCGTGCAGCACCAGACCAGCGAGCTCTGGATGAAGCTCATGCTGCACGAGCTGCGCGCCGCCACCACCTGCATCGCCGAAGAAAAACTGGCCGACGCCTTCAAGATGCTCGCGCGCGTGAGCCGCATCATGGAACAGCTGGTGAGCGCCTGGACCGTGCTCTCGACCATGACGCCGCCCGAGTACACGGCCATGCGCCCCTACCTCGCGAACTCCAGCGGCTTCCAGAGCGCGCAGTACCGCTGCATCGAGTTTGCGCTGGGCAACAAGAACGCCGCGATGCTCAAGCCGCATGCGCACCGCGCCGACCTGCTCGCGCAAGTGGAAGCCGCCTACCGCCAGCCCTCGCTGTACGACGAGTCGCTGCGTCTCCTGGCGCGCCGCGGCGTGCTGGTGCCCGCCGACCGGCTGGACCGCGACTGGACGCAGCCCTACGAGGCCAGCGACGGCGTCGAGGCCGCGTGGCTCACGGTCTACCGCAACCCGCACGATCACTGGGACCTCTACCAGCTCGGCGAAAAACTCACCGACCTCGAAGACGCCTTCCGCCTCTGGCGCTTCCGCCATGTGACGACGGTGGAGCGCGTGATCGGCTTCAAGCGCGGCACCGGCGGCACGGGCGGCGTGAGCTATCTGCGCAAGATGCTGGATGTGGTGTTGTTCCCCGAGATCTGGCGGTTGCGCACCGAGCTCTGAACGGCGGTTCGGCTTGGGCCGCACCGCAGCCCTCCAGCTGAACACCCGATGGTAGTGCTTGCTCCATCTGCGCAAAGCGCTACATTTTTGGCAACAACGGAGACCACTGCCATGCACACCATCGAGTTCTCGCCCGAGGAAATTTCAACCTTGCGGACCCACGGCGTCGTCCTGTTCGCCGAGCGGGTGATCTTCGATGCGCAGCCGCCGATGCCGCCGCACCAGATCGCCGCCGTGCAGGCGCTGTGCGAGGGGCCGATTCCCGAGGGGCTGGTGGCGTTGTGGGAGCAGACCGCGGGCGGACGCCTCGACTACGACCTGGCCCTGCCGATGAACGGCAACATCGAAAGCGTGAGCTGGTCGGAACTCTTCTGGGACGGGAGCGACGGCTACCGCGACCTGCAAGGCTGGATCGAGCACGAGCAGGAACTGGCCAGGGATGCAGCCGCCGACACTGGCGCGCCGGCAAGCGGCAAGCTCACCCTCCTTCCCTTCGGCGGCTTCGAGTACCTGGACCGCATCTATGCGGTGGTCGAGCCCGGCCCGGCGCACGGCCAGATCATTGCGTGGAAGCAGGGCCTGCCGCCCGCCTGGACGCACGCGCTGCACGAAGACAGCCTGAGCACGATCGCCACCGACCTGCACGGCGCCTTCGCGGCGCTGCATCTGGACGAAGACCCGCTGGCCCCCACCAGCGACTACTTCTCAGGGCAGACGCTGCTGCAGTACCTGGACGACCGCCATCAGGAACACGGGCTGGACCTGGACCTGATGGACAAGGTGGTCACCTTCTATTGCGGCGCCATCGTCGACTGGCGCACGCCGCTGGCAGAGGGCACGCTGCGCCATCACCCCATGCTGGCGCGCGCCGCGCTGCACCATGCCATCGCCTCCGACGACGCGGCGCTGGTGGCCGAGCTCGCGGCATCGGGCCTGGACTTCGAGGGACCGCAACAAGGCAGCGCGCTGGCCACCGACGTCGCGTTGGGGCAGAGCGCCTTTGCCGCAGCGGCGGCGCTGGTGCGCGCGGGGGCGCCGGTGGCGGCCGATGCGCTGCGCAACATCGACGGCCAGATCGCACCCGAACTCACGAGCGCATTGCTGGCCAACGGCGCGGAGCCGAGCGTGGCGGCCATCGTCAAGTGCGCGGCGTGCGGCGCCCCGGCGAGCGCGCACCTGATCGCCGATGCGTGTGCCGCAGCGGGCATCGACGTGCCGCCGGCCTTCGTCGCCGACCGCGATGCGATGCTGGCGGAACTGGAGACGACGCTGGTGAAGGTGCGCGACGGATCGCTCGGCCACTACCTCGGGCCCGAAGGCATTGCGGAACGCATCGAGCACCTGCAGACCTTCAGGCTCTGAAAGCCCCGGGCCCGGCCGCCGCCCGACGGCCGCTCAGCCGCCGTACAACCAGGGCTGATCGAGCAGGCGCGCGCCCAGCGTGCGCATCGCAAGGTCGCGCGCCAGGCGCACCGCACCTGTGGCATGGAACACCTCGCCGTTGCGCCGCGCACGCGCCTGCACCTGCGCATTGCGTTGCCAGCGCGCCTGGGCATAGCGCGCAAAGGCATGCGGCACGTCGGCCGCGCCGGCATCGGCCAGCGCATCGGCCAGTGCGACGGCGTCCTCGATCGCCATGCCGGCGCCCTGCGCGAGGTACGGCACCATCGGATGCGCGGCATCGCCCACCAGCGCCACACGCTCGTGCGCCATGTCTGCGGCGGACGCGACCGGCGCGCGGTCGCTGAGCGTCCAGGCGCGCCAGCCGGGCATGGCTTCGAGCAAGGCCTGCAGCGCGATGCCGCTGCGACCCGTGGCCTGCTGCAGCGCGGCGATGCTGCTGGTTTGGTCCCAGTCGCGCGCATCGCCGGCCGGCGCGGATTCGGCGATCACCACCACGTTGAGCCATTCGCCGCCGCGCACGGGGTACGCCACCGCATGCAGTTGCGGTCCGAGCCACACATCGACCTGCTGGCGGCGCAAGGCCGCGGGCAGGTCGGACTGCCGGGCCAGGGCGCGCCATGCGGTGTGGCCCGTGACGCGGGGCGGCTCGGCGGCCGAAGGCGTGTCCATCTGCTGCCGCACCAGGCTCCAGAGGCCGTCGGCCCCGACAAGCGCCTCGCCCTCCCAGGCGCGCGCATCCGCGCTGGAGACGCACACCAGGTCGTCGCTGGTCTCGACGAGTTCGAGGCGCGCGCCGGTCACCAGCGTGCCCGTGCCGCGCGCGCGCACGGCGTCGAGCAGCAGGGCATGCAGGTCCGCTCGGTGAACGCAGAAGTAAGGGGCGCCGTAACACTGCTGCATGGCATCGCCCAGCGGAAGCCGGGCGAGCACCGCACCGCTGCCTGCGCTGTGGACCACCAGCGCTTCGGGCTTGGCGGCGATGGCTGCCAGGCCTGGGCTCAGGTCCAGTTGCTGAAGCCGCCGCGTGGCGTTGGGGCCCAGCTGAACGCCTGCGCCGATTTCGCCAAAGACCGCGGCCTGCTCGAAGACATCGACCCGGTGCCGGCCTCGCGAAGAAGAAAGCGCCAGCGCCGTGGCCAGCCCCCCGATGCCGCCGCCGGCGACCAGGATGTGCGCGGGCATCGTCGGCTCAGCGGCTGCTGGAGAGGGCCTTGCCGGCTTCCATGGCGTCGGGTTTCTTGGGGGCGCAGCTGCCGCAGGTGTCGCAGGAGCCGCAGCCGGAGGTCTTGGCGAGCGAGGCGGCCAGCCTGTCGGCGCGTTGCTGGTCGACCAGGCCGGCGCGCTGCGTGCCGGCCGCGAGCTTGCGGGCCGCGCTGCGGCGCCAGCCCGCGGGCATCCAGCGCCAGACCGCGTAGAACGCGGCGGCTGCGACGATCAAGCCGACGATCAGTTGCTGTGCCATTTTTTCTTTCAGCCTTTCAGTGTCAGAGGGCTGTTTTAACCGGCCCCGAGTGCCACTGCAACGCGATAGGTGATGAAACACGCCGCGTACGCCAGCGCAAAAAGGTAGCCCGCCATGATCCACACGTATTTCCAGGAACTGGTCTCGCGCTTGACCGCGGCCAGCGTGGAGATGCACTGCGGCGCAAACACGAACCAGACCAGCAGCGACAGCGCGGTTGCCAGCGACCAGCTGCCGGCGATGAGCGGCTCCAGCGCACCTGCCACGTCGTCGCCGGTGGCCGACAGCGCATACACCGTGCCCAGCGCGCCCACCGCCACTTCGCGCGCCGCCATGCCCGGCACCAGCGCGATCGAGATCTGCCAGTTGAAGCCGATGGGCGCAAAGATGTGTTCCAGGCCGCGGCCGATCATGCCGGCCAGGCTGTACTGGATGGCCGGACCGGTCGCGCCTTCGGGCGGCGACGGAAAGGTCGACAGGAACCACAGCAGGATGGTGAGCGTGAGGATGATCGTGCCCACGCGCTGGAGGAAGATCCACGCTCGTTCATAAAGTCCCACAACCAGGTTTCGAGGGTTCGGCCAGCGGTAGGCCGGCAGCTCCATCAACAGCGGCGAATGCGAGGTGTTGTCGCGAAAGCGCTTCATCACCCAGGCCACGGCCATCGCCGAGACGATGCCGAACACGTACAGCGCGAACAGCACCACGCCCTGCAGGTTGAACACGCCGCCCACGGTGCGCGCCGGAATGAAGGCGGCGATCAGCAGCGCATACACCGGCAGCCGGGCCGAGCAGGTCATCAGCGGCGCGATCATGATGGTGGTGATGCGGTCGCGCCAGTTGCTGATGGTGCGCGTGGCCATCACGCCGGGAATGGCGCAGGCAAAGCTCGAGAGCAGCGGAATGAACGAGCGGCCCGACAGGCCCACGGTGCCCATCACGCGGTCCAGCAGGAAGGCCGCGCGCGGCAGGTAGCCCGAGTCTTCCAGCGCAAGGATGAAGAGAAACAGAATCAGGATCTGCGGCAGGAACACGATCACGCCGCCCACGCCGGCCACCACGCCGTCGACCAGCAGGCTCTGCAGCATGCCTTCGGGGATGTAGGTCTTGAGCAGTTCGCCCACCGCCTCGGTGCCGGACTTGATCGCGTCCATCGGCAGGTTGGCCCAGCTGAACACGGCCTGGAACATCAGGAACATCGTGACCGCAAGCACCAGCATGCCCCACAGCGGATGCATCACCACGCGGTCGATGCGGTCGCTGGTGGCGAGGCTGCCCACCGGCTCCTTCACCGCAAGGCCGAGGATGCGGCGCACTTCGCGCTGCGTGGCGAGCACGTCGTCCAGGCCCGGCGCCTGCCAGGGCTGCGGCGCGGCGGCGGCCACGGGGGCATCGAGCGCTTCGAGGAGGTTCTTCGCGCCGCCGGTATGGACGCCGACCGTCTCGATCACCGGCACGCCCAGTTCGCGCGAGAGCAAGGCGGCATCGACCACGATGCCCTGCTTCCTGGCCATGTCGGTCATGTTGAGCGCCACCACCATCGGAAGACCCAGCTTGCGGGCTTCCAGCACCAGCCGCAGGTTCAGGCGCAGGTTGGTGGCGTCGGTCACGCACACCAGGAGGTCGGGCAAGGCTTCGCTGCTCTGGCCGGTGACGACGTCGCGCGTGACGGCTTCGTCGGCGCTCAGGGCGTTCAGGCTGTAGGCGCCCGGCAGGTCGAGCACGAAGACGCGGCGGCCCGAAGGGGTGCGCAAGGTGCCTTCCTTGCGCTCGACGGTCACGCCGGCGTAGTTGGCGACCTTCTGGCGGCTTCCCGTCAGCAGGTTGAAGAGCGCGGTCTTGCCGCAGTTGGGGTTGCCGAGCAGCGCGATGCGTCCCGGCTGGGCGGTGGGGGCGAAGCCGCCGGGTCCCTGGATGACGGCTTCAGCCATGGTTGGCAGCTCCCGGTGTGACGTGGATCAGCGCGGCCTCGTGGCGGCGCAATGCGAAGGTGGTGTGGCCGAGCCGCACGGCGATGGGTTCCCGCCCCGGCACGCCGCTGGCGACGATGCGCACCGCTTCGCCCGGAACAAAGCCGATCTCGGTCAGGCGCAGCACAAGCTCGCGGCCGTCGGCGCTTTCGGGACGCGCCACGTCGATGACGGTGGCCCACTGGTGGCTGGGAAGCTGGTCGAGCCGCAGCCCGGGATGGGCCGGCGCTGCGCCGATGTCTTTGTTTTGCACGATGGGAGGTGCCCTGGAAAGTGGGGGACGGCAGGAGGCGAAACCCAGATGCTATCAATTCTCAATCGCACAAACCTGACTAAACCCCTATGAGCGCGCCGATTGCGCCCTTTTTTGGGCGGAATCAGGCCAGCTCGACGATGCGTGCAGTGACCGAAGTGCCGACGACGAGGAGTTCGGCGACAGCGATCGGCAGCTTGAATCGCCGCGGGCCGGCGCTGCCCGGGTTGACGTACAGAACGCCGTCGCGCTCCTCGATCCCGGGCTTGTGCGAGTGCCCGGAGACCACCACGCGAACGCCCGCACCCACGGGATCGATGTCGATCTGCGAGAGATCGTGAATCGCATAGACCAGCACGCCGCCGACCTTCAGGAATTCAGATTCGGCGATGGCCTCGGCCCAGGGCTCGCGGTCGTTGTTGCCCCGTACGACCGTGAGCGGTGCGATGGCACGCAGCGCCTCGAGGATGCCGGCATCGCCGATATCCCCGCCGTGCACGATGAAGTCGCTGCCCCGCAGGGCAGCCAGGGCCTCCGGACGCAGCAACCCGTGGGTGTCGGAGATGAGCCCGATCCGGATCAAGGGATCGGGACGGATCAAGCCGCCAGCAGCTGCCGCAGCACGAACGGCAGGATGCCGCCGTGCTTGTAGTAGTCCACCTCGATCGGCGTGTCGATGCGAAGGCGCACCGTCACCTCCTGGTGGGTGCCGTCGGGGCGGTGCACCACCAGCTTGACGTCCATCTGCGGCTTGAGTTCGCCGCCGATCACCACGTCGATCTTCTCGTCGCCGGTGAGGCCCAGCGTCTGCCACGAATCGGCGCCGCGGAACTGCAGCGGCAGCACGCCCATGCCCACCAGGTTGGCGCGGTGGATGCGCTCGAAACTGCGCGCCACCACCGCCTTGATGCCCAAGAGCTGCGTGCCCTTGGCGGCCCAGTCGCGCGAGGAGCCGGTGCCGTACTCTTCGCCGCCGAACACCACCGTGGGCACGCCCTGCGCGATGTACTTCATGGCGGCGTCGTAGATGAACATCTTCTCGTTGCCGGGCTGGAAGCGCGTGACGCCGCCCTCTTCCTGCGTGCCGTTGGCGTCCGGCGGAATCATCAGGTTCTTGATGCGCACATTGGCGAAGGTGCCGCGCATCATCACGTCGTGGTTGCCCCGGCGCGAACCGTAGCTGTTGAAGTCGGCCTTGGGCACGCCGTGCGCCTTGAGCCAGATGCCCGCGGGCGAGCTTTCCTTGATGGCGCCGGCCGGCGAGATGTGGTCGGTGGTGATCGAGTCGCCGAACAGCGCCATGATCCGCGCGCCCTTGAAGCCCGCGTCCGCCGCGTGCGGCTTCATCTTGAAGCCCTCGAAGAACGGCGGCTCGGCGATGTAGGTCGAGGTGGGCCAGTCGTACACCTGGCCCTCGGTGCCCTTGATGCTGCTCCAGAACTTGCCCGGATCGGTCTTGACCTTCTCGTAGTTCGCTCGGAACGACTTGGCGTTCATCGCAAAGCGCAGGTTTTCGTCGATCTCCTTCGGGCTCGGCCAGATGTCGCCCAGGTACACGTCCTTGCCGTTCCTGCCCTTGCCCACGGGCTGCGTCATGAGGTCGGTCATCACGTTGCCGGCGATCGCGAAGGCCACCACCAGCGGCGGCGATGCCAGGAAGTTGGCCTTCAGGTTCGGGTGGATGCGCGCCTCGAAGTTGCGATTGCCCGAGAGCACGGCCGCGCCGATGAGGTCGTTCTTGGTGATGGCTTCGTTGATCTCGGGCGTGAGGTCGCCCGCGTTGCCGATGCAGGTGGTGCAGCCGTAGCCCGCGAGGTAGAAGCCCAGCTTCTCCAGGTACGTCAGGAGACCCGCCTTTTCCAGGTACTCGGTGACGATGCGCGAGCCCGGGGCCAGCGAGGTCTTGATGTGCGGCTTGACCGTGAGCCCCGCCTCCACCGCCTTCTTGGCCAGGAGGCCGGCCGCGAGCATCACGCTCGGGTTGGAGGTGTTGGTGCACGAGGTGATGGCCGCGATCAGCACGTCGCCGTTGCCGATGGTGACCTCGCCCTTGGGGGCCGAAGGCGCCGTGGCGCTGGTGTGGGCCGCGGCCTTGGTCGAGCGGTTGGCAACCATCTCGACCACCTGGCGCGGCGAGCCGGCCGGCGGCGCGGCGGCTTCGTCGTCGTTGCCCTGCCCTGCGGTGACCAGCGGATAGCGCAGCTTGAGCTTCTCGGCCGGCTGGTTGAAGCCGTTGGCGTCGTTGGGCTTGCTGTAGAGCTCGGAGAACTTGGTGGCCAGGTGGCCCAGGTCGATGCGGTCCTGCGGGCGCTTGGGGCCGGCCAGGCTGGGCGACACGGTGCCCAGGTCGAGCTTGACGATCTTGGTGTAGTCGATATCGCCCGGCGCGGGCATGCCGAACAGGCCCTGCGCCTTGTAGTAGGCCTCGAAGCGCTCGACCTCTTCCTTGGTGCGGCCGGTGCCTTCGAAGTACGCCACCGTCATTTCATCGACCGGGAAGAAGCCCATGGTCGCGCCGTATTCGGGCGCCATGTTGCCGATGGTCGCGCGGTCGGGCACGGCGATCGAGGCGGCACCCGGGCCGAAGAACTCGACGAACTTGCCCACCACTTTCTCGGTGCGCAGGATGGCGGTGACGAACAGCACCAGGTCGGTGGCCGTCACGCCTTCGCGCAGCTTGCCGGTGAGTTCGAAGCCCACCACGTCGGGGGTGAGCATGTAGACCGGCTGACCCAGCATGGCCGCCTCGGCCTCGATGCCGCCCACGCCCCAACCGACCACGCCCACGCCGTTGATCATGGTGGTGTGGCTGTCGGTGCCGACCAGCGAATCGGGGTAGTAGGTGGGCGTGTCGCCCTTGTCGTGCGGGCTCTTGTAGACGCCGCGCGCAAAGTATTCGAGGTTGACCTGGTGCACGATGCCGAAGCCCGGCGGCACCACGCGGAAGGTGTCGAAGGCCTGCATGCCCCACTTCATGAACTGGTAGCGCTCGTTGTTGCGCTGGAACTCCAGCTTCATGTTGAGGTCGAGCGCCTTGGGCGTGCCGTAGTAGTCGACCATCACCGAGTGGTCCACCACCAGATCGACGGGCACCAGCGGCTCGATGGTCTTGGGCGACTTGCCCAGCTTGGCGGCCACGCTGCGCATGGCGGCCAGGTCGGCCAGCAGCGGCACGCCGGTGAAGTCCTGCAGCACCACGCGGGTGACCACGAAGGGAATCTCGTCGGTGCGTTCGGCGTTGGGGGACCAGTGCGCCAGCTCTTCGACATGCTTGGGCGAGACCTTCTGCCCGTCGCAATTGCGCAGCACCGATTCGAGCACGATGCGGATCGACACGGGCAGCCGGTCGATGGTGGGGTACTGCTTGGCCAGTTCCTTCAGGGACCAGTACTTGCCGGCCTTGCCCGATGCGGTCTTGAAGGTCTTGAGGGTGGACGCAAAGGCGTGCGCCGGTGCTTTGGCCATAGGGGAACTCCTGTTGTTTCGTGGAAGCTCCTCAAGGATAGCGGGGTTGAAAGTCAGCTGTTGTAGTCGGTCTTCCCTCTCACGCACCCTCCGCGCCATGTTCCTCATAGCGAGAAACGCCGGGTAGACGGGCGTTGCCGGCATCTCTCGCGTCGCCTGCGTTCAGGCCAGCGCCATGCCGGCGCTGGTGCGCGTGCGGCGCAGGCCCGTCCATTGCAGCTCGGCCAGCACGACCACGCACAGCGCCTGCGCCAATACCCAGGCGACTCCCAGCGCAGTGACCGCGAACATGCCGCTCACCAGCAAAGCGACGCAGGCCACGGCCCAGCCGAAGTTGCCGAAGATCACAAGGCCGATCAGCGTGCGCGGCGGCGTGCTGCGGCTGGCCATGAAAGCGGCGACGGCGGCATAGGCCAGCAGGAACACGCCCGTGCCCATCAGCAGCGCCGCGGGCAGGCCGGTCAGCTGCGCCAACGCATCGGTGAATGCCACCTGCAGCGCACCGGTCGCGGCGCAGGAAGCGGCGTCGGCCCACATCACGTTGGGCAGGAAGCGGGGGGAAGTGAAGACGGACATGTGAATCTCCTTGGGATGGATACGCCGCAAGCCAGTCCTGCCGCGTTGGGGTCGATGATTCCGCGGGGCATGCATCGCGTCGATAACCTCGCAGGTCATGGCGCCGCGCGGGCACCGCGCCAGAATGCGGGCGATGAACACCACCCGCAGCACCCATTCGTCCAAGGCCAGCCAGCCCGGCGCGCGCGATCCCTTCGGCGCCCACCTGCGGCACTGGCGCACCCACCGGCGCCTGAGCCAGCTCGACCTGGCGCAGGAGGCCGAGGTTTCGACCCGGCACCTGAGCTACGTGGAAACCGGCCGCGCCGCCCCCAGCCGCGAGATGGTGCTGCGTCTGGCCGAGCGGCTGGAAGTGCCGCTGCGCGAGCGCAATGCGCTGCTGGTGGCGGCGGGCTTTGCGCCGATGTACCGGCAGCGTTCGCTGGACGATCCGGCCCTCGCTTCGGCGCGGCGCGCGGTGGACCTGGTGCTCAAGGGCCACGAGCCCTACCCCGCGCTGGCGGTGGACCGCCACTGGAACCTGGTGGCCTACAACGCGCTGGTGCCGTTGCTCATGGCCGGCGCCGCAGCCGAGCTGGTGGCGCCCCCGGTCAACGTGCTGCGCCTGAGCCTGCACCCCGGCGGCCTGGCTTCGCGCATCGCGAACTTCGCGCAATGGCGCGCGCACCTGCTGGAGCGCTTGCAGCAGCAGGTGGCCGCCACGGGTGATGCCGTGCTGCAGGCGCTGCACGACGAGCTCGAAGCCTTTCCCACGCCCAACGTGAGCCACGACGCGCCGAAGCCCGACGCCGACCTGTCAGGCGTGGTGGTGCCCTTTCAGCTGGTCACGCCGGGCGGCGTGCTGAGCTTCATCAGCACCACCACCATCTTCGGCACGCCGGTCGATGTCACGTTGCAGGAACTCGCGGTGGAGTCGTTCTTTCCGGCCGATGCCCGGACGGCGGCGGCGCTGACGGAGATGGCGAAGCAAGCGAACGCGTGAAGGCCTCGGCATTTTTCTGCGGCTGCGGCTGCGCCGACGGGCCTTCGAAGTCGTCCACCTGGATCACCTTGTCGGCCGCCTTCAGGTAAGCCAGGGCCAGCGCCGGGTCGGGCGCCGAGCAGGCCGCTTCTTCCAGCGAGTTCGTGCGGCGCAGCACCTTGTTGAGCGCCGCGGTGGTGTCGCCCAGTTGCGCGCCCAGTTCCATCGCATGCATCAGGTCGCGCAGGCCGCCCGCCGCGGGCTCGCTGAGGTCGGGCGCCAGGCGCTCGACGATACGCGGGTTGGCGCGCAGCAGTTCGGCCAGTTCCAGCAGCTGCACATCGCGCAGCGGCGCCAGGTGCGCGGTGCGGCGCAGCACCAGGGCGCCGATCACGCGGCGTCCGGCGGTCGGCAGGTTGGCATACAGGTCGTGCAGGATCTTGCTGGCTTCGTCCAGCTGAAAACGGATCGCGGCCCGCGCAAACGGCAGCAGTTCGGGCGCCGCATCCACCCGATACCGCCAGACGCAGGCGCTCGCCAAGTACAGCTGCGCGAGCACGTCGCCAAGGCGCGCCGACAGCAGCTCCATGCGCTTGAGCTTGCCGCCGAGCATGCCCATCGCCAGGTCGGCGGTGAAGGCGTACTTGGCGCTCATGCGTGCGATGAGCCGCGCCTCGCGCTCCAGTTCCACGGGCGGTTCGCCGAGCACCGGCGCGCCGAAGAGGCTGTGCCAGAGGTTGAGCGCCACATGCTTGCCGTGCGCGATCAGCGCCTTGCCGAGTGCGGTTTCGTCGTTCGCCTGCACGGCCGCCATTTCATCGAGCACATGCGGATGGCAGCGCACCGCGCCCTGGCCGAACACGATGAGCGCGCGCGTGAGGATGTTGGCGCCTTCCACCGTGATCGCGATGGGCGCCTGCCGGTAGGAAACGCCCAGCAGGTTCGACGGCCCCGAGATGATTCCCTTGCCGCCCAGGATGTCCATGCCGTGGTTGACCGCGCGGCGCCCCGCCTCGGTGAGCTGCACCTTGAGGATCGCGCTCGCCACGCTGGGCCGCTCGCCCTTGTCGAGCGCGGCGGCCGTGAAGCGGCGCGCGGCATCGGTCGCGTAGAGCTCGGCCGACATCTGCGCGACCAGCCCGGCAATCGCATGGAACTTGCCGACCGGCATTCCGAACTGCTCGCGGATCTGGCCGTAGCCGTTGCTCACATAGAGCGCCGTCTGCTGCATCGACGAGCCGAGCGCCGGCAGCGAAATCGCGCGCCCCGCGGCCAGGCACTCCATCAACATGCGCCAGCCCTGGCCCACCTGCTTTTCGCCGCCGATGATCCAGTCCATCGGCACGAAGACCTGGCGGCCGCGGATCGGGCCGTTCATGAAGGCGCTGTCCATGGGGCGATGGCGGCGGCCGATCTCCATGCCCTCGTGCGGCACCGGAATCAGCGCGCAGGTGATGCCCAGTTCGCGCTGGCCTTCGGGCCGGCTCTCATCGACCGCGTGAAAGGCCAGCCCCACCACCGTGGCGACGGGCGCGAGGGTGATGTAGCGCTTGTCGAAATCGACCAGAAAGCCGCGCGTGCGCTTGCCGTTGAACTCGCGCTCCACCAGCACGCCCCGGTCGGGAATCGAGGCCGCGTCGGAGCCCGCATACGGCGACGTGAGCCCGAAGCACGGCAGCTCACGGCCGTCGGCCAGGCGCGGCAGGTAGTGCTGCTTTTGCGCGTCCGTGCCGTAGCGCAGCAGCAGTTCGGCAGGGCCCAGCGAGTTGGGCACCATCACCGTGACAGCGGTGGCCACGTTGACGGTGGCGATGCGCGCCACCACCGTGGCGTGCGCGTAATGGCCGAAGCCCAGGCCGCCGAACTCCGCAGGAATGATCATTCCGAAGAAGCGTTTCTCTCGCAGGTAGCGCCAGACCTCGGGCGGCAGGTCTTGTGCCTGGTCGATCGCATGGTCGTCGAGCATGTGGCACAGCGTGCGCACCTCGTTGTGCAGGAAGTCCTGCTCGCGCTCGGTGAGCCGGTTGGGGCCCATGGCAGCCAGCACGTCGAAGTCGGGGCTGCCCGCGAAGAGCTGTCCTTCGAAGCCGACCGTGCCGGCCTCCAGCGCGGCGCGCTCGGTGTCGCCCAGCGGCGGCAGCGCCTTCGAGAAGGGTTGCATGGCGCGCCGGCCGATCCATGAAGCCAGAGGCATGGTGTCTCCTTCGCCGCGACGTGTGCGCGGATCGGCCTCATTGTTCTGCCGGGTTGTGCCGGCCCGAGGCCGGTCAAGGGCCTCCTCGCGTGTCGGAGGCGAGCGCACGCCCCGTGCTGGGCGCTGGGCGCGCGCGCGCTCAGCGCCGCTTGGGCGCCTGTGCGGCCGGCGCGGCGGCGGGCGCGGGCGCCGACGGGTCCCGCCAGCCGTACTCGACATAGCGGCGGATCACCAGGCAGCCCGGCGGCGAATCGATCAGCGAGACCGACGAGGTCGGCTCCTTGTCGTCGGTGTAGACCGCGTAGATGGGCAGCAGGCGCGTCATCTTGTAGTTCTTCAATTCCTGCTCGGCAACGCTCTGGCAGGTGAAGGGCGCGACGGAGATGCGTTCGGCCGACACGGTGCAGCTGCCGCCGTCGCCGGGAATCGCGGTGATCGAGGCGGCCACGCCGGCGTTCGGATACTGGATGCCGATCAGCGAGAACATCGGACCGTCGTCGGGGCGCTTGCGGTCCCAGTCGAGCAGCACGTCATGGCCGCGGCTGCCCTGCACGGTGAGTGTGGAGAGCCGCGTGATGGCCGGTAGGCAGCGCTGGATGCCCACGCTGGCGGCGGCGCGGGTGAGCGTGTCCTGCGGCGGCGCGGCCGGCGCCTGCGGCACCAGCACGCCTTGCGCGAACGCCGTGCCGGCCAGGGCCCAGGCGGCCACTGCGAGCGCGGCAGGCAACAGCCGCAGCCATCGTGGTGTCGTTGTGTTCATCGGGGGTCTTGCGCGTAGAGGTTCTCGATGGCGGCGGTGTAGATGCGCACGTTGTCTTCGCTCTCGGGGTCCAGCTTTGCGATGAGCTGGCGTGCGCGCTCGCGGTAGGCCGGCAAGTTGGCGTCGTGCTCGGCAAAGGCCTGCTGCAGCGCGCGGCCGCCCTCCTCGCAGTCGAAGCCGTGGTAGCGGTAGCCGCAGTCGCCGATCAGGTGCGAGTTGTGGATCAGGGGGTAGCCGCCGTAGAGGGCTTCGTAGTAGAGGTAGTTCTGGGCGTTTTCCCATTGGTGGCTGACGACCGCATCGACGTTCATCGCCATCACATGCCAGATCGGGAAACGGCCTTCGAAGGTGGTGATGCCATGGCGCACGATGTCCAGGCTGTTGGCAAAGCCATTGAAGGACACATGGTCCTTCATGTGGAAGGTGTTGTAGGCCTGGACGTGCGCCAGCATGTCGGGGTCGGCGCGGTGCGCGGATTCGCAGCAAAGCAACGGCACATGGCTGGTCTTCACCATGCAGATGTTGGGCTCGAACATCGCGACGCGCCAGCGCCTGCGCCCTGCCTTGTAGCCGAAGCTCTCGCCCTCGGGCAGCTTGGTGACGGCGCGGTCGAGCACGATCGGGCTCCACAGGTGCGGCATCATGCGCACCGGCGCGCGAAAGCAGCTCGCGAAGTACGGCACGCAGGTGGCTTCGTACTCGGGCAGTGTCCAGACCTCGTTGTAGGGCGCGCCGGTCAGCAGCAGGCCGTGCGGCTTGTTGAACACCATGCGCTCGATGTCGATCACGTAGTCGTTGCCCACGCGCATCGAGACGATCTTGCCGCCGCGCTCGCGGAACGCGACCATCCACTCGCGCCCGAGCTGAGCGCTCATCTCGATCATCACGTCGAGCTCTTGGGCGGCCTGCGCCATGTCGATCATCGGCACAGGAGAGTCGGTGATGAAATTCGCAGCGTCTTCAGGCGAGCCGTCGCCACCGCCCGCGACCAGGAAGGTCTGGCCCACCAGCGGCGAGCGCTGCAGCAGCATGACGAGGAACAGGCAATTCTGGAAGATGCCGTTTTCCCAGAGCGACTGCTCGCCCTTGCGCACGAAGATGGAGACACCGACCTTGAGGGGCTTGTTCATGCCGCGGCCCCTTCGAACCCGCTGTTCCTCTGCAGGTCGAGAAGAAGCCGGCCGTACTGCTCGACATTGGCGGCATTGAGGGGATCGACCGCGTCGAACACCTGGCGCGATCGTCGCCGGTAGTCATCGAGTCGGGCGTCATGTTCCTTGGCCGCGACGCGCAGTTGCCGTCCGCCCTCGGCGGCCTCGAAGCCGGGGTAGAAATAGCCGGCACCGAAACCCTGCAACCATGGCGAGTTGTGCACCAGCGGGTAGTCGCCATAGAGCGCGTCGAGATAGCTGTAGTTCTGGTCGTTGATCCACTGGTGCGACACCACCGCGTCGGCATGCTGGACCATGAAGCCCACGATGTCGTGCCGGCCGAGGAACACCGCCTTGTGCTGCTTCACCAGATCGAGCTGGTTCGCGAAGTACAGCATCGTCGGATGGTCCTTCAGGTGCAGCGTGTTGAGCACGCTCATCATCGCCACGCTGCCGGGCTCGGCGCGGCAGGCTTCGTCGCAGGCCAGCATCGAGATGCTCGAGGTCTTGGCCACGGAAATATTCGGCTCGAAGATCGCGACGCGCAAGCCGGCGGCGGGCTGGGTGCCGGCTTTCCAGCCGAAACTGAAGCCGAGCCTGGAAACGTCCTCGATGCGCTGCGCCAGGAATTGCGGATGCCAGAGGTACGGCACGACCCGCACCGGGCAGCGTTGCAGCACGCGCTGGAAACTCGCGAAGGTCTGGTACTCGGGCAAGAGCCATACCTCGTCGCAGCGGTCGGGGCGCGGGAAATGGCTGGGCTTGTCGAACACCGAGGATTCGATCGCACCCGCATACGGCTGGCCCGCGCAGTAGTACACCACCTTCTTGCCGCGTGCGCGCTGCAGAGCCAGCCATTGGGGATCGAGCGCACCGGCCATCTCGATGATCACGTCCACCTCGTCGGCGGCTTCATGGGCGCGCATCAGTCGCAGGCCCATGGCATTCATGTCGACCTGCTCGGGCATGACGTGCTGGTCGCCCACGTCGATCAGGATCACCGAGCGCACGAACGGCAACTGCTGGAACAGCCGCGCCAAAAACACGACGTTCTGGCCGAGCCCGTTCTCCCAGATGTTCTGGCCCGCATGGGTAATGACGGAAATGCCGATGCGCATGATGAATGTAAGTGCCCAAATACAAAAAAGCTCCCGCGCCGGGAAGACGCGGGAGCTGGCAGATTACCCGATCGGATGAACGGGTCAGCAGGTGCGCAGGGGGATTACTTCCACTTCCAGCCGATACCTGCGTTGATGCCCCAGTCCTTGCCAGTGGTCGAGAGGCCCGCGCCCCAGGACATCTTGCCGTCGTCCGAGAGCTGCTTGAAGGTCAGCGCGATCGCGCCATAGCCCTTGTAGCCGCCGATGCCCACGCCCACGGTCTTCTCGCCTGGGTACAGCGTCGGCAGGTAGGTGCCCGACATCGCGAACGCCATCGCGATGCCCGAGTACGCGACACGCGACACTTCCTGGACGCCCTGGCGCACCTCGTTCAGCTGGCCCACGTTGACCGCATCGGTCGGCAAGATGCCTGCCGCCACATTGCTGACGCGCGTGCCGCCCGGCGCTTGCCCGTTGCCCAGCACGACTTGGTTGTAGTTGATCGAGCCATCCGCATTGGTCTGGTACTGGATGCTGCTGGCCTTGGCTGCGCTCGATGCGGCCTTCAGTTGTGCCACGTTGGTCGCATCGCTGTCCGAAGAACCCGCGGCCACGCCTGTGATCTGGCGGAATTGGCCGTTGGCGGCATCGCCCACCGACACCGCGCCCTGCGTGCTGGTGGTCGCCTTGATCGCTGCTTCCTGGTCTGCGGTAGCGCTGCCCGGCATATAGCCAGCCGCGCCCGCAGCCCTGGAAGACACCGAGCCCGAGCCCAGCGCCACGCCGCCACTTTGCTGCACCACCGCGCCGAAGCCGATGGCCGTGCCCTGCGCACCCGTGACCGATGCACCCGTGCCGACCGCGGTCGCGTTCTGCCCCGTGGCCTGTGCGCCGAAGCCCACCGCCACCGCGCCGTCGGCTGTTGCCTTCGCACCGTTGCCGGCGGCGAAGGAGTTGGCGCCGCTGGCGATCGACTGCGGCCCGATCGCGACAGCGTCCTGCCCGCTGGCGATCGCGTCCGGTGCCGTCGACTGGGCGTGGAAGTACTTGGTGCCGGTGTTGTAGATGCTGCTGACCGTCGTGCTCAGGCTGCCGACGTTGCTGTTGGTGGTGCTCAGCCCGGACGACAGGCTGACGACGCCGGTGGACAGCGAACTGACACCCGTCGACAAGGAGCCGACGCTGGTGGACAGGCTGCTCACGCCCGTGGACAGCGAACTCACGCCAGTCGAGAGCGAGCTGACACCGGTCGACAGAGAACCGATGCCGGTCGAGCTCGACGTCGACAGACTTTCGATGCGGCTGTCGACCGTGCTCAGCCCGGTGGACAGCGAACCGACGGTGGTCGACAGGCTGCTGACGCCGGTGGACAGCGAACTGATGCCCGTGGAGGTCGAAGTCGACAGGCTGCTGATGCCCGTGGACAGCGAGCTGATGCCCGTCGAGGTCGACGTCGACAAGCTGCTGATGCCGGTGGACAGCGAATTGATACCGGTCGAGGTCGATGTGGACAGGCTGTCCACCTTGCTGTCGACCGTGCTGATGCCCGTGGACAAGCTGCCGATGCCAGTGGAGGTCGACGTCGACAGGCTGCTCACGCCCGTGGACAGCGAACTGATGCCCGTCGAGGTCGACGTTGACAGCGAGCTCACACCGGTCGACAGCGAACTGATGCCGGTGGAGGCCGAGGTCGACAGGCTGCTCATGCCGGTCGACAGGCTGCTGATGCCCGTCGAGGTCGACGTGGACAGGCTATCGACCTTGCTGTCGACCGTGCTGATGCCAGTGGACAGGCTGCCGATCCCGGTGGAGGTCGACGTCGACAGGCTGCTCACCCCGGTTGAGAGCGAACTGATCCCTGTCGATGCGGACGTCGAGAGCGAACTCACGCCGGTCGACAGGCTGCTGATGCCCGTCGAGGTCGAGGTCGACAACGAAATGATGCCCGTGGACAGCGAGATGACGCCGGTCGACAGGGAACCGAAGCCGGTCGACAGGCTGCTGAAGCCCGTGGAGGTCGAGGTCGACAGGCTGTCCACCCCGGTGGACAGGGAACCGAGGCCCGTGGACGTCGATGTGGACAGCGAACTGATGCCGGTCGATGCGGAGGTCGACAGCGAGCTCACGCCGGTAGACAGTGAGCTGATTCCCGTCGAGGTCGACGTAGACAAGCTGCTGATGCCCGTAGATGCCGAAGTGGACAGGCTGCTCACACCAGTCGAAAGCGAGCTCACGCCGGTCGACAACGAACTGATGCCGGTGGATGCGGAAGTCGACAGGCTGCTCACGCCAGTGGACAACGAACTGATACCCGTCGAGACGGAAGTCGACAGTGAGCTCACACCGGTGGACAGTGAACCAATCCCCGTCGAGGCAGAGGTCGATAGAGAACTCACGCCCGTCGACAGGCTGCTGATGCCGGTGGATGTCGAGGTAGAAAGGCTGCTCACGCCAGTGGACAGCGAACTGATGCCCGTCGACGTGGAGGTCGACAGCGAGCTCACGCCGGTCGACAA